>NZ_CP123967.1:1200000-2400000 GCF_029917005.1 Tessaracoccus lacteus
CCTCGATACGCCGGAGGCGGGCGAGGTAGCGTTCCTTGTCGTTGATGTAGCCGTGCCTCGGCGTCGTGATGTAGGCGGGCGTGGTGGTCGTCATGATCTGTCCCTCAGGCTTCAGGTGCGGTCGAGGATGCGGTTGGTGCTGGATTCGGGTGTGAGGTCGAGGCGGCGCAGCAGTTGCGCGTTGAGGGCCACCACGACGGTGGAGGCCGACATGAGGATCGCCCCGATGCTCATCGGCAGCACGAATCCGATCGGGGCGAGGATGCCCGCTGCGAGCGGCACAGAGATGAGGTTGTAGCCAGCGGCCCACCACAGGTTCTGCTTCATCTTCCGGTAGCTCGCACGCGACAGTTCGAATACCGACAGCACCGACCTCGGGTCCGACGAGGCGAGGATGACTCCCGCCGAGCCGATCGCCACATCGGTGCCGGCGCCGATGGCGATGCCCACATCGGCCTGTGCGAGGGCCGGGGCGTCGTTCACGCCGTCGCCGACCATCGCGACCTTGCGCCCCTCGTCCTGCAATTCGGAGACCTTGGCAGCTTTGTCCTCGGGACGCACGCCGGCGAACACACGGTCGATGCCGAGATCCTTGGCGACGGTGTCAGCGACCGCCTGGGCGTCTCCAGTGATCATCACGACCTGCGCACCCTGAGAGTGGAGGGCATCGACCGCGTCGCGAGACTCAGACCGGACCTCATCGGCCAGGCGTAGTGCACCGATGACCGTGCCGTCGGCGAGGACATGGAGGATGATCGCCCCTTCCTCTCGCCACTGGTCGGCCACACTCAGCTCGTCTGCGGAGTGCTGTTCGAGCAGATAGGGTCCGCCGACCTCGATGACGGTCCCATCCACGGTGGCCTTCACGCCGACCGCTGGGGAGGAGGTGAAGTCCGAGGCCTTTGGCACGCGCACTTCGCGGGTTCTGGCGGCTCCGGTGATGGCGCGGGCGAGCGGGTGCTCGCTGTCGGCCTCAGCCGCAGCCGCCAGCGCCAGCACCTGGCGCTCGTCGCGACCTTGGACAGGCTCAATCGCGGTGACGGTGGGCTCGCCCTTGGTCAGCGTTCCAGTCTTGTCGAACAGGACTGCGTCCACGGTGCGCATCGACTCCAGCGCGAGGCGATCCTTGATGAGCACCCCGCCGCGAGCGGCGCGTTCAGTGGCGATGGAGACCACCAGCGGGATCGCCAGGCCAAGGGCGTGGGGGCAGGCGATGACGAGCACGGTGATGGTGCGCACCACGGCGGTGTCGGGCATTCCAACCAGCGCCCACACAATCGCGGTGACTACGGCAGCGCCGAGGGCGAACCAGAACAGCCACGCCGCCGCGGTATCGGCGATTCGCTGGGCGCGGGAGGACGATGCCTGTGCATCGGTGACGAGCTTCTGGATACCCGCGAGTGCGGTGTCGTCACCGGTGGCGGTGACCTCGACGCGCAGGCCGGAGTCGGTGGCGACGGTGCCGGCGACGACGTGGTCGCCGCTCTCGCGGCGCACGGTCTTGGACTCGCCGGTCACCATCGACTCATCCATGCTCGCGCTACCGTCGACGATCTTCCCGTCGGCGGGCACCGAGGAGCCGGGTCGGACGATGACCACGTCGCCGACGACGAGGTCAGCGGGCGCGACCTTGACGACGTCGTCGCCGTCGACCTTCTCGGCCTCGTCGGGCAGCAGCGCGGCCAGGGAATCCAACGCGGAGGTGGTCTGGGCCAGGGAACGCATCTCGATCCAATGACCCAGCAGCATAATCACCACCAGCAGGGCCAGTTCCCACCAGAAGTTCAACTCGTGATCGAGCAGGCGCAGGCTTGCGCCCCAGGATGCGAGGAACGCCACTGTGATCGCCAGCCCGATCAGCAGCATCATCCCCGGCTTGCGGGAGCGGATCTCGCTTAGCCCGCCGGCGAGGAACGGCCAACCGCCCCAGAAATACATGATGGTGCCCAGGACAGGTGAGACCCACCACACCCACTCGGCCTCAGGTAGTCCGTAGCCGATGAGGTTGGCGAACATGTCGTTGAAGCCGACCACGGGCACCGCGAAGACGAGCATGATCCAGAAGAGGCGACGGAACTGCCCGACATGGTCGCCGTGACCAGCATGTCCCGCGTGGCCGGCATGGCCCTCATGTCCGGCGTGGGCATCGTGAGGGTCGTGACCGGTCGCGTGGTCGTGACCCTCGTGACGATCGTGCACGGCGTGGTCATCGTGGTGGTGGGCACCGTTCTCATTGCTCATACCGGTCTCGTTTCTGCTGATGTGGGGAATGCTGCACGAGTTGGTGACAGTTTCGGTTAGGCCGCTTTGGCCTAGGTGTTGTTCATGATGGTCTCGTATTCGATGGGCGTCAATCGGCCCAGGCGGGCCTGTCGGCGCCTGCGGTGGTAGGTCTGTTCGATCCAGGTCACCATGGCGATGCGCAGCTGGTCGAGGGTGTTCCAGGAGCGTGGGTCGAGGACGTTCTTGTGCAGGAGCGAGAAGAAGCTCTCCATGGCCGCGTTGTCTCCACTCGACCCGACCCGGCCCATGGACCCGACCATGCGGTGATGGGTCAGTGCTCGGACCATCTTCCGGCTGCGGAACTGAGAACCCCTGTCGGAGTGGACGATGCAGCCGGCGACGTCGCCGCGCATCGCGACGGCGTTGTTGAGGGCCGCAACAGCCAGCCCGTCTGAGGGCCTCGTTCTCCTGCTCGAGGAGCCGGTTCCGGCGACGCAGCTCCCGCAGTTCCGCGGACTCGCTCACCGTTGTTCCCGGACGGTTGCCGTCCTCGACATCGGCCTGACGCAACCAGTTCTGCAGACAGGTCTCGCTGATCCCGAAGTCCGTAGCGACTTGCCGGATCGTGACGCCGTCGTCGCGTTGACGGGCCACTCGCACGACATCGTCGCGGAACTCACGGGGATAGGGCTTGGGCATGATGACAGCCTCTCAACTGGCACCACGTGGCACCACAAGTCAGTTGTCACCTATCCATGCAGCAGTCCCGAGCTAGATGCTGTAGCGCCCGCGTCGAGTGACAGGTCTGAGTCTGCACCCTCGCTGCTCAATGTCGCGAGAGCAGGAAAGTGGCTGAAGGTCGACGCAAAGCCCGTCTACCGATAGACGCAGCCTTCACCGGTGGCGTTGCGGTGACCTCGTGTCGGCAGACCTCAGGAGTACGGGGTCATTGCTCACGACCCTGCGGGTCACGCAGAGTCACTCCTGACGCGATCAAGTGGTTCCGAATCGTGCCAGCTGAGAATCCCAGACGCCCACCAACGCGTTCGAGCGATTCCCCGTCCTGGTAGCGCCGAGCCATCTCTCGAACCTCGGCCGGAGAAGGAGCAGCCCGGCGGATGCGGACGCCCCGCTCCCGGAGTAGAGAAGCCAGCCGGTGACGGCTCGGGCCGACATCGTTCGCAATCGCGCGGAGGGTCTCGCCAGCGTGGTACCGCACTTCCACACAGTCGAGCGTCTCGTCACTGATGCTGTGGTGCGGGCCGACTGGTGCCAGCTCACGCTGGGTTGGCCGGGCCGTGCGAGCGCGGATCGTTCGGTGCAGTGATTCGATGCGGAAAAGCGGCGGGGCAAGCTTCGACAACCCTTCCGCTAGGTCCACCGAAAGCAGAAGGCCCGCCGGAGACGGTGGGCCTTGTGTATTTCCCCGACGGTGGCCTCGCGCTTCCGGCCTGCGACGCGAGCGCTCGATCCTGAGCTTCCGGTCACCCGGCGTTGACTCAAGGGTGTCAGGATCGCCACATGGGTCAGTCACACCTCGCGAGACAACTCGGTCCCGGTGACGCCGTCGTGATCGGGAAGACCGCCTCGTGTGCGGCGATGGCTATGACATTCGCCGCCCACGCCCTGCCCGAAGCCTCGTCGTGGTGACACCGTCTCCTCGCCGCCGCTGCCGTTGTCACCCTGACGTCGGCCAACCTGCGGGGCATCCACAGGACGGCGTTGGTCGCGCGGGTGCTGCTCGGAGCCACGCTCCTGACATTGGGCGTGGTGATCATCGTCTGCACGGCGGGCGAGGCAGGGAACCCCGATACGTGGCGCTCGGGCGATCAGCGGGGCCTTCCCGGGGTTCTCCAGTCCGCGGGCCTGTTCTTCTTTGCATTCGCCGGGCCCGTTCCGATGGCGACGCTCGCTGAGGAGGTCCGCAGCCCTCATGGGGCGTGTGGCCCACCAACGAGCCGGGGGCACGGCAACGCAGTGAGCCGCTCAGGGCAGGCGTTGTAGCCGGGGGCCGGTGGGTGGGTGCCCCTGTGCCAACAGCTAGGCTGAGGGCGTGACAGCGGATTCCTCGATGGCGGTGGGCGTGGCCCGTCTGCTCAGGTGTCTGCTTCTTGGCGGGGCCGTCATCCTCGGACTACTCACCATGCATGGTCTGAACGCGCCTGAGGCGACGGCACCGCCCAACGGACAGACGGTCCTCGGCTCGGGGTCGCCTGCGGGACCCATCACCGATGCCGAGACACACGCCGCCGTCCACTTCGACGGCGGGTCCGCCGGGGCGATCGACTGCGGGTCCGGAGCTGGCCTGACCACCGCCATGGCCTGCCTCCTCGCGCTGTTCCTATTGCTCGGCACCCTTGGGCCGCCGCGTGAACTGCGCGAGTCGGTGGCGACGCGCTGGCGCCGGCTTCTGCGCGTGTCACGGCCGGAGCCGGTCCGGGCGGCGGCCCCTCGCCTGGAAGTCCTCTGCATCAGTCGAACCTGACGGGTGATCCATGCCGAGCGCTCGCGCATCCGGCCCCGTCATTCACGCGCCTCCGCGGTCTGCCGCTTGGCGCGCCAGGTGCACCCATGCTTATGAAGGACAATTCCATGACATCTTCCATCACACCCCGCAGGCGCACTTTCATCGTTTCGGCTGCCCTCACCCTGCTCGTGACCGGTCTCGCAGTGAGCGGTTGCGCGGAGTCGGCGCCGGATGCGTCAAGCCAGCAGGCAGGCGACGGGCTCCTCGCCGACCATGACCTCGAGGGCCTCGACGCTGCGGCGATCATCGAGCGACTCGACACCATGCCCGTCGCGCAGCGCCCGACCGATCTGATGGCCTCGATCCGGCCGGACTCGTTGCTGCTCTCCGATGACGAGGGTCGCGAGGCGGAGCTTCCCATGCCACGAGACGTCGTGTACGTCTCGGTCGCGCCCTACCTCAATGAGACCCACGAGTGCTACTACCACAGCCTGACGACCTGCACGGGTGAGCTCGCCAGCGCTGACATCTCGGTCACGCTCACCGACGACTCGGGAGATGTCCTAGTGGACGACGTGCTCACGACCTACGACAACGGTTTCGTCGGGCTCTGGGTTCCGCGTGACCTGGAGGCGACGCTGACCGCAAGCTACGCGGGGCGCAGCGCCACCACGAGTGTCTCCACGCGCAGCGACGACGACGCGACCTGCATCACCACGCTGCACCTGATCTGAGCAGATCCCAGTGGTAGCTGGGGTATCCCGTATCCCATGCGGATGTGCGGCGTCGGGCACCCGACGCCGCACATGCATGCTCAGGCGACGCGGTTGATGGGGCTGCCTGCGGCGAACGCGCGGATGTTGTCGCCGACCATCGAGACGAGGCGCTGCCTCGTCTCCAATCCGCGCCACCCCATGTGCGGTGTGATGATGACGGTGTCCATGGAGTACAGCGGGCTGGAGTCGTCGAGCGGCTCGTTCTCCTGGACATCCAGGCCGGCGCCGGCGACGACGCCGTCGCGGATGGCCTCGATGAGCGCCTGCTCGTCGATCAGGGGTCCCCGGGCGGTGTTGATGACGTAGGCGGAGGGCTTCATCAGCGCGAGGGTGTGCGCGTTCACGAGATGCCTCGTCTGCTCGTTCAGAGGGCAGTTGAGCGAGAGGAAGTCACTGCGCCGGAACAGCTCCTCCTGGGTGGTGAAGTGCACGCCGTCGGTGTCCTCACGTGGGGTGCGGGTGGCGACGATCACCTGCATGCCGAGAGCCTGGGCGACGGCGATCATCTGCCTGGCGATGTTGCCGTAGCCGATGACCCCCAGCGTCTTGCCGTTGATCTCGACGTGGTCGACCATCAGATGCCGGTGGAAGTTGTCGTGGTTGCCGTCGGCCAGCATCCGGATCTGCTTCTGCAGCGAGCTTGCCAGGCTGAGGATCAGGAGGATCGCGGTGTGCGCGACGCGCTCGCTGCTGTAGGCGGGGATGTTGCAGACAGCGATGCCCTTCTCCCGCGCGGCCTCGAGGTCGAGGTTGTTGTATCCGGTGCCCGCCTCGCAGATCATCTTCACGCTGTCCGGGAACTGCCGGATGACCTCCCCGCTGACCCGCATCTCCTTGGTGACGACGACGTCGAAGCCCGCCACCCGCTCCAGGATCAGCTCCTCGGGTGTCTCGTCGTAGATGACGACCTCGTCGGCGATCCGGTCGTATCCGGCCAGGCCGTCGTAGTTCACGAGTGCGGCGTTCAGCACCACGGTCCGGTAGGTCAAGATCTCGTCTCCTTTGAGGGCGGTGGGGCTGCTCGCCTCTGAGGCCCCGCAGCGACTCTACCGCCAGTTGCCCGCCGGTTCTCTGAGCCCGTCGAAGGGCGCGAGCGCAGCGAGGCGAGCACGGCGAGGTAGCCACGCAGGTACCCGCGCAGTCGGGACAGGTGTGGGTTCCGCACGATGCCAGAGCCCGGCGTCCCCGAGGGGACATCGAGCTCCGGACCGGTCGGGCCGTGGCTCAGAAGGTGAGCCGGATCGCTGCCCAGGAGACCGGAGGCAGCTGCGCCGAGACCATCGCGCCGACGGCGACCTCCAGCGCCTCCGGAGCGACGCGTTGCGGATCCGTCAGCGTGTTGGCGGCCGTCAGATCCTCGTCGGCGATCACGTGGGCCTCGGCGAGGGTCAGCACGCGGCCACCGGCGAGCTGGCTCAGGTCGACGCCGAGGTCGAAGGCGTCGGTCAGAGACCGGTTCACCACGAACAGGGAGATGCCCTTCTCGTCGAGCGTGGCGACGGCGTTGACGGTCGGGACATCCGCGTTGGCCTTGCGGGAGAAGACAGTGGGGCACTCGACGTCGACGGGAATCGACTCGCCGGCGGTGAGCCGCGAGGTGATCGAGAACGGGAAGAACGTCGTCTGGCGCCAGGTCGGGCCACCGGGCTCCGTCATGATCGGGGCGATCACGTTGACGAGCTGGGCCAGCGACGCCGAGCGGACCCGGTCGGAGTGGCGAAGCAGGGTGATGAGGAGGTCGCCGACGACGACGGCGTCCTTGACGTTGTAGGAGTCCTCGAGGAGTCGGGGAGCCGTGGGCCACACGTCGACGGGGATCTTGCCCTCGATCTTCTGCCACTCGGTCAGGTACCAGACGTTCCACTCGTCGAACGAGATCATGATCTGCTTGTCGGAGTTGTGCTTCGCCGCGGCGGCGTCACACACGGCGACGACCTGCTTGATGAAGAGGTCCATGTCGGCGGCCGAGGTCAGGAACTCCTGCGTGTCGCCGTCGATCTCCTCGTAGTAGGCGTGGCAGGAGATGAAGTCGAGGTCGTCGAAAGCGTGCTCGAGGACGGTCTCCTCCCACTTCCCGAAGGTCGGCATGGCACGCGACGACGAGCCGCAGGCGACGAACTCCAGGGAGTTGTCGAGCATCTTCATGGCCTTGGCGGTCTGCGAGGCGATCTTGGCGTAGTCCTCCGCGGAGCGGTGTCCGACCTGCCAGGGGCCGTCCATCTCGTTGCCCAGACACCACATCTTGATCCCGAAGGGATCGGGGTGTCCGTTGGCGGCGCGCTGCCGGGTGCGGGTGGTCGGGTTCGGGACGTTGCAGTACTCCAGCAGCGCGAGGGCCTCCGCGACGCCGCGGGTGCCGAGGTTGACGGCCATCATCATGTCCGAGCCGACCGCGTCGCACCAGTCGGCGAACTCATGTAGGCCCACCTGGTTGGTCTCGGTGGTGTGCCAGGCGAGGTCGAGTCGCTCGGGACGCTGATCGCGTGGCCCGACGCCGTCCTCCCAGTTGTAGCCGGAGACGAAGTTGCCTCCGGGGTAGCGGATGGTGCTGACGCCGAGCTCCTTCACGAGCTCGATCACGTCAGTGCGGAAGCCGTTCTCATCCGCGGAGGGGTGGCCGGGTTCGAAGATCCCGTCGTAGATGTGGCGGCCAAGGTGCTCGACGAAGGCGCCGAAGATGCGCCGGTCGATCTGGCCGAGGGAGCGTTGGGGGTCCACCGTTGCCGAAGCGTTCACAGTTCGTCCTTGTCTGTGGTCGGTTGGCTTCTCGTGAAGTGAGTCTATCTGGAATGTGACCGTTCAGATTCCTGGGGCGACGACACGGCGATGTGCGAGGAGGAAGCGCTACATGCTCTAGCTGACCTGGGGCGAGGGTGACTCGCCGCTGTACCTCACCGACGATGCCGGCCCGGTGCGCCTTGCGCTCACCCAGCGGCGATTCACGCCCGACTCGGGGCCTCTCCACACGATCGCGCTGGTGGAGGTGCTGGCCGTCGGATACGGCCGCTCGCCGAACAGCATGCGCGCCAGTGGGACGGTCATCGGCGACAGGCTCCGGTACGTCGGCCACGAGACGGCCAGCGTCGGCGGGGTCCGAACGCTGCTGGTGCGACAGGTCGATGCGCGTTCGGGGCTGTCGGCGATCACGTCGGTGACGCACACCGTCGGGCAGCGGGCGTACCGGTTCGCCACGACGCTCACCAACGGTGGCGAGGGGCGGCTGCAGATCCAGCAGGTCACCTCCGCGGCGGTCACGGGCTGACCGGGTTCCTCGGGGAGCGGTCCGAGCTCGACCTCTGGAGTGCGAGCGACGAATGGTGCGGTGAGAGCCGCTGAATCGCGACCGGCCTCGGAGGAGCGGCCGGCCTGGCTGACATCGACGCCCGCGCGCATGAGCACTTCACGCGCGGCGCCATCTCGTCGGTAGGCCGCTCGACCTGGTCGTGCGACGGGCGACGGGTCCCTGCCAGTCGCGGTACTCGAGAACCGTACGTCGGGTCGTGCCCTGGCCTGACAGACCGAGAATAACGGACCCTGGCGGTCGGAGCTGGAGACGCTCTTCGAGGACGGCGACGGGTCGGCCTGGCGCTGCTCGGACCCACCGACCTCGACCACTCGTGGCTCATCGGCCTCCGGCCGGGGGAGAGCTTTACGACGGTGCCGGCGTCGGTCGCGCTGTCCGACGGAGGTCTCTCGGGCGCGATCAGCGAGCTGACGCGACACCGGCGGTCGTCGCATCTCGGTGCGGAGGCCGACGCGACCAGGCCGCTGGTCTTCAACGACCACATGAACGCGCTCATGGGTGACCCGACCACCGAGAAGCTGATTCCGTTGATGGATGCAGGCGCCGAGGTGGGCGCCGGGTACTTCTGCATGGACGCAGGCTGGTACGACGACGACGGCGACCGGTGGCCGAGTGTCGGCGCCTGGGAACCGTCCACCGTGCGGTTCGGGGAGCACGGCCTCGCCGGCGTGCTCGACCGCATCCGTGCGAAGGGCATGAGCCCTGGCCTCTGGGCGGAGCCTGAGGTGGTCGGCGTGCGGTCGCCCGTCGCCCACCAGCTTCCCGAAGAGGCCTTCATGCACAGGCGCGGCGCGCGCATCGTCGAACACGACCGCTACTTCCTCGACTTCCGCAGCCAGGCGGCGCGCGACCATCTCGACGGCGTGTTCGAACGTCTCATCGGCACGTACGGTGCGACGTACTTCAAGTGGGACTACAACGTCACGCCGGGGGCGGGGCCGGACACCGAGGCACCATCCCCGGGCACAGGGCTGGTCGACCACACCCGCGCCCTGCTGGCCTGGGTGGAGGCGCTGCGCGCCGACACCCGGAGATCATCCTCGAGGCATGCTCGTCGGGCGCCCAGTGCATGGACCCCGCAACCCTGGCGCGTTTCGACCTGCAGTCCACCCGCGACCGACCCCGAAAATCGGTCAGTGGTCGATTCTCCCCGGTCAGGCCACGAGAACCGAACACCGCCTCGCGAGGACAGGTGGGACGGATGCTGGAACGGGGTGGCATCGTTGGACCATGAACGAGACCCGCTACACCTATACCGCCACCGACGGCAGCACATTCTCCGGCGCCGCTGCAGAACTCGGGGGACAGCTCGCCGACTGGCACGGCGTAACCGACGACAACCCGGGGCCCTGGCTGATCCTGGGGGAGGACGGCGACACCGCTCCGCGAGAGTGCACCCGGGACGAGCTTGTCGAGTGGATCAGTGAGGTCGAGGAGCGGCCTGAGGACCAGGTACACGAGGCGCTGGTCGAAGACTGAGCTCCGGGAGGGTGCCACGCCGGTGTCCAGCGGCCTGACAAGGCTTGTAGCCGCCACGCCTGTGCCGCGTCGGCCTGACCTACCCCCCGATTTGTCTTCGAGCCCGGGCCGGGGTAGTGTTCTCCGAGTTGCCACGGCAGCAGCAAGACAACCGAAACAGGGCGAGAAGGCCCCGGATTTGACCGGGAAGAGCAAGCCAAGTAAGGTTGATCGAGCTGCCGGAAGGCGGCGAACAACTCGATACGATCTGGTTCGAAGTGCTGTTTTGACAGTGTGGAGATTTGGGGAGTAGGGTTGGTGGAGTTGCCCCGCGGCTGGTCTGGACAGGTTTTTTTGTCTGGGTTGGTGTGGTGTGTACCCGAAACTTGAGAACTCAACAGCGTGCTTTAAGTCAATGCCAATTTTTTGATGCATCAAGCAATGTGGCCTCTTTGGGGTTGTGTTGTTTGTCGCGTTTTTACCCCGTCGGCATGGCCCTTGTGGTTGTGTCGCGGTTTTTCTTTGAGATTGATTGATTGATTGATTCAGCCAGTTTTGGTTGTTTCTGTTTGTCAGTGTCTTCTTTTTGTTGACAGTGTTTTCCTGCTGGCCTTTGGGTTGGTGGGTGCTGAAATGTTTTCAACGGAGAGTTTGATCCTGGCTCAGGACGAACGCTGGCGGCGTGCTTAACACATGCAAGTCGAACGGTAAGGCCCTTTCGGGGGTACACGAGTGGCGAACGGGTGAGTAACACGTGAGTAACCTGCCCTTGACTCTGGGATAACATCTGGAAACAGGTGCTAATACTGGATATTCTGCGATGCCTGCATGGGTGTTGTTGGAAAGTTCCGGCGGTCAGGGATGGACTCGCGGCCTATCAGCTTGTTGGTGAGGTAGTGGCTCACCAAGGCTTCGACGGGTAGCCGGACTGAGAGGTTGACCGGCCACATTGGGACTGAGATACGGCCCAAACTCCTACGGGAGGCAGCAGTGGGGAATATTGCACAATGGACGGAAGTCTGATGCAGCAACGCCGCGTGCGGGATGACGGCCTTCGGGTTGTAAACCGCTTTCATCCATGACGAAGCGAGAGTGACGGTAGTGGGAGAAGAAGCACCGGCTAACTACGTGCCAGCAGCCGCGGTGATACGTAGGGTGCGAGCGTTGTCCGGATTTATTGGGCGTAAAGAGCTTGTAGGCGGTTTGTTGCGTCGGGAGTGAAAACTCAGGGCTTAACCCTGAGCCTGCTTTCGATACGGGCAGACTTGAGGAAGGTAGGGGAGAATGGAATTCCTGGTGAAGCGGTGGAATGCGTAGATATCAGGAGGAACACCAGTGGCGAAGGCGGTTCTCTGGACCTTTCCTGACGCTGAGAAGCGAAAGCGTGGGGAGCAAACAGGCTTAGATACCCTGGTAGTCCACGCCGTAAACGGTGGGTACTAGGTGTGGGGGACATTCCACGTTCTCCGTGCCGCAGCTAACGCATTAAGTACCCCGCCTGGGGAGTACGGCCGCAAGGCTAAAACTCAAAGGAATTGACGGGGCCCCGCACAAGCGGCGGAGCATGCGGATTAATTCGATGCAACGCGAAGAACCTTACCTGGGTTTGACATATGCCGGAAACATCTAGAGATAGGTGCCCCTTTTTGGTCGGTATACAGGTGGTGCATGGCTGTCGTCAGCTCGTGTCGTGAGATGTTGGGTTAAGTCCCGCAACGAGCGCAACCCTCGTCCTATGTTGCCAGCGGGTAATGCCGGGGACTCATAGGAGACCGCCGGGGTCAACTCGGAGGAAGGTGGGGATGACGTCAAGTCATCATGCCCCTTATGTCCAGGGCTTCACGCATGCTACAATGGCCGGTACAAAGAGCTGCGAGCCTGTGAGGGTGAGCGAATCTCAAAAAGCCGGTCTCAGTTCGGATTGGGGTCTGCAACTCGACCCCATGAAGTCGGAGTCGCTAGTAATCGCAGATCAGCAACGCTGCGGTGAATACGTTCCCGGGGCTTGTACACACCGCCCGTCAAGTCATGAAAGTCGGTAACACCCGAAGCCGGTGGCCTAACCCTTTTTGGGAGGGAGCTGTCGAAGGTGGGACCGGTAATTAGGACTAAGTCGTAACAAGGTAGCCGTACCGGAAGGTGCGGCTGGATCACCTCCTTTCTAAGGAGCTTTTGGCAGGCCGGCCCGTGTGGTTGGTTTGTTCAATTCACTTCAGTTCCGGGGCATGTGTTCCCGGCTGGAGGGTTCTGGTTGGTGGAACATTGACTGAGAGTCATCCCCCGTGAGTACAACCCGGTTTTCCGGGAGTGGGAAGTGGTGGGGTGGCTTGTTTGCACGTTGTTGGGTCCTGAAGGGTCGGTTACCTAGTTGGTGGCGCCTTCTTGCGGACCATTTGCCGGGCCTGGTCATCTGTTGGTGGCTGGTGTTGGTGGTGGGCTCGCTCGTTTTTTGAGAATTTCACAGTGGACGCGAGCATCTTTGTAGATTATTGACAAGCTACTAAGTGCGATCGGTGGATGCCTTGGCACCAAGAGCCGATGAAGGACGTTGTAACCTGCGATAAGCCTCGGGGAGTTGGTAAACAAGCTTTGATCCGAGGATGTCCGAATAGGGAAACCTTGAAATACCGGAGTCATGTCCGGCGACCTCTGCCTGAATGTATAGGGCAGTTGGAGGGAACGGGGGGAAGTGAAACATCTCAGTACCCTCAGGAAGAGAAAACAATAGTGATTCCGTGAGTAGTGGCGAGCGAAAGCGGAAGAGGCCAAACCTCAGTTGTGTGATAGCTGACAGGCGTTGCAGCTGGGGGGTTGTGGGGTCTCTCGGACCGTGCTGTTGAACGGTCGAAGAGTTAGAAATGGTTAGTGAAGTTGAAGTGTGCTGCGAAGGCCACAGCAGAGAAGGTAATACTCCTGTAGACGTAAGCTTTCCACTCTTGAGAGTGTCCCCAAGTAGGGCGGAACCCCTGAAATTCCGCTTGAATCTGGCAGGACCATCTGCTAAGCCTAAATACTCCTTGGTGACCGATAGCGGACAAGTACCGTGAGGGAAAGGTGAAAAGTACCCCGGGAGGGGAGTGAAATAGTACCTGAAACCGATCGCATACAATCCGTCGGAGCCCTTCGGGGTGACGGCGTGCCTTTTGAAGAATGAGCCTGCGAGTTAGTGGTACGTGGCGAGGTTAACCCGTGTGGGGTAGCCGTAGCGAAAGCGAGTCCTAATAGGGCGTTTGAGTCGCGTGCTCTAGACCCGAAGCGGAGTGATCTATCCATGGCCAGGTTGAAGCGACGGTAAGACGTCGTGGAGGACCGAACTCACTTGGGTTGAAAACCGAGGAGATGAGCTGTGGATAGGGGTGAAAGGCCAATCAAACTCCGTGATAGCTGGTTCTCCCCGAAATGCATTTAGGTGCAGCGTCGCATGTTTCTTACCGGAGGTAGAGCACTGAATGGTCTAGGGGGCCCAACAGCTTACCGAAATCAGTCAAACTCCGAATGCCGGTAAGTGAGAGTGCGGCAGTGAGACAGTGGGGGATAAGCTTCATTGTCGAGAGGGAAACAGCCCAGATCATCAGCTAAGGCCCCTAAGCGGTAACTAAGTGGAAAAGGATGTGGAGTTGCGGAGACAACCAGGAGGTTGGCTTGGAAGCAGCCACCCTTGAAAGAGTGCGTAATAGCTCACTGGTCAAGTGATTCTGCGCCGACAATTTAGCGGGGCTCAAGTTATCCGCCGAAGCTATGGCATTCAAATATTTTGACCGTAAGGTTGTTTGGATGGGTAGGGGAGCGTCGTGTGCGCGTTGAAGCGGCGGGGTGACCCAGTCGTGGAGAGCACACGAGTGAGAATGCAGGCATGAGTAGCGAATGACGGGTGAGAAACCCGTCCGCCGAATATCCAAGGGTTCCAGGGTCAAGCTAATCTGCCCTGGGTTAGTCGGGACCTAAGGCGAGGCCGACAGGCGTAGTCGATGGACAACGGGTTGATATTCCCGTGACCGGCGAAATATCGCCCCTGCCGAGGTGAGTGATGCTAAGCATGCGAGACATTTCTTCTGGTGGCCTTCGGGTCGTCGGGGTTGTGTTGAGTCTGTGATCCGATCTTATAGTAGGCAAGCTGCGGAGGGACGCAGGAAGGTAGCTCTTCCCGGGTATGGCTATACCGGGTCAAGTGTGTAGGGTGAGACGTAGGCAAATCCGCGTCTCATTGAGCCTGAGACATGATGTGTCCACACCTTTGTGGTGTGGTTAGAGTGATCCTATGCTGCCTAGAAAAGCTTCGTGAGCGAGATATGAGCCGCCCGTACCCTAAACCGACACAGGTGGATAGGTAGAGAATACCAAGGCGATCGAGATAATCGTGGTGAAGGAACTCGGCAAAATACCCCCGTAACTTCGGGATAAGGGGGACCTGATACGTAGTAGAACTTGCTTCGAAAGCGTTGAGGGTCGCAGAGACCAGGCCCAAGCGACTGTTTACTAAAAACACAGGTCCGTGCCAAGTCGAAAGACGATGTATACGGACTGACTCCTGCCCGGTGCTGGAAGGTTAAGGGGAAGGGTCAACACTTCGGTGTGAAGCCTTGAACTTAAGCCCCAGTAAACGGCGGTGGTAACTATAACCATCCTAAGGTAGCGAAATTCCTTGTCGGGTAAGTTCCGACCTGCACGAATGGAGTAACGATTTGGGCGCTGTCTCCACCACGAACTCGGCGAAATTGCATTACGAGTAAAGATGCTCGTTACGCGCAGCAGGACGGAAAGACCCCGGGACCTTTACTATAGTTTGGTATTGGTGATCGGTGTGACTTGTGTAGGATAGGTGGGAGACTGTGAAGCCCGGACGCCAGTTCGGGTGGAGTCATCGTTGAAATACCACTCTGGTCACTCTGGTTATCTAACCTAGGTCCATTATCTGGATCAGGGACAGTGCCTGATGGGTAGTTTGACTGGGGCGGTCGCCTCCTAAAAGGTAACGGAGGCGCCCAAAGGTTCCCTCAGCCTGGTTGGCAATCAGGTTTCGAGTGTAAGTGCACAAGGGAGCTTGACTGCGAGAGAGACATCTCGAGCAGGGACGAAAGTCGGGACTAGTGATCTTCTGGTGGCACATGGAAGCGCCAGGACTCAACGGATAAAAGGTACCCCGGGGATAACAGGCTGATCTTGCCCGAGCGTCCATAGCGACGGCATGGTTTGGCACCTCGATGTCGGCTCGTCGCATCCTGGGGCTGGAGTCGGTCCCAAGGGTTGGGCTGTTCGCCCATTAAAGCGGCACGCGAGCTGGGTTTAGAACGTCGTGAGACAGTTCGGTCCCTATCCGCTGCGCGCGTAGGAGTCTTGAGAAGAGCTGTCCTTAGTACGAGAGGACCGGGACGGACTAACCTCTGGTGTGCCAGTTGTTCCACCAGGAGCACGGCTGGTTGGCTACGTTGGGAAGTGATAACCGCTGAAAGCATCTAAGCGGGAAGCACGCTTCAAGATGAGGGCTCCCACAGAATAATCTGGTAAGGCCCCCTGTAGACCACAGGGTTGATAGGTCGGACGTGGAAGCACAGTAATGTGTGGAGCTGACCGATACTAATAGGCCGAGGGCTTGTCTTCTACAAAGATGCTACGCGTCCACTGTGTAATGTCTCGAACAACGATCGAGACAACCCCCGCACGCAATCCTTCCGGGTTGTGAGGGTGAGGGTTGTTCGTGGTACAGTTCAATAACTGTTTCGGTGGTCATAGCGAGAAGGAAACACCCGGTCCCATCCCGAACCCGGAAGTTAAGCTTCTCAGCGCCGATGGTACTGCAGCGGGGACGCTGTGGGAGACTAGGACGCCGCCGGACCAACACTTACAAGAGAGAGCACCCACCCCTCACCCGGGGCCGGGTGCTCTCTCTTTTTTCATGCTCCGACACACGCCCCCCGGGGGAAGCGAACATCGAAAAGTGGGCAGTGCCCGATTCTGGACGGTCCGGTCACGAGAATCGGACAACAATCTGGCGAGCTTCTTGACCGGACCCGGTGAGCAGATCCTCCTGCCCGCCGACGACGTCAGCGCTCACACACCCGGAATCCCTCGATGACAAGTGTGTCGTGCTCATCGTTTGACTCCTGACGTGTGGGCAGGGCGGTCAGAACGCTCGTCCAGCGGAGGTGATCGGCGTGCTAGGTCCGGAGTTCCCGCCAACCATCGAGGTCGTGGATGGCTATGCCGGCGAAGGTGGAGTCTCCGGTGTGGCTGAGTTGACCAGCCGCAACTCGCGGTCCATTGCTCGTCGCCCCTCCAGGGAGAAGGTCGCGTGGGCTCCCTCGCGTCATGGCCTTGTCTCGACCCCGAGCCGGTAGTGACGTCCGAGGGAGGTGAGGATCGATCGTGCCTCGCCCATGGCCTCGAGGATGGCCGGCGCACGGTCGCGGTAGGCGAGCACCGTCACCGCGTCGGCCTCCGCGGCCACCTGGCGGAAGGCCGGCCCATGCCGGACAGCAAGCCAACCGGGAGGTCGATTTCGGTGGGAAGACCAGTCCAGGAGCGAAGGGAACCGGTGCGCTTCTCGAGCCTCGCGAGCACGTTGGGCAGGCGTTGTGCGGTTTTCGGGGGCAGTCCGGGGAGAAGCGGGCAGTGGTCGATTTTCGGGATGGGTCTGCAACTGCTGGCGGTGGGCAGACCGGTGGCGCTCGGGAGCTCAGGCGAAGAGCGACGCGATCTCGGGATGGGCGGCGGTGTAGCCGGTCAGGAGCTTGGCGCCCAGGGCGGGGGAGTTCACAAGGGGGTGGATGCTGAAGCCCTCCCAGGCGCGGTTCTGCGAACCCGTGAGCGCCGCGTCCATGATGGCCGCCTCCGAGGCGCGGAGGGTCGCGATCCGACCCAGCTGGTCGAGCGCGAGCGGAGCGACCTGCTGTGGGTGGGGGCCGTCACCGTCGACGATGCACGGAACCTCGACGACGACGTCGTCCGGCAGCGCGTCGCTGACCCGACCCCGTGCGTGGGCGTTGCCGACGTCGAGGATCATGCGCTCCCGGCTGCCCGTCGCGATCGCGGTCATCAGGCGCAGCGCCACCTCCTGATACCCGCCCCCCGCGACGTCCTCCTCGCGACGGTCCTCGTCGCGGGCCTCGGCCATGTAGGTCTCCTCACGGTTGCGGAGCGCGGAGCGCCAGGTCTCCAGCGGGGAGTCGGTGCAGCAGGCGGCCTCGTAGAACCGTCCCTGCGTCGCGTGGAGGAACTCGCCGCGGGTCTGCCCGCCGTGGAGGATGCTGGCCACGGCCTCCTCGGTGTGCAGGTAGTAGTAGAGGTACTCGTTCGGCAGGGCCCCGGTCGCGCGGACCCAGTCCTTGCCGATCAGCCGCGCCTCCTCGATTTGGTCGAGCGCCGAGTCGTCGGCGAGGATCCCGCCGAGCCGCTCGACCCCGTCGATCCGGACGGAACGGAGCCAGCCGAGGTGGTTGAGTCCGATGTAGTCGTAGTCCACGCGTGCCTCTTCGGTCTGCAGGTCGACGCCCAGGAGGCGCGAGACCCGCTTCACCAGGCCGATCGGGGTGTCGCAGATGCCGACGACCCGGTCGCCGAGCACGCGGCGCATCGCCTGCGTCACGATGCCGGCCGGATTGGTGAAGTTGATCGTCCAGGCATCCGGAGCGACGCGGGCGATCGTTTCCGCCACGTGGTTCATGACGGGGATGGTGCGCAGGGCGTACGCGAGGCCGCCGGGCCCGATCGTCTCCTGGCCGAGGAGACCCAGGCCGAGCGCGACCCGCTCGTCCGCTATCCGCCCGGCGGCCCCGCCGACGCGGATAGCGGCGAACACGAAGTCGGCGCCGGTCAGGGACCGGGCGAGGTCGGTGCTGATCGTGACCCGCGGGCCGGCTGGGAGCTGCCTGATGATCCGTTCGATGGTGCGGAGCCGGTCGGTCGAGGAGTCATACAGCGTCACCTCGTCGATGAGTGGGCTGCCCGTGAGTGCTCCATAGACGAGGGGCACGCGGAATCCTCCGCCACCAAGGATGACCAGCTTCACTTCTCTTCCTCCACGTCGACGTCCCGCCAAGGGTATCGCCGCACTCATCGACGCGCGCAGCAGAGCCGCCGGCCTCAATCTGGCCCGGTCCGGCGTGCGATGGCCGGGGTGATGCTTGAAAAGTGGAAGGATGTGCACGAAACACCCGACCCAGGAGGATCCCATGCCACTGTTCCGACCCGCCCTGCGCGTGCTGGGTGGTGGGGCCCTCGCCGGCGTGCTGGCGCTCACCGCCTGCGCCCCCGGCGACAACTCCACCAGCTCCGCGCCCACCGCGTCCTCCCCGTCGGCCGTCTCGACGGACATCTCAGCCCTCGGGGATGTCGAACTGGTCGTGTGGGACCAGGAGGTCCGCGGCTCACAGAATGAAGCCCTCGAGGCGCTCAACGCCGCGTTCGAGGACACCTATCCGAACGTCACGATCAAGCGGACCAGCCAGGCGACCGATGACCTCAAGCAGCAGGTGACACTCGCTCTCGGCGGCACGGACGTGCCGGACATCGTGCAGGTCAACAACGCCCGCGGCGACATGGGGCAGTTCGTCTCGGCCGGCCAGCTCACCGACCTCACCGGGTACGCGGAGGCCTACGGCTGGACCGACAGGTTCACCGACTCGGTCCTGAGCAAGGTCCGCTACTCGTCGGACGCCACAACCTTCGGCGACGGCAACCTGTACGGGCTGCCGCAGACCGGCGAGATCGTCGGCATCTTCTACTCGCAGTCCAAGCTCCACGCCCTCGGCCTCGAGGCGCCGACGAGCTGGGACGAATACCTCACGGCCCTCGATACGGCCATGGAGGCCGGTGAGCAGCCGATGGTGCTCGGGAACCTCGACAAGTGGCCCGCCCTCCACGTCTTCGGCCCCCTGCAGAGCAACTTCGTCGTGGCCGACGACATCGTCGCGCTCGGCATGGGCAACGCGGGATCGACCTGGCTCGACGACGGCAACACCGCAGCCATGGAGCAGTTCGAGACGTGGGGCTCCGAGGGCTACTTCGGCTCCTCGCCCAACGGGACCGACTATGACGCCGCCTGGACGGCCTTCACCAAGGGCACCGGCGTGTTCCTGCCGGGCGGCAGCTGGCTTGCCACCGACATGGAGGCCGTGATGGGCGACGACCTGCACTTCATCACCCTGGCCGGCCTCGACGGCCAGGTCGTCACCACAGGCGGCACGGGCATCCCGTTCTCGATCCCGGCCAAGGCCGAGAATCCCGACGTCGCGGCCGCCTACCTCGACTTCATCACGTCGGACGAGGCGATGAAGATGATCGCTGACAACGGCGGCATGCCCGTCAACGACACCGCGGAGCTCGCTCCCGCCGACGGCGTCCAGAACGACATCTTCACCGCATTCGCGACGGTGTCCGAGACGGGTACGCTGCTGCCCTACCTCGACTACGCGACCCCGACCTTCTCCGACACGGCGGGCCAGGGACTGCAGGAGGTCCTCGGTGGGCAGCGTTCCGCGCAGCAGGTTCTGGAGGCCTTCGAGGATGACTACTCTGCCTTCGTCGGCTCCTGAGCGGCGCGCCCGGAGGCGGCCGTCGGCCGTCGCCGCTTCCCGGGCGACCCCGTACCTGTACCTGCTGCCCGCGCTGGTGGTCTACGCGGCCTTCATGCTGTACCCCCTCGTGCAGACGGCGAACTACTCCCTCTACGAGTGGAAGGGGTTCGGCCCCGCGACGTTCGTCGGCGCGCAGAACTACCTTGATCTGCTCGCCGACCGCGCCTTCCACGCCGCGATCTGGCACGCGCTGGTGCTCGTGTTCTTCTACGCCATCGCCCCGACCGCCGTCGGGCTGGTTCTCGCGTCGGTGCTGCGCCGCGGCCGGGTCAGGGGACTAGGGATCTTCCGGGCCCTGATCTTCCTGCCGCAGGTGATCGCGCTGGTGGTCGTTGCCGTGGCCTGGCGTCACATCTACGCCACCGACGGCACCCTCAATGCGCTGCTCGGCGCGCTGGGGAGCCACTCCGACATCGGCTGGCTCGGTGACGCCGACCTCGCGCTCCCCGCCGTCGGCCTCATCGGGTTCTGGCTCTCGACGGGGCTCGTCATGCTCATCCTGCTGGCCGGCATGCTCCGCATCCCGCGCGAGCTCTTCGAGGCCGCCCGGCTCGACGGGGCGTCGGCGGTGCAGGAGTTCTTCGCCGTGACGCTGCCGAGCGTCCGCGGCGAGATCGCCACCGCGCTCGTGCTGACGATCATCGCGGCGCTGAAGACGTTCGATCTGGTGTACATGACGACGGCGGGCGGCCCCGGCACGGCGACGACGGTGCCGAGCTACGAGGTGTTCAACCGCGCGTTCAACCACAAGAATGTCGGCTCGGCGGCCGCCGTCGCCGTCGTCCTGACGGTCCTGGTGTTCCTCATCAACGCCGCCGTCAGCCGCATCGGCGAGGAGAAGGACCGATGAAGGTCTCGGCGACGGAGAGGACGCTCAACTACGTGCTGCTGATCGTGTTCGCCGTCTTCGCCACCGCGCCGGTCGTGACGATCGTCCTGACGGCGCTCGGTCCGCAGCTCGGGGTTGCGACCGGTGGGCTGCACTGGGGGAACTTCGCCGACGCGTGGGCCCAGGGCGACTTCGGCGGCGCGCTGGCCCGCTCCCTCACCGTCGCGATGGTCGTCGTCACCGCCTCTCTGGTGCTGTCCATCCTCGCCGGTTACGCGTTCGGGACCATGCGCTTCCGAGGCGCCACCGCGCTGTTCTACCTGTTCCTGCTCGGCCTGATGATCCCGGCCGAGGCGATCGTCATTCCGCTGTTCTACACCTTCCAGTCACTCAGCCTCACCGACACGCTCTGGGCGGTCGCGCTCCCGCAGATCGCACAGTCGACGGCGTTCGGCACATTCTGGATGCGCACGCAGTTCCGGGCCCTGCCCGACAACCTGATCGAGGCCGCCGCGCTCGACGGGGCCACGAGCTGGCCTGCGCTGTGGCGGGTGGCAGCGCCGCCGCTCGTGCCGGCCATCTCCACCGTCGCGGTGCTGATGTTCATGTGGACCTGGAACGAGTTCCTGATCCCACTGGTCATGTCGCCGTCGCGGACCTGGGCGACCGCGCCGCTCGCCCTGAACATCTTCCAGGGTCAGTACACCGCGGACACCGCGCTGATGTCGGCGGCCGGCGTGATCATCGCCGCGCCGATCGTCGCGGCCTTCGTGGTCCTGCAGCGGTACTTCATCAACGGAATGCTGGAAGGGGCCGTCAGATGACCGTCCGACCTGAGCGCTGGGACCCGCTCGCGGATCTCCGGCGGGCCGACGACCCGCCGCTGGATGTCCTGACCAGCGGTCGGGTGTTCTTCGACATCATCTTCACGTCGTTGGAGCGCATGCCACGCCCCGGGGAGGAAATCTGGAGCGGAGGCCTCGGCTCGTGCCCGGGCGGCATCGCCAACCTGGCGACGGCCCTCTCTCGCCTGGGGCTCAGGACCGGCCTCGTCGCGGGATTCGGCGACGACGCGTATGCCGACTGGATGTGGAACACCCTGCGCGACCAGGAGCACATCGACCTCGACAGCTCGCCGCGGTTTCCACGGTTCCATACGTCGCTGACCGTCGCCATGTCGGTCGGCGGGGACCGGGCGATGGTCACCCACGGGCACGACCTCCCGACGCCGCTGGACGAGCGGATCCTCCAGGCACCCCGGGCGCGCGCCGCCGTCGTCGATCTCGGCGGGGAGACAGGCTGGTTCGCGGCCATGTCCGAGCGGGGCACGGCCCTCTACGCCGACATCGGCTTCGATGACTCGGGCCGGTGGGACCCTGCCGACCTCGAGCCGCTGCGGCACTGCCGCGCGTTCATGCCGAACGCCATCGAGGCGATGAACTACACCCGGACGGACTCGCCGCGTGCCGCGCTCAGGGCCCTCGGCGAACTGGTCGAGATCGCCGTCGTCACAGACGGTGCCTCGGGGGCCCATGCGGTGGATCAGGCGACGGGAGAGGAGTGCTGGTGCCCTGCCCTGCCGGTGACGGCGGTCGACCCCACCGGCGCAGGCGACGTGTTCGGGTCGGGATTCGTGCTCGGCACGCTGGCGGGCTGGCCTCTCGAGATCCGGCTCCGCTTCGCCACCCTCACCGCCTCGCTCGCAGTGCAGGAGTTCGGCGGATCACTCGCGGCTCCGGGGTGGGGCGACATCAGCGACTGGTGGTACCGACTCCGGGCACGGGTCCGCCACGGCGACGGACTGGCCGCCCGCACGGAGGCCCGCTACGGGTTCCTCGCCGACCTGCTGCCGCCGGGCCGGGTGCAGGGCGTGCGTCGCGCCCAGGCCACCTTCGGCATGCATCCCGATCTGCGCTGAACCGGAGATCCCCGGGCCAGGGGTAGCCTGCGGTCATGAGCGCCGGTGACGTGAGGGGCGCCACGAAGCGGGCGTCGCCCCCCGTGGACCGGCGGCCTCAGCCCGCGGCGGCGGCCAGCTCGCGGGCCACATGGCTGCGGGCGTGCGCGACGGCCTCGTCCAGGTCGTCGAACAGGTGCTCCGTCACCCGCAGCGAGTCGATCACGCCGACCCGGGTGGCCAGTTTCATGTGCGAGGCGCGGATGCCCTTGATGAGCACGGTGATGCCGCGCCCCTCCAGCGCGGTCACAAGCTCCGTGAGGGCCTGCGCGCCGGTGGCGTCCAGGATCTGCACCTGCGACATGCGCAGAACCACGACGCTGACCCCCTGTGTCGCCTCGACGCGCGCGAGTACACGCTCGGCCGCACCGAAGAACAGGGCCCCGTCGATCCGGAAGACCGCGATGCGTTCGTCGCCAGGCTGCGCCGGGCCGGGGAGCTCCTGCCGGTGCACGCCGCTGCTCTTTGCGAGCGCCCGCAGCGAGAAGAATGCGGCGGCCAGGATGCCGATCCCGACGGCGTAGATCAGGTCGACGCTCACCGTGACCAGCGCGGTGAGGACGAAGATGGCCGCGGCTGAACGGGTCGAGGTGAGGATGACCCGCATGGCGCGTACCGGCACCATCTTCACGGAGGTGACCATCAGCACCCCGGCGAGGGCGGCGAGCGGGATGGTGGCGACAGCCTGACTAGCCAGGTAGACGACGCCGAGCAGGACGACTGCGTGCACCACTGCGGCAAGGCGCGTGCGGCCGCCCGAGCGGATGTTGACCGCCGTGCGGGCGATGGCGCCGGTGGCCGGCATCCCGCCGAAGAACCCGGCTGCGATCGATGCCAGCCCCTGGCCGACGAGCTCCCGGTCGGCGAGCACCTGGCCGGTGTCCGAGATGGAGGCTGCCACCCGCGCGGACAGCAGCGACTCGATCGCGGCCAGCATCGCAACGGTGAACGCCGGGCCCAGTAGAGCGATCCAGGTCTCGAGCCCCGCCGTCGGCATCGACGGTGCTGGCAGTGCGTCGGGCAGTTCCCCGATCGTGGCCACCGGGAGTCGCAGCACGGCGGCGGCCGCGGCGGCCATCACGATGGCGATGATCGAGCCGGGGACGGCCCGCGTGATCCGCGGCGTGAGGAGCATGATGGCGACGACCAACGCGACGATGCCCAGCGTCCACCCGGCCACCGACCAGTCGATGCCGGGGGCTGCCTGGAGGGCTGCGAGGAACGCGTTGCTGCTCGGTCCCGCGGCCACGCCGAAGGCGGCGGGCACCTGCTGCAGGAAGATGATCACGGCGATGCCGAGCGTGAACCCCTCGATCACCGGCCAGGGGATGAAGGAGACCAGCTGTCCGAGCCTGCACAGACCCATCGCAAGGACCATGGCGCCGGCCAGCACGCACACAACGCCGAGGGCCCGGATCCCGTAGTTGGCGATGATCGGTCCGAGGACCACGACCATCGCACCCGTCGGCCCGGAGACCTGCACGTTCGACCCGCCGAAGACCGCCGCCACGATTCCGGCGATGATGGCGGTGATGAGGCCAGCCTCGGCGCCGGCGCCGGAGCTGACACCGAAGGCGAGGGCGAGGGGGAGCGCGACGATGCCGACGGTGACGCCCGCCAGGGCGTCCCTGCGCCAGGTGCGCTTCACATCGCGGTAGTCGTCCCGGTGGGGGAGCAGATCGACAAAGTGGCGCCAGAGTGCCGCGGTGCTCATCGCTGCTGGCCCAGGTCAGGAAGCGCTGCTGTTGAGGCGAGCTGCTCCTGCGTCGTGTGCAGCAGCTGCGCGAGCAGTCCGCGGGCCACGCTCAGCAGGTCCGCCACTTCCGGAAAGGAGAGGCGGTAGAACACCTGTGAGGCCCGGCGGTCCGAGACGACGAGGTTGTGGCGGCGCAGGACGGCCAGGTGCTGCGACAGGTGGGAGGCCTCGAGCCCGGTGTCTTCGATGAGCTGGGTGACCGACGCCTCGTCGGCCGCGGCCAGCACCTCGAGGATCCGCACCCGGACCGGGTGCGACAGCCCCTTGAAGAGGTTCGCCTTCACCTGGTAGAGGGGTAACTGTCCGCCGATTGAATCCACTGGGCCTCCTGGTCTGATGGAATGATCATATCGTCATATCGGCGTGGCCTGAACACAGGGTAGGCCGGTTGGACCGTCGCGCCACACTGGTGCCACGGGACTGGAGGTTGACGATGGATGATGCTCTGCTGCTGATCGCGGCTGCCGTGATCATCATTGTGGTCGTGTCGGTGGCCGCGAAGCGTTTCGGGATCGCCGCGCCGGTGGCGCTGGTGGTCGTCGGGCTGCTCGTCAGCCTGGTGCCGGGCGTGCCAACCGTTGCGCTCGAGCCGGAGTGGATCCTCATCGGAGTCCTCCCTCCGCTGCTCTACTCGGCCGCGGTCAACATGCCGACCACCGACTTCAGGCGGGACTTCGGCGCCATCGGAGCACTGTCCGTCCTGCTGGTGATCGCTTCGGCCTTCGCCTCTGGTGCCGTCATCTACTGGCTGCTGCCCGACCTCAGCTTCGCCTCCGCCGTCGCCCTCGGCGCCGTCATCAGCCCGCCGGACGCGGTCGCCGCCACCAGCATCGGCAAGCGTCTCGGCCTCCCGTCGAGGCTCGTGACCATCCTCGAGGGAGAGGGTCTCGTCAACGACGCGACCGCGCTGGTGCTCATGCGCACCGCCATCGCCGCGACGGCGGGCGGCATCTCGCTCGGCGGGGCGCTCGGCGACTTCGCGTACGCCGTTGTCGTCGCGGTGGTGGTCGGGTTCGTGGTCGGGGCCGTCAGCGTCTGGGGCCGTTCCACGGTCGACGACCCCGTGCTGACCTCATTGATCTCGTTCGTGGTGCCCTTCCTCGCCTACATACCGGCTGAGGAGTTGGGTGCCTCGGGGGTGCTCGCCGTCGTCGTCACGGGCCTCTTCACGGGCTCAACGAGCGTGAAGCACCTGACGCCGCACGACCGGATGGCGGAGCGCACGAACTGGCGCACCATCTCACTGATCCTCGAGTCCGGCGTGTTCCTCCTGATGGGGTTCCAGCTGATGGACCTCGTCGGCGACGTGATCGACGGCGGGTTGAGCGTCGGTCATGCGGTGCTCATAGGGATGGCCGCCACCGTGGTGCTGATCGCCGTGCGGTGCGTCTTCGTGATACCGCTCATGGCGTGGCTGCGGAACCGTCAGGACCGCAGCCGCGACCTGCTCGGCCGGATGGACGACTTCCGGGAACGGGTGGACGCGGCCCCGGACCACCCGCGCAAGGCCCAGGTCGAGCGACGGTTGGACCGTGTCGAGGCCGATGCGCAGTTCTACACAGAGCAGATGCTCGGCTGGCGCGGAGGGGCGGTCATCGCGTGGTCCGGGATGAGGGGAGTGGTCACGCTGGCGGCGGCCCAGTCGTTGCCGCACAGTTTCCCGTACCGCTCCGAGCTCACCCTGATCGCGTTCACCGTCGCCATCGTGACGCTGATCGGTCACGGGTCGACGCTGCCGTGGCTGATCCGGACCCTCGGTGTCCGCGGCGATGATGAGGCCCGGCAGCGCGAGGACTACGTCCGGCTCGTCGAGGAGTTGAGTCGCGCGACGTTGGATGCCCTGGACAGCGATGCCCTGAGGCGGGCCGACGGGTCGAGGTTCAGTGCCGAGATCGTCGAGCAGGCGCGGAAGCGCGCGCTCAAGGCTGACAGCAGGAAGTTCACCAAGGCCACCGAGGAGCTCAGTGATGAGCTGCGGCAGACCCTCGAACTACAGCGGATGATGGCCGAGGCCAGGCAGGAGGCGCTGCTCGAGGCCCGCAGCAAGGGGACCTACCGCTCGTCGACCATCCGCAGGGCGCAGGGCTTCCTCGATGCGCAGGCCACCAGGTTCGGGATCGTCGCGGAGTAGTCAGCCGACGAGCAGGACGCCGGCCAGCCCGATGCCGGAGACCAGAACGGTCGCGAGCGTGGCAAGAACGATGGGCCCCGGGCCGATCCGGGCGAGGATCCTCGCTCGTGCGCCGGTTCCCAGCGCGAACATCGCCGCGCACAGCAGCACGTCCTGGGCCTCCGCCGCCACCGGCACGACCGCTGCGGGCACGAGGCCGGCGGACCGCAGGGCCGCCGCGGCCAGGAATCCGATCACGAACAGCGGAACCACGGGTGGGTGGGCGCCGGTCGACGCGCCGGCGCGGCGCTGCAGGAGGGAGATCACGGCCAACGCCGGGGCGAGCAGGACGACACGGGCCAGCTTGACCACGACCGCAACGGCCAGGGCCGGGCCGCCGAGCGAGGCCCCGATCGCGACGACCTGAGCCACTTCGTGAACGGAGGCGCCCGCCCACATCGCCGTCGACTCCGGCGCCAGCCCCAATCGGGCGCCCAGCAGGGGCAGCACCGGGATCATGACGGTGCCGAAGGCCACCACGAGCCCGACGGCCGTGACCACCTCCTCCTCGTCCGCGTCCACGACCCCGTCGAGGGCCCCGATCGCGGCGGCCCCGCAGATGGAGAAGCCACAGGCGATCAGCAACGACTGGGAACGGCCGAGGCCGAGCCTCAGCCCCAGCCAGGTGGTGGTGGCGACGCCGACAGCCACGACCGCCGCGACGGTGAGCAGCATCCCCGAGCCCAGGGACGTGACATCGGAGAGCGTCAACCGCAGACCGAGCAGCACCACGCCGAGGCGCAGCAGCCGTCGCGAGGAGAACGCGATGCCCGGCGCGCAGGACGCCGGCAGCCGGACCGTGTTGCCCACGGCGATACCGAGGACCATGGCCACCAGGAGCGGGCTCAGCCCCGGCAACAACCTGCCCAGGGAGAGCGCCGCGACCGTGCCGCATCCGCAGAGCGCCAGTCCCGGCCAGGTGTTGAGTCTCCAGGAGGGGGTGGAATGTCGCAGCATGGGGTCAGTCTCACCGGCCGCGGTCCTGGACGGTAGCCCTCGATCCCGGGTGAGGGCATACGATTCCGATATGACCAGTCGGTGGCCGGACCTCGTTGCGTTGGAACTGCTGGCAGCGGTCGCGGATCAGGGCAGCATCGGGGCGGCCGCCCGCTCGCTGCGGATCGCGCAGCCCAATGCCAGCAGGGACCTGGCGGCTCTGGAGGCGCAACTCGGGGTCAGGTTGCTCGTCCGGCATCCCCGTGGTGCCCGCCTGACCCCGGAGGGGGAGCGGATCCTCGAGGCCGCCCGGCAGGTGCTCGCCGCGGCCGATGCTCTGATGACCGAGGCCGCCGCGACCAACGAGCAGCTGAGCGGACACCTGGACGTGGCCGCGTCCCAGACCATCGCCGAGCAGCTCCTGCCCGCCTGGCTGGCGGCTGCCCACTCTGCGAGACCGGGGCTCGAGGTGCGCCTCAAGGTCTGCAACAGCGAGGAGGTCTTCGATCTCGTCGAGGCCGGACGCTATGAGCTGGGGTTCGTCGAGACGCCCGAGGTGCGGCCCGGGCTCCGGTCGGCTGTGGTGGGCAGGGATGAGTTGGTGGTCGTCGTGCCGCCGACGCACCCGTGGGCCTCGGGCGGCCAGATCACGGCGACCGACCTCGCGGCTACCCGGCTGGTTCTCCGGGAACCGGGATCCGGCGGGCGGGCGACCCTGGATGCGGCGCTGCGGGATGAAGGCCCGGCGCGGGTCGCGCTGGAGCTGGGCAGCAACGCGGCCGTCCGTGAGGGAGTGCTCGCCGGGGCCGGGCCGGGGGTGATCAGCGAACTGGCTGCGCTGAGCGACCCCCGACTCGTGGTCGTGCCCACCGCGGGAGTACGGCTCGGAAGAGAGCTGAGAGCCGTGTGGCGCGGCAGGCCGACCGCCGCGGCCAGCTGGCTGGTGCGGCTGGCGGAGGGGGCGGCCCGGCGTCAGATCAGGTCGCCGGGTACGTAGAGGTCGATCCCCAGGCCGTGACTCACGATCACGGCGATGCCGTAGAGGATCGCCAGAATCACGATGGCGAAGCACAGGTACGCGACGATCCGGGCGACCGGATGCGGCTTGTGGTTGACGATGTCGGCGTCGCCGCCGACCCCGTACGAGAGCGCGCGGATGCCGAGCGAGAAGATGAGTGGCAGCCCGGCGCCGAGCACCATGCCTGCCAGGAGCACGTGGAAGCCGCCCTCGAGGGCGAGCCAGAGCTGGTTCATCATCGGGCGCTCCTGGCGGCTGCGGCGGTCTCGGGGGTACGGTCGGTGGCGTTCTCCACCCATTCGTCGTTGACGTTGCTGTGGTCGACGCGCGTGCGGCGCGAGTACAGGAACATCCACAGCGACAGGGCCAGCAGGATGGCGAAGACGACCAGCGCGCCGGCGAGCCCGCCGATCGTGTGGCCGACGAACCACGTCAGGGCGCCCATCGCTCCGGCCGCAGGGAGCGTGATACCCCAGGCCATCAGCATGCGCAGCGCCACGTTCCAGTTGACCTTGGCGCCGCGCTTGCCTACTCCCGACCCGAGGATCGATCCCGTGGCGACGTGCGTCGTCGACAGCGCGAATCCCAGGTGGCTGGAGGCAAGGATGACCGCGGCGGAGGAGGACTCTGCCGCCATGCCCTGCGGCGCGCTGATCTCGACCAGCCCCTTGCCGAGCGTACGGATGATGCGCCAGCCACCGATGTAGGTGCCCAGCGCAATGGCGAGAGCGCAGGCGAGCTTCACCCAGAACGGGACCGCGGTCAGGTCGGTCCAGGCGCCGGTGGCGATCAGGGCGAGGGTGATGATGCCCATCGTCTTCTGCGCGTCGTTGGTGCCGTGCGCCAGTGAGACCAACGAGGCCGACCCGATCTGTCCCCAGCGGAAGCCGGACTCGCGGTACTTGTTGGCGACGCCCTCGGTCACCTTGTAGACGAGCCAGGTGCCGACCGTGGCGATCGCGATGGCGATGAACGGAGACATCAGGGCGGGGAGGATGACCTTGCCGACGACGCCGTCCAGCTTGGTCCCGTCGCCGACCCACTTCACGCCCTCCACGCCGAGGCCGGCGATGGTCGCGCCGATGAGGCCGCCGAACAGGGCATGCGAGGAACTGGACGGCAGGCCGAGCAGCCAGGTCAGCAGGTTCCAGACGATCGCTCCGACCAGGCCCGAGAGGATGATCAGCAGAAGCGACATGCCGCCGTCGGCGATCAACTCTGCGCGGGGGGAGCCGTCGTCGGCCTGGATCCGTACGACCGCGTTCGTCACGGTGAGGGCGACCTGCACCGAGAGGAACGCGCCAACGAGGTTCAGAACCGCCGACAGCGCGACCGCCGTCTTGGGGCGGAGCGCACCGGTCGCGATGGATGTGGCCATCGCGTTCCCGGTGTCATGGAATCCATTGGTGAAGTCGAACGCCAGAGCGGTGACGACGACGAGACATAGCACGACCAGTTCAGGGGGCACCCTCCTAGTCTGCTCCCTCAGGGCCTCATCCGCGACATCGGGGGTCAGGTTACTGCCCGGTTACTGAGCGCTGCGCCGATCAAACGCGCAGTCGTGGCGGGCTTTGTCGAACCGGTGAGACTGTCGGAGCCGCCGTCTAGCCTGGGGACACCATGAGGAGCCCAACCACCCGTCCCGTATGCCTCGAACACAGGGGATTCCACGTCGAGGTGACCCGCAAGGACGTCAAGACGCTGCGGCTGCGCGTCCAGCGCTACACCGGGGAGATCCGGCTCAGCGTGCCTCGGCGCGCGCCCATGTCGACGGTCTACGCCTTCCTCGACGCCAACCTCGACTGGCTGGCCGACGCGCGCCATCGCATGCAGTCGGTCGAGCATCCGGCGGAGAAGCGGCTGTCGCAGCTGACCCGGGTCGCGCTCTGGGGCAGCGAGCTCGAGCTCGAGGTCCGACAGGGTCCCCGGGCCACTGCGACCCGTAACCCGGACGGCAGCCTGCTCCTCACCGGGCCCGACGACGCCGGTCTCCGCAGGGCGCTGGACGCGTTCTACCGCCGGGAGCTCGGCCGCCTCGCCGAGGGGATGCTGGCCGCCTGGCAACCGGTGGTCGACCGCGAGGCCTCATCGCTGAAACTGCGCCGCATGTCGACGCGGTGGGGCACCTGCAATGTCCGCTCGCGGGCAGTCACGCTGAACCTGGCGCTCGCCGAGCGGGAACCCGACCTGCTCGAGTACGTCGTGGTCCACGAACTCACGCACCTGAGGGTGGCGGACCATGGGCCGGACTTCCAGTGGTTCATGGGGATGTACCTGCCCGACTGGAAGCAGCGGCGCCGGCGCCTGAACAGCCGCGCCGCGGACGCCGTCTGACGAGGGACCCGAGCGTGTTGTGCGGCTCCCCGGTTCGACGCAACGTATGCTCCACATGTCCACCGACGTCTTCTTCCCCGAGGTCTGTGTCGTGAGAGTCCACTGGAAGTACGCCGCCGCATCCGTCGCGGTCGCCCTGATCGCCGCGCTCAGCGGGTGCGCCCCCGATCCGGAGGCCGTGCCGGCCGAGCCGGTCGCCGGGACGAGCGTCGCTGTCGCCTCCACCCCGCCCGCCACCTCCACGCCCACGCCGTCTCCGACGCCGAGCGCGGAGGAGTCCGTGACGGCGATCCCGGACGCCACCGAGACGCCGACGCCGACCCCCACGTCGGCCGCGCTGCTGCAGGAGGGTGACGACTCCGACGAGGTCCGTGAGCTCCAGCACCGGCTGCTGCAGTTGCAGTGGTACGAGGGCGACATCACATCCACGTTCGACGAGAAGACGCGCCTGGCTGTCGAGGGGTTTCAGACCAAGCGGGGGTTCAATGCCACCGGGGAGGTGGACCAGGAGACCTGGGACAAGCTCGTCGACATGACCCGGCAGCCGACCGACGACGAGATGCACAACATCCTGCGCGCCGGCCCCGCGCTCTTCTCGAAGGGCGACAGCGGGGACGAGGTCAAGGAGATCCAGGCCAGGCTGAAGCAGATCGCCTGGTTCTCAGGTGACATCACGGGAAACTACGGGGATGTCACAGTGGAGGCGGTCAAGGGATTCCAGAGGAAGCGGGAGATCCCTGTCACAGGTGAGGTCGACCAGCGAACCCTCGACCGCCTTGATGCGATGACCCGTACCCCGACCACGGACGAGCTGAACAACGTGGTCACGACGGCTTCGTCCACGTCCATGACGCTTGATGACCGGTGTCTCACCGGGCGTGTCATCTGCATCTCCAAGGCCCAGCGCAAGCTGGCCTGGGTGGTCGATGGCCAGATCTCGATGGTGGTCGACGTGCGGTTCGGTTCCGAGCTCACGCCCACCCGCAACGGTGTCTTCTCCGTGAACTGGAAGTCACGGGACCACGTGTCGAGCCTGTACCACACGTCCATGCCCTATGCGCTGTTCTTCAGTGGTGGCCAGGCGGTGCACTACTCGTCCGACTTCGCGGCGCGAGGGTACAACGGCGCCTCGCACGGCTGCGTGAACGTCCGCGACAAGGCCGCCGTCGCGAAGCTGTTCGACCTCGCACAGGTCGGCGACAAGGTCGTGGTCTACACGGGCTGACGAACCTGGACCCTGGTCGCACCCTGGCCAGACCCCGGGCCGAGCCGGTTGCGGAGGCCTGTCGGATACGATTCCCAGGTCAGCCAGCGCCCAGGAGGCCAGTTGTGGATCCCATGATCTTCGTCGCGATCGGCATGCAGGTCGTGTCGTCGTTCCTCTTCGCGAGTGGGGCGATCCTCCAGAGCCTCGGCGTCCACAGCACGTTCGCTTCGGGTCGTTCGGCCTCCAGCAACAGGCTTTCCCTGAGCGGGCTCCTTTCGCTGTTCCTGATCCCGAAATGGCTCCTCGGCCTGCTGTTCGTGCTCGTCGGGGCCGGCATCCATCTCGTCGCCCTGTCGTTCGCGCCGGTGGCCGTCGTGCAGCCGGTCGGTATCCTCGCCGTCCCGTGGTCCGTCCTGCTCGCCTCCCGCATTCACAAGCACCAGATCACGCGGAAGCTGTGGCTCGCCGTCGCCGTGACCATCCTCGGGGTGATGGGCTTCACGGTGTTCTCCGCGAAGTATGCGACGGGGGAGAAGGAACTCACCTTCCCGCCGATGGTCTCCGCGTTCGTCATCGTCTGCATCGTGTGCGCCGTGATGTCGTTCTTCGCCATGCGCGCAGCACCCTGGGCCAAGGCGATGCTGTGGTCCGCCGTGGGCGCAACGTTCTACGGACTCGCCTCCGGTTTCATGAAGGCCGCGATGCTGCTCTACCAGCATGGTCACCCGCTCACGGGCTGGCACATCGTCGCGACCATCGCCATGATGATCGCCTGCTACGGGCTCGGGGTGTGGATGATCCAGCAGGGCTACGCCTCCGGGCCCGCGGAGATCACCGTCGGCACCATGACGACGGTCGATCCTCTCGTCGCGGTGCTGTTCGGGCTCATCGTGCTCGGCGAGGGCGCCGACCTGACGGTTGCCTCCATCATCGGCATGGTCGTCTTCGGTGCGGTGGCGGTCTACGGGGTCGTGATGCTGAGCAAGGACCACCCCGACGCCATCGAGGAACGCGAGAAGGCCGAGGCAGCGGCAGGGACCGCCGGGGTGAGCTGAGGGACGTTCAGCCCTTCACGGGCAGAGCGTTCAGGGCGATGCGCCCCGACGGCGTCGTCAGGACGATGGTCGAGTCGGCCCTGGGCATGATGAAGGTCACGTCCCCTTCGAACGGTGCGTCCTCGGAGGCGCTGAATGCGCCGGGGTCGACGGGGTCGTAGCTCGCCCTGGTGTCGTTGGTGAAGGCGAACAGCGCGAAGCTGTACTCGCCGCCCGTCACCTCGACCCGGACCCGCAGGTTCAGCTGGTCCTCACCGTCCCACGAGGCGGACACGATCTCGAAGATGCCGTCGCCGTTGCCCTCGAACGGGATGTAGTTGCCCGTGCGGGTGGCCGTCTGGGCCGCCGTGGCCACGCTGGCGGACGGGCTGACCGTCGAGGTGGCCTGCGGCCCCCCGAGGAACAGCATGCCCAACACCACCGCGGCCACGATCACGATGGCGCCGACGACGTACCAGATCCTCTTCGGCGAGCCCTTGGGTGGCTCCGGGTCCCAGGCAGGCTGCGTCGCACCGCCCGGCTGCTGACCGAACGGCTGTCGAGGGTCGCGCGCGGGAGCGTCATGGAACTGCTGCGGGCGCCAGTTCGGGTCCTGCCTCGCCCACGGCGAGCTGTTCTGGTTGCCCTGGCCGGGCCACTGCGCGTTGCTCATGATGCGGCCAGCGTACTGGCCTGTGTCCACAGGGCCGTACGAAGTTGGGCCACACGGACCCCTAACCGTCATCACGGACACATGAACCCTGTCGTCATCCGCGGAGCCAGCCGCGAAGAGATCCTGGCCGCACCTCCCGTCCTGCTCGGCTTTCACCCGCGTGAATCGGTCGTCCTGCTGCTTCTGGACGCCGGCGTGGTCGCATGCTGCATCCGCGTCGACCTCGACTGGTTCGCGCACGACTTCTACCCTGTCGCCTCCCAGCTGGAGCGCGCCGCCTCCCAGGTGCCGGCGGCTGCACTCGTCCTCATCGGGTACGGTGCCGACGAGGACGGTGTGCGGCTGGCCATGGACGAGCTGCTTGCGGTCGTCGGTCACGGCCGACGGACGGACGAGTTCCTACTGCGGGATGGCAGCTTCCTCTGCCTGTGCGGAGACTGCGAGGAGGCGCCGTTCCAGTTCGAGAACACCGGTCTTGCCGCGCAGGCCGTCTATGAGGGGATCCGGATCGAACCGGACAGGGACACCGCGGTCGCGCCGGTGCTGCTGCACCATCCCGTCGGCGACGAAGAGGCCCTGCGCGCGCTCGAGGAGGTCGCGGTCCTCCCCGAGCGTCGGGCGATGCGGCTCACGAGGGAACTGGCCGAGCGACCTGGCCCGCTGACCGCCCACGAGGCGCTCATCCTCGGCACGCTGCTCGGGGACGAGGAGCGTCAGTCGGCCCTCGCCCAGCGACTGCTCGGCCGCTCCGTGGGACCGGAGATCGGCGACCGCATCTGGGAGCACCTGGCCCAGGCGAGGGCCGTGGTGCCGGACCACCTCGTGGGAGATGTGCTCGGGCTGCTGGCGCTGGGGTCCTGGACCACGGGCCGGGGCGCGGCGCACAGCTGCTGCCTCGAGCAGCTGGCACTCATCGACCCCTGGAACCCGTTCGGTCTGTTCGCGGCCCAGGTGCACCGCGAGGCGACGTCGCCGCGCACTTTCCGGGCCGGACTCAGGCCGAGGTGAGCGATGCCGGTAGGGTGCAGCCATGCGTTTCGTCGTATGTGGTGAGGCCCTGATCGACCTCATGCCCCAGGAGGTGCTCTCGCCGGAGGAGAGCCTGTGGGTCGCGCGTTCCGGTGGGGGGCCGCTCAACTCCGCGGTGGCCCTCGCGAAGCTCGGGTGCGACACCCATTTCCTCGGCCGGCTGAGCACTGACGCGTTCGGGAGGCAGCTGTCGGCGCACCTGGCATCGGCCGGCGCCCAGCTCGACCTGGCCGTCACCACCGACGACCCGACGACCATGGCCGTCGTCAGCCTCGACGACGAGGGCAAGGCCACCTACGCCTTCCACTTCGAGGGCACCACGAACTTCAACTGGCGACCCGAGGAGTTCCCCACCCTCGCCGGGGACGACTGGCTGCACCTCGGCTCCATCGGAACCATCATCGAGCCGGGCTTCCGGCACATCCGTGACTTCGTGAACCAGACCGAGGCGACCGTCAGCTTCGACCTCAACGTCCGCCCCTCGACGTTGCCCGACCGCGCCGAGTACTTCGCACGGATCTCCGACCTGATGGCCGCGGTGGGCCGCAACGGCGGCATCGCCAAGGCCAGCGACGAGGACATCGCCTGGCTCGTCGACGACGACTCGGATCCGCTGGCCTACGCTGGCACGTGGGCCGAGGAGTTCGGGCTCTCCCTCTTCATCGTCACCCTCGGCTCCGACGGTGTGGCCGCGGTGAAGCCCGATGGCAGGGTCGTCCGGGTCCCCGGGCGGCGCGTCGAGGTCGTCGACACGGTCGGTGCGGGGGACACTTTCATGGCCGGGTTCCTGTCGGCGTATGCGGAGGACCCCTCCGACGTGGAGGGTGCGCTGGCCCGGGGCGCGGCCGCCGCCGCGATCGTCTGCACGCGCCAGGGGGCCAAGCCCCCGACCGCCGCAGAGGTGGACGCACTGCTCGCGTCCTAACGGGTGGGCCCGCGGCTCTCCGACTAGGGACGCCGCGGCGCCGCGCGGTATATTTGGCGCCTTAGTGCGCGGAGGTCTTCCGCGCGCCGATTTCAACGTGCAGGAGATGAGCCGTGAGCCAGGAACCGGGTCACTACGACAAGGTGCAGGCGCAGGAGAAGTGGCAGGCCTTCTGGGAGGCCGACCGCACCTTTGAGCCGCTCGATGACGGTAGTCGCGAGCGCCGCTACGTGCTCGACATGTTCCCCTACCCCTCCGGCGACCTCCACATGGGGCACGCCGAAGCGTACGCCATGGGCGATGTCGTCTCGCGCTACCTGCGTCTCAAGGGTTTCGACGTCATGCACCCGATCGGCTGGGACTCCTTCGGGCTGCCCGCCGAGAACGCGGCGATCAAGCACAACACGCACCCGTCCGAGTGGACCTACGCCAACATCGAGACGCAGGTGCGCTCGTTCAAGCGCTACGGCCTGAGCCTGGACTGGTCGCGTCGGCTGCACACCTCCGATGAGGAGTACTACCGCTGGACGCAGTGGTTGTTCCTCCGGTTCTTCGAGCGCGGGCTGGCGTACCGCAAGGACTCCTACGTCAACTGGTGCCCGAAGGACCAGACCGTGCTCGCCAACGAGCAGGTCGTCCAGGGGCACTGTGAGCGCTGCGGTACCGAGGTCACCAAGCGCAAGCTGAACCAGTGGTACTTCACGACCACCGACTACGCCCAGCAGTTGCTGGACGACATGCAGCAGCTGGAGGGTGGCTGGCCCGAGCACGTCCTCGCCATGCAGCGAAACTGGATCGGCCGCTCCGAGGGCGCGCACGTCCAGTTCGCCATCGAGGGCCGCGACGAGCCCGTCACCGTGTTCACCACCCGCCCGGACACGCTGTTCGGCGCCACCTTCATGGTGGTCGCGCCCGACAGCGAACTGGCGCAGGAACTGGTGACCGCCGCCCAGCGCCCCGCCTTCGACGCCTACCTGGAGCAGGTGAAGAAGACCACCGAGATCGAGCGTCAGTCCACCGAGCACGAGAAGACCGGTGTCTGGCTGGGTCTGAGCGCCACCAACCCTGTCAACGGGGAGCAGGTGCCCGTCTGGGCGGCCGACTACGTGCTAGCCGACTACGGCACCGGCGCGATCATGGCCGTGCCCGCTCACGACCAGCGCGACCTGGACTTCGCGCTGAAGTACGACCTGCCCGTGCGCACGGTGCTGGACGTGGACGGCACCGACCCGGCCGTCACCGGTGTCGCGACGGTCGGCGACGGCGCCTACCTGAACTCCGGGCTGCTGGACGGCCTGACCGACAAGTTGTCGGGCGTGTCGACGATCATCGCCCAGCTGGAGGAGCAGGGCACCGGCACCGGCACCATCCAGTACCGCCTGCGGGACTGGCTGCTGTCGCGCCAGCGCTTCTGGGGCTGCCCCATCCCGATCGTGCACTGCGAGCAGTGCGGTGAGGTCGCCGTCCCCGACGACCAGCTGCCGGTGAAGCTGCCCGACCTGCGCGGCGCCGCCCTCGCTCCCAAGGGCATCTCGCCCCTGGCCGCGGCGACGGACTGGGTCGCCACGACGTGCCCCCGGTGCGGCGGCCCGGCCAAGCGGGACACCGACACGATGGACACGTTCGTCGACTCCTCGTGGTACTTCTTCCGCTACTGCTCACCCCACTTCGCCGACGGCCCGTTCGACGTGGAGGCGGTCCGCAACTGGATGCCGGTCGCCCAGTACGTCGGTGGCGTCGAGCACGCGATTCTGCACCTGCTGTACATGCGGTTCTTCACCAAGGTGCTGCGCGACATGGGCATGGTCGACTTCGACGAGCCCATGCTCAAGCTGCTGAACCAGGGCCAGGTCATCAACCAGGGTCGCGCGATGAGTAAGTCGCTCGGCAACGGTGTCGACCTGGGCGCGCAGATCGACGAGTTCGGCGTCGACGCGGTCCGCCTGACCGTCGTGTTCGCCGGCCCGCCGGAGGACGACATCGACTGGGCGGACATGTCCCCGGCCTCGAGCCTGAAGTTCCTGCAGCGCGCCTATCGCATCGCATCCGAGGTGACGTCGACGCCTGACGTGGACTTCGCAGCCGGCGACGCTGCGCTGCGCAAGGCCACGCACAAGGCGATCGGCGAGATCTCCCAGCTCATCGAGTCCGGCCGCTTCAACGTGGCCATCGCGCGCACCATGGAGCTCGTCAACGCGACGCGCAAGGCGATCGACGGGGCCGCTGGTCCGGCCGATCCGGCCGTGCGGGAGGCCACGATGTTCATCGCGCAGTCGCTGAGCCTGGTAGCGCCGTACGTCGCGGAGGAGATGTGGGAGGCCCTCGGCCTGCCGCCGTCGATCGCGAACAGCATCTGGCCCGCCTTCGACGAGTCCCTGACCCGGGACGACACCGTCACGATGGTCGTCCAGATCCAGGGCAAGATCCGCGGCAAGCTGGAGGTCCCCGCCGACGTGACCGAGGAGGCCGCGCTCGAGCTGGCGCTGGCCGACGAGGGCGTCCAGCGGTCTCTCGCCGGTCGTGAGATCGTCAAGGTCATCGCGCGCCTGCCGAAGATGCTGAGCCTCGTGCCCGGCAAGTGACCCGCGGGCGGCCGACGCCGCCCGACTCCGGCCCCACTGTCGACGGTGGACGCCAGCCTTGTCGACAGAAGCCACCGCCATGGCGGTGGCTTCTGTGTTCAGGTTCGCGGTTGTGCCCTTAGGTGGCGTCAGGCGCGGTGCTGGAGGGTGGCCGCGAGGCGGTGCTTGAGGGTCGTCTCCAGCCGGTCGAAGCGCCTCTCGAGGGCGACGATGCCGAGGTGGCCGTGGCTGAACTTCAGGACCAGCGCCAGGCAGGCCGCAGCGGCCAGCACGCCGAAGATGAACATGACGGGGTAGCTGATCCACGTCGCGAGGACCGCGAGGATCGCGGGGACGAAGAACCCGAGGTAACCGATCGAGTAGTAGACGGCGGTCAGGCCTGCGAGGTCGTCGGCGGTCGCCATGCGGCGGACCTCGCTCAGCCCGGCGACCAGGGCGAGCCCGTAGCCGCAGCCGAGCACCACCGCCGCGGCGAGCACCAGCGCGAGGTTCAGAGTGCGCGAGGCTCCGGCTGCCAGCGCCATGCCGGCCACGAGGATCACGAGCGAGACGACCGAGGCGCGGGCGGAGCGGTCGGTGTCGATCGCCTTGCCCAGCACCTGAACGCCGAGCCCGGCGCCGAGTGTGACGACGGTCATCAGGGCGGAGAAGGCGATGGGTGTGTCGCCGACGTGGCCGAGCATGAGGCCGGGCAGGACGGCGTAGGCGGAGCCGACGGCGCCGAATACCCACGGGGCGAGCGGGAGCACGACCAGCAGGAAGCGGCGATGCCTAAACGGCGGCACGCGCAGGTCGTCGCGCAGCTTCGGGCGGGTTGCCCGCGGCTCGACCTCCCTGGTCTCCGGCACGCCGAGCAGCCACAGCCCCGTCGCCAGCGTGAGGACGATGTGAATGAGGTAGGACAGGGTCGTCGGCCACGGGGCCCATTCCGCGAGCGAACCCGAGACCCCGGCGCCGACCATGAACCCGCCCGTCAGCGCCAGGGCGGAGCGCCGGGGCCCTGCGTCGGGGTGGTCACCGCGGCTGAGCTCGGTGATCCAGGTGCCGCCGACGGCCATGACGAGACCCAGCGCGATGCCGCAGAGGATCCGGCCGACGGCGAGCAGGGGGCTGGTCTGTGGGAAGAGCGCCAGCAGCAGCGAGCCGGCCAGGCTGAGGGGTGCGGCCGGGAGCATCAGGGGGCGACGACCGTAGCGGTCCGACAGCGGGCCGCCGATCAGGAGGGCGGGGACGATCCCGAGGACGTAGGCGCCGAGCAGCATGTCCACGATGACGGCCGAGAAGGAGCTCACCTGGCGGTACATGACCAGCAGCGGCGTGAACTCGTTGCCTCCCCATGCCACCGCCATGAGCGCGGCGGCGACGGGCAGCCAGGGGCGCCTGCTACCGCTCATCGGGTCGCCTCCGGGTAGGCGCCGGACAGGTGAGCGGCCAGCGCCGCGCGGAAGCCCTCGGCATTGCCTGCCGTGAGCAGGTCGATCAGCGCGCTGTGCTCCTCGACGAACCCGCGGGCGTCGTCGAGCGTGGTCGTCCTGTGTGCGAACATGCGGTCCTGCCGCTCGTGAAGCGTGACGGCGAACGCCGCGAGCAGGTCGTTGCCGGTGGCGTCGATGAGCTGCTCGTGGAACGAGGAGTCGAGGTCGCCGTAGGTGGAGAGGTCGCCCGCATCGAGGGCCGAGTCCTGCGCCGACACGATGCGGCGGAGCCGTCCGAGCGTGTCGGCCCGCCGGCCCGGCGGCTGCTGCGCGATGGACGCGCCGCCGTGACCCTCCAACAGGAGACGGGCCTGGAGCACGTCGTCGGCCTCGCCGGCGGCGACCGGCACGACGAGGGCGCCGCGCTTCGGGTAAAGCTGGAGCCATCCCTCCGATTCAAGGCGGAGGAATGCCTCGCGCACGGGCGTGCGGCTGACCCCGAGCTCCGAGGCCACCTCGCCCTCGCTGAGCATGGTGCCTCCCGCCAGTTCCGAGCGCAGGATCTGGTCCTTCACGTAGCGGTAGGCGGTCTGGGCTGCTGAGGGGGTCGCTGCAATGGACACGCCTCCAAGCTAAACATGTATGGAACTTGTATACAAGGTGAGGCGCCGCGTGACCACTTCCGGGCAGCCGACTTCTCCACAGGTGTCCCGGAGCCTGACGCATCGGGGGAGGGATCGGCCATCACGGTCGCATGGGACGAAGTGACGCAGAGGAGCTCATCCGCGCGCGGCTCGCGTACCTGGGCGCCGGGCGTCGCGGGCTGGGGGAGCCGCGGCGTGGAGTCGTCGAAGACGCAGCGCCGACGTCGCCTCCGCAGACCTCGACCCCGGCAGCGCCAGGGTCGCCACGGTTCCCGGTGCAGCTCCGCCACGTGGCCGTCGTCGCGCTGCTTGTCCTGGTCGGTATCGGGGTCAGCCTCGCGACGCTCGGCCGCAGCTCGGCCACCGAGGTCCCGGTGGAGCCGGTCGTCGTGACGAGCGGGTCGCCGGTCGCTCCGACCCCCTCCGCGGCCGGGGCGTCGTCGGCCCCGCTGCGGGTGCACGTGGCCGGTGAGGTCCGCAGCCCCGGCGTCGTGCTCGTCAGTCCTGGCGCGATCGTGCTGGACGCGATCGAGGCCGCCGGAGGCCTGACGAAGGAGGCCGATCCTGCGCTGCTCAACCTGGCGGCGCGGGTCGCGGACGGCGTGCAGATCGTCGTGGGCAGCAGCCGGAGTCCCGCGGGGGAGATCGTGGGCGAGGCCACCGCCACCCAGGGGATGCTGGTGAACCTCAACACCGCCACCGCCGCGCAGCTCGAGGAACTGCCCGGGGTGGGACCCGTGACCGCCGCGGCGATCATCGCGTGGCGCGAGGAGAGCGGCCCGTTCAGTGCGGTCGACGATCTGCAGGAGGTCAGCGGCATCGGGCCGAAGACGTACGAGCAGCTCAGGGAACTCGTGACGATATGAGCGCCACGCATGACCTGAGGCTGGTGCCGGTCGCGGCCGTGACCTGGGTCGGCGCCTGGGTCGGCGTCTCCGGATGGCGTCCCGAGCCCCAGGTGCTGCTTCCGCTGACCGCGGCGCTGGTGCTCGCGATGGTCGTGGCGGCGCGGGCAGGGCGGTGGTGGCTCGCGGTGTGCCTGCTGGTACTCACCTCCTCCTCGCTTGCGGCGGGGGCCCTCTCCTGGCAGCGCCACGGGTCGCCGGTGGCCGAACTCGCGGCGGCCGGGCGGGTCGGCACGGTGGAGTTCGTGGTGCGGGCGCTCCCACATCAGGGTGCGAGGGCGGTGGCGGTCGACGCCGATTTCGCGGAGGTCCAGGCCCGGGGCGTGAGGGTCGAGGGGTCGGTGCCTGTGGTGCTGCTGGGCTCGGGCGACCGGGCCGACGATCTGCTGGCGCTCCGGGTGGGCGCCAGGTACCGCGCGGTCGCGCGGCTCGGCGCCGCCGAGTTGTCCGATCGCGAGGCGGCCGTCGTGAGCCTCCGCGCGGCCCCGGAGGAGCTCGCGGGGCCGGGGTCCACGGATGCCTGGGCGGCCAGCCTGCGGGAGGGGCTGCGCTCCGCGATGAGTCACTCCCCGCCGGACCAGGCCGCCATCGTCCCCTCGCTGGTGGTCGGCGACACCAGGGCGGTGGGCGAGGAGCTGCGGGAGGACTTCCGGGCCACGGGGTTGACGCACCTGATGGCCGTCTCGGGGGCGAACCTGTCCCTGATGCTGGGGGCGCTCCTGGCCGCGGCCAGGGTCTGCGGGGTGCGAGGGTGGGGCCTGCGGGGCCTCGCGGTCGCCGGCGTCGCCGCGTTCATCGTGCTGTGCGGCAGTGAACCCTCGGTGCTCAGGGCGGCGGCGATGGGGCTGATCGCGCTGGCGGGGATCGGCGCGGGGCGCGGTCGACGCAGCCTGCGGGCACTGTGTCTCGCAGTGTGCGTCCTGCTGTGGCTGGACCCGTGGCTGGCGTCGTCGGCGGCGTTCGCGTTGTCCGTGCTGGCCTGCGCGGGGATCGTGCTCATCGGCCCCTTCCTGCTCGCCTCCCTGACGCGTTGGCTGCCCGCCTGGCTCGCGGAGTCGTTGGCGGTGCCCATCGCGGCCCAGCTGGCGACCCAGCCGATCGTGACGGGGATCAGCGACCGGGTCTCCGTCGTCGGTGTGCTCGCCAACGTCCTGGCCGGCCCGTTCGTCGGACCGACCACCGTGCTGGGCTTCCTGGCGGCCTTCCTGAGCCCGCTGGGGATGCCCGCTGTGCCGCCGGCCTGGCTTGCCGGGTGGTGTGCCCAGCCGATCCTGTGGCTGGCCGGAGGCGGCGCAGCGCTGCCGAGTGCCTCCTGGGAATGGCCGGCGACGACATCGGGACTGCTGCTCGTGGCTCTGGGCTCCGCCGCGCTGGGTTGCCTGCTGGTGGCCGCCCTGCGGAGCCCGTGGGGCGGAGCTGCCTTCGCGGCGCTCCTCGTGTCCGCGTGCCTCGTCCGACCGGTGCCGCTCGGTTGGCCGGGGGAGTGGGGCGCGGTGTTCTGCGATGTCGGCCAAGGCGACGCCACGCTCATCAGGGCCGGGCCCCGGGCTGCGGTGGTGATCGACGCCGGGCCGGAGCCCGCGCCTGCGCTGACGTGCCTGGACGCGGCGGGGATCGACGCGGTTCCTCTGCTCGTGCTGACGCACTATCACGCCGACCACGTCGGCGGCGCGACGGAGATCATCGCGCGCTTCAGGCCGGGGCTCGTCCTCGTGCGCGGCGGTGCCGTGCCCGCCTGGCTGAACGCCGCGGCCGGTGCGGTCGGGGCCACCGTGCGCTCCACCGTTCCGGGCGAGTCGATCGTCGTGGGCGATGCCACCTGGACGACCGTCTCCACCGGGCAGGCCCCACCCGGGCCCGGGGCCGCGGAAGAGGGGGAGGGGAGCGCGGAGAACGACGCGTCGGTCGTCGCCGTGGCGGAGTCCGGCGGGCTGAGGGTGGTGCTGCCCGGCGATGCGGAGCCCGCTGGTCAGGCGTCGGCGCTGCGCGGTGCGGCGCGACTGGGGATCAGCCTGTCGGCCGGCGTCCTCAAGCTGCCCCATCACGGGTCGGCGCGCCAGGAGCCCCGGTTCTTCGCGGCCACGGGAGCCAGTCTTGCGGTGGCGAGCGCCGGTCGCGACAACGACTACGGCCACCCGGCCGAGGCGGCCCTCGAGCTCAGCATCCGGCTCGGCATGACGGTCGCGCGCACCGACGAGCAGGGCTCCGTCGCTGTCGCCCTGGATGAGGCTCGACTCGTCGTGCGGGCCGCGCGCTCCCCCCGGGGGTAGTCCGCCGGTCTGATTCACTACGCTTCGTAGTAGTATTGCACTAAACAGAACGAGTGTTTTGCTTGGAGGGGTGTATGAGCGACCTTGGTCTCGATATCGGGTCCACGACGGTCAAGGCCGCTGTCATGGACGGAGAGCGTCTCGTGTTCAGCGCCTACCGGCGCCACAACGCCGACGCCCGTGGCGCGCTGCGCGACCTCCTCCACGACATCGACGAGGCCCTGCCGGGGCGGGAGTTCCGCTGCCACGTCACCGGATCTGCGGGTCTCGGCGTCGCCGACCTGATGGGCGTCGGCTTCGTCCAGGAGGTCATCGCCTCGACCGAGGCCATCGAGAGGTTCAACCCGACCGCGGATGTCGTGATCGAGCTCGGCGGCGAGGACGCGAAGATCACCTACCTCCATCCCGTCGTCGAGCAGCGCATGAACGGCACCTGCGCCGGTGGTACCGGCGCCTTCATCGACCAGATGGCGACGCTGCTGCACACCGACGCCGGCGGCCTCGACGAGCTCGCGTCCCGGTACCAGAACCTCTACCCGATCGCTTCGCGGTGCGGGGTGTTCGCCAAGTCCGACCTGCAGCCGCTGCTGAACCAGGGCGCCCCGCACACGGACCTGGCGGCCTCGGTCTTCCAGGCCGTCGCGACCCAGACCATCGCCGGCCTGGCCTGCGGCAACCCCATCCGCGGCAACCTCGTGTTCCTCGGCGGGCCACTGCACTTCCTGCCCCAGCTCCGCGCGGCCTATGAGCGCGCGCTCGGCGATCACGTCACGTCGTTCACCACCCCGGCGGACGCCCATCTCTACGTCGCCATGGGGGCCGCACTGGTGGCGGGTCAGCAGACCGAGACACCGCGCCACCGTCTCACCGACCTTGCGGACGGGCTGCGTCAGCGCACCCTGATCCCCCTGGCGACCACGAGGCTGCGGCCTCTGTTCCTCGACGACCAGGAGCGCGAGGAGTTCCTGACACGCCACGCCCGCGCCACCGTCCCGCGCCGGGAGCTGTCCGAGGCGAGCGGGCCGGTCTTCCTCGGCATCGACGCCGGCTCCACGACGGTCAAGGCCGTCGTGACCACCGCCGACGGCGAACTCCTCTTCACGCACTACCAGGGCAGCAACGACCCGGTCTCCGTAGCCTCGGCCATCCTGCGCACCGTCTGGGAGGCGCTCCCCGAGACCGCCTACCTTGCCCGCGCCTGCGTCACCGGCTACGGGGAGGGCCTCGTCAGGGCCGCGCTCCGCCTCGACGACGGCGAGATCGAGACCATGGCGCACTACCGGGCCGCCGAGCACCTCGCGCCCGGCGTCACCTCGGTGATCGACATCGGCGGCCAGGACATGAAGTACCTGCGGATCCGCCGCGGCGCGGTCGACTCCATCGCCGTCAACGAGGCATGCTCGTCCGGCTGCGGGTCCTTCCTGCAGACCTTCGCCGCCACGCTGGGCACCGACATCCAGAGCTTCGCCGCCCAGGCGCTGACCTCCACGGCACCGGTTGACCTCGGCACCCGGTGCACCGTCTTCATGAACAGCTCGGTGAAGCAGGCCCAGCGCGAGGGCGCGTCGCCCGCCGACATCGCCGCAGGCCTCTCCTACTCCGTCATTCGCAACGCCCTCTACAAGGTCATCAAGCTGAAGGACGCGTCCCAGTTGGGGGAGCGCGTCGTGGTGCAGGGCGGAACCTTCCTCAACGATGCCGTGCTGCGTGCCTTCGAGCTGCTCACCGGGGTCGAGGTCGTCCGGCCAGACGTCGCGGGACTGATGGGCGCCTACGGGGCTGCGCTGACCGCCCGCCGGAACTGGGGACAGGGAGAACGGTCGCAGGCCCTCGACCTCGACGAACTCGACGCGCTGCGGGTCGACACCTCCATGGACGTCTGCCGGCTGTGCCAGAATCACTGCCAGCTGACCATCTCCCGGTTCTCCGACGGCACCCGCCACGTCTCCGGCAACCGCTGCGAGCGCGGCGCCAGCACCGAGAAGGTGCCGCCGAAGTCCGAGCTGCCCAACCTGTACGACTACAAGTACCGCCGCATCTTCGGCTACCGCAGGCTCACCGCGGAGAAGGCCACGCGTGGCGACATCGGCATCCCCCGCGTGCTGAACATGTACGAGAACTACCCCTTGTGGTTCACGGTGCTCACGAAGCTCGGTTTCCGCGTGATGATCTCGGGCCGGTCCAACCATGAGCTGTTCGAGCGCGGCATGGACTCCATCGTCTCCGAGAACATCTGCTACCCCGCCAAGCTCGCGCACGGACACGTTGAATCGCTGCTGGACAAGGGTGTCGACACAATCTTCCTGCCCTGCGTGCCGATCGAGGCCAAGGAGGTCGACGGCGCGGACAACCACTTCAACTGCCCCGTCGTCGCCTTCTACCCGCAGGTGCTCGGCAAGAACGTGGCCCGGCTGCGGGAGCAGGGCGTGCGCTATCTCGCCCCGATGCTGAGCCTCGACGACCCCGCCAAGCTGGCCACCCGGCTCGTGGAGGTCTTCGCCGACTGGAACGTGACGCCGGAGGAGGCAACCGCGGCGGTCGAGGCGGGCTTCGCCGAGGACGCGGCGGCCAAGGCCGACGTGCGCGCCGAGGGCCGCCGGGCGCTCGAGTACCTCGCGAAGCGTGGCCTGAAGGGCATCGTGCTCGCCGGTCGCCCCTATCACGTGGACCCTGAGGTCAACCACGGCATCCCGTCGCTCATCAACGGCCTCGGGATGGGGGTGCTCACCGAGGACTCCATCCTCGACCCCACCGCGAGCGAGTTGGAGCGCCCGCTGCGGGTGCTGGATCAGTGGGCCTACCACACCCGCCTCTACGAGGCCGCCGCGCGCGTCGCCACCCGGCCGGACCTGCACCTGGTGCAGCTCAACTCGTTCGGCTGCGGGGTGGACGCGATCACCACCGACCAGGTGGCGGAGATCCTCGAGCGCTCCGACGACCTGTACACGCTGCTGAAGATCGACGAGGTCTCGAACCTCGGCGCCGCCACCATCCGGCTGCGGTCCATGAAGGCGGCCGCCGCCGAGCGCCGCGGATCCGCGACCGTGGAGACCCACGACATCGACCGCACCCCGCCGCTGTTCACCCTTGAGGCCCGCCGCACGCACACCGTCTATGCACCGCAGATGGCCCCGACCCACTTCCGGCTCATCGTGCCGGTGCTGAGGAAGGTGGGCATCAACGTCGAGCTGCTCGAGCATGCGAGCACCGAGGACGTCGAGGTCGGCCTGAAGTTCGTCAACAACGACGCCTGCTTCCCGGCGATCATGGTCGTCGGGCAGCTTGTGAACAAGATCCGCTCCGGCGAGGCGGATCCTGAGCGCTCGTCGGTGATCATCACGCAGACCGGCGGCATGTGCCGCGCCACCAACTATGTCGGGCTGCTGCGCAAGGCTCTGGCGGACGCGGGATACCCGCAGATCCCCGTGCTTGCCGTCAGCGTGCAGGGCCTCGAGGAGAGCCCGGGGTTCACGCTGAGCCCGTCGATGATCCATCCGCTCCTGCAGGCGCTGGTGCTCGGCGACCTGCTGCAGTCGCTGCTGCTGCGCGTGCGCCCGTACGAGGCGCTGGAGGGCAGCGCGAAGGAGCTCTACGGGCGCTGGGACCTGATCTGCCAGGAGTGGCTGCAGTTCTCCGGCCGCAGCGCGACGCTCGGACGGAGCGTCGGCTACTCGAAGCTGGTCCGGCTGATCGTGGGCGAGTTCGATGCGCTCCCGCTGACGGACGGCCCGCGGCGACCACGCGTCGGCATCGTCGGTGAGATCCTGGTGAAGTTCCACCCGGACGCGAACAACCACGTGGTCGACGTCGTCGAGGATGAAGGGTGCGAGGCTGTGCTGCCTGGCATGCTGCCGTTCTTCCTGATGGGGATGTACTCGTCGAGGCACCGCTACGAGACGCTCGGCGTCGGAGGAAGCTCGCGACACCTCAAGGCGATGGCGACGTGGCTCGTGGAGCGCTACCAGGACCCGGTCCGGCGCGCGCTGGCCGCCACGGGTGGCAAGTTCGACGTGCCGGCGACGATGAAGGAGCTGGCGGGCAAGGCCGACGGCATCATCTCGCTCGGCACCCTGGCCGGCGAGGGCTGGCTGCTGACCGCCGAGATGGTCGAGCTGATCGAGCTCGGTGCGCCCAACATCATCTGCGCGCAGCCGTTCGCCTGCCTGCCGAACCACGTCGTCGGTCGCGGCATGTTCGCCGAGCTGAGGCGTCAGCACCCTCGGGCCAACGTGGTGAGCGTCGACTACGACCCCGGTGCCTCCGAGACCAACCAGCTCAACCGCATCAAGTTGATGATCGCCACCGCCCACAAGCAGGCGGCCAGGGCAGGGGACGGGTTCCGGCTCGGGGCGGCCACGCCCGTCTCCCCGGTCGACGTCTGGGAGGACTCACTCACCCGCTGACGGCGAGTCCGTTAACGACCGATCGGCGGAGCTCCTCGCGGTCGGCCCCCGGCTGCAGCACGATGCGCACGACGAACCCGTGCATCGCGGCCAGGACGACGCCCGCGGCGTCCCTGGCCCGGTCATCCGCGTCGGATCCGAAACGCTCCCGGCCCCAGGGGGCCAGCGCACCGACGACGACGTCGAGGAGGTCGGTGACCGCGTCGCTGGCCAGCCGCGCGAGCTCCTGCTCGAACGGGACCTGCGACCAGACCTGCAGCAGCAGGGAGGCCGTCGCCTCGAACGGCTCGTCCTGCTCGAGGAGCAGCTGGTCGAGCACCTGGGCAGGTGTCGGCCGGTCTCGGGAGTCCAGCCCGGCCTGCAGGGACTCCAACCGGGCGGTGAGCACCTCTGCGATGGCGTGGCGCAGCAGGGCCGCCTTGCTGTCGAAGTGCGAGTAGATAGACCCGGCGGACAGGCCGGACTCCGCGATGATGTCCGCCATCGACGTGCTGGCGAACCCGTCGCGCACGAAACAGCGCAGCGCCGCCGCCGCGATCTGGTCGCGCCGGTCGCGGCGCGTGTCGTCGGAGAGGCGGGGCATGGGTCAGCGGGTCTCGCGGGGCTCGAGCCCGGCGGCCACGTACATCGCGTCGATGACCCGCATCTGCGCGACCGCGTTGGCGGTCCCCGTCAGCAGCGGGGCCCCGTCGCGCACGGCGGCGACGAAGGCGGCCAGCTGCTCCTCGTAGCTGGTGGGGGAGCCGGGCACGTCGTGGCGGGTGGTGACCCCGTCGACGGTGACGGCGATGGAGCTGGCGTCCTGAGGCTTCACGAAACCCTCGACCCGGATGGTGCCGCGGGTTCCGGTGACGGTGGCGCTCTGGCGCTCGACGTCCTCCAGCAGGGAGCTGGAGATCGTGCCCGTCACGCCGTCGGGGAAGCGGAGTTCCGCGGACAGGGCCTCGTCGAGCCTCGGGTCGGTCGAGGGCCGCGCGACGGCCGAGACAACCTCGGGTTCCGCACCGGCGATGGCGCGGGCGAAGAACAGGCTGTAGCACCCGAGGTCCATGGTCGCGCCGCCGGCGAGTTCCTGGATGTAGCGGATGTTCGTGCGGTCCGGCATGTGGATGTCGAAGTGGGCCGACACGTCGACGAGGTCGCCGATCGCGCCCTCGGCGATGAGGGTCAGCACCCGGGTGACGAGCGCGTGGTAGCGGGAGTGGATGGCCTCCATGACGACGCGGTCGGTCGCGTCGACCCTCCGCGCGACCTCCCGGGCCTCGGCCGCGTTGGAGGCGAACGGCTTCTCCACGAGGACGTGCCTGCCGGCGTCGACCGCGGCGACGGTCCAACGGCCGTGCTCCGAGTTCGGTAACGGGATGTAGACCGCGTCGATGCCCGCGTCGGCGAGCAGTGCCTCGTAGCTGTCGTGCACGGTGGGGATGCCATGCCGCGTCGCGAACTCCTGGGCCCGCGCCCGGTCGCGGGCGGCGACCGCGACGATCTCGACGTCCTGGTTGCTGGCGGCGGGTTCGAGCAGCGCGGACGGCGTGATGCCTGCGGCGCCGAGGATGCCGAAGCGGAGCGGTGCGGTCATGGGCTCTCCCCTTGAGACTGGCTGGTGTTGCACGAGTCTAGGGGCCACGGCACGCGCCCCGGGGTGACGGGTGCCGGGAGGCGCCGGGTTCGTTCCTGTCGGTGGGCGCTGGCAGAATCTCCCCATGCCCGCCTTCGGATCAGCCCTCCTCGTCACCGGACCCGAGCCACTGCTCGCCAGCCGCATCGTGGCCGACGCGAAGGCGGCCGCACTGCGCGAGCAGCCCGGGGCCGACGTCAACGAGATCACGGCGACCGACCTCGAGGACCACATGCTGTCCGAGGTCATCGGTGGCTCGCTGTTCTCCACCCACATCGTCGCGGTGATCGACGACCTCGGCTCCTGCCCGCCCGAGGTGGTCGAGCAGCTGGTCGACGTGGCGAGAAATCCCCCCGACGAGCTGTGTCTGATCCTCGTGCACCCGGGCGGCAACAAGGGTAGGGGAGTGGTCGACAAGCTGAAGAAGGCCAAGGTGCCGACCCAGATCGTTGCCGCGCTGAAGCCCAGCGAGCTCGGCCAGTTCATCACGGCGGAGGCGAGGCGCGCGAAGGTCCGCATCGGGGCCGAGGCGAACCAGGAGCTGCAGCAGGCGGTCGGGGGTGACCTGCGGGCGCTGGCGGCCGCGGTCAAGCAGCTGGCCGTCGACGCCGAGTCCGGTGAGATCGATAAGGCGCTCATCCACCGCTACTTCGCGGGTCGCGCCGAGGCGTCGTCGTTCAAGGTGGCCGACGCGGTGCTGGCCGGCAACGGCGCGGTCGCGATGGAGAACCTGCGGTGGGCCCTCGAGACGGGCGTGGCGCCGGTGCTGATCACCAGCGCGTTGGCGGGATCCTTCCGCGGCATGGGCCGGCTGCTGGACGCGCAGAGCCGACGGGTGTCCGGGGGCGAGCTGGCGCGGGCGCTGGGCATGCCTCCGTGGAAGATCAGGAACCTGGAGCGCACATCGCGCAACTGGCGATCCGGCGACGTCGCTCAGGCCATCCGCATCGTCGCCGAGGGCGACGCGGCGGTCAAGGGAGCGGCGACGGACGCCGACTATGCCCTGGAGAAGATGGTGCTGGCGATCCTCAAGCTGCGCAGCCGCTGACACGTGCGAGGGCACGCAAAACAGCGCCTTGACGACCGAGGGTCAAGGCGCTGTTCTTGCCAAGAGATCAGCGTGCTGCCGGGCCCGGGGCCCGGCCTGCGCAGGATCAGAGAGCGGCGACTGCCGTGGAGATGGCCGACTTACGGTTCGCGGCCTGGTTCTTGTGGATGACGCCCTTGCTCACGGCCTTGTCGAGGCTGCGGTTAGCGGCAACGGCCAGCTCGGCGGCCTTCGTGGCGTCACCGGCGGCAACAGCCTCACGGACGGCGCGGACGTTGGTGCGCAGGTTGGACTTCACGGCCTTGTTACGCTGGCGCGCGATCTCGTTGGTCTTGATGCGCTTCTTCTGGGACTTGATGTTCGCCACTGGGCAAGCCTCTTCACGGTAAGTTGGTGTACTCGGTCTGTTGCGTTTGCACGCGACGATCAAGCTTACCTTGTCCGGCCGAGAGCCGCCAAATCCGCCCCGCAGCGTCGCCATCTGGCCGCGGATCGGGGCCTCACGTAGGGTCCCACCCGGCCAGATTCCGGGGGCGGCGCGTTCCGTGAGAGACTTACCTGTCCCACATCCACTGACGAGGAACTGCATGTCCGCACCGCGCCCCGGCAAGACCGATCCGGCGATCATCCGCAACTTCTGCATCATCGCCCACATCGACCACGGCAAGTCCACGCTTGCCGACCGGATGCTGCAGCTGACCGAGGTCGTCGACGCACGCCAGATGCGCGCGCAGTACCTCGACCGGATGGACATCGAGCGCGAGCGCGGCATCACGATCAAGTCGCAGGCCGTGCGCATGCCGTGGGTCAAGGACGACCGGACCTATGTCCTCAACATGATCGACACCCCCGGGCACGTCGACTTCACCTACGAGGTCTCCCGCTCCCTGCAGGCGTGCGAGGGTGCGATCCTGCTGGTGGATGCCGCGCAAGGCATCGAGGCGCAGACGCTCGCGAACCTGTACCTCGCCATCGACGCAGACCTCACGATCATCCCGGTGCTGAACAAGATCGACCTGCCGAGCGCCAACCCCGAGAAGTACGCGGCCGAGATCGCAGGCATCATCGGCTGCGATCCCGACGATGTCCTCAAGGTCAGTGGCAAGACGGGCGCGGGCGTCGCCGAGCTCCTCGACCGCGTGGTCGAGCTGATCCCCGCCCCGCAGGGGGACCCGGCGGCCCCGGCCAGGGCTCTGATCTTCGACTCCGTCTACGACACCTACCGCGGCGTGGTGACCTACGTCCGTGTCGTCGACGGCGAGCTCGGTCACCGCGAGCGGATCCGCATGATGTCGACCAGGAGCAGCCACGAACTGCTCGAGGTGGGCGTCATCTCGCCGGAGCCCGTCAAGGCCGAGGCGATCGGCGTCGGCGAGGTGGGCTACCTCATCACAGGCGTCAAGGACGTCCGCCAGTCGCGGGTCGGCGACACCGTCACGCTCGAGTCGCGGCCGGCCGAGACCGACCTCGGCGGCTACAAGAACCCCAACCCGATGGTCTACGCCGGCCTCTATCCGATCGACGGCGACGACTTCGGCCTGCTCCGCGAGGCCCTCGAGAAGCTCCAGCTCAACGACGCTGCGCTCACCTACGAGCCAGAGACCTCCGGCGCGCTGGGCTTCGGCTTCCGCATCGGGTTCCTCGGTCTCCTGCACATGGAGATCGTCCGTGAGCGCCTCGAGCGCGAGTTCAATCTCGACCTCATCTCCACGGCCCCCAACGTCGTCTACCGCGTCGTGATGGAGGACGGCACCGAGCACGTCGTCACCAACCCGTCGGAGTACCCCGAGGGCAAGATCGCCGAGGTGCACGAGCCGGTCGTGCGGGGCACGATCCTTGCGCCGTCGGAGTACATCGGGACCATCCTCGAACTGTGCCAGACGCGCCGCGGCGTCCAGCGGGGCCTCGACTACCTCAGCGAGGACCGCGTCGAGATCCGCTACACGCTCCCGCTCGCCGAGATCGTGTTCGACTTCTTCGACGCGCTGAAGTCCCGGACCAAGGGCTACGCGTCGCTCGACTACGAACCCGACGGTGAGCAGGAGGCCGACCTGGTCAAGGTCGACATCCTGCTGCACGGCGACCCCGTCGACGCCTTCTCCGCGATCGTCCACCGAGACAAGGCATACTCCTACGGTCTGCAGATGGCATCGAAGCTCAAGGAGCTCATTCCGCGTCAGCAGTTCGAGGTACCCATCCAGGCCGCCATCGGCTCGCGCGTCATCGCCCGCGAGACCATCCGCGCCATCCGCAAGGACGTGCTCGCCAAGTGCTACGGCGGCGACATCTCGCGTAAGCGCAAGCTGCTGGAGAAGCAGAAGGAGGGCAAGAAGCGGATGAAGATGGTCGGCCGGGTCGAGGTGCCCCAGGAGGCCTTCGTCGCGGCCCTGTCGACCTCCGAGGTCAAGAAGGGAAGCTGAGCCACCCGATGGCCCAACTGCCCGACGGTGACGAGGCGCCCCGCGACGGGGCGCTGCCCGCGTCATCACTCGATGCGAGGCGCCCGCTGTCGCTGTACATCCATGTGCCCTTCTGCCGGGTACGCTGCGGCTACTGCGACTTCAACACGTACACGCCGGCCGAGCTGGGCGACCTGTCGCCCGACACCTACCTCGGAGCGGCCATGCGCGAACTCGACCTTGCCCGCCGGATCCTCGGGCCCCGCAGGATCGACACGGTGTTCTTCGGAGGCGGGACCCCGACCATGCTGCCGGCCGAGGCACTGACTGGTCTGCTCCGGAGGGCCGGAGAGCTGTTCGAGGTCTCTCACGACGCGGAGACCACCACCGAGGCCAACCCGGAGACGGTTACTCCGCAGTACTTCGATGATCTTAGAAGTGGGGGTTTCACGCGCATCTCACTGGGCCTGCAGTCGGTCGTCCCGCACGTGCTGCAGGTGCTCGAGCGAGTCCACACGCCGCGTCGAGGGCTGGATGCGGCACGCTGGGCCAGTGAGGCCGGTTTCGAGCATGTGAGCCTCGACCTCATCTACGGCACGCCGGGGGAGAGCCGGGACGACTGGGCCGCCAGCCTCGAGGCGGTATCGTCGGCCCCGGTCGACCATGTGAGCGCGTACTCGCTGATCGTCGAGGACGGCACCCGTCTGGCGGCGCAGGTGCGCCGTGGCGAGATCGGGATGCCCGACGACGACGACCTGGCCGACAAGTACGTGATGGCCGACGAGGCGCTGACCGCCCTCGGGCTGGCCAACTACGAGGTGTCGAACTGGGCGCGCCCCGGGGGCGCCTGCCGGCACAACGTCGCCTACTGGCAGGGCGCGGACTGGTGGGGGATCGGGCCCGGTGCCCACTCGCACATCGGCGGCGTCCGGTTCTGGAACCGCAAGCACCCCCGCAGCTACGCGGCGGCCCTCGCCGCGGGAGACTCTCCGGCGCTGGCCCGCGAGGTGCTGGACCACGAGCAGCGCCGCGTCGAGCGGGTGCTCCTCGAACTGCGCGTCGACTCCGGCCTGCCGCTCGACGTCCTGACCGCCACTGAGCTTGCCCGCGTAGCCGAGCCGGTCGCGCGCGGACTTGCCGTCGTCGACGGTGACCGTCTGAGACTCACGCGCGCGGGTCGGCTGCTTGCCGACGGGGTGACGCGCGATCTTCTGGACTGACCTCGGTGCGATCGGTCGCGGTCAACTGGTGCCCACGCTGGTGAGAGCGCTCCCATGGCTCTAGGCTGGGACCCACACGCAAGGAGGCGAGCATGAGATTCCCCGCAGACTTCACCTGGGGCGCGGCCACTGCGGCGTTCCAGATCGAGGGCGCCGCTCAGGAGGACGGTCGCACCGACTCCATCTGGGACGCATACTGCCGCGCGCCGGGGGCCGTCGTCGACGGCGACACCGGCGACGTGGCCTGCGACCACTACCACCGGATGCCCGACGACGTCGCGCTGCTCGCGGACCTCGGGTTCAGGGCCTACCGTTTCTCGACCTCCTGGGCGCGGGTGTGCCCAGACGGCGCGCTGCCGAACGCCGCGGGCCTGGACTTCTATTCGAGGCTGGTCGACGAGCTGCTAGCCGCGCGGATCGAGCCGTGGCTCACGCTGTATCACTGGGACCTCCCGCAGGCCCTGCAGGAGGAGGGCGGATGGACGAATCGCGCCACGGCCGAGCGCTTCGCCGACTACGCAGAGGCCACGTACCGCGCCCTCGGTGGGCGCGTCAGGAACTGGACAACTCTGAACGAGCCGTGGTGCTCGACCTTCCTGTCCTATGCCGGCGGTGAGCACGCGCCGGGGCACACGGACCCGCGCGAGGCGGCTGCGGCCGTGCACGTGATCCTGCTCGCGCACGGCCTCGCCTGCCAGCGGCTGCGAGCCGTCGCCGACGAGATGGGCTGGGAGCTGAACCTCGGCATCACGCTCAACTTCTCGGCCCCGATCCCCGCCGACCCCGACGACGACGGTTGTCTTGAGGCCGCCCGCCGCATCGACGGCGCGACCGCGCGGGTGTTCCTCGACCCGCTCTTCAAGGGTTGCTATCCAGACGACGTGCTCGACGATATGGCCGAGGCCGGCCTGGGGGAGAACATCCAGGAGGGCGACCTCGAGATCATCGGCGAGCGGCTCGACTTCCTCGGCGTGAACTTCTACAACGCCGTCGCCGTCGCACCGCCGGCCGACGGGGGCCCCTGGGGTGGTTCGCACCCTGACGACGGGCTCACCTACACCGGGCCCGGCGGCCGGCCGCGGCGCAGCCCCTGGGTGGGTAGCGAGCGGGTGCAGGTCGTCGACCGTGGTCTGCCGAAGACGGCGATGGGTTGGGAGGTGCACGGCCCCGACATCGGGCGGCTGCTCGTGGACCTCCACGAGGGGTGGACCGGCGAGGTCGGTATCCCGCTGTATGTCACGGAGAACGGTGCCGCCTACGACGACCAGCCTGACGCCGACGGTTTCGTGGACGACTCTTCCGACCGCGGCGCGTACTACCGCCAGCACCTCGCAGGCGTCGCAGACGCCATCGAGCGGGGCGCCGACGTGCGCGGCTATTTCGCCTGGTCGCTGATGGACAACTTCGAGTGGGCCTTCGGATACTCGCGTCGGTTCGGGATCGTCCGCGTGGACTACGAGACGCAACGTCGCACGCCCAAGTGGTCCGCCCGATGGTTCGGCCGCGTCATCGAGGCAGGCGAGCTGGTCGACTGACCACCCCGGTCGGGCCCCTCCGAAAATCGGTCAGTGCCCGGTTCTCCCCGGTCATCCAGGGACAACCGGGCACTGATCGATTTTCGCGTCCCGGGCCCGAGAGGCGGGCGAGGAGGCAATGAGCGAAAGTCGTGTCCGGACCGGGGAGAATCGACCACTGCCCGATTTCTGGGATGGGGTGGGCGAGTCTGTGCTACTGTATTAACTACCTAATACAGAGATACAGAAGGCACAGCGAGGAGGTGTTCCGTGGAGTTCGACCCCAGCGTCCCGATCTGGCTCCAGCTCACGGGCGAGTTCACGCGTCGCGTCGTGACCGGCAGCTGGCTGCCCGGCGAGAAGATCCCAGCGGTGCGCGAGTTGGCGGTCGACCTGAAGGTCAACCCCAACACCGTGCAGCGCGCCCTGGCTGAGCTCGAGCGCAGCGGGCTCACCCGCACCGAGCGTACGGCAGGCCGGTTCGTGACCGACGACCTGGCGGCCATCGACGCGGCCCGTCGCGGGCTCGCCGCCGAGGCCGCCATCGACTACGCGCGCAGGGCCGACGGGCTGGGCATGGGCCTGGCCGCCGCGCGCGAACTGCTCAGCCAGGAGTGGCCTGGCGCTACCCAGGAAGGAGACGCCAGGTGAACGCCATCGACATCACCGGCTGCACCAAGAAGTACGGCAGCCTCCCGGCCCTGAACGGGCTCAGCCTCTCGCTGCCACCCGGTCAGATCGTCGGGCTGCTCGGCGAGAACGGTTGCGGGAAGACCACGCTGCTCAAGATCCTGGCCGGCGCTCTGACGCAGTACGACGGCGAGGTCATGATCCACGGGCAGCGACCCGGACCCGAGACGAAGGCCATGGTCTCGTTTCTCCCCGACGCCAGCTTCCTGGCGGGCGGCGTGACCATCGAGGAGGCCGTCGCGTACTTCCGCGACTTCTTCTTCGACTTCAACGAGCCCAAGTGCCGGGACCTGCTCGGCATCTTCGGCCTCGACGCGGGCCGGAAGCTCAACACCCTGAGCAAGGGGATGCGCGAGAAGGTGCAGCTCTCGCTGGCGATGAGCCGCGAGGCGAAGGTGTTCCTGCTCGACGAGCCCATCTCCGGCGTCGACCCGGCGGCCCGCGAGGTGATCCTCTCGGCCATCGTGCGCGACCTCAACCCAGAGGCCCTCGTCCTGATCTCGACCCACCTGATCCACGACCTCGAGCCCGTCCTCGACGGTGTCGCGATGATGCGCTACGGCCAGGTCCTGATGGCCGACAGCGTCGACCATCTCCGCGAGGTCCACCACAAGTCCGTCGATGAACTGTTCAGGGAGGTCTACCGATGATCAAGATGCTCTTCAAGCACGAGTTCCTTCGCACCTGGAAGCTCGCCCTCGTCGTGCTCGGCGGCGGCGCCGTCGTCTCGGCGCTCGGGGCACTCGGCGCGCTGTGGTTCCCCGGCCCCGTCGGCGCGCTGACCGGTGTCCTCGGAATCCTGGTCGCGGGCGTCCTGCCGTTCGCCGTCACGCTCGGCCTCGGCATCGACTTCTACCGCTCGACGTACGCGAAGACCGGATACCTGACCGCGGCGCTGCCCGTGAAGGGGTCGACGATCTACGGGGTGAAGCTCGCCTACGCCTACCTGGTCACCCTTCTGAGCCTCCTGGTGGCCGTGCCTCTCGCCGCGTTCGCCATCGCCGCGCTGCTCGGCGTCTCCGGTGAGATGACGTTCGCCGAGGCGTGGGCCAGCATCGGTGAGGTGGGCGGCGCGTTCGGCGGACTGCCGTTCTGGCTGCAGGCCTCCATCGTGGTGCTCGTGCTGCTGTACCCGCTCAGCAGCCTCGCCCAGTACTGGTTCGCGGTCACGGTCGGCAGCGAGTCCTGGATCAACCGGCTGGGTCTCGGCGGCGTCGTGCTCACCTGGTTCGGCTACTACGTGGCGGCGCAGCTGGTTGCGGTCGTCGCCATCTTCATCCCGCCGTACCTCGACATCACCGACCCGTCCGACGTGCACGTGTTCACCAACCCGATGCAGCTGTTCTCCGAGTACAGCGAGGGCGGCCTGCCGGTCATGGCCATCGTGGTGGGTTTCGTGCTGGCGATCGCGGCGATCTGGTGGGGGAAGGTGTCGTACGACCGGAGGCTGGAGCTTCGCTGATACGGTCCTTGACCGTGGATCGATACGCGAAGGACGTGCTGAGCGCAGGCTGGCAGAAGTCCCACCTCAGGCAGTCCCGCGACGTGGCCGTCGAACTCGACCTGGTGGTCGAGTTCGACGACTTCTGCGGGGCGGTCGTCGGCTGGGAGAACGGCATCGTCCTGCTGGAGGACCGTCGGGGGAAGCGTCGTGGCGCGCCCTTCGGACCTGGCTTCCTGCTCGAGGGCCAGCCCGTCGCCCTCCGGGCCCCGCTGCGAGAGTCGGCGAAGAAGCCGGCCTACACCGCCTCCGGGTCCCGCGCCTCTGCCGAGCCGCAGAAGGCGAGGGTCGCCCTCCCCAGCCGGATCTACGTCGAGGGACGCCATGACGCGGAGCTCATCGAGAAGGTCTGGGGCGACGACCTGCGCCACGTCGGCGTTGTCGTCGAGTTCCTGGGCGGCATCGACGATCTCCCCGCCATCGTCGCGGAGTTCGCGCCAGAGCCCGGGCGCAGGCTCGGCGTGCTGGTGGACCACCTCGTCCCCGGCTCCAAGGAGTCGCGGATCGCGAAGCAGGTGTATCAGGCCGGCCACCGCGACACCGTGCTGATCGAGGGGCACGAGTTCATCGACATCTGGCAGGCCGTCCGGCCGCAGCGCATCGGCCGCAAGGCCTGGCCCGAGGTCCCGCGCGACGTCGACTTCAAGCTCGGCACGCTCGCGGCCCTCGGGCTGCCGCACGCCGACCAGGCGGACATCGCCCGCGGCTGGCAGGCCATCCTGGCGCGCGTCGGCAGCTGGCGAGACCTCGAGCCGCAGCTCAACACGCGGGTCGAGAGGCTCATCGACTTCGTGACTCAGGACCACCTCGAGTGACGTGACCGTTCTCACAGCCGCGGGACAGGACCGCTAAAGTGCGTGGGTATGGACACCGAAGCCATCCTGGGGCTGCTCAAGGAGACCGCCGCGGAGGTGATCACGCCGCGGTTCCACCAGCTCGCGGCCGATGAGATCGTCGAGAAGCGCCCCGGCGACCTCGTGACGATCGCCGACCGTGAGGCGGAGCAGCGCATCGGCGCGCGCCTGGCAGACGCGTTCCCCTCGGCCGTCATCGTGGGCGAGGAGGCCGTCTTCTCCGACCCCGGGCTGCTGAGCGCTCTGGCCGGCGCCGACCACGCCTTCGTCATCGACCCGATCGACGGGACCAGGAACTTCGTGCGCGGCCGCGACGAGCACGGGGTCATGGTCGCGGAGACCCGTGGGGGCATCACGACCCGCGGCTGGATCTGGCAGCCGATGACCGGCCGAGCCTACGTCGTCGAGCGTGGCTCGGGGGTCAGGCTCAACGACGGGGCGGTCACCCGGGCGCAGCACGACAGGGCGCCGCTGGGGGCGTCATCGAAGAAGAGGCTCGTCGGCTACGACGCAGACGGCCACCTCAGCCCCGCTGTGCTAAGCCACTTCTGCTGCGCGTTCGACTACCCGGCCGTGCTCCACGGCGACATCGACTTCATGGCCTACACGTCCATGCACCCGTGGGACCACCTCGCCGGATCGCTCATGATCACCGAACACGGGGGAGTCAGCCGCACGGTCGAAGGGCTGGCCTACACGCCCACCTCGAGAGGGAAGGGCCTCATCATCGCAGGAGACACCGTGAGCTGGATGGCAGCGCAGCAGTACTGGCCGGTGGCGTGATGGCGCGCAAGGCACAACCCCGCCCCTCCATCCGCGACGTCGCGGCCCTGGCCGGCGTCTCTTACCAGACGGTTTCGAGGGTCATCAACGAGCCGCAGCGGGTCCGCCCCGCCACCGCGCAGCGCGTCAACGAGGCCATCGCCGAACTCGGCTACCGGCCGAGCAAGGCCGCGCGCTCCCTGGTGACGCGCGACTCCATGACCATCGGGGTCGTCGCCTACCACGGCGAGCTCTACGGCCCGCACCAGATGACGCTGGCGATCGACGAGGGCGCCAGGGCCCGCGGCTACGCCACCGCGACGGTCACGGTGCGCGACGACTCCGACGAGTCGCTCGCGGAGGCGCGCGAGCACCTCCTCGGCCTCGGCGTCGACGGGGTCGTGATCATCGCCTGGACGAGCGCCATGCTCGAGCTGGCCCGCACCTTCGCCGCGGAGCTCCCCACGTGCGTCATCGCCGAAGGACAGGTTCCGCCCGGCATCGCCCGCGCGCACAGCGACCACTTCTCCGGCGCCCACCAGGCCACCAGCGCCCTGCGGGCGGCCGGCAGGCGCCGCATCGCGCACCTGAGCGGCCCCGTCGAATGGCTGGAGGCGCGCACCCGCATCGAGGGGTGGAAGGCCGCCGCCGGCGCCGCCTGTGGCCCCCTCGTCGAGGCCGGGTGGGGCGTGCGCGGCGGCTACCTCGGCGTGGACCGGATCCTTGAGGCCGACGACTCGGTCGACGCCATCTTCGCGTCCAACGACCAGGTCGCCGTCGGGGCGCTGCGCCGGCTGCAGGAGCTGGGTCTCGACGTGCCCGGTCGGGTGGCCCTCGTCGGCTACGACGACCTCGACATCGCGCCCTACCTGCGGGTGCCGCTGGCCTCCGTGCGCCAGCCATTCGCTGAGGTCGGCTCGGCGGCGGCCGAGCTGCTGTTCGAGGTGGTCGAGGGGGGCGAACCCGGTTCCCGCACGCTGCCCGCGCTGTACGTGCCCCGAGCGTCGGCGGGGATTCCCGCAGCCGGGTAGGTCCCCCTCCGTTGACCCCGGAATCGCGGCCGGGTAGCATGTTGTGTGAACGGTCACATGGCGGTGCCGTGCAGTCAGGCCGATGCCGCCACTGGCGCCTCAAACCCCGGAGGAGATGTATGACCATCCGCCTTGCCGACCTGCCGGCCGATGTGCAGGAGGAGGTCGCGGCGACGCGCACCATCGTCGCCGACCTGCACGCCGAACTGCCCCGCTGGGAACTCGTCGTCTGGACCGCAGGTAACGTCTCGCAGCGCATCCGTTGCGCGGACCGCATCGGGCAGGACCTGTTCGTCATCAAGCCCTCCGGAGTGTCCTACGACCAGCTCTCGCCCGAGGCGATGGTCGTGTGCACGCTCGACGGGAAGAAGATCGACGACGGCACGCCCGACAGGCTGCGGCCGTCCAGCGACACCGCCGCGCACGCCTACGTCTACGAGCACTTGGACCGCGTCGGCGGCGTCGTGCACACGCACTCCACCTACGCCACCGCCTGGGCGGCCCGCGGCGAGGAGGTGCCCTGCGTCCTGACGATGATGGCCGACGAGTTCGGCGGCCCCATCCCGATCGGCCCCTTCGCCCTGATCGGCGACGACTCGATCGGTCGCGGCATCGTCGAGACCCTGAAGGACTCCCGCAGCCGCGCTGTCCTCATGCAGAACCACGGCCCCTTCACCATCGGCACCGACGGCCGCGACGCCGTCAAGGCGGCCGTCATGGTCGAGGAGGTCGCCCGCACCGTGCACATCTCGCGCCAGCTCGGCGAACTCATCCCCATCGAGCAGTCAAAGATCGACTCGCTCTTCGACCGCTACCAGAACGTCTACGGACAGAAGTAGGAGAGACCATGGAAAACCCGTACGCAGGCCGGAAGGTCTGGTTCTTCACCGGCTCGCAGGACCTCTACGGCCCCGAGGTCCTCCAGCAGGTGGAGGAGCAGGCCAGGCAGGTCGTCGCCGACCTCAACGCCTCCGACGAGATCCCCTTCGAGATCGAGTGGCGCCCGACCCTCAAGGACCGCGTCGCGATCCAGCGCGCCATGGTCGAGGCCAACGCCGACGAGTCCGTCGTGGGCGTCATCTGCTGGATGCACACGTTCAGCCCCGCCAAGATGTGGATCCTGGGCCTCGACGCCCTGGCCAAGCCCATGCTGCACCTCCACACGCAGGCCAACGAGGCCCTGCCGTGGGACACCATCGACATGGACTTCATGAACCTGAACCAGGCCGCCCACGGCGACCGCGAGTTCGGCTACATCGTCAGCCGGCTGGGCAAGCAGCGCAAGATCGTCGTCGGGCACGCCAGCCACGCCGACGTGCAGCACAAGGTCGCCGTCTGGGCGCGCGCCGCCACCGGCTGGGCCGAGCTGCGCACCATGAAGCTCGCCCGCTTCGGCGACAACATGCGCAACGTCGCCGTCACCGAGGGCGACAAGACCGAGGCGGAGCACAAGCTCGGCGTCTCCATCAACACGTGGGGCGTCAACGAGGTCGTCGCCGCCGTCGAGGCCGTCTCCGACGCGGACGTCGATGCGCTGGTCGCCACCTATGAGGACCTCTACGACGTGGCCCCCGAGCTCCGCAAGGGCGGGGACCGTCACGAGTCGCTGCGCTACGGTGCGCGCCAGGAGATCGCGATGCGCGGCTTCCTCGAGTCGGTGGGAGCCAAGGGCTTCACCGATACCTTCGAGGACCTCGGCGGCCTGAGGCAGCTCCCCGGCCTGGCAGTGCAGCGCCTGATGGCCGACGGCTACGGCTTCGGCGCCGAGGGCGACTGGAAGACCGCTATCCTCGTGCGGCTGGCCAAGGTGATGGGCTACGGCCTGCCCGGCGGCGCCTCGCTGATGGAGGACTACACCTACGAGCTGACCCCCGGCAAGCAGAAGATCCTCGGCGCACACATGCTCGAGGTCTGCCCGTCGCTGACCACCTCGAAGCCGACGCTGGAGATCCATCCGCTCGGCATCGGCGACCGCGAGGACCCGGTTCGCCTGGTCTTCAACACGGACCCGGGCGAGGCCATCGTCGTGGCCATGTCCGACCTGCGCGACCGCTTCCGCCTGACCGCCAACGTGGTCGACGTCGTCGAGCCCGACCAGCCGCTGCCGAACCTGCCGGTCGCGCGCGCCGTCTGGGAGCCCCGCCCGAACCTGTCGACGTCCGCCGAGTGCTGGATCACCGCCGGCGCCGCGCACCACACCGTGATGTCGACCGCCGCGGGCCTCGAGCACTTCGAGGACTTCTCCGACATGGCCGACATCGAACTGGCGCTGATCGACGAGAACACCACCACCCGTGGGTTCGCCGCCGAGCTGCGCTACACCGCCGCGGTGCGCAAGTTCACCGACGGCCTGCGCTGACCTGACACCAGAGGGCGGCGCCTCCCATGGGGGGAGGCGCCGCCCTCTCCTCGTGTCCGGAGGTGTCAGAGGCCGAAGATCGGCAGCTGCTTCCTCGGCGTGATGCCCTTGGCGGCCAGCTCCGCGTAGGCCTTCGGCAGTGCGACGGCGAGCGTCTCGGCAGAGAACGGCCACTCGGTCGCGGCCGCCGCGTCCTCCAGCGCGGTGCCCTGCTGGATCAGCATCTCCGTCTGCCCGTAGAGCATCGAGATCTCGGCGCGGGCGATGAACGCGAAGTCACGGTCGACCACGTCGCCGTGGCCTGGGACGAACCGCGTGGTCGCGTTGGTGGCGCCCAGCACTCCGTCGAGGAACGTCGGCCAGTTGCTGAGGTTGCTGGTCTCGTCCACCTGGATGTCCGCGCCCTCCTCGAGCAGGTCCCCGGCGATCACCACGTTTTCGCCAGGAACGAACACCACGACGTCGCTGCGGGTGTGGGCCTCGCCGAAGTGGAGCGCCTCGACCCGCTGGTTGCCCAGGTCCAGCGAGACGGCCATCGAGAAGGTGCGGGTCACCGGCACCGCCGTCAGGTTCTCGTGGGCCAGCGACTCGACCTCTCCCATGCCCTTCAGGCCGCCGTAGTGGTCCTCGTGTGCGTGCGTGAGGATCACGTGCGTCACGGGCACACCCGCTCGCTCCTCGGCTGAGGCGAGCAGCTCCGCCCCTTGCGCGGGCGTGTTCCCGGCGTCGACGAGCAGGGCGGCGTCCTCGCCGATCACCAGCGTCGAGTTCACCCGGTGGGGCTCGAGGCGGGTCACGAGTACGCGGTTCGTCACGGGGGCCCAAGTCATCGACATGGGTCACATCATAATTCGGCGCTACACTGGCACTCGGCATCCGAGAGTGCCAGGAATCCACGGGAGGTGACATGCTGGACGACCGCAAACTCGAGGTCCTCAAGGCCATCGTTACCGACTACGTGGCCAGCCGCGAGCCCGTCGGCTCCAAGGCCCTTGTCGAGCGCCACCAGCTCGACGTGTCCGCCGCCACCGTGCGCAACGATATGGCCGCGCTGGAGGAGGAGGGCTACATCATGCAGCCCCACACCAGCGCCGGACGCATCCCCACGGACAAGGGCTACCGGCTGTTCGTCGACAAGCTGTCGAAGGTCAAGCCGCTGTCGACCGCGGAGCGCACGGCCATCACGACCTTCCTCGGCGGGACGGCCGACGTCGACGACCTCGTCAGCCGCACGGTCAGGCTGCTCGCCCAGCTGACCCGCCAGGTCGCCATCGTGCAGTACCCCATCGCGCAGCGCGACGTCATCCGGCACCTCGACCTCGTGACGCTGAGCCCCGAGCGGCTCCTGGTCATCGTCGTGCAGTCCAACGGGCGCGTCGACCAGACGACCCTCGAGGCCCCGGTGCTCGACGAGCCGCGCCTGCAGGCGCTGCGGGGCCGGATCGCCTCGGCGATCATCGGTCAGACGGCGGCCGACGCCGCCAGCGTGCTCGCCGGGTTCCTGGAGACCATCGCCCCGGAGGACCGGGCGCTGGCCGGCCCGGTCGTGGCCGCGGTCCTCGAGGCCATCGCGACGCAGCCCGCCTCGCAGGTTCTCGTCGCGGGCGTCCCGAACCTCGCTGGCACCGCGTTCGAGGCCAACATGCGGCCGCTGCTGGAGGCGCTCGAGGAGCAGGTCGTGCTGCTCCGGCTCCTGGGCGAGGCCGCGGGCGACGACGTCACCGTGCGCATCGGCCAGGAGAACCGGGCGCAGGGCTTCCACGCGACCAGCCTGGTGGCCGCTGGCTACGGCGCCCAGTACGGCGCCTCGCTGGGGGTCGTCGGACCCACCCGCATGGACTATCCCTCCACCATCGCCGCGGTCCGCGCCGTGGCACGCTACGTGAGCCGAATCCTCACCGAAGGCTGACGTCCCAACCGAGAAGAGACATGACCAAGGACTACTACGACATCCTCGGCGTCGAGCGCGACGCAACCCCTGAGGCCATCAAGAAGGCGTACCGTCGCCGCGCCATGAGGGTGCACCCCGACGTCGCGCCCGACGACGCCGACGCGGCCGAGAAGTTCAAGGAGCTCAGCGAGGCCTACGAGGTGCTGAGCGACTCGAACAAGCGCGCCGTGTTCGACCGCGGCGGAGACCCGATGTCCGGCGCCGGTTCCGCGGGCTTCAGCGGCTTCGGCGGCGGATTCTCCGGGGGCTTCGATTTCACCAACCTCGTCGACGCGATGTTCGGCCAGGCCGGCGGCCGCGGCCCGCGCTCGCGCGTGCGCCAGGGCCAGGACGCGCTGGTGCGCGTCACCCTGCAGCTGCACGAGGCCGTCTTCGGGGTGACCAAGCCCGTCAAGGTCGCCACCGCTGTCGTGTGCCCGAAGTGCTCCGGCAAGGGCGGCGAGCCCGGCTCCGAGCCCGTCACGTGCTCGACGTGTGACGGCGCCGGCGAGGTCACCGCGATCCAGCGCAGCTTCCTCGGCGACATCCGCACCACGCAGGCCTGCCCGACGTGCCGCGGCTACGGGACGATCATCCCGCAGCCCTGCTCGGAGTGCTCCGGCGAGGGCCGCGTCCGCACCACCCGGACGCTGCAGGTCAAGATCCCCGCGGGCGTCAGCACCGGCATCCGCATCCACCTGGAGGCGCAGGGCGAGGTCGGCCCCGGCGGCGGCCCCGCCGGCGACCTCTACGTCGAGCTGTCCGTCGCCGACCACGAGACGTTCCGCCGCGACGGCGACAACCTCGAGATGGTCGTGAAGCTGCCCATGACGGCCGCGGCGCTCGGCACCACCGTCGACGTCACGACGCTCGAGGCCGAGTGGGAGGGCTCCGACCCGGCCGACCGCAGCGTCGCCGTCGACATCCCGGCCGGCACGCAGTCCGGCACCCGCATCGCGCTGAAGGACCGCGGCGTGCCGAAGCTGCGCGGCGGCGGCCGCGGCGAGCTCGGCGTCACCGTGCTCGTGCAGACCCCGACGAAGCTGGACGATCACCAGCGGGACCTGCTGCGCCAGCTCGCCGAGTCGCGCCGCGAGGACCACCCGGAGGCGGAGACCGCGAAGCACGGCAAGGGCGTGCTCGGCAAGCTCTCCGAGTGGTTCACCTCGTGACCTTCCCGCTGTTCCTGGCCGACTTCGACGAGTCCGTCGCCGTCGGCTCGAGGATCGCCGTCGTAGGGGAGGAGGCGCACCACGGCATCGTGAAGCGCATCGCCCCCGGCGAGTCGGTCCTGCTCAGCAACGGCGCGGGACTCGGCCTGACCGGCACGGTGGTGGCCGTCGACAAGCGGGAGTTCGTCGTCGAGGTCACGGCCCTCGAGCACGCCGGCGACCGGGCCTTTAACTGGACGGTCGTGCAGGCGCTCGCCAAGGGCGACCGGTCCGACCTCGCCGTCCAGATGGCCACCGAGCTCGGGGCCTGCCGCATCCTCGCCTGGCAGGCGTCGCGCTCCATTGTGCGCTGGTCCGGGGACAGGGGTGACAAGTCGCTCGCCAGGTGGCAGGCCACGGCCCGGGAGTCGGCCAAGCAGGCGCGTCGCATGGTCGTCCCCGTCGTCGAGGCCGCCTCGACGGCAGACGTCGTGGCCGCCATCGGCTCCGTGGACGTCGCGCTCGTGCTGCACGAGGACGCGGAGCTGCACATCGCCGACGTCGTGCTGCCCGACCGGGGGGCCGGGCTGGTCATCGTCGGCCCCGAGGGCGGCATCTCGGCCGACGAGCTCGACCGCTTCGTCGCCGCCGGGGCCATGCCGGTGCTGATCAGCGACGGCGTCCTGCGCACCTCCACCGCCGCGGCCGTCGCGCTCGGCCAGCTCGACGTCCTGGCCCGCCGATGAGCGGCTTCTCCTTCGACGTCGCGCACCGGCTCGACGGCGCGCCCGGCCGCGCCGGTGTGATCCACACGCCGCACGGCGACATCGAGACGCCAGCCTTCGTGGTCGTCGGCACCAAGGCGACAGTCAAGGCCGTGCTGCCGGAGAGCGTCGCCGAGCTCGGCGCCCAGGCCGTGCTCGCCAACGCCTACCACCTGTATCTGAGGCCCGGCTCCGACCTCATCGACGAGGCCGGCGGCCTCGGACGGTTCATGAACTGGCCCGGCCCCACCTTCACCGACTCCGGCGGCTTCCAGGTGATGAGCCTCGGCGCCGGGTTCCGCAAGGTGCTCGCGATGGACACCAAGGGGCTCGCGAACGACGACGTCATCGCCGAGGGCAAGACCCGCCGCGCGCACGTCGACGAGGACGGCGTCACGTTCGTCTCGCACCTCGACGGTACGAAGCACCGGTTCACGCCCGAGGTCTCGATGCGGATCCAGCACGAGCTCGGCGCCGACATCATGTTCGCGTTCGACGAGCTGACCACGCTCATGAACACCCGCGCCTACCAGGAGGACTCCGTCGAGCGGACCCACCGGTGGGCCGTGCGCTGCCTCGCGGAGCACGCGAAGCTGACCCGGGAGCGCGCCGACAAGCCGTACCAGGCGCTGTTCGGCGTCATCCAGGGCGCCCAGTACGAGGACCTGCGCCGCCGGGCGGCCGCCGGGCTCGCCGCCCTTGAGATCGACGGGGCGAGCTTCGACGGCTTCGGGCTGGGCGGGGCGCTGGAGAAGGAGAACCTCGGGGAGATCATCGGCTGGATGGTCGACGAGCTGCCCGAGGACAAGCCCCGCCACCTGCTCGGCATCTCTGAGCCGGACGACTTCTTCGCGGCCGTCGAGATGGGCGCCGACACGTTCGACTGCGTCAACCCGTCGCGCGTCGCGCGCAACGCGGCCATTTACACGGCCGACGGGCGCTACAACGTCAACACCGCCAGGCACCGCCGCTCGTTCATCCCGCTGGAGGAGGGCTGCGACTGCTACACCTGCGCGCACTACACGCGGGCCTACCTGCACCACCTCTTCAAGGCCAAGGAGATGCTGGCCTCGACGCTGGCGACGATCCACAACGAGCGCTTCACGGTCCGCCTGGTCGACAACATCCGGGAGGCGCTGAAGGCCGGCGAGTTCCACGCCTACCGCGACGAGTTCCTCGGCCGGTTCTACGGGGACTCCTCGCCCGTCGCCTGACCGGCCGGGGGCGGCCCCGCGGTAGCGTGGGGCCATGCAGTACGCACAGCTGGGGCGCAGCGGAGCCCGCGTCTCCCGCCTGGTGCTGGGAACCATGAACTTCGGCCCGCACACCGACGAGGCGGACGCCTTCGCCATCATGGACCGGGCCTTCGACGAGGGCATCAACTTCTTCGACACCGCCAACGTCTACGGCGGCGCCGAGCACCGCGGCTGGACCGAGGAGATCGTGGGTCGCTGGCTGGCGAAGTCCGGCCACCGCGACGAGATCGTGCTCGCCACCAAGGTGTTCGGCAAGATGAGCGAGCGCATCAACGACCGCGGCCTGTCGGCCTTCAACATCCGCCGCGCGGTCGAGGACTCGCTGCGGAGGCTCGGCACCGACCACATCGACCTCTACCAGATGCACCACGTCGACAGGGACACCGGTTGGGACGAGATCTGGCAGGCGATGGACGTCCTCGTGACGCAGGGGAAGATCACCTACGTAGGCAGCTCGAACTTCGCCGGCTGGCACATCGCGCAGGGCTCCGAGGCGGCCCGCGCCCGCCACGGCCTCGGCCTGGTGACCGAGCAGTCGCTGTACAACCTGCTCGCCCGCGACATCGAACTCGAGGTGCTCCCAGCGGCCCAACACTACGGGCTCGGCGTCATCGCATGGTCGCCGCTAGCCTCCGGTCGGCTCGGCGGCTCTTCCGGCGGCGTGCGTCGGGCCGGGTACAAGGTCGACGACGCCAAGGCCGCGGCCCTGGCGAAGTGGGAGGACTTCTGCGCCGAGCGGGAGCTCAGGCCCGGCGAGGCCGCCCTCGCGTGGCTGCTGCACCGTCCCGGCGTGCTCGGCCCCATCGTCGGCCCCCGCACGCTCGACCAGCTGATCTCCGCCCTCTCGGCGTTCGACATCACGTTCGGCGAGGAAGCCCTGGCGCGGATCGACGAGATCTTCCCAGGTCCCGGCGGCCCCGCGTCGGAGGCCTACGCCTGGTGAGCCCTCGGCCGCGCCCGACTCAGGGAACGGGATCCGGCTCCGCCGCGCGGCCGGCGTAGGACGGCTCGAGCCGCTTCACGACCCGGATCACCCGGTACGTGACGGGCAGGAAGGCGGCCTCCACGCCGACCTTCCACAGGTAGCCGACCAGGATGTAGTTGACCATCGTCGCGCCCGAGATGACGCCGCCGAAGGCGATGAGGCAGAACAGGATGGTGTCAGCCGCCTCACCGACGACCGTCGAGCCGAGCAGGCGTGCCCACAGCGACCGCTCGTCGGTGCGCTCCTTGAGCTTCACCAGCACCCACGCGTTCAGCAGCTGGCCGGCCAGGTAGCCAACCAGCGACGCGACGACGATCCGCGGGACGAAGCCCAGCACCGCCAGGAACGCCTCCTGGTTCGCGTAGTCTGCGGCCGGCGGCAGCGCCCCGACCACCACGAAGGTCAGCGACGCCAGGACGGACACTGCGAACCCCAGGAAGATGGCCCGCCTGGCACCGCGCAGCCCGTAGACCTCGGCGAGCACGTCGCCCAGCACGTAGGTCAGCGGGAACAGCAGGGCGCCGCCGTCGGTGATGAGAGGCAGCAGCGGGAACCCCCACAGCGTCAGCTCCGGCCCGAGCTGGATCAGCTTCGTCGCGGCGATGTTCGAGATCAGCAGCAGCGCGCAGAACAGGGCCACGACGATGTCGAAGATGCCGCGGGGACTCTCGGCGAAACGGGTGCGTGAGGTGGGCGTCACGGGTCAGATCCTACGGCCGACGCGCCGCGCGGCCTCATCGGGACCCTCCGCTCCGGCGACGCGGAGGCCTGATCGGAGGGGAATGCGCGACGCTCGGGGGTTTCGCCTGAACCTGTCGCCCGGGGGTGGCAGACTCAGCACATGAGCGAAGAATTCGGAGACGGCATCCCCGAGGGATCGGAGCAACTCGACCAGCTTCAGCGGTCTGACTCGCTGATCGACCGCGGCGTCGACGACGTGCTGGACGAGGGCTACATCGCCCCGGACAACTGGTCGCCCGCCCAGGGCTTCGGCAACACGCCTGAGGAGATGCGTCAGGGGGAGACCCTCGAGCAGCGCATCAGGCAGGAGATCCCCGAGCCCGTCCCGGATGTCGAGAACTGGAACCCCAACAACGAGAAGCGTGAGGTCGGAGCCGAGCGGGCCGGCCGGCTGATGCACGTGCAGGGGAGCGGCCGGGAGGACACGCTCGGCGTGGATGTCGGCATCAGCGGCGGCGCGGCGTCGGCCGAGGAGGCTGCGATGCACATCATCTCGGACGACCAGAGCGACGACGACATCATCGAATGAGCCGGGCCGCGCCCCGGTAGTAAGCTGGGACGCCGGGCGAGAGACGCCCACACCGACCAGGAGTGAACCCTGAACAGCAGCAACGCACCCGGCCTGCAGCTCGCGACCCGCACCGTGATGGTGCCGAGCTCGATCGACATGGTCACCCTGCTCGGCCCGAGCGACGCCTTCCTGCGGATCCTCGAGGACCAGCTGGCCGCCGACATCCACGTGCGCGGCGCGCGGGTCACGATCAGCGGCGCCGCCGACCAGGTCGCGAAGGCGGCGGAGATCGTCACCGAACTCGTCACCATCCTGCGCACCGGTCAGGGGCTGACCAGCGAGACCGTCGAGCGCGTCATCGGCATGGCGGACGACCCGCACGCGGCCGCCGCCGAGATCCTGACGCAGAACATCGTCAGTTCGCGCGGGCGGGCCGTGCGTCCCAAGACGCTCAACCAGAAGCGGTACGTCGACGCGATCGACCGCCACACCGTCGTGTTCGGCATCGGGCCCGCGGGCACCGGCAAGACCTACCTCGCCATGGCGAAGGCGGTGCAGGCCCTCCAGAACAAGGAGGTCAGCCGCATCATCCTGACGCGCCCCGCGATCGAGGCGGGGGAACGTCTCGGGTTCCTGCCCGGCACGCTGAACGACAAGATCGACCCCTACCTGAGGCCGCTCTACGATGCGCTGCACGACATGGTCGAGCCCGACTCGGTGCCGAAGCTCCTGACGTCCGGGACGGTGGAGGTCGCGCCGCTGGCCTACATGCGCGGACGCACGCTCAACGACGCGTTCATTATCCTCGACGAGGCGCAGAACACGTCGATGGAGCAGATGAAGATGTTCCTCACGCGACTCGGCTTCGGCTCGAAGATCGTCGTCACGGGCGACGTCACCCAGATCGACCTGCCCGGCGGCACCCGCTCGGGGCTCCGGGGCGTGCAGGACGTCCTCGACGGCGTCGACGACATCGCCTTCTGCACGCTGACGTCGCGCGACGTCGTGCGGCACAAGCTCGTCGGCCGGATCGTCGCCGCCTACGACCAGTTCGAGAGTCTCAACCAGCCACGGGAGCAGCACCGCCGATGATCGACATCAACAACGAGTCCGGCCTCGAGGCCGACGAGCTGGGGCTGGTGGCGCTCGCGCGCTTCGCGCTGGCGCAGCTGCGCATCCACCCGCAGGCCGACCTGTCGATCCTGCTGGTCGACGAGAAGACCATGGAGGACTACCACGAACGGTTCATGGACCTCCCCGGCCCGACCGACGTGATGAGCTTCCCCATGGACGAGCTCCGCGCGCCGGCCGAGGATGAGGAGCCTCCGAGCGGTCTGCTCGGCGACATCGTGCTGTGCCCCGCCGTCACAGCCAGACAGGCGGCCGAGAACGGACGCCTCCCGAACGCCGAGGCCGAGTACCTGCTCATCCACGGGCTGCTGCACCTGCTCGGGCACGACCATGCCGAGCCGGAGGAGAAGGCCGTCATGTTCGGGCTCAACGACAAGATCATCGCCGCCTGGGAACTGGCCCGCCCGTGACACAGGCCGAATGGATCCAGGTCATCGGCGCGCTCGTGTGCGCCGTCGCCGCCTCCCTCCTGGCCGCCGTGGAGACCGCATTGAGCGTCATCAAGGGCTCCAGGGCCGAGCGGCTCGTCGAGCAGGGATCCCGCGGCGCCGAGCGCATCCGGCTCATCGCGGCCGACCCCGCACCGTCGATCAACGCGGTGATGTTCACGCGCGCCGCCTTCGAGACCGCCTCGATCGTGCTGGCGGCCATCGTGATGTTCACGCAGTTCTCGGCCGACTGGGTGCGCGCCCTGGTGACGATCGCCATCATGCTCACGGTGTCGTTCATCCTGTGGGGGGTGGCCCCGCGCACGCTGGGCAGGCAGAACCCCGAGAAGACGCTCACCATCTTCGGCCCGCTGGTCACCGGCCTCACCACCGTGCTTGGCCCCGTCGCGCAGCTGATGATCCTCATCGGCAACGCGTTGACCCCGGGTCGCGGGTACGCGGACGGGCCGTTCGCGAGCGAGGCCGAGCTGCGCGACCTCGTCGACATCGCCGAGGCGAACGAGGTCATCGAGGCCGGCGAGTCCAAGATGATCCACTCGGTCTTCGAACTGGGCGACACGATCGTCAAGGAGGTCATGGTCCCGCGCACCGACATGGTGTACGTGACCCGCGACAAGACGCTGCGCCAGCTGCTGAGCCTCGCCCTGCGCTCGGGCTTCTCGCGCATCCCCGTCATCGGCAAGGACCTCGACGACATCCTCGGGGTCGTGTACCTCAAGGACGTGTCCAAGCGCATCTACGACTTCCCCGACGCGGAGCGGCAGGAGAGTGTGGGCGACATCATGCGGCCCGCCGCGTTCTGCCCCGACTCCAAGCCGGTCAGCGAGCTCCTGCACGACATGCAGCTCAGCCACTCGCACCTCGTCGTCGTGATCGACGAGTTCGGCGGCACAGCGGGGCTGGCGACGATCGAGGACATCCTCGAGGAGATCGTCGGCGAGATCGTCGACGAGTACGACACCGATCAGCCCGCGGTCCAGGACCTGGGGGAGGGACGGTTCCGCGTCTCGGCGCGGCTTCCCGTCGACGAGCTCGGCGCCCTGTTCGACGAGAGGATCGACGACGACGACGTCGAGACCGTCGGCGGGCTGATGGCCAAGCAACTCAACCTCGTGCCCATTCCCGGATCGCGCACCGTGGTGAGCGACATCGAACTGATCGCCGACCGGGCGATCGGCCGCCGCCACCAGATCGGCACCGTCCTGGCCCGCAGGCTCAGCGACGAGGAGCTCGCGGAACTCCGCGGCGAAGAAGGAGAACCCGAAGATGACTGACACCGCATTCCACTCGGGCTTCGCCTGCTTCGTGGGGCGCCCGAACGCCGGCAAGTCGACGCTGACCAACGCGCTCGTCGGCCAGAAGATCGCCATCGCCTCCAGCAAGCCGCAGACCACGCGCCACGCGGTGCGCGGCATCATCACGCGCGACGACGGGCAGCTCGTCCTCATCGACACCCCCGGGCTCCACCGCCCCCGCACGCTGCTGGGCCAGCGCCTCAACGACCTCGTCTACGAGACCTGGAGCGAGGTCGACGTCGTCGGCGTCTGCCTGCCCTGCGACCAGCGCATCGGCCCCGGCGACAAGTTCATCATCTCCGAGATCGCCAAGCTGCCGAAGAAGCCGACGCTCATCGCGCTGGCCACCAAGACCGACCTCGTGACGAAGGAGCGGCAGCTGTCGCACCTGGTGGACGTCGCCGCCGTGGCAGAGGAGCTCGGCGTCACGTGGGCAGAGGTCATCCCCTGCTCCGCGACGGCGGGGGACCAGGTCGACACCGTGCGCGACGTCCTCATCTCGCTGCTGCCCGAGGGCCCGGCCTACTACCCGGACGGCGAGATCACCGACGAGCCCGAGGAGACGCTGATCGCGGAGCTGATCCGCGAGGCCGCTCTGGAAGGCGTCCGCGACGAGCTGCCCCACTCCATCGCCGTCGTCATCGACGAGATCATGCCGCGCCCCGACCGCCCGGAGGACAAGCCGTTGACCGACGTGTTTGCGTCGATCGTCGTCGAGCGGGAGTCCCAGAAGGGCATCATCATCGGCCACAAGGGCGCCCGGCTGCGCGAGATCGGCACGACTGCCCGGGAGCAGATCAACCGCCTGCTTGGCACCCGAGTGCATCTGAACCTGCACGTCAAGGTGCTCAAGGAATGGCAGCGCGACGCGAAGTACCTGAACCGGCTGGGATTCTGACACGCCCCCGGTTCCCTGAGCGCCGTGCCCGGTTCCCCGAGCGCCGTGCCCGGTTCCCCGAGCGCCGTGCCCGGTTCCCCGAGCGCCGTGCCCGGTTCCCTGAGCTTGTCGAAGGGCGCCGAGCGGAGCGAGGCGGGCTTTCCGGGTGTAGATGTGTCTCATGGGCGGCGGGTCGCCGGGTTGGGACTGTCCCCTTCGCTGCGCTCAGGGCGCTTCGACAGGCTCAGCGAACCGGCGTGCTGATCTTTTCGAAGAGCGCCGTGCCCGGTTCCCTGAGCGCTTCGACAAGCTCAGCACAGGCCTGTCGAAGGGCGCCGTGTCCGGTTCCCTGAGCTTGTCGAAGGGCGTCGAGCGGAGCGAGGCGGTGTTCCGGGTGTAGATGTGTCTCATGGGCGGAGGGTCGCCGGGTTGGGACTGTCCCCTTCGCTGCGCTCAGGGCGCTTCGACAAGCTCAGCGAACCGGTTGCCTGAGCTCGGCGAGGGCGCTGAGCCGTCCGGCTGGAGGTCCGACCGCTCCCGACCTCACAGACGCCACCCTTACGTGCAGACGCCACCCTTCTTCGCACATGCCACCGCCATGGCGGTGGCATCTGTGTCCAGCGGTAGCGCCTGCACGAAAGGGTGGCGTTTGACGAGAAGGGTGGCGTCGGGACAATCCCGAGGGTCGGTGGGCCAGGCGGACAGGCGGACCGGCCGTTCCCATGCTGAGAAGTCCGGCCATGTCTCTTGCCTCTGCACCCGAGCCGGGTTAATCTCGGCTCCGTGCGTGGCAGGCTTCTCCTCCTTGGCCGCCGCAGCGGGGCCCAGTCCTGAACGACCAGCCGGCCTCCTCGCTGCGGTGAACTCCCGTGCCCGGCACCACACCCCACCGAGGAACCCGAGGACATGACCACCACCTTCAACACCCGCACGCAGTCCGTGCCCACGCAGCAGCCGACGCCGATGCCGGTGCACCGCTACACCCCGTTCCAGCCCGTCGACGTGCCGGACCGCACTTGGCCGACGAAGCGCATCGAGAAGGCGCCGCGCTGGCTGTCGACCGATCTCCGCGACGGCAACCAGGCGCTCATCGACCCCATGACGCCTGCGCGCAAGATGCGCATGTTCGAGCTCCTCGTCTCGCTGGGGTTCAAGGAGATCGAGGTCGGCTTCCCGTCGGCCTCGCAGACTGACTTCGACTTCGTCCGCCAGCTCATCGAGGGCGACAGGATCCCCGAGGATGTCACGATCTCGGTCCTGACGCAGGCGCGTGAGGACCTGATCTCCCGCACGGCGGAGTCGCTGATCGGGGCTCGAAGCGGCACGATCCACATGTACAACGCGACGGCACAGCTGTTCCGCGACGTCGTGTTCCGCATCTCCGAGGCCGAGTGCGTCCAGCTGGCCGTGCACGGCACGGAGACCGTCATGAAGTACGCGGACAAGTTCCTGGGCGACGTCGAGTTCGGCTACCAGTACTCGCCGGAGATCTTCACGCAGACTCCCACCGACTTCGCCGTCGAGGTCTGCAATGCCGTCAGCGACGTGTGGCAGCCCGGCGAGGGTCGCGAGATCATCTTCAACCTGCCTGCCACCGTCGAGCGTTCCACGCCCAACACGTACGCCGACCAGATCGAGTACTTCATCCGCAACGTCAACAACCGCGAGCACGTCGCGGTGTCGCTGCACCCGCACAACGACCGCGGCACGGCCGTGGCCGCCGCCGAGCTGGCGCAGATGGCCGGCGCTGACCGCGTCGAGGGCTGCCTGTTCGGCCACGGGGAGCGCACAGGCAACGTCGACCTCCTCACCCTGGCGCTGAACCTGTACACGCAGGGCGTGGACCCGCAGTTGGACTTCTCCGACATCGACGCCGTACGGCGCACCGTCGAGTACTGCACAGGTCTGCCCGTCCACCCGCGTCACCCGTACGCCGGCGACCTCGTCTACACGGCCTTCTCCGGCTCCCACCAGGACGCCATCAAGAAGGGCCTCGAGCATCTGGAGGCCGAGGCGCTCAGGGCCGGCAGCACCGTCGGCGACATGCCGTGGGAGGCGCCGTACCTGCCCATCGACCCGCACGACGTGGGCCGCACGTACGAGGCCGTCATCCGCGTGAACTCGCAGTCGGGCAAGGGCGGCATGGCCTACCTGATGAAGTCCGAGTACAAGATGGAGCTGCCGCGCCGGCTGCAGATCGAGTTCAGCCGCGTCGTGCAGCAGCACACCGATGCCCGCGGCGGCGAGGTGTCCCCGCAGGAGATCATGGACATCTTCACCGACGAGTACCTCAGCGAGGGAGCGTGGAAGCTGATCAGGGAGGGCTCCACGTCGGCGAACGGCCAGTTCCACGTCGCCGCCGTGGTCGACGGCCCGACGCGCAAGGGCGTCTCCGTCGAGGGTGAGGGCAACGGCCCGCTGTCGGCCTTCGTCGACGCGCTCAGCCGGGAGGGCGCGAGGATCACCGTGCTCGACTACTCGGAGCACGCGCTCCAGTCCGGCGGCGACGCGAACGCCATCGCCTACGTCGAGTGTGAGGTCGGCGAGGGCGACGACGCCCAGGTGCTGTGGGGCGTCGGCATCGACCCGAGCATCACATCCGCTTCGAAGAAGGCGATCCTGAGCGCCCTGAACCGCGCACAGCGCGGCTGAGCCGCCGCCTGCACGCCCTGAATGAGCTGGTCAGCCGAGGCTGACCAGCTCATTCACGTTGTCGGTGGGGAGGCGATCCGCGACGGCCGTCACCTGCATGGCGTCCAGGGACGCCATGCCGTGGTGCACGGACATGAACGCCGTGTCCGCCGCGTCCCGACCGGTCGCGATGCGCAGGAACGCCTGTCGCGGCGCCAGCGTCGTGGCGTCGACAACCCGCCACTGACCGTCGACGAAGGCCTCGGCGACGGCGTGGAAGTCCATGGGGTCCAGTCCTGGCGCGTAGACGGACACCAGGCGAGCCGGGACGTCGAGCGCGCGGAGCAGCGCGACGACCAGGTGGGCGTAGTCTCGGCAGACGCCCTGCCGGGCCAACAGTGTGCGGACGGCGCCATCGGTGGGAAGCGAGGAGCCGGGTACGTAGGTCAGCCGCGTGCCGACCCATGAGCTCACGGCCGCCAGGAGGTCGGCCCCCTGCAGACCTGAGAACTCGGCGTGCGCGGTGGGGGAGAGCTGGTCCGACTCGCAGTAGCGGCTCGGTCGCAGATAGTGGAGAAGGTCGTAGTCGTCGATGGGCGCTGGGGCGCTCAGGCCCTCGATCTCCAGCCGGTAGTCGACGGTTACCTGCCCGGCCCGAACATCCAGCACGTGCCACCGGGCGCCGTGCGGAGCCGGGATGTTGCGGATCGTTGGCGGGTGGCCCGAAGCGGTCGCGGAAAGCGTCTTCGCTCCGTCTCCGCCTGCGGCAGCGGCGATCTCCAGGACGATCGTCGCGTCGGTGGCGGCTGTGATCTCAAGATGGGCGGTCACGGTCCGGTGCATGCGGTTCTCCTGTCTCGGTGGCGTCACCCTACAGCCTGCGAAATTCTAAGAACTTGCATTCAAATCTGAGAAAACTTAAGGTAGCGTGCGGTCAGCCCCCAAGAACGGCCAGCCCGGCCGGACGAAAGGACCACACCATGAACCTGCGAAGGACCATCGCCTCCGTGTTCGTCGCCGTAGCTCTCCTGGGAGCCGGCTTCGTTCCCGCCGCGTCCGCCGACGCGCCGGCACTGCCGGCCAAGTCGTCGGCCTCCGCACCGAAGTCGAGCAAGACGAAGGTGACGTCGAAGCCGTCCACGGTGACGAACAAGACGAAGTTCACCGTCAAGGGCAAGGTGTCCCCGGCACGCAAGGGCGCGGTCGTCGAGCTTCAGCGTCTCAACGGCAAGAAGAAGTGGGTCAAGGTCGCTTCCACGAAGACCAGCTCGTCGGGTGCCTACAAGCTGAGCGCCAAGATCTCGCGGACCAGCAGCAGCGCGACGCTGCGCGTCGCGACGAAGAAGACGGCCAAGTACGCGAGCTCCGCGACGGGCCGCTTCCGGGTAGAGATCCTGACGAAGAAGGCCGCGAAGGCCGTGGCAGTCGCGAAGAAGCAGGTCGGCAAGCGGTACCGCTACGGAGCCACCGGCCCCAGCGCCTTCGACTGCTCAGGGCTGACGAGCTACGCCTACAAGTCGGCGGGCGTGAAGCTGAGCCACTCCGCGAGGACGCAGTCCAGGAACGGGAAGAAGGTCGCCAAGAAGGATCTGCAGGCGGGAGATCTGGTGTTCTTCTACGCTCCCATCAGCCACGTCGGGATCTACATCGGCAACGGCAAGATCGTGCATGCCGGATCCTCGCGCACCGGCGTCGAGATCGCCAAGCTCTCCTGGATGCCCTACAGCGGAGCCCGACGGGTCGGCTGAGTCGGCTGCTCGCCCGCCGGAGTTCTCCCGTCGGCGCGACACGACCGGCGCCAACCGACGCATCCGCAGGGAGTGTAGATCGGCCGGCGAGAGACAACGACGCGGCCATCGAATCCCTTCAGGTGGGTAGGCGGTGGGGATGATGGCGCCAACCCGCAGACAGTCCAGGCACACGTCGAGGGCCCCGGGAAGCGCGCCCGACTAGGCCGGCCGCCGGCGGCGGGCCACCGCGGTACCTCCGAGACGAATGCCGGGGCCGGGAGACCTGGCTCTGCACGTCGACGCCCGGAAGGTAGGGTGAACGCCATGCCGAAGCTCACCGACCGCGTCGCCGGTGACGCCGACACCCTGTACGAGCACTTCACGGCCTGGGCTGAGGGCGAAGGCATCCAGCTGTATCCCCACCAGGACGAGGCCGCGATCGAGCTGTTCAGCGGAAACAACCTGATCCTCGCGACGCCAACGGGATCGGGAAAGTCGATGGTGGCGTTGGCCGCGCACTTCGCGGCCCTCGCCACGGACCGGGTCTCCTTCTACACGGCACCCATCAAGGCACTGGTGAGCGAGAAGTTCTTCGCGCTGTGTCAGGTCTTCGGGGCCGACAACGTCGGCATGGTCACCGGCGATGCCTCCGTCAACGCGGACGCGCCCATCATCTGCTGCACGGCCGAGATCCTCGCCAACATCGCGCTGCGTGAGGGGCGCGACGCCGACGTCGGTCTCGTGATCGCGGACGAGTTCCATTTCTACTCCGAGCCCGATCGCGGCTGGGCCTGGCAGGTCCCTCTGCTGGAGCTGCCTCAGGCGCAGTTCCTGCTGATGAGCGCCACGTTGGGCGACGTCTCCGAGATGGCGGCGCAGTTGAGTGAGTTCACCGGGCGCCCCACGAACGTCGTCGACGACGCCGAGCGTCCCGTCCCCCTGCTGTTCGAGTGGTCGACGAGGCCGCTGCAGGAGCAGGTCCTCGAGCTGGTGCGCGAGCAGAAGGCACCCATCTACATCGTTCACTTCACACAGGCGGACGCCCTGGAGCGCGCCCAGTCCCTGCTCAGCGTCAACCTCATCACCCGACACGACGCGGACCTGCTCGCCGAGGAGATCGGGGCATTCAGGTTCGGACCCGGTTTCGGGAAGACCCTGCAGGGGCTCGTGCGGCGCGGCATCGGCGTGCACCACGCCGGGATGCTGCCGAAGTACCGGCGCCTCGTCGAGCAACTCGCCCAGACGGGCCTGCTGAAGGTCATCTGCGGCACCGACACGCTCGGCGTCGGCATCAACGTGCCCATCCGCACCGTGTTGTTCACGGGCCTGACCAAGTACGACGGCAACCGGGTACGGCGCCTGAAGTCGCGTGAGTTCCACCAGATCGCCGGCCGGGCCGGGCGGGCGGGCTTCGACACCGTCGGCTTCGTCGTGGTCCAGGCGCCCGAGCACGTGATCGAGAACGAGCGGGCGCTCGCCAAGGCCGGCGACGACCCGAAGAAACGCCGGAAGGTCACGCGGAAGAAGCCGCCGGAGGGCTTCGTGAACTGGAACGGGGAGACATTCGACAGGCTCAAGGTCGCCGAGCCGGAACAGCTCGTCAGCCGGATGCAGGTCAACCACGGGACGCTTCTGAACATCGTGCAGCGACCCGGCGACGCGGCCTCCGCGCTCAAGAATCTCATCGAGACGAGCCACGAGTCGCCGGACCGGAAGCGCGCGCTGAAGCGTCGTGCCGTGTCCCTCGCCCGTGGTCTCGTCGCCTCCGGCGTCATCGTTCGCGGCGACGACGGCTACCGGCTGGCTGACGACGTGGCCGAGGATTTCGCGTTGAACCAGCCGCTCGCCCCGTTCGCGGTGGCCGCGTTGGAACTGCTCGACCCCGAGGGCGACTCCTACGCCCGCGACGTCGTCTCCGTCATGGAGTCCGTGCTCGACGACCCGTTCCAGGTCCTTCTTGCCCAGCAGCATCAGGCCCGCGGCGAAGCCGTCGCGCAGCTGAAGGCCGACGGCGTCGAGTACGAGGAGCGCATGGAGCGCCTCGAGGCGATCACCTGGCCGAAGCCACTTGCCGATCTGCTCGAACCCGCCGTCGACATCTACGCGCAGGCCCACCCCTGGGTGGACGCCACCGCGCTGTCCCCGAAGTCCGTGGTGCGTGACATGTGGGAACACGCGATGAACTTCACGCAGTTCATCGGCTTCTACAAGCTGCAGCGCAGTGAGGGCACTGTGCTCAGGTACCTGTCCGACGCGTACCGGGCGCTCCGGCACACGGTCCCGGACGATTACCGCAACGAGGAATTCGAGGACATCGTCGAGTGGCTGGGGGAGACCATCCGCCAGACCGACTCGTCGCTCCTCGACGAGTGGGAGTCGCTCACCGACCCCGAGAAGGTCGCCGAGGCCGCGGCGCTCGCCGCCCAGGGAGCGCCCCCGCCGCCCCCGCGTCCCGTCACGGGCAACGAGCGGGCGTTCACCGCAATGATCCGCACCGCCATGTTCCGCCGCGTCGAGCTCGCAGCCCGCGACAGGTGGGAGCAGCTCGGAGCGCTGGAGGAGTCCGCGGCCCAGCTCGTCGAACCGCCGCTGGAGGTCCCGTTCGACGCCGAGGCCTGGGACGACGCGCTCGCCGACTACTGGGACGAGCACGACGACATCGGCATCGACGGCGGCGCCCGCAGTCCCGGGCTCTTCTCGCTGGCGAAGGCTCCGAAGGTCTGGACCGCGACGCAGATCATCGACGACCCAGCGGGTAACCACGACTGGCGCATCACCGCCGACATCGACCTCGCCGCGAGTGACGCTGCCGGCTCGGCTGTCGTCCGGACCACGTCCTTCGGCCGCCTCGACGGCTGACAGCAGACCCACACCTTCGCAGTCGACCCGGTAGCCGTCAGGGCCTGGGCCGGTGCTGGCCGTGGGCGTGCCGTCGGGTCAGCGCCTCCACACCTCTGTCGATCCGGACGGCTGGCCGCGACAATGGCAGCCAGCAGCCAGCCGGCGGTCAGGGTGGCGGGAGCCCGAGGTGTCGGGGCTGGCGACAGTCGTTGCTTGGCTGTCCACCCGCCCTGCGCTGACCGTGCCTGGGCAGCGCGTCCAGCCGGGTCCTGCGTCGGGCGTCCCGCACCGTCCGATGCCCGCTGCTGTGCGCCGCACGATGCCTTGCGTCCGGACGCCGCCCGTTGCCCGCTGCTGTGCGCCGCGCGATGCCTTGCGTCCCGACGCCGCCCGCTGCTGTGCGCCGCACGATGTGCTGCGCTCGGACGCCGCCCGATGCCCGCAGTCCGAGAGGCCACGCGCCGTCCCGACGCTTGGCAGCGTGCGTGGAGTCGCTCGGCCCGTCTCGGCGCGGCGCTGCCTGGCGCCGGGCGCTTCCAGGTGGGTGCGTGCGGCATCCAGGGCCCGAACCGGGCGGCCCTGCGTCGTCCGTTCTCCGGAGTGGGGGTGTGTCGGGGCGCGTCGCTGGGTCAGCTGGTGTCTGGGGGTTCTCGGCCGAGTGTGGGTCTGCCGGTGTGGGGGTTGAGGGTGATGTGCCAGCCGTCGGGGGAGGTGGTGCCGGCGGCGGGGCCGGTGTGGGTGGGTTCGACTTTGGGGTGGTGGTAGGGGCAGAGCAGTGCGAGGTTGGTCAGGGATGTGCTGCCGCCTGCCCACCATGGGGTGATGTGGTGGGCGTCGCATTCGAGGGCGGTGGCGTGGCAGCCGGGGAAGATGCAGCCGTTGTCGCGGAGGTTGAGGGCGTGGCGGATGGCGGGGGTGACGAAGCGGTGTGCGCGGCCGACGTCGAGGATTTCGGACTGCGCGCCCAGGACGATGGGGATGATCTGGGCGTCGCAGGCCAGCCGACGTAGTTCTTTGGCTGGGAGGCGGGCTCCGGAGGGGAGCTGGCCGGAGGCGTGGAGTTGGGTGGCGAGTTCGGTGTAGTCGATGGTCACGATAAGCGTCGCGGGTGTGTATGGGTCCGGGCTGTTGCTCGCGTCGGAGCCTTCAGATCCGCGGTTCGTTGAGCTTGTCGAAACGCCCTGAGCCTGTCGAAGGGTTGGCGGCTTCGGCTGTGGGGGATCGGCTGGCGGTGCTGCCGCGGTCGTGAGGGTGGTGAGGGCGTCGGCCTGGCGTTGGTCCCAGCGGGGTGTGTCGTGTCGGCGGTGCTGGCGTCGTTGGGCGCGTTTGGCGTGGTTGACCTGGATGGTGATGGCCCGGATGACCTGCTCGGCCTCGAGGGTGGGGAGGGAGCCTTTGAAGTACCAGGAGCCGGGATGGGTGGTGTCTTCGCCCCAGGTGAAGGAGCGGCGGGCCAGAGCGTCGGCGCGTTGCCGGGCGAGTCGGGTGTCGCGTTCCTCGGCGGTGGGGACCAGGTCGGGTGCGACGGCGGCCAGCACGTCGTCGGTGGAGGCGGTCAGGCGGCCCGGAGTCTGATTCGCGGCCTTCGCGATGAGGAACTCTCGCGCTCTTTCGCGCTGCTGGGTGTTGAGGGTGTGGGGGAGTGTGTCGAGGGTGCGGCGGATGGCCTGGGCGTGCTGGGGTGAGAGGTTGCCGTCGATGACGCGGCGGGCGACGTCGTTGTGGTGGGCGATGTCGCGGGCCTGGGTGACGGTGCGGAGGGTGTCGCGGACATCGAGGTGTTCCTGCTGGCCGAGCAGGGTGGGGAGTTGGGTTCCGGTGACGGCTTCGGCTGAGTGGTTGGCTTCTGCTTCGCCGGTGAGCATGGCCACGAGGCCGGCGAGTTGTCCCTGGGCGCGGCGGGCGGTCTGGAGGAGGGTGAGGCGTTCGTGGTGGCTGATGTGGGTGCGTTGGGGGTGGTCGATGGCGGCCAGCGCGGCACGGATTGCGGTCAGTGCCGCGTCGGTGGTGAGTCTGGTCGTGGGTTCCATGTCTTCACGGTAGAGATCGGCACCGACAGAAATCGTTCGCATGTTCGACGTGTTCGCTGAGGGTGAAACCTCGTGCGGGGTGTTGGTCGTTTTTCGTGACGGGACCGGGGAGAAGCGGGCAATGCCCGATTTTCGGCACCGGCCGGGGGTGCGCTGGGGGAAGGAAGCAACCGAGCTGAGGAAGCGTCCGGGCGCTGAAGGGGTGCCACGGAGGGGCGGTGTGCGTTTCTCGTGACGAGACCGGGGAGAACCGGGCACTGCCCGATTCTCAGAAGCGGCCGGGAGGGGACGGGTGGTGAACGAGGGCGGTCAGGCGGTGCCGAAGCGGCGCTCGCGCGACACATACTGCTCCACGGCCGCCCAGAGGTCGCGGCGGTCGAAGTCCGGCCATAGACGGTCGAGGAAGATGAACTCCGCGTAGGCCGACTGCCACAGCAGGAAGTTCGACGTGCGCTGCTCACCGGAGCTGCGGAGGAACAGATCGACGTCGGGGATCTCCGGCTCGTCGAGGAACTTCGCGAAGCGGTCCTCGGTCAGCCTGTCGGGGTCGAGCTTGCCGGCCTTCGCCAGGCGGGCGATCTCGCGGGCCGCGTCGACGATCTCCGCCCGGCCGCCGTAGTTCACGCAGAATTGCAGCGTCAGCGTGGTGTTGTCCCGGCTCATCTCCTCGGCGACCTCGAGCTCCCTGATCACCGACCCCCACAGCCTCGGGCGGCGCCCGGCCCAGCGGATCCGGACGCCGAGGTCGTTGAGCTCGTCGCGACGACGGTGGATCACGTCCCGGTTGAAGCCCATCAGCCAGCGCACCTCCTCCGGCGACCGCTTCCAGTTCTCCGTCGAAAAGGCGTAGGCCGAGAGGTACGGGATGCCCTGCTCGATGGCCCCGTGGACGACGTCGAGGAGCGAGGCCTCGCCCATCGCGTGACCCTCCGTGCGCTTCAGGCCGCGCTGCTTCGCCCAGCGGCCGTTGCCGTCCATCACGATCGCGACGTGTCGGGGCAGCGCCTTCTTCGGCAGGTCGGGCGGGGTGGCGCCACTGGGGTGAGGCGTGGGGCGACGGCGAGGCTCAGGCACGCTCCAAATCTAGCGGCCTACAATTCTCCGGTGCCCACCTACCGTGACGAAGCCGTGGTGCTGCGGACTCACCAGTTCGGTGAGGCTGACCGCGTCATCATTCTGCTGACACGCGCCCACGGCAAGGTGCACGCCGTCGCGAAGGGGGTCCGGCGAACCTCGTCGAAGTTCGGTGGCCGGCTCGAGCCGTTCCAGCACATCGACATCCAGTTCGCCCAGGGACACGGCCTGGACATCGTGACGCAGGCCGTGTCGCTGCACAGCAGCAGCCTCGGCGCCGACTACTCGAGATTCACGGCGGCCCAGGTACTCGTCGAGACGGCCGAGCGACTCGTCTCGGAGGAGGGAGTCCCCTCCCTGCAGCAGTACCGTCTCCTCCTCGGTGCGCTGCTGGCACTCGACGCCGAGGACCGGCCTGCGCCGCTCATCGTCGACTCCTATCTCCTGAGGGCACTTGCCATCGCCGGCTATGCCCTCGCGACGGAGGCCTGCGCGGGCTGCGGAGACGTGGACGTCCGCTGGTTCTCCCCGCAGGGCGGTGGTGCGGTATGCACGGCGTGCCGGACCCCCGGCTCCGCCCAGCTGTACCCGGGGGACTCCGCGTACCTCGGGGCGCTGCTCGCCGGTGACTGGGCCGCGGTGACCGCCGCCGACCGCGCCACGCAACAGCGCGTCGACGGGATGGTCGTGGCCTACTCCACCTGGCACCTGGAGAGGGCGCTCCGGTCGCTCCCGTTCTTCGAACGTTAGGGTTGAGGCCATGCGCCTCATTGCCACCGACGTCGACGGGACCCTCATCCGCAGCGACCACACGCTCTCCACGCGGACCCGCCGAGCCTTCCAGGCGGCGCGCGACGCGGGCATCCGGGTGCTGGCGATCTCGGGCAGGCAGCCCTACTCCATCGGCGCCATCGTGCAGGGCACCGCGCTCATGGGGCCGTGCGTCGGCAGCAACGGCGCGGTCATCACTGACCTCGAGACCCGCCAGGTGCTCTGGCAGGCGACCGTCGCGATCGACGTCCAGCAGCGACTCGTCGACGAGATGACGGTGCTGTTCCCGACGCTGAAGGCCGTGTCCGTGCGCGATGGGGGAGACCTCTATTTTGCCGAGGCCGGTTACCAGGGGTTGGCCGACCCGGGTGAGCTCGAGACCCTCTGGCCGGTCACCCAGCGCATCGGCGACCGCGAGGAGGTGTTGGCGGCACCCTCGGGCAAGCTGGTCCTGCGTGACGACCACCACGACCCGGCGGATCTCCTGGCTGCCGCTCGCGGCCTGGGCATCGACGGCTTCCACGCCACCACCAGCGGTGCGCCGTTCCTGGAGGTCGGCCCGGTGGGCGTCACGAAGGCAGTGGCCCTGGCGCGCCTGTGTGACCGATGGTGCATCGACCGGGCCGACGTCGTGGCCTTCGGCGACAACCTCAACGACGTCGAGATGCTGCGCTTCGCCGGCCTCGGCGTCGCGATGGGCAACGCCGAGCCGGAGGCGGTCGCGGCGGCCGACCGTGTGACGCTGACCAACAACGAGGACGGCGTCGCCGCCGTGATCGAGACGCTGCTGTAGCCGGTCAGGCCGGAGTCGGCGAGGACCAGCCCGAACGCCGCCGCGGCCGAGCCCGTCGCCGGATCCTCGGGGACGGCCTCACCCGGGATGAACACCCGGGCGTGCGTGGCCACGGTCCCGTTCGGGGCCTCGCTTAGCGCGTAGACGACGGTTCCGTCGAACCTATCGGTGGGCTTGGGACCCGAGAAGATCGACGCGCGGCCGACGGCCTCGTCGTTCACCCGCAGGAACGAGAACGGCAGCCCGGCGCTGGCGTTATGACCGGTCAGCAGGTCGTCGGCGGCCAGGCACGGCGTGGGTACTGAGGTGATCCTGGCACGTCCCCCGCGGTTCCTCAGGCGTCGTCCGCCAGGCGGGAGCAGTCCTGACACAGCCCGAAAATCTCGAGCTCGTGGCCGACCTGCGTGAAGCCGTGCTGCTGCGCGACGGTGGCCGCCCAGGCCTCCAGGTCGGTCGGCTTGATCTCGATCGAGAAGCCGCAGCGCCGACAGACGAGGTGGTGGTGGTGACCGGCGGAACAGCGCCGGTAGGCCGCCTCGCCGTCGGGGGTGCGCAGCACGTCCACCTCGCCGGCCTCGGCCATCGCCTGCAGCGCCCGGTAGACCGTGGCGAGCCCCACCTTCGCCCCGATTCCGCGCAACTGGTCGTGGACCTGCTGCGCGGTGCGGAACTCGCGTGCTCCCTCCATCAGGTCACGCACCGCGGCGCGCTGCCAGGTCTGGCGGGTGACCGGGCTGTTAGTGCTCGTCATAGTGGTCTCCGTGGAGGGCATGCCGGTGCCCGTCGTGGACGTAGTCGACATGGTCTCCGTGCTGGATCACCTTGACCCCGGACTTGTGCGCGTGGCCGTCGTCGTGGTTCTCGGCGGGGGTGTGGTCGTGGCCTCCGTGGTCCTCCACGAACGGGATGAACTGGTGAGCCCTGCGGATCCGCCCGCCGAGCAGCCAGGCTATGCCGAGCAGCACGATGGAGGTCACGACGATGGTGGCGCCGGTGGCGGTGTCCAGGTAGTAGGAGCCGACGGTGCCGCCGAGGGCCGCAAGGACGCCGACGACCATCGACCCGAAGAAGGCGTGGTAGAAGCCGACGAACAGCTGCTGGGCGGCGGCGACGGGGATGACCATCAGGGCACTGATCAGCAGCAGGCCGACGGTCCGCATCGCCGCCGTGATGCTGATGGCGGCCAGCACGACCACGAGCAGGTTGATGACCTTGACGCGGATGCCGAGCACCCGGGCGAAGTCCTCGTCGACGCACACGGCGAACAGCCGGGGGGCCAGCCCGATGCACGTGACGAGGATCACGACGCCGAGCACGGCGATCAGCACGATGTCGGTCTCGCTGACCGAGGTGAGCGAGCCGAACAGGTACGACGACAGTCCGCCGGCGCCCTGCCCGGCGATGCCGGCCATCAGCACGCCGGAGGCGAGGCCGCCGTAGAACAGGATGGCCAGGCCGAGGTCTCCGGTCGCCTTGCCGTGCTGGCGCAGCAGTTCGACGGCCACCGCCCCGACGACGCAGACGACGACGGCGACGGGCATGGTCGCCCAGCCCGTCATCAGCGCCAGGCCGACGCCCGCGATCGCCACATGGCCGAGCCCGTCGCCCAGCAGGCTCATGCGCTTCTGGACGATGAAGGTGCCGATGGCGGGCGCGATGAGGCCGCTCAGCACGGCGGCGATGACCGCGCGCTGCATGAACGGCAGGGAGAGGATCTCGATCATGATGCCGCTCCTGCGATGGGGTCGGAGAGTCCGATCAGCGACGGCTCGGGGGCCGGGTGGTCGCGTTCGGTATCGACGGGGTGGTTCTCGTCTGTCACGACGCGTCCGTCGCACAGCGTGACCGTGCGGTCGAGGACCTGGGCCATGGCGCCGCGTTCGTGCAACACGACGAGCAGGCCGAGCCCCGCGTCTCGGAAGCCACGCAGCAGCTCCGCCAGCCCGGCCTGGCTGTGCAGGTCGACGCCGGCCAGCGGTTCGTCCATCACGAGCAGCTCGGGCTCGGCGGCCAGTGCGCGGGCGATCAGCACCCGCTGCTTCTGGCCTCCGGACAGCGCGCTGAACGGCCACTTCGCGCGGTCGGCCAGCCCGACCTGTTCGAGGGCGTGGTCCCTGGCAGCCCGGTCGGCGGCGGACAACCACTGGAAGGGCCTGCGGTGTGCCAGCCGCCCGGCCGACGCGATCTCGCGCACGGTCGCGCCCGCCACGTTCACCGTCGACAGCTGTGGCACGTAGCCCACGCGCCGCCAGTCGTGGAACCCTGGCAGCCGCTCGCCGAAGAGCTCGACGACGCCCTCCTGGTGCGGGATGAGCCCCAGCACGGCGCGGATGAGTGTCGACTTGCCGGATCCGTTGCCGCCGATCAGGGCGACGGCCTCACCGGCCGCGACGTCGACGTGGACGTCGCGGAGGATGGGCATCCCGCCGAGGGAGACGTAGACGCCCTCGGCGTGGACGAGGTCAGCTGCAGCCATTGGCCGTCCGTAGTGCTTCGAGGTTTGCGCGCATGATTGAAGGGTAGTCAGTGCCGGGCGACTTTTCCGTGACGCCCTCGAGGGGGTCGAGCACAGCGGTCTTCAGGCCGAGGTCGCTCGCGATCGACGAGGCGACTGCGTCGGAGCTGAGGGTCTCGAAGAAGATCGTGGTGATGTTGTGCTCCGTCGCCTCCTCCTGGATGGCGGCGATGCGGGCCGGCGAGGGCTCCTCGTCTGGGCTGATGCCCGAGATGCCGATCTGGGTGAGGTCGTAGCGGTCGGCGAGGTAGCCGAAGGCCTCGTGCGTGGTGATGAACTCGTTGATCGCACAGTTCTGCAGGCCCGTGGTGAACTCGTCGTCGATCCTGCTCAGCTCCGCGGTCGCGGCGTCTGCGTTGGCGCTGAAGGTCCCCGCATTGCCGGCATCGACCTCGGCGAGCGCGTCGGAGATCGCCGCGACGACCTTCTGCATCCGGGTCGGGTCCTGCCAGAAGTGCGGGTCGAAGTCGCCGTGGTCGTGCTCGTCCTCGGTGGCCTCCTCTTCGTGCTCGTCCGCCTCGTGGTCGTGGTCCTCGACAGGGGTCAGCAGATCGACGTACTGGGCGACGTCCAGCACGTTGGTCGCGCCGGACTGCTCGATGGCGTCGTCGACGGCGCTCTGAAAGTCGGAGAGGTAGATGACCAGGTCGGCGTCGGCCAGGGATGCGACCTGTTTCGGCGTGAGCTCCAGGTCGTGCGGCTCGACGCCCGGCGCCGTCAGCGTCGAGACCGACCCGATGTCGCCCATCACCTGGGTGCTCGCCCACTCCAGCGGATAGAAGGCGACGACCACGTCGGGGCCGTTGTCCTCGGCGTCGGTCGAGCTGGTGGCAGCGGTCGAGCCACAGGCCGCGAGGCTGAGCGCTGCGGCGGCGGCAAGTGCGGGCTTCAGGTCCATGAGAACCATTATCAACTGGTGGAGGGTTGCTGTCAAAGCCGAGGGCGTGTGACCACCGGAGATCGTCCGCTAGTGTCGTGACCATGCTCGCCATCAGCCGCTTCCGCGACCAGGGCGACGGGTTCCGAGACGAGGCTCAGCCCGTCGTCGACTGGTGGTCGGCCCGTCCCGGCTGCGTCAGCATGGACCTCGTGCAGAACCTCGACGAGCCGGGTCTGTGGGCCATTGTCGGCCGCTGGGCGTCCGTCGGCGCCTACCGCCGCTCCTTCAACGGGTACGACGCGAAGATGCTGCTGACCCCACTGCTCAGCCGCGCCGTCGACGAGCCGAGCGCCTACCTGCCGCCCGACGAGGTCGGCGAGAACCAGCCCCGCAACACCTGATACGACTGAGGAGTCATCGTGGACACCCGCCTCGTCCTTTCCGCCGCCGGGGTCAGCATCGCCCTGGAGACGACGGGGGGAGACCTCCCCGAAGTGCTGCACTGGGGAGACCACCTCGGCCCCGTCTCTGAGACCCAGCTCACCGAGCTGTCGGCGGCGACCCGCGCCACCGTCGCGCCCAGCGCGCCGGACAGCCCCGTGCGCTACGCGGTCCTGCCGGAGGCCAGGCGCGGCATCACGGTGCGGCCCGGGCTGATCGGCTCGCGCGACGGCCGCGACTGGACGCCCGACTGGCGGGTGAACGCCGTCACGGTCGACGGGGCGCCAGCCCCCGCCTTCGCCTCACTCGGCGCCGCCAGCGTCGACTTCCACGCCGTCGCGCCCGGTCTCGAGCTGACGATCACGGTGCAGCTGACGCCGCAGGGCCTGGTCGCGGCGCGGGCCGCGGTCACCAACCGCGGGGAGGGGGCGTTCACCCTCGACGAGATCACGCTGGCGCTGCCGGTGCCGACCCGCGCCACCGAGGTCCTCGACTTCGCCGGGCGCTGGGGCGTCGAGCGGTTCCCGCAGCGCACGACACTCGGCACGGGCGCCCACCGCAGGGAGGGGCGACACGGCCGCACCGGCGCCGACGCCGCCTATGTCCTGCACATCGGGGAGGCGGGCTTCGGGTTCGGCGCGGGCGAGGTCTGGTGCGTCCACACGGCGTGGAGCGGCAACCACATCCACCAGGTCGAGCGCGACCTCTACGGCACCCAACTCATCTCCGGCGGCGAGCTGCTGCTGCCTGGGGAGGCCAGGCTGGCGACGGGGGAGAGCTACACGACCCCCTGGCTGTACTTCGGCCACGGGCATGGCCTCGACGCGGTCGCCGATCGCTTCCACGGCTTCCTCCGCGCCCAGCCGCACGCCCCGTCGGCCGACCGCCCGGTGACGCTCAACGTCTGGGAGGCCGTCTACTTCGACCACGACGCCGACCGTCTCGTCGACCTCGCCCGCCGCGCGGCGAGGGTGGGCGTCGAACGGTTCGTGCTCGACGACGGCTGGTTCGGTGGCCGCCGCCACGAGCGCGCCGGCCTGGGCGACTGGGTCGTCTCCCCCCAGGCGTGGCCCGACGGCCTCCACCCCTTGGTCGATCAGGTCAAGGACCTCGGCATGCAGTTTGGGCTCTGGTTCGAGCCCGAGATGGTCAACCTCGACTCCGACGTCGCCCGGGCGCATCCAGAGTGGGTGCTGCAGCCCGCCGGCCGGCTGCCGGTGGAGTCCCGCTTCCAGCAGGTGCTCAACCTCGCCGACGAGGGCGCCTTCGCACACGTCCTCGGCCAGGTGGACGCCGTGCTCGCCGAGTACCGCATCGACTACGTGAAGTGGGACCACAACCGCGACCTGGTCGACGCCGGCAGCGGGCCGGACGGCCGGCCCGGCGTGCACGCGCAGACCGCCGCCTTCTACCGGCTGCTCGACGAGCTGCGCCGACGGCATCCGGGCGTGGAGTTCGAGTCGTGCAGCTCCGGTGGCGCCCGTGTCGACCTCGAGGTCCTCAAGCGGACCGAGCGGGTGTGGGTCTCCGACATCATCGACCCGGCCGAGCGGCAGCGGATGCTGCCGTGGACCGGCCAGCTGATCCCGCCGGAGTTCCAGGGCAGCCACATCGCCTCGGGACGTTCGCACACGACGGGGCGCTGGCATGACCTCACCTTCCGTGCCGTCACCGCCGTGTTCGGGCACCTGGGCATCGAGTGGGACCTCGCGCAGGCCACCGAGGACGAGCTGGCCGAGCTGGGCTGGTGGATCGACTGGTACAAGGCCAACCGGTCAGTGCTGCTCGGCGGTCGGCAGATCCGCGTCGACACCCCGGATCCCGGCACCTGGTTCAAGGGCGTCGTCACGAATGACAAGGCGATCTTCTCGCTGGCTCAGCTGTCCGCCACGCCTGGCGCCAACCTCGGCCTTGTGCGGTTCCCCGGCCTCGACAGTGACGCGGACTACCGGCTGACCGTCATCGATCGGCAGCCGGTGCCGCCGCAGCTGCGCCCCGCGTGGGAGGCGCAGCCCGTCGTGCTGCCGGGCAGACTGCTCGGCACCGTCGGCGTGCGCGCACCGATGATGCTGCCCGAGTCGGCCGTCCTGTTCGAGCTGGAGCGCCTCTGAGCCGGGTGGCAGGCCCGCTGGTCAGAGGGGAACGGTGTCCACAGTGTCGCCTCCCAGGGCGTCCAGCAGCTCGACGGCCTCGGGGTCGGTGGGCGGGCGCTCTTCGGTGGCCGCGATGTAGTCGGCGATGAATGCCCGCAGCGGCGGCGCCGAGACGCTGAGGTGCCCGTCGACCTCCTCGCCCACCCTCGCGGAGGGGGAGATGTGCAGCAGCATGAGGTACATCGGGATGCGGTGGCGTGCCGGCGCGATCCCGGGCTGGAAGAACGGGGCGACGACGCGCCGCGCACCGAAGCGGCGGTAGAACCGCAGCCTGGCTTCCGGGTCGCCGTGTTCCTCGACCACGTCGGCGCGATCGCCCGGCCGCTCGACCTCGCCGATCACGAAATCCGGGGAGAAGATCTCGTCCCACCGCTGGAGAGAACCCGCCATCAGCGCGTTGCCGTACCCGCCGCCGCGCGTGCCCGGCCGGACCGCCAGATAGGCGAGCAGCAGTACTCCCGCGCCGGCGTCGTGGAAGGCGATCGACACGGCCAGGTCCAGGCCCTCGTCGTCCCGCAGAGTCAGGACCAGCGAGCCGGGATCACCGAGGTCGGCCTGGAGCGCCTCCAGCGAACCTAGCTCGTCGGCGGGGAAGCTGGGCTCCAGCAGCTCGCTGTAGATGCGCGCCAGTTCGTCCGGGTCGGAGACGGCGGTCAGGTGCGTGCTCATCGGGGGTTCCTCATGAAGGCAATGCTGCCCTATCCCGCCGTCGCTGTGGCGACTGAGTGTCCGCCCCGGTTTAGCTCTATATTGTCCTTGCTTTATTCCAGACCGGCCCGCGGCCCTGACAAAGGCCGCCTCCGAAAGGTTCCCCCCATGCATGCCATCGCCAAGCGAGCAGCCCTCGGCGTCTCGTCGGTGCTGGTCGCCGCCCTCGCGCTGACCGGTTGCGGTTCCAGCAGCGACGCGACGACCGATGCCGCCTCGACCTCCTCGTCCGCCGCCGACGACGCATTCCCCGTCACCATCACCTCCGCCCTCGGAGACGCGGTGATCGAGTCCAAGCCCGAGCGCGTCGCGACCTGGGGCTGGTCCGCGCAGGATGCCGTGCTCGCGCTCGGCGTCGTGCCCGTCGCGATGCCCGCCAACACCTACGGCGGCAACGAGGACGGCGTCCTGCCCTGGGACGCCGACAAGATCACCGAGCTGGGCGGTGAGACTCCGACCCTGCTGACCGGCACCGAGAACGGGGAGCCGGACGTCGAGGAGTTCGTGGCCGTCAAGCCCGACGTCATCCTCGCGCCCTACTCCGGCCTGACGCAGGAGCAGTTCGACTCGCTCAGCCAGATCGCTCCGGTCGTCGCCTACCCCGACCAGATGTGGGCCACCACCTGGCAGGACCAGACGACGCTCGTCGGCCAGGCCCTCGGGCTGGAGGACGAGGCCGCCGCTCTCGTGCAGCAGACCGATGATGCCGTCGCCAAGCTTGCCGCCGACAACCCGGTGCTCGCCGGCAAGACGTTCGTCTACGCCGCGAACAACCAGCCCGAGGTGCTCAACATCTTCCGCGACACCGACCCGCGCGTGCAGCTGCTCGCCCAGCTCGGCATGACCGTCGCACCCTCGGTCGACGAGCTCGACCCGAAGGAGGACGACTCGTACTTCTTCCCCGTCTCGTTCGAGAACCTGCAGAAGGTGGAGTCCGACGTGCTCGTGGCCTACTTCGGTAGCCAGGACGAGGCCGACGCGTTCGTCGCCGACCCGCTGGTCGCGGCCATGCCGCAGGTCAAGGAGGAGCGCTTCGCCCCGATCGTGGGCGAGTCCTTCGTGATGGCCTCCAGCGCCCCGACCGTCCTGTCCATCCCGTGGATGCTCGACCAGTACGTGCCGCAGCTCGCCGCGGCCGCTGAGCGTGTCAAGTAGCACCAGCACCTCCAGCAGACCGGCCCCGGGGCTCGACCGGGGCCGGTCCACGAACCGGCGCGCCCCGGGGGCGGTGGTCCTGATCGTCGCGCTGGTGGCCGCGTCGTTCCTCAGCCTCGCCGTCGGCAGCGCCGACATCTCGCTCGAGAGCGTGTGGCGGGCGATCGTCGCCTACGATGCGGCCGACCCTGAGCACATCGCCATCATCGACAAGCGGCTGCCAAGGACGGTGGTCGGCATCGCCGTAGGGGCCGCTCTGGGACTCGCGGGGGCCGTCGCACAGGGCCTGACCCGCAACCCCATCGCCGACCCGGGCCTGCTCGGCATCTCTCCCGGCGCGGCGCTCGCCGTGGTGGTGGGCATCGTTGCCTTCGGCGTCACGAATCCCGCGGGCTACCTGTGGTTCGCCTTCGCCGGCGCCTGCATCGCCTCCGCGCTCGTGTGGTTCATCGCCTCGCGCGGTCGGGACGGCGCCACGCCCGTCAAGCTGACGCTCGCCGGCGCCGCGATCGGCGCCGCCACCACCTCGCTCGTCTCCGGGCTCCTGATCGCGCGCGCCGAGGCGCTCGACACCATGCGCTTCTGGCAGGTCGGTGCGCTCGCCGGCCGCGGTTTCGACGTGCTCGGACCGATCGCGCCGTTCCTCATCGTCGGGGTTGTCGCCGCGCTGTTCCTCGGCCGGCCCCTCAACCTGCTCGCGCTTGGCGACGACACCGCGGCAGGTCTCGGCCTGAACGTCGGCCGCACCCGGCTGCTGGTCGGCGCGATCCTCGTGGTGCTCGTCGGAACCGCCACCGCCGTCGCCGGCCCCATCAGCTTCCTCGCGCTGGTCGTCCCGCACGCCGTGCGCCGCTTCACGGGGCCTGACTACCGCTGGATCCTGCCCTACAGCGCGCCCGCGGCCGCCGCGATCCTGTTGTTCGCCGACGTCGCCGCGCGGATCGTCGCCCGACCGAGCGAGCTGCAGGTGGGCATCGTCGTGGCCGTCGTCGGCGCCCCGGTGTTCATCGCATTGATCCGACGGGGAAGGGCGGCCGGCCTGTGAGCGTCACCGCGACCTGGCGGCGGAACCTCCGCCGCCGCACCATGACCGTCGGCCTGTGCATGACGACTCTGGCCTTCGCTCTGTTCGTCGTCGCGCTGATGCTCGGCCAGGCGGGGCTCTCCCCGACCGAGGTGCTCGAGGCGCTCACCGGACGCGGCGACCGGATCACCAACTTCGTCGTGCTGCAGAACCGCCTCCCACGGGCGCTGGCCGCCGCGCTCGTCGGCGGCTGCCTCGGCGCCTCCGGCGCCGTGTTCCAGGCGGTGCTGCGCAACCCGCTCGCCAGCCCGGACATCATCGGCGTCACGTCGACGGCGGGCACCGCGGGCGTTGTCGGCGTGCTGCTGCTCGGCCTCTCCGGGCTGCCGCTCACCCTGCTGGTCGCCGTCGGCGGCGTCGTCGGGGCCGCGATCGTGGCCGGCCTGACCTGGAACCGCGGGCTCGTCGGGATGCGCCTGGTGCTGGTCGGCATCGGCGTCGCGGCCGTCGCCACGGCGTTCACCAGTTATCTGATCACCACGGTCGACAGCCGCGAAGCGGCCGTGGCCTACACCTGGCTGGTCGGCTCGCTGAACGGGGCGGGGTGGCCGGTCGTGACCGTCACCGCCGTGGTCGGCATCCTGGCGCTGGTCGCGCTCGCGCTGCAGGCCAGGGGACTGCGCGCGCTCGAGCTCGGCGACGCGACCGCCGCAGGGCTCGGGTTCCGGGTCGAGCGCACCCGCATCCTGGTGATGCTCACCGCCGTAGTGCTGGCCTCGGTCGCGGTCGGGGCGGCGGGCCCCGTCGGGTTCGTCGCGCTGATGGCGCCCCAGATCGCGCGCCGCCTGGTCGGCCACGCGTCAGCGTCGCCCGCCGCGGCCACCGCCGTCGGCGCCGCGCTCGTCATCGGCGCGGACCTCATCGCCCAGTACGCCGTCTCGGGCGTCAACCTGCCGGTAGGCGTCGTGACCGGCGCCCTCGGCGCCCCGTACCTCGCCTGGCTGCTCGCCAGGAACGACATCAACCGCCCGGGAGGCCGATCGTGACCACGTCGCACCAGCTGAGCGCCGAGAGTGTCAGCCTCGGCTACGACCAGCGCACCGTCGTCGACGGGCTCGACCTCGACGTGCCCCCCGGCCGCCTCACCGTCATCGTGGGCGCCAACGCGTGCGGCAAGTCCACGCTGCTGAGGGGCCTGGCGCGCCTGCTGGCGCCTACCTCCGGGAAGGTGCTGCTCGACGGCCACGACATCCACACCATGCCGACCTCCCGGGTCGCCACACTGTTGGGCCTCCTGCCGCAGTCGCCCATCGCGCCCGACTCGATCACGGTGGCCGACCTCGTCTCCCGTGGCCGCTACCCGCACCAGGGCTGGCTGCGGCGAGGCACGGCGAACGACGACGAGATCGTCGACGAGGCGATGGCCTCCGCCGGGGTGATCGACCTGGCCGAGCGCAGTGTGGACGAGCTGTCCGGCGGCCAGCGCCAGCGCGTCTGGATCGCCATGGCGCTGGCACAGGACACCGATCTGCTGCTGCTCGATGAGCCGACCACCTACCTGGACATCTCGCACCAGATCGACGTGCTGGACCTCCTGGTCGACCTGAACGAGCGTCGCGGCACCACCGTCGTGATGGTGCTCCACGAACTGGCGCTGGCCTGCCGCTACGCCGAGCATCTGATCGCGATGAAGGACGGCCGGATCGTGGCGCAGGGCGCCCCCGTCGACATCGTCGACGCGGCTCTGGTGAAGGAGGTCTTCGGCATCGACTCCGAGGTCCTCTCGGACCCCGTGAGCGGCACCCCGATGGTCGCTCCCTACAGCCGCCGCCACCGCCCGGTCGGCTGAAACTCTCCGCTCGGCGACTCCTCTCGCTGCGCTCGAGGCACCTCCACAGGCCCGGCGACTCCTCTCGCTGCGCTCGAGGCACCTCGACAGGCTCGGCGACCCGTCCGGTTCCCTGAGCCTGTCCCGGTTCCCTGAGCACTTCGACGAGCTCAGCACATGCTTGTCGAAGGGCCCTGAGCGGAGCGAAGGGGATCACTCGGGGGTTTCCTCTCGCTGCGCTCGAGGCACCTCGACAGGCTCGGCGACCCGTCAGGTTCCCTGGACCTGTCCCGGTTCCCTGAGCCTGTCCCGGTTCCCTGAGCACTTCGACGAGCTCAGCACATGCTTGTCGAAGGGCCCTGAGCGGAGCGAAGGGGATCACTCGGGGGTTTCCTCTCGCTGCGCTCGAGGCACCTCGACATGCTCGGCGACCCGTCCGGTTCCCTGAGCCTGTCCCGGTTCCCTGAGCCTGTCCCGGTTCCCTGAGCTTGTCGAAGGGCCCTGAGCGGAGCGAAGGGTTCCACCCCGACGACGATTCTCGCCACGCCTCACCCGCGACGTAGACTGTCACGTCGCCCTGCTACCCAGAGGAGCCCGCGTTGACCGTGACCGACACCACCTTCGCCCCGCTGCGCCTGCACGCGCCGAGCCGGCGCGACGCCGTCGTCGTCGAGCTGCCGGTGGTGCTCGCGCCCATGGCGGGTGTGACGAACGCCGCATACCGGCAGCTGTGCCGCGAGCAGGGCGCCGGGCTGTACGTGTGCGAGATGATCACGTCGCGTGGGCTGGTCGTCGGTGATCCGAAGTCGCGCGACATGGTGCGCTTCGACGACGGCGAGACCACCCGCTCGGTGCAGCTCTACGGCGTCGACGCCCCGATCATGGCCGAGGCCGCCCGCATCCTCGCCCGAGACTTCGCCGTCGACCACATCGACCTCAACTTCGGCTGCCCTGTGCCGAAGGTCACCAGGAAGGGCGGCGGGGGAGTGCTGCCCTACAAGCGGGACCGGCTGCGCGCCATCGTCCGTGAGACGGTCGCCGCTGCCGACGAGTTCGGCGTGCCCGTCACCGTCAAGACCCGCATCGGCATCGACGACGCCCACACCACATTCCTCGACGCGGGCCGCATCGCCGAGGAGGAGGGCGCGGCGGCGATCACCCTGCACGGCCGCACCGTCGCGCAGGCGTACTCGGGGGAGGCCGACTGGGCCCGGATCGCGGAACTCAAGCAGGCGGTCGGCATCCCGGTGCTCGGCAACGGCGACATCTGGGAGGCCGAGGACGCGCTGACCATGATGGAGGAGACCGGCTGCGACGGCGTCGTCATCGGCCGAGGCTGCCTCGGCCGCCCCTGGCTGTTCGGCGACCTGGCGGCCGCCTTCCGCGGGGAGGGTCAGCGGATCCGCCCGACGCTCGGCGAGGTCGGCCGGATGATCATCCGCCACGCGGAACTGCTTGCCGAGCACCAGGGCGAGCGGCACGGGCTGACGGACCTCCGCAAGCACATGGCCTGGTACTTCAAGGGCTACCCCGTCGGCGAGCTGCGTCGGTCGTTCGCCATGGTCTCCTCCCTGGGCGAGCTACGCGGGCTCGTCGACCAGCTCGACGCCGACGCGCAGTTCCCCGTCGCGGAGCTCGGGACCCCACGCGGCCGGCAGGGCTCGCCGCGCGGCAAGGTCGTCCTGCCGCACGGCTGGTACGACGACACCTCGGGTTGCGACCTCGACCTGAGCGACGCGGAGGTCGGCGTCTCGGGAGGCTGAGGATTCCCGTTATCCGACCCGTCTCAGCAACGTCACAGGTGGTCGGAGTAGATTCCCCGAAACGCGGTTGCTCCTTGTGGGTGGCCTTTCGATCGGAGGTAATCCCCAATGACCGAATCTGTGACTCTAGTCGTCGACGGGGTCGAGCACGTCCTGCCCGTCGTGACCGGAACCGAGGGTGAGCGGGGGATCGACATCAGCTCGCTGCGCGCCACGACCGGGCTCATCACGCTCGACGACGGCTACGGCAACACCGGCTCGTGCGAGTCGGCGATCACCTTCATCGACGGTGAGAAGGGCATCCTGCGGTACCGCGGCGTGCCCATCGAGGACCTGGCCGCCCGCTCGAGCTTCATCGAGACCGCCGAGCTGCTGATCTTCGGCTCGCTGCCGGACAAGGAACAGCGCGACGAGTTCCGCGACCTGCTGACGGAGAACTCGTCGCTGCACCGCGACATGCGCAAGCACTTCGACGGCTTCCCCGTCAACGCGCACCCAATGAGCATTCTCTCGTCGATGATCAACGCGCTGCAGAGCTACGAGCCGCACCAGGAGTTCGACGACGAGGCAGGGTTCCGTCGGGCGGCGGCCAGCCTGCTCGCCAAGACGCGCACGATCGCGGCGGCGTCCTACAAGTCGCACCTGGGGCAGCCGGTCACCTACCCGCGCTACGACCTGCCCTACGCCGAGAACTTCCTGCACATGATGTTCTCGGTCCCGTACCGCGACTACGAGGCGACGCCCGAGGTCGCCCACGCGCTCAACATGTTCCTTGTCCTGCACGGGGACCACGAGCAGAACTGCTCGACGTCGACCGTCCGGATGGTGGCCTCGTCGAAGGCGAACCTGTTCGCGTCCGTGTCCGCCGGCGTCAACGCCCTGTGGGGTCGCCTGCACGGCGGCGCCAACATGGCCGTCATCGAGATGCTGGAGCGGATCCAGGAGGGCGACCTGACGGCCGCGGAGTACGTCGCGAAGGTCAAGGACAAGTCATCCGACGTCAAGCTGATGGGCTTCGGACACCGCGTCTACCGCAACTTCGACCCACGGGCGAAGATCCTCAAGGAGGCCGCGGACTCGCTGCTCGACTCGATGCACGTGACCGATCCGCTGCTGGACATCGCCCGTGAGGTCGAGCAGATCGCGCTCGCTGACGACTACTTCACCTCGCGCCGCCTCTACCCGAACGTCGACTTCTATTCCGGCATCATCCTGCGCGCCATCGGCATCCCGAAGGATATGTTCACGGTGCTGTTCGGGATCGGCCGCACGCCGGGCTGGATCGCGCACTGGAAGGAGGTCCACGACAACCCGGGTCAGCGGATCTACCGGCCCCGGCAGATCTACACAGGGGAGCCGCTGTCGGAGTGGATCCCGCAGGGCGAGCGGCCGGCGGTTCCGCCTACGCGCTTCCGCCGTTGGCGTGGTCTACGTTTGAGGGGATGAACGACAACCTGTTGCCGCGCGCACGGGCCTGGGCCGAGACGATGCACGGCCACGGCTCGGACGTCACCGTCGCCCACTCGGCCTCGCGGGCGCGCGTCTCGCCCCGCGAGCCACGCGGCCGGGAGACCCGAGAGGAACTCGAACGGCTGACACTGGTGCCGGAGGCGGCGTTCTCGCGCGGCTCGGGTGAGCGGGCCCGCGAGGAGGAACCCGACCCGCTGCGCACCTGCTTCGAGCGTGACCGCGACCGGATCGTGCACTCCGCGGCCTTCCGCAGGCTGGCCGGCAAGACGCAGGTGGTCGTCTACCCGACCGACCACCAGCGCACCCGCCTGACGCACGCGCTCGAGGTGGCCCAGGCCGCCGTCGCGATGGCGCGGGGCATCGGCGTCAACGTCACGCTGACCGACGCGATCGCGCTCGGCCACGACTGCGGCCACGGACCAGGCGGCCACGCCTCCGAGGACGCGTTCGACGAGTTCATCACGGAGGGCTACGACCACGGCCCGTGGGGGGCCGACGTCGTCCTGGCCGACCTGAACCTCACGGTCCAGACGCTCGACGGCATCCGCAACCACTCCTGGTCGCGCCCCGCACCGCTGACGGTGGAGGGGGAGATCGTCTCCTGGGCCGACCGCATCGCCTACTGCGCTCACGACCTCGAGGACGCCATCCACGCGGGCATCGTCACGATCGACGACGTGCCCCCGATCGTGCGCGAGGTGGCCGGCACGCGACGGAGCCAGCAGCTCGCCACGTTCATCAACGCGGTGATCGACACGACGGCCGCGACCGGCACCGTCGGCATGGACAAGGTGACGGCGGAGGCACTCGCGGAGCTGCGTCGCTTCAACTACGAGCGGATCTACACCCGTGAGGAGGCCGTCGCCCAGTCGCTGACGGTCGTCGCGGTGCTGCGCGATCTGGTCAACTACTACCTCGAGAACCCCGATTCCCTGCCGCCGGAGTATACGCGCGCCAACCTGATGCACGGAGCTGTCGCCTACGTCGGTGGCATGACGGACCGTTTCGCGTTCGAACGGGCGCGCCTGCTGCTCGGCTGGGACCCCAGGCGGCTGCCCCGCTACATCGGCCGCGGAGCCTGACGGCCCTCAGGGATGCAGTCGCTCCTGCAGGTCGGAAGGCAGCAGCCAGCCTGCTGCCATCAGGGCCCGCGCGAGTGTCACGACGATCACCTGGGCAGCGTTGATGCCCACCAGGACCAGCACCTGTGCCGCCGCGGCCGCCCACGGGTCGCCGCCGCCCAACAGGACGCCGATGTAGGCGCCCGGCAGCGAGACCAGTCCGACGGTGCGGGTCTGATCCAGCGCCGGGAGCAGCGACTCGTGCAGTGTGGGGGAGACCACGCCGGAGATCGCCCTGTCCCGCGTGAACCCCAGCGACAGCCACGCCTCGTACTCGGTGACGTGCTGCCGCAACTCGTCGAAGGAGCGCCGGCCCACCAGCGTGTGCACCGTCATCATGTTGCCGACAATGATGCCGGCGATCGGCACGATCGCAGGACCCGTCAGCGGCGCGGTGCCGCCGAGGAAGATGATGGCCAGCACCGGAACGGCTCCCGAGGCCATCGCCAGCGCCGCGGCCAGGTGCGGTCGGATCCCCTTCAGGCCCGTGCGGCGGCCGGTGGTGATCACGCCGACGGTGAACATCAACGCGACGAACGCGAACGCCAGCCACGGGTTCGACAGTGCCACGCCGACGATCAGCGAGACGACCATCAGCTGCAGACCCGCGCGCACCGCGGCCCAGCCGATCGCCGCGCGCACGGGCAGGCGAGCCAGGTGGGCCACGGTCATGCCCAGCGCGACGAGCGCCAGGAGCGCCACCGCCAGGGGCCAGCCGAGTTCCACCGTCATGACAGGCACCCTACTGCTGCGCCGGAGGCTCCTGTCATGGGGCCTGGGAGGGTGCCACTACACTTCGCAGCATGGCGGGTCGAATCAACGAGGAGGACATCGCCCAGATCCGTGAGCGCAGTCGAATCGACGACGTCATCCGCGGCTACGTGCAGCTCCGGAACGCGGGCGGCGGGTCCCTGAAGGGACTGTGCCCGTTCCACGACGAGAAGACCCCCAGCTTCACCGTCACCCCGTCGCGCGGCTTCTACTACTGCTTCGGCTGCGGCGAGGGCGGAGACGTCATCACGTTCCTCCAGCGCCAGCAGAACCTGTCCTTCGTCGAGGCGGTGCAGGTGCTCGCCGACCGTGCAGGCATCGTGCTGCGGATCGACGACGACGGCCAGCCCGGCCAGCAGCCGGGGCTCCGCAAACGGGTGCTGGAGGCCAACCAGGCGGCCCAGGAGTTCTTCAGCGGCCAGCTCGACTCCGCCGAGGCGGTGGAGGCGCGTCGCTTCCTGAACGGCCGCGACTTCGACCGGGCGGCCGCGCAGCAGTTCACCGTCGGCTACGCGCCGCGGCACGGGCAGGCGCTACGCCAGACGCTGCGCGGCAAGGGCTTCGACGACACGGTGCTCAAGGCCGCCGGGCTGATCCGCGACGGTGGCCGGGACTTCTTCACCGGCCGCGTGCTGTGGCCCATCCGCGATTCGGCGCAGGCCGTCCTCGGGTTCGGCGCGCGCCGCATCTACGACGACGACCGGCTGCCGGCCAAGTACATCAACACGCCGGAGTCGCCGGTCTACAAGAAGTCGCACGTCCTCTACGGGCTCGACCTTGCCCGACGCGAGATCGGCCGCAGGTCGCAGGCCGTGATCGTCGAGGGCTACACCGACGTGATGGCCGCGCACCTCTCGGGGGTCACGACCGCCGTCGCGTCGTGCGGCACCGCGTTCGGTGAGGACCATGCGCGGCTTCTGCAGCGCCTGATGGGCAGCTCCGATGGCCTGCACGGCGAGGTCATCTTCACGTTCGACGGCGACAAGGCCGGCCAGGCCGCGGCTCTGAAGGTCTTCAAGGGGGACCACAACTTCACGGCCCAGACGTACGTCGCGGTCGAGCCGAGCGGGCTGGACCCCTGCGATCTGAGGATGCAGCAGGGCGACGCCGCGGTCCGGGAGCTGGTCGCGAGACGTGTGCCGCTGTACCGCTTCGTGATGAGCAACATCGCCAAGAGCTACGACCTGGACCGCGCCGACGGCAGGCTGTCGGCTGCCCGTGAGGGCGCCGAGCTGGTCGGCTCCATCCGCGACCAGTCGCTCGTGACCCAGTACCTCCGCGAGCTTGCCGGGGTGCTCGGGATGGACGTCGAGGACGTGCGACGCGAGGCGCAGCGGGTCGCCCGCCGGGGCCAGCACGCTGAGCCGCCGCGCAACGAGCCTCCGCCGGAGGACGCGGCCTCGAGCCCGGACCCCGACTGGCCTCGGCCCGACGACCCGGCACTCAGGCTGGAGCGCGACACGCTCAAGCTGATGCTGCAGTTCCCCCTCACGTTCGACACGGCCTGGAACGCGGTGACGGCCGACGACTTCACGCATCCCGGCTACCAGGCGGTGTTCCGGCTGATCAGCTCGGTCCCGTTCGGGGAGGGATGGACGGATCAGCTGCGTTCACAGGCGCCGAACGACCTGGTGCGCCAGCTGCTGGTCGCGTTGCTCGTCGAGCCTCTGCTGCGGGTGCCGGACGAGGGCTACTCGCTGGCCTACAGCTCCCGGCTGCGGCTGACGCATGTGACCCGCGACATCGCTCAGGTGAAGTCGCGGCTGCAGCGCACGGATCCGCTGAAGGACCCCACGGGACACCGCGCCCAGTTCGCGCAGCTGACGGAGCTGGAGATGCTGCGCAAGAAGCTGCAGAGCGTCTCGCTGGGCTAGGCGCAGCCCTCATCATCGAGCGACGCGCCGCGGCTCCGAAGCGCCGTCGTCCGCTCTTCCTCGAGGATCCGGCGGGCCGCCCGCAGCGCGCCCTGGTGCACCCGCAGCGCCGTGGACGACGAGATTCCCAGGACGGCCGCGGCCTCCTGGAGAGTGTGGGCGGGGCCGTCGAGGCCGAATCTCAGCTTCAGCATCGTGCGATGCCGGGGATGCAGCAGCTCGAGGAAGTCAGTGCCCAGCTCGTCGATCCGGTGAAAGGCGAGGGCTGCGTCGGGGTCGGCGAGCGGTTCATCGGGGAGGCCGACGATCATCGTCGCGCCCCTCGCGGCCGCCGTCGCGGACACGCCGGCCAGGGCCGCGATCTCGTGCGGGGCCAGCCGGATGCCCCGCTCGGCGAGGCGTGAGTGCTCGTCCGCGACGACCCGCGCCGCGCGCCGGTCACCCTTGCTGGAGGACCAGGAACCGCCCCTATGGCGGCCGACGCTCTGCATGGCAAAACTCACGAGGTGGTACACGTGCGTCGTGAACGAGGCGCCTCTGCGGCAGTCCCAGGTGCAGACAGCCTCGGAGACCGCGACGCACGCGTCCTGGAGGACATCGTCGACCGGAAGGCCGCTACGGGCCGCATGTCGGTAGGCGAGCGAGGCGGCGGTGCGGACCCCGGCCCACCAGAGCCGCTCGCGGGCCTCGTCTCCGGCGGCGACTATCGCGCGGAGCTCACGCCGCTCCGGCAACGTCGCCGCGTACACGCCCGCCTCCACGGCCAGGGCGAGGTGGGTGTCTTCTCCGGGCAGGAGGGTGACCATCGGGAAATCCAGGGTGGTTGTGCTCATGGCAGGAGATACTGCTGCGCGACGGTGGCCGCGGCGCCGGGGTGTTGGCGGGTGTGGAGAACTCCACGACGGACAACACGACTTCTCCACAGGCGCGCAGTCGGTTCGCGCCGGTCGATTCGCCCGTTGCCCTGCGGTCGGCTCCGGCCCGACCTCCCGCGGTGCAGCGGCTCTGCCCGCTTTCGGGGGTCGGGCAGAATGGGGACATGCCGCTGTTTCGACGCTCCACCCCCGACCACTTCGCAGGCCTCGCCGAGGCGGTTGGACACGCGGTCAAGCCGCTCGCCTTCGGGACCGGCGAGGGCTCGACGGTGCTGGTCGGCACGCACGAGGAGCTCGCGCTGTGCGTCGACGGAACGTGGACCAGCTGGCCGTGGGAGACGATCGCAGGCGGCTCCTGGAAGGGTGAGTCGAAGACCTTCCGCTGGCGCACCGTCGAGGCCGACGAGCACGAGGTGGTGCTCGAGGACGCCAACCGGCTGCCGCAGCTGTTCCGTGAGCGGATCGAGGCGTCCACCGTCGTGCAGTCGGTGATCGCCACCGACCCGGGACACGTCCAGGTGGTGGGCCGCCGCGGCCTCGGAGCCGACGAGACCGTCCGCTTCTACGCCGTCCCCTCGGGTGGCGCGGACCTCCTCGACGACGCCACCCGAGCGGCCATCGTGGCCGAGACCGACCGCCTGCGGGCCGAGTACTTCTGACCCCGAACCTCCCGGCCCGACCCCGGCTCACCTCCGACCCGACCCGGGACTCACCTCCGACCGGACCCGGGCCTCACCTCCGACCCGAAAATCGTTCAGTGGTCGATTCTCCCCGGTACGGTCCGAGAATCGCACACTGCCTCCGCTGTTCCGGGGTCGGCGACGGTGACGCCTGGCCGATTGGCGTGTCCCGCGCGGGGTCTGCTAGAGTTTTATCTCGCGCGAGGGCGCTGATCCCTGGTAGCTCAATTGGCAGAGCATTCGACTGTTAATCGAAGGGTTACTGGTTCGAGTCCAGTCCGGGGAGCCATTGAAGACCGCTCCGACAAGCATAACCGCTTGTCGGAGCGTTTTTTATGCAGAGCCCGGGCCGTGAGCCGCGAGGCCCAGAACGCAGGCAACGACTCCAGGTGGCCGATGCGACAGAGGTTGCATGGGCTGGGGGCGAAACTCGTTGCCGGACCGGGGAGAATCGACCACTGAACGTTTTTCGGGTGGGGGACGGGGATCGTGGCGGCGGGGGAGACGCGGCGCTAACGTCGGGCGGGTGAGAACCTGGTCAGAGATCTATCCACCCTTCGGGGTGGCCATCCGCTGCGGCGACGTCGAACTGAGCGCCCTGACGCCCGACGTCGTGCCGGAGCTGGTCGAGCTGGCCATTGCCGGCACCGTGCGGCCCGACACCGGATACCCGTTCGTCACGAACTGGGCGCTCCTTCCACCCGCGGAGTTGAGGCTCAGCGCCGCGCAGTTCTACTTCGACACGTGGGGTTCCGCGCGGCCGGAGAGCTGGCAGCTGCTGATGGTCGTGCGGCGGGGCGGGCAGCTCGTCGGCTGCCAGGATCTCCGGGCGACGCAGTTCCCGACGACCCGGATCGTGCACACCGGCTCGTGGCTCGGGCTCGCACACCAGGGCCGGGGGACCGGTACCGTGATGCGCCAGATGGTCTGTGCCTTCGCCTTCGACGTACTGGGCGCGACCCAGTGCCGCACCGAGGCCTTCCTCGACAACCCCGTCAGCCAGCGCGTCAGTGAGAAGGTCGGCTACGAGCGCTTCGACCAGCGCCCGGTCGAGCGACTCGGAGAGCCGGCCGAGGAGGTGTACTTCCGGATGACCGCGGAGCAGTTCAACCGGCCGACCGAACCCGTGACCTTCGCTGGCGTGGTCGCCTTCCGGCACTTCATCGACCTCGTCGACTGAGTCACGCGCAGGCGAACGGCCTCTGCAACGCTAGGTCCGATGCGGTCGGGCTACGACGTGAGCTCGCGGAGGTCGTTGAGGAAGCTGTCGGCCCAGCTGTCGATCGTGTTGGCGAGCACCTGCTTCTTCAACGCCCGCATCCGGCGCTGCCTGACTATTCGCGGGTCGGTGACGGCCCGCATGATCGACTCCTTGAGCCCGTTGAGGTCGTAAGGGTTCACCAGGTAGGCCTGGCGCAACTCCTGTGCGGCGCCTGCGAACTCGCTCAGCACGAGGGCGCCGCTGGTATTCGGGTGGCACGCGACGTACTCCTTGGCCACCAGGTTCATGCCGTCGGCGAGCGGGGTGACGACCATCACGTCGGCGATCCGGTACATCGCTGCCATCGTGGTGCGGGGGAAGCTGGCGTGCCGGTACACGATGGGCGGGCGCCCGATGCCGCCCACCTCCGAGTTGATGCGGCCGACCAGCTGATCGATGTCGTCGCGGAGCCGCCGGTACTCGTCGACCCGTTCCCGCGACGGCGTGGCGATCTGCATGAACACCACATCGGCCGGGTCGAGGCGCCCCTCCTCGAACAGCTCGCCGATCGCGCGGACCCGTTGCCGCAGGCCCTTGGTGTAGTCGAGGCGGTCGACGCCCAGCAGCACCACCTTGGGATGCCCGAGCTCCTCGAGCAGCGCATCGGACTCGGCGACGACGTCGGGGTCCTGCGCCATCTCGATGAACCCCTCGGTGTCGATGGAGATGGGGTAGGCCTTCACGTTGCACGCGTGGCCGGGGAGCAGCACGCGGTCACGGTCGAGCTTCAGACGGGTCCGCTTGCGGACCAGCCGCCGGAAGTTCGACGCGGCGCCCGGCACCTGGAAGCCGACGAGGTCGGCGCCGAGCAGCCCCTGGATGATCTGCTCGCGCCACGGTAGCTGCAGGAAAATCTCGATGGGCGGGAACGGGATGTGCAGGAAGAAGCCGATCTTCAGGTCGGGCCGCATCTCGCGGAGCAACTGCGGCACCAGCTGCAGCTGGTAGTCCTGGATCCACACCGTCGCGCCCTCGGCCGCGACCTCCGCGGTCCGCTCCGCGAACCGACGGTTGACCTCCACATATGCGTCCCACCACTCACGGTGGAACTCGGGGAAGGCCACGGTGTCGTGGTACAGCGGCCACAGCGTGGCATTGGAGAATCCCTCGTAGTACTCCTCGAACTCCTGCTGGCTGAGCGGGATCGGCACGATCTGGTAGCCGTCGTGGTCGAACGGGTCGAGTTCCTCGTCGGGTGCGCCGTGCCAGCCGATCCAGGCGCCGCCCTGCTTGCGCATCACGGGCTCGAGGGCTGTCACCAGGCCGCCCGGAGATGTGCGCCAGTCGACGCTCCCGTCGTCGGCCACGACCCTATCGACTGGCAGACGGTTGGCGACGACGACGAACTGGGCATCTCTGTTCACTGGTGAACCTCCTGGTTGCGTTCCACCCTATCGACCCGTCAAGGCCTGTCGGTGCTTCCCGGCGAACCGGGTGAGACGCAGCGCCGGACGCGTGGATGAGCACGACACACTTCTCATCGCGGAAAACGGCCCGAAATCGGCCGATTCCGGCCGTGACCAGTGTGTCGTGCTCATCGAGTTCGCGGCGGCAGGTGCCCGGAGGCTGGCTAGGTTGGAGCCCATGAGTGACTTCGAGCTCCGCACCGACGACGCCGCCGCCTTCTTCGACAAGGCGGTGGCCGACCCGGCCCGAACCCTGGTCGCCATGGACTTCGACGGCACCCTGGCGCCGATCGTGCCGGACCCCACCGACTCCCGTCTGCTGCCCGCCGCGGCCGACGCCCTTGCCATGCTCGGCCCCCGGGTGGGCCGCATCGCGATCGTCACCGGACGTGGCGTCACGACGGTGCGGGAACTCGGAAGGCTCGACGAGCGACAGGGGCTCGAGAATGTCGTCGTACTCGGACAGTACGGCGCCGAGCGCTGGGACGCGTCGACGGGCGAGGAGACCCCCGCCGACGTGCCCGACGGGATCGACGAGGCCCGCGCCGAGATCGTCGACCTGCTGGCCGACTACCGCTTCGCCGGCGTCCACCTGGAGGACAAGGGGCGCGCGCTGGGCGTCCACACCCGCCGCGCGGTCTCCCCGCACGAGTCCTTCGCCGCGCTGGAGGGGCCGCTGAACGGGATCGCGGCGCGTCACGGCCTCACGCTGGAGCCAGGCCGCAGCGTGCTCGAGCTGCGTGCCTCCACCGTCACCAAGGGCGACGCCCTGCGCGGCCTGGTCGCCGAGACCCGCGCGACGGCCGTCGCGTTCTGCGGCGACGACCTCGGCGACCTGCCCGCCTTCGACCTCCTCGACGAGCTGGCCGGCGAGGGCGTCGCCACCTGCCGCGTCGTCAGCGCCTCGGCTGAACAGGCGGTCCTGGCGGCCCGGGCCGACGTGCTGGCCGACGGTCCCGACGGGGTCGCCGCCTGGCTGAAGACCCTCGCCGAGCGCCTGCGATGAACATGAGAGGTCTCTCACAACGGCGTCACTGGCGTCTCATGCATGGCCGACAGGATGAAGCCATCACAGCGGAAGGCAGCTTCCGCGGCTCACGAAAGGCACCACGATGAAGACCTCCCGCATCCTCGCCGGCACCGCCGCGATCGGCCTGATGGCCACCCTCGTTCCCATGACCGCCAGCGCGGCCCCAACCACCGAGAAGAAGGGCAGCTACACCGTCGCCGCCCGCACCGTCATCCGTGGCGACCTGATCGTCCGCGACGGCAACCTCACCATCAACGGCAAGGTCACCGGCAACGTCCGCCAGACCGGCAACGGCACTATCACCGTTGGGCGCACCGGCGAGGTCGAGGGCAACGTGACCGAGACCGGCAGCGGCTCCGTCATCGTCGTCGGCGAGGTCGACGGCAAGGTCACCGAGACTGGGTCGGGCAACGTGCGCGTCTCCGGCAGCATCGACCGCGGCATCTCCGAGGCCGACCACGGCGGCGTCATCATCCGTCTCTCCGGCGAGATCGACGGCTCCATCACCGAGAAGGGGGAGGGCGGCCTGCGCGTCTACGGAGAGGTCGACGGCAGCGTCACCGAGCGCAACTCCGGCAACCTGACGCTCCACTCGGCCGCCGAGATCGACGGCAGCGCCCGCGAGTACGACGCCGGCAACCTGCTCACCTACCGCGGCTACGACGTCGACGGCAGCGTCGTCGAGTCCGGCTCCGGGTCCCGCGTCAGGCGCTGATCCCGGCCGAGGTGCGGGCCCGCGCGACGCGATGGGTCCGCACCTGCAGCAGGGCCGCGTCCAGCAGGGGCGTCGGCACCCCCACCGACCTCGCCCGATGCGCGAGGTCGCCGAGGATGTGCTCGGCCTCCAGCGGGTCGCCGAGCCTGAGGTCCCGGTAGAGCGACGACGTGAAGTGCGAGCCGGGCTCCGTCAGCATGGCGACCGAACCCTCATGGCCGTGCCGACCGACGGTGTGGCCGGCGGCCGCGGCCACCCGCTCGCACTCCTCGATGGCCCGCAGGATCTGCTCCTCGCCGCCCGCCTCGAGAATGTCGCCGACCTCCCCGCGGAACAGGCAGGACACCACGCCCGCCGCGGCGATGAAGGCCCACTTCTCCCACAGCCGCCCGATGATGTCGCCGCTGACGGACAGATGGATGCCGGGCACGTCGAGCGCCTCGCGGACCGCGTCGGGGACATCGCCGCCGTCGAGCCGTCCGAGCGTCATGGAGCTGAGCGTCGTCAATTGGACCGCCTGGGCGTTGCGGTCGAGCGTGGCCACGATCTTCACCAGCCCGCCCAGCACGCGTGCCCCGAACACCTCCACCAGCGATTCGATGTGGCGCATGCCGTTGAGCAGGGGGAGGATCAGGGTGTCGTCGCCGACCGCGGGGCGGATCGTGCCGATCACCGCGTCGAGGGCAGGGGCCTTCACCGCGACGATGATCAGGTCGTAGACGTCGCCCTGCGCCACCGAGGTGATGCACCGCACGTCGAGACGCGTCGTCACGTCCGGGGCGGAGAACGCCAGTCCGTCGCTGCGCAGCTGCTCTGCCCTGTGCTCCCGCACCAGGAAGGTGACGTCGCGCCCGGCCTGGATCAGCCTCGCTCCGAACGCGCCTCCGGTGGCCCCGGCCCCGACAATGAGAATCCTCATAACGACTCCTTACGTCTGGCCCCCACACTAGTGACGCATCGCCGCCTACAGCAGCCCTCCGAGGACGAGCCAGCCGAGCAGGATGCCGACGACGAGCCCGGTCGAGGCGCAGATGAGCGCGACCAGCCACCGCGGCGCCCGGCGCGCGGGTGCCCGCTGCGGCAGACCCAGCATGAGGCGGAGGGCCGCGGCCGACTGCTGGTCCGTGAACGGTTCGGCGAGCAGTGGTGTCTCCTCGCCGGAGGCGGAGTGCAGCTGCCTGAGCAGCGAGACGACGAAGCGGTCGGGATCCTTCAGCCGGCCCTGCAACCGTTCCGCTGCCACGATCAGGTCGGGCACCTCGTCCGGAGCCAGGGCCGTTGGGTGTTTCCGTAGGAAGCTGGCGAGGGCGTTCGACGGCGCCAGGGCGACGAGCAGGTGGAGCCTGGCCGCGGGGGCGGCCTCCATGAGGGCGGCCAGCTCCTCGTCCCAGCGTGCCTCCCCACGGGCGAACTCGATAGCCCCGGCGACGTTGCGGGGGGCGGCGCGCAGCTGGGCGGCGACGTCGGAGCGGCCGGGGGGGAAGAGGTCGTCGTTGCCTGACCTGTCCAGGCCGAGGGCCTCCAGCCACGGCGCGGCCGCGCGGAGCTCAGGCGCCGTGCTGCCGTCGAGCACGTCGCGGGCCAGCCGGGCCCTGTCGACAGGCGCCAGCGACCGCAGGGCCGCGGGGGCGGTCCGTCCCCGCCGGACGGCGGCCTTCTGCAGCCGGACCAGCTCGGGCCAGGGCGCTTCCCGGGTCACGACGTCGGCCACGCCCTCGGCGACCCAGGTCATGCGGTGCCCGAGCAGCGGTCCCAGCCAGGCGGGGTCCCTGGCCACGAGCTTCGCCGCGTGCCCGCCGTCAGTCCACCGCTGGCGGTCGGCCTCGACCAACGCGTCCGAGCGCAGCAGGCCTGCCGCCTCGCGGTCGGTCAGCGGCCGCTGGTACTCCAGTGCCGCGGCCCACTCGAGCGGGTCGGCGGCGTCGACGAGCCGACCAGGGTGGCGACCGGCGGATGCCTCCCGCGCTGCCCAGATGACGGCCTTCGGCGGCTGTGGAGGCGCGCCGGTCGACGCGGCGGCGAGCTTGAGGAAGGCGGCGTGCTCCTCCGGGTATCGGGCCGCGAGGTCTGCTGGCCAGGGTCCGCTGATCAGCGGGCCGTCCCGGCCCGGCCGACGCACCGTGGCCGACGTGGACCAGGCGGTGCGCCGCAGGGTCCCCTCCGGCAGTGCGCGGGAAGCGGCGGCGAACAGCGCCGCCGGCGACGCGGTCTCGACGACGGTGAGCGCAGGCGGTGTGGGCTGGTCGAGCAGCGTCGCGAGGAGCCGGAGGAGTTCGTCGGGGCGGCACCGCGGCGGAGCAGTCGGGCCTCCGTCATGCAGTGGACTCAGCCAGCCGCCGACCTCGACGTCGGCCAGCGCCCTCGTCACGCAGTCGGCCATCGTCCAGCCGGCAGGGGCGAGCGCGAACTGCGTCGCGCCGGCGTTGCCGTACCGCCCGCCCGAGCCCTGGAGCACGGTCAGCCAGGCTCCCGCCTCCGGGCTGAAGCGCCACGTCAGCACGTACAGGGCCTCCAGCGCCCCGTCGGCGACGGGCAGCTGCCGGTAGCTCTGCTCGAGTGACCCGAACAGCGACCTGGTGGGGCCGTCGATCATCGCCGACGAGAGGTCGGCGTTGGGGTGGTAGCCGGCCCCGGTGTCCGACTTCGTCTGCAGCGTCCAGTCGCCGCTCATCTCAGCGCCCCCTGCAGGACGTCGGCCAGCACCTGGAGCACGCCGGAGTTCTCCGCCAGCCTGGCCCGTGGGTCGTCGTCCGCACGGACGGGGCCGTCGCCGGGGAGGAACTCGCGGGTGCTGGTGAGCGCGAAGCGCAGGTGTGAGCTGTGGGCGCTGATCCCTGCGACCCGGTCCCGGCCGTAGTCGGTGGCGAGCAGCGCCTGCACGAGGACGGAGCAGGCGACATCGCGGGCCATGAGGTCGAAGCCGGCGGTGGACAGGAACCAGTAGTCGCGGGCGCTCTCCATGGAGACGATGCCGCCGCCGGGCAGGTTGAGGTCCACCGGCCCCTCGGAGACGATCAGCCGGTGGAACGCCCCGGAGTCCCCGAGGTCCGCGAGCAGCGACGCTGACAGCGCCATCGCCCGCGCGAACCGCTGCCCTCCTGGCAGGGCGGAGATGGGCTGCAGCAGACGGTCGGCCGCCGCGGTCCGTGCCCCGTCGAAGCCGCAGAGGTGGACGAGCGCGGCGGCCCCGGCCTCGACGAAGGCGTTGAGCGAGGCAGCCTTGTCGGTGGCCTCGGCCCAGAGGAACGACCAGCGGTCCAGGCCGTGGTGGCCGACCTGGCGGCGGGCCAGGATGCGGTGCAGCGCGTCGGACTTGGCCAGGCACAGGGTGAGCGGGATGCTGCGGGTCGCCCCGTCGGCGACGCTGCCCATCGACTGCAGGAAGACCAGCAGGGACTCTGTCTCCTTGCGGCTCATCCGGTGGGCCACCTCGGGGGTCACGTTCGACCTCTTGCGCAGGGCGGCCTCCCGCTCCGTCGGGTCGAGCGCGCCGAAGACGCCGCCCAGCGACATGCAGTCGATCACGGCGACGAACTGGTGGGTGTAGCTCAGCTGCGCGAGGTCGCTGCGGGACATGGGAGGGAGCGGCTCGTCGGAGCCGGTGCCGCCGGAGAGGTGACGGACGATCTCGCCGGGCAGGTCGATGATGGGGGTGATGGATTTGGCGGTGGCCCCGCCGCGCTCCTGGTACGTCGTGAGCACGTAGGGGGTGCGCACGCTGCCCCAGTCGCGGATCTCCTCGCCGGTGGCGAAGGGCAGGAGGCGCGCGAGCAGGTCGTCGAGCTCCTGCGCCTGCTCCCAGCCGCCCAGATAGGCGAGGTAGTTCTGGAGGGTGTCGCGCGCTGTCTTGTCGAAGCTGGTCGTCGGCAGCAGCGCTCCGTCGTCGAGGGTCGGCCCCTCGGCGGGGCTGGGCAGCCGGTCGATGTCGATGGCCGAGGCCGAGATCCCCTCAATCATGCAGAACGTCGGGTCGGGCGTCTGGGCCTCGAAGCGCAGCGCCCGGACGAGCTGCGACTTCCCACTGCCCGTGGAGCCGAGGAGGCGGATGACGTTGGGCGACTCCCGCAGCGGCTCGGCGGGCGCGTCGGTTGGGGCGGCGTCGGCGCGCAGGACCCAGGCGACCAGCCGCTGGTGCCAGGCGCGGCGCCTCCCGGGCTGCGCGATCGGGCGCGGCCGCATGTGGCCGAGGCGGCAGATCGTCCAGCGCTGGTTCGGCTCGCCCGACCCATCCCACCGGCCCATGCCCTCCCGCTGGCCGGTGGCCGTGTGGAACAGGCGGAACGTCTGGGCGTGGCCGACCTGGCAGACGAGCAGGGTCAGCCACTCGCCGTCCTCGTGGCCGCAGAAGTAGCACGCCGTCATCGGTTCAGCCCGCCCAGCCGATGAGGTGCGCGACCCAGCCGAGCACGAGGCCGGCGACGCCCATGGCGAGCACAAGGATCGCCTGCAGGTAGCGGCGTCCGGTCCGCAGCGGGGCCTCCTTCTCCCTGAGGTAGGCGTCGACCGCCAGCTGCGACGTCCGCGACGGGGTCGTCAGCCGGGTCCTGACGGCACGGTCGTCGGCGCCCGAGAAGGGGTAGTCGTCGGGGACGACGGTGCGGAACAGGTAGTCGATGAGCCTGTCGAGGGTCTTCACGGCATCCCCCAGGTGATGAGAAAGGCGATGATCGCGACGATCACGCCCAGCGCGATGGTCGGCGGGAGAGAGCGGCGGATGTCTCGTCGGAAGCGTTCCTCCAGAGCCCCGCGGATCGTCGCCTGGAACACGGCCGCGTGCCGGTCGATCCGCTCCCGGGCTGCCGTGACAGCCCTGTCGAAGACGGCGCGGTTCTCGTCGCTGACGAGCTCGATCGCCGACGCCGTCGGGACGGCAAGGGGAGCCTCGACCCGGGTGTGCGCCAAATCGGTCGGCAGCACCTGCGTCCCCTGCGGGCCCGGCCCGGCTGCCCTGAGGGTCGTCGCGGTGTCGGACGCGATGGTCTGCGTCGCGGTGCCGCCGAACGACGCAACGTGCAGCACCGCGTCGGACATCGAAGCGGCGGTCGGGTAGCGGTCCTCGGGGCGAGGCGACAACGCCGTGATCAGCAGCTGCCCGACGGCGGCTGATCCGGGGAAGGACTGGAAGATCGCACTCCAGTCGGGCGACTGTTTCGCCCGCATCGTCGCGGGGGAGTCACCGACGGGGAACGGGTGGCGGCCGCTGAGCAGCTCGAAGAGCACCACGGCGAGGCTGTACAGGTCCGTGCGAGGGTCGACGGGGCACGCGTCCATCTGCTCGGGCGACATGTACCTCCACTTGCCGATCACGGAGCCGACCTCCGTGAGCCGCGGCGAGGACGACGGGCTCAGGGCGATGCCGAGGTCGATGATGGTCGCGTGACCATCGGGCCCGATCATGATGTTGCGTGGGCACAGGTCGCGGTGGATGATGCCGGCTGCGTGCAGGTGCTGGAGGCCGTTCAGGACCCCGACGGCGATGCCGGCCGCCTCGTCCCAGCCCATCGGCCCTGTCAGGCGCATCCGCTCGTCGAGCGTGACGCCGTCGACGTGCTCCAGCACGAGGTAGGGGACCGGGGTCCGCGAGCTGGCCTGGGGGTGGACGTCCATCCCGGAATCGATCAGCCGCACGGTGTTCGGGTTCGGTGCGGCGAGCAGCGCCCGCCCCTCGGCCTCGAATCTGGCGCGCATGGACTCGTCGGCGTCGACCTTCGAGAACTTGATCATCGCCCTTGTGCCGGCGCCGTCGACGGCTGGGAACAGCACGCTCATGCCGCCGCGGGTCGGAAGCCCGTAGATGCTCCACCGGCCGCCGATGATCGTGTGCGGATGCTCTGATATCAACGCGCCTCCCCGTCTGCTCGGGCAAGGCTACTGGATCCGCGCTGCCCGGCGGGTGCCAACCCAGGGGCCCGCGGTACGATCCCGGGTCCGGTCAGGGGAAGCCCTGACCGGACGCCGTGCACCGTCAATCAGATCCGCGCGGCCCGGCGGATGCTCTGCTGGGCCCGCCGCACGCTGTCCGCGTCGTCGGCGCTGATGCGGAAGGTGGTGCCGTCCTGCACGATGCGTGCGTCGTGGGCGCTGCGGATGCCGCGGATGGTGGCTCCGCCCTTCCCGATCACCCGCCCGAGGGAAGCGCGGGGGACGGTCACCTCGCCGGTGTAGTCGGCCCATGCCGTCGACTTGACGACCGCCTCCCGCTCGGGAGGCCAGGGCGCGACGACCCACACCTTCAGCGTGCGGCCGCCGAGGTCGCGCTCCAGCCGCACGCTGCCCTCGGCCGCGTCCGCCACGGCCCGCTCGGGCCTGGTGACGACGGCGCGGACGTTGTCGATCGAGACCCCGCGCTGGGACATGCGCTCACGCGCGTGGGTCGTCCACCGGACCTCGGCACCGGCGGGCAGCCGGGGGACGGCCGGCCGCGTCGGCGCGGTGGGGCGCGTCGGGCGGCGCAGGAGACGTAGCGCGACGAGCGCCAGCACGGCGATCAGCAGCGCGACAAGCAGCACCTCGGTGGGGGGCATCGTTCTCCTCGGGGTCGATCCGGCCTCCGATGCTAGGCCACCGCGCCCCGGGGGCACGAGACGCGTCCCGATCAACTACATTGGGTAGTGGACATGGTGGCGAGGATGCCGTCGACCCGGGACATCGACGTCCCAGGCGATTCGGTCCCCGCGGCGATGTCCGGGGACTCGTATCGATCAAGGAGGATCATCACCGTGAGTACCGCCGCCGCCTTCGCACCTGCCCGCCGGACGGGCCTGCCTGAGATGCGGTTGCTGAGCGTTCGCCAACCCTGGGCCTGGCAGATTCTGCACGAACACAAGGATGTCGAGAACCGGATCATCCCCACCAGCGGGTACCGGGGCTGGGTGGCGATCCACGCCGCCAGGACGCCCGATGAGGAGGCCCTCGGCCTCCTGCCCGCCGTCCCCCCTCAGTGGGTCGACGCCGACCGCCAGTTCGAGTACGAGGCCGTCATCGGTGTCGTCAGGCTCGTCGACGTCCACGACGCCTCCTGGTGTGGTGAGGACCAGTACGGCCGCCCTCTGGAGATGTGCTCGCCGTGGGCGCTCAGGTCCTTCCTGCACCTCGTGCTCACGGACCCCCACCCGCTGCCGCAGCCCATCCCGCGGATCGGGCGCCTCGGGCTGGGCCTCGCGCGCCCTGACCGCCACCTCGTCGAGAAGGTCTGCGAGCAGCTGCCTTTCCTGTGACGCCGACGCCCTCGGCCGTCAGCGGCCAAGGGCGTCCTCGGGGATCACCTCCGCGAGAGCTTCCGCCTGCGCTGGCGGGTCGGGGAACCGGATCATCACACTCTCTGCGCTGCCGGAGAAGGCGGTGTTGACGACTTCGCCCCCGCAGTCGAAGGTCGCGGACGAGATGGGTGTGTCGTCAACGACGAGCTCGTAGCTGATGCGGTCTACCCCCACGCAGGCCGCGCGCACGACGTAGCTGCCGTCGGTGGCCGGACCGACATGGGTCCCCACCTCACCGTCCCCAGCTTCCGCGTACGCGACCGCCTCGGCGCAGGGGGATTCGGGCACCTCGAAGGAGGCGCCGGTGGGGGAGACCGTCGGCGAAGCCACCGGCGTCGAGGCTCCCGTCGAGCTCGGCGGGTCTGTCGCCACGGGTGCGGCGGTGCAGGCTGCCAGCCCAGCGAGCACGATCGCCGACAGCGCCAGCGGAATGCGTCGTCTCATGAGAAGACCTCCTGGTTCGATACTCGGGAGGCTACTGGGACCAGAGCGTGTGCGCGGGCGATCGCCCGGTCTCGACGCGAGGTCCACTCGGGGAAGCACCAGCGTGCTGTTGTGGCGGCGGAGATGGTGGGGCGTGCGGGGCTCGAACCCGCGACGGGCGGATTATGAGTCCGCTGCTCTAACCGGCTGAGCTAACGCCCCTCGTGCGGCCCCAACCCTAGCGGGCCAGCGCCGGATCGTCAGAGCTTGGGGTTGGGAGACGGGTCGCCGGGGCCGGACTGCGAGCCGCTCGGGATGTTCATCGACGGTGAGTGCGAGTACGGGTTGTTGTCGTCGCCGGGCGACGGGCTGCCGCTGGGGGAGCCGCCCGACGGGGACGGCGACCCGGATGCCGAGCCTGACGGGGAGCCGGAACCCTCGGAGGGCGAGCCGCTCGGGGATCCGGAACCGCCGGACCCCTCGGCTGACGACGGGATCGGCTGGGGAGCGTTGACGAGCGGCTGGTTCTGGAACACGAGGATCGCGAGCAGCAGCGCCAGCGCCGCTATCAGCGCCATCAGCAGGAACGAGACCAGGATGGTGATCCAGCCGGCGCGGTCCTTGCGGCCCGGCCAGGAAAGCGGCCACACGCGGGTCGTGCCCGTGGCGGTGTCGTCGATCCAGTGCAGCTTGTAGTCCGGCCCCGACGGCTCGCTGAGCGGAGGCGACATCATCAGGTCGATGGCGCGCAGCACCCGCATGGCCTCGCGGGCGGCATCGGCGGACCCGTCGAAGGCGAGGGCGGCCCACGGGGCAAGTGGGGTGTGACCGACCAGCGTCGGGTCGTCGTCCTCGGGCCGGAACCGGACCTTGAGGAGACCCTCGTCCTGGTCCTGGCCCCCGCGGGCCACGACGGTGTCGATGTGCATGGCATTGATCTCGCCGGAGAACCGCGACCTCGCCGCCGCGTCCCGCGCCGCGCCGGCCGAGAGCAGGATCAGCATGACGGCGTCGCCGCCACTCTCGTGGGCCACGTACGTGGTCCCGGCAGGGGTCGCGTTGAGGCGGGCGTCGAGCCAGAAGTCGCCGACCTTGACCGGGTCCGTGTCCAGCAACGGTGCATGCGTCGCCAGCGGGGCGGAACCGGTGCCGTCGTCGGGGACTGACTCGTTGCTCATCGGGACTATCGAACCACACCGGGCCAAGTGGCCGCCCCTCATCGCGGCCGCCGTGGACCCGATGTCGCCGCGACGGTGTGCTGGTGTGGGGGCGCTATCGTTGTGGCGGACCCGACGACACATCCCAAGGAGTGACCGCGTGAGCACACCGCAGGCGCCAGATTCCCAGCTGCCCACCAGCGTCGCGGATGCAGCAACGCTCCTGGGCAAGGCCATCTCCCAGGTGCAGCGCGTCATCGTCGGCCAGGAGCACATGGTGCAGCAGTTGATGGTCGCGCTGCTGGCCAAGGGCCACTGCCTGCTCGAGGGCGTCCCCGGCGTCGCCAAGACGCTGGCCGTCCGCTCGTTCGCGACCGTGGTCGGCGGCGACTTCGCCCGCGTGCAGTTCACGCCCGACCTGGTGCCGTCCGACATCGTCGGCACCCGCATCTACTCCGCGAAGGCCGAGAGCTTCGAGATCGAACTGGGACCCGTCTTCGTGAACTTCGTGTTGGCGGACGAGATCAACCGCGCGCCCGCCAAGGTGCAGTCCGCCATGCTCGAGCTGATGGCCGAGAAGCAGGTCTCCATCGCGGGCAGGACCTACCCGGCGCCCAAGCCGTTCATCGTCATCGCCACGCAGAACCCCGTCGAGTCCGAGGGCGTCTACCCGCTGCCCGAGGCGCAGCGAGACCGCTTCCTGCTCAAGGTCGACGTGCCCTACCCGCGCGGCAACGAGGAGCTCGAGATCCTGCGTCGCATGAGCGTCTCCCCGCCCGAGGCCGACGTCGTGCTCAACCCCGCCGTGGTGCGCCACCTGCAGGACATGGCGAGCAACGTCTTCGTGCACAACCTGGTCGCTGAGTACATCGTGCGGCTGGTACTCGCGACCCGCACGCCGGCCGACTTCAACATGCCCGACCTCACCAGCGTCATCCAGATCGGCTGCTCGCCGCGCGCCACGCTCGGGCTGGTGGCCGCGTCCCGTGCTCTGGCCCTGATCAACGGCCGCGACTACGTGCTCCCGACCGACGTGCAGGCCGTGGCCCGCGACGTGATGGCGCACCGCATCGTGCTCGGCTTCGACGCGGTGGCCGACAACGTCTCCGTCACCGACGTCGTCGACCGGATCCTGGCGATGGTGCCCGCCCCGACGCCGGTGTGGAACGACCAGCAGCGCCAGGCCAGCCACCAGCAGCACGCCCACCAGCCCGGCCACAACTGAGACCCGTGGCCCGACCCGGATTCAGCCTCGACGGCCCCCCCGAGGGGCCGAGGCTCGCCGTGCCCGACCCGCAGGGCGCCGAGTTTTCGGTGCTCCGGGTCCCGACCGGGCCGACGGTGCCGCTGAACAAGCTGGCCCCCGAGGCCGCGCTGCGCCGCCTCGAGCTCACCATCGTGCGCCGCCTCGAAGGATTTCTGCACGGCGACCACCTCGGCCTGCTCCCCGGCCCCGGGTCCGACACAAACGACGCCCGCGTCTACCAGCCCGGCCAGGATGACGTCCGAAAGATTGACTGGGCCGTCACGGCCCGCACCACCGTCCCGCACGTCCGCGACACCATGGCGGACCGCGAGCTGGAGGTCTGGGCGCTGCTCGACGTGACCCCGTCGATGAACTGGGGCACCGAGGGCATCACCAAGCGCGACCTCGGGATCGCGGCCATCGCCACCATCGGCTTCCTCAGCCAGAAGATGGGCGACCGGTTCGGCGGCATGATGATGCGCCCCGATCAGGTCAAGAGGCTGCCGGCCCGCTCCGGCCGCACCGCCCTGTACGGGCTGCTGCGCAAGATGCTGACCGAGCCGATCGTCGCCGACCACGCGCCCGGCGACCTCGAACTGGCGGACGGCATCGAACAGCTCAACCGCTCGCAGCGTCGCCGCGGCATGCGGGTCGTCGTCTCCGACTTCCTGACCCCGGGCGACGCCGAGCTCGACCCCGAGGTCCCGCCGCCGTGGGAGCGGGCGATCCGCCGCCTGTCGGTGCGCAACCAGGTGCTGTGCATCGAGGTCGTCGACCGGCACGAGCTGGAGTTCCCCGACGTCGGCGAGATGCTCATCCGCGACCCGGAGACGTCGTTCGCGCGCTACGTCAACACCTCCGACGACGCCGCCCGCCGACGGATGGACGCCGCCTCCAAGGCACAGCGCGACCGTGTCCGGCTCGCGCTGCGCCGCGCCGGCGCCGGGCACATCCAGCTGCGCACCGACCGCGACTGGGTGGCCGACATCGCGCGCTTCGTGCTGAACTACCGCCGCGTCGCCGGCATGCTGCACCAGCCGCCGCAGGGGGTGAGCCGCTAGATGCTCGACTGGATCCCCGACTTCCAGAACCCGGACCGGCTGTGGACACTGGTGCTGCTGCCCGTCCTGATCATCGCGTACCTGATCCTGCTGCGGCTCAAGGGCCGCGTCGCGCTGCGCTACACCAACACCGGCGTGCTCGGCCGCATCGTCGGATCGCAGCGTCGCTGGACCCGGCACCTGTTCGTGGCGATGTCGCTCGCCTCGCTGATCGCGCTGGGCCTGGCCTACGCCAATCCCCTGGGCGTCGAGAAGCAGCCCCGGGAGCGGGCGACGGTCGTGCTCGTCGTCGACACGTCCCTGTCGATGTCAGCGACCGACGTCAGCCCCAACCGGCTGGCCGCCGCGCAGACCGCCGCCGTCGCGTTTATGAACGACCTGCCGAGCAGCTTCAACGTCGCCGTCGTCGGCCTCGACGGTGACCCGTCCATCGCGATCCCGCCGACCACCGACCGGGGCGCCACCCAGCGCGCGATCGAGGCGCTCCAGCTGAGCGACGGGACGGCGATCGGCGACTCCATCACGCAGGCGCTGAAGGCGGTCGACCAGGCCCCCGTCGGCGACGATGAGGAGGAGGCGCCCGCGATGATCGTGATGCTCTCCGACGGCACCAACACCGAGGGCGCGTCGGCGACGGAGGCCACCGCTGAGGCCCGCGACCGGGAGATCCCGATCTTCACCATCGCGTACGGCACCGAGAACGGGTACGTCGACGTCGACGGGCAACGCGAGAACGTCGCGCCGGACCCGGAGGCCCTGGAGCAGATCGCCACCGCCACAGGCGGGAAGTCAGTCGCCGCCGACGACCTCACCTCGCTCAAGGACGCCTACCGGCAGATTGGTTCCGTCCTGGGGTACGAGGAAGTGTCGAAGCCCATCACCGCGACCTACGCGTCCATCGCGCTCGGTTTCGCGGTCGTCGCGGCGCTCGGCGCGGTGTTCATGGCGGCGAGGTGGCCACGATGACCCCGCTCGCCATGGAGTTCCTCGCCGCGCCCCGCCTGTGGGCTCTGGTGGTGATCCCTGTGATCGCCGTGCTGTACGTGGTGCTGTCGGGTCGCACCGTGCAGCGGCCCATGAGCTCGCGGCTGCGGATCGTCGTCCCGAAGGACGCCGCCTGGAAGCGCCACGGGGCGGTGCTGCTCGCGCTGCTCAGCCTCGCGTCGCTCATCGTGGCCTGGGCGATGCCGACCGACCTCGTCGACAAGCCGAGGGACCGGGCGACGGTGGTCGTCGCCATCGACGTCTCGTGGTCCATGGAGGCCGAGGACGTCTCGCCGAACCGCATGCAGGCCGCCCAGACGGCGGCGAAGGAGTTCGTCGAGTCCCTGCCGGAGCGGTTCAACGTTGCGCTGGTCTCGTTCGCCGGCACCGCGTCCATCGCCGTGCCGCCGACCGTCGACCGCGACGTGATCGACCGCGCGATCGATGCGCTGGAGATGGGCCCGTCCACCGCGGTGGGCGAGGGCATCTACACGAGCCTCGAGGCGCTCACCCAGGTGCCGGAGGACCCCGACGATCCGGAGGCGATCGCCCCGGCGGCGATCGTGCTGCTCTCCGACGGCGCCACCAACATCGGCCGCTCGTCGGCGGGCGCCGCCGAGGTGGCCAAGGAACAGGGAGTCCCCGTCTACACCATCGCCTTCGGCACGGACAACGGCTATGTCGTGCAGGACGGGCAGCGCCAGCGCGTCGCCGTCGACCACTACGAGCTGAGCGAGATCGCCCGCATCTCCGGCGGCAAGAAGTACGCGGCCGCGTCGGCGGGGCAGCTGAACGAGGTCTACGAGGCCATCCGCCAGTCCGTGGGCACGGAGCAGGTCGCCGCGGAGGTCACCGACCGCTACGCAGGCCTGGCGATCATCTTCGCGGTCCTCGCTGCACTGGGCGTCATCTCGCTCGGCGCCCGCTGGCCCTGATCCTCCCGGTTCCCTGAGCTTGTGTCCCCGGTTCCCTGAGCTTGTGTCCCCGGTTCCCTGAGCTTGTGTCCCCGGTTCCCTGAGCTTGTGTCCCCGGTTCCCTGAGCTTGTGTCCCCGGTTCCCTGAGCTTGTGTCCCCGGTTCCCTGAGCTTGGTCGTTGGGCCCTGAGCGGAGCGAAGGGTTCTCCTCTCGCTTCGCTCGAGGCACCTCGACAGGCTCGGCGACCCGGTTCCCTGAGCTTGTCTCCTCGGTTCCCTGAGCTTGTCTCCTCGGTTCCCTGAGCCTGTCGAAGGGCCCTGAGCTTGTCGAAGGGTTCTCCTCTCGACAAGCTCGGCTACAGATTCTCGATCGGCAACACGGGCACGTCGGGGCTCTGGGGAAGGCCGAAGACCTGCTCCAGGAACGACACCTGCGCCTCGAGCGCGAGGCGGCGGGTCGCCATGGCTCGGAAGCCGTGACCCTCGCCCTCCAGCATGAGCAGCGCGACGGGCAGGTGCGCGGCGCGCACGGCGTCGGCCATCGCGACCGCCTGGTTCGGCGGGACCACCTTGTCGATGGTGCCCTGCAGGATCAGCATCGGCGTGCGTAACCGGTCGAGGTGGTTGATGGGGGAGCGGTCCTCGTAGACCTCGCGGCCCGCGGGCCACGGCGCGATCAGCGAGTGCGGGTAGCGCGACTCGGCCTTGTGCGTGTCGGTGACCAGCGTCGTGAGGTCGCCGATCCCGTAGCGGCTGACGCCGGCCGAGAAGACGTCGGTCGAGGTGAGGGCCCGCAGCGTCGTGTAGCCGCCGGCCGACCCGCCGGTGATGGCGACCCTGGCCGGGTCCGCCAGGCCACGGGAGACCACCTCGGCGACCGCGGCGGTCGCGTCGGACACGTCGTAGATGCCCCAGTTGCCCTTGAGGCGGTCGCGGTAGGCGCGGCCGAAGCCCGTGGAGCCGGAGTAGTTCACGTCCAGCACCCCGAAGCCGCGCGAGACCCAGAACTGGACGGTGGCGTCGAAGCTCGCGGTGGCCATGGAGGTGGGGCCGCCGTGCGTCATGACGATCAGGGGAGCCGGCGCGGCGCCGTCGGGCGAGTAGAGCCAGGAGTGGACCGGGCCGGCCTCGCCGTCGCACCACAGGGCAGCGGGGACCGTGACGTCGGCCTCCGGGTCGGTCGGCCCGGCGAGCTGAGTCACCGTGCCGTCGGCGGAAATGCGGTGCAGCGTCGCGGCGCGGTCGGCCCACTCGGCCACGACAAGGAGGTCCTCGCCGCTGACGGCCAGGGACTCGACGTAGGTGGTGCCGGGCAGCGGGCTGGCGACCTCGCCCGTGGCGGGGTTCCAGATGCCGACGGTGCCGAGGCCGTCATCGAGGATGAGCGACGCGATGCGGCCGCCGGGCAGCACGGCGGCCGCGGGCGGGTTCAGCACCCACGTCGGGGCGGCGCAGTCCAGGTCGGTTCGCCAGCGGGCCCCACCGTCGATGCGCCAGTTCCAGAACCCGCTGTCGTCGGCGACGAACGCGAGGTCGTCCGGCGCGACCCACAGCGGGTCCTTAGCCGAGACGTCGTCTCGGGTGTAGGCCGGGGCGGCGTCGGACGGGTCGGCGAGCGTGGCGGTCCACACCGAGCTGGTGTCCCAGCTCATGTTGGGGTGGTCCCACTGCATCCAGGCGACCTGACCGTCGAGGACCGTGATCGCCGCGTAGAAGTCGGCACCGGTGGCGATGACCCGACCGCCCGACGGGTTGTCGCCGTCGAGATCCAGGGCCACGATCTCGGTGCGCGCCTCCGGTTGAGCGTGGTGGTCCTCGCGGACGGCGAGCACGAGTCCCTCGGACGGCACCAGCTCCAGCCCGCCGTAGACGAAGCGGCGCTGGTCGATCGTGATGGGGCGTGTGCCGAAGGTGTCGCGGACCATGACCTTGCCGGTTCTGTCGTCGCAGAAGGCGAGCAGGTCCGCGGCCACCGCGTAGGCGCCGCCGCCGTACTCCATCGCGCGCGACCGCACGTTCGCGTCGGGGGTCAGGTCCTCCACGGCCCCGTCGCGGAGCCGGCGGACGGTGACCCGTCCGTCCTGGGCGGCGATCGAGGCGAGCCAGAAGACGGCGTCGTCGGTCGCGCGGACCTGCGAGATCGCGTCGGGGTAGTTCAGGACGGAGTCGAGCGAGCGTACTGCCATGGGTCAATTCCTACTTGCCCCCGCGTGGGCTTTCAAGGCCGGCGTTGCGCGTGGCCCCCGGCCACGGCAGAATTGGCCCCGCACCTGGACGGGCCCCGATCGCAGGGGAAGGCAATTAGGGCCCGACCAGGAGGTACCCACCATGACTGCTCGAACTCCTTCGACCAGCCAGCCCCAGGCGCGCGGGATGATCTACATCCACTCCGCGTCGGCGGCGCTGTGCCCTCATATCGAATGGGCGATCGGCGCGGTGGCGGGGGCACGCCTGCAGTTCGACTGGACGAATCAGCCCGCTGAGCGGGGAGCGCAGCGCGCGGAGGCCGCCTGGACCGGCGACATCGGCAGCGGCGCTGCGTTCGCGTCGGCGCTGGCGAGGCTCGGACAGGCGAGGTTCGAGATCACGGAGGAGCCGACGCGGTCCTCTGACGGTCAGCGGTTCTGCTTCACCCCGACGCTGGGGTCGTTCACGGCGATCGTCGGCATCCACGGAGACATCCACGTCCCGGAGGACAGGCTGAAGCACGCCGTCGCCACCGACGCGCTGGGCGGCGAGCCGATCCACAAGGCGCTCGAGAAGCTGCTGGGCGTGCCGTGGGATGAGGAACTCGATGTGTTCCGTTACGCGACGGAGGACGCCCCCATCCGCTGGTTGCACCAGGTCGTCTGACCCCGTCGCCCGAGGCCGCGATGAGCACATCCTCCTTCCCGTCGGGCTGAAACGGCCATGTGACCGTTCATCCTCGCGACGGGAAGTGTGTCGTGCTCATCGCACCTCGGGAGCCGTCAGTCGGTGACGTTCTCGTTGCTCACGACAATGGCGACGTTGTGGCCGCCGAAGCCGAAGCTGTTGTTGATCGCGACGAGGTCGCCGGTCGCGGGCAGGGCCCGGTTGGACGTGGCGACGTCGATCGGCAGGTCGGGCTCGATGTTGTCGACGTTGATCGTGCCGGGCACGACGCGGTTCTTCAGCGCCAGCACCGTCGCGACGGTCTCCAGTGCGCCGGCACCGCCGAGGAGGTGACCCGTCATGGACTTGGTCGAGTTGACGACGACGTGCTCGGCATCCGGGCCCAGGGCCTTGCGGATCGAGTGGGCCTCGGTGACGTCGCCCTGCGGCGTCGACGTGCCGTGCGCGTTGATGTGCACGACGTCGGCGGGCGAGATGCCGGCGTCGGCGACGGCGCGACGCATCGCGAGCGCCTGGCCGTAGCCGTCGGGGTCGGGCTGCACGATGTCGTGGCCGTCGGCGGAGATGCCGGAGCCGCGCACGGTCCCGTAGATCTTCGCTCCGCGGGCCTTCGCGGCGTCGAGGCGCTCGAGGACGAGCAGCGCGGCGCCCTCGCCGAGCACGAAGCCGTCGCGGTCGATGTCCCAGGGACGCGACGCGCGCTCGGGCTCGTCGTTGCGCCGCGACAGGGCCTGCATCTGGCCGAAGGCGCCGATCGGCAGCGGGTGGATGACGGCCTCGCCGCCGCCCACCAGGACGGTGTCGGCGCGGCCGAGGCGCAGCATGTCGAGGCCGAGCGAGATCGCCTCGTTCGACGATGCGCAGGCGGAGACGGGGGTGTGGATCCCGGCGCGGGCGCCCAGCCGCAGGCCGAGGTTGGCGGCGGGGGCGTTGGCCATCAGCATGGGGATGGTGAAGGGGGAGACGCGGCGGAGCCCCTTCTCCTTCATGACGTCCCACTGGCCGAGCAGCGTGTGCAGGCCGCCGATGCCGGTGGCCGCGACGACGCCGATGCGGTCGCGGTCGAGCTGGTTGTCCTCGCCGAGCCCGATGCCGGCGTCCGCCCAGGCGGCCAGCCCCGCGACCAGCATCAGCTGCGACGAGCGGTCGAGCTTTCGTGCCTCGACACGGTCGATCACCTCGAGCGGGTCGACCGCGGCCCGTGCGGCGATGCGGGTGGGCAGGGCCTCGGCCCATTCCTCGGTGAGGGAGACGACGCCGGAGCGTCCGGCGAGCAGGGCGTCCCAGGTGCTGGTGACGTCGCCGCCCAGCGGGGTGGTGGCGCCGATGCCGGTGATGACGATCGCGTCGGACATGTCTCTCCTGAACTCATAGCGGCGGGCCGATGGGCCCGGTGTGGGGGAGCGGCGCGGGGCGCCGGTCGGTGGGCGGCGACTGGCCGCCCACCGGTGAGGCGTCAGTTGGAGGCGCGCTCGATGTAGGCGACGGCGTCGCCGACGGTCTTGAGGTTCTTGGAGTCCTCGTCAGGGATCGAGACGCCGAACTTGTCCTCGCAGGCGTAGATGATCTCGACCATCGACAGGGAGTCGACGCCGAGCTCGTCGATGAAGGACTTGTCGAGCTGGACGTCGTCCGCGGCGACGCCGGCGATGTCGTTGACGATCTCGGCGAGGTCGGTGCGGATCTCTTCGGTGCTGGCCATGGTGGTTCCTTTTCTTGTTGGGTCTGTCAGGGATGGACGGTGGTTCAGGGGAGCAGCAGGGTCTGGCCCGCGAAGACCAGCCCGGCGCCGAAGCCGATGATCAGCGCGGAGTCGCCGCTCTTGGCCTGGCCGGATTCGAGGAGCTCCTCCATTGCCAGCGGGATCGACGCCGCAGAAGAGTTGCCCATGCGGATGATGTCGCGGCCGACGGTGACGGTCTCGGGGAGCTTGAGGTGGCGCAGCATCGAATCGGTGATGCGGTTGTTGGCCTGGTGCGGAATGAAGCAGTCAAGCTCGTCGGGGGTGAGGCCGGACGCCTCGAGTGCCTCGACGGCCTTGCCGACGATCGCCGTCGTGGCCCACTTGAAGACCTCACGGCCCTCCATGTGGATCTTGGGGCCCTCGTCGCCGGCGGTGCGCCAGTCATCGATCTCGATGACCTGGTAGGCCTCGGGCTTCGAGCCCCAGACGGTGGGGCCGATGGCCGGGGTGTCGGAGGGACCGACGACGACGGCGCCCGCACCGTCAGAGAACAGGAACGCTGTGGAGCGGTCGCTGAAGTCCGTGTAGCGCGACAGGGTCTCCGCGCCGAGCACGAGCACGTGTGTCGCGGAGCCGGAGCGCACCATCGACTCCGCCAGGGAGACGCCGTAGCAGAAGCCCGCGCAGGCTGCGGAGATGTCGAACGCGGCGGGGGCGTCCATGCCGAGCTTGGCGGCCATGATCGTCGCGAGCGATGGGGTCTGCTGGAAGTGGGACACGGTCGACACGATGATCGCGTCGATATCGGTCGCCTGCAGACCGGCCCGCTCGATGGCCTTCGACGCGGCCTCCAGCGCCAGGGTCTCGACATCCTCGCCCTCGGCGACCCAGCGGCGCTCGGTGATGCCGGTGCGCTGCGTGATCCACTCGTCGGTGGAGTCGATCATGGTGCACATCTCGGCGTTGGTGACCACGCGGCTGCCGCGCGCGGCACCCACGGACATCAGACGCGCGTACTGTGCGCCGGTAGAGCTCTTGAGGGGCACGATGTCACTCGCTTTCGGTGGTGGCGTGGGCAGCGACGAAGGCACGGGCCTCGTCGAGCTGGTCCGGGGTGTCGAGCTGGAAGGTATCGACGCCCTTCAGGTTCCTGGTGGCGATCTTCGCCAGGGTGCCGGCGGGCGCGAGCTCCAGCAGGCCGGTGACGCCCAGGTCGACGAGCGTGGCCATGCAGAGGTCCCAGCGGACCGGGTTCGCGACCTGGTTCACCATCCGCTCGAGCGCGTCCGCGCCGGAGGTGACGACGGCGCCGTCGCGGTTCGACAGCAGCGGCACGGCCGGGTCGTGCGTGGCGACCCCCGCGGCCACCGTGCGCAGGTGCGCGACCGCGGGCTCCATGTGCACGGTGTGGAAGGCGCCGGCGACACTCAGCGGCACGAGCCGGGCCCGGCGGGGCGGGTTCTCGGCGAAGGCGGCGAGCTGCTCGACCGTGCCCGCGGCGACGATCTGGCCCGTGCCGTTGTTGTTGGCGGCGGTCAGGCCGGCGGCCTCGATCGCGGCGAGCACCTCGTCGGCGTTGCCGGACAGTACGGCGGTCATGGAGGTGGGCCTGGCCGCGGAGGCCTCGGCCATCGCGCGGCCACGCTCGCGGACGAGTACCAGGGCGTCGTCGTCGGAGATGGCGCCGGCCAGCGCCATCGCGCCGAGCTCGCCGACCGAGTGGCCGGCGAAGGCACCGACAGCCGAGGTGTCGGAGCCCAGCAGCGCACGGCCGGTGAGCAGCGCGGCTGCGACCAGCAGCGGCTGTGCGACTGCCGTGTCGCGGATGGTGTCGGCGTCGGCCTGCGTGCCGTAGTGCGCGAGGTCCAGTTCGCTGACGGCGCTGAGGGCGGCCAGCTGCGCGGCGAGGGAGTCGTCCTCAAGCCACGGGGCGAGGAAACCGGGAGTCTGGGCGCCCTGACCTGGCGCGACGATGGCTAGCACATTGACTACCTTGCCCCCTCGGACCGGCCGAAGTTGGCTGCGAAACGTTGAAAATGCCGGGCGCGCGTTTGTGGGATCCCCACAAGGGGGTTGCGATGTGGACTCCGGGGACGGGCGTGGGCTTGTGGGGAGCGCTGAAAGCGTCCCGCCGAAGACGGCTCAGTCCTGCAGCCGCCCCAGGGTGATCGCCATCCGCAGGACGAACGCCTCGCGCGCGTCGGCGGGGTTGTAGCCGGTCAGGTCCTGGATGCGCTTGAGGCGGTAGCGCACGGTGTTGGGGTGCACGAACAGGGCGCGCGCGGTGGCCTCCATCGACGATCCGCAGTCGAGGAAGCCGACACAGGTCTCGAGCAGCTCCTTGCTGGCGGCCAGCGACGGGTAGACGTCGCCGGCCAGGATGCGGCGGGCATGTCCGTCTCCGGCGAGGGCCCGTTCCGGCAGCAGGTCGCTGGCGAGCAGTGTGCGGGGCCCCTCTGGCCAGGCCTTCGCCGCCCGGTAGCCGGACGCGGCGGAGCGGGCGGAACGGTGGGCGCCCGCGAGCCCGTCCACGGTGGGGCCGACGACGATCGGGCCGGGCGCGAAGAATTCGGCGAGCTGCCCGACCCGCTCGCAGGTCTCGACGGCGTCGCCGACGCCGGGGCCGCCGAGGATGCAGACCAGCCGGTCACCCTGCGGCGCTGCCAGCACCTCCATGCCCAGCCGGGACGCGCCGCGACGCAGGCCGTCGAGCTGCCTGGTGTCGGGGGCGCCGCCGATCGCGACGACGACCCTCGGGTCGGCCGGCCAGCCCAGTGTCGACGCCCGCGAGAGCACCGACTCGTCCGTCTCTGCCCGCACGACGGCGTCGACGATGGTCGCCTCGATACGGGAGTCCCATGCGCCGCGGGCCTCGGCCGCCTTGGCGTAGATGGCGGCGGCGGCGAACGCCACCTCGCGCGAGTAGTGCACGATGCCCAGTTGGAGCGGCTGCCGGTCGCTGCGGGGGAGCAGATGGGCGATCTGCTCCTCGACGACATCCGTGGTGGTGCGGACCAGGTCGACGGTCTGCGCGAGCGTGATGCGCCTGGCCATGGCGCGCGGCGCCGCGTCGAAGATGGACTCGGGGTCGAACTCCTCGCCGGCGAACCAGGTCACGAAGCCGTCGATGCCGGTGCGGGCCAGCACCCCGATCCAGGAGCGTGACTCTGGGTCGAGTTCGGAGAACCAGACGTGGCGCTCCGTCATGGCCGTCAGAGTCGCGGTGTTCATCTGGGCGGTGGCGGCCGTGAGTCTGCGGAGCATCGCCGAACGGGTGCGCGCGGAGGCGACCAGGGCTGGTGCGGTGCCGGGGCGGGGGTCCATCCCTGCACCCTAGTCCCCGCTCAGCACGCGTCGTGCGGCGGCGATCCACTATCGTGCGGCACGTGGCGCGCAACGTTTTCGTGATCGGTATGGGCCCCGGCGGGTTCGGGCACCTCACGTTGGATGCCGTCGACGCCATGAACAGCGTCGACGTGTTCCTGGTCGCGGACTCCGCCACCGACCAGGCCGACCTGGTGTGGCTCCGTTCGGAGTTGCTGCGTCGGCATGTGCGCCGTCAGCATCGCGTGATCACGGTGCTGGACCGGCCGGACGGCGGCGCCGTCGACGACCTGGATCAGGCGACGCTCGAGACCTATTCCGCCATCATCTCCGGGCTCGACGACGACGCATGCGTCGGGTTCCTCAGCTGGGGCGACCCGGCGCTGTACGACTCGATCCTGCGCATCGTCGACGCGTTGAGCTCGCGGCTGCCGCTGAGCGTCACCGTGATCCCCGGGGTGAGCGCGCCGCAGGTGCTGGCCGCGGCGCATCGCATCCCGCTCAACCGCACCGACGGCAGCGTCTCCTTCGTCAGCGGCCCGCGGCTGCTGAAGGACTTCGATCCGGCCCTCGGGGACGTCGTCGTCCTCAATGACACCGAGCTGGCCTGCCGCGGGCTCGTGGCGGAGTTCCCGGAGATCGAGGTGTTCTGGGGCGCCTACCTGGGCACCCCCGACCAGGTGCTGGCCAACGGGCCGCTCGGTCAGGTGATCGACGACCTGCTGAGGCTGCGGGAGCAGCTTGTCGCGCACCACGGGTGGATCCAGGACACCTATCTACTGAGGGTCCAGTCCTGACCTGTCCACCGCTTCGAGACGGGCCGTCGCGGGGTCCTTGCGGGGTCGACATGTCGGCGACGCGTTCCATAGCACGGTAGGGTGTCGGGAGCGGCAGCACCCCACGGTAAGGCTGCCGATCGTATGCGTGGAGAGGAACCAGAAGTGGCTCAGAACGAGGTCGGCCCGATTCTCAACGGCCTGCCAACCAATCTGCCCGACATCGACCCCGCAGAGACCGCCGAATGGCTGGAGTCCCTGGACGGCGTCATCGAGGCAGGGGGCAGGAACAGGGCCCGCTACGTGATGCTGAAGCTGCTGGAGCGGGCGCGCGAGCGTCAGATCGGCGTGCCTTCACTCACCGGCACCGACTACGTCAACACCATCCCCGCCAGCAAGGAACCGGCGTTCCCCGGCGACGAGACGCTCGAGCGCGGCATCCGTCGGCTGCTCCGCTGGAACGCGGCCATCATGGTGCACCGCGCGCAGCGCCCCGGCGTCGGCGTCGGCGGCCACATCGCCTCGTACGCCTCCTCGGCGACGCTCTACGAGGTGGGCTTCAACCACTTCTTCCGCGGCAAGGACCACCCCGGCGGCGGCGACCAGCTGTTCTTCCAGGGCCACGCGTCGCCCGGCATGTACGCCCGCGCGTTCCTCGAGGGTCGCCTGAGCGAGGACGACCTCGACGGCTTCCGCCAGGAGCACTCGCACTACGCCTCGGACGGGAAGCTGCACGCGCTGCCCAGCTACCCGCACCCGCACCAGATGCCGAACTTCTGGGAGTTCCCGACGGTGTCGATGGGCATCGGCCCGATCAACGCGATCTACCAGGCGCAGTTCAACCGCTACCTGCACAACCGCGGCATCAAGGACACCTCCCAGCAGCGCGTCTGGGCGTTCCTCGGCGACGGCGAGATGGACGAGGTCGAGTCGCGCGGCGCGCTGCAGCTGGCCGCAAACGAGGAGCTCGACAACCTGACCTTCGTCGTCAACTGCAACCTGCAGCGCCTCGACGGGCCGGTCCGCGGCAACGGCAAGATCATCCAGGAGCTGGAGGCGTTCTTCCGCGGCGCCGGCTGGAATGTCATCAAGGTCGTCTGGGGCCGCGGCTGGGATCCGCTGCTGGAGAACGATTCCGACGGCGCGCTGGTCAACCTGATGAACTCCACGACCGACGGCGACTTCCAGACCTACAAGGCCAACGACGGCGAGTTCGTCCGCAAGCACTTCTTCGACCGCGACCCCCGCACCTCCGCGATGGTCAAGGACTGGAGCGACGACGACATCTGGCGTCTGACGCGCGGTGGCCACGACTACAACAAGGTCTTCGCCGCGTACAAGGCCGCCACCGAGTTTACGGGCGCCCCGACCGTGATCCTGGCGCACACCATCAAGGGCTACTTCCTCGGCAAGCACTTCGCGGGCCGCAACGCCACTCACCAGATGAAGAAGCTGGCGCTCGACGACCTCAAGGGATTCCGCGACCGCGTCAACGTGCCCGTCACCGACGAGCAGCTCGAGGCCGACCCGTACCGCCCGCCGTACATCCACCCCGGCCAGGACGATCCCCGCATCCAGTACCTGCAGGAGCGCCGTCGCGAGCTCGGCGGCTACCTGCCGGAGCGTCGGGGTGACCGGAAGTTCATCTCGTTGCCCGGCGAGAAGGCCTACGCGTCGTCGAAGAAGGGATCCGGCAACCAGCAGGTCGCCACGACCATGGCCTTCGTCCGCCTCCTCAAGGACCTGATGCGCGACAAGGAGTTCGCTCCCCGCGTCGTCCCGATCATCCCCGACGAGGCGCGCACGTTCGGCATGGACGCGTTCTTCCCGACCATCAAGATCTACAACCCGCACGGCCAGAACTACACGCCGGTCGATAACGAGCTGTTCCTCAGCTACCGGGAGTCGAAGTCGGGCCAGATCCTGCACACCGGCATCAACGAGGCCGGATCGACCGCCGCATTCACCGCCGCGGCCACGTCGTACGCCACGCACGGCGAGCCGATGGTGCCGATCTACATCTTCTACTCGATGTTCGGCTTCCAGCGCACCGCCGACGCCATCTGGGCCGCCGCCGACCAGCTGTCGCGCGGCTTCCTGATCGGCGCCACCGCCGGCCGTACGACCCTGACGGGCGAGGGCACGCAGCACATGGACGGCCACTCGCCCATCATCGCCTCGACCAACACGGCCGTGGCCAGCTACGACCCGGCCTACGGGTACGAGATCGCGCACATCGTCGCCGACGGCCTGCGCCGCATGTACGGCGAGAAGCCCGAGAGCGTCATGTACTACCTGACGGTCTATAACGAGCCGATCGTCCAGCCGGCCGAGCCTGAGGGCGTCGAGGTCGAGGGCATCCTCAAGGGCATGTACCTGCTGAGGCCCGGCTCCTTCGAGGGCGTCGACGCCAACGCGCGTCGCGCGCAGATCCTCGCCTCCGGAGTCGGCGTCCCGTGGGCGCTCGAGGCCCAGGAGCTCCTGAAGAACGACTTCGGGGTGGTCGCCGACGTGTGGAGTGTCACCTCCTGGGGTGAGCTGCGCCGCGAGGGCCTGAGCCACGACAAGGCCAGGTTCCGCGACCCGTTCGGCCAGATCGAGCCCACCTGGATCGAGAAGAAGCTCGCCGACGCCCCCGGCCCCGTCGTGGCGGTGTCCGACTTCATGCGCGCGGTCCCCGACCAGATCCGCGAATGGGTCCCCGGCGACTACACGACGCTGGGAGCCGACGGATTCGGCTTCTCGGACACCAGGGCGGCCGCCCGCCGCTACTTCAACATCGATGGACCGTCGATCGCGGTCGCGGTGCTGCAGCGCCTGGCCGCCGCGGGCGAGGTTCCGCAGGAGTGGGCGACGCAGGCCGCCGCGAAGTACGAACTGGATGATGTGACCAAGGGGTCGTCCGGCAACGCCGGCGGCGACGCCTGACCTCCAGCCCGGATGCCCGACGGGGCCGGTTCCGAAAAGGCCGGCCCCGTCGGTCGTCCACCGGTCACTAGCGGGGGTCCCCGGTGAAAAGATGCGCACTATCTGGCAATCTTGAGTCCGTGGACAAGGCAGAAAGCAACGACCGCACATCGACCGATGCCCTCGCGGGCGCTGACCTCCTGGGGCTTGCACTCGGTCAGGTCGTCCAGGAGCTCGGGTGGGACGAGGACGTCGACGACGCGCTCCGCGACGACATCATGGACATCATCGACGCCGAGATGATCGAGGAGCCCCTCGAGGCCGTCGACGTCGTGGTGCTCTGGTGGCGCGACGAGGACGGCGACGTGGCGGACGGCCTCGTCGACGCCATGACGGACCTCTCCGGCAATGGCTGGATCTGGCTGCTCACCCCGAAGGTCGGCCGTCCCGGCTTCATCGATCCCGCCTCCATCGCCGAGGGGGTGACCGTCGCCGGGCTCTCGCTGACCAGCACCGCGAACTGCGCCGACGACTGGCAGGCAACCCGCGTCGTTCGCCCCAAGGGCGCGCGTCGGTGACGGCCCGCATCGGGGTCATGACCTCGGGCGGCGACGCCCAGGGGATGAACGCGGCGGTCCGCGCCATCGTGCGCGCGGGCATCCACAAGGGAGCCGAGGTCTTCGCGATCCGCGAAGGCTGGCAGGGGGCCATCGAGGGCGGGGACCACATCGTCCACCTCGGCTGGAGCGACGTCTCCGGCATCCTGAACAAGGGCGGCACCGTCATCGGGACGGCCCGCTCGACCGAGTTCCGCACGCCCGAGGGGCAGCTGAAGGCGGTCGAGAACCTCATCGCCCGTGGCATCGACCGCCTCATCGTCATCGGCGGCGACGGCTCGCTGACGGGCAGCCGGGCGCTGCTGCTCAGGTGGCCCGACTACGTCGCCCAGCTGCTCGAGCAGGGCCGGATCTCCCGGGAGCAGGCCGAGCGTCACCCTCGACTGTTCATCGCCGGCCTGGTCGGATCGATCGACAACGACATGGTCGGGACCGACATGACGATCGGCACCGACTCCGCGATGCACCGGATCACCGAGGCCATCGACGCGATCAGCTCCACCGCGGAGTCGCACCGGCGCACGTTCATCGTCGAGGTCATGGGCCGCCGCTGCGGCTACCTCGCGCTGATGACCGCCATCGCCGGCGGAGCCGACTACACATTCCTTCCGGAGTCCCCGCCCCGCGAGGGCTGGGAGGACCGCATGGTCGAGGTGCTGGGCCGCGGCCGAGCGGCGGGTCGCCGCGACTCGATCATCGTCGTCGCCGAGGGGGCCGCGGACCGCGAAGGCGAGCCCATCACCTCGCAGCGGATCCAGCAGGTCATGAAGGACCGCACGGGCGAGGAGGCCCGGATCACGATCCTCGGGCACGTCCAGCGCGGTGGCACCCCATCGGCCTACGACAGGTGGATGGCGACCGCGTGCGGCGTCGAGGCCGTCGACCAGGTGCTGAGCGCCAAGGCCGACGCAGAGCCGGTGCTCGTCGGCGTCAAGCGCGACCAGGTCTGCGCCCAGCCGCTGCTGAAGGCCGTCGAGGACACCACGAAGGTCGCCGACTTCATCGCATCGGGGGACTACGAGGATGCGGTCAAGGCCCGCGGCGCGGGATTCACCCGGATGATCGACATCTACCGGATCCTGATCGAGTCGACGCCCACGGTCGCCACGTCCGAGCATGCCAAGCGGATCGCGATCATGCACGCTGGCGCGCTGGCGCCCGGCATGAACCAGTTGGCCCGCGTGGCGGTCCGGGCCGGACTCGACCGCGGGTACCACATGATGGCCGTGCAGGGTGGCGTGCCGGGACTCGTGGCGGGCGAGATGCGCGAGGTGCTGTGGTCCGATGTCGAGGGCATGGCCAACACCGGCGGAGCCACGTTCGGCACCCGCCGCTACGTGCCGACCGAGGGCGACCTCTACCAGATGGCCCGCTCGCTCGAGGAGAACGAGATCGACGCGCTGCTGGTGATGGGCGGCCACCACGCCTACGCCACCGTCGACATCATGGAACGCGAGCGTCGCCGCTACCCGGCATTCAACATCCCGATCGCGCTGCTGCCGGCGAGCATCGACAACAACCTGCCGGCCTGGCCCATGGCGGTCGGCTCGGACACGGCACTCAACACGGTCGTCGATGTCATCGACATGGTCCGCATGTCCGCCTCCGCGTCCAAGCGGGCCTTCGTCGTCGAGACCATGGGCCGCGGCTGCGGCTTCCTGCCGCTGGTCGGCGGGCTGGCGGCCGGCGCGGAGAAGGCGTACACCCCCGAGGGCGGCATCACACTGGAGGAACTGACGCAGGACGTCGCGGCCCTGGTCGACTCGTTCGCGAGCGGTCGCTCCTTCTACCTCACCGTGATGGGGGAGGAGACCAGCGAGTTCTACACCAGCGACGTGGTGGCCAAGCTCTTCGAGGCCGAGGGCAGGGGCACGTACTCGGTGCGCCAGGCGGTCATCGGCCACATGCAGCAGGGCGGCACGCCCAGCCCCTTCGACCGCATCAACGCGACGCGGCTCGCCTTCATGGCCATCGCCAACCTCGATTCCCAGCTCTCCGAGGGCAGGAAGGACTATGTCGCGGCGGCCAGCGATGAGCCGGAACTGATGGCTCCCCTCCGCCGGGTGCTCGCGGGGATGGACTGGGACGTGCAGCGACCCCGCGAACAGTGGTGGACGGCACTTCGTCCAGTGTTCGACCAGCTCAGTCGCCGCCCCGGCCAGGAGTAGCGTCCCGTCTCAGTTGCAGCGGGTCAGATCGACGTCGAAGCTCGCCGCGGCCGAACAGATCAGCGCCTCCAGTTGGGCCGCGGCCTGCGTGTCGTCCGCGGCGGTGTCAGGCACGCTGGCGCGCAGCACCAGCGTGTGGGCGTCCGCGTCCCGGCGGAGGATCGTGAACGTGACCGTGCCGGGCTGTTCGTCGGAGGTCCGCTCGCCCCGGAAGCCGCAGCTGTAGCCCTCGCCCCCCGGCGCGACGGGGACGGTGAACGCCGTCGTCTGCGCCGGATCCGTGTAGTTCGACTCCAGTTCAGTCACCAGCAGGCCGCATGCCGTCGACAGGTCCCCGTCAACCGACGTGAGGGTCACGGCCTGCACGCGCACGCCGGTCCCGCCCTGTTCCAGCCGCACGAGCCGGCGGTCGTCCTGTACCTGCTCGTCGGCGTACACGTCCCAGCCCTCGGGGACCTGCAGCGTCGCGTCGTCCAGCGGGAGAGGGCTCGTCACGGCAGAGGGGCTCGGTGCCGGCGAAGCCGGTGTGGTGGGCGAGGCAGGGCGCGACGCAGTGGCCGTAGGGCCAGAGGAGCCGGGTAACCAGAACGCCGCGACCAGCGCTGCGGCAAGCAGCACACCCAGAGCGGCGAGCGGGACCCAGAACCGACGCGGGGACGGGTCCGGCGCGATGCCTCGTCGTGCCCCGCCGCGAGCGGACGGCTCTGAGGAGGCGGCCGGGCTGGCGGCGCCCCGGCGGGCCACCGTGGCGGGGGGCGCGTCCGCATCGGGTTCGTGGTCGTCGGCGGGAAGGCCGCGCCTGCCGAGCGTCTCGCCCATGGCCGCCTCCTTCAGCTCAGGTGTTCAAGCTTGCCATACGGGCGCCGGGCCGGGCGTGTCGGCACGGTCTGGGCGCCCCGACCCGTAGGCTCATCGCATGAAGGTCTCCCCGCCCACACCCTCGTCGGTCGCAGGCGGCCGGATTCTGGTGACGCTCGCCGCCGTGGTGTGGCTGCTCGGCACCGCCGTCGGAACCGGGATCCTCGGAGAGGGCGGTGTCGAGTCTCAGGCGGGAGGTCTGCTGTCGGACCACGCCACGCTCATTGCTCCCCACGGACCCGCATTCTCAGTGTGGCTCGTCATCTACGTCGGCATGGCCGGCTATGTCGTGTGGCAGTGGCTGCCACGTGCCACGACGTCGGTCTGGGCGTCGGCCACGCGCGTGCCCGCGGCCATCGCGCTGGCGCTGAACGGCATCTGGCTGCAGGCGGCCTTCGCGGGCCTGCTGGGGGTCTCGGTGCTCGTGATGGCCGGAATCCTCGTGTCGCTGTGCTGGATCGTGGCCATCGGCAAGCAGCTGCCGAAGGAGGGCCGCCAGGAGCTGGTGTGGGTGCAGGTGACCTGCGGGCTGTACCTCGGCTGGATCTGCGTGGCGACCGTGGCGAATGTCGCTGCCTGGCTGGTGGACCTCGGGGTCCCGCCGACGGGGGAGAACGCCGTCGGGCTGACGGTGGTGATGCTGCTGGTGGTCGTGGTGCTGGCGGCCGTCGTGTTGCGGTCGACCACCATGGTGGGCTTCCAGATCGGCTTCACGTGCACCGTCGCCTGGGGCCTCGCCTGGGTGGGTGTGGCACGGCTCACTGGGCAACTCATCAGCGCGCCCGTCGGGTGGGCGGCGGTGACCGCCGCGGGCCTCGTGCTCGTCGTCGGCACCATTCGCGTCGTCCAGCGCCTGGGGTCGGCCAAGGCACGCCCCGCCCAGCGGAGCGTGCCTCAGGGCTGAGGAGCCTCGGGCGCGTCGGGCACCCGAGGCCCGGTGCTCGTGCGCACCACGAGTGAGGTGGGGATCACCGCCGTGAACCGGTCCAGCCCCGGCGATGCGATGCGCTGGGCTGCCCGCGTCGTCGCCGCCCGGGCCAACGCCACGGGATCCTGCCGGATGCTGGTCAACTGCCGGTAGGAGAGGCTGGCCGTCTCGGAGTCGTCGATGCCCACGATGGAGACGTCGACTGGGACCCGCACGCCTGCCCGGGTCAGGACGTCCTGCATCCCGGCGGCTGCCGCATCGTTGAAGCACACGACCGCCGTCGGCAGCCCCTCGCGGGCCAGCAGCGTGCGCGCGGCCTCGGCCCCTCCCTCGATCCTCGATCCGCCCGCGACGACGTCTGGTGCCAGGCCGAGGTCATCCATGGCGCCGAGGTAGCCCGCCAGCCGCTCGGGATTGCCTCCGGACTCGGCCGACTGCGCGAAGGCGATCCGGGTGTGCCCCAGCGACGCGAGGTGCGCGACGGCCGCGCCGAGGCCGCCGGCGTCGTCGGAGACCACAGTGTCGACGCCGACCGCCTCGACGGTGCGGGCCACCGCCACGACGGGGATCCTGCGCGCCGTGGCCTCGAGGACGGCCCGGTCGAGACGGGAGCCGAGCGTGATGACCGCGCCGCAGCGCTGGCCGACGAGCGAGGCAACTGCGCGCTCCTCGTCGTGGCCTGGCGTGACCGCGGACAGGATCACCGGGTGGTCCGCCCTCCGGGCCGATTCGTAGATGGCGTCGATGAGGGCGGCGTGGAACGGCTGATCGGGCTGGAACGCGACGCCGATGGCGGCATTTCCCTGCCGCCTCAGGGCCTGGGCCCTGGCGTCCGGCACGTACCCGAGCCGCGCCGCGACCTGCTTGACGTGGGCGCGGGTGCGCTCGCTCGCGCCGGGGGCCCCGCGCATGATGATCGACACCAGGGCGCGCGAGACGCCCGCCTCCCGCGCCACGTCCAGCATGGTGGGGTTCCGTCCGGCGTCGGTCACGGGATCCATGGAACCACCCTACCGGCTCCTGTTGACACGATCTAGTGGATCGATCTAGTGTCGAGTCGTCGACCACTGCAAGGGAGCAGCCAATGGTGGAGGAAGCCGTCCGTATCGGACTCGTCGGTGTGGGCAGGATCGGCCGCAATCACGCGGAGATCCTTGCCCGCCACACACCGGGTGCCGTTCTGCAGGCGATCGCGGACCCGGATGCGTCGGCTGTGGCCGATGTGGCCGAGGCGCTGCGGGTGCCGCAGACCTGCTCGTCCTTGGCGGAGCTGCTGTCCTCGGGGGTGGACGGTGTGGTCATCGCCGCTGCGTCCACGTCGCACGCCGAACTCATCGTTTCGGCGGCTGCCGCCGGGGTACCCGTCTTCTGTGAGAAGCCCGCAGGCATGTCGCTGGCGGAACTGGACAGGGCCGCAGGGGCTGTCGATGGCTCAGGGGTGGTGTGCCAGGTCGGCTTCAACAGGCGCTTCGCACCGGGGTTTGCCGCGGCCCGCCGCGCCGTCGACGAGGGTCGGCTCGGCTCGGTGCAGTTGCTGCGGTCCACCACCCGCGATCCGCGGCTGCATGATCCCTCCGTCGTGCCGCCGTGGACCATCTTCACCCAGACCCTCATCCATGACTTCGACACGCTCAACTGGCTCAACCCCGGCGCCAGGGCTGTCCGCGTCTATGCTCAGGCCGATGCTCTGATCCGGCCGGACTTCCGCGGCGCAGGCCTGTTGGACACGGCGCTCGTCACCGTCGCGTTCGACAACGGTGCCCTCGCGGTGGCGGACGCTTCGTTCCAGGCGGCCTACGGCTACGACGTGCGTGCAGAGGTCTTCGGCTCCGGAGGGCTCGCGACAGCGGGACACGTGCGACGCACCGACCTCACCCTGTTCGGGGCCGACGGCATCTCCGTCGAGACCTCCCGCAGCGACACCGATCTTCTGCAGGACTCGTACCGCGCGGAGTTCTCGGCCTTCGTCGAGGCCGTCCGGACGGGTGTCGCCCAGGGCCCGACCCTCCACGACGCGCGCGCCGCCTTCGCCGTCGCCCAGGCCTGTATCGACTCCATCACCACCTCCCTTCCCGTCCACCTCTGACCAGGAGCCCTCCATGAGCACACCGTTCGTCCTCGCCGTCAGCGCCGAGACCATTCACACCGACCAGCCGTACACCGAGCGGCTGCGACGCATCGGTGCCCGCGGACTGGAGGCGGAGATCTGGGACTGGACGACCAAGGACATGCCGGCCCTGGCGGCCGTCGGCACGCCGATCACCTCGATGACCGGCTACATCCGCGGCGAACTTATCGACCCGGCAGGCGCGGACGAGCTGCTGCGGACCGCGGAGGAGTCCGCCCGGGCGGCCGAGATCATCGACTGCCCGCGCCTCAATGTCCACGGGACGGGCCTTGACGCGCAGGGACTGCCCGTGCGGCCGGGCGAGGCCACCGGTGGGGCCGACTGGCTGGCGGCGGCCAGGACGCTGGAGCGACTGGCCCGGCTGGGGGAGCGCGCCGGCCGGGTGTTCACGCTCGAGAACCTCAACCTGGCTGTCGACCATCCGGGCACGCCGTTCGCCCGCGCCCGGGACACCCTCGCGCTGGTCAGGGCGATCGACCACCCGAACCTCCGGCTCAACCTGGACCTCTACCACGCCCAGATCGGGGAGGGGAACCTCATCGAGCTGTGCGAGGAGGCGCTGCCGTGGGTCGGCGAGATCCAGGTCGCCGACGTGCCCGGGCGGATGGAGCCCGGCACCGGTGAGGTCAACTATCCCGCGGTGGCGTCGGCGCTGGCCCGGTTCGGCTACCGCGGCACCGTCGGGCTGGAGGCTTTCGCCTCCGGTGATGCCGAAGTGGCGGTCGACCGGTTCGTGGCGGCGTTCAGCCTTCCTGACTGACCGGCGGGTGCGTTTCAATGGGGCCCATGTCGACGAAAGGACACCCCATGACGAAGCGCTGGGCCCGCAGGGTGGAGGTGGCAACGACCGAAGTCAGCGATGAGAGACTGGGCGGCATCGACGCCTGGTGGCGTGCCGCGAACTACCTCTCGGTCGGCCAGATCTACCTACTGCGCAACCCGCTGCTCCGCGAGCCCCTCTCACGCGACGACGTCAAGCCGCGTCTGCTCGGGCACTGGGGCACCACGCCGGGCCTGAACTTCCTCTACGCCCACCTCAACCGCGTGATCGCAGAGCGCTCGCAGCGGACGATCTACATCGCCGGCCCGGGGCACGGCGGGCCCGGCATGGTCGCCAACTCATACCTCGACGGCACCTACACGGACTTCTACCCCGAGGTCTCGCGCGACGAGCAGGGCCTCCAGTGCCTCTTCAAGCGGTTCTCGTTCCCCGGCGGCATCCCGTCGCACGTCGCCCCGGAGACCCCCGGCTCGATCCACGAGGGGGGCGAACTCGGCTACTCCCTCTCGCACGCCTACGGCGCGGCCTTCGACAACCCCGACCTGCTGGTGTTCGCCGTCGTCGGCGACGGCGAGGCGGAGACGGGCCCGCTGGCCACCAGCTGGCACTCCAACAAGTTCCTCAATCCCGTCACCGACGGCGTCGTGCTGCCGGTGCTGCACCTCAACGGGTTCAAGATCGCCAACCCGACGGTGCTGGCCCGCATCCCGGAGGAGGAGCTCGCCGCGCTGATGGAGGGCTACGGGCACCGCCCGTACATCTTCACCGCCGGCTTCGACGACGAGTCGCACACGTCCATCCACCGTCGCTTCGCGAGCCTGCTGGACGAGGTGCTCGACGAGATCGCGGACATCCGCGGCTCCGCCGCCCAGGTAGACGCGGAGTCGGTCGAGCGGCCGCGGTGGCCCATGATCGTCTTCCGCACGCCGAAGGGCTGGACGGGGCCGAAGACCATCGACGGCAACAAGACCGAGGGCAGTTGGCGGTCGCACCAGGTGCCGCTGGCGAGCGCCCGCGACACGGCCGAGCACCTGCACGACCTCGACGCCTGGCTGAAGTCCTACCGCGCCGACGAGCTCTTCGACGAGGCGGGCCGCCTGCGCGAGGAGATCGCGGAACTCGCGCCCCCCGTCGGGCTGCGGATGGGCGAGCTCCCCGAGGCGAACGGCGGCCTGATCCGCGAGGACCTCCGGCTGCCGGACTTCCGTGACTACGCCGTCGAGGTGCCGACCCCGGGCGGCTCGGTCACCGAGGCCACCCGCCAGCTGGGCACCTGGCTGCGCGACGTCGTGAAGCTCAACCCGGAGCGGTTCCGGGTCTTCGGGCCCGACGAGACGGCCTCGAACCGGCTGCAGAACATCTACGAGGTCTCGGGCAAGCAGTGGCTCGCCGAATACGAGAGCCCGGACGTCGACCAGTTCCTCGTGCGGAAGGGGCAGGTCGTCGAGATGCTCAGCGAGCACCAGTGCCAGGGCTGGCTCGAGGGCTACCTGCTCACCGGCCGGCACGGGCTGATGTCCAGCTACGAGGCGTTCATCCACATCGTCGACTCCATGGTCAACCAGCACGCCAAGTGGCTGAAGGTCACCAACCACATCGAGTGGCGCCGACCGATCTCCAGCCTCAACTACCTGCTCAGCTCGCACGTCTGGCGCCAGGACCACAACGGCTTCTCGCACCAGGACCCCGGCTTCATCGACCACCTCGTCAACAAGAAGGCCGACGTCGTGCGCGTGTACCTGCCCGCCGACACCAACACGCTGCTCAGCACCTTCGATCACTGCCTGCGCAGCAAGCAGTACATCAACGTCGTCGTGGCGGGCAAGCAGCCCAACCCGAACTGGCTGACGATGGAGGAGGCTGTCAAGCACTGCGCCAGGGGGCTGGGGATCTGGGACTGGGCCGGCACGGAGGAGGTCGGCACCGATCCGGACGTCGTGCTGGCCGCGGCCGGAGACATCCCGACGATCGAGGTGCTCGCCGCAGCCGACATCCTCCGTCGCGAGGTGCCCGACCTGCGGGTCCGCGTGGTCAACGTCGTGGACCTGATGCGGCTGCAGGACGACTCCGAGCACCCGCACGGCCTCACGCAGCGGGACTTCGACACCATCTTCACCACCGCCAGCCCGGTCGTCTTCGCCTACCACGGCTACCCGTGGCTCATCCACCGCCTCACCTACCGCCGCAACGGGCACGCCAATATCCACGTGCGCGGCTACAAGGAGGAGGGGACCACCACCACGCCGTTCGACATGGTGATGCTCAACGACCTCGACCGCTTCCACCTCGTGATGGACGTGATCGACCGCGTGGAGGGCCTCGGCGCCCGGTACGCCGGGCTGCGCCAGAAGATGGTCGACGCCCGCCTGGACGCCAGGGCGTACGCCCGCAAGTTCGGCGAGGACGTGCCCGAGGTGCGCGACTGGGTGTGGCCCGACGCGAAGGGTGCCGTCGAGGACTCGGCGGCGGCCACCGTCGCGACAGGTGGAGACAACGAGTAGCGCCGGGGCCGATGTCGGTGGGTGGTCAGTCCCGCATGAAGCGCAACCGCTTCCTGGTGCCTGGGCTGGAGACTTGACACAGATACCCCCAGGGGTATTATTCACTTCATGAGTGAAGTTGGTCGCCGCAGGCGGATCGTTGTTGTCGGGGGAGTGGCCGGAGGGATGAGTTGTGCCGCGCGGGCGCGGCGCCTCGATGAGGAGGCCGAGATCGTCGTCCTCGAGCGGGGCGAGCACGTCTCCTTCGCCAACTGTGGGCTGCCCTATCACGTCGGCGGTGAGATCCCCGAGGAGAGCAGTCTGCTCGTTCAGACGCCCGCCTCGCTGCGGGCGGCGCTCGCGCTCGACGTGCGGCCCGGCCACGACGTCACCGCCCTCGACGTGGCGCGCCGCCGCGTCACGGTCGCGTCGGCCGACGGCGTGGAGGAGCTTTCCTACGACGCGCTCGTCCTGTCGCCGGGCGCGCGGGCATTCCGACCCGACATCGCGGGCATCGACTCGCCGCGCGTGCGGACCCTGCGCACGGTCGACGACGCCGTCGCGCTCAAGGGGCGCGTCGACGGGGGTGCCGGGCGGGCCGTGGTGCTGGGCGCCGGGTTCATCGGCCTCGAGGCCGCTGAGGCCCTCGCTCACCGCGGGCTGCGGGTCAGCGTCGTCGAGCTCGCCGACCACGTCCTCCCGCCCCTCGAGACGGAGCTCGCGCACCTGGTGGAGCGCGAACTGACCGACCTCGGCGTGGAGCTGCGCACGGGCGTCGCCGCGGCGGCGATCGAACCCGGGCCCGGCCACGACGTGGTCGTCCTCGCCGACGGCACGCGCATCGACGCCGACCTGATCGTGCTCTCGGTGGGCGTGCGCCCCGACACCGAGGTCTTCGAGGCGGCGGGCATCGCATGTGACCGCGGCGCGATCCTGGTGGACGACCACGGCCGTACGTCGGCCGAGGGCGTCTGGGCCGTCGGTGACGCGACCGCCACCACCGACCCGACGACGGGGCTGACCCGGCCTGTCCCACTCGCCGGCCCCGCCAACAGGGCGGGTCGCCTCGTTGCAGACGACATCATCCGCCCGGAGCTCGCCAGGCCGATCCCGCGGCCGCTCGGCACCGCGATCGTGAGGGTCGGGTCACTGACCGCCGCAATCACCGGGGCCAACGCGGCGACGCTGCGGGCGGCCGGAATCCCGCACGTCACCCTGCACCTGCACCCGAACCAGCACGCCGGCTACTTCCCCGGCGCGACCCAGGTCCACCTCGTCGTCCACATCTCGGAGGGCGACGGCCTCCTGCTCGGCGCCCAGGCCGTCGGGCTCGACGGCGTGGACAAGCGCATCGACGTGCTCGCCACCGCAATCCGCTCCGGGATGGCCGTCGGCGACCTGATCGACCTCGATCTCGCGTACGCCCCGCCCTATGGCCAGGCCAAGGACCCTGTGAACCTCGCGGGCATGGTGGGCAGCAACGTCCTGGATGGCACGCTGCGCCTCTGGTACGCCGACCAGCTCGACGACATCGCGTCGTCGTCGCTCGTGCTCGACGCGCGCAGCGCGGCCGAGTACGCGACGGGGCACGTGCCTGGATCGCTGAACATCCCCCACACCGAGCTGAGGGGGCGGCTGGACGAGGTCCGGGCGGCCGCCGATGGGCGACCGGTCCGGGTGCTGTGCGCCTCGGGAGTCCGCTCCGCCATCGCCCACCGCGTGCTGACTCAGGCTGGCTTCGACTCCGCGTCACTGTCCGGCGGGATGCTCACCCTGCGGGGACTGCTTGGACGTCGGGCCGACGAGGTGCTCGCCCGGTCCGTCCCCGTGGCCTGACCGAAGAGAGGAACCGACATGACTCCCGATCACACCAGCCAGCGCCGCATCGTCAACCGGCTGCGACGCGCCCGCGGCCAGCTCAACGCCGTCATCGACGCCGTGGAGGAGGGCGGCTCGTGCCGCGACGTCGTCACGCAGCTCGCAGCCGTCTCGTCGGCCCTCGACAAGGCCGGCTTCGCGATCATCGCCAGCGCCATGAAGAACTGCCTCGACGACCCCGAGGGTGTCACCGAGGACGGCATCACCGCCGAGGAGCTGGAGAAGCTCTTCCTCACCCTCGCCTGAACCGATATCACCAGAAGGAGAAACGAATCATGTGCAGAGCAGTCACCTGCAAGGTCTGCGGAAAGACCACCTGGGCCGGATGCGGCCAACACATCGAGTCCGTGAAGCGGACCGTCCCGCCCGCCCAGTGGTGCCAGGGACACGACCGGGCCGAGCAGGCGCAGCGCGGGGGACTGTTCTCCCGGCTACGCGCCCGCTGACCGGCGCGCCTCTCTGTCGGAGTCCAGCAGCCGGAGCCACAGCTCGGATGCGGTCGGATAGGACGGCACGGCGTGGGCGAGCAGTTCGAGCGGCACCTTCGCAGTAATCGCGATGGTCGCGGAATGGAGTAGCTCGGCGACGTCGGGCCCGACGAATGTCGCGCCCAGCACGGTGTCCGTGTCCTCGTCGATGACAAGGCGCGCGAAGCCGGCGGCGTCGTCGCGCAGGAGGGAGGCCCCCGCAGCCGAGCCGATGGGCACCTCGGCGATCCTCACCCGGTGCCCGTCGGCGCGAGCGGCCTCTACGGTCGGCCCGACGGCGGCGACCTGGGGATCGGTGAACACCACCTGGGGAACCGGGACGTCGTCGGGCACCGGGGCGGGGATGCGACCCTCCGCGAGCGCCGCGATCCGGTCGCCGACGAGCCTGGCCCGGTACTTGCCCCAGTGTGTGAGCGGGGCCTCGCCGCTCACGTCGCCGACCAGGTGCAGCCAGGTCGGCAGTGGCCCGTCGAGGTCCGCGGGCGTCAGGCCGATGCTCTCCAGGCCGAGGGCTTCCCTGGCCGGTCGCCGTCCGGTGGCGACCAGGACCTCGGCGTGCGTCGACTCGTGGCCATCGGCCTCCACCAGGCGGACCGGGCCGCCGTGGACCCGACCGAGGCCGGTGCGGCGCGCGTCCGGCCGACTGGCCTGGGCCAGCGCGACGCCGAAGCGCACCTCGACGCCTGCCTGCCTGAGCCCGTCGGCGACCGCCGCCGAGACGCCCGGCTCGAACCTGTCGAGCAGCCGCGGGCCGCGCACCAGCATCGTGACGTGCGATCCGAGGGCAGCCAGCCAGCGGGCCGCCTCGCACGCCACCACCCCGCCGCCGATCACGGCGATGGAGGCTGGCACCTCGACGATGCCGGTCGCGTCGCGCGAGCCCCACGGCAGCGCTGCGGCCAGGAACTCCGGTACGACCGGCCGCGAGCCCGTCGCCAGCACCACGGCGTGAGCGGCGCGCAGCCTGCGCGGTCCGTCGGGGCCGTCGACCTCGACGATGCGCTCGCCGCCGAGTCGGCCGGTGCCCCGCACGACGGTGATGCCTGCGCCCTCGGCCCACCCGACCTGCCCGCGGTCGTCGTAGAGGTTCACCCACGAGTCCCGCCGGCGCAGGAGGGCCGCCCGGTCGATGTCGATCCGGTGCGGCAGCCCTCCCAGGTGGGTGGCGGCCGCGTGCACGTCGAGGGGCTGCAGCAGCGCCTTGCTGGGCATGCACGCGTAGTAGGAGCACTCTCCGCCGACCAGTTCCGTCTCGATCAGGGCCGCGGTGCGGTCGCTGCCCCTGATCGCGTAGTCCGCCGCGTTCTCTCCGGCCGGTCCTGCGCCGATCACGACCACATCGAAGTCATCCATGGCCCCATTGTGTCGGCCGGGTCGTCCGGTGGCCGGGTACCGGGTAGCGTCGCTGGTGTTGCAGGCGTTGCCGCCCGGCTGTTGGCGCGTGTGGAGGAGGGGTGATGATCGAATTTGACGAGGTGACCAAGGAGTACCGACGCGGGTCCGTGGCCGTCGAGGCCTTCTCCCTGGAAATCCCGTCGCACCGCACGGTCGCGCTGCTCGGCTCCTCGGGATCGGGCAAGACGACGCTCCTGCGCATGGTCAACCGGATGGTCGAGCCGACCTCGGGCCGCGTGCTGATCGACGGCGAGGACGTGCGCGCCCGCGACGCCGTCGAGCTGAGGCGCTCGATCGGCTACGTGCTGCAGGCCGGTGGCCTCCTGCCGCACCGCACCGTGATCGACAACGTCGCCACCGTGCTGCGGCTGGGCGGCATGACGCGCAAACCCGCCCGCCTGAGGGCGGCCGAACTGATGGACCGCGTCGGGCTGGAGTCGTCGCTGGCCCGGCGCTACCCGGCGGAGCTGTCCGGCGGCCAGCAGCAACGGGTCGGCGTCGCCCGCGCCCTCGCGCCCGACCCGAACATCCTCCTGATGGACGAGCCCTTCGGCGCGGTGGACCCGATCGTGCGCCGCGACCTCCAGGACGAACTGCTGAGGCTGCAGGCGGAACTGGGCAAGACCATCGTGTTCGTGACGCACGACGTCGACGAGGCCTTCCGGCTCGGCGACGAGGTGGTCGTGCTGCGCGGCCACGGCGTCGTCGCGCAGCGCGGCACCCCCGCCGAGATCCTCGCCGCTCCCGCCGACGACTTCGTGGCCGACTTCATCGGCGCCAACCGGGCCGAGCGGAGCCTCAGCACCGTGGACATCGGTGGGCGCAGCATCGCCGTCGACGGGAACGGTCGCCCCGTCGGGGTGATGCAGAAGTGAGGTGGCTGGCGCTGAACTGGCCCCAGGTGCTCGAACTGGCCTGGGATCATCTTCTGCTCGCCCTGCCGTCCATCGTTGCGAGCGTGCTCATCGCGGTGCCGCTCGGCAGGCTGGCGCACCGGCGGCCCGCGGTCGGGGGACCGCTGCTCGCGGTAGCCGGCCTGATGTACGCGATTCCGGCGCTGCCGCTGTTGATCGTGATCCCCGCGATCCTCGGCATCGCGCTGCGATCGCCCGCGACGATGATCGTCGCCCTGACGGTCTACGGCGTCGCGCTACTGGTTCGCACGGCCGCAGACGCCTTCGCGGCGGTCGACGTGCGGACGCACGATGGGGCGGTCGCCATCGGCTACTCCCCGCGGGCGGTTTTCTGGCAGGTCGACCTGCCGTTGGCCGTCCCCGTGCTCCTGTCGGGAGTGCGCGTCGTGGCGGTGTCCACCATCTCACTGGTGACCATCGGGGCGCTGATTGGCGTGCCGAGCCTGGGGACGCTTCTGACCGACGGTTTCCAGCGCGGCATCGCCGCGGAGGTGGGCGTCGGCGTCGTGGCGACGGTGGCTCTCGCACTGCTGACCGATGCGGGGCTGCTGTTACTTGGGCGCCTCCTCACCCCGTGGCTGAGGCCGGCCCGCGACGGCCGACGAGCCGCCGCGAGCCCGGCGGGCCAGGGGAGGCGCGGATGAACCTGTTCTCCCAGGCGGTCGCCTGGCTGGGCGATCCGGCCAACTGGGTCGGCCCTGCCGGCATCCCCGTGCGGACGGCGCAGCATCTCCTGGTGACCGCCGTCGCGGTCGGCGCCGCCGCCCTGGTGGCGCTGCCCGTCGGGGTGGTGATCGGGCACACCCGGAGAGGGGCGGGGATTGTCGGCGCGATCGTCGGCGCCGCGCGTGCCATCCCCACGCTCGGCCTGCTCACGCTCTTCGGGCTCGCACTCGGCATCGGCATCGAGGCCCCGCTGCTCGCCCTGGTGCTGCTCGCCGTTCCGTCGTTGCTCGCCGGCGCCTACGCGGGTGTCCAGTCCATCGACCCCGCCATCGCGTCGGCGGCCAGGGCCGTCGGCATGAGCGGTCCACAGGTTATCGTCGGCGTGGAGTTGCCGCTTGCGTTGCCGGTGATGGTCGGCGGGCTGAGGGCGGCCACTCTGCAGGTGGTGGCCACCGCTACGTTGGCCGCCTACACCTCCGACACCGGGCTGGGGCGGTATCTGTTCGCGGGGCTGAAGTCGCGCGACTATCCGCAGATGCTCGCCGGGGCGCTGCTGGTCATCGCGCTTGCGCTGCTGCTCGAACTCGTCCTGGCCGCGCTCCAGCGGCTCTGCGCCCGCATCGCCGACCCCTCCCGCCAGCCCACCCGAACCCGATCCTGAGAGAGACACCACCATGACCCACCGCATCGCGCTCGCCGCGCTCAGTGCAGTCCTGGGAGCATCGCTGCTTGCCGGCTGCTCCGGGGCCGACCCGCTGGCCACCGAGACCGGCCAGAGCACGCCGTCGACCTCGATCGTGATCGGGTCCCAGGACTACTACTCCAACGAGATCATCGCCGAGATCTACGCGCAGGCCCTCGAGGGGGCCGGATACACCGTCGACAGGCAGTTCCGCATCGGCCAGCGCGAGATCTATCTCCCCGAGATCGAGGCCGGCAGCATCGACCTCTTCCCCGAATACACCGGCAACCTGCTCCAGTACTGGGAGCCCGACACCGACGCGCGGCTGGCGGACGACGTCTACGCGGCGCTGGAGGAGGCCACCCCCGACGGCCTGCGCGTGCTCGACCAGTCGGAGGCGAGCGACCAGGACTCCTACACCGTCACCCGCGAGTTCGCCGACATGTGGGACCTGACCACGATCGACGACCTGGCCGACGTCACCGAGCCGTTGACGCTCGGCGCCAACTCGGAGGCGGAGTCCAGGCCCTACGGCCCGAAGGGCCTGATGGACACCTATGGGATCGAGATCGGGTTCACCCCGATCGAGGATGCCGGCGGCCCGCTGACCGTCAAGGCGCTCAAGGACGGCGACATCCAGCTGGCCAACATCTACACGGCGGACCCGGCGATCAAGGCGAACGATCTCGTGTCGTTGCAGGACACCAAGGGTCTGTTCCTTGCCTCGCACGTCGTGCCGCTGGCCAGCGACAACGTCGACGACGCGGCGGCCGAGGTGATCAACACCGTCAGCGCCGCCATGACCCCCGACGACCTGATCGCGCTCAACGCCCGAAGCGTCGACGAGGAGCTTCCCGCCGCGACGATCGCCACCGACTGGCTCTCCGACGAGGGTCTGGCCTGACCCGGGCGGGCCCGCCAACCTCCGGAAGGAGTACCCCGTGACCATCGCAGTGGCGCGACCGGGGCCCTTGGCGGGCTCACCGCCCGGATTCTCGCCGAGCAGGGCGTCCCGCAGCGTCTGCTCGCCCACACGCCTGCCCGTGCGCCGCACCTGCCCGGCGCCACCGTGCACGCCTTCGACTATGCGGATGCGGACGCGTCTCGAGCAGCGCTGACGGGAGTGGACACGCTCCTGATGGTCTCCGCCCAGGCGCAGGTCAGTGACGCGGTGCGAAGCATCACGGGAACCGACCCGATCACGCTGGCCGACCACCTGAGGTCTCATCCGCCGACGGCGTGACAATTGGTCAGCGTCGGTTGTATGGTCAGCGCATGCTGACCATAACTACCCGGTTGGACGTCATGAATCGGCTCGGCCGCGCCATGGCGGATCCCACCCGATCCCGGATCCTGCTCGAGCTGCTCGACGGTCCTGGCTACCCGGCGACGCTTGCGGCGAACCTCGGGCTGACCAGGACCAATGTGTCGAACCACCTGGCCTGCCTCAGGGGCTGCGGAATCGTGGTGGCGGAGCCCGAGGGCCGGCGCACCAGATATGAGATGGCCGACGCCCACCTCGCCGCGGCCCTCCGGGCGCTGGTGGACGCGACGCTCGCCGTCGATGATGGAGTTCCCTGCATCGACCCGACCTGTTCGGTGGTCGGCTGCTGTGACGCGGGGGAGTCCCGGTGACCGCGACGGCCCTGGAGCCTGCCCGCAGGGACCTGCTCCGCCGCCGGATCCGGCTTGTCGTGGCGTTCACCATCACGTGGAATGTGCTCGAGGGTGCCGTTGCGCTCGTCGCGGGGCGGGCGGCCTCGTCTGCCGCCCTCATCGGGTTCGGCCTCGACTCCGTCGTCGAGGTCCTCTCCGCGGCGGCCGTGGCCTGGCAGTTCGCCTCGCCCGAGCCCGAGAAGAGAGAGCGCGCCGCGCTGCTCGTCATCTCCATCGCGTTCCTCGCGCTGGCCGCCTACGTCACCGTCGAGTCGGTCCTCGCGTTGACCGGGCTTCGCGAGCCTGAGCACTCGACCCTCGGCATCGTGCTCGGCGTGCTGAGCCTCGTGGTGATGCCCGTCCTGAGCTGGTTTGAGCGGCGCACCGGCCGCGAGCTCGGCTCCGCCTCCGCGGTCGCAGACTCCAAGCAGACGCTGATCTGCGCCTACCTGTCGGCCGCCCTCGTGGTCGGACTCGGGCTCAACGCCCTGTTCGGCTGGGCTTGGGCCGACTCGGTTGCCGCACTGTTCATCGCCGGGTTCGCGGTGCGGGAGGGCGTCGAGGCGTGGCGCGGCCGCGCCTGCTGCGCCGCCCCGGTGTCCTTACTGACGGGCGAGGTGCAGGCCTGCGACGATGGTTGCTGCTGAGGGCGGCCGGATTCACGGTGAGGTTCAGTCGGCGAGGCGGTCAAGCCAGGCGTCGATGACCCGGGTGGCCGCGCGGGCGAGGCCCGGCCCGAAGGCTGCGGCGTCGGTCCGGAGGCGTTGCGGGTCCACGCCCGCCGCGGCGAGCTCGTGGGCGTGGCCGATCAGCCAGCTCTCGATCCGGGTGTGATCGGCCTCGAGATGGAACTGGAGCGCCAGCACCGTGTTGCCCACCGCGAAGGCCTGGTTCGGGAAGCCGGGTGTCTCGGCCAGCTGCGTCGCCCCCTCCGGGATCTCGAACTGGTCCCCGTGCCAGTGCAGCACCGGGTGCCCCTCCAAGGGGGTGAGGACCGAAGCGCGCCCCTCGTTGGTGAGCGTCAGCGGCGCGTACCCGATCTCGTGGCGGCCGGTGGGCGCGACGTCGGCCCCCAGGGCCCGCGCGATCAGCTGGGCACCGAGGCAGACACCCATCGTCGGCAGACCCGCGTCGAGCCGGGCCCGGATCGCGCGCTGCTCCTCGACGAGGAAGGGGTACCGGTCGCCGTCGTAGACGCCGATCGGCCCGCCGAGCACCACCAGCAGAGCTGGTGCGAGCGCGCGCTCGGGCGGAATGCCGTCGAGGCCGGCTTCGAGGTACTCGATCTCGTAACCGTGCGCCTCGAGGGCGGGAGCGAGGATACCGAGGTCCTCGAACGGGACGTGACGGATCGCGAGCGCTGTGCGGGACATGGCGCGACCCTACTGCCGGAACGAGTCCCGGTCACCGGAGTCGAGCAGGCGGCCGGCACCGGCCCCAGCAGCCAGTCCGGATCCATGATGCTGCCCAGCTCGGGATCGTCCTCGGTCCCGATCACGCACGGGATGGCCACCCCGCACTCGTTGATGATCGAGACGATCTCCTCGAGATAGTCCAGCCCGTCGCCCTCGTCGTCATCCATCTCGAGCCCCCTTGCGTCAACAAGTGCTTCCCGAATGAGTGTGACGTAGCCTACCGACAGTTCCTGGTGGATCCTGTGGGCTGTGTGTGGGGGGAGGGGGAGCCGACAGGCGCAATCAGCAGGTCGGAAGACGGTGTGTAGAACCCGTGAGGCCAGCACCTCGCGCCGACCCTTTCCGCACAAAAAGGGACTGCCCCCAGTTTGCTTGACAGATTTCTAGGGGTGGGTCAGGCGGCCTGTGTGGTCGTGTGATGGACTGCTTCGAACTCTACTGGGGTGAGTTTGCCGAGACGCCGTTGGCGGCGTCGGCGGTGGTAAGACTTCTCGATCCAGGTGATCATGGCCAGCCGCAGCTCGGCCCGGCTGGTCCACGGGTGGCGGTTGAGGACGTTCTTCTGCAGCAGCGCGAAGAAGCTCTCCATGGCGGCATTGTCGGGACTTGAGGCGACCCTGCCCATGGAACCTGTGAGGTCGTGGACCTTCAACTCGGCCACATAGGTGTGGGCTCGGAATTGGCTGCCTCGGTCCGAGTGGACGATGCAACCAGCAACTGGTCCGCGACGTTGGACGGCCATGCGCAGGGCGTTGATCGCGATCCGCTTCTTCATGCGGGTGTCGATCGAGTACCCCACAATGCGGTTGGACCAGACGTCCTTGACCGCACACAGGTACAGCTTGCCCTCGCTGGTGCGGTGCTCGGTGATGTCGGTCAACCACAACCGGTTAGGCCCCTCGGCATGGAACTGGCGCTGCACCAGGTCATCGTGGACCGCCGGCCCGGGCTTCTTCCATGACCCGTTCTTGACCGAGTGGAACGAACGGATCCGCTGCAGCTTGCAGAGCCGGTGGACTCGGTTCTCACCAGCGGTGATGCCCATCTCGGGCAGGTCATCGGCGATGAGGCGATAACCCAGACCAGGGTCTTCGGCATGCAGGTCGATGGCGGCGTTGATCAGGTGTGCATCGTCCCAGTCGCGCTGCGAGACTGGGCAGGCGAGCCACTGGTAGTAGGCCTGCCGCGAGAAGCCCAGCACCCGGCAGGAGACCGCGACCGGCACCCGGAGCGTCCCCTTGGTCTGGGCCAGGTCGGTGACCAAGGGGAACATCATTTTGGGTTGATGTCGCGGGACAGGTAGGCGGCGGCGCGGCGCAGGACTTCGTTCTCCTGCTCCAGCAGCCGGATGCGCTTGTTGGCTTCCCGTAGTTCGGCTGCGGAGCGGTTGTCTGCGGCGGGGGCATCAACACGATCGGCCTTGGCCAGCCAGTTGCGCAGGCAGGACTCACTGATCCCGAAGTCCTTGGCGATCTGGCCGATCGGGGCCTCGCCCTTGCGGGCGACCGCGATCACATCATCGCGGAACTCTTTCGGATGGGGCTTGGGCATGACATGCATCCTCTCACCAGGCCCTCACGGACCTGAGATGTTGATGTCAACCAAACCCGGGGCAGTCCCAAATGGCTCTTGTGTCGGATGTGTGGGTGCCCAGTGGAGCTGAAAGTGGAGCACACCGCTGTCCGGCTGGGTTCTTTGCTGTCAAAGGGTTCAAGAACTAGAGCGGATAGCGGTGTGCAGAACTCAATCTTATGGCGTCGGCTGCTGGGTGTCGATCACACGATCATCGACGGTGTTGAACTCGACGATCAGGCGGGGGTGTTGGTGTGTCGTGTGCGGCCTGCGAAGCGGGCGAGAGGCAGGTGTGGGATCTGCTGGCGGCGATCTCCGGGCTATGACGCTGGTGGTGGTCGACGACGCTGGCGGGGCCTGGATCTGGGAACCATGAGGGTGTTCCTCGAGGCCGAAGCGCCGCGGGTGTCGTGCCGTGTCCATGGGGTGGTGGTCGCCTCGGTGCCGTGGGCCCGTCACGGGGCTGGTCACACGTAGGAGTTTGATGCTCAGATCGCGTGGCTGGTCACGCAGTGCTCGAAATCGGCTGCGTGTCAGTTGATGCGGATCGCGTGGCGCAGTGTCGGCAGCATCATCGAGCGTCACTGGAATGACCTGTCGAAGGAGCAGGACCGGTTCGCGAGGCTGCGGCGGATCGGTATCGATGAGATCAGCTACAGGGGCTGGTGCGGGTCGGCATGGTGTGTGGCCGCGACGACCGGGTCACCAAACCGGCTTCGCCGTCGGCGGCGTACCGGTCGAGCCAGGTCCTCACGCACTTGCGGGAGACACCCATCGCCGCAGCGATGTGGCTCTGAGGCCAACCGGCTTGATGGCGTTGAACGATCAGTAGTCGACCATGAACGGTCAACCGGGCACTACCGTGGGACACGAGAACCTCCGCGCTGGAATGGGCCGTAGACACGCCACATCCCATCCGGAGGTTCTCACCCGTTCAAGCAGACGCGCTGCTACCAACGTCCTGGCCGGGTACATCTAGGTCGGCGTGCAGCTGGAGGCGCTGCCTCCCGGCAGGGGAGGCAGCGCCTAGTTGCTGATGGAGACGATCAACTCCTGGATTCGGGCTTTGATCTCGTCACGAATGGGGCGCACGAGCTCGATGCCCTGGCCCGCCGGGTCATTGAGCTTCCAGTCCTCGTAGCGCTTGCCGGGGTAGAACGGGCAGGCGTCGCCGCACCCCATCGTGATGACGACATCGGAGGCTTGGACGGCCTCGGGCGTGAGCACCTTGGGCTGCTCCGCTGTGATGTCGATGCCCTCTTCGCGCATGGCTTCGACGGCGGTGGGATTGATCTGGTCGGCGGGCATGGAGCCGGCGGAGCGGACCTCGATCCGGTCGCCGGCGAGGTGGCGGAGGTAGCCGGCTGCCATCTGGGAGCGGCCGGCGTTGTGGATGCAAACGAACAGCACGGACGGCTTGGTGTCGGTCATTGTCGGGTCTCTTTCGTTAGCGGCTGGTGAGGGAGTCGAGCAGGGTGCGGACGCGGGCGGCGATGTCGTCGCGGATGGCTTCGACGCCCTCGGCAGAGGCGAGGGCGGGGTCTCCGACAGCCCAGTCCTCGTAGCGGACGCCGGGGATGATCGGGCACACGTCGTCGCAGCCCATGGTGATGACGACATCGGCGGCGCGGACCGCGTCGTCGGTAAGCGGCTTGGGGAACCGCTCGATAGCGGCGTCCTCTCCCTCGATCTCGGTGAGCAGCGAGCGCACGTGCGGGTGGACATCTGGTGCCGGTCGTGACCCGGCAGAGCGGGCGACGACCTTGCCATCGGCCATCTGGTTCACCAGCGCGGCCGCGAGCTGGGAGCGGCCGGCGTTCTGCACGCACACGAACAGCACCTGCGGTACACCCGTCTCGCGGTCGCGGGTGAGGTCGGCGAGGCGTTGACGGGCGAAGCGTTCGGTGAGCGGGACGAGGTGTCGGGCGACCTTCGCGGACCGTAGGAGACCGGCGTAGGACTCCCGCACCATAGTGACCACCAGGTCGCGACTCAGCGTGTTGAACTCGTTAGTCAGTTCTTGTGCGAGGCGGTCGATGACGTGTGCGTCGACCTCTCGGGGCGACTCGGGCCGGTCTCCGGTGGGATCGGCGGCGACGGTGGATGCGAAGCCGTCGAGGAGGGTCGTGACGGCGGTCTGCCTGGTTGGGACGATGCGGTAGTACACCCAGGTGCCGCGCCGCTCGGATGCGAGCAGGCCGGTGTCTTTCAGTACCTTCAGGTGGTGGGAGATGGTGGGCTGGGAGACGTCAGCGAGTTCGGCAAGGTCGCAGACGCAGGACTCGCCGCGCGGGTCGGTGGCGATGGCCGAGAGCATCCGCAGTCGGAGCGGATCGGCCAGCGCCTTCAACATACCGGCCACGGTGGTGGCCGCGTCCAGGCCGATTGCGTGCGCCTCGGCAGGCGCGCACGTCTCGACCGTTGTGGGTGTTTCGGTCATGGTGTCCTCCTCAGTTCGGTCGTGGCAGTGTCGGGAGCGTAGGGGTCGGTGTGGAACCAGGCGCGTGCGGCCCACAGCGAGACGTAGACGAGGCCGACGAGTACGGGGACTTCGATGAGTGGGCCGACGACCCCCGCGAGGGCCTGTCCAGATGCCGCGCCGAAGGTGCCGATCGCGACCGCGATGGCAAGTTCGAAATTGTTGCCCGCCGCCGTGAATGCCAGCGTGGTGGAGCGGGCATAGCCCAGTCCGAGACCCTTGCCGAGCAAGAGCCCGACGAACCATATCAGCGCGAAGTAGACCAGTAGCGGCAGGGCGATCCGGGCGACATCGAACGGACTGGATGTGATCGCTTCGCCTTGGAGCGCGAAGAGCAGCACGATGGTGAACAGCAACCCATAGAGCGCCCACGGCCCCACTCTGGGGAGGAATCGGTTCTCGTACCAGTCGCGTCCTCGGCGCTTCTCGCCGATCCACCGCGAGGCGAACCCGGCGATGAGCGGGACGCCGAGGAAGACCAGGACATTCAGCGCGATCTGCCCGACTGACACTTCCAGACCTTGGGTATCGAGGCCGAGCCAGCCGGGCAGTACGGTGAGGTAGAACCAGCCGAGCAGCGAGAACGCGACGACCTGGAAGATGGAGTTGATCGCGACCAGCACGGCGGTGGCTTCTCGGTCGCCACAGGCCAGGTCGTTCCAGATCACGACCATCGCGATGCAGCGGGCCAGTCCCACGATGATGAGCCCCGTGCGGTACTCCGGCAGATCAGGCAGGAACAGCCAGGCGAGGGCGAACATGACCGCCGGGCCGATGATCCAGTTCAGGACCAGGGATGAGACTAGGAGGCGCTTGTCGCCCGTGACGGCCGCGATCTTGTCGTAGCGGACCTTTGCGAGCACGGGGTACATCATCACGAGCAGCCCCAGCCCGATCGGTACCGAGATGCCTCCCACCTCCAGATGGGAGAGCACATCGGAGACGGCGGGGACGAGACGGCCGAGGAGGAGGCCTGCGATCATCGCCAGTCCGATCCACAGCGGCAGCCAACGGTCGAGGACGGACAGACGCGCCGGAGTGGCGCGTGTGGGCGCCGTTGCGGTCGCAGTCATGCCAGGAGTCCGTCGATCTTCGCGGCAATGGACGGCTTCGGGTGTGCGCCGATCAGCATGTCGACCCGCTCGCCGTCGCGGTAGAAGGAAAGAGTGGGGATCGAGGTGACACCAGCTGTGGTCACGGTCTCGGGATTGGCATCCGCGTCGATCTTGACGATCTTGACCCGGCCCGCATACTCGGTGGCCAAGTGCTCCAAGATCGGAGCGATGGCCTTGCATGGGCCGCACCACGCGGCCCAGATGTCGACTACGACCGGAAGGTCTGATTCGAGCACTTCGCTGACAAATGTGGCGTCGGTGACGTGGGTGATGCTCATGCGGAAACCTCCAGAGTGGGACTCTCGATCTGGGTGGGTAGATCGAGAGTCGACAGATAGTGCTGCGCGTCCATGGCGGCGGCGCAGCCTGTGCCGGCGGCCGTGATCGCCTGTCGGTAGTTGTGATCCACCAGGTCGCCGGCGGCGAATACGCCGGCCACGTTGGTGTGTGTCGTTGGATGGGCCACGATGACGTACCCCTCTGCGTCGGTGGACACTTGCTCGGCGACAAGCTCGGAGCGCGGGTCGTGCCCGATTGCGACGAAAATGCCCGACACATCCAGCACTCGTTCGGCGCCTGTGATCGTGTCGCGCAGTCGCAGACCGCTGACGTTCGTCTCGCCGAGGATCGCGGTCACCTCGTTGTTCCATGCGACCTCGATCTTGGGGTCGGCCAATGCCCGCTCGGCCATGATCCGGGACGCCCGGAAGTCGCCGCGCCGGTGGACGAGCGTGACCTTGGCGGCGAAGCGCGTCAAGAACAGTGCTTCTTCCATCGCGGAATCGCCACCGCCGATGACCGCGATTTCCCGGTCACGGAAGAAGAAGCCGTCGCAGGTCGCGCACCATGACAGGCCATGTCCCGAGAATCGGGCTTCCTCAGGGAGACCGAGCTTGCGATATGCGGACCCCATCGTCAGAATCACGGCGCGCGCCTGGAAGGTTCCGCTGCTGCTGGTCTCGATGAACTTCGTGGATTCGGTGAGTGCAAGACCGGTCGCGTCGTCGTAGATGATGCGGGCGCCGAAGCGCTCTGCCTGGGCGCGCATCGCTTCCATCAGCTCGGGGCCTTGGATGCCGTCGGTGAAGCCGGGGAAGTTTTCGACCTCCGTGGTCGTCATCAGCGCTCCGCCTGCCGTCACTGATCCGGCCAGGACGACCGGCGCGAGGCCTGCTCGCGCGGCGTAGACAGCTGCGGTGTATCCGGCTGGGCCGGACCCAACGATCACGAGTTCCACATCTTGCATCGACATGTATCTATATTGAAGGAGATCGAAGCAAGATGCAACCCGGGGGTGGCGGGTGCTGCTCGGCGCGATGGGCAGGCCTGTTGCCCCCATAGCGTCACAGCTTTCGGGGCGGTGTCGACTGTGGAGGGCGGCTGTCGTGGGTGTGGTGGGTCAGCAGGTGGTCGACGGGTCTGCCGAGCACTTGTCCGGGTCGGGTAATCCGGCGAGGAATGCTCGCACGGTCGCCAGGCCCTGCGGCGTGGCGTGGTAGTGCGCCCACTTGTGGCGCATCTCCCGGCTGATGAGCCCGGCCTTGACCAGTCGTGCCAGGTGGTAGGAGAGGGTTGGCTGGCTGATGCCAAGACTGTCGGGCATGTGACAGGCGCACACGCTGGAGCAGCAGTTCGCCGAGATGTGATGCAGCAGCTTGACCCGGACCGGATCAGAGAGCGCCTTGAAGGTGGCGGCGACCCGCTCGGCCTCCTCGTCGGCGAGCGTCGACCCCCCCTGCGGGGTGCAGTCGATGATCGGGAGGTGCTGAGCCATGTGTGCCAGCCTACCACCTCAGATTGACAGACGTCGATATGAGTCCTAGTCTTCATATTGACGAACATCAATCCGAGAGAGGCGTCCTCATGATCCAAGTCTTCGAAGGCCCGCTGTGCTGCAACACCGGGGTGTGCGGCCCCGACCCCGACCAGGCGCTGGTCGACTTCACCGCCGACCTTGACTGGCTCACCCGGCAAGGCGTGTCGGTGCGCCGGGCCAACTTGGCCCAGGACCCCGCCGCGTTCGCTGACAGCGCCGTCGCGCGGGCCTTCGTGCAGAAGGTCGGCGCGTCCGGGTTGCCGCTGATCGTCGTCGACGACGTGACGGTCGCCACCGGACGCTACCCCTCCCGCGCCGAGCTGGCACGGATCGCCGGCGTCGAGGCGCCCGCCGAGAATGCGGCGACTGGATGCTGCGGTAACGCCACGCCCATTCCGGCAGCGTCGGTGTGCTGTAGTGACGAGGCCCCGGTGTCGTCGGGATGCTGCGGTTCGGCCCAGTCGGTGACCATCCAGTCCGGTTCTCAGGCGTAGGGCTGATCGGAGATGATTGAGCTGCTGCACAACCCCCCGAGGTTCCTGTTCCTGACCGGGAAGGGCGGTGTCGGGAAGACGAGCATCGCCTGCGCCACCGCGGTCGACCTCGCACGCCGGGGCAACCGGGTCCTGCTGGTCTCCACCGACCCGGCCTCGAATGTCGGCCAGGTCTTCGGCCAGCGGGTCGGGTACACGATCACGCCGATTGTCGGCGTTGACGGGCTCGACGCGCTGGAGATCGACCCCGAGGCCGCCGCCGAGGAGTACCGCCAACGCGCACTCGCCCCAATCCGGGTCTTCCTCTCGGTCAAGGACCTCGCCGACGTCACCGAGCAGCTCTCCGGGTCCTGCACCACCGAGATCGCCTCGTTCAACGAGTTCACCGCCTTCCTGGCCGGCAACGACATCGCGCAAGGCTACGACCACATCGTCTTCGACACCGCCCCGACCGGCCACACCGTCCGGCTGCTCAAGCTCCCCGGCGAATGGACCTCCTTCCTCGAAGACGGGCTCGGCGACGCGTCCTGCCTCGGTCCGATGGCCGGCCTCGACAAGACCCGCACCACCTACGCCGACGCGCTCACAGCCCTGGCCGACCCGTCCGTGACGAGACTGGGCCTGGTCGCCCGCCCACAGACCTCATCGCTGGCCGAGGCGTCCCGCACCGCCGACGAACTCGCCGAAGCAGGCGTCCACGCCACCCACCTGGTCATCAACGGCATCCTCCCCAGCGAACCCATCCCAGATGACCTGGCCGACGCGATCCGCACCGAGGAGACCGCCGCCATCGCCGCCATGCCCGCCAATCTCGCCGGGCTGGCGATCGACCGGCTCACGCTGCGCACCCGCGACGTGATGGGCCTCGACGCCCTCACCACGCTGCTCTCCGAGACCCCGGACCACACCCCGGCGTTAGCCGCACCGCGCGCCAACACACCCGCCGACTCATCGGACTCTCTGGCCGCGACGATCGAGCAGCTGGCGGCCAAGGACCACGGATTGATCATGGTCGTCGGGAAAGGCGGCGTCGGGAAGACCACGATGGCCGCCGCGATCGCCGTCGGCCTGTCCGACCGCGGCAAGGACGTGCTGCTGACCACCACCGACCCCGCCGCGCATCTCGCCTGGACGGTCGGCGAAGCGGCACCGTTCGAGGTATCCAGCATCGATCCCGCCCAGGCCGTGGCCGACTACCGACGCCACGTCATGGACACCAAGGGCGCGAGCCTGGACGCCGACGGTCGGGCCAACCTCGCCGAGGACCTGCGCTCGCCCTGCACCGAAGAGGTGGCCGTCTTCCAGGCCTTCGCCGCAGCCGTCGAGCAATCCGCCCACCGATTCGTGGTCATGGACACCGCCCCCACCGGACACACACTGCTCCTCATGGACGCCACCGGCTCCTACCACCGCGAAGTCGTTCGCAACCTGCCCGAGCAGGCCGGGCTCACGCCCCTGGCCCGACTCCAGGACCCCGACAACACCAGCGTCATCGTCGTCACACTGCCCGAGACCACCCCCGTCCTCGAAGCCACCGGCCTGGCCGCCGACCTCACCCGAGCCAACATCACCACCTGGGGATGGATCGTCAACCGCTCCCTCACCCCGACTGGCACCACCAGCCCCCTGCTGACCGAACGGATCAACGCGGAGCAAGTGCCGCTCAAGCAAGTCAAGACACAGGCAAGCCGTGTGGCGATCACGCCCTACCGCAACACGCCCCCAGTCGGCATCAACCAACTCCGCCAGTTGATCACTGCGTAGCGCGCTCCTGAAGATCCCCGATGTGCGTGCAGACAGGCGCAGGACAGCGCGTCCAAGCGAGTTCGAACTGCCGGGCACGGCGCCTCATGCCGTCCTTGAGCATTCTGCACTACGAATCGCGAACACACTTCCCAACCGCACGACGATGAGGAAAGCATGGAGTCCAAACTGCTCATCATGGCGGCAGGCTGGTTCGTCTTGTCGAACACCTGCAAATGCTAGGGCTCGGGCTCCGCGTCACGGCCGTGCCCTACGTCGGCGCCTTTCAGTCCGACCTGGTCCACCAGACCCAACCGTTGTCACACCTTCGGAACGGAGCGATCGACCGGTTCGGTACTTGGAACTCAATGCGAGACAGTTTGGCCGCCCGCTCTCCAGAACCTCTGATGACTCACCGGAGAGTTCGACCGGCTCCACGCCACCGCCCGGCACGAGCGCCACGCCTACACCGCCGAACGCGACGCGCTCCGCGACGAGCGCAAGAAACTACTCCAAGCCCACTACGCCGGCATGATCCCGCTCGACCTGCTCGGCGAGGAACAAGAACGCATCGCCCGCCGCCTGGCCTTCCTCGACGCCCAGATCAACGCAGGAGACATGGAGTACGACCAAGCCAAGGCCCACCTCGAAGACTGCCTCGCCCTCGCCGGAGACTGCCACGCGATCTACATGAGCATTGACGACTCCCTACGACGCCTGGCCAACCAAGCCTTTGAAGCGTGCCGGGTTCGGTGGAGGCTCTCAACTCACGGAGGATGAGAGTCATGGCAGCACCGAAGAAGTACCCGGACGAGTTGCGTGAGCGCGCGACGCGGCTCGCGGTCGAGGCGAGGCAGGACCCCGCACGGAAGGCCGGTGCGCTGCAGCGTATCGGCGAGCAACTCGGGATCAACCCGGAGACGCTGCGGGGCTGGGTGAAGCAGGCCGAGATCGACGCCGGGCAGGCGCCCGGGATGACGACCGCGGAGGCGCAGCGGATCAAGGAGCTTGAGGCCGAGGTGCGGGAGCTGCGGCGAGCGAACGAGATCCTGAAGACCGCGTCGGCGTTTTTCGCCGCGGCGGAGCTCGACCGCAAGCTGAAGTAGCCGAGGTGCCGACCGCGGTGCTCGTCGAGTACATCGACGAGCACCGCGACCGGTTCGGGGTCGAGCCGATCTGCCAGGTCCTGCGTGACGCGGACGTCCAGATCGCCCCGAGCACCTACTACGCCGCCAAGGCGCGTCCGCCGTCCGCGCGGGCGGTCAGGGACGCGGAACTGACCGAGGACATCCGGGTGGTCCACAAGGCGAACCTTGGCGTCTACGGCGCCCGGAAGATCCACGCGGCCCTGAACCGGGAGGGCGTCGAGGTCGCCCGCTGCACGGTCGAGCGGCTGATGCGCGCCGCGGGCATCCAGGGCATCCGGCGCGACAAGACCCGCAAGACCACCTTCGGGGACGGCGCGGAGACCGATCGGCCCGCCGACCTCGTCAAGCGCGCGTTCACCGCGACGACACCGAACCAGCTCTGGGTTGCGGACCTGACCTACATCCGCACCCACGCCGGGTGGACCTATGCCGCGTTCGTCCTGGACGTGTTCTCTCGCCGTGTCGTCGGCTGGCAGGTGTCCACGTCGCTGCGCACCGATCTCGCCCTCGACGCGCTCGAGATGGGCCTCTGGGAGCGCCGCAGAGCAGGTCAAGACATCACCGGGCTGATCCATCACAGCGATGCCGGAGTTCAATACCGTGCGATTCGCTACACCGAGCGGCTCGCCGAAGCCGACGCGGTCGCGTCCGTCGGAACGGTCGGCGACAGCTACGACAACGCGATGGCCGAGGCGCTGAACTCGCTGTTCAAGGCCGAGTGCATCCGCAACCCCGTCATGCGCCCCAAGGGCGGGTGGGCGTCGGTCCGCGACGTCGAGATCGCGGTCGCCGAATACGTCGACTGGTACAACCACCGGCGCCTGCACGGCGAGATCGGACACATCCCGCCCGCCGAGTTCGAGGCCGCCCACTGGGCATCCCACGAGCCCGTCAGCTACGTTGGAGAACAGGTTCCCGTCGGAGCCGGTTCCAGATAACCGAGCCTCCACGAAACCCGGGGCGCTTCACTTCTTCGACAAGCTCATCGTCCGGCCCGACGACACCGTGGACGGGCAGCCCGGGGAACCGTTCAACATCCTGTTCAACCCGGACATCCAGCGCACCGCGCTTGCACGACAGCGAGCCACGGCGGAATCTGGACCTCAAACCGGAAACATCGCCGGTTTGAACAACGACGATCTGGTGGGCGCAGAGGGACTCGAACCCCCGACATCTTGCTTGTAAGGCAAGCGCTCTAACCAACTGAGCTATGCGCCCGAGGGATCCCCAGGGTAGCGGCTCACGCACCCTGGGGCATCCCGGATCAGGCCTGGAGGCGGGCACGCACGCGCGCCGCGACCTCCTTGCCCTCTGCGCGGCCGGCGGCCTGTGCGTTGACGGCCTTGACCAGGGCCCCCATGTGCTTCATGGTCGGGGCCTCGTCCAGCGCGTCGAAGGCCTCCGCGACGAGCGCGTCGAGTTCCTCGGACGTCAGGGGAGCGGGGAGGTAGCGGGAGATGAAGTCCGCCTCGCTGGCCTCCTTCTCCGCCAGCTCGGGTCGCCCGGCGTCCGCGTAGGTGGCGGCCGCGTCGCGACGCTGGTGCATCTCCTTGGTGATGACGGCGAGCTCCTCGGCGTCGGTCAGCTCACGGGCGGTGTCGCCTGCCACCTCGGCGACGGTGATGGCGCCCATCATCATCCGGATGTTCATCTTGGCGGCCTCGTCCTTGGCGCGCAGCGCGTCGGCCAGGTCCTTCTTGAGCTGGCTCTTGGTGGCTCCCATGTGGGTTGCTCCTCTTCTTCTGCAGATGCGCCAACCATTCTGACAGGTCGCGGACGCGGGCGGCACGGTAGAGTGGTCCACTGTGGCAAACGATGACCTGACCGCCCGGATTTCCGAACTGGCCCATTCCCTCGAGTCGATCGAGGCAGTGGCCGACCTCGACGCGCTCCGCAAGGAGATCGCCGAGCTGGAGGAGCAGGTCGCGGCACCTGACCTGTGGGACAACCAGGAGAACGCGCAGCGCGTGACCTCCCAGCTGTCCGCCAAGCAGGGCGAGGTCGACCGGATCACGGGCCTGCGCTCCCGCCTCGACGACGTCAAGGTCATGCTGGAGCTGGCCGACGAGGAGGGCGACCCCGAGGCGCAGGCAGAGGTCGAGCGCGACCTGGCCAAGCTGGGCAAGGACGTCGAGGCACTCGAGGTCCGCACCCTGCTGTCGGGGGAGTACGACGACCGCGACGCGCTCATCACCATCCGCGCGGAGGCCGGCGGCGTCGACGCCGCGGACTTCGCCGAGATGCTGATGCGCATGTACCTGCGCTGGGCCGACCGCCACCACTACAGCACCGAGGTCTACGACACCTCCTACGCCGAGGAGGCGGGCCTCAAGTCCGCGACCTTCGCCGTCAAGTGCCCCTTCGCCTACGGTACCCTCTCGGTTGAGCAGGGCACCCACCGCCTCGTGCGCATCTCGCCCTTCGACAACCAGGGCCGCCGCCAGACGTCGTTCGCCGGCGTCGAGGTCCTCCCCGTCACGGAGGAGACCGACCACATCGACATCCCCGAGGGTGACCTCCGCATCGACGTGTTCCGCTCGTCCGGCCCCGGCGGCCAGTCGGTCAACACCACCGACTCCGCCGTCCGCATCACGCACCTGCCCACCGGCATCGTCGTGAGCTGTCAGAACGAGAAGTCGCAGCTGCAGAACAAGGCCGCCGCACTGCGGGTCCTGCAGTCCCGTCTGCTCGAGAAGGTCCGCCAGGACCGCGAGAAGGAGATGAACGCGCTGAAGGGCGACGGTGGCAACTCCTGGGGTGCGCAGATGCGCTCCTACGTCATGAACCCGTACCAGATGGTCAAGGATCTGCGCACCGACTACGAGGTGGGCAACCCCGAGGCCGTCTTCGACGGCGACATCGACGGCTTCATCGACGCCGGCATCCGCTGGCGCAAGAAGTCGGAGGCGTCCGCCTGACGGCCGCGGCTGATGTCGGTTCTTCACCGCGTGTCAGTTCGCGGCCACGGAACCGGTGGCATACAATTCATCGAGTTCTGAGATTTTCTCAGGATCTTCCCCATCTGCCGGAGCCGCTGTGATCACGTTCGAGGACGTCACCAAGTTCTACCCGGGACAGGAGCGACCTGCCCTCAGGAACATCAACCTGGAGATCGACAAGGGCGAGTTCGTGTTCCTCGTCGGTCAGTCCGGGTCCGGCAAGTCCACCTTCCTCCGGCTCATCCTGCGCGAGTACAAGCCGACGAAGGGCACTCTCTACGTCGCCGGCAAGAACCTCGCGACCATGAACCAGTGGAAGGTGCCGCAACTCCGCCGCCAGATCGGGACGGTGTTCCAGGACTTCCGGCTCCTGCCGGGCAAGACGGTCTATGAGAACGTCGCCTTCGCGCTCCAGGTGATCGGCAGCCCCGCCAAGCACATCAAGCGGATCGTGCCCGACACGCTCGACCTGGTCGGCCTCGCCGGCAAGGGCGACCGCCCCTGCGAGGAGCTCTCCGGCGGCGAGCAGCAGCGCGTCGCGATTGCGCGGGCCTTCGTCAACCGGCCCAAGATCCTCATCGCCGACGAGCCGACGGGCAACCTCGACCCCGAGACCTCGGTCGGCATCATGAAGCTCCTAGACCGCATCAACCGGGCCGACACCACCGTGATCATGGCCACCCACGACTCGTCCATCGTCGATCAGATGCGCCGCCGCGTCCTCGAGCTCCGTTCCGGCGAACTCGTCAGGGATCAGGCCAAGGGCGTTTACGGCACGGCGTAGGACAGGAGAACTTTCTTTCATGCGGCATTCACTTCGCGAAACCTGGTCGGGTCTGCGACGCAACCTGGCCATGACCATCGCGGTCATCGTCACGATGGCTGTTTCCCTCACCCTGCTCGGCGCGGGATTCCTCACCGCAATGGAGGTCAACGTCGCCAAGGCGGACCTCTACCAGAAGATCGAGATCTCGGTGTATCTCTGCACCGAGAGCACACAGGGCGGGCAGTGCGAGGAGGGCAAGGGGACCACCGACGCGCAGCGGGAGCAGATCCAGGCCACCCTTGAGGCCAATCCCGAGGTCTCGACCGTGACCTACCAGTCCAAGGAGCAGGCCTTCGAGGAGTTCCAGAGGGTCTTCGCCAACTCATCCGCGGCAGCGTCGCGCACCGTCGATGACATGCAGGACTCCTTCACCGTCTCGCTGGTGAACCCGGAGAACTACGCGGGCGTCGTCAGCGAGGCCAAGGGGCTCACCGGCGTGCAGAACGTCCAGGACCTGCACAGCGTGCTCGACCCGATGTTCAACTGGCTCAGCACCCTGCAGTGGGTGACGCTGGTCATGTCCGGGCTCCTGCTGTTCGCTGGCGCCCTGCAGATTGCCAACACCATCCGGATGGCCGCATTCTCCCGTCGACGGGAAATCGGCATCATGCGGCTCGTGGGCGCCTCGAATATCTATATCCTGTTGCCGTTCCTGCTGGAATCCCTGGTTGCGGGTCTGATCGGCATCATCATCGCCGCGGTCGCGTTGACTGCGGGGTTCTGGTTCATCATCGTCCAGAACGCTCAACCCTCACTCTCTGCTTTAGCTTGGATTGGCTGGAGTCACCTCGGTGCTGCCATTGTGGGCACAGCACTGGTGGGAGTTGCGCTTGCCGTCATCCCCACACTCGTAGCCACCCGCAAGTATCTGAAGATCTGACTTCCCCAAAGGAGGCCGCGTGAACAGGGAACTTCCCCCCCAGCCCGTTCAGCGCAGCATGACCACTCGACTGGTCCGCGGCATCGTCGCCGCGACGGCCTCGGTGGCACTGATGTGCTCGATCTCCCTGCCCACGCAGGCCGATTCGCTCGATGACCGCAAGGAGCGGCTCGAGCAGGCCATCGATGAGCAGGAGCAGGCCGTCGACCAGGCCGAAGCCACCGCGGATGACGCTGCGGCCGCCGCCGAGACCGCCCGCAACCAGCTCGCGGGTGCCGAGGCCGAACTCGCCGCGGCCGAGGCCGCTACGGCGAAGGCGAAGAAACTCGACGAGCAGCGCGCTGAGGAGCTGGCCGAGGCCGAGCACAAGCTCGAACAGGCCAAGGCGAGCGTCGCGGCCGCGAAGGCCGCCGTCGATTCGGTCGACAAGCGCATGAACGAGGAGATCGTCGTCACGACGCAGACCAGCGACGGCCTGATGAACCTGGCCCTGCTGTTCAGCGACCTGACCACCGCGAACCTGAATGCGCGCGCTCAGATGGCCCAGACGCTGCTCGACTCGTCGCAGCAGCAGCTCGATGAGTTGGAGGAGCGTCGCCTGGCCCTCGAGACCGCCGAGCAGGAGGCCGACGCCGCAGAGCAGGCCGCCACCGAGGCCCGCGAGGCCGCCGCGAAGCAGCTCAAGGCCAGCCAGGACGCCGAGGCTCAGGCCGAGGATCTGCGCGCCGAGATCGCCGACCTCGTCAAGCGCCGCGACGCCGCCGAGCGCGAGGCCAACGCGCAGGTCGCGACGGAGACCCAGCGTCAGGCAGACCTCGAGTCCGAGGCCGCGTCCGTCGAGAAGCGCATCCAGGCCCGCATCGCCGCCGAGAAGAAGGCAGCGGCGGAGAAGGCGGCCAAGGAGAAGGCCGCGCGGGAGAAGGCCGCCTCGAGGAACAAGCAGCGAAGCTCGTCGTCCTCCTCGTCGTCATCCTCTTCCTCCTCGTCGAGTTCCTCCAGCTCGTCGGGCTTCATGTACCCGGTCAACGCGCGCATCACGTCTCAGTACGGCATGCGTCTGCACCCGGTGCTCGGCTACTGGAAGCTGCACGACGGCACGGACTTCGGCGCCGCCTGCGGCACCGCCATCAAGGCGGCAGGCGACGGCGTCGTCAGCGAGCGCTACTACAACGCGGGCTACGGCAACCGCCTGATGATCGACCACGGGAAGATCAACGGCCGCTACGTGACCACCGGCTACAACCACGCCACCCGCTACATCGTGAGCGTGGGCCAGCGGGTGAAGAAGGGACAGGTCATCGGCTATGTCGGCACCACCGGCTACTCGACCGGCTGCCACCTGCACCTGATGGTCTGGGAGAACGGCACCGTCGTCAACCCGATGAGCCGCTACTTCTGACAGCTGTCATACTGGACCAATGCCCAGAGAGACCGGAGAGAAGCTCGTCGCGCAGAACCGCCGCGCGCGGCACGACTACGCGATCGGCGAGACGTTCGAGGCCGGCCTCGTCCTGACCGGCACCGAGGTCAAGACGCTGCGCAACGGCCGGGCGACGCTGTCCGACGCGTACGCGACGGTCGACGACAACGGTGAGGCCTGGCTGATCAACGCGAACATCCCCGAGTACGAGTTCGGCACCTGGCGCAACCACTCGGCCAAGCGCAGCCGCAAGCTGCTGCTGCACCGCAAGGAGATCACCCGCATCCAGCGCGCCCTCGATTCCTCGGGCCGCACGCTGATCCCGCTGTCGCTGTACTTCAAGGACGGCTACGCCAAGGTCCAGATCGGCATCGCCACGGGCAAGAAGGACTGGGACAAGCGCCGCGACCTCGCGGAGCGCGACGCCAAGCGAGAGGCGGAGCGGGCGCTCGCATCCCGCAACCGCTACCGCAGGGGCTGAGCCGGGGTCCATCCAGGGGAGTTCCCGATGGTTCGGCCGACGGGCGCCGACCAGACTGGATGGCATGACCCAGCAGCCCTTCGGTACCCAGCAGCCGTTCCACCCCGGAGCCATCACCGAGCAGCAGCGCGAGCGTGCGATCTCGCACCTGCAGTCGCTGTACGCCAACGGCACTCTCGGGGAGGCCCAGTTCAACCAGCGCCTCGACCTGGCATTCGCCGCCCGCGACCGGGCCGAGCTGAGCCGCGCGCTGCAGGGCCTCGCCCGAATCGCCCCCGTCGCCCTCACGCGTCCCGCACCCGGGCAGCCGACGCCAGCAGAGAACGTGGCCGGAGGCCTCACGCATCTCAGCGGCTTCGTGACCTCGTTCATCGGCCCCGCGATCGTCCGCGCCGTCGCGACGCCCGGCTCCAAGCTGTGGTGGGAGGCCTCGCGGGCGTTCAGCCTCCAGCTGACCGCGTTCGCGCTGGGCGCCGCCGCGCTCGTCCTCACGACCATCCTCGGCTTCGGCGGCGGCATCATGACGCTCGGCTGGCTGGTCTGGGTCGGCGCGACGGTGTTCGCGGCCGTCAGGGCGTTCAACGGCCGGCCGGGCACCGACGGCTTCGGACACCTGCTCCTCGCACGCCCCAAGGCGCCGCAGGCATCCCTTGGCTACACGCGCTAAACTGGTGGGCGACAACTCAACAGGGGGTGACTGGTTTCGACTTGGGCGGTAGTCCCAGGGGAAGCGGGTCGAGGATCCACGCTTATCTCGTTAACGACGTGTGGAAACCAATAAGTGCCAACAACAACCGCACTGACTTCGCTCTGGCTGCCTGATCAGCTAACGAAGGGTCAACCCGAGGGTGCCTTCACCTCGGGACCTGGCCTCATTTAGAGGGCTTGCTGAGTAACCTGCGTGCCAGGGGTTGCTCGGGACTTTACTGGTACTGGGTCTGTCTGCGACATGCTGATGTGAGTGCAGGGACCGAGTAACGCGCCTAGTCAGCTGCACCCGGAGAAGCCCTGGTTCGTCTCTCAAGGACGCGGGTTCAATTCCCGCCACCTCCACCCCTGTGGCCCCTGTCAGCTCGCTGACAGGGGCTTTCCTCTTGCCGCCTCAATGACCCTGGGGAAGGGACCTGATGGCTTCGCCGGCCACCTGCCTGTCGTGCTCGCATCTGCCGATGGGTGGGCCTTCCGACTGAAGGATCCTCTGGCGTCATGCCGCCCACTATGATCCGACGGCCCCCGACCGGGCTCCGGGGCCGGGGCCGTTCCTTGGCTCCCGAGGCTTGAATGTTCCGTTGTGGGCCGTCGTCGGGACCATACCCGTGCCTGTGACTAGAATTGGTCGGTCCGTACCCGACCTTCGAGAGGACTTCAAGTGGAGCTGCAGGAGCGTCAGGTTCGTAGGCGGCTGGAGGAAGACTTCGAGCCTCACATCGACCTTTCCGACTATCAGCACCATCCGGAGGACGAACAGGCCAAGGCGCGCACGACCCGCGCCCTGGCGGCATTGACCGTGGCGGCACACGCGATGGTCTCCGTTGAAGATGCATGTGCCTCCGTGGTTGACGAAAGCAGTGACCAAGGAATCGATGCGATCGGAATTTCAGCGGCGCGTCGTGAGGTTTACGTCGTGCAGACCAAGACGTCCTCTGGTGGTCCCAGCCCGACTGAGGTCATGAAGTTCGCGCACGGCATTCGCCGCCTTCTCGACTGGGATTGGGATGCGCTCGGCCCAAAGGCGCGGCGCCGTCGCGGTGAAATTGAGGAGGCGCTGACGGACGCTCGAGTCATCGCCATCTTTAGTTACCTAGGTACGCAAGGGCCGAATGAGGATGCGTCTCGCCTGAGCACTCAGTTGACACAAGAAGTGAATTCGGCCGGCGATATTCTTGAGTTTCACTACGAAGGTCTGCGCGAAAACTACGAGCGTCGGAATATCGCAAGCGGTTTGTCGTCCCCTGACTCTGAACTGACCTTTGACAGGTGGGTCACGATGAGCGACTACAGGTCGGAGATTATGGGCATCGTTCCTGGAGAACAGTTGGCAACGATAACGGACCAGTTCAGCGAACGACTGTTCGACAAGAACATCCGAGCGATCCTTCGTTCAACCGAAACAAATGAAGTCCTCGACGAGACTCTTCGCAACTCTCCGTCAGACTTCTGGTACTACAACAACGGCATCACGATTGTCGCAAACTCGATCGGCTGCTCTCGCACCAGTCCGAGGTCCTCTAACGAGACCTTCTCATTGAAGGGCTTGAGTGTGGTCAATGGAGCTCAGACTGTGGCGCCCTTTCGCGAGCACTTCGTAGCAACTTACCCCTAGACGACGTTCACGTCACCGTCCGTGTCATCTCGACCGCAGGTCACCCTGAGGATTTCGAGAAGCAGGTCACTCGATACACCAATACCCAGAATCAAGTTAGCAACCGCGAGTTTGTAGCCCTGGATCCTTATCAGCAGGAGTTGAGCGACATTCTCTTGGCTGAGGCTATTCAGTACTCATTCCGCACCGGGCAAGCACTTGATGACGAGGAGTACGACTTCGCATTCGACCTCGAGGAGGCCACGCGTGCGCTCAGTTGTTGGTCCGGCGTGGACAACGCGACGCGAGCCAAGCGCGAAATCGGTCGCATGTGGGCAGACTTGAACGCTAGTCCGTACCTCGAACTCTTTCCGCGGGATCTAAATGCGGCCACAATGTATAACGCGGTGCGCTTCTGGCGATATTTCCGAGACTCCTATAATGCGTACGGTCGAGAGCGCGAGCACCGCGCGAAGAATATTGTCAAGAACTCTGAGTTCATGGCTACCGCGCTTTTCATGCAGTGGGCCCGGGCCAATGGTGCCGAATTCACGAATATCGATTGGGGCGTGGCGACGTTCATCGATGGGTGCGCGGAGCAAGTTCGCGTCTTGTCAGAGTGCGTAGTCGACCGGCATGAACGCGAGAATCCAGGCGGCTTTGCTATGTCATTCTTCAAGAACCAGCAAAAGGTCGAGCATTTTGCTCGTACAGTTCGCACTGATTTTCAGAGCCAACTCGGGGTGTCAGCGAGCAGCGCATAGGCCCGCTGTCGAGCCGACTGGCGTGTGCGGCATGTCCAGCTGCGGACTTGCACTCGTTCGCGCTATGCGTCAGTAGGACTTCCCTCTGCTAGGATGGATCGCGGAAACCGTTGAGAGCGGCCTTTGGCGCAATTCACTCACTCCGTGAGCACCTTTGGTCTGGTGCACGAGTAACCACGCGCGTGCCCCATTCCGCCGCGAGTGACGTACTCTCATGCCGCGAGGTTCAAGCGCGTATGGAAACCGACCAGTCGTGCCCAACAACGTAGAGGTCGATGCTCAACTCCCTGCGAACCCCCGCGGGCACCCCTTCCGCCGCAGCCGATGCATGCGTGGGCACGACAACGGCAAAGCGAGTGTCGGGGCCGGGACACTCGTCACGCATACGGCGGGGCAGTTGCCCGAACATCGTGTCCTCGTCCAAGCCGATCGCGACCGTACGTCCCTTCGCTTCTGCGAAAGTTCGTTGACCGTCCTTCTGCGCAACCGCGTCAACGCAGCCGATCTCGCGCTCGGTGACCCACTCCTGTTCGTCTAGGAACGCGCAGAAGGCTTGGATGACACGCTCCTCGTTGCCCCTCATTGGAACAACCTAGGGACGTTGAACGTACGGATCTGCCGCGATGAGGGTAAGACCTGGACCATTCATTGGCCCGTTGGTCTTGTCTGAGTCATGCGGCGGGCTGAATCAGCATCAGGTGGTGCCCGAAGGCACGGAGTTCGACACGTGCCCCCTGAGCTCCACCACCCCTGTGGGCATGAGGCCCCGTTCCCCTCGGGGAACGGGGCCTCATCTCTGTCTTGGCGTGGGTCGTCTCGTGTGGTCAGCAGCGCTGCAGCGGCGCGCTGTAAGTCGTGTTGCTGCGGTTGGTGACGTAGTAGTCGCTGACCCAGGTGGCGTCGTCGAGCTTGTTCCAGACGGTCGTCGTGCCGACCTTGCTGCCCTTCTTCTGGCAGACGACCGCGGCGAGCCCTCCGTTCGGGATCGACCCGACCGTGGCGTACGACGTGCCGGGTCCCGTGCGGACGTTCACCTTCGACGACACATCCACCTGGTAGCTGTGCCGGCATCGGGGGAGAGGCTTGCTCATGCCCGTGCCCGACGGCGTGCTGACGTAGTAGTCGCTGACGTAGGTGCCGTCGGAGAGTCGGTCCCACACCTTGGTGGTCTTCACCGTGCCCCCGTTCGTCTGGCAGACAATCTTGAGGCTCGTGCCGGCGGGGAGCTTCTTCACCGTCTCGTAGCTGGTCGACGGGCCGGTGCGCGCGTTCAGGGAGACCGGAGCGGTCACCTTGTAGCTGTACAGCACCGTCGCGACGGGGGCGTCGAACTGGTCGCTGTCGATGTTGATCGTCACGCCGCCGTAGGTCTCGGTGTGGTCGCCGCGGTACTGCTTGCCGCGCTGGTGCACCGCCCACTTCGAGTCCGAGATGCCGGCCCAGCCCTTCAGCGACGTGGAACCGTCCCACCGGGCGATCCAGATCGCGTCGGCACGGGCGTAGGACGTGGAGGTGTAGACCCCGGCGGTGTCGGCAGCGCCGCGCGTGAGGTTCAGGTACAGGCCGGACAGGTAGCCCTTGGCGTGCAGCTGACGCGTCCAGGCGGACTCGAACGTGAGGACCGCCTTGACGTCGTTCGTGTTGCCGCGGTCGTAGGCCTCCACGTCGTAGTAGATGGCGCTGCCGGCGATCATACCGAGCGCCTTCGCCTGCGCGATCGCGTCGTCGGCCGCCGCCCTGCCCTGTGCCGAAGCCGTCGACAGCTTGATCGTCGAGCCACGGGGCCGGTTCGCGCTGGAGGGCTGTGGGCCGAGGTAGATCGGGATCAGCTTCCAGCCGAGCCTGCTCACCGCACCTACCCACGACTTAGTGAGGTTCGGCTGGGCGCACGTGCGTCCGTCGCCGCCGATGTAGACCCCGAGTGCCCGGTAGGGCGAGTCCTTCCAGGCCCGGATTGCATCGAGCGACGGGGCCGTGCAGGTGTCGAAGGCCCTGCCCGTGTAGCGCGTGTTCGACGATGCGGCCGGGTAGGAGATCGATGTCGCGGGGTCGGCGGCCGCGGGGGGCCTCTGCCCCCACGAAAGACCGAGCGCCAGCGCTGCCGAGGCTCCGATGATGAGCAGTCTCTGCGTGAGGTTCATGATGGCTCCAGCCACTCACTTCGCCCGCCGCGCCATCGCGACGAGACGTTACCCTTGGGCCAATTCTAGGTCCGTCCGGGCGGAAAAGCTCCGGCGGGAATCGACGTAGCCAGGCCGCCCGGCGACGCACCTGTTCGCCTCTGGTGAACACCGCGAGAAACATCACGATCAGTGCTCTGGACAGCCGATTCTGGGCAGTTTCTGTCGGTGCCGGGTGGTGGACTGGAGTCATGGCTGGGGGCGGCATGGTGGCGGGGCTCGAGGAGTATCTGGACGGTGCTCTGGAGGAGCTGTCCGCCCTGCGCTCGCACGATGACGACGCGGTCGCGCTGGTGGAGATCGCCGCGGTACTCGACCGGTTCGGCGAGCGCCTGCAGGCTCTCCGGGTCGACGTGATCCGGCGCGCCGACCTCGTCGCGGACGAGCACACCGACGTGAAGATCCTGGTTCACGCCTCGAACTTCATGACGCAGGCCGAGGCCGGCGCTCAGGTGAACCTGGCCAGGGCACTGGAGAGGCTGCCGCTGCTCCGCGACGCGTGGCGCGCCGGGACGCTCTCCAGGGCGCAGGCCCAGGGGATCCTCCGGGGCCTGAAGCAGGTGCCCGTCGCGCTCGGGCCGGCGCTGCTGGAGCGGGCACAGGAGGAACTGCTGGCCTGGGTCGGCCAGCTGGACCCGAAGGGCCTGGAGGTCCTCGCGGCGTCCCTCGGGGACCTGCTTGTGCCGGAACTGGCGGAGGAACGCGAGCGGGAGCGCGTCGAGCGTGACGCGCGGATGGCACGCGACCGTCGGGAGCTGATGCTGGCGAGCGACCACCACGGGTCGATGACCATCCGGGGCCGCGTTCCCATCGCGGTCGGCGAGGCCTTCCGCGCGCAGCTGCAGGCGCTGGTGCCGACGTCCCAGTCGTACCGCGAGGCTCACGAGACGCCCCCGTCGATGGCGGCGCGGACGGCTGACGCGCTCGAGGCCTGGACCTCGATCGTCTCGGGTGTCGACAAGGACGCGATGCCGTCCCGCGGAGGGGACCGGCCGACGCTGTACGTCACCGTCAGCGAGGAGGGGCTACTCGCCCGCGATGCCCAGGCCCGGCTACTGGACGATCAGACCCGGCTCGATGCGCCGGAGACGCGGCGCATCGCGTGTGACGCGAGGCTGGCTCGCCTCGTGTTCTCGGCGGAGGGCGCCATTGTCGACCTCGGGCAGAGTCGGCGCCTGTTCACAGGGCCCCTGCGCCGTGCGCTTGCGGCCAGGGACCGTGGCTGCGCGTTCCCGGGCTGCGACATGCCCGCCGTCGCCTGCGAAGGGCACCACATCGTTCCCTGGCAGTCCGGCGGCTCGACCTGCCTGGATAACGCGGCGCTCCTGTGTCCGCGTCACCACCGGCTGGTGGAACCCGATCCCGGTCGCCCGGCGCACCTCCAGTGGCAGGTCCGCCTCGATCCCGAGACAAGGCTCCCCGTGTTCATCCCGCCCTCCGGGGGCGGCGAAGAGGAGAAGCCCCATCTCCACCATCGATTCCTCCGGCGATACCAGCCCCCACCCGGTGATGGGGAAGTGGAACCGTCCGACCAGCGGCCCACCGGCAGGGCGGCAAGCCCGCCCACACGCCAGGGAAGAGGTGCGCCCGGATGCTGGGGGACGAGTGCGCCCGCGAGCCAGCGGACAGGTGCGCCCCGATACTAGGGACGAGTGCGCCCTCAGACTCCCGCAGCCTGTTCGAAGGCCCGGATGATGCCGGCGTTGAACGCCTCGATGTCGCGGGGGCTGCGGCTGGAGAGCAGGTTGCCGTCGGCCACGAACTCCTCGTCGACCCAGGTGGCGCCGGCATTGCGCAGGTCCGTGCGGATGCGCGTGGTCGAGGTGAGGGTGCGGCCGCGCACCGCGTCGATTTCGATCAGGATCCACGCGCCGTGGCAGATCGGGGCGACGGGCTTCCCGGCATCCATGAACGCCTTGACGAAGGCCTGTGCGGCCTCGTTGGTGCGGATCTTGTCCGAGTTGAGCGTCCCTCCGGGCAGCACGAGGCCGAGATAGTTGGCGGGGTCCGCGTCGTCGAGCGTGACGTCGACGGTGAAGTCGTCGCCCCGGTCCCAGTCACCGACCAGCGCGGTGATGGTGCCGGCCTCCTCGCCGACGAGCACCGGCTCGCCGCCGGCCTCCAGCACCGCCCGCCAGGGTTCGGTGAGTTCGGGTTGTTCGACTCCGCGCTTGCAGAGGAACGCGATCCTGTGTCCGGTCAGCTGTGCCATGCGGCCATTCTGCCCCCGGCGGGGTGCTCGGGCCAGGGGTCAGTCCTCCTGCTCGACGAGCTGCACCTCCACACCCTCGGCACGCAGGTCCTCGAGCACGACGGGTGACGCGTGCGGGGTGGTGAGGACCACGTCGAGGTCGGCAAGGCGGCCGAACCGGTGGGCGGCGGTGCGGGAGAACTTGTCCGCCGTGGCCACCAGCACCGTGCTGCGCGCGGAGGCCAGAGCCGCCCGCTTGACCCGTGCGTCATTCCAGTCGGCGACGGTGAGCCCGCTGGCGGGATCGGCGGCGCAGGCCCCGATGAAGGCAACGTCGAACCGCATGGCCTCGACGGCCTCGGCGACACCCGCCCCGGTGAAGGACAGGTCGTCCGGCCCGACGGTCCCTCCCGGCACGATGACCTGGTTTCCGGGCACCCGGGCCAGGGCGGCCGCCGCGTGCAGGGACAGGGCCATGGCGGTGATGCCCAGCCCGGCGAGCAGGTCGGCCACGGCCAGCGCGGTCGTGCCGTTGTCGATCAGCACGCTGTCTCCGGGGCGAACGCGCGCGGCCGCGGCCGCGGCCAGCGCCTGCTTGGCCGGGGCATCGGAGGTCTGGCGGAGGCCGAAGGGGTACTGCGTCCCTCGCTGGACGACGGGGGCCGCGCCGCCGCGGATCCGCCTGAGGGCGCCCTGCTCGGCGAGCTCGGTCAGGTCGCGGCGGATCGTCACCGGCGACTGTCCGGTCAGCGTCACGAGGTCGGCGATGCTGCGGGCACCACTGTCCACCGCCCGGATGATCACTCTGTGCCGTTCTGATCGTTGCATGCGATCACTCTAGGTCGTAGCGTCCCTCGAACCATGCGGATCCTCCATGAACTGCTGGCGCGGCCGCCCGGCCGCTGCGAGACTCGTGGCACCCGCTGGCACTGCAGCCACCACGGTGTTACCAGGAGCAGCTTATGGAGAGCCTCACCAAGAACCGCCAGTCGACCGAGACGCTGCGCTGCCTCATCGAGCGCGCGTACGGACCGGGGCAGGTGCCCACGGACGAGGGCTTCGCCGAGGAGATCACCGAGGGCTGGTTCAACGTCGCCTACCGCATCACCCTGCGGGACGGTCGGCGCGTGGTGCTGAAGATCGCCCCGCCGCCCGGCGTCGAGGTGCTCACACGCGAGGTCGGGATGATGAGCGTCGAGCTTGAGGCGATGCGGCTTGTCTCCACCCTGACGGCCGTCCCCGTGCCGCACGTCGACCACGTCGACACCTCCACGAGATCGTGGACGCCGACCTCTTCTTCATGGAGCACGTCGACGCAGACAACTTCGGGCTCGCAGCCGACGCCGGACGTCTCAGCCCGGAGACAGTCTCAGCTGGACACCGTGAGCTCGGCGCGCTGAACAGGGAGATCAACTCCGTGGTCGGGCCCCACTTCGGGCCGCTGCTGGGGGAGGGATACGCCACCTGGCGGGAGGCGTTCACGCGGCTGGTCACCGACATCCTCGACGACGGGAGCCGGGTCGGCATCGACCTCGGCTGGGATCCCGACGAGATCCGCGCGGTCCTGGCGGAGAACTCGGACGCACTCGACGAGGTGACCGTGCCGCAGCTGATCGAGGTCGACCACTGGAGCAAAAACTCCATGATCCGCGACGGGCACATCTCGCGATCCTTGACCACGAGCGGGCGCTGTTCGGGGATCCCCTTATGGAGGCGGGGCTGACCGGGATGGACATGCCGGCGTTCGGGGATCCGACGGACTTCATGGCTGGCTTCGGGATCGACACGCTGACGGAGTCGCAGCGGACCAGGCGGCGCCTCTACTCGCTGGCGCTCGCGATCGTGATGGTCGTCGAGACGAAGTACCGCGGTCACACCGACACCGAGGTCTACGACTTCGGCCGCGAGAACCTGGACACCCTGATGTACGCCTTCGGGCGGGACTAAGGAGCGATGGCGGGCCGTGACGCCGCCGCGGAGCTCGCGACGCGCCCCGTCGGGCACCTGCTGTGGTGGGCGTGCACGCAGACGACGCTGTCGGTGGGCGCCTACGGCATCTACGCCGTCACCAGCGCCTGGTTCGTCTCGCCCGGCGTTGGGGAGGTGGCGCTGGCTGCGGTGAACCTCGCCGCGCCGCTCCTGCTGCTTGTCGGCGCCGTGTCGACGACGGTGGGGGTGGGCGGCGCGTCCCTGGTGTCCAGATCGCTCGGCGCCGGCGACCGCGGACGGGCGGCCCGGGCCGCGGGCACCTCCTTCACGATCTTCTGGCTGGTGGCGGTGCTCACCAGCGTGCTGGGCATTGCGTTCGTCGAGCCGCTGCTGCGCCTGATCGGGGCCACGGACCAGACGCTGCCCTATGCCGTGCCGTACGCGATCGTCATCCTCGGCGGCGCCATCCTCTCGACGGGGTTCTCGTCGATCGTGCGCGCCGAGGGCAGGCTCACGTTCTCGCTGCTGCTGTGGGTCATCCCCGTGGTCGTGCAGGTTCTCCTCGACCCCCTGCTGATCTTCGGGCTGGGCGTCGTCGGCGCAGGGCTGGGCACGGTCGGCGGCCAGGCCGTGTCCGCGGCGATGGCCGTGTGGCTCTTCTTCCTGCGGCGGGACCGGGCCTACCGGATCCGGGCCCGCGACCTCGTGCCCGACCCGCGGTTGGCCCGCCAGGTGATCGCGGTGGGCGCGCCGTCGTTCCTCGCCAGCTTCGGGGCGACCATCCTCGCGGTCGTCATCAACACCACCCTGGCGGCTGCCGGCGCGGTGGCGCTCGCCGCGTACGCGGTCAGCGCCGCGTCCAGACCCTGGCCACGATGCCGCAGCTCGGCATCACCCAAGGCGCGCAGCCCGTCATCAGCTACAACGCGGGCAGCGGACACCTGCTCCGGGTGGACAGTGCCCGCGTCCTGTCGCTGCGGGCCACGGTTGTCTACAGAGCCTGCGCGGCGGCGCTGGTCGCGGGGTTCGCGCAACCGCTGGCTGGCTTCTTCCTCTCCGACCCCGGGGCGGTGGAGTTGGCGGCCGGTGGCCTGCGGATCATCGCCGTCGGGTTCCTGTTCTCCGGCGTCACGCCGCTTGTCTCCGGCTACTTCCAGGCGCTCGGACGCTCGACCCCCGCCTACGCCCTCTCGCTCGGCACGCTGCTGGCGATCCGCCTGCCGCTGGTGCTCGGCCTCGGAGGTCTCGGCCCGGCAGGCGTCTGGGGAGCGTTGGCCCTGGGCGAGGCGGCCTCGGCGCTGGTGGCCTGGCTCGTCCTGCGGGCCGCGACCCGCACCCGGCCCGCCGCGTGCCGCCCCTGACGACGGCCTCCTTGTAGGATCGACGGCGTGGAACACACTGGAGCAATCGGCGTCGGGCAGTTGCTCATCGCGACCCAGCCCGGCCGCGGCGGCTTCTTCGACGGGGCCGTGGTGCTGCTGATAGAGCACCGTTCCGAGGGCACAGTCGGACTCTGCCTGAACCTCGTGTCCACCGCGGTCAGCGACGAGGTTCGCGCCGAGATCGAGCAGTTCAACACGGCGCCAGGGCGTGTCATGGACGGCGGGCCGGTCAACCTGGACGTGGTCGTCGCGCTGGGGGAGCCCGCCAACCCCGAGGCCCCACCGCCCGGCTGGGACCGTGTGATCGGCGACGTCGGGGTGGTCGACATCAACTTCCCCCGCGAGCTCCTCGAGACGTCCTTCTCCCAGCTCAGAGTATTCGTCGGGCTCTCGTGCTGGGCGCCGGGCCAGCTGGAGGGTGAGCTCATCCGCGGCTCGTGGTTCCGGACGACGGCGCGGACCGAGGACGTGTTCGCCGACCCGGAAGGCCTCTGGAGGCAGGTGCTGCGGCGCATCGGTGGCGCGACAGGCCGCTGGTCGACGTGGACCGAGGACCCGGAACTCAACTGATTTCGCTGGCCGCGTGGGTCTCGCGCGGCCGTGACCTTCCCGTGACCTTGAGCTGTCGCGGCTGGATGGCCCTCGCTACCATGGTCGGCAACGCAAGGAGGCTGTGAGGTGACAGAGGTTAGGTCCCGTCCCAAGATCCTGGTCGTCGACGACGATGCCGCGCTCGCTGAGATGCTGCAGCTCGTCCTCCACCAGGAGGGGTTCGACACGGTCCGCTGCGCCACCGGCGATGCCGCGCTGCAGGAGTTCCGCGCGTCGAACCCGGACCTCGTGCTGCTCGACCTGATGCTGCCCGGGCGTGACGGGGTCAGCGTGTGCCGCGACATCCGTGCCGAGTCGGGCGTGCCGATCGTCATGCTCACGGCCCGCTCGGACACCGCCGACGTCGTGAGCGGCCTGGAGGCCGGTGCCGACGACTACATCGCCAAGCCCTTCAAGGCGAAAGAGCTCGTCGCCCGCATCCGCACCAGGCTGCGCCGCACCATCGCCGACGCAGGCAAGGACCAGCTCGCCATCGGGGACCTGACCATCTCCGTGTCGGCGCACCAGGTCAAGCGCGGCACGCGGCCCCTGACGCTCACGCCGCTCGAGTTCGACCTCCTCCTCGCGCTGGCCAAGCGGCCGAACCACGTATTCAGCCGCGAGGCACTCCTCGACGAGGTGTGGGGCTACCGCAACGCGGCCGACACCCGGCTCGTCAACGTCCACGTCCAGCGACTGCGCGCCAAGGTCGAGAAGGACCCGGAGAAGCCGGAGATCGTGATCACGGTCCGCGGCATCGGGTACCGGGCCGGTGAGCCGACGGCCTGACCCGCGGGGACGGCTCAGGTCCCTGTGGTGGGGCTCGCTCCCGCTGCGCGTCATGTTCACCACGCTCACCCTCTCCGTCGTCCTGCTCGTGCTCGCCGGCGTGCTGCTCCTGCAGCAGGCGACAGCCGGGGTCGTGGAGGCGAAGAAGGAGGCCTCTCTCAACGAGGCGGCCGGCGTGTTCGAGTTCATGCAGGAGCAGCTCCGCACCCCCGACGTCCGGGGCGCCGCCGTGCACGAGGCGCTCAACCAGCTGGCCGACCTGGCCGACGCGCAGGCGGCGCAGTACCGCGTCGTCATCCTGGGCCCCACGTCGACGCTCGTCTCCGCCGGGATCAGGGCCGAATCGGTGCCCGATGACCTGCGATCCCGGGTCGAGGAGTCGCAGGGCATGTTCATCACCCCCACCGAGGTGGTGTTCACCGACACGACGGTGGACCCCGAACCCGGCTGGGCGATCGGCGCCTCCCTGGTCGGCACCAACGGCGAGCGCTACCCCGTCTTCTACATCTTCCCGATGACGTCCGAACTCAAGACGCTGCAGGCCCTGCGCAGCGCGGTCCTGGTGACAGGTGCCGCCCTGATCGTGGCGCTGGCGGCCGTCGCCTACCTGGTGACCGCGCAGGTCGTCGGCCCGGTCAGGAAGGCGAGCACCACGGCCCTGAAGCTCGCCTCCGGGCAGCTGGGGGAGCGGATGCCTGTGCGAGGGACCGACGACCTGGCCTCGTTGGCACGCTCCATGAACCGGATGGCCGCCCAGCTGCAGCAGCGCATCCGCGAGCTCGAGATGCTGTCGACCCTGCAGCAGCGGTTCGTCAGCGACGTCTCGCACGAGCTGCGCACGCCGCTGACCACCATCAAGATGGCGGCAGACGTGCTCTACGAGGCGCGCGACGAGATGAGCGCCCTGCCCCGTCGGTCCGCCGAGCTGATGGCCACGGAGATCGACCGCTTCGACGTGCTGCTCGCCGACCTCCTCGAGATCTCGCGGTTCGACGCCGGCGCCGCGGTCCTGGCGCTCGACGAGGCCGATGTCGCCGCGCTGGTCGACGCCGAGGTGGCAGCCGTCGTACCGCTGGCCGACACGCTGGGCGTGGAACTGAGCGTGGAGCGGCGCACACCGGACAACACCGCGGCGGTGGACCCGCGCCGCATCCGGCGGATCGTCCGCAACCTGGTGACCAATGCCGTCGAGCACGCCGAGGGTCGTCCGGTGACGATCACGCTGGCCTCGGATGCCGACTGCGTTGCGGTCACCGTCCGCGACCACGGCGTGGGCTTCGAGGCCGAGGACGCCAGCCGCGTCTTCGACCGGTTCTGGCGGGCCGACCCGAGCCGCAACCGGGTCGTCGGCGGATCCGGTCTCGGGCTGTCGATCTCGCTGGAGGATGCACGCCTGCACCGTGGTCAGCTGAGTGCCTGGGGGCGCCCTGGACGCGGCGCCCAGTTCCGGCTCGTCCTGCCGCGAGAGCCTGGGCGCGGCATCAGCCACCCTCCGCTGCCGGTGATCCCTGTCGATGACGCACCGCAGGAGGTCGCGTGAAACGCCTGCTGGCCGCCATGACGGCCGTCGCCGTCCTCACCCTCGTCGGATGCGCCACGCTCCCCACATCCGGGGCCGTCGAGGAGGTGCCGTTGTCCGCCCAGCCACCGGGCATCGACGTCGCGCCGGAGCCGCCGGCGGACGGGGTGCTCCCCGGCAGGCTCGTCGAGGGCTTCCTCCAGGCTATGGCGGACCCCAGCGACGACTACGCGGTCGCGAGGCAGTACCTCACGGGCGACGCTGCCCGTGTCTGGGAGCCGACCAGCGCCGTCATCTACAACGGTTCCGTGTCGTCGGACAACAGCGCGGCAGGCATCGACGGTCAGCTGCTCGGCCGACTGGACTCCGGGGGCCACTACACCGCCGCGAATGACACCTTCACCTTCGACTTCGGCGTCGTGGAAGAGAACGGCCAGTGGCGCATCGGAACACCCCCCGCCGGCCTGCTGCTCTCCAGCTACATCTTCGATCGCTACTACTCCCTCGTGTCGCTCTACTACATGGCGCGGGCCGGCACGCACGTCGTCCCCGAGGCCATCCACCTGCCCGAGACGCTGGTCACGCCCACCTCGGTGGTGCTCGCGCTCCTGGAAGGCCCGTCGCCGACCATCGAGCTGAACGTCAGCAACGCCATCCCCGCTTCGGTCGGGCTCGGACCGGAACGGGCGACCATCGATGCCCAGGGCGTGGTCACCGTCGACCTGACGGGCCTGAGTGACGATCTGAGCACCGACGCGCGCCGTCGCCTCGGCGCGCAGCTGATCTGGTCGCTGACGTCCGTGGCCCGGATGACGGGTCTCGTCGTCACCGTCGACGGCATGCCCTACGCGCTTCCGGGAGCCACCGCCGACGGCGTCCTCGAACTGTCCGGCCAACAGGGCTACCAGGTGCTCTCCCGCGGCTCCAGCCCCGACCTGTACGGCGTGCGCCAGGGCGTCGCCGGGCAGCTGAGCGAGGCGGGCGACCTGATCCCCATCTCGCCCCGCCCGGACGAGGTCAGCGAGGTCGCCATCTCGCTGGACGGCGTGAGCCTCGCCTACGTCGACACCGACCGCACCCGGCTCCTGATCGGCTCCTCCGGAGGCGAGCTGACCAGCGTGGAGACGGGCCTGACGAACCTCAGACACCCCCAGTATGTGCTCGGGACGCTCTACGTCATGGGCGATGAGGACGGCGTCGCGCGCATCGCCGAGGTCGACCGGTCCGGGACGGTCGAGATGCTGGACCTGGATCTCCCGAACGGCGCCGTGCTGGCGGGCTTCGCCGTCTCGCCGACGCAGGCCCGCCTCGCGCTGGTCGTGCAGACCGCCTCGGAACGCAGCCTCGGCGTCGTCGGGCTGCTGCCCGATGGCACCTCGACCACGCCCTGGCAGAAGCTCGAGCTGGTCAGTTCCACCGGCCAGGAACTCACCGACGTGCACGCGGTCGCCTGGCAGGCCGAGCTGTCGCTGGCGGTCCTCGCCACGGGCGCCAGCATCCGGTCCGTCTACACCACCGAGGTGGACGGCTCACTGATCGAGGACCTCGGGCCCGTCTCGACCGACGTCGACGACGTCTCCGCCATGGCGCGCCTCGGCGGAGGCAACGTGGCCATCCGGACCGGCCTCGGCGTCGTGTGGCGCTACGAGGCCCGCACGCGCTGGACGCGGGTGGCCGACGAGATCTCGGCCATCTCCTACAGCTCCTGAGTCCACAGCCGGTCGGGACGGTGACCCAGACCCACCAGAAGGCGTCATCACGGGTGCATGCACCCGCTCCTCAACGCCGCCGCCGACCTGCTGCTCGGCTCCTCCTGCCCTGGCTGCGATGCGCCGGGTTGGGGCATCTGCCCCGACTGCCGCGCCGCACTGGAGCGGGCCCCGCTGATCCTGGGCGGATCACCGCCGGTGGTCGCCGCCTGCGACTACCGCCCGCTGCTGATGCGCATCATCCCGCGCTACAAGGACGACGGGGCCCTGCACCTCGCGGGCGCGCTCGGGAGTCTGCTTGCCCTGGCCGTTGAGGTACTCGGGGTCGAACCGGGCGCGGCCCTCGTTCCCGTTCCGTCCCTGCCGTCGGTGGTGCGGTCCCGCGGCCTCGACCATGCCGCCCGCCTCGCCGCGGTGGCCGGGCGGAGGACGGGCCGACCCGTCGCCCGGATCCTGCGGCGCCGTGCCGTCGGCGGGCACCAGCGAGGCCTCGGTAGGTCGGGGCGCGCGGCCAATCTCAGTGGATCCATGACAGCCCGGCCGCTCCCCGGACGGGTCGTCCTGGTAGATGACGTCATGACCACGGGCGCGACGCTGCGGGAGGCGACCAGGGCGCTCTCGGCGGCCGGGATTCCCGTGGCGGGGATCGCCGTGGTGGCCCGCGCGGACAAATCGCGCGACTCTGCTGCGATGGGCTGACATGCCTTGAGGGGAACGGTAGCGTTGGCGCATGGAGACGCCGCAGGGCCCACGAAGTGGGAACCGACCTGCGGCGTTTCGTGCCCCACGAAAGATGGAGGAACCATGGATATCGTCGTCACCGGCCGACACTGCACGATCAGCCCTGAGCTGAGGGAGGTCGTCACCGACCGCCTCGCCACCGTCTCGCGTCTGCGCGACAGGGTGATCCGCGTCGAGGTCGACTTCAACGTCGATGACAACACCAGGGATCCCGCCCACGCGACGAACGTGCAGCTGACCCTGCGGAGCAAGGGCCCCGTGATCCGTGCGGAGGCGATGGCCAGCGACAAGATGGCCGCGTTCGACATGGCCCTCGACAAGCTGAAGGCCCAGCTCCGCAAGGCCGCGGACCGTCGCAAGACCCACCGCGGGCTCCGGACGGCGCTGGTCGCCGACGCGGTGTCCACGACCGCGCAGCAGCCCGAGCCCGACGGCGTGGAGACGCGCGAGATCGCGGGCATGGTCGTCACCGGAGACGGGCCGCTGGTCGTGCGCGAGAAGGAGTTCGACGCGACCCCGCTGACCCTGGCCCAGGCCCTGGATGAGATGGAGCTGGTCGGCCACGACTTCTTCCTCTACCAGGACAAGGACTCCGGTCGCCCGTCCGTGGTCTACCGCCGCAAGGCCTACAACTACGGTGTGCTGCACCTGAACGTCAGCTGAACCACCCGCTGACAAGACAACGGCCCGCCCGGCCGGTCCACGGACCGGCCGGGCGGGCTTCGTTCAAACTTGCCGCTGGGGGATAGGATGGCGGGCGCATCGTCGCACGCGCGTGCGGCGCGACCTGGACAGAAGGACACAACCCGTGGGTTTCATGGAATTTCTGAGCGGCCTCGGCTCGGGAGCCCAGCTCCGTAAGCTGCAGAAGGTGGCCGATCAGGTCAACTCCATCGAGGAGGACTTCCAGGCGATGTCCGACGCGGAGCTCCGCGCCGAGACCGACAAGTTCCGCGAGCGGATCGCCGACGGCGAGTCCCTCGACCGGATCATGCCAGAGGCCTTCGCCGTGGTGCGTGAGGCCTCCGTCCGGGTGCTCGGGAAGAGGCACTTCGATGTGCAGCTGATGGGCGGCGCGGCCCTCCACTGGGGCAACATCGCCGAGATGAAGACCGGTGAAGGCAAGACTCTGGTCGGCACGCTCCCCGCCTACCTGAACGCGCTGACGGGCCGGGGCGTGCACATCGTCACCACCAACGACTACCTCGCGAAGTACCAGTCGGAGCAGATGGGCCGCATCCACCACTTCCTCGGGCTCGAGGTCGGCGCGATCCTTGCGCAGATGACCCCCGAGGAGCGCCGCGAGGCCTACGCCTGCGACATCACCTACGGCACGAACAACGAGTTCGGCTTCGACTACCTGCGCGACAACATGGCGCTGCGCAAGTCCGACATGGTGCAGCGTGGCCATCACTTCGCCATCGTCGACGAGGTCGACTCCATCCTCATCGACGAGGCCCGCACGCCGCTGATCATCTCCGGTCCCGCCGAGGACAACAAGGAGTGGTACCCCGTCTTCTCGCGGCTCGCGCGCACGCTGACGCGCGACACCGACTACGAGGTCGACGAGAAGAAGCGCACCATCTCCGTGCTCGCGCCGGGCATCGAGAAGGTCGAGGACCGGCTCGGCATCGAGAACCTGTACGAGTCCGCGAACACCCCGCTGATCGGCTACCTGAACAACTCGATCAAGGCGAAGGAGCTGTTCAAGCGCGACAAGGACTACGTCATCGCCGACGGGGAGGTGCTGATCGTCGACGAGCACACCGGCCGCACGCTGGCGGGGCGCCGCTACAACGAGGGCCTGCACCAGGCGCTCGAGGCGAAGGAAGGCGTGAAGGTCAAGGACGAGTACCAGACGCTCGCCACGATCACGCTGCAGAACTACTTCCGCATGTACGACAAGCTCGCGGGCATGACCGGCACGGCCAAGACCGAGGAGTCCGAGTTCCAGAAGATCTACGGGCTGGGAGTCATCCCGATTCCGACCAACAGGCCGATGGTCCGCATCGACCAGCCCGACCTGATCTACCGCACGCAGGAGGCGAAGTACGACGCGATCGTCGCCGACGTCGTCGAGCGGCACGCCAAGGGTCAGCCGGTCCTCATCGGTACCGCCTCGGTGGAGAAGTCCGAGGTGCTGAGCGCGCTGCTGAAGAAGGCGCAGGTCACGCACACGGTCCTGAACGCCAAGCAGCACGAGCGTGAGGCCGCGATCGTCGCGGAGGCGGGCCGCAAGGGCGCCGTCACCGTGTCGACCAACATGGCAGGCCGAGGCACCGACATCATGCTGGGTGGCAACCCGGAGTTCCTTGCCGACCTCCAGCTGCGTAAGGAGGGCCTCGACCCGGTCGACACCCCCGAGGAGTACGAGGCGCGGTGGAACGACACCCTCGAGGCGCTCGAGAAGCAGACCCAGGTCGAGCACGAGGAGGTCGTCGAGGCCGGCGGCCTGTACGTCATCGGCTCCGAGCGTCACGAGTCCCGACGCATCGACAACCAGCTGCGTGGCCGTTCTGGCCGCCAGGGCGACCCGGGCGAGTCCCGCTTCTACCTGTCGCTGAGCGACGACCTGATGCGCCTGTTCCGTCCTGAGCTCCTCGAGCGTGCCCTTCTGATGATGAAGGTGCCTGACGACGTCCCCATCGACATGAAGTCGGTGTCGAAGTCCATCGAGGGAGCCCAGAAGCAGGTCGAGGGCCAGAACTTCGAGATGCGCAAGAACGTCCTGAAGTACGACGATGTCATGAACCGCCAGCGGCACGCCATCTACGGCGACCGTCGTCGGGTGCTCGACGGTGCCGACGTCTCAGAGCAGCTGCGCAGCACGTGCGAGCGGGTGGTTGCGGACGTCGTGCGGGCGCACACCGTCGGGATCCCGGAGGACTGGGACTTGGAGACGATGTTCACCGAGCTGAAGACCCTGTACCCCGTCAGCATCTCCGTCGAGGACGTCGAGGACGAGATCCCCGAGCAGGGCGAGCTCATCGAACTGGTGCAGGCCGATGCACTCAAGGCCTACGACGCGCGCGAGGCGGAGCTCGGCTCCGAGACCATGCGCGAGCTGGAGCGCCAGGTGCTGCTGACCGTCCTGGACAGGAAGTGGCGCGAGCACCTCTACGAGATGGACTACCTCCGCGAGGGCATCGGCCTGCGTGCCATGGCGCAGCGCGACCCGCTGGTCGAGTACCAGCGTGAGGGCGGCGACATGTTCAACGCCATGATGGAGGCGTTCATGGAGGAGGTCGTCGGCTTCCTCTTCAACCTCGAGGTCAAGCCCCGCGCGGTCGCCGACGCCCCGCAGGTCGGCGTCGTCACCGACGAGCACGGCAACCGCGTCGACATCGGCACGTTGACGGCTGCCCTCGACGCCGGCGAGGCAGATGAGGCCGCCGACGAGCCCGAGCCCGAGCCTGCCGCGCCGCTGGCCAAGGGCCTCGAGCGTAAGGCCGACGCCAACCTGTCCTACTCGGCGCCCAGCGAGACCGGGGAGGCGACCGACGTCAGCGGGGCCGCGAAGGCCGAGCCGAAGGTCGGACGCAACCAGCCCTGCCCCTGCGGCTCCGGCAAGAAGTACAAGTTCTGCCACGGGCGCGCCGGCGCCTGACCCGTCACGCCGCGGCGGTCCTGGGTGCGAGGATGACGAACTCGCTGCACATCCAGGACCGCCGCGTCGCGTCCAGCCGGATAACGCAGCTGACCCACCGGTCGCCGCGCATCAGCGACACGGTCGCCTCCACGGCCTGTGGCGTGGGCATCTGCGCCCTCAGCCGCCCGGGCGGCATGCGTCGATACACGCCGGCGCCCGCGTGGAGCGCCAACTCGAGGAACGCGCGCTCGGACAGGCGGGGACGCACCTGGTGCAGGGCACGACGCCCGGTCATTGCCTCCAGGGTGGCCAGGATGAGGGCGAGGGCGCCGGGCGGGACCTCCTGGTCCGGGTGGATCGCCGAGGCGCTGGGCCGGGGTGAGAGCATCGTCGTCATGCAGGGACGCTAGGAGCCGCCCTGCGGCACCGCCGGGACGCCCCCCGCTCCGGACAACACCGCCTCCGTCCCTGACAACACCTCCCTGGTTCCGGACACGACCTGGGATCGTCCGGCACTAGGCTGAGGCCGTGAAGCGACAACTGGTTTTCATCCCCGTCGGCCCCGATGAACTGGGCGTCATGAGCGGTGACCCCGCCATCGTGCAGCGCACCGCCTACACCGTCACCGACGAGCTCGTCGCCGAACTCGGCTACGAGGCCAAGGACGCCGAGGACGCCGAGTACGCCGCGCTCGTGCTGGCATCGGTCGCGGCGCTGTGCAGCTACGGGGCGCGGACGGTCGTCGTGGCGGAGGTCGATCCGGCCCTCGTGTCGGGGGGAGTGGACCCGGTCAACGGGCAGATCGTGCTCGCCTCCTGTCCCGTCGGGGCGATCACCTCGTGGTTCGCCGACGAGCCCGGCGCCGATGTCGCCGACGCCGCGGCCATCAGCCGGGGACTCACGATCGACCAGGCCTGGGACCAGCCGGCGGTGCAGGCACTCCTGAACTCGCATGATCTACTCTGGAACGACGTCGTCGAGTACCGGCGAGGTGAGGAGGGCTGACATGCCGCGGGCCATCTGGAAGGGGGCCGTGTCCTTCGGGCTGGTGAGCATCCCCGTGAAGCTGTACGGCGCCACCGAGGACAAGGACGTCTCGTTCCACCAGGTGCACTCCCTGGACGGAGGACGCATCCGGTATCAGCGGATCTGCGAGAGATGCGGCGAGGTCGTGTCCTTCGCCGACATCGCCAAGGGCTTCGAGGCCGCGGACGGCCGCACCGCGATCCTGACCGACGAGGACTTCTCGCATCTCCCGCTGTCCACGCTGAGGTCGGTCGACGTCGTCCAGTTCGTGCACGCCGACGACATCGACCCGACCTATATCGACCGCACCTACTTTCTGCAGGCCGACAGCGTCGGGGTGAAACCCTACGTGTTGCTGCGAGAGGCCCTGACCAGTGCCGGCCAGGTGGCGGTTGTGAAGGTCGCGCTCCGGCAGCGTGAGTCGCTGGCGTTGATCCGGGCCCGCGACGACCTGCTGCTGCTGCACACGATGTACTGGCCCGACGAGCTGAGGGACGGGTCCTTCGCGGCGCCGCCCGCCGACGTCACCGTGACCGACGACGAGGTCGCTCTCGCGAAGCTGCTGATCGGCCAGCTGGAGGGGTCCTTCGATCCCGAGGCCCACAGCGACTCCTACCGCGAGGCGCTGTTGCAGGTCGTCGAGGCGAAGCTCTCCGGCGGCGAGGCGCCGGCCCCGGCGGAGCAGGGGGGTGGCGGCGACGTGGTCGACCTCATGGCTGCGCTGAAGGCGTCGGTCGAGGCGGCACGGCAGCGGCGCGAGGACGCGGCGAAGGCGAAGGCGAGCTGATGCGCCCGACCACGATCACGTTCGACGACGCGGACGAGGCGGCCGCGACGTTCGCCGCGCTCGAGGCCGCCGGCTGGTACGTCGAGGCGGACAGGGACCGGTTCCTGGGCGAGGACGACGACGAGGAGGTGGTGTTCCTCGTCCTGACCGACGCGAGCGCCGATGAGGTGAGGGCGCACGTGGCGGGCGACGGGTTCGTCGTCTGAAGCCGTCGCCCGGTGAGCTGTCAGCGGGCCAGCCAGGCGGCGGCGCGGCGCTCCAGGCCGCCGAAGGCATCGCGGATGAAGGGCTCCACCTGCTTCTCCACCTTGCGTCCGACCAGCGGGATCTTCACGGTCAACGTACCCGCATAGTGGGCCACCGTGGTGCCGCCGGTGGGGGTCAGCAGCGCGCGGGCCGCCACATCCACGGGCAGACCGGCCACGTCCACGTCGACCGTTCCCGTGACGCTGCCGTCAGCGGCGGGCGGCTGGAACCGGAAGGTCATCTCCAGCGAGATCGTCGCGCCCACGAACTTCGCCAGGCTCTCTGGGACGGGCAGCTTCATCGCGAGAAGGGTCTTCTCCGGCCCCACCTCGACCGTGTGCGACACCGCTCCGGCGTGGGTGGCGACGTCGTCGATGAACTCCTCGGTGCGCATCAGGTCGACGACTTTGTCGGGTGTGGTCGCGTACGTGTGGGTGTAATCGAACTGCATGCTGCCAACCCTACCCATGAGCCCCGCCTGACCCCCGTAAGATGGCGCCCATGAAGATCGACCTCCACACGCATTCGCGGGTCTCCGACGGGACGGATACGCCGACCGGCCTTGTCATGCGGGCCTTCGACGCAGGGCTCGACGTTATCGCGCTCTGCGACCACGACTCCTTCGGCGGCGTTCCGGAGGCGCAGGAGGCTGGCAAGCGCATCGGGGTGAAGGTCATCAGTGGCCTCGAGATGTCCACCGAGTACGCGGGGCGGTCCGTGCACCTTCTCGGCTACGGCTGCGACCCCTACGACCGGGGGCTGGGGGAGGAGCTGGCCCGCATCCGCGTCGGCCGCACCGAGCGCATTCCTGCCATGCTGCAACGGCTGGCCGAGCTCGGCCTGCCCGTCACGGTCGAGGACCTGCAGGCCGCGGCCCACGGCGCCCCCGTCATCGGGCGGCCGCACGTCGCGGACGCGCTCGTGGCGAAGGGCTACGCCGCCGACAGGGACGAGGCGTTCGCCCGCTGGCTGCACGACGGGGGGCCGGCCTACGTCTCGCGATACGCCTGCCCTCTGGAGCGTGCCATCGACCTCGTGCACGACGCACGCGGCGTGGCGGTGATCGCCCACCCCTGGTCCCGGGGCACCCGTGAGGTGCTGACGGCGCCCTACCTGGAGTCGCTGGTCACGACGCATGGCCTCGAGGGGATTGAGGTCGATCATCCGGACCATGACGAGGACACGAGGTCTCTGCTGTTCGAGATGGGTGCCCGGCTCGGTCTGATCCGCACCGGGTCGAGCGACTACCACGGCACGGGCAAGAAGAACAACCCCCTCGGCGCAAACCTGACGCGACCCTCGGCGTACCGGGACCTGACCTCGCGGATCAGGCGCCGAGGCGGCGTCGTCTGACCCGGACGACGGGCGGTAGGGTAAGGGACGTTTGACAGCACTCCCACCCGCAAGGCAGGTCCCGTCCATGTCGCTCGAGCCGAACACGCACGATTTCGAAGCCTCCCTGGCGCGCTCCACGCAGCGCAGCCGGGAGATCGAGGCTCAGGTGGCCAAGGACCCCTCGAAGTGGCGCGTGCTGACGGGGGACCGGCCGACGGGACACCTGCACATCGGACACTACTTCGGGTCGCTGCAGAACCGGGTGCGGCTTGCCGGCCTCGGGATCGACACCATGGTGCTGATCGCGGACTACCAGGTCATCACGGACCGCGACGGCGTCGGTCCCATCAAGGAGCGCGTGTACTCGCTGCTGACCGACTACATCGCGGCCGGCATCGACCCCGAGAAGGTCACGATCTTCACCCACTCGGCCGTCGCGGCCCTGAACCAGCTGATGCTGCCGCTCCTCTCGCTGGTCACCGACGCGGAGCTGCGGCGCAATCCGACCGTCAAGGCCGAGCTGGACGACACGGGGGACCGCCCGATGTCGGGCCTGATGCTCACCTACCCGGTCCACCAGGCCGCAGACATCCTGTTCTGCAAGGCCAACCTCGTGCCCGTCGGCAAGGACCAGCTGCCGCACCTGGAGCAGGCCCGCGTCATCGCCCGCCGCTTCGACGAGCGCTACGGCCGCTTCGACCCGGACGCGCCCGTGTTCCCGGAGCCGGAGGCCCTGCTGAGCGCGTCGGGCACCATCCTCGGCCTGGACGGCACGAAGATGAGCAAGTCGAAGGGCAACACGATCGAGCTGCGCATGACCGCCGACGAGACCGCCAAGCTCATCAAGCGGGCCGTGACGGACTCCGACCGCCACATCACGTTCGATCCGGAGAACCGGCCCGAGGTGTCCAACCTCATCAACATCGCCGCGCTGTGTCTCGACCGCGACCCCGTCGAGATCGCCACGGAGATCGGCGACGGCGGAGGCGGCGGCCTGAAGAAGCTCGTCACGGCCGCCGTCAACGATTACTTCGCGCCGCACCGCGCCCGACGCGCCGAGCTGGAGGCCGACCCGGGCTACCTGCACGACCTGCTCGCGGCCGGCAACGCGAAGGCCAACGAGATCGCGGAGGCGACGCTGCACGAGGTGCGCGTGGCGATGCAGATGGACTACTGAGGCCCGACTCAGACGCGAGGGGCGCCCCACCGGAAGGTGGGGCGCCCCTCGTTCGTCGGAGGCGACGCGGTCACTCGGCGGCGGGAGTCTCCGTCGCCGGCTGCGTGCGCGGCACGTCGACGCCGCCGCGCGTGCGGCGGCGACGTCGCGGACGACGCTCGCCCTCGGCGCTGCCGGAGCCCTCGGCCGGGCGGTCGCCCTTGGCCTCGGTGCCGCGGGTGCGGCGCCGGCCACGGCCTGCCTCGCCGCCCTCGGTCCGACGCTCGGTGCGTTCGCGCGCCTTGGGCGCGGTGCCGGGCATGCGGCCCTTGGTGCCCTCCGGGATGTCGAGGTCCGTGTAGAGGTGCGGCGACGTCGAGTAGGTCTCGACGGGCTCGGGGATGCCGAGCTTCAGCGCCTCGTTGATCAGCTTCCAGCGGTGCACATCCGACCAGTCGACCAGCGTGACGGCGACGCCCGTGTGGCCGGCGCGGCCCGTCCGGCCGATCCGGTGCACGTAGGTTGCGTCGTTGTCGGGGCACTCGTGGTTGATGACGTGGCTGACGCCGGAGATGTCGATGCCGCGGGCGGCGACGTCCGTGGCGACGAGCACGGAGATCGTCCCGGCGCGGAACTTCTTCAGGGCACGCTCACGCGCCTGTTGATTCAGGTCGCCGTGGATGGAGGCCGCCGGGAAGCCGCGGTCGACCAGGTCGTCGGTCAGTCGCTGCGCCGCGCGCTTGGTGCGGCAGAAGACCATGACCTTGGTGGTCTCGCGTCCCTGGAGGATGCGGCCGATGATCTCGGGCTTGTCGAGGTCGTGCGCCTGGTAAACGAACTGCGTGATGTCCGGGACGGTCATCTGTGCGTCGGCGCCCTCGGCGCGGATGTTGATCGGGTGGTTCAGCGTCGCGCGGGCCAGGGCCAGGATCGGGCCGGGCATGGTGGCGGAGAACATCATCGTCTGGCGGGATGCGGGGGTCTTGCGCAGCAGACGCTCGACGTCCGGCAGGAAGCCAAGGTCCAGCATCTCGTCGGCCTCGTCGAGGACGAGGACCTGGATCTCGCTGAGGTCGAGGGCGCCACGGTCCGCGAGGTCCAGCAGACGACCCGGGGTACCGACGGCGATGTCGATGCCCGCCTCGAGGGTGCCGAGCTGCTCGTCGTAGCCGGTGCCGCCGTAGATGGTCAGGACCCGCATTTTGAGGTCCTTGCCTGCGACGTCGAGGTCGCGGCCGACTTGCAGCGCGAGCTCACGCGTCGGGCAGACCACCAGCGCGCGGGGCTTGCCGTGGGACGGCTTCACCCCGTCGGACAGCGTGACCATGCGGTGCAGCAGGCTGACGCCGAAGGCCAGCGTCTTGCCGGTTCCGGTGCGCGCCTGCCCGATCAGGTCAGAACCGCCGAGCGCCAGGGGGATGGCGAGGGTCTGGATCATGAACGGGTGGACGATGCCGGCCTCGGCGAGAGCCGAGGTGATGGATTCATGCACTCCAAGGTCGGCGAACGTCTCGTCGACCGGATTCTCGTTGTCGCTCAGGGCTCAACCTCTGTCAGGAGAAGAACTCACGGCGCGCCGGGCGCAGCCGGAGGCAGGCCCATCTGAGGGCCCGCTGCCCGAGAGTCTATCGCAGAGCGCTCAGACGGCGCCGAAACCCACCGCGCGAGCCGTCGGGCTGCCCAGGTCAACGTAGCCGATGCGGTCGCCCGGGATGAGGATGCGGCGTCCCTTCTCGTCGACCAGATCCAGCAGCGTCTTGTCCTCGACGGCCTTGCGCACCAGCTCGGAGACCTCCTCCGGGGTGGCGGTGGACTCCAGCGCGACCTCTCGTGAGAGGTGGGCGATGCCGATCTTGATTTCCATGGTGCTCACTCTAGTCACCATGTAAAAGCGGGCGCGGCGACTCCTCAGGGGTCGATGCGGGCCACGATGACCGTGATGTTGTCGCGGCCGCCGCGCTCGATGGCCCATGCCACCAGAGCCTCGGCCAGCGCGTCGGTCGGCGTACTGGTCGCCGCGACGCGGGCGAAGAGCGCCGACATGTCGTCGGGCGAGCTTGCATAGTTCCAAAGCCCGTCGGAGCACAACAGCAGCCACCCCGGTCCGACGGGCTGCAGCGTCGTCACGCTGGGGGACGCATTCATCGACTGCCGGCCCAGCCACTTCGTGATGGCGTGGGCCTGGCTGGACTGCTCTGCCTCAGCGCGCGACATGCCGAGCATGATCCGGGCCTGGGCCATCGAGTCGTCGGTGCTGAGCAGCTGACACGACCCGTCCTCGCCGACCCAGTAGGCGCGCGAGTCGCCGACGTTGCCGACGGCGATGGTGTTTCCCGCGACCATCGCGGCGATCAGCGTGCAGGCCGACGGGTCGTCACCCGCGTCGAGGACGGCCTGGTTGGCCTCGGCGAAGGCCTTCATGAACACGACGTTGGGCGCGTATCCCCGGTCGTGGCCCTGCGTCATGAACTCGATGGCCGTCTCGGTGGCGACGGCCGATGCCACCTCGGAGCCGTGCGCGGTGGTCACCCCGTCGGCCAGCGCCAGCATCGCGGCGTGGGGTTCGCCCTCACGAACCGCCATGCACAGGGCATCCTGATTTGTGCGGTGCCTGAGCCCCGTGTCGCTGCAGCCGGCGATCCAGGGAGCCGGAAATCTGAGGTAGTGGGAACGCTCCGACCGGCCAGCCTGCTCGTGCATCGGGTTCCCTTCCGTCAGGTCCATGGGCGCATTGTGTCAGGTCGCGAGGGTTGGCAGGGGAGCTGAGGCGTCACCGCGGAGCGCTGCCTGCCACAGATCGCCGTTCCTGGACACCCGGTCGAGCACCTGGGCGGGGGTGATCCTCAGGGGTTGCGTCCGACGGGTGAGGCCGCCGACCTCGTCCCAGGTCAGCGGCGTCGCCACGGCAGGGGTCTCGACGCCCCGCACCGAGTACGGGGAGATCGTGTTGCGCGCGGCCAGGTTCTGGCCGAAATCGACATACACCAGCCCGGCGCGGGCGGCCTTCGCCATGGTCGCGACGAACGTCTTCGGATGTCGACGCGCCAGCAGCCCGGCCAGGCCCCGCGCCCACGCGTGCGCCTCGCTGCAGGGGGTGGGCGCGATCGGCACGCTCAGCTGCAGGCCCTTGTTCCCGGACGACTTCACCAGGGGCTCCAGCCCGAGATCGGCCAGCGTCGTGGCCGCCAGGATCGCGGCGGTCGCAGAGTCGGCGATCGTCAGCCCCTCGCCAGGGTCGAGGTCGACCATGAGGGTGCGTGTGAGGGGCTCGTCGGCGCCGTCGAGGACGACGCCGTCGGGGCCGAGGGTCGCGTCGCCCGCGCGCCACTGGGGCGTGTGGAGTTCGACGGCAGAGAGGTTGGCGAGCCAGGCCAGCGTCGGGCGGTCCTCGGCCAGCACATAGGGCAGCGGGCCCGACGACGTTGCGACGGGTAGCGTCCGGACCCAGGTGGGGGCGCCGGCCGGCACGTTCTTCTCATAGAACGACCCTCCGACGGTGCCCTGCGGGAACCTGACGCGCGTGATCGGCCGCCCGGCCAGGTGCGGGAGCAGGACGTCGGCGACCTCCACGTAGTAGGAGATGAGCTCGCCCTTGGTGAAGCCATCGGGGAACAGCGGACGGTCCGGGTGGGTCAGGGCCAGCGTCACCCCGTCGAGGCTGGTCGTGATGGTCCCGCTCATGGCTGCCTCCTCAGGTCGCCTCGCTTGGCCAATTGTCGGGGGCGGATGGTTGCATGGTGCCATGAGCTCGCGCATTCTCCCGCACAGACACCTCGAGTCGCCGGAGCTCACGGCCGGGCAGGCGGCCGCGGCCGGGCCGCACGACGGGGTCCGTGTGGTGCTGGGCGGTCCCGGCACAGGCAAGACCACCGTCGCCGCCGCGGCCGCCGCGGCGCGGGTCGCCGCTGGCAGCGACCTCGAGCGCACGGTGGTTCTCGCCAACTCGAGGGCGGCCGCGCAGACGCTCAGGCGCGACATCACGCGGCAGCTGACGCACGCCCAGACCTCCGCCCAGGTCACGACGGTGCACGGACTCGCGCTGGGGCTGATGCGCCGGTTCCTGCCCCACGGCGAGTCGCCCTGGCTGCTGCTGAGGGCCCCAGAGCAGGAGGCGCGCATCCGTGAGCTGCTGGCCGGCATGAACCCCACCGCGTGGCCGGAGGGGCTGCGCGCCGCGGTCGGGACCCGGGCCTTCGCCCGGCAGCTGCGCGACGTGCTCGCCCGCACCCGGCAGCTCAACCTCGACGCGGAGATCCTCGCCCGCCTCGGGTCCGAGGCCGGCGACGAGGGTTTCATGGCAGCGGCCGCGTTCATGGAGGAGTACCTCGTCGTCGGCGACTTCTCCGGGCATCTGGACTACGCCGAGCTGGTCTACCGCACCCGACTGCTCCTGCAGGAGCCGCAGGTGGCCGACGCCGTGCGCGCGTCCTTCGACGAGGTGATCGTCGACGACGCGCAGGAGCTGGACCCGTCGCAGGGAGCGCTCATCGCCGACGTCGCACGGGCGGGTGTCCCCGTGCTCGCGCTGGGGGACCCGCACCAGTCCATCGGCTGGTACCGCGGGGCATCGGCCACCGCGCTGCGGGATCTGGCCAGGGCCACCGACGCCGAGGTCCTGACGCTGACGGACGGCTTCCGACTCGGCGAGGAACTGGGCGTGGCACTGGCCAGCCTCGGCACGCGGCTGGGGGCGCGCGACGCGGCCCCGGCCCCCGGCCCGGCCCGGGCCGGCGGCACCGTCGACGTGCGGGTCTTCGACGACGGCTCGGCCGAGCTGGCCCACGTCGCGGCGGAGCTCCGTGAGGCCGTGACGCGCGGGGGGCTGCAATGGCGGGACCTCGCCGTCGTGACCCGGGCCGGACGGGCCCAGCTCAGCCTCGTGGCGCGGGAGCTCGTCCGCCTCGGCATCCCGGTAGACGTGTCCGGCGACGAGATCGCGCTGGCGGAGCAGCCAGCGGTCGCGATCCTGCTGCTCGCCCTCGGCGTGGCCGCCCGCGGCGCGACCCCGGGCCAGGAGGAGGCGAGGCAGCTCCTGGCGTCCCCGTTGGCGGGCCTCGACGGCGTAGCGCAGCGGCAGCTCGGCCGCGCGCTGCTGCGGGCCCATCCGGGGCTTGGTACCTCGGCGGCGCTGGTCACCCGGGCACTGGCCGAGCCGCAGCTGCTCGCCGGCGACGAGTCGGATGCGGCGGGGCGGGTCCGCGACCTCGCCGCGCTGCTCGGCCGCGCAGCGAAGATGCTGGCGGACGGCGCCGAGGTGCAGGTGGCCCTGTGGGAGCTGTGGGACGGCACCGGGTGGCCGGAGCAGCTGCGCGGCCAGGCGCTGCGCGGCAGCCGCCGGGCCGGCGCGGATCTCGACGCCCTCGTCGAGCTGTTCGAGACGGCCGCGCGTGCGGACGACCTCCGCGGGTCCGCCGGGGCCCAGACCTTCCTGGGCGAGGTCTCGGCGCAGGAGATCCCGGCAGACACGGGCCGGGAACTGAGCCCCGAGTCGCGCGGCGTGCGCGTGGTGACAGCCCACCGGACCCGCGGCCTCGAATGGGAGCGGGTCTGGGTCATCGGCGTGCAGGAGGGCCAGTGGCCACGCTCGTCGCGAGGCGGGCTGCTGCTGGACGCGCAACGCATCACGGCCGATGTCCTGGAGCCGCCCGACCCGCTGGCGCACCTGCGCTCCGAACGGCAGCTGTTCCTCGTCGCCTGCTCGCGCGCCCGCAGCGGGCTGAGCGTCAGCGCCGTGCAGGGCATCGACGGGGAGGGCGGCCGTCCCTCGCGTTTCCTCGCCGAGCTCGGCCGCGGCGTGACCCGGGTCCACGGCCGACCCGACCTGCTCCTGTCGCCCGCCTCGCTCGTCGGCGACCTGCGTCGCACGCTCGCCGACGAGTCCGCGTCACCGTCGCTGAGGAGGGCCGCCGCGCTCCGGCTGGCCGACCTCACGCGCGTCACGACGCCCGACGGCGGGCCCGGCTTCCCCGGCGCGCATCCCGCCGCGTGGTGGGCCACCGGCGACCTCACGTCGCAGCCGCCGGCGCTCGACGGGCCCGTCACCATCACCGGCTCGTCGCTCGAGGCGCTGCTCGAGTGCCCACGGCGCTGGTTCCTTGCCAGGCGGGCGCAGGCGGAGGGCACGCGGCAGTCCAGGGCCTCCGTCGGCGACGTCGTGCACCTGATCGCCAGCCAGGCCGGCCGCGAGGGCATGGACGCCGAGGAGATGCACCGACATCTCGACGAGGTCTGGGACCGGATCGGCTTCGAGACCGAGTGGCTGTCCGCCACGGAGAAGGTCGAGATCGACGCCGCCATCGACCGGTTCGCCCACTACCAGTCGTCCGGTTCGGAGGAGCTGTTGGCCGTCGAGAAGGAGTTCCGCGTGGGCCTGCGCGTCGCGGACACCGATGTGGTGCTCGTCGGCACGGTCGACCGCCTGGAACGCGACGCCGAGGGCCGGCTCAGGATCGTCGACCTCAAGACCGGCCGCAGGGCGCTCAAGGCCGCGGAGGTCGCCGACCATGCCCAGCTGGGCGTCTACCAGCTGGCCGCGAGCCTCGGCGCCTTCGACGACGTCGCGCCGGGGCAGCGGCGCGTCGCGCCCCCCGCGTTGGCCTTCCTGCGCGCCGGGGACACCTTCCCCGGGCTGGTCAGCCAGCCCAGCATCGACGAGGCCCCGGCGCTCAAGGGCGAGGACCTCAAGGAGGGACCCACCTGGGTGCACGACCGGATCGCCACCGCCGTCGGCGTCCTGCGCTCCGGCGAGTTCCAGGCCGTCGAGTGCGGGTCGTGCCGCTTCTGCCAGTTCACCGACACCTGCCCGGCACTCAGGACGGAGACCAGCCGATGACCCGCAGCGTCCGGATCGAGACCCCGGCCCAGCTGGTCGAGGCGCTGGAGATCCCCTTCTCCGACGAGCAGCTGACCGCCATCTGCGCACCGCTGGAGCCGGCCGTGATCATCGCGGGCGCCGGCAGCGGCAAGACCACGGTGATGGCCGCGCGCGTCGTCTGGCTGGTCGGCACCGGGCAGGTGCTGCCCGGGGAGGTGCTCGGTCTGACCTTCACCCGCAAGGCGGCCGCGGAGCTGGGCGGCCGCGTCTCGGCCGCGCTGGACCGCGCGGGCGTGCTCGTCGACAAGGAGGGCGAGGGGGCCGAGCTCGTGATGACCTACGACTCCTTCGCGGCCCGGCTCGTGAGCGAGTTCGGCCTGCGCATCGGGCTCGACCGCGACCCGGTCATGGTCACCGGCGCCAGCCGCTACCGCCTCGCCGCCCGCGTCGTCGCCAACGCCCCCGGCCCCTTCCACCGCATCAGCCGGCTGAGCCACCACAACATCCCGGAGCGGGTGCTCGCGCTCGACGCCGAGCTGCAGTCGCACCTCGTCGGGATCGAGGACGTGCGGGCGTTCTCGGAGACGGCGCGGGCGCGGTTCGAGGCGGCGCCGCTGTGGCGCGGCAGCCCCTACAAGGACGTCCGGGACGCGCTCGCCGCCACCGACGAACGCCTGGAGCTGCTTGACCTCGTCGCTGACTACCAGCGGCTCAAGCAGTCGCTGGGCGTCGTGGAGTTCGCCGACCAGCTCCGGGAGGCCGTCCGGCTGGTGGGCCGCGTCCCGGACGTGGGCCGCGAGCTGCGTCACCGTTTCAAGGTGGTGCTGCTCGACGAGTACCAGGACACGTCGTCGGCGCAGGCGATCCTGCTGCGTGAGCTGTTCGGCGGCGCGTCCGGGAGCGCAGGCTTCCCCGTCACGGCCGTCGGAGACCCGTACCAGGCGATCTACGGCTGGCGCGGTGCGGCCGCCGGCAACATCCTGGAGTTCCCCCACCAGTTCCCGAAGTCCGACGGCGCGCCCGCGGGGCGCTTCACGCTGAGCGTCAACCGCCGCAGTGGGCAGCGGATCCTCGACGTCGGCAACGCACTGGCAGCGGGCCTGCATGCCGCCCCCGGCGAGGATGGCGTCTCCCTGATCGCGCCCGTCGGCGCGCAGGCCGGCGAGGTGTGCGCAGCCACGTTCGACACCGCCCCCGACGAGGTCGCCTGGCTGACCGGCCGCATCGTCGCCCGTCACGACGAGGGCACCCAGTGGCGGGAGCAGGCGGTGCTCGTGCGGCGCAACGCCACCCTCACGCCGGTCTTCACCGCACTGCGCGACTCGGGGGTGCCGGTTGAGATCGTCGGCCTCGGGGGGCTGCTGACGCTGCCCGAGATCGCGCCCATCGTGTCCACGCTGCGCATCCTCGACGACGTGACGGCCAATCCCGACGTCGCCGCGCTGCTCACCGGACCGCGCTGGTCCATCGGGCTGAAGGACCTGGAGGCGCTGGGAAGACGGTCCCGTGAGCTGGCGGCCGACGCGGCGGAGGCGCCGTTGTGGGACTTCGACGCCGAGCTCGCCGCGACCGTGACCCACACGGACCCGGGGGAGAGGCCGTGCCTGCTCGACGCCGTCGCCGACCCGGGCGACGCACCGCTGAGCCCGGAGGCCAGGCGGCGGATCGCCCGCTTCCACGCGGAGATCTCGGGGCTGAGGAGGCACGCCGGCGACCCGGTGGCGGACCTCGTGACGCGCGTCGTCGCGGTCCTCGGCCTCGAGGCGGAACTCCTGTCCACGGGCAGCGCGCTGAACCAGGTGGCGCGCTTCGTCGACGAGGTGTCCACCTACGTCGACGTCGACGGGGACGGGTCGCTCAGCGGGCTGCTTGCCTACCTCGACGCGGAGGAGGAGCACGGCGAGGGGCTGATGCAGGCGGTCGTCACCTCGGAGGACTCCGTCAAGCTGATGACGGTGCACCGTGCCAAGGGCCTCGAGTGGGACACCGTCTACCTGCCGTCCCTCGCCGACAAGGTGTTCCCCTCGCAGCCGCGCTCGGGGGTGTGGCCGCAGCGCGCCGAGTCGCTGCCCTCGCCGCTGCGCGGCGACGCGGACTCGATCCCGCAGCTGGCCGACTACACGAAGGCCGGGCTCGCCGAGTTCCGCGCCGCGTTGGCCGCGGAGCACCGGCTCTCGGAGGACCGGCTCGCCTACGTGGCCGCCACCCGCGCCAAGTCGCTGCTGGTCGGCACCACCCACATCTGGACGCCCGGCACCGCGCGGCCGCGTGACGAGTCGCCCTACTTCGCCGTCATCCGGGAGGCCGCGGAGGCGCGCGGCCGCTACGAGGACCACGCGACCAGAGGCTCCGACTCCAACCCCATCCCTGCCGAGCCGGTGCGCGCGGCCTGGCCGGAGGAGCTCAGTCAGGAGCGGCTCGCGGTACGGCGCGAGGCGGCGAAGCTGGTGGCGGAGGCCGCTGCGCTGCCTGCCGAGCCCGAGGAGCGCGACGCCTGGGTCTGGCGGTCCGGGCTCCTCGACCCGTCCGACGCGGAGAAGGTCGCCGCCTGGGACGACACGGCCCGGCACCTGACCGCTCTGCTGCAGGAGCGTGGCCAGCGCCGGATCGAGCTGCCCGACGGGCTGTCGGCCACCGCTCTGATGGCGCTGCGCAGCGACCCGGACGAGTTCGTCGACTCGCTGCTGAGAAGGATGCCACGGCGCCCGTCGACCGCGGCCCGGGTGGGCACCCGCTTCCACGCGTGGCTCCAGGAGCGGTTCGAGCTGCCCGCATCCCTCGAGGAGCTGGTGCCGGACAACGCCCCTGCCCCGCCGGGACTGCGGAGGCTCATCGAGGCCTTCGAGCAGGGGCGGTTCGCCGACCGGGTGCCGATCGGCGTCGAGGTGCCGTTCCTGATGCACCGCTCCGGGGTGGTGCTGCGCGGCAGGATCGACGCGGTCTACGACGGCGCCGCAGAGGGGTACGCCTATCTCGTGATCGACTGGAAGACCTCAGGGGCGGAGGCCGATCCCCTGCAGCTCGCCGTCTACCGGCAGGCCTGGGCCGAGGCCCGCGGCGTCGACCCCTCGCGGGTGGGTGCGGGGTTCTACCATGTGGCACAGGACCGGCTGCGCCTCATCGACGCCCCTGCCAGCCTGATCGACGACGCCATCGCAGCGGGAGTGCAGACGTGACCCAGTGGACAGACCCCTCGACCCTTGACCGGATGCCGCTGGAGCGCGGCGAGGCGGACCTGGACGGGGCCTGGCGCGGGGCCCTGGTGCTGCGGGTCGATCCGGAGGGGCGCATCGCCGCCGCCGACGGCATCCCCGAACCCCTGGCCGCGCCGGGTCGGCGTCGGCCGTCCGACATCCTGCTGGGTCGCGCCCGCGACCACGTGTGGTTCGCCCGACCCGTGGATCGGATCGTCGGCGAGTCTATCGGGTGGAGGCAGGCGGCGGCCGCCGACCAGGACGTCCTGGCGTCGGCGGTGGCGCTGGGCCGCTGGCACGGCAGCGCGCCCGCCTGCGAGCGGTGCGGCGCCGCCACCATGACCCACCAGGCCGGGGCCAGCCGACGATGCACGCACTGCGGGGAGCTCGCCTTCGCGCGCACGGACCCCTGCATCATCATCGCCATCACCGACCCGGACGACCGGCTGCTGCTGGCGCACAACGTGGCGTGGGAGGCGAGCCGGGTGTCCATCGTCGCGGGCTTCATCGAGGCGGGGGAGTCCGCTGAGCAGGCCTGCTTCCGCGAGGCGCAGGAGGAGGTGGGCATCACGCTCGACTCGGTGCGCTACATCAGTTCGCAGCCGTGGCCGCTGCCCCGCTCGCTGATGCTGGGGTTCGTCGGGCGCACCGTGGACTCCCGGATAACGGTCGACGGCGACGAGATCGCAACCGGTGCCTTCTACACCAGGGAGGAGCTCGTCGCCGCCGTCGAATCGGATGAAGTTGTCCTGCCTCAGCGGGCCTCGATCGCGCGCTCGCTGATCGAGCAGTGGCTCAGCGGTCGCTGAGCCTGCTGGTCTCGTCCTGAATCCGCGCCGCCACCTCCACGAGCTTCTCGCGGTGCGCGGCAGCGTGGTGAGCGCAGAAGAGCAGCTCGCCGCCTGAACGTAGGAAGACACGAAGGTAGGCCTGGGCGCCGCATCGGTCACAACGATCGATAGCGGTCAGAGTAGGATCCGCAGCTAGTTCGGTCATGGTCGCCTCCCATCGGTGTTGTTGTCACAGTGTGCAACGAATGCCGGTCACGGTTTGTTCCCGTCTTGCTCCGCGACCAGTCTCCGCCGGACTGAGCCCCGATCCTAGCGCCGCGCCCAAGGGCTTCGGTGCGCGACGCGGGGAGCCACGGTAATCTGGCGCGGTGCAGACCCCGACCGCCAAGCAGACCCACTCGCGCGACTACGAGGCCAAGAACCTCCTGGTTCTCGAAGGACTCGAGGCCGTGCGCAAGCGCCCGGCCATGTACATCGGCTCGACGGACACGCGCGGCCTCATGCACTGCCTCTGGGAGATCATCGACAACGCGGTCGACGAGGCACTGTCCGGCTTCGGCACCCGCATCGCGGTCTCGCTCAACCACGACGGTTCCATCACCGTCGTCGACAAGGCACGCGGCATCCCGGTGGACACCGAGCCGCGCACCGGGCTGAGCGGCGTGGAGGTGGTCTTCACCAAGCTGCACGCCGGAGGCAAGTTCGGGAACTCGTCCTACAACGCCACCGGCGGCCTGCACGGCGTGGGCGCCTCCGTGGTCAACGCGCTCAGCTCGCGGCTCGACGTCGAGGTCGACCGGGACGGCGCCACCTGGGCGATGAGTTTCCGCCGCGGCACCCCCGGCGTCTTCGACGGCGAGGGCCCGGACGCACCCTTCACCCCCGGCGGCGGGCTGCGGAAGGTGGGCCGCGTCCGCAGCAGGGCGGTCACCGGAACGCGGGTCACCTACTGGCCGGACCGGCAGATCTTCCTCACCGATGCGCAGCTGTCGGTGACGCAGCTGCACGACAGGGCCCGCCAGACGTCCTTCCTGGTGCCCGGGCTCGAGCTTGAGGTGACCGACGCGCGCGGCGACGAGGCGGCCACCGAGTCCTTCCTGCACGAGGGCGGCATCGCCGAGTTCGCCGACTTTCTGGCCGCGGATGCGCCGCTGACCGACATCATCCGGCTGCAGGGCACCGACTCGTTCGTCGAGACCGTTCCGATGCTCGACGACGCCGGCGCCATGACCGCGACCGACGTCGAGCGGCAGCTCGAGGTCGACATCGCGGTGCGCTGGGGAACCGGTTACGACACAGTCGTGCGCAGTTTCGTCAACATCATCGCCACCCCCAAGGGCGGCACGCACGTCACGGGCTTCGAGCGCGGCCTGACCAAGGCCATCGTGAAGTCCTTCGAGGGCACCCGCGGCCTGCTCAAGGCCGGCGAGGAGGTCATCAAGGAGGACTGCCTCGAGGGCATCACGGCCGTGGTGACCGTCCGGCTGGCCGAGCCCCAGTTCGAGGGCCAGACGAAGGAGGTGCTGGGCACGCCCCCCGTCCGCGCGATCGTCGCGCGTATCGTCGAGTCCGAGCTGACGGCCTTCATGAACGCCCCGAAGACGAAGGCGGTGGCGCGCCAGCTGCAGGAGAAGGTCGTCGGCGCCGCGCGCACCCGCGTGCAGGCCCGCAACCACAAGGAGAACCAGCGCCGCAAGAACGCGCTGGAGAGCTCCACGCTGCCTCCGAAGCTCAAGGACTGCCGCTCCAACAACGTCGACCTGACCGAGCTGTTCATCGTCGAGGGCGACTCCGCACTCGGGACGGCCAACGTCGCACGGGACTCCGAGCACCAGGCGCTGCTGCCCATCCGCGGCAAGATCCTCAACGTGCAGAAGGCCTCCGTCGGCGACATGTTGAAGAACGCCGAGTGCGCCGCGATCATCCAGGTGGTCGGCGCCGGATCCGGCCGCACGTTCGACGTGGACAACGCGCGCTACGGCAAGATCATCTTCATGGCCGACGCCGACTCCGACGGCGCGCACATCCGCTGCCTGCTTGCCACCCTGTTCTTCCGCTACATGCGGCCGATGGTGGAGGCCGGGCGCGTCTACTCCGCCGTCCCGCCGCTGCACCGCTTCGAGCTGACGAACCCACGCAAGGGCCAGGAGAAGTACATCTACACGTACTCGGACGCCGAGTACCAGCGCAAGTTGGCCGAGCTGACGAGGCGGGGCACCAGGTTCAAGGAGCCGCAGCGCTACAAGGGCCTCGGCGAGATGGACGCGCACCAGCTGGCCGACACCACGATGAGCCCGAAGCATCGCACGCTCAGGCGGCTGACCGTCGACGACGCGCTCGCGGCGGAGCGGGTCTTCGAGATGCTGATGGGCAACGACGTCGCCCCCCGCAAGGAGTTCATCATCGAGGGCGCCTACCAGCTGGACGCCGAGCGGATCGACGCCTGAGCACCGACGCTCGATCAGCCCATAGGCCCCCGGCACCCGTGTAGACGGGTGCCGGGGGCCTATGGCGGTCGTGGTGGTCGACGGTCAGTCCTCGACGAGGATCACCGACAGGTGGCGGGGCCCGTGGACACCCTCGACACGGCTGAGCTCGATATCCGAGGTCGCTGAGCCGCCGGAGAGCCAGGTCACCGGGCTACCTGCCCGGATGGCCGGCGCCAGGCGGGCGATGCCCTCGGGCACGTCGCTGACGACCTGATCGGCCCGGATCACGCAGATGTGACGGTCCGGCAGCAGGGACAGGGCGCGGCGGCCCTGGCCGACTCCGTGGTCGAGCGCGATCGTGCCGGAGTCGGCCATGCCGACGGCGGTGGTCGTCAGCACGGCGTCGATCGTGTTGAGCTGGGCGTGCGTGAGCTGCGGCTCGTCGCCGTGTGTCACGATGCCCGCCGCCTCGACCGCCGCGATCCACTCGGTCGGCAGCCCGGCGGGGAGCACGACGCTCGTCGTGTCGAGGGCCTGCATGGCCTCCACGATGGTGGCGGGCACCGCGTCGGCCTTCACGCGACGCACGGCCGCCTTGTAGTCCTCGACCTTCTCGACGAAGTCCTCGAGCACGTCGGGCGTGGCCAGGGGCTGGCCATAGGCCCAGTCGACGGGTACGTCCCTGTCCGGGTCCTTCTCGGTCACGTCGGCGGTGGCTCGGCGGACCCGGGCCAGCACCTCATCGCGGGCGCTCATCGCTGCCCTCCTTCGCGGTTCTTCTTCCACCACTGGCGGAAGTTCTGGGTGGGCAGCGGCTCCAGGTCGCGGCCCTTCAACCATTCCTTGGCGATAGGGATCGGGCCCATGGGGCCCAGCCACTTGCCGCGGAAGACGCGGCCTCCGATGCGCTCGCCCGCCTGGACGGTCGCCAGGTGGCTGCCGTCGGCCATCACCCAGCCGGCGCCCTTCATGATCCCCTGCTCGACCGTGGGGTGCTTGGCCGTCTTGTACTCGACGACCTTGTGGCGCAGGTGCACGAGGATGTCGGTGAACGGGATCCGCACGGGGCACACCTCGTTGCAGGCACCGCACAGCGACGACGCGAAGGGGAGCGCGCGGTCGCGCTCGTCCTCCATGCCGCGCAGCTGCGGGCCGAGGATCGCGCCGATCGGGCCGGGGTACGGGTTGCCGTAGGCGTGGCCGCCGACGCGCTCGTACACCGGGCAGATGTTGAGGCACGCGGAGCACCGGATGCAGCGCAGCGCGGCGCGGCCCTCGGGGTCGCTCAGCACGTTGCTGCGGCCGTTGTCGAGCAGGATCACATGCAGGTCCTGAGGACCGTCGCCCTCGGTGACGCCCGTCCACATGGAGGTGTACGGGTTCATCCGCTCGCCGGTCGAGCTGCGGGGCAGCAGCTTGAGGAAGACCTCCAGGTCCTCCAGGGTGGGGACGAGCTTCTCGATGCCGACGACCGAGACGAGCGTCTCGGGCAGCGTCAGGCACATGCGGCCGTTGCCCTCGGACTCGACGATCACCAGGGTGCCGGTCTCGGCGACGATGAAGTTGCCGCCGGACACGGCCATCTTCGCGCGGAGGAACTTCTCGCGAAGGTGGACGCGGGCCGCGGCGGCGAGCTCCTCCGGGTTGTTCGAGATGCCCTCGGGGGCGGGGGTGCCGTACAGGCCCATCTCGCGGGTGAAGATGTCCTGCACCTCGTCACGGTTGCGGTGGATCGCGGGGACGAGGATGTGGCTCGGCAGGTCGTGGCCCAGCTGGACAATCAGCTCGGCCAGGTCGGTCTCCCAGGCCGCGATGCCCTCGGCCTCGAGGGCCTCGTTGAGGTCGATCTCCTGCGTGACCATCGACTTGATCTTGACGACCTCGTCGACGCCCTTCGCCTTGGCGATCTCGGCGACGATCTGGTTGGCGTCGGCGGCGTCGCGGGCCCAGTGGACCGTGATGCCCGCCTTCGTCATGGCCTCCTCGGCCTGCACGAGGTACTCGTCCAGGTGCCGACCGACGCGGTCCTTGATCTGGGCGCCCGCGGTGCGAAGCTCCTCCCAGTTGGGGACCTCGGAGGCGCGCACGACGCGCTTGGCCCGGATGGTAGTCGTGGCGTGCCGCAGGTTCCTGCGCTGCGTCTCGTTGGCGAGCTCGCCGGGGGCGGCCTTGGGGAAGGCCGGGATGCCGAGCCAGGAGCCGGGCTCCGGCGTGCGGCGGGTGGGTGTGGCGGTCATCGCGCGTCCTCCTTCGTGGCTGCCAGGATCTCGACCAGGTGGATCGGGGTGATGTGCTGGCCGTTGCGGTGGGCCACGCCGCCGATGTTCATCAGGCAGGCGTGGTCGCCGCCGGTGATGTACTCGGCGCCGGTGGACACGGCGTTGTTGGCCTTGTCCGTGGCCATCGCGATGGAGACGTCCGAGTTCTTGACCGAGAAGGTGCCGCCGAACCCGCAGCAAGACCTCGCGTCGGGGAGGTCGACCAGCTCGATCCCCTCGACCGCGCTCAGCAGCCGCTCTGGCCGGTCACCCACGCGGGTGATGCGCAGGCCGTGGCACGAGGGGTGGTAGGTCACCTTGTGCGGGAAGTAGGCGCCGACGTCGGTCACGCCGAGCACGTCGACGATGAACTCGGTGAGCTCGTAGGTGCGCGCCGCGACGGCGCCGGCCTCCTTCTCGAGGCCGGCGTCGCCGGCGTGGCGGGCCAGCATCGTGTGCTGGTCCCGCACGGACCCCACACAGGAGCCCGAGGGGGCGACGATGTAGTCGTACTCGCCGAAGGTCTCGACAAAGTTACGCACCGTCGGGACCGCCTCGTCGAAGTAGCCCGTGTTCGTCATGATCTGACCGCAGCAGGTCTGCTTCGCGGGGTACTCCACCCGGCAGCCGAGCCGCTCGAGCAGCTTGACCGTCGCGATGGGCACGCTCGGCTTGACAGTGTCGGTGATGCAGGTGGCGAACAGGGCCACCTTGGCTCCGGTGAGGGGTGCCATGGTTTACTCCTTTACTTGACTCAGCGGACCGGGAGCATCCAGGAGAGCACCGGGGTGGACTGCAGTCCGATGAGGATGCACAGCACCAGGAGCAGCCCGAGGCTCCAGAGGACGACCTTGCGGAAGAGCAGCGACTCGGCGCCGACCAGGCCGACGGCGGAGCAGGCGATGGCCAGGTTCTGGGGGGAGATCATCTTGCCGACCACGCCGCCGGAGGTGTTGGCGGCCACGAGGAGGTACTCGTCGACGCCGATCTTGTTGGCCGTGGTCTGCTGCAGGGTGGCGAACAGCGCGTTGGCCGAGGTGTCCGAGCCCGTGACCGCGGTGCCGATCCAGCCGAGGATCGGTGAGAGGAACGCGAACGCGGCGCCGATGCCGGCGACCCAGTAGCCGATGGTGGTGGTCTGGCCGGACAGGTTCATCACGTAGGCCAGGGCGAGCACGGAGGCGATGGTGAGTGCCGACCAGCGCATCTTGTGCATGACGGCCCACAGCTCGCCGACCATGTTCTTGAAGGAGACGCGGTAGATGATGCCGACCAGGATGGCCGTGATGACCAGCAGGGTGCCGGGGCTCGACAGCCAGCCGAAGGTGTAGATCGCCGAGGTCGACGGCTCGCCGTCCTTCAGGAGGTTGCCGTAGAGGCCGGGCCAGTGGATCTTGAGGTCCGTGCTGGCGAGGAAGGCCTTGACGGGGCCGACGAGCTTGGCGACGGTGAAGATCAGGATGACCAGCAGGTAGGGGACCAGGGCCATGAAGATACGACCAGTGGTGAGGGCGCCCGCGGGGGCGTGCCCCACGTGCGCGGGCTCGACAGCGTCGGCGACCTTGGAGTTCTCCCGCTCCACCGCCATGCGCTGCAGCGCCTCGGCACCGCCCTGCGGCTTCCAGAAGCGGAGGAACACGACGCCGACGGCCAGTGCGGTCAGCGAGGCGACGATGTCGGTCAGCTCGGTGGAGAAGTAGGTGGCCGACAGCCACTGGGCGATCGCGAAGGAGACGCCGATCACGACGGCGGCCGGCCAGGTCTGCTTCAGGCCCTTCTTGCCGTCGGCGAGCAGCACGAGCAGGCAGGGGACGAACAGCGCGAGCACCGGGGACTGGTGGCCGACGTAGGCGCCGATGGTGTGGTAATCGAGGCCGGTCAGACCGCCGGCGGTGATGATCGGGGTGCCGACGGCGCCGAAGGCGACGGGGGCGGTGTTGGCCAGCAGGACGACCATGGCGGCGCGGACGGGGGAGAAGCCGATCGACATCAGCATGACGCCGGTGATGGCGACGGGTGCGCCGAAGCCGGCAAGGGCCTCCATCAGGCCGCCGAAGCAGAAGGCGATCAGGATCGCGAGGATGCGCGGATCATCGGAGATGAGGCCGAAGGTGGCTCGCAGATCCTCGAAGCGGCCGCTGACGACGGTCACCTGATACAGCCAGATGGCGGTCAGCACGATCCAGGTGATGGGGAACAGGCCGTAGACGGCACCCTCTGCGCCCGACAGGAGTGCGAGACCCACGGGCATGTTGAAAGCGGCCACGGCCACGATGATTGCGGTCAGCAGCGAGGCGAGGCCGGCCCAGTGGGCCTTCCACTTCAGGCCGCCGAGGGTGAGGAACATCACCACGAGTGGCAGGAGCGCCACCAGGGCCGACAGCGCCAGGCTCCCGAGAGGCGCTAGTTCAGGTTGGTACATGTAAGGACTCCGTTGTCGAAAACGTCAGTTCACCGGCCGTCGTTGGCCTGCCGCACCAAGATAACAGGCGACTTCCATCTGGTCAGACCAGCCCCGACATAATTGTTCCAAATCTCCCGGATTGCCGTCACAATGAGTTCCATGACAGTGAGTGTCGGCGGTTTTGAATCCGCCCTTGACTATCTGACGGGGGAGATCCTGGAGGGCAACGTGGCCCCGGGGGAACGCCTCCCCAATGAGCGTGAGCTCGCTTCGCAGCTCGGTGCGAGCCGGTCCGCGGTGCGCGAGGCGATCAAGGTTCTGCAGGCTCAGGGCGTAGTCACGTCACAGACGGGGCCGCGAGGGGGCACGCGGGTGGCAACCGGCCAGGGCGTCGCGCTCGCTCGCGTGCTGCGCCTCCACGTCGCTCTGGGGGCCATCTCGTTCGACGAGGTGACGTCGACGCGCGTGGTTCTCGAGCGGGCCGCGGCCGAGGCGGCGGCCCACTCCATTGACGACGACGGCGTCAGATTACTGCAGGAGATTGTTGCGGAAATGCAATCCACGGAAGGCGTGGAGGAGTTCAATGAGCTCGACACCCGCTTCCATGTCACCATCGCGCTCCTTGGCGCGAACCGCCTTGTCCGCGACCTGACCATCGCGATCCGGGAGGCGGTGGAGGCACGCATCCTCGAGGGGGAACGCGAGAGCGACTGGGAGCCTCTGCGGACCCGTCTCAACGAGGAACATGCGGGCATCCTTGAGGCGCTGAGGATGCGGGACGGCCGACTGGCGACCGAGCGCTGTGAGGCCCACATCCGCGGGGCTCACCGGGCGATCTTCGGCTGAGCCGGTTCAGATGACCTGACGGAGCAGGCCGCTGTCGACGTCGTAGACGAAGCCTCCGACCTCGGCTTCGCCGCGGATCAGGGGGTGGCTGCGGACCCGGTCGACGTCCTCGTGGAGCCGGCCCATCTGGTCCGGGTTCGCGCCGAAGTCGATCCAGCTGGTGTCCTCCCCGGTGCGCTCGGCGATCCGACGGCGGATGTCGGCGTCGGTGCCGGAGGCCATGGCGCAGCGGGTGTGCGGCACGATCATGATGCGCGTGACCTGCAGTAGCTGGACGCTCAGCACGCATCCGGTCAGCGTCGAGGTGGTGACGCGACTGCCCGGCGTCCGCAGGATCTTGGCGTCTCCCAGGTGCAGGCCGAGCATCGCGAGCGGCTCGATGCGTGAATCCATGCAGGTGACCATGGCCACGCCTGCCTTGGCGACGCCGTCGAAGAATCCGTCGTGGAAATCGGCGGCGTAGCGCTCGTTTGCCTCAAGCAGGTCGTCAAAGGCCATGGTGAGCTCCTGTCAGTGGTCCTAGAACAGGGACTCTACCGCCGACTCGCCGTCCCCGTTGGCGTCATCTCGGCCGGCCGGGGCCGCCGCTGCCTGGTCGCCGATGCGCCCGGCGATCATCGTCACGGGCTGGGCCAGCGCGACGCCTGAGCCGTCGCGGCGGGGGTCGACGGCGGGCAGGTCGACGGCCGAGCCGCTGGCGGCCGCGGCCACCAGCGGGCGCGGCCCGATGGCCGCGATCAGCAGCGCCCCCTCGCCCTTCAGGAACCGGTGGCAGCGCACGCCACCCGTGGCCCTGCCCTTCGCCGGGTACTCGGCGAGGGGGGTGACCTTCGCAGTCCCGGCCTCGGTGCCCGGCAGGGCGTCCGCGGAGCCGGAGACCGTCACGACGTCGTCCAGATCCGGGTGTGTGGTGCCGAACCAGATGACCTTCGCCTTGGCGGCGAGCTTGATGCCCGCGACGCCGCCGCCGGCGCGGCCCTGCGGGCGCACTGCGGAGGCGGGGAAGTGCAGGAGCTGGGCGTCGCTGGTGACGAAGGCCAGATCGGCGGCCTCGTCGTCGGCCATCGCGCCGACGACCTCGTCTCCGTCCTCGAGCCTGATGACGTCCCAGGCATCCTTCGCAAGGACCTCGTTGTTGACGCGCTTGACCACGCCGAGGCGGGTGCCGAGCACGAGGCCGGGCGCGTCCTCGGTGAGCGGCACGAGCCCCAGCGGGCGCTCGTTCTTCGCCAGCGGCCACAGCTCGTGCGCCAGGCTGCCGCCCTGCAGGGACGGCGCGGTGGCGGTCAGCGGGACGGTCGGCAGCTCGATCGCGCGGCAGCGGATCAGACGCCCGAGGTTGGTGACGACGCCGAACTCTGCCTGGGCCGTGGTGCGGCAGCTGGCCACCACGACGTCATGCCGGGACCGGCCGGACGTGGGCAGCGGGTCGGCGGAGTCGGTGCGCGCGACGAGTCCCGTGCCGCTGAGCAGGACCCAGCAGGGGTCGTCTGGCACCTCGAGTGGGCCGACCGCGGTGGCCGGGGCCCCGCCGGAGGCCAGCAGGATGGTGCGGCGCGGGGTGCCGAACTGCCTGGAGACCTGGGTCAGCTCGTCGCCGACGACCCGGTGCAGCACGGACTCGTCGTCCAGGATCAGGCGCAGGGAGGCGATGGTGGTCGAGAGCTCCTCGGCCTCCTTCTCCAGTTCGATCGTCGAGTAGCGGGTCAGCCTGCGCAGCTGCATGTCGAGGATGTAGTTCGCCTGGATCTCTGTCAGGTCGAAGGCGCCCATCAGGCGCTCGCGCGCCTCGCCGGCGTCGGCGGAGCTGCGGATGATCGCGATGACGTCGTCGATGTCGGCGATGGCCGTGATGAGGCCACGCACGAGGTGCAGCCGGTCCTCGGCCCGGGTCAGCTGGTGGCGGGTTCGCCGGGTGGTGACCTCGATGCGGTGCGCCAGGTAGACCTCGAGCATCTCTTTGAGCGGCATGGTGCGCGGCTGACCCTCGACGAGCGCGACCGCGTTGATGGCGAAGGTGTCCTCGAGTTTGGTCGCCCGGTAGAGCTGCTGCAGCAATGCCTCCGGGTTGATGCCGTTCTTGACCTCGATGATCAGCCGGGTCCCGTGCTTGAGGTCGGTAAGGTCCTTGACGTCGGCGATGCCCGTGAGCTTCTTGTCATCGACGCCCTTCTTGATCTGCTCGATGATCTTCTCCGGACCGACCATGTACGGCAGCTCGGTGACGATGATGCCCATCCGGCGCGGGGACACCTTCTCGATGCGCGTGGTGGCGCGGATCCGGAAGCTGCCCCGGCCCGTCGCGTAGGCGTCGCGGATGCCGTCGAGCCCGACGATCTTGCCTCCCGTCGGGAAGTCGGGGCCGGGGATGTGGCGCATGAGAGCGTCGAGGTCGATGCCCGGGTCCTTCAGCAGCTGCTTCAGGGCCGCCACCACCTCGATGAGGTTGTGGGGTGCGATGTTGGTCGCCATGCCCACCGCGATGCCGGTGGCGCCGTTGACCAGCAGGTTGGGGAAGGCCGCGGGCAGGACGGCCGGTTCGGACTCCTTGCCGTCGTAGTTCGGCTTGAAGTCGACGGTGTCCTGGTCGATGCCCGCTGTCATGGCCAGTGCCGCGGGTCCCATCCGGCACTCGGTGTAGCGCATGGCGGCCGGGCCGGCGTCGAGCGAGCCGAAGTTGCCGTGCCCGTCGACCAGCGGGAGCCGCATCGCCCACGGCTGACCCATGCGCACCAGCGCATCGTAGATGGCCACGTCGCCGTGTGGGTGGAGAAGGCCCATGACCTGGCCCACGACGCGGGCGCACTTGACGTGGCCCCGGTCGGGGCGGATCCCCATCTCGTCCATCGAGAAGAGGATGCGCCGCTGCACAGGTTTGAGGCCGTCACGGGCGTCCGGGAGTGCCCGGGAGTAGATCACCGAGTAGGCGTACTCGAGGAAGCTGGCCTCCATCTCGGCCGTGACGTCGACGTCGAGGATATTCTCCTCTTCGAGGGCGTCATCGTCGATCGTGGGCTTCGCCATGCGAGCGGCCTCCTGGTGTCGGTTCAGTTGACGGGTGCGAGGGTGAGGATATCGCGCCGTCAGAGGATCTCGGCCAGCTGGTCGGCGAGGCCGTCCCCGTCGGGTGCCCGGACCTCGGGTGCCGTCTCCGGCTCCCATTGCTTGTCCGAATCGGGGACCTCCATCGGCAGGCCGTGCGCCAGGGCGTGCTCGCCGGGAGTGAGCTGGCGGATGGCGCGCGCCCGGACATGGCGGGGCTGCAGCGCCGCGAACTCCGCGTAGAGGTCCGGATCGCGCTGGCCGTCGTCGCCGACGAGCAGCCAGGCAATGTCGGGAAAGTCCCGCGCGAGCTCGCGCAGGCAGCGGCGTTTGTGGTCTACGCCGCTGCGGAACCACCCCGTGTTGGTGGGTCCCCAGTCGGTCAGCAGCATCGCCCCGGCAGGGATGCCGTGGCGGGCGATGAAGCGCGAGATCATGGGGTAGGTGTTCCAGGCGCCGGTGGAGACGTAGATGATGGGCGAGCCCGGGTTCTCGGCGAGAAGCCTCTGATACATGCGCGCCATGCCCGGAACGGCCTGCCGGGCCTGCTCGGTCAGGATCAGCGAGTTCCAGGCGGCGATGAAGAGCCGCGGCAGCCAGGTGGACAGGATCGTGTCGTCGATGTCGCTGACGATGCCGAAGGTGACGTCGTCCCCGATGACCTGCACCCGCGCCGTGGCGCTCGCATCGCCGGCGACGAGCTGGACGTCGTGCCAGCCGGGCCCGAGCCCGGGGTTGACGATGCGCACATCAATGTAGCCGCCGCGGTCCGCGGTGACGGGGAAGTGCGTGTCGCCGATGACGACGGTCACCTTCGCACCGACCTTCGCGGCGTTCATGAAGTTGCGCCAGCCCCGGCGCCACAGCAGGGCGTTGGCAGCCTGGACGATGCCGAGTTCCTGCGACGGGCGCAGCACGACGCGGGCCAGGATGCGCAGCTGCTCGCTGGTCCCGTAGCCGATGAACGGGATGATCGACTCCTGCCATCCGCGCCGCTCGAGGGCGCGGCCGAGCAGCCCGTTGAAGCGGTCCTCGACACGGGCGGCGATGAAGGGTCGCGATGCCATGGCTCCTAACCTAGTCCAGCCGCGACATGACATGATGGACCGGTGACCCGACCCGACCAGTCCCAGCTGCCCGCTGATCTTGCCGCTGAGATCGCGCAGAGCGGCTTCTATCCGAACCTCGTCGCCGAGTCGGTCGAACTGGGACTCGGCGGCCGCGAGGTCCTCGACCACCTCGTGCAGCACGAGGCGACGTTCGCCGGCCGCGAGCTGCACCGTCACATCACCGTCCTGGTCCGCACCGCGACGCAGCTCCTGCTCGTCCACATCGACGAGGGGGAGGGGACCCGCGAGGAGGCCCTTGCCACGACCGAGGTCGTCGCGCTGCGGGCGATCGACTCGGTCGTGCTCACCCGCTCGCTGACCGACCCGGAGAACCTCACTGGGCTGAACGAGGCGTGGCTGTCGATCGTGTGGGGTGCCGCCCGGCGCGTCGACCTCGGCCCCGCCGCCTGCGAGGACCCGAGCTGCGAGGCCGACCACGGCTACACCGGAGTCATCCAGCCCGACGACATCACGGTGCGGATGAGTCCCCAGGCCGACGGTGACAACGCCCGCAAGCTGATCGGATTCGGGCTGAGACTGCAGGGGGCGATCGGCTGATGGGCGGCTCCTTCATCGAGCCCCGCTACGCCGACCACGCGCTCGTCAACGTCCTGGGAAGCGTCCAGGCTCGGATCACGGGCGCCCACCCCGTGCTGCAGCTTCCGCACGCCTCGCGATACGTGGTGCTGCTCGTCGACGGTCTCGGGTGGCACCAGCTCGCCGCGTTCGCCGACCATGCGGAGACGATGGGCACCCTGCAGGCAAGGGCCGACCGGCTCACGTGTTCGGTGCCGTCGACCACCGCGACCTCGCTGACCTCGCTGGGCTGCGGGGCGCCGCCGGGAGAGCACGGCGTCGTGGGCTACAGCTTCCGCGAGCCGAGCGTGGACCGCGTCATCAACGCGCTGACCTGGGAGGGCGGGCCGGCCGACGTCGACGCGTTCGCCTCCGTGCCGACCGTCTTCCAGCAGCTGGCGGCCGAGGGCATCGGCTCCGCGACCGTCACCCTCGACAGGTTCTCCGGCAGCGCGCTCACGCGCCTCGCCTTCCGCGGCGCCACGCCGGTCCCCGTCACGCGGGAGGGCGACGTCGAGCACGTCGCCGGCCGCATCACCGAGGCGCTGCGGAGCGCCCGGCTGGTGTACGCCTACGAGCGGATGCTCGACCACGACGGCCACGGGTTCGGCGTCGGGTCCTGGCAGTGGCTCGACAGGCTCGGCGCCGTCGACGACCTCGTGGACCATCTGATCGGGCAGCTGCCCGACGACGTCTGCCTGCTCGTCACGGGCGACCACGGCATGATCAACGTGCCGGAGAGCTCCCGCATCGTGCTGGAGGACGAACCGAGGCTCGTCGGGCACGACGCGGTGGGTGGCGAGCCGCGTTTCCGCCACGTCTACGGCGACGACGCGCGCGCCCTGGCGGTTGCCTGGCGCTCGTGTCTCGGCGAGCGCGCCCAGGTGCTGCTGCGCGACGAGGCCATCGAGGCAGGCTGGTTCGGGCCGCTGGTCCGCGACCGTAGCCAGGCCCGCATCGGCGACGTCGTGGCGGCGATGACCGAGGACCACGCGGTGATGAGCCGGGCCACCCCCAAGGAGTTCGGCCTGGTCGGGATGCACGGGTCGCTGACCCGGGACGAGATGGAGGTCCCGCTCCTGGTGGCAGGTGGCGTTTCGTGAGTGGGCTGCGGATCGCGCTCATGATCGACGACTTCTTCCCGTCCTCCGGTGGCATCGGACGGTCGGTGCAGACCCAGATCGAGGAACTGACGGCACTGGGCCACCACGTGTCGCTGATCGCCCCCGACCGGCACCTGCAGAAGCCGCGGCTGGCCAGGGTCATCGAGTGCCCGACGATGTACATCGAGGGCCTGCCCGCGCACCTCAGTATCCTGCACTGCAGCGCCCGCCGGGCGCGGCTGATCACGGACATCGCGGCGTTCGACGTCGTCCACAGCCAGACCGAGCGCGGCGCGCTGATCCTCGGCGCGCGCATCGCACGCCTCCAGGACATCCCGCACCTGCACACCTTCCACGCCAACATCGCCGGCACGCACCGCGCCATCAAAGCCGCGGTGTTGGGCACCTGGAGCTATCAGGCGCTCGTCCTCCCGCTCCTGCGCCGGGCCGCGCCCCTGGAGATCGTCCCACCGACCAGGCTGCCGTCAGCCAGACACGAGACAGGGGGCTTCTTCGCCCGCACCGACTGGCGTTCCTTCGCGCGCATCGCGCAGCGCGTGGACGCCTACGCCGTGCCCAGCCCGTTCATGCGTGGCCTGATCGACGAGGCGGCCGGCCAACCCCTGCCCAGCTACGTGGTCCCCACCGGCTACAACCGCGACCTGCTCGCCGCCGTCGGGAGGGCCCGCCGAGAGAGGGTCGACGGCCGCGTGCGGTTCCTGTCCATCGGCCGGCTTGCCAAGGAGAAGCGCCTCGACGTGCTCGTGCGGGCCTTCCGACGCGCCGATCTGCCGGGCGCCGAACTGGTCATCGTCGGAGACGGCGACCAGCGGGACCTGCTCAGACGGCTCGCGAAGGGCGCGGACAACATCGACTTCCGCGGCCATCTCTCCAGCCTGGACGCGATCGCCTACGAGCTCGTCAACGCCGACGCGCTGGCTCTCGCCTCCCACCGCTTCGACTCCCAGGGGCTCGTGATCGCCGAGGCCGTGTCTGCGGGCCTGCCGGTCATGTACTGCGACGACCGGCTCACGGTGGGTCTGTCGCCCGACAGCGCGCTGCTGACCGGCCCGGACGTGGCCTCGATGGCGTCAGGGTTCCGGGTGCTGATGGACCCGGCCCGACGCCGGTCGATGGCCGAGGCGTCGACCTTGTTGCTGCCGGATCTCGCGCCGGAGCGCACAGCGGAGAAGTACGCGCAGGCGTATCAGGATCTCATCTCACGAAGGGAGCCACGTGGCTGAGCTCGTCTTCCACACCGGCCCGATGGACTGCGGCAAGTCGACACTTGCCCTGCAGCTCGACTACACGCAGTCGAGCCACGGCCGCCGAGGCCGTGTCTTCACGTCGCAGGACCGTTCGGGCAGCGGCGTCATCACGTCGCGGCTCGGGCTCAAGGTCGCCGCGCTGGAGGTGGATGCGGAGTTCGACTTCTGGCGATACGTGATCGGTGAGCTGACCCAGGCGCGCCGCGTCGACTACATCGTGTGCGACGAGGCCCAGTTCTACACCCCCGAGCAGGTCGACCAGTTGGCCCGGATCGTCGACGAGCTCCAGCTGGACGTGTACGCGTTCGGCATCCTCGCGGACTTCCGCACGCACCTGTTCCCCGGATCGCAGCGGCTTGTCGAACTCGCGGACCGGATGGAGACGCTGCCGATCGGACCGCTCTGCTGGTGCGGCGCGCGGGGTACGCACAACGCGCGCACCGTGGGCGGCCTGATGGTCACCGAGGGGACCCAGGTGGTGGTGGGGGACACGGTCGCGGGGTCCGAGGTCCGCTACGAGGTGCTCTGCAGGGCGCACCACCGCCGCCGGATGACCGCGGTGCGTGCCAAGGCGACCCTGAACCCGGAGCCCCTGCCGTTCGATCCGGAGAACTTCTAGCTCAGCTGGTCGGCCCGCCGAACATGATCTCGTCCCAGCTCGGGACCGAGGCGCGGCGCTTGCGGGGGCGTGGGGCCTTCTTCGGCTCGTCGCTGTCCACGAGGGCCTCCTGCGTCGGCTCCTTGTCTACCTCGACCTGCACCGTCGGCTCGTCGGCCTCCGGGTCGTGTCCCGGTGCCGCCTCCTCATCGGGCTCCGGCCGGGCGGCGGGCTCGGACCCCGGTGCCGGGGCCTCCTCCTCGTCGTCGCCGACGGGGTCGAGGATCCCGGTGTAGATCCGCACCGAGTCCTCGCTGATCCCACTCAGCATGTCGTAGAGCCGGTCGAGCTGCGAGGTGTCCTCGTTGCCGTCCAGCATCAGCTCCGAGCTCGGCACCTCGTCGCCGGGCGGTTCCGGCTGGGTGACGGCACGCACGAGGGCGAGCTCGTCGTGGAAATCGACGGTGATCTCCTCCTCGGGCCTCGACCCGGCGCGGGACTCCTCGCCGATCATCCAGCGGGCATCCTCGTTGTCGGCGATCGAGAACCGCGCCTTCGGATCGAAGATGAACTCGGCAGAGCGTGACTCTGGTTCCGGGTCGGCCTGCAGGCGGGCGGCGACACGCCACTTGAGATCCACCTGACGCCAGGCGTCCCACGTGACGGCCTCCGGGTCGATGCCCCGGGACAGGAGGCGCTGTGTGATCAGCTCACCGAGCTTGCGGTGCGAGCCGGTCTCGCCGCGGCGGCGGACCGTCGCTGCCTGCGCGGCGCCCGCGATGTGCTCCCGTTCGGCGAGGACGGGCCCTGCGAAGGCCTCGATGCGGGCGGCGTCCATGCCCGACTCCTCGGCGACATCGGCTACCGAGGCGCCCGAGCGGATCCTGGTCTGGATCTCGCGGGGGGTCAGAGCGTTGTCCATGGTTCCTCGTCGGTGGTGATGCTGTGGGTGAGCACAACCTACCAGCGCGGGGCGACCGCGTGCGTCTGCCTCTCCGGGCGCCCCCGTTTGGCCGCCGGAAGCTCGCGCGGCACGGTTGGTGCCAGGCTGCCTGTTGAACTCGACCGGGGATGTGGTACACATATCCGCGTCGCGGCGAAGGAAAGGAAACACACTGGATGGCTACCGACTACGATGCACCTCGCAAGACCGACGAGGAGATGAGCGAGGACTCGCTCGAGGAACTGAAGTCGCGCCGCAACGACAAGAACTCCGGCAAGGTGGACGAGGACGAGGTTGAAGCGGCCGAGTCCTTCGAGCTTCCCGGGGCGGACCTCTCCCATGAGGAGCTGACGGTCCGGGTTCTCCCGCGCCAGGCGAACGAGTTCACCTGTGCCTCGTGCTTCCTCGTGAAGTCGACGAGCCAGCTGGCCGAGACCCGGGGCGGCAAGCAGTACTGCGTGGACTGCGTCTGAGCGACGATCCGACACATGAGACCGGCGGGGCACCTCAGGGTACCCCGCCGATTCCATGCTCGCTGCGTCAGATGTCCAGCTTGTTGCGCAGCTTGCCGGGCGACGCGTGGTTGAAGTTGCGTACCCAGCGGCGCTGGACGAAACGGTTCATGGTCAGTTGCGCGATCCCCACGCCGAGGCCACTCGCGACGGCCCAGATGAGTGCCTGGGTCAGAGGCGTGTCGGGGTCGTTGGGGTCCGGAGGAGTATCGCCGGTGGAGGCGACCCACACCTGCGTCACGACCTTCTGCGCCACGATGGTCGTCACGGCCCCGAGGGCACCGGCGTAGACCTTCCACATCAGCTTCTCTGTCATCGCCATGGGGGCTCCTCTCACGCGTCTTCGATCCGCGTCCCATTATGCACAGAAGGCTAGGCTGGCTACGTGACGTACTCTGAAAGACTCCACGCCCCTTGGACGTGGTGGCTGGTGGGCCTCGGATTCGAGGTGTGTATCGCGGTGGCGGTGCTCGCCTACCTTCCGCTGCCTGCCGGCATCGCCGTCTGCGCCCTCTTCCTGGTGGCGGTCATCGCGGGGATCCTGGCCTACGGGGGCATCGTGGTGAGGGTCGACGAGAGCGGCCTCAGCGTCGGCCGGTACCGTCTCGAGTCGCGCTACATCGCCGCGGCAGAGCCCTACGAGGGGGAGGCGGCCCGGGAGGCGCTCGGCCCCGCTGCCGACCCTCGTGCCTTCCTGTTCACGCGACCCTTCATCACCGACGTCGTTCGCATCGATCTCGACGACGTCGCGGATCCGCACCCCTACTGGCTGGTCAGCACGCGCCGACCGAAGGACCTGGCAGCCGCTCTGCGGGCCCTGCCCGCGAAGGAGGTGACCGTGCGATGAGGATCGAGATCGTCGCCGACGACGCGTCCCGCCCGACCTACGCCCGTCCGGGAGACGCCGGCGCTGACCTGCGCGCCACCGAGGACATCGAGCTGGCCCCCGGCGAGCGCCGCCTCGTCGGGACCGGCGTACGGATCGCCATCCCCGAGGGCCACGTGGGACTCGTCACGCCCCGCTCAGGGCTGGCCGCCCGCGTCGGCCTGAGCATCGTCAACTCGCCCGGCGTCATCGACTCGGGTTACCGCGGCGAGATCAAGGTGTGTCTGGTCAACCTGGACCCTCAGACCCCTGTCTCGCTCGCTGCGGGGGACCGGGTCGCACAGCTGCTCATCATGCCGTTCGTGACCGCCGACTTCGTGCCCACCGACACCCTCGATGACACACAACGGGGGCAGGGTGGTTATGGTTCTACGGGCGGTTTCACCCGCCCTGACGAAGACGTGAAGGACATGCAGTGATTTTCGGACGCAGGAAGCGCGCAGCCACCGAGACCCTCGACCAGCTCGACGAGGTCCTCGCCGACGAGGAGGGGGCGACGGTCGAGGCGGAGGGGGAGACCCCGCCCAGCCAGGCCGACGACGCGTTGGCAAGGGCTGAGAAGCAGGCCAGCGAGTGGGACGCCGCCTTCGGCCGGGACGAGGGCCCGTTCGACGTCGAGGAGGTCGATCTGGAGGCGGACGCCGACGAGGTGACCCGCATCGACTTCGGCTCGCTGATCGTCACGCCCTTCGAGGGCATGACGATGCAGCTGCAGATGAACCGTCAGACCGAGGCCGTGCAGGCCATCCTCGTCGGGGACGGGGAGTCGGCCCTGGAGCTGTCCGTCTTCGCAGGCCCTGCCCGCACCTCGCTCGCCCCCGAGGTCCGCAGCGACATCATCGCCGCCACCGCCCGGCAGAAGGGCCGGGTCCAGCTCGCCGAGGGACCCTTCGGCGCCGAACTGCGCCGGATGCTCCCGGTGACCGACGCGGAGGGCAAGCAGGGCATGCACGTGTCGCGGACCTGGCTCGTGCCCGGCCCCGGCTGGCTGCTGCGCGGCGTCGTCATGGGCAGGGCCACGCTGGAGACGACCAACGAGGATGCCCAGCTCAAGCTCACCGAGTTCTTCAGCAACGTTGTGGTGCGGCGCGACGGCCGGCCCCAGGCGCCCGGCAGCCTGCTGCCGCTCGTCGTCCCTCAGAAGCCCACCGAGGACTGAGCGATGCCTGAGAAGACCTTCTCCGAGAAGGTGCGTCGGGCCTTCGCGCCCGCGGAGGAACTGGAGGCCGAGGAGCTGCGGGAGCAGGCCGCCGACTGCGGCGCCCAGCAGCTCACCGGCTGCGCCCCTCGCTCGAACGTCACGATCCGGGGCACCGTGGTCTCCGTCACCTCCGACGCCGACAACGGGTGGCTCGAGGCCGAGGTCACCGATGGCACCGCGAAGGTGCGGCTCGTCTGGATGGGGCGCAGCCGCATCGAGTGCTTGCTGCCCGGCCGTAACGTGCTGGTCCACGGCCGGCTGGCGGTCGACCACAAGGCCTATGTGATCTACAACCCGGACTTCGAGATCGTCCCCTGAGCCGAGTCGGCTCAGCCCTCAGGACCCTCGTTGGCGAGCATCTCCGCCAGGTCGGCCTCCGCGTCCTGCGTGACGATGAAGAGCATCTCGTCCTCACCCTCGAATGCGCGGTCTCGCTCCGGGGTGAGCGGTGCCCCGTCGCGGATGATCGCGACCAGCACCGCGTCGCCGGGGAAGGATACGTCCCGTACCCGACGCCCGACGAGCGTCGAGTCGTCCGGCAGCGTGAACTCCGACAGGTGCGCAGTCGACCTCTTGAACGTCAGCAGGCGGATGAGGTCGCCCGTCGAGACGGCCTCCTCCACCAGCGCTGAGAGCAGCCGCGGAGTGGACACCGAGACGTCGACGCCCCACTGCGCGTCGAACATCCACTCGTTGCCGGGATGGTTCACGCGGCCGACGGTGCGCGGGACTCCGAATTCGGTCTTGGCGAGCAGCGAGAAGACCAGGTTCGACTTGTCGTCACCGGTGGCGGCGATAGCCACGTCGTAGGTGTCGAGCCCGGCCTCCTCCAGGGACTGCAACTCGCAGGCGTCGGCGTGCTGCCAGGTCCCCCCGGGCACCGAGTCCGGCTTGATGGCCGCCGATTCCTTCTCGATCAGCAGGACCTTGTGCCCGTTGGCGATGAGCTCGCGGGCGATGGAACGCCCGACGTTGCCGGCCCCGGCGATTGCGACTCGCATCTTCGACTTCTCCTTGTTACGGCTTCACCGGCGGGTTGGCGAAGAGCGACTCGACATCGTCGGTGCGCTCGACCATGCACGCGACGTAGATGAGGTCGCCGTCCTGGTAGATGGTGTCCCGGTCGGGCACGATGCCGCGACCCACGCGCAGGACGAAGGGGATGGGGCAGTTCGCGTGGTTCGACAGGTCACGGATCCTGTGACCCACCCACCCGCTGTGCACGCGCACCTGCAGGAGCCGGGCGTCGCCGGTGGGATCGCGCCACACCGGCTCGCTGCCTTCGGGAAGCAGCCGACGCAGCACCTGCATCACGGTCCACCGAACGGTCGCGACGGTGGGGATGCCCAGGCGCTCGTAGACGGCGGCGCGGCCCTGGTCGTAGATGCGGGCCACCACGTTCTCCACGTGGTAGATCTCGCGGACGACGCGGGCGGCCAGGATGTTGGAGTTGTCGCCGCTCGACACGGCGGCGAAACCGTCGGCCTTACGGATGCCCGCCGCCTCAAGGACCTCGCGGTCGAAACCGACACCCTTGACCGTCACGCCCTTGAACTCGGGGCCGAGTCGGCGGAAGGCGTCGACGTTCGAATCGATGACCGCGACGCTGTGGCCCCTCTTCTCGAGGCCTGTCGCGAGCATGGCGCCTACCCGCCCACAGCCCATGATGACGATGTGCACGCTGGGTCCTCCTTGGGGTCCAACAGAAGATAGCAGGATCGTCCGTGTCACCGTCGCCGGGCGCCGATAGGGCGGGACCCGACCTGACAACGCACTGCCCAGGGTCTACCGTAACCGGGTGAGTGTTCTCTCGGGCGTCAAGCGCCTCCTTGTCGGGCGTCGTCTCGCGTCCAATCAGATGGGCGAGACCCTGCTCCCAAAGCGCCTCGCGCTTCCCGTGTTCGCATCGGATGCGCTGAGTTCCGTGGCCTATGCCCCCGATGAGATCCTCATCACGCTCTCCCTGGCGGGCATGGCGGGCTTCATGTTCTCGTGGCCCATCGGCCTGATGGTCGGCATCGTCGTCGCCGTGGTGGTGATGTCCTACCGGCAGACCGTCTACGCCTACCCCAACGGCGGTGGCGACTACGAGGTGGCCAAGGAGAACCTGGGCCGCCATGCCGGCCTGACGGTGGCCTCCGCGCTGCTGGTCGACTACGTGCTGACCGTGGCAGTCTCGGTCTCCTCGGGCGTGATCAACGCCAAGGCGATGTTCCCGTTCCTGGAGGGGCACGAGGCATGGACGGCCGTCGGCGTGATCGTGCTGCTGACCATCGTGAACCTCCGCGGCGTGCGGGATTCCGGCGGCGCGTTCGCGATCCCCACCTATGTCTTCATGATCTCGATGCTGCTGATGATCTTCATCGGGCTGTTTCGGATCTTCGTGCTGGGCCACGAGCTGCTTAGCGAGACGGCGAATCTCGAGGTTGTTCGGCCGGACGGCTCCGGTGACCTGGTCGGCTGGGCGCTGATCGCGATCCTGGCACGCGCATTCTCGTCCGGCTGCGCCGCGCTCACGGGCGTCGAGGCCATCAGCAACGGCGTGCCCGCCTTCAAGCCGCCAAAGAGCCGCAACGCGTCGACGGTGCTCGGGGCGCTCGGCCTCATCGCCATCACGATGCTGCTCGGCATCATCGCCCTGGCGAACCTCACGAAGGTGCACCTGATCGACGAGCTGACGGGCACGCACTACATCAACGAGGCGGGTGAGACGATCCACACGGCGGCCACGACCGTCGTCGGTCAGCTCGCCGCCGTAGTGTTCTCCGACTGGTTCCAGCCCGGCTTCTACATCATGGTCGCCGCCACCATGCTGATCCTGTTCCTGGCCGCGAACACCGCCTTCAACGGGTTCCCGGCCCTGGCGTCGATCCTCGCGCGCGACTCCTACCTGCCCGTCCAGCTGCACACACGCGGCGACCGTCTCGCGTTCTCCAACGGCATCCTGATGCTGTCCGTGGCCGCGATCGTCCTGGTGCTCGCGTTCAACGCGTCGGTCACCGCGCTGATCCAGCTGTATGTGGTCGGAGTGTTCATCTCCTTCACCCTCGGCCAGATCGGCATGGTCCGGCACTGGTCGGGGACCCTACGCACCGAGCGTGACCCTGCCGTGCGTCGCCGCCAGCAGCGCTCCCGCGTCATCAATATCGTCGGCGCGACCATGACCGGGGTTGTCCTGATCGTCGTCCTGATCTCCAAGTTCACGCACGGCGCGTACCTCGCGCTCGTCGCAATGGGCCTGATGTACGTGCTGATGCTGGGCATCTCGAACCACTACCGCGCCGTGGCGGAGGAGGTGAAGCTCACGCCGGAGTCGGACAGGGCACTGCCGAGCCGCGTGCGCGCCGTCATTCTGGCGCAGAACGTCAACCTGCCAACCATCAAGGCCATCGCCTTCGCCCGCGCCACGCGCCCCACCACCCTGACCGCGGTGTGCGTAGCGATCGACGACGACCAGGTCGAGACGATCCTGGACGAGTGGGAGGCCGAGGACTTCGGCATCCCGCTCAAGGTCATCGCGTCCCCCTACCGGGAGGTCACGGGACCGTTCATCAAGTTCGTCAGTCAGCTGCGCACCGAGAACCCGCGTGACGTCGTGAGCGTGTTCATCCCCGAATACGTCGTCGGGCACTGGTGGGAGCAGGTGCTCCACAACCAGACGGCGCTCATGATCCGCACGCGCCTGCACTTCATGCAGGGCGTCATGGTCACGTCCGTGCCCTACCAGCTGGAGAGCTCCGACCGCCGCCGTGACCGCGCGCGGACGCTCACCGAGAACCAGGTGCGCCGGTGACCGTGGAGCTTCAGCTCGAGCGCGTCGCCCACGGCGGCTTCGTCGTCGGGCGGGCCGACGGCAAGGTCGTGTTCACCGTCGGCGGTCTGCCGGGCGAGCGCGTGATCGTCGACATCACGGAACGGGGCTCGCGCTTCGACCGCGGACAGGTCACCCGGGTGCTCGAGCCGGCTGCAGGCCGGGTCTGCGAGGGCTGGCCCGTGCCACCAGAGTGCGTCGGGACCGACTGGTTCTACGCGGACCGGGACACGCAGCTCGAGCTGAAGACGGCCGTCGTCGCCGAGCAGCTGCGGCGGCTGGCCGGACTCGAGTGGGACGGGCAGGTCGAGGCCGCCCCGGGCGGCCTGACGCACTGGCGCACCCGCATGCGCTACGCGATCGACGACGTTGGCCGGGTCGGGCTGCGCGCCCACCGTTCGCACCAGGTCGTCGCGCTGCCGCCCGAGGGATCGGTGCTCGCCGTGCCGCACCCGCTCGATCCCGTCGCCGAGGTCGGACGCCCCGGCGACGAGGTGATCGTCGCGATCTCCGACGACGGGCTCACCTGCTCCGGGCCCCGTCGCACCACCGGCCCCGATCCGGTGCACCAGAGCGTGCTGGGTCGCACCTTCGAGGTGTCCGCACGCGGCTTCTGGCAGGTGCACACACATGCGGCCGAGCAGCTCGGCAGCGTGGTGCTCGACGCGCTGGACCCGCAGCCGGGGGAGCGGGCACTCGATTTGTACTGCGGCGTGGGACTGTTCGCCGGCGCCCTGGCGGACCGGGGCTGCGAGGTGATGGGGCTGGAGTACGGCCGCGACGCGGTGGCCCACGCCCGGCGCAACGTGCCGGAGGGGCAGTTCCACGTCACCGACCTGAACCGCGGCGTCCGCGACATCCCCACCGATGCGGACCTCGTGGTACTCGACCCGCCCCGCAAGGGGGCCGGCGCGCGCGTGGTGAGGGCCGTCGCGGAGGCCGGCCCGCGGGCCGTCGCCTATGTCGCCTGCGACCCCGCGGCGCTGGCCCGCGACCTGGCGACCTTCGAGGCCGCCGGCTACCGCCCCGACTGGATCCGCGGCTTCGACCTGTTCCCCCTGACGCACCACGTCGAGTGCGTCGCCCTGCTGACCCGCCCCTGACCTGGCCAACCCCCTCCGCGACGCCAACGAAAAATCCCAGACGCCAACGAAGTTCACCGACGCCAACGATATTTGCGCGAATACCGTTGGCGTCCGTGCATACCGTTGGCGTCTGCGGGGGGAGGGGCGGCTTCCTGAGTCATCCTTGCCGAACTCCCGCCGACGGGGTCCCGACTGCCTAGGATGGCTTACAGGTGCGGCGACGCCGACCTTCACTCTGCGTGGTATCTTGATGTCAAGATAACTTCGTGGATAGCTGACGATGAGGAGAACGATGAGCGTCAACAGTTTCGGGGCACGGTCGAGCATCGACGTGGACGGCACCCAGTACGAGATCTTCCGCCTGGATGCGGTCGAGGGTTCCGGGAAGCTGCCCTTCAGCCTCAAGGTGCTGCTGGAGAACCTGCTGCGCACCGAGGACGGCGCGAACATCACGGCAGACGACATCTCCTTCCTCGGCAACTGGGACCCGACGGCGGAGCCTGACCACGAGATCCAGTTCACCCCGGCGCGCGTCGTCATGCAGGACTTCACCGGCGTGCCGTGTGTGGTCGACCTCGCGACGATGCGCGAGGCCGTGTCTGCGCTGGGCGGCGACCCGACCAAGGTCAACCCGCTCTCGCCGGCCGAGATGGTCATCGACCACTCCGTCATCGCCGAGGTGTTCGGCATCTCTTCGGCCTTCGAACAGAACACCGACATCGAGTACCAGCGCAACCGCGAGCGTTACCAGTTCCTCCGCTGGGGCCAGACCGCCTTCGACAACTTCAAGGTCGTCCCCCCGGGCACCGGCATCGTGCACCAGGTCAACATCGAACACCTCGCCCGCGTGGTGTTCCCCCGCACCGTCGACGGTGTGCTGCAGGCCTACCCCGACACCTGCGTCGGCACCGACTCGCACACCACGATGGTCAACGGTCTCGGCGTCGTCGGCTGGGGCGTCGGCGGCATCGAGGCCGAGGCCGCCATGCTCGGCCAGCCCGTCTCGATGCTCATCCCGCGCGTCGTCGGCTTCAAGCTGAGCGGCAAGCTCAACGAGGGCACCACCGCCACCGACCTCGTGCTCACGATCACCGAGATGCTGCGCAGGCACAAGGTCGTCGGCAAGTTCGTCGAGTTCTACGGTGAGGGCGTCACCGCCGTCCCGCTCGCCAACCGCGCCACCATCGGCAACATGAGCCCCGAGTACGGCTCGACCATCGCGATCTTCCCGATCGATGACAAGACCATCGACTACATGCGGCTGACCGGCCGCGACGAGCACCAGCTCGCCCTGGTCGAGGCCTACGCCAAGGCGCAGGGCCTGTGGCACGACCCGGCGCACGAGCCCGTCTACTCCGAGTACATCGAGCTGGACCTCGGCTCGGTCGTCCCGTCGATCGCCGGTCCGAAGCGCCCGCAGGACCGCATCCTGCTCAGCGAGGCCAAGGAGAACTTCGAGGCCAACGTCCCGACCTACACCTCCGACCCCGACAAGGTCGTGCCCGTCACGCTGGCCGACGGCACCTCATTCGAGCTCGGAAACGGCGCTGTCACCGTCGCGTCCATCACCTCGTGCACCAACACCTCCAACCCGAGTGTCATGATCGGCGCGGCGCTGGTCGCGAAGAAGGCGGTCGAGAAGGGCCTGACCCGCAAGCCGTGGGTCAAGACGTCGCTGGCCCCCGGATCCCAGGTCGTCACGGACTACTACGACAAGGCGGGCCTCACGCAGTACCTCGACGCCATCGGCTTCAACCTCGTCGGATACGGCTGCGTCACCTGCATCGGCAACACCGGCCCGCTGATCCCCGAGATCTCCAAGGCCGTCAACGACGAGGACCTCGCCGTCGCCGCGGTCCTGTCCGGCAACCGCAACTTCGAGGGTCGCATCAGCCCCGACGTGAAGATGAACTACCTCGCCTCGCCGATGCTCGTGATCGCCTACGCGCTGGCCGGCACGATGGCCATCGACCTGCTCAACGACCCGATCGGCACCGCCACGGACGGCTCGGAGGTCTTCCTGGCCGACATCTGGCCGTCGCAGGCCGAGATCGAAGAGGTCATCGGCACCTCGATCAACTCCGAGATGTTCGCGGAGCGCTACGCCGACGTGTTCCGCGGCGACGAGCGGTGGCGCTCGCTGCCGACCCCCGAGGGCAACACGTTCTCCTGGGACGACGACTCGACCTATGTCCGCAAGGGCCCGTACTTCGAGGGCATGCCCGCCACCCCCGATCCCGTCACGGACATCTCCGGCGCGCGCGTGCTGCTGAAGCTCGGCGACTCCGTCACCACCGACCACATCTCCCCGGCGGGCAACATCAAGCCCGACTCGCCGGCGGGGAAGTACCTCTCGGAGCACGGCATCGAGCGTCGCGACTTCAACTCCTACGGCTCCCGTCGCGGCAACCACGAGGTGATGATCCGCGGCACCTTCGCCAACATCCGCCTGCGCAACCAGATCGCCCCCGGTACCGAGGGCGGCTTCACGCGCGACTTCACGCAGGCCGACGGGCCGGTCACCACCGTGTTCGAGGCCTCCGAGGCCTATGCGGCCGAGGGCACCCCCCTGGTGGTCCTCGCGGGCAAGGAGTACGGCTCCGGTTCCTCGCGTGACTGGGCGGCCAAGGGCACCGCGCTGCTGGGCGTCCGCGTCGTCATCGCCGAAAGCTACGAGCGCATCCACCGCTCGAACCTCATCGGCATGGGCGTCCTGCCGCTGCAGTTCCCCGAGGGCCAGTCCGCCGCCTCGCTCGGCCTGACCGGCGAGGAGACCTTCTCGGTCGCCGGCGTGACGGAGCTCAACGACGGCGTGACCCCGAAGACGATGAAGGTCACCGCGGTGGCCCCCGACGGTACCCTGACCACGTTCGACGCGGTCGTGCGCATCGACACCCCCGGGGAGCGCGGCTACTACGTCAACGGAGGCATCATGCAGTACGTGCTGCGGAACCTAGCCGCCGCCTGACCCGCCAACTGACCTCGACGGGGTCGCGTCCCTTGACGCGGCCCCGTCGCCGCGTCTGGATTCTGTCGGCCCCCGGGTGTTCAATGGAACGCATGTTCGATGAAGAAGATGTGATCCGCGTCTACGTGCCGCCCGGCTGGCCGGGCTCGGTCCGCCCGCCGGGCTCGCCCGGATGGCAGTCCAGCGCCGAGAGCTTCCTGCTCGACTCCTGTCCGGCCGAGTACCGCGGCTACCCGGTGCTGCGTCGACATCCGGTGGTGCTCGCACGGCTGGCGAAAGAGTTCCTCGCGTCGCAGCTGGCGGCCACCCGTTCCGCGCTGGCGGGGGTGCGCACGTCGCTCACCGGGCTGGTCGACACCGGCACGGTCGATCAGACGGCCGCCGTGCTGCAGCAGGAGGAGGCGCGCCTGGTGCGGGTCGCCAGGGGAGTGGATCTGGTGGATCAGGCGCTGCGCGACGTCCGGTTCGTGCCTCGGCTGTGAGCCGTCGCCGTCCGGAGCCGATGGGGCGCGGCGTCAACCGGCCGGTTCGCTTGGCCGTAAGATGACACCTATGTCGTTGTTGGAGTCGATCAGCAGTCCCCGTGACCTGCGGGCGCTGTCCCGGCGTCAGCTGGAACAGCTCGCCGACGAGATCCGCTCCTTCCTGATCACCAAGGTCAGCCGGACGGGAGGGCACCTCGGGCCCAACCTCGGCGTCGTCGAGCTGACCATGGCCATCCATAAGGTGTTCGACTCGCCGCGCGACCCGATCATCTTCGACACCGGTCACCAGAGCTACGTCCACAAGATCCTCACCGGGCGCGCCGCGCAGTTCGACAACCTGCGTCAGCGTGGCGGCCTGTCGGGTTACCCCGAGCCGGCTGAGTCGGAGCACGACTGGGTGGCCAACTCCCACGCATCCACCGCGCTGAGCTGGGCGGAGGGCATGGCCAAGGGGTTCAGGCTGAGCGGCGAGGAACGCACGGTCGTCGCGGTCGCGGGCGACGGCGCCCTGACCGGGGGCATGGCCTGGGAGGCGCTCAACGACATCGCCGACAACGACGACCTGAGGCTCGTCATCATCGTCAACGACAACGGTCGCTCCTACACACCGACGGTGGGCGGGTTGGCGAACCACCTGGCAGGCCTGCGCACCGACCATCGCTACGAGCAGACGCTGTCGCTCATCAAGCGCTCGGTGATGCGGATGCCGATCTTCGGCCGCCCCGTCTACGACCTGATGCACGGGTTCAAGACGGGCGTGAAGGACGTCCTGGCGCCGCAGTCGATGTTCTCCGACCTGGGCATCAAGTACACCGGCCCCATCGACGGGCATGACATCACGGCGCTCACAAACCACCTCGAGCAGGCCAGGCAGTATCCCGGTCCGGTCATCGTGCACTGCGTCACCCGCAAGGGGCGCGGGTTCCTTGCCGCGGAGCAGAACGAGGAGGACCGCTTCCACGCGGTCGGCAAGATCAACGAGTTCACCGGCGAGCCGCTGTCCGCCTCCGTGCAGGCCACCTGGACCGACGCGTTCGCCGAGGCCATGGTGCGGCTCGGTCAGAGGCGTCGCGACGTCGTCGCCATCACCGCGGCCATGCTGAACCCCGTAGGGCTGGGCCGCTTCGCAGCGGCCTTCCCTGAGCGCATCTTCGACGTGGGCATCGCCGAGCAGCACGCCATCACGTCGGCCGCCGGCATGGCGAGGACGGGGCTGCACCCCGTTGTCGCGCTGTACGCCACCTTCCTCAACCGCGCCTTCGACCAGGTGCTGATGGACGCTGCGCTGCACCGGGTCGGCATCACCATCGCACTCGACCGCGCCGGCGTCACCGGCTCCGACGGCCCAAGCCACAACGGGATGTGGGACATGGCGATGCTCGGCATTGTGCCGGGGTTGCAGCTCGCGGCCCCTCGCGACCAGGCCCGCCTCGTCGACGCACTCGACCGCGCGGTCGACGTCGACGACGCCGTGACGGTCGTGCGCTACTCCAAGGAACGGCTCCCCGACGAACTGCCGGCCGTCGCACATCATGGGGAGGCGCTTGACCGCGTCGACGTTCTGCACCACGGTGAGGACGCGACGGTCCTCATCGTCGCCATCGGACAGTTCGCCGGGCTCGGGCTGGCCGTGGCCGACAGGCTCTGCAGCCAGGGCATCACCGCCACGGTCGTCGACCCGCTCTGGGCGCTGCCCGTCAGCGGCACACTGGTCGGGCTCGCGTCGTCCCACGACCTGGTCGTCACGCTCGAGGACGGGCTGATCGACGGCGGCGTCGGGGAGCGCGTGGAGGCGGCTCTGCGCAGGATCGGCGTCCCGAGCCGGGTGCTGGCCTTCGGTGTGCCGAAGCAGTTCCTCAGCCAGGGCTCCCGCGATGAGGTCCTGGACGAGATCGGTCTGACGGCGCCGAAGATCACCCTCGCGGTGCTCGACGCCGTCCTCGGTGCCGACGACGCCAGCGGCGTCTCCCGGCAGCGCTCGGCCTGACGGGCCCGTCGGTCAGGCGCCGAGCGCCTGGTCGATCAACGGTGCGAGGAACTCCACCTGCCAGGGGCGGGCGCCCAGCCGCGTCAGGTCGTCGGCGCTCGGATGCGCCTCGGTGAAGAGGGCCTCCTGCAGCACCTGCGGGGGAGCGATCAGGCTCGCCTGCAGGCCACCGAGATCGCAGGCCAGCTCCTCGACCAGTGGCCGGACCAGAGACCATCGCCGGGCGGCGTCCGGATTGATCCGTTCCCAGGTCCTGGGCTGCGGGATGCCCGTCGTCCTGACCCGGCGCGGAGGGTACGTCGACTCGGGGGCGTCGCGCAGGTCGTCGAGGGCGCGAAGCCAGTCGTTCATCCACCTGGCGCCCGGTGTTCCGGCGAAGGCGGAGACCCGGCGCAGCGACTCCCGCGTCGGGATCTCGTCGCGCGAGCGGGAGGCCGCCTCGATGATCGCGGAGTCCGGGAGGATCCAACCAGGGGGGCGGTCTCGCCGCTGCGCGATCGCGTCCCGTGCCTCCCACAGGGCCCGGGCGACCGCCAGCTGTCGGACTGTCTTCAGTGTGGTGATCTCCTTGAGGCGACGCCAGGGATCGACGCGCGGGACCGGGGGTGCCGTGTAGCGCACGAGTTCCTCTGCGCTCTCCTGCAGCGCCCACTCGAGGCGTCCCGTCGCTTCGAGCTGCGTCGAAAGAGTCTCGGCCAGCTCGATCAGGTAGTCGACGTCGAGGGCGGCGTAGATGAGCCACGCCTCCGGCAGCGGTCGGCGTGACCAGTTGTCAGCAGAGTGGGCCTTCCGGAGCTGGATGCCGAGTTCCCCCTCGAGCAGCGGGCCGAGGCCGGCCCCGGGCTTGCCGAGGAGTCGGGCGGCGAGTTCGGTGTCGAAGACGCTGGGAGGCACGATGCCGAGTTCCGTCATGCACGGCAGGTCCTGGCTGGCCGCGTGGATCAGCCAGGTGGCGTCGCGGCAGGCTGTGACGAGGTCGGAGAGGTCGGTGCGGGTGCCCTCGAAAGCGACGGGGTCGATCAGCCAGGTCCCCGCCCCCTCGCGGCGGATCTGCAGAAGATAGGCCTTGGGCCAGTAGCGGTGGCCGTGGGCGCGTTCGGTGTCGAACGCTACGGGGCCCGTCGCGTCGGCCATCGAGACGAGGCAACGGTCGAAGTCGTCGGCCGTCGAGACGACGGGCCGCAGAGGCTCGCGGGAGGATTCGATGTAGCTCATGAGCGGCGCCCCGTCGGGAAGGCCGCGATGTCGGGCGGCAGTGGTGGTTCTCCGGCGACCATCAGCAGAAGCTCCTGCCAGGCCTCCAGGTGCGGTGTGAGAGGGTGATTCGGATCGAGTCCCGGCGTCCAGGAACTGCGCAGCTCGACCTCGGCCCGGTCGGCGTCGGTCATCTCGCCGAAACCGCGGCCGTACGACGCGGTGACGGTGCCGGCCAACGCATCGGCCGAGCAGTCGTGCGTCTGCAGGGCGTCGGTGAACCACGACCAGGCGACGTCGGGCAGCAGAGGGTCCACGACCATCTCGAGGTCGACCTCGGCCCGGACGTAGGTGACGAGTCGGAACGTGCCTCCCCATGCCTGGTTGCCGAGCGGGTCATGCAACAGGATGAGCCGCCCGGTGGCCAGCGGGTCGTCCGGCCCTGTGAGCTCGCCGGCGATCGCGACGGAGTGGGGCGCGATGCGCTGCGGAGAGCCGATCTCGTCGATGCGGAGGTCGCCTCGCCAGTGCATGTCCCGCAGCTCGGTGAGAGCGCGGGCGAAGCCCTCGGGGACGAGGCTTGTCACGTTGGCTGCCACACAGGAAGACTAGGGCCGTGCGGCCTGGATCGACGGTGGACGCGCCGGTCAGTCGCGCCGAAGGCACAGCGACACGGAGTTGATGCAGTACCGCAGATCGGTGGGGGTCTCGTAGCCCTCGCCCTCGAAGACGTGACCGAGGTGGGAGTCGCAGGCGGCGCAGCGGACCTCTGTGCGGACACGGCCGGGGAGCGAGTCGTCGCGCAGGTAGCGGACGCGGTCCTCGGCGAGCGGCGCGAAGAAGCTCGGCCAACCGCAGTGCGACGCGAACTTCGTGGTGCTGCGGAACAGCTCCGCGCCGCAGGCTCGGCATTCGTAGACGCCCTCGTCGACGGTGTCGGTGTACTCACCCGTGAACGGCGCCTCGGTGCCGCCCTGGCGGAGCACCTGGTACTCGAGCTGGCTCAGTTGTTCACGCCACTGACTGTCCGGCCTGGTGAGCTTCGGCATGTACTCCTCGGTCATGCCCGCGATCGTAGCTCGCCGGGCAACCGGACAAGGCTCACGCGTCCTCGTCGTCGTCCGACTCGAGCGGCAGCTGCGTCGGGGTTCCGTCGAGCAGTTCCATGGCGCCGAACGCGTACCGTGCCAGGATCAGCAGCCTCAGCTGCTCGGAATCGCCGATGGGCGCGGTCACCGCGATCGCGCCGGCGCGGGCGCCCGCGTGTGCCATCGTGTGGTACTGCACCGTGGGTGTGAGGTACATGGCTGCCACGGTGATGTGCCGGCGGCCCTGGGCGCGCAGCGACGCGACTGCCGTCGCGGTCGCTCGACCGTCGCCGTCGTCGGTGGCCAGCTGCACGGGCAGGCGGTGATGCGCGGCCCACTGCCGTGCGCGGCGGCCGAGCAGGGACGTGCCGCGCAGGTCTCCGTGGGCCGGGGCCGCGAGCACGAGCCCGTCGATCTCGAGCGCCCCGTTGCGGTGCAGCGCCTCCCGCACCCGCCCGTCGAGGATGTTCAGGAGTTCGCTGGCCGGCCCGATGGGGCGTGACACGGCCACCCGGATGTCAGGGGAGTGCACCAGTGTGGCGAGGCGTTCGTCGTGGCTGGCCGCGGACACGAGGTCGAGCGGGACGAGGACCGCCTCGGCGACGTCGCGGCTAGCGAGGCCCGCCAGGATGTCGGAGATGCTGGGCTCGCCGTCGACGCGCCCGATATGCACCTTCAGGTCTCGACGCGCATGGCGCAGTGACGTGACGATGGTGGTGAGGGTCTCGGCGACGCCGGGCTCTTCAGGGCCGGAGGTCACGAGCACGATGGCAGGTGCTGTCATGGCCTCGCTTTCCGACGTACCCGCGCACCGTTGCACGCGGCGGGGTAGTGGGTTCCGTCAGGAACCAGCGTGGGCGATGGCGGTTTCGAACCGCCGACCTCTTCGGTGTGAACGAAGCGCGCTACCACTGCGCCAATCGCCCCAGCGAGAAGGGAGTCTAGTGCAACCTTGTCCGGATTGCGAACCGGTGATCTCGACAGTGGCGAAGGGGTGACAATGCCGCCCCGTCGTCGACCCCGGCCAGCCCTCCTGCGTCGGCCTTCCCGAGGACGCCAACGAAATCAACGGACGCCAACGCTATTCACGCACATATGGTTGGCGTCGGTTCGTTGGCGTCGGTGAACTTCCTTGGCGTCTGGGGGGATCGAGGCGGCCCGGCGGCGAGGCGACACGCCGGGGCGGGGTCCTCCCGAGAAGCCGAGAACAGCCACCTGGCAAGGGGTGACGCCCTTAAGGCGACGGGTGGGTGGCGCCCGACCGTGACCCCGATTTGTCATCCCAGGCACGGGTGGTCTAATGTTTTCCATGCGCCGAACGGAGCAGGCCAAGGGCCGGTAGTAAAGTTCAGCGCAATGCGGACGTGGCTCAGTTGGTAGAGCATCACCTTGCCAAGGTGAGGGTCGCGAGTTCGAATCTCGTCGTCCGCTCGGAGATCAAGTCTCTCCCCCCACTCCGGGAGGGTGAACCTCCATCCCGGTGGAGTGGCCGAGAGGCGAGGCAACGGACTGCAAATCCGTGTACACGGGTTCAAATCCCGTCTCCACCTCGGGCGGTTGGCGCAGTGGTAGCGCGCTTCCTTGACACGGAAGAGGTCGCCAGTTCAAACCTGGCATCGCCCACCGACGATGAACCCCCAGCTCAGCTGGGGGTTCTTTCGTTTCCTGTCCCATCCCCATCCGGAGCGCCACGCAGGCGCGGCTGTCCGTTACCCAGGGTCTCGGCTGCCGCCTCGGACACGGTCAGGACTGAGAGGGAGCGGCGCGGTAGCGTGCCGGCATGGCACGAGTAGCGGCGCACCCCGTGGGGCTGGTCCTCATCGCGATCGCGTCGGTGCAGTTCGGAGCCGCGCTGGCCAAGGGTGTCTTCGACGAGGCCTCGCCCTGGACGCTGGCCTTCCTCCGAGCCGCGGTCGCCAGCGTCGTGCTGCTCGCCATCGCCCGGCCCCGCCTCCGCGGGCGCGGCGGGCGGGACTGGCTGCTCGTCGTCGCCTACGGGCTGTCCCTCTCTGGGATGAACCTGGCGATCTACCTGAGCTTCGAGAGGATTCCGATCGGCGTCGCAGTCACGCTGGAGTTCATCGGCCCCCTCGCGCTGGCAGTGATCGGATCCCGACGGCTGATCGATCTTCTGTGGGTCGCGCTGGCGGCGGGCGGGGTCGTGCTGCTCGGGGCATTCGGGGCGGAACTGGACCCCGTCGGCGTCGCGTTCGCGCTCCTCGCGGGGGTGCTGTGGGCCTGCTACATCGCGCTGGCCGGGCCGCTGGGCACCCGGTGGGCCGGGGTGGAGGGGCTGGCGGTCGGCAGCAGCCTGGGTGCGCTGACTCTCGCCGGCCCCGTACTCGCGATGGGCGGCGTCGGGCTGGGCAGCGCTCACGTGCTGGTGGTGGGAACCGCGGTCGCGCTGCTCAGCAGCGTCGTGCCCTACGCACTGGAGCTCAACGCGCGGCGCACGATCAGGGCATCGACGTTCTCGATCCTCATGAGCCTCGAGCCCGCGGCCGCGGCCGTGTTCGCGTGGCTGGTGCTCGGTGAGGTGCTGGGATATACAGAACTCACGGCGATGGCCGCCGTCGTCGCGGCATCGGTGGGAGCGGTCCGGACGGCCGGAAGGAGAGGTCATGGCACGCAGGCAGCAGGGAACGCCGGCGCTCAAGGCGCTTGAGGCGGCCGGCGTCGAGTTCGTCACACACGAGTACGAGCACGACCCCCGGGCCGACAGCTTCGGCCTCGAGGCCGCCGAGGCTCTCGGATTCCCCGCGGCCCGCGTGTTCAAGACGCTGCTCGCGACGAACGGCCAGGCGCTGGTGGTAGGCGTCGTGCCCGTCACGGGCAGGCTCAACCTCAAGTCGCTGGCGCACGCGGCGGGACACAAGAAGCTCGAGATGGCCGACCCCCGCCTGGCGGAGCGGAGGACCGGGATGGTCGTCGGGGGCATCAGCCCGGTCGGCCACCAGCGCCGGCTGCCCACCGTCTTGGACGCCTCCGCGATGTCACACGACACCATCCTCGTGTCCGGGGGACGGCGCGGGCTGGACGTCGAGCTCGCCCCCGGCGACCTAGTCAGGCTGACCGGGGCGACCGTCGCCGACATCGCCGCGGGGTAACATCACCAGATGAGCGACAACGACGTGACCCTGACCAAGAACGACACCGCCAACCGATTCGAGCTGCGCGTCGGCGAGAACCTCGTCGGCCTCATCGACTACCGCGCGCTCGCCAGCGGCGCCGTCGACATGTTCCACACCGAGATCGATCCTGCCTATGGCGGTCAGGGGCTGGGGCAGCGCCTCGCGGCGTTCGCGCTGGCCGACGCCCGCGAACAGGGCTACCAGGTGGTCCCCAGCTGCCCCTTCATCGACCGTTACCTCGACCGTCATCCCGAGGACGCCGAACTGCGCGCCTGAGGACCGGCGCGCGGCCCCGGCGCGCTTGCGGCACAATGGACCACGCGCAGACTGCGCGCCCATGAGAACAAGGAGCACCGATGAGTGGAGTCATCACCGTCCGTCGTCACGGCAACGCGGAACAGGTGGAACTGACTCAGACCACCACGGGGCTCGACATCTTCGGCGACGACCGCACGGTTGTCGCGATGCGCGTGGCCGGGACGACCGTCGACCTGCAGCGCGAACTGAGCGACGGAGACGTCGTCGAGCCGGTCCTGATCAGCGAGCCCGAGGGACTCTCGATCCTGCGCCACTCTGCCGGCCACGTCACCGCCCAGGCCCTCCAGTCCCTGTTCGTGGAGGCGAAGCTCGGCATCGGTCCGCCCATCACCGACGGCTTCTACTACGACTTCCAGACCTCGCCGCTGACCCCCGAGGACCTCAGGTCGCTCGAGAAGAAGATGGGTCAGATCGTCAAGGAGAAGCAACGCTTCGTGCGCCGCGTTGTCACCGACGACGAGGCCCGCGGCGAGCTTGCGGAGGAGCCGTTCAAGCTCGAGTTGATCAGCGACAAGTCGAAGGCATCCGACGACGACGGCTCCTCCGTCGAGGTGGGCGCGGGCGAGCTGACCATCTACGACAATGTCCGCCGCGACGGCAGCGTCGCGTGGAAGGACCTGTGCCGCGGCCCCCACGTCCCTAACACCGGCTACCTCGGTAACGGCTGGGCACTGACGCGCACGTCCGCCGCCTACTGGCGCGGCGACCAGGCCAACGCCGGGCTGCAGCGCGTCTACGGCACCGCCTGGGCGAGCAAGGACGACCTGCAGGCCTACAAGGCCCGCCTCGACGAGGCCGCGAAGCGCGACCACCGCAAGCTCGGCCAGGAACTCGACCTCTTTAGCTTCCACGAGATCGTCGGCTCCGGCCTGCCGCTGTTCCACCCCAAGGGCGGCGTCATCAAGCGCGCCATGGAGGACTACGTGCGCGCCCGCCACATCGAGGAGGGCTTCGACTACGTCGGGACCCCGCACATCGCCAAGGAGGAACTCTTCTACACCTCCGGGCACCTCCCGTACTACGCCGAGGGCATGTTCCCGCCCCTCCTGGAGGACGCGGAGCGCGACGAGCAGGGCAACGTCGTCAGGGGCGGCACCGCCTACCGGCTGAAGGCCATGAACTGCCCGATGCACAACCTGATCTTCTCCTCGCGCGGGCGCTCCTACCGCGAGCTGCCGCTGCGGTTCTTCGAGTTCGGCACCGTGTACCGGGACGAGAAGTCCGGCGTGGTGCAGGGACTCACCCGCGTCCGCTCCATCACGCAGGACGACTCCCACAGCTACGTCGCCAAGGAGCAGGCCCCCGACGAGGTCCGCCACCTGCTGCGCTTCATCCTGTCGCTGCTCCACGACTTCGGGCTCACCGACGTCGCGCTCGAGGTCTCGACCCGCGACGAGGACGGCAAGAAGAAGGACAAGTTCATCGGCTCCGACGAGCAGTGGACCGAGGCGACGGCCATCCTGCAGCAGATCGCCGACGAGTCCGGCCTCCCCGTCGTCCCCGACCCGGGCGGCGCCGCCTACTACGGCCCGAAGATCTCGATCCAGGCGAAGGACGCCATCGGGCGCATCTGGCAGATGTCGACCATCCAGTACGACTTCAACCAGCCCGAGCGCTTCCACCTCGAGTACACGGCCCCCGACGGCTCCCGCCAGCAGCCCGTCATGATCCACTCGGCCAAGTTCGGCTCGATCGAGCGGTTCATGGGCGTGCTGATCGAGCACTACGCCGGCGCGTTCCCGGCCTGGCTCTCGCCCGTCCAGGTCGTTGCGGTGCCCGTCGCGTCCGAGTTCGACGAGTACCTCGCGGGCGTGGTCGAGAAGCTGCGCGCGCAGGGTGTGCGCGTCCACTTCGACGACTCGGACGACCGGTTCGGCAAGAAGATCCGCAACGCGACGAAGGAGAAGGCCCCCTTCATCCTCATCGCCGGCGGCGAGGACCGCGACACCGGTGCCGTCTCCTTCCGCTACCGCGACGGCTCGCAGCACAACGGCGTCCCCGTCGATCAGGCGGTCGCCGACATCGTCGACTTCATCGCGTCGCGGTCCAACGCCTCGCCGTCGGCGAATGCCTGAGATCGAGGACGCGGCCTCCCTCCCCGGGGTCCCGGATGCCTTCCAACGTCTGTGGACCCCGCACCGCATGGTCTATATCAATGGTGAGGGTAAGCCGAAGGACGCGGCGCAGTGCCCGTTCTGCTCCTCGCCGGGGCGCGACGACGCTGACGGGCTGGTCGTGCACCGCGGGGAACACGCGTTCGTCGTGATGAACCTGTTCCCGTACTCACCCGGCCACCTGCTGGTGTGCCCGTACCGACACGTCGCCGACTACACGGACCTCACGACCGACGAGACCCGTGAGGTCGCCGAACTCACGCAGCAGGCGATGCGGGTCGTGCGGCGCGTGTCTGGTCCCGACGGCTTCAACCTCGGCATGAATCAGGGGGCCGTCGCCGGGGCGGGCATCTCGATGCACCTGCACCAGCATGTGGTGCCGCGCTGGGGTGGGGACATGAACTTCCTACCGATAGTCGCCCAGACCCGGGCCGTTCCGCAGTTGCTCGGCGACGCCAGGCAGCTGCTGGCCGACGCTTGGCGGGAGTGAGGTGGGCCTGACCGGCGTCGCCTGGGCGGTCGGCGGCAGGATCCCGCGGCGCGTCGGCGATGGGCTCGCGCGTGTCCTCTCCGCCCCGCTGGCGCTGCTGCCGCTGCCGGGCGTCGAGGCCTGGGCGGACACGGTCGCCACCGCCACCGGACGTCGGCCGGGGCTGCGCCGGCGCAGGAGGCTGCTGGAGAACTGGCTGCGCAACACGCTGTGGTCGCTGAGCCTGGAGCGGTGGAGCGACGCCGACGTGCTTGCCGTCGCCGACATCCCCGACGTTGACGTCGTCGGTCTGCGCGAGTCGCTGGCCGGCCCCGGGCTGGTGCTTGCCCTTCCCCACATGGGCTCGTGGGACCTGGCCGGCGCGTGGTGCGCCCGCGTCGGGATCAAGGTCGTCTCCGTCGCGGAGCGGCTGCCGGACGGCCTGTTCGAGCGGTTCCGTGACGCCAGGGCGGCGATGGGGATGGACATCTACGCCGTGGACCAGCCGGACCTGATGCGTCTCCTCGCCCGCGATGTCGCCGACCGACGGGTGGTTTGCCTGCTCAGCGACCGCGACCTCAGCTCGCGCGGGGTGGCCGTCGCCTGGCCGCGCGGTGGCGCCCGGCTCAGCGTCCCGGCCGGGGCGGCCCTCCTGGCGCGCCGCACGGGGGCCGACCTGCGGGTGGTCAGCACGCGCTTCGACGGCGCCCGGCTGCGCATACGGGTGTCCGCGCCCGTGCGCGGCGACACACTCGAGGCGGTGCTCACCGGCATGGTCGCCGGATTCGCCGCGGCTGTCGAGGACTCTCCGGAGGACTGGCTCATGCTCCGGCGGGCGTTCGCGTGAGGGTCGCGCTGCTCTGCCCCTATTCGCTCGACGTGGCCGGAGGAGTCGGCACCCATGTCCTCGGCCTGGCGGACTGGCTGGCAGGGGAGGGGCATGACCCGGTCGTGGTGGCACCAGGAACCCGCGAGCCCTCCGTGCCCTCCGTGTTGCTCGGCGGCGCCGTCCGCCTACCCTTCAACGGCTCGACCGCCAGGCTCGCACTCGGCCGCGGCCAGGTCCGGGCGGCCCGGCGTGCGGTGGAGACGGCCGACGTCGTCCACGTCCATGAGCCCCTGACACCCGGCGTGGCCTTCGGGGTCGCACGGACGGCGCGCCGCCTGGTCGTGACCCACCACGCGAGCTTCGCACCCGGGCCTCTTATCCCGCTGCTGCGTGCCAGGGCCGCGCTGCTGGCTCCCGACCGCGTCCCGCTGGCCGTGTCTCGCGCAGCAGCAGACACCGCTGCCGCCGCCACGGGGACGCGCCCGCCGGTCGTGCCCAACGGCGTCGTGCTGCAGCCCCCTCCCACGCCGCGGACCGGGCGACCGGTCGTGGTCTTCGTCGGGCGGCTCGACGAGCCACGCAAGGGCTACGCGTTGTTCGCGCGTCTCGCGCAACAGGGGCTGGACGCCGATTTCGTCGCCGTCGGGCGCGGAGGGACGGGGGCCGAGGGTGTGGTGGAGCTCGGCGGAGTCGCAGATGCGGCCCGCGACGCGCTCCTTGCCCGTGCGAGCGTGCTGGTCGCCCCCAACCGCTTCGGCGAGTCATTCGGCCTGGTGCTTGTGGAGGCGCTCGGGGCCGGATGCGCGGTGGTCGCGTCCGACCTGCCCGCGTTCCGCGACGTCGTCGATGACCCCGCCGTGGCGACGTTCTTCCCGCCCGACGACCTGGCAGCCGCGACCGCCGCCCTGCTCGCGCGGCTCGCCGACCCCGCCGACGTCCACCGCGCCCGCAGCGTCGCCGAGCGGTACGGCTGGGACCGCGTCGGGCCGAGGGTCCTGGCTGCCTACCAGGAAGCCGGGGGAGGGCCGACGACCATGGCATAGGCTGGGGACGTGCCTTCATCGCTCGTACCGCAGCAGCAGTGGGATACCGACGCGGTCTGGACCATCCCCAACGTCATCTCCTTCGTGCGGCTGCTCGGCATCCCCGCGTTCTGCTGGCTCATCGTCATCGGCAACGACCTGGGGGCCATCATCCTGCTGGTCGTGTTCGGCGCGACGGACTGGGTCGACGGCTTCGTCGCCCGCCGACTGAAGCAGCGCACCCAGCTCGGCGCTCGGCTCGACCCGATCGCCGACCGGCTCTACATCCTCGCGACCGTCGCTGCCCTGATGTTCCGCGGCCTGGTGCCGTGGTGGTTCGTGATGATCCTGTTCGCCCGCGACGTGATGCTCGCCTGCCTGCTGCCGATTCTGAAGAGGCACGGCCTAGTGTCCCTGCCGGTCAACTACGTCGGAAAGCTCGGCACGCTTCTTCTGCTTTTTGCACTCCCGCTGATCCTGTTGGGGGGGCACTCGTCGATCGGTTGGCCGGCCGCTCACTGGATCGGCTGGTTCCTCGGCGTCGCCGGTGCCCTCGCCTACTGGGCGGCTGGCCTCCTCTACGTGCGTGAGACCCTGCACCTGGCGAAGGACAGATGAACCGCCCCGACGCCAGCATGACCCTTCTGCGTGACCTGCAGGAGGGCGCACTGGAGCCCGAGTACCGGGAAGGGTCGAGGCGCCCGCCGAGTCGGCTGCGGTTCGGGTTCACAGTCACGCTGCTGGTGCTCCTGATCACGGTCGCTGCCCTGCAGACGACCCGCGGTGCCGGCACGGCCGCCGATCAGCGTGCGCAGCTGCTGGAACGCATCGCATCGGCCCGCACTCAGCAGGCCGAGCTCTCTTCCCAGGTCACCTCGCTGGAGGGGGAGATCCGCGATCTGGGCGACGCCGCCATCGGCGACCCTGCCGAGCAGCAGAGACAGGAAGCGCTCGAGGCGGTCACGGGTGCCGTCGCAGTCTCCGGGGAGGGGGTCATCGTCGAGGTCGGCGACGCGCCGGGCGCAAGTAACGCGCAGGGTCTGGTCCTCGACAGCGACCTCACCAGGCTGGTCAACGGTCTGTGGGAGGCCGGCGCGGAGGCCGTCAGCATCAACGGTCAGCGGCTCACGGTGCTGACCCCCATCAGGTCGGCGGGCGCCGCCATCACCGTCGACTACGTCTCCCTCAGCCCGCCCTACACGCTGCAGGCCATCGGCAACCCCGCCACACTGCCGGCGCGATTCAACGAGACCGACGCCGCCCAGTGGTGGCACTATCTGACTCAGAACTACGGGCTGACGCTCAGCATCAAGGTGTCCGAGGACGACCTTGAGCTGCCGGCCGATTCTGGCATGACGCTACGCTACGCGGAGCGGGGATAGGAGGATTTCGTGTTCGCGATTCTTGGGCTGATCGCCGGCATCGTGCTCGGTGTCGTGCTGCAGCCGAGCCTTCCGGTGGCGCTGACCCCCTACCTTCCGATCGCCATCGTCGCAGCCTTCGACGCGATCCTCGGCGCCACCCGCTCCTATCTCGAAGGCGTCTTCTCCGACCGGGTGTTCCTCGTCTCGTTCCTCAGCAACGTGCTCATCGCGGGTCTCATCGTGTTCGTCGGCGACCAGATCGGCGTCGGCTCCCAGCTGTCGACCGGCGTCGTCGTGGTCCTCGGGATCCGCATCTTCACCAACGCGGCGGCCATCCGGAGGGCGCTGCTCCATGCCTGACACCGAACCCACCCGGCCGCCTCAGCCGACGGGTCCCGCGCCGGCCGACGGCGCCCGGCGCGCGGCCGAGCCCAGGCGTACGGTCATCATGCGCGACTTCCTCCGTCCCGGTCGCGGACAGCTCGTGGTGGGCGCGGCGCTGTTCCTCACCGCCTTCATCGTCGTCATCACACTCCAGTCGCAGGCCTCGCAGCCGGAGTTCGCCAACGTGCGCCAGGCCGACCTGATCCAGCTCCTCGACAACGTCACCTCGGAGACACGGCGGCTCGAGGACCAAGTCCGCGAGCTCGAGTCGGCCCGCTCCGAGCTCCAGAGCGGCGTGGACAGCGACAAGGCAGCCAGGCAGGAGGCCGCCCGCCGGATCGAGCAGGCCGAGATCCTGGCGGGTACCGTGCCGGCCACCGGCCCTGGCATCAGGATTCAGATTAGCGACCCCGAGAGGGCCGTCACCGCCGCGCTGCTGCTCGACGCCATCGAGGAGCTGCGCGATGCCGGAGCGGAGGTCATCGAGCTCAACGACTCGGTGCGGGTCGTGATGCGTACCTTCTTCACCACGGCCGACGACGGGAGCATCGTGGCCGACGACGTCACGCTGACGGCCCCGTTCACCATCGAGGCGATCGGGGACCCGGCCACCCTGGAGGCCGGCGCCAGGTTCCGCGGGGGACTTGTCAGCGAGATCGAGGGCGAACGCGTCGGGGGGAGCGTGCAGATCACACAGCTGGACCAGGTCTCCATCGACACCACCGTCGAGGTGGTGGAGAACCAGTTCGCCCGTCCGCGTTAGCCGATATATCTCAGGGTGGCCACGACACAGGTGATAGATTCTACGGGTAGCGTTGGCCGTAGTTGTCCCGACTTGCAGATCAGGAAGAGTGAATCAATGAAGTGCCCCAGGTGTGGATCTGTCAGCCCGGCCGAGGCGCGGTTCTGCAGTGTGTGCGGAGCGCAGCTCGTCGATCATTCCGGCGACACCACAACGATGTTCGCTGTGACGGGCGAGGGGGCCCCCACCACCGAGTCGCTGTCCGAGGCCGAGCACGAGAAGGTCCGCCGCGATCTGCCGGCCGGCAACGCCCTGCTGGTCGTCACGCGGGGCGCGGGTGACTCGAACCGATTCCTGATCGACCACGACGTCACGACCGTCGGCCGTCACCCCGAGTCGGACATCTTCCTCGACGACATCACGGTCTCGCGGCACCATGCCAAGTTCGTGCGCAGCGGCGGCCACCTGTACCTGGAGGACCTCGGCAGCCTGAACGGCACCTACGTCAACCGGACGCTGCTCGACGGCAGGTCGCTGATTCGCGACGAGGACGAGATCCAGATCGGTAAGTACCGCGCCATCATCTCCCTGGGTGAGTGATGGCCGGCGCGGCACGCACCATCGGCCGCGTCCTGGAGATGCTTCGTCCGGAGTTCCCGGACATCTCCGTGTCCAAGCTCCGGTACCTCGAGGCTGAGGGGCTGGTTGCACCGGACCGGCAGCAGCCCTCCGGGTATCGCAGGTTCTCCCAGGCCGACATCGACAGGCTCGTCTACGTGCTCCGGGCCCAGCGCGACCGTTACCTGCCGCTGAAGGTCATCCGCGAGGAACTGGAGGCCATCGACCGCGGGGAGGAGCCGCCCACCCATCCCGCACCGTCGGAGGATGAGCCGCAGCCCGAGCCGAGCCGCAGCGGACGCTCAGGCGGCAAGGGGCTCGTGACCCGCCGTCAGGTGATGTCGCAGTCGGGGCTTGGCGAGGCGGCGCTGATCCAGCTGGAGCGCCTCAAGATCATCGTCCCGAGGCGCGGCAGCCAGTTCTACGGCCCGGAGGCCGTCGCGCTCGCTCAGGCTGCCAAGAAGCTCGCGGGCTACGGCATCGATCTGAGGCAGCTCAGGGTCCTGCAGCAGGCCGCCGGGATGGAGGCCGCGATCGTCGAGCAGGCGATCGAGCCCTACCGACGGCGCTCCGGCGTTCCCCAGGACATCGTCGTAGACCTCTACCGCGTCGTGATGCAGGCGCACGCGGCCCTGCTGCACGGCCAGATCCACTGACCGCGCGTCGATCTCCTGAGCTACGGTGGTGGACATGATCGGCCTTGACGTGATCGGGATACGGCTCGTGTCGCCGGAGGATCCCCCGGTGCTCCTGCTGCAGGAGGAGGGGGGCACCAGATGCTTGCCGGTATGGATCGGCACGCAGGAGGCGGCGGCCATCGCGTCGGCCCTCGAGGGTGAGCTGCCGGCGCGGCCCATGACACACGACCTCTTGGCCGCGCTGCTCGTCATGATCCGCCCCGAGGGCGGAGAGGTACTCATCACGGGCATCGAGGAGGGCGTCTACCAGGCTCGCCTGCAGCTCGGTGATGTCAGCATCGACGCCAGGCCGAGTGACTGCGTGGCGGCCGCGCTGCGCCTCGAGTGGCCCATCCGGTGCCCCCGCGAGCTGATGGATCAAGTGGGGGTTGAGGTTTCCGAAGGTGCCCCGGACGAGGTCGAGGCGTTCAAGGCGTTCCTCGACTCCGTCAACGCGGACGACTTCGAGGATGAAAACCCCTAGTCGGACCCGTTTGATGGTCCGGGCTCCGCCGATGCCCTCCAACGCGGGTAAGTTTCCTGCAGATGAATCGGATGGTGGTTGGGCGTGTCGTTGACCCGGCGGTCGGCGGGCGGTTAGCGTTTCGGGGTCGGTTCTTTTGGCCGACGGACCTGCTGGGTGAGTGAGGAATCGTGGCTGAGAAGCGTGCGCTGCAGGGGTTGCTGTTCGACGGTGACTTCGCCCCCGTGCCCAGCGACACCGGCTACCGAGGTCCGATCGCGCATCGCGTCGCAGGCATCACCTATCGACAGCTGGACTACTGGGCGCGCACCGGTCTGGTCGTGCCCAGCATCCGCAACGCCGAGGGGTCGGGGACCCAGCGCCTCTACTCGTTCCGTGACATCCTGCTCCTTCGCATCGTCAAGCGCTTCCTGGACGTCGGCATCTCTCTGCACCAGATCCGCGTCGCCATCGATCACCTCCGCGAGCGCGGCGTCGATGACCTGACCGAACTCACTCTGGTCAGCGACGGGTTCTCGGTCTACGAGGTCACGTCGGCCAACGAACTGTTCGACCTGACACGCGGCGGCCAGGGGATGTTCATGATCTCCGTCAGCAGCGTGTGGCGCGAACTCGAGGGCACGCTGTCGACGCTCCCCGGGGAACGGACCGTCAGGGACCAGGTCGAGGAGCATCCCGACGACGAGCTGGCCGCCCGGCGTCGCTCGCACGCCGTGTGACGGAGTCCGCGGACTCGGTTCCCGGTAGGCTCACTCCGGTGAAGGACTGGATAGCGCGCACCATCGACCGCCCCGTCGTGGCCCACGCCATGAGCGCAAACACACGCTACGCTCAGCGCCTCGGCGCGCAGTTCGCCGCCGGTGTCACCTACTTCTCGGTGCTGTCGCTGATCCCGATCCTGATGCTCACCTTCTCTACGCTCGGCCTCACCCTCACGGTCCTGCGTCCGGACATGCTCGACCAGCTGAAGTCCTACATCGACGAGCAGCTCGGCGACGCGAACGACCTGGCAACGGCGCTCACCAGTGTGATCGACCAGGCGCTGAGCAACTGGCAGTCGATCGGCATCGTCGCACTCTTCACCGCCGCCTACTCCGGGTCCAAATGGGCGGGGAACCTCAAGCGCGCCGTGCGCGTCATGTGGTCCGAGACCTTCGAGGATGCGATCGAGAAGAAGAACTTCGTCATCGAGCTTGGCGTGAACCTGCTGATCTTCCTCGGCCTGATCACCTGCATCGGCGTGGGGCTCGGCGTGTCCTCCATCGGAACCAGCTTCTCCACCCAGGTGATCGCGTGGCTCGGCTGGCAGGACGTTCCCGGAATCGAGCCGCTCGTGCGGATCGTGGCGGTCCTCGGGACGTTCGTGGCCTGCTGGCTGCTGTTCGCCTTCCTGTTCATCGTGATGCCCAATGAACCGGCCGCGCCACGGACCTGGCTGTTCGGCACCCTCATCGGGGCGTTCGGGGCCACCGTGCTGCAGTCGCTCGTCGGAATCCTCGTGCGCCTGATGTCGGGCAACGTGTCGGCCGCCATCTTCGGCAACATCATCATCTTCATGCTCCTGTTCAACGTGCTGGCCACGCTGATCCTCATGACCGCGTCGTGGGTGGGCACGGAGAAGGTCTGGCGCGGCGAGCGGGCGGACCGGAGGGCCGAGCGGGCGCGCGCCCTGCTGGACAGCCCGGACCCGACGCAGTTCATCGATGTCCCGGCATCCACCGTCGTCGCGGCGACGCCCATCGGGCCGACCATGCGTTTCGCCGGGCGGCACAACGCCGACGAGGTGCGCGAGCCGGTCACCCGGGTGCCCGAGCCCGACCCCGACGCGTATGTCCGACAAGGCGTGGCACGTCGAGGCATGCAGACGAACCTCGCGGTGGGCTACGGCATCGGCACCGCCACCGGACTCGGATTGGGCGCCCTGCTCATCAGCCTCCTCTGCCGCTTCTCGAAGCGAAGCTGACAAGCACAGACGCCGGCCACCCACGAGGGGTGGCCGGCGTCGGCTCGCTCAGGGTCAGTGCGCCTCGGTCTGCACCGGGAACTCCTGGCCGATGCCGGCCAGCATGTCGGAGTACCAGTCCTGGTTGATGTCGAACGGCTTGCCGCCCTTGATGCGGTCAAACGCGATCGCGGTCAGGACATCGCCGTTCTCCTCATCGTGGCCGATGACGCCGGGCTCACCGCGCAGCGCGGAGTCGACGGCGAGGTCGGTGCACTGCTTGATGAGGGCCAGGTCGGCGTCGTTCGCGGCGGCGGAGCGGGCGAAGTAGCCGGACTTCTGGATCATGACCTTCTCGGCGTCCAGCTTCTCGGCGAACTTCGACGCGAACCAGGCACCGGGGTTGATCTTGTCGAGCTTGACGTGGCCGAAGGGGTCGCGCGGGACCTCCTCGCCGTCCGCCTCGAGCTCGGCGACGATGGCGTCGAGGCCGGCGCCCTCGGAGAGGAAGATCGTGACGTTGCCGACCTCGTCCATGACCTTCTTCAGGCGCTCGGACTCCTTGGCGATGTCGATGACGCCCTCGGGAACGTACACGCCGTGGACGTCCCAGGCCTCCCTGCTCAGGCCGAGCTCGGGGAGCCACTCCTGGGTGTCGAGCCACTCACGGTACTTCTGCGCGGTGGCGGCGGTCAGCCAGCCGCAGTGGCGGCCCATGACCTCGTGCACGATGAGCATGCGGGAGCCGGAGTTGTGCTCGCCAACGATGTTCTGCGCGAACACCGAACCCTGCTCGGCGGCGGTCCAGGCGCCCAGCGACTGACGGATCGGGATGACGTCGTTGTCGATGGTCTTCGGGAGGCCGACGACGGTCAGGCCGTAGTCGTGCTCGGCGAGGTAGGCGGCCAGGTCGGCGGCGGTCGTATTGGTGTCGTCACCGCCGATGGTGTGCAGGACGTCGACGCCGTCGGCGACGAGGCGGTCGGCCGCGACCTTCAGGGGGTTCTCGCCCTCGGCGACAAGTCCACGCTTGACGAGGTCTGCGGCGTTGGTCAGCTTGACGCGCGAGTTGCCGACAGGGGAGCCGCCGAACTTGTGCAGCAGCGCCGCATTGGCGCGGACGGTGTCCGTGACGACGAGGAAGTCGCCCTTGAGGAGGCCCTGGTACCCGTGGCGGTAGGCGATGATCTCCACCTCCGGCGCGACCTGCGTGTAGCGCTCGATCAGCCCGCCGATCGCCGAGGAAAGGCAGGGAGCGAAGCCGCCGGCCGTGAGGATGGCTACCTTCTTGACCATGAGTGTCCTTTCGTGAGTCTGCGACGCAAACGCGTCAGACCCCAGCCTATTGCACGGCGACGGACAGCTTCCCGACGGGTCACGCGACCCGCCCGTCCACAGGGTCGGCATCGGCGCCCGAGGTGACCCGACGCGGCGGGAAGATGGTGAGCATGTCTGACCAGCGGGGGATGAGCGAGTCGGTGCAGCTCGCCGTGCTGCTTCCGCTCCTGATCGGCATCTTCCTGCTGCTCCTCCAGTGGGCGTTGATCAGCTGGGCTCAGTCGACGGCGACATCGGCGGCCCAGGAGTCGGCCGCGGCCGCGGCCCTGCACGGGGCCCGCGAGGCCGACGGGCTGGCCGCGGGGGAGCGGGCCCTGTCCAACGGGTCGCTCAGCCGGGCGAGCGTCCGCGTCGAGAAGGGGGCCACGATCACGAGGTCCGTGGTCCGTGGCCGCGCCGTCGCCGTGCTCTTCCCCTACGAGGTCGTCGCCGAGGCAACCTCGCCTACGGAGCGGGTGACGGTCCCGTGAGGGACGAGCGGGGGATGTCGGCGTCGGTGGAGACGGCGCTCATCCTGCCAGCCGTCGTGCTGTTCGTAGGCCTGCTGCTGACGCTGGCGCGCATCGCGATCGCGGACCAGCATGTCGAGGCCGCGGTGGCTGCCGCGGCGCGGGCGGCCTCCCTCGAGCGCAGCGTCGCCGCGGCCCAGACCGCGGCCGGTGAGGCCTTGGAGCGGTCACTGGGGGAACGCGGGATCGACTGCCTGAGTACAGGGCTCACCGTCGATGCGTCAGGGGTGGCGCGCGAGCTGGGGGAGTCTGCGACGGTGTCGGTCACCGCCACCTGCACCGTCGGGTTGGGGGACGTGAGCCTGCCGTTCGTGCCCGGATCGGTGAGGGTGGCGGGCTCGCACGACTCTCCGGTCGATCCCCTGCGTGGCAAGTGACCTAGTGAAGTCGCACGACGCTAGCCTTGCAGCATGGCTCAGTACTTCGACGTGCATCCGGTCAACCCTCAGCCCCGGGCGCTGGCGCAGACGACGCGCATCCTCGAGAACGGTGGTCTGATCGCGTATCCCACCGACTCCTGCTTCGCGCTGGGTTGCATGCTCGGCAACGCCGACGGTATCGAACGCATCAGGAGGATCAGGAGGCTGGACGCCAAGCACCACTTCACGTTGGTGGTCGACGAGTTCGCCAAGCTCGGGCGTTTCGTGGAGATGGACAACTGGGTGTTCCGGGCCGTCAAGGCCGTGACGCCCGGTCCCTACACCTTCATCCTGCGGGCCTCGCGCGAGGTCCCGAAGATGATGCAGCACCCGAAGAAGCACACCGTCGGCGTGCGCATCCCGGACCATCGCACCACGCTGGCGCTGCTAGAGACCGTCGGGGCGCCGCTGCTGAGTTCGACGCTGCTGCTGCCTGACTACGACGAGCCGCTGACCGACGGATGGACGATCAAGGAGGTCCTCGATCACGAGGTCGACGCCGTCCTCGACTCGGGCGACTGCGGCGTGGAGCCGACCACCGTCGTCGACCTGACCGGGGACGAGCCCATCGTCGCGCGGGTCGGCGCGGGGGACCCGTCCCCGTTCGAATGACGGGTCCGGCGTCCAGCGTCAGCTGATGAAGCGGAAGTTCCAGGGGTAGCGGTACTGCTGGCCTGCCTTGTAGGAGTCCGGCCCGTTGAGTGCGCCCATGATGCCGATGATCAGCGTCGCGACGCTCGCGATGGCTCCGAGGATCCACCCGACGACCGGAATCGCCCAGATGACCCCGGCGATGACGCGGACGATGCCGAAGTTCAGCACCTCCTTGAGGTGGTCGTCCAGGAGCGGGGTCTTGTCCTTGTCGATGGCCCAGAAGATCACGGCCGGCCAGCCGAAGATGGCCGTGAGCCAGTAGTTGAGCTGCACGTTGGTCAGCGTCGAGTCAGCGGAGTAGGCGGGCACCTGCTGCGGTGTGTAGCCGGGGGGCGGGCCTGTCGGGGTTGAGTACTCGACCCGGGGCGGCGGAGCGTAGTTGGCCTGCTGCTGCGGGGGAGGGGCGCTGTCCTCACGCTGCTCCTCCGCCTCCTGCTGCTCGGGTGCAGGGGCAGGAGGCACCGTCGGATCGTCGACGGGCTGGGTGAGGTCGTCGCGGCTGATCTGCTGATCGTCGGGCTCGGGATGCGTGCTCATGGCCGTCACCGCTTTCCGCCGCCGAGTAGGCCGCCCAGCAGGTCGCCGAGGATGCCGCCGCCGAGGAGGTCGCCCAGTCCGCCGCCCGAGGTAGTGACCGTTGTGGACGAGGAGGTGTCGGGCATCGGGATGGTGGGGGCGCCCGTCGTCGAGGCCGACTCGGTCTGTGTCTTGAAGACCCCGCCGGAGGTGGACGTCGACTGCGCGGTTTCGGACGAGGCCGCGGCCCCGCCGCCGAGGATCGATCCCAGGATCCCGCCGAGGATCCCGCCTCCCGCGGAGGAACCTGAGGACTGGCCCTTGTCGACATTCATCAGCTTGCCTGCCAGCCACGCCATGACGATCGGGGCGAGCATGGGCAGGAGCTTGGAGATCAGGCCCTCGTCTGCGGGGGTGGCCGAGCCGAGCTTCGAGACGACCGCCTGCTCGTTGTCGCCGAAGACGTTGCGGGTGATCTTCTCCCCATCCGAGACGTCGATGTCACCGACGTTCACGCCGCCTTGGAGCAGAGTCGGGCTGTGTCCGCTGACCGCCCTCGCCAGGGACGCCTCGCCCGCGGGATCCTGCGCGTTGGCGTCCATGCCCATGAGGAGTGCGGGGAGCGCACTCTGCACGGCCTGCCGGACCTCGGCAGGGCTCGCCCCGACCTGCGTGGCCAGTTGATCGATGGGCAGTTGCTCCAGAAGATCCTGGATGTCTGACATGCATGTCTCCCTTCCTTGCGCGCTTCTGATGGCGCTCGAGGATCACGCTAGGACCAGTGGGGGCCAACCAGGCGGGGCTCCGTGCCGGACGGGCCGGACCTCACATCTCGATCGGGACCTCAGGTCGCGCCCGGGAGAATCGCTCGCCGAGCACACCGTCGAGGATCCTGTCCGCGAGCCCGATCCCGGGGGCCGAGAGCAGGGCGTCGTGGATGGGATGGACCTTGGCCGACGGGTAGCGCTGGGCGAAGTCGATGGCGTCGGCGAGCTTCAGCCAGGGACCAGAGATGGGGATGAGGACGTGCTCGACTGAATCGGGGTCGCCGATGTGCGGGAAGGCGTCGCCGGGGACCAGGAGTCGGCCGTCGACCAGGTAGCTGGCGTTCAGGGGAGTGGGGATCCCGGAGTAGATGACGGCGTGGTTCCCGACGGCTGCGGTGATCCTGAGCGACCCGAACGTCAGTGCCGCGCCATCCTCGACGACGTGGAGGCGCTCCTCGGGGATGCCCTGGTCGCGCAGCGCGTCGATGGCGTCGCGCGGGGCGTAGATCGGGGCGCTGGTCTGCGCGAGGTAGCCGGGCTCGGCGTGGTCGGCGTGCTGATGGGTGATGAGCATCGCGTCCGGGCGGCCGACGTCGTCGAGCTTGCTGAAGGCACCTGGGTCGACGAGCACGTTGGCGTCCTCAGCGACGATGCTCAGGCAGGCGTGACCGTGGAGTGTGAACTTCAGCATGAGCCAACGATAGTCGCTGGGTGGCCGGCGGAGGGGAGATGTGACTCTTCACGCCGGCCGCGGAAGTGTGACGCGCCAATAGACATGGCGTAGAGCGTCACGTTCATGGCAGGACTTTGTACGTCGGGGTCTCGGAACACGCGGTAGCGGCGTGACAGGAGAGTTGACATTCTCGTCGCGGCGGACAGGTAGGACCGGATGGACGTCCGTCGTGCCGAGGAGGACTGCACGTGCAGTAGAGCAGTATCCGCCGGGCCGGGGCGGCGGCATGCCGTAGCGGCTGCGATCAGGGGGAGGGCGCGGCCGGCTGCCCACAGTCCAAACCGCCGCTTCCGTTCCCCTCGTTGGTTGACGCCAAGTAGCGCGGACCAATCGGAGGTCTTGGTCGAGCGCCGGTCGGGCGGGTCCGGCGAGCCGCCGCCGTTCGGAGGGACTGCCGTGCTGTAATGAGACGTGCCCGACGCCCGGGCCAGTCCTTCGTCTTGACCCCGTCCGGGCCCTGACGAGAGGAGACGGGCTGTGGAGGACGACCGTTGGCCCATCGAGGAGCGCGACCTGAGCGAGTTGTGCCTCGACCCGTTGAACGTGCGGATCGCGAACCCGCAGGCCGGCGAGAGCTCGATCGCGGCGTACCTGGTCGCAGCCGAGGACGTGGCGGTCCTCGCGGTGGGTATCGCGCGCGACGGCTACCTGGACAACGAGCTGCCGGTCGTCACCTTCGAGGACGGCCGCTTGATGGTGCTCGAAGGCAACCGCCGGGTCACGGCATTGAAGCTGCTCACCGGCACCTTGGCCGCGGACGATCCGGGAGGGGTCGCGTTCAGCGACGTGGGGGTGGAGCGAGTCGCCCGCCGGTACCCGCGCGAGCTTCCGACCAGCATCCGTGTGATGGTGGCCCCGTCGCGGGAGGCAGCGCAGCCGCTGCTGGCGAGGTTGCACACGTCGAACCCGAAGAAGTCGTGGCTGCGTGAGCAGCAGGCGATCTTCTACCACGCGCAGCTCGACCGCGGACGCACCGTGGACGACCTGCGCGTGCAGTTCCCCAGTGCCGACGACATCCCGCGGTTTATCCGCATGGGCGAAATGCGGGCCCTCATCCGAGGGCTCGACTTCAAGGATGACGCGCTCAAGGACTGGATCCTGGAGAGCAGGCTCCCGATGACCTCGTTCGAGTACGCGTACCGCTCGCCCGACGTGCTCTCGGCGCTCGGCCTCGCGTTCACCACCGACGGGCTCCTCGTCGACAGCACCCTCACCGAAGGACAGTCCGACGCGATCCAGTACCTGCTCGCACGGTTCAAGGACAAGACCCTGAACACCCGTTCTCTGGAGTTCAAGGCCGGGAAGAAGGGCGAGGCACCGAACGCGGCCCGGACCGCGTTCCTTGACGCACTCCGCGGCATCGTCAACGGCGAGAACCCCGAACCTCCCGCCGGCGACGACCGCGACGGCGACCAGGACGCGCCCGACCCCGTCAACCCGGGTACCGACGCCGTCGACGGTGACAGCAGTAGTCCGCCCGACGGCGCGGGCGGCTCGGCGGGCGACGGTATCGGCGGAGGCGACCCCGGCACCGGGGGCTCTGGCACGGGGGCCGGCAGCCGAGGGCCCAACCGTGGGGACACCCGCAGACGTCTCGACATGAACGGCTTCGCCTACCAGGGCGCGTCACCGGGGATGCGGCGACGGTTCGAGGAACTGCGCCAGATCGACGTCGAGACGTTCGCCAACGCGGCGTACGACCTGCTCCGCACGGTCCTCGAATGCTCCGGGAAGGTGTACCTGCGTGCCCACGCGCCGGCCCGGCTGCAGCCGGGCGCGACCCTGACAGGGGTGCTGACCGCGCTGAAGCAGGAGTTCGCGTCTGACTCCTACGTGCGTGGCATCCTCAACCAGATCGACGCTGGCGGGCCTCGGTCCTCATCGGCGTACGCTGGGACGGCTCAGTCGCTCAACGCGATGAACCACGAGCCGGACCACTTCGTCCGGCCGGCCGAGGTGCATGCCGCGTGGGACCGGATCAAGCCACTCGTTATCCGCCTTCTCGCCTGAGCAGGCGGCTTGGTTCGCTACCCGGCGTCCGCGTGCCCGGTCGCGACGACGCCGGAGACCGACGGTGACAGGACCGCGAGCTCGGTCGAGCGCACGGCCCGGTGCGCGCTGTAGTAGAGCGCGTACGACTGCACCGCCTCGCCTTCGTAGAGGCGCCGGATGTACGGGGCATCGTCGTAGGTGACGACCCAGTTCCCGTGCGGGTACGCGCGGACCGTGGCGGCGAGGTCGGCGTGGTCGCGGTGTGTGAACGCGTTCAGGTAGAGGCTGCCGCCGGCCGCGAGGTACGGCGGGTCGATGTAGAGGAACGCGTTCGGGTCGCTTGCGTGCTCCTGGACGATGCTCCGCCCATCCTTGTTGGACACTGTGATCCGGTGTGCGCGCTCGCCGATCGCCTCCAAGCGGCGGACGAGCTCGGGCCGGTTGAACCGGGCGTCGATCTTGTAGTTTCCGGTCTGATTCACCCCGCCGATGGGACCGGCGTTCAGGATGCCGGACCGGTTCGTCCTGTTCAGGTAGAAGAACGCAAACCCGAGCGCCAACGGGTCGGTGTCGTCCGCCGCCCGGTACACGGCCTTCTGCCTTCGCCACTCCTCGACGGTGAGGGGCTTGTCGGCCACGAGTGCGCAGAGCGCCTCGCAGTGTTCGGTCGCGGCGACCCAGAACGAGTGCACGGCAGGGTCGAAGTCGTTCACCACGAGCCGGTCGACGTGACCTTCGACGAGCAGCGCGACACCCGCTCCTGCGCCGCCAGCGTACGGCTCAACGTACGTCGGGTCGGTCAGATCCAGCGCCTCGATCACGTCGGCGAAGAACCCCGCGAGCGATGCCTTCCCGCCCGGGTACCGCAGCGGGCTCAACGTGCCGTAGCGGCGCGCAGCTCGCACCTGCAGGAGCGTGTCGGTGTGGGCGGCGTTCACGGTCTCCCCACGAAGGCAGATCCAAGGGGCACCGTTGTCTCACCACGCATGAGGCAACTCTAGCCGTCAGTCGATCTCGGAGGAGGGTCGCCCGCCGGCGAGATCCAAACGCCCCAAACGTGACTATTGAAGAGGATGCCTGGCGTCCAAGACTCGGGGTGCGCAGGGCACCAGGCGCGAATCCACGACCTGGAACTCCGCGAGGAGGTCAGCATACGGAAGGCTCGACGCCGAAGTCGCTCCGAAACCGAATACGCGCTCACTGCCCAGGACCTCCGCGGCTGTCGCTCTGGCGGGGTAAAGCATGTCGAAGCCGTTCCGAGCGTTCTCCCCCTCGTATGCCGCCACCGAGTGACTCACCCTTTCAAGGGTCCTGTCCGTGAACGGGGCATAGAGCGTCGGGCGTGGGAGGTCCGCCCACAGACCCCATTGCCACCATGGCGGTGCCATGGGCCGAAGGTCCAGCAGGGCATCTGCCACGGCCCGCCCGACCGCCTCGTGGGCGTGGTGCCCGTCCTTGGGGTGGGGCGAAACGACCAGGGCCCGCGCCCGTCTCCCTAATGACGGAGGCGACAGCTTCCGCAACGTATTCCTGAGCCGCCGACAGGTCGTCGCTGCTCGACAGCCCCGCCAACGGGTCCATTACGCGAGGCTCGAAGCCGACGCGTCCAGTGGCTTCGAGGAGTTCCACCCTCCGGCGATCGTGATCGCCCAGTCGCCCGAGCGTGCAGGTGAGAGCCACGACTCGCCACCCCTGCTGCCTTAACATCACGAGAGTTGCGCCAGCACCCAGAATCTCATCGTCGGGGTGCGGTGCGACATGTACGGCAACCGAGTCAGCACTCATCTCTTCACTCCACCGGAGCCCGTTGAGGTCGGATTCTAGGCCGAGGCCGTAAGAACCCGTTCATGTTCTTGCTGCAGATCCTTGACCTGAGTACTAAGTGCCTCGTTGCGCAGTTCCTTGCCTACATACCGGGTGACAGCGGAACGCAGTTGCTCGGCGAGGGTCGTATCGTCCATCAGGCCGAGCGCGGTCATAAGGTCGCACTCGCGGTTCGGAATCCTGAGGGTGATCGACTTCTGGCGGACCGGACGCTTTGAGGCGTCTCCACCTTCCGGGCCTGCGGTTGCCCTTGCGGTGCCGGGATCCAAGAGATGACCTAGCATGGCAGCCTGTCGCTCTTGCGCTGCGGCGACCTGCTGCGGCAAGGTCGATTGCGAGAGTCGCCACTCCAAATACTCCTCGACGGCAGTCCGTATCTGCTGAGCCAGGGTCGTCTCAGCGAGTAGGGCCAATGCCTGCAGGAGGTCGACCTCGCCGGCCGCGATCTTTACGGTGACCGGTCGCTCGGCCCGCCGAACCTTACGGTGAGGCGCGGACGAGGATTCAGTAGTGGACATGCGGGCAGCCCTTCTTGGGAAGCGTTAAGCTCTCGACGTCAGCGTCAGCCTACTGCCGAGACCATGTAATCGTGTTACATGGCCGTCGGCGTGTCAAGTCAGCCGTTCGGAGGGCCCCTGTGGCAGTGCACACCACCCTGGAGCAGCGAGCCACGTGGCTCCTCGGCATCCTCGACAGTGCGATCGCCCTCGCAACCGCCGACTTGGCCGTGCCTAGTTCGCTCGCGGCCGAGGACGCGGAGTCTGTCATGGCGGCTGGTCTGCCAGAGAAGCGGCAGCAAGATCTGAAGGCGAACTACGAGAGCTGGGTGCACAGGTACAAGGCTGGTGAGCCTGGGGAGCGGGAGAGCACTGTCGGGTTGGAGCAGATCGAGGCTGATGTCAAGACTCACGGCGTCATCGAACAACTCATTCTCGCAGACGAGCCCGACGCGATCGTCGTAGGTGAAGAGGCGCTGCCAGCGGCTTGGGATGCCTGGGAGGCAGCGTCGCCGGGAACTGTCATTTACAGCGTCGATTCGATCGACGGCAGTTCTCCCTACGACTCCTTGTCGTTCGGGTTCTCCACCAATCTGTTGATGTACGTCCGACAGCAGGACGGTTCGGACATTCTGACTATGACAATCGTGATGAACTCGTCCAGGCTGGGACTCGTTTACCTGACTCCCAACAGCGTGTCGCCGGCCTACCTGGACGGGCGTCGTGACCCGCTTACTGAGCCGGCCTTTGGCGACGAGGACGTACGCCCTGGCTTCTGTGCCGTTGTCGGTGCGAGCCCCAAGCAGCGGCGACTTGCTGCACAGATCCTCGATACCACTCTCGGGTGGGGGCTCCCTCCGTTGGTCACGGGCGGCAAGGTTGAGGAGGACCCCCCCTTGACGGTGTTTACCTTGGGGGGAGCTCCAGCCACTTGGGGGATCGCGATGGGGAAACTCGACGTGTTCATTTGCCCGTTCCCTCAGACCGTACATGACACGGCCGGAGTGCCGGCGCTTCTCGCACTGGGTCTCAAAGCATTCGGCAAGGATGGCGAGCCCTACGAGAACAGGGAGCTCCTGGCTCGCTTCAATCAGCTCGCGCGACCGAAGTCCGAGAACTATCAGCCCATTCCTCCGCTGGTCATCGGCCGCAGCGAAGAACTCGCTTCGCTCATCGCCCGGCGTCTCTGGTCGTCTGGGGCGCAACGCCTAGTCGCCCAACCATCCGACGACGGATCGCCGGCGACCGGCCTGAGACTGGTACCTGCCCCCAGGGATGTCTGACCCGCTGACTGCGGGGCTGGCCGGGCTGGGGAGCGCGCTGCCCACGGCGAGAGGCACGGCCGCCTCTGCCGGGTAGGTCGTGTTGCCGGTTCGGCGAGTCTGCTTCGCTGCGGGGGCTGCGCCCTGTGGACTGGGGGCATGGCGGCGGATTGGTTGTTGTACTTGCTCATCGACCCGACCACAGGCCCGTCGTCGCGGTCGGACGGGACGGTGTTCTACGTCGGGTTGTGGGGCTTGTGAGGTGATGAGGATTTCGTCAGCCAGAATGACATAATGTGGCTTATCGGACTTTTATCGGTGTGTTCAGGGCGTTTGGGCGTCGGGCCTTCCCGCGGTGTCGCGCCGGCGCTAAGGTCGCTGGCAGGCATCGATGTAGAACCGAGGTTCACCCATGCAGGTACTCGCGCCGTGTCCAGGACACGTCATCCCGATCACCGAGGTCGGCGACCCGACGTTCGCCGGGCAGATCGTCGGGCCGGGCGTCGGAATCAATCCGCCTCCCGGATATGCCGAGGTCGTGGCGCCCGCCGACGGGATGCTCCTGAAGGTTGATCCTCACGCCTTCATCCTGCTGGTTGACGGAGAGGTCGGGATCCTGGTGCACATCGGCATCAACACGGTGCGGCTCCAGGGCCGTGGCTTCGAGGTGTTGGCCGCCAAGGGCGCGACGGTCAAGGCCGGCTCCCCCATCGTCGCCTGGGTTCCCGGCGACATCGACGACCCGGAGATCAGTACGACCGTCGTCGTCGTGGCGATGGACCACGCGCCCGACTCGATCACGCCGCTGGCCAACGGCACCGACGTCGTCGCCGGTGACCCGATCTTCACCGTCTGAACGCCTCCGGTCACCGTCACCGACCAGGTCTCGATGAGCACATCCTCCTGCTCGTCGGCCCGAAACGCCCATGTGAACGCTGCCAGACGCAACGACAAGTGTGTCGTGCTCATCGCGACTCCCCGCACACGGCACTCGGCCCGGGCCATCAGGCCCGGGCCGAGTCGTGTTGCGTCGCAGTCGCCCGCTGGCGGATTCGATCAGAAGTTGATCATGTGGCCGGCGATGCCGTGCGCGGCCTCCTTGATGGCCTCCGACAGCGTCGGGTGCGCGTGGATGTTCGACGCGACCTCGTCGGCGGTCAGGTCGAAGGCCTGCGCCAGCGTCAGCTCGGGCAGCAGCTCGGTGACATCGGGGCCGATCATGTGGGCGCCGAGGATCTCGTTGTAGCGGGCGTCCGCGACGATCTTCACGAAGCCGCCGCCGTCGCCAAGCCCCCAGGCCTTGCCGTTGGCCGCGAACGGGAACTTGGCGACCTTGACCTCGTAGCCCTTGTCCTTGGCCTGCTGCTCCGAGTAGCCGAACGAGGCGACCTGCGGCTGGCAGTAGGTGGCGCGCGGGATCATGTCGTAGTTGATCGGGTGCGTCTCGACGCCGGCGATGGTCTCGGCCGCGACGATGCCCTGGGCCTCGGCGGTGTGCGCCAGCATCATCTTGCCCGTGCAGTCGCCGATGGCGTAGATGTTCGCGACGTTGGTGCGCATGAAGTCGTCGATCGCGATGGCCTTGCGCTCCGTGAGCTCCACGCCCGTCTTCTCCAGGCCGTAGCCTTCGACGCGCGGCGCGAAGCCGACGGCCGAGAGGAAGCGGTCGGCCTCGAGGACCTGGGACGCTCCCCCGGCGGCCGGGCTGACGGTGACCCGCACGCCCGAACCAGTGTCCTCGATGGTCTCGACCTTGGTGGAGGTCAGCACCGTGATGCCGAGCTTCTTGTAGGCCTTGGCGAGCTCGGCGGAGATCTCCGCGTCCTCGGTCGGCACCATGCGGTCGAGGTACTCGACGATGGTGACCTTGGCACCGAACTGGCTGAGCACGTAGGCGAACTCGGTGCCGATGGCGCCGGAGCCGCCGATGATGATGGAGCCGGGCACGGCGTCGGAGAGGATCTGCTCCTCGTAGGTCACGACGTTCGCGGAGCGCGAAGTGCCGGGCAGCATGCGGGTGGTGGCGCCAGCCGCGACGATCGCGTTGGTGAACGTGACGCTCTGCTTCGAGCCGTCGTCCCCGACGACCTCGATGGTGTTGGCGTCGACGAAGGTGCCCCAGCCGTCGATCTCGTCGATCTTGTTCTTCTTCATCAGGAAGTGGATGCCCTTGGTCATCCGCTCCGAGACCTGGCGGCTGCGCTTGAAGGCCTTGCCGTAGTTGAAGGTGACGTCGCCTTCGATGCCGAACGTGTCCTTCTCGTGGTTGAAGATGTGCGCCAGTTCGGCGTTGCGCAGCAGGGACTTGGTCGGGATGCAGCCGACGTTGAGGCAGACACCGCCCCAGTAGCGCTTCTCGATGATGGCGACCTTGAGGCCGAGTTGGGCGGCGCGGATGGCGGCTACGTACCCACCGGGGCCGGCGCCGAGGACAACGACATCGTATGCAGAGCTCATGGGGCTCACTCTAGCCATGCCGGGCGGGACTTTTGGACACTGCGACCGGAGCTAGGATGTGGCTTTATCTCATCCATGAGATAGTCTGCTGGGTATGAGCAGTGCAACGAGTGAATCTGTCGGTCGAATGATCCGCGACGGGCGAACGGCCCGCGGCTGGTCGCAGAAGCGGCTCGCCGACGAGCTCGGGACGGTACAGAGCGCGGTGCACCGCATCGAGACCGGGCAGCAGAACCTGTCGCTCAGCATGATCAACCGGCTTGCCGAGGCTCTCGAGATGCCGCTCATCCAGACGGCCACGCAGGGCGACGTGAACCTCAGGATCGAGGGTCCCACGACGTTGTCCGGCGAGATCGACGTGCGCACCTCCAAGAACGCTGCGATGGCGCTGCTGTGCGCCAGTCTGCTGAACCACGGCCGCACGGTCCTGCGAGGCATCGCCCGCATCGAGGAGGTCGACCGCATCTGCGAGGTGCTCGCCTCCATCGGCGTGCAGCTGACCTGGATGGGCGACGGCAACGACCTGGAGATCGTGCGCCCCGACGTGCTGACCCTCGACGACATGGACGAGCGCGCCGCGCGACGCACCCGTTCCATTCTGATGTTCCTCGGCCCGCTGCTGCACGAGTTCCCCGACTTCCGCCTCCCCTACGCCGGCGGCTGCGACCTCGGCGCCCGCACGGTGCACCCGCACCTGGCCGCGCTGCAGCGCTTCGGCCTGACGGTCGAGGCCACCGAGGGCGCCTACCACGCCACCGTCGCCGACCAGCGCCCGCAGGAACGGCGCATCACGCTGATCGAGCGCGGTGATACCGTCACCGAGAACGCCCTGATGGCCGCCGCCGGCATCCCCGGCGTGACCGTGATCCGCAACGCCTCGGGCAACTACATGGTCCAGGACCTGTGCTTCTTCCTGCAGCGCCTCGGCATCGAGGTCGACGGCATCGGCACCACGACGCTGACCATCCGCGGCATCGAGCACATCTCGGCGGACGTCGAGTACCACATCTCCGAGGACCCGATCGAGGCCATGAGCCTCCTGACTGCCGGCATCGTGACCCGCTCCGAGATCACCGTGCGCCGCTGCCCCATCGAGTTCCTCGAGGTCGAGTTCGCCGTCCTCGACGAGATGGGCCAGAAGTTCGTCGTCTCCCCCGAGTACCCGAGCCTCAACGGCAAGACCCGGCTGGTCGACGTCACCGTCATCCCGTCGGAGCTGCGGGCGCCGCTCGACAAGATCCACCCGATGCCGTTCCCGGGCCTGAACATCGACAACCTGCCGTTCTTCGCCGTCATCTGCGCGACGGCAACCGGGCAGAGCGTCATCTACGACTGGGTATACGACAACCGCGCGATCCACCTGTCGAAGCTGTCCGCGCTGGGCGCCAACATCCAGCTGATGGACGCGCATCGGCTGCTGATCATCGGCCCGACGAAGTGGCGCGGCCGCGACATCGACACTCCCCCAGCGCTGCGCCCCGCGGTGTGCGTGCTGCTGGCCGCCATGGCGGCCCGTGGGACCACGAACCTGATGGACGTCTACGTCATCAACCGCGGCTACGAGGACCTGCCGCACCGCCTCAACGCGCTGGGCGCCAACATCAAGATCTTCTGGGGCACCCCGGACTCCGACGACTGATCAGCTGAGGCGCGTCGCCTCGAACCGGTGGCGCGGCGCGACGATGTCCTCCTGCGCCGCCACGAGCCGGAGCTCACGGTGCTCGGCGGCCGCCGTCGCCTCGAGGACGGAGTAGACGATCGACGCGGTCGCGCCGAGTGCGCCGCCAAGGTCCTTGTCCCGCAGCCAGTGGGCCAGGAACATGGCGGTGGTCAGGTCGCCGGACCCCGTGAAGGTACGTTCGAGCAGCGGCGTCTCGACGATCCAGGCGCCGTCGTCGCCGAGGGCCAGCATGCGGACCACGTCGTCGGGCATCCCCTCCCCCACCACCGACGTCACGACGACGATCTTCGGGCCGCGCGCTCGCAGCTCGGCGGCGGCCTCGACGACCTCGGCCAGCGTCGACGTGGTGCGGCCGACGAGGAACTCGAGCTCGAACAGGTTCGGCGTCATGATGTCCGCCTTCTCCACGACGCTGTCGCGCCAGAACTCCGGGATGCCGGGGCGCGCGTAGAAGCCGCGGCCGACGTCGCCCATCACTGGGTCGGCGCAGAACACCGCGCGGGGGTTGCGCTCCTTGACCAGGCCCGCGGAGTCGAGGATCACCTGGCCGACTTCCGGAGTCCCGAGGTAGCCGCACAGCAGTGCGTCGGCCTGGTCGAGGACGCCGCGGTCGTCGATGCCCTGCACGACCTCCCACACGTCTGAGGCCGGCAGCAGCGGGCCGCGCCAGGAGCCGTAGCTGGTGTTGTTGGAGAAGTTGACGGTGTAGACGGGCCATACATCGACGCCCAGTCGCTGGAGCGGGAAGACGGCTGAGGAGTTGCCGGCGTGGCCATAGGCGACGGCCGACTGGATCGAGAGCACGGTGGTCATGCGGACCATCCTTGCACTGCCGACGAACGCCCGGCACTAGACTCCCGGTTCATGGCACAGGTGCACACGGACTACCTCGCTCCGAAGTTTATTGCGATGGCGCATCGGGGCGGCGCGCTGCTCACCGCGAACCTGGGCATCGAGAACACGGTGAAGGCGTTCAGCAACGCCGTCGCGCTCGGTTTCACGTACCTGGAGACCGACGTGCACGTCACGGCGGACGGGCATCTCGTCGCCTTCCACGACGCCGACCTTGAGCGCGTGACCGGCTACACCGGGTCGCTGTCCGACCTGCCGCTGGACGAGGTGCTGGAGCTGCGCGTCGGGGACCGGGAACCGATCCCCTCGCTCGACGAGCTGCTTGACACCTTCCCCGACATCAACTTCAACATCGACATCAAGCAGCCGACCGCCATGCAGCCGCTGATCGACGCCATCCGTCGCCACTGCGCCGAGCGGAGGGTGTGCGTCGGCTCGTTCAGCCGCACGTCGATCCGCCGCTTCCGGGCGGGCCTGCCGGAGGTCCCGACGGCGGTGTCCACCGTGGGTGTGGCGGCCCTGGCGATGGGCACGATGCCCCCCAACGGGCAGGTCTTCCAGATGCCCATGAAGTTCACCGTCGGCCCCGTCAACGTGGACCTGGTGACGCCGCGCAACATCCAACGCATCCACTCCACCGGCCGCCGGGTCCACGTCTGGACGATCGACGAGCCCACCACGATGCACCGCCTGATCGACTGGGGCGTCGACGGGATCATGACTGACCGGCCGGATCTGCTCAAAGGCGTCCTCCGTGCACGGGGTATGTGGTCTACTCGTTGAGGGAACGTTTCGGCACCCCGACGCGTTGTCATCTGTGAGTAGACGAAGGAGGGGAAAATATGGCAGATCGTGCACTGCGCGGCGTCGGCCTCGGCTCGAAGACCTTCGAGGATGAGCAGGGCGTCGAGTTCGCTGAGCGTCAGAGTCTCGCGTTCGACTGTCCCAAGGGGCACCACTTCGAGGTGACGTTCTCCGTCGAGGCAGACCTTCCCACCGAGTGGGAATGCAAGAAGTGCGGCCTCACGGCCGTGCGATCCGATGGAGTCGTCGGCGAGGAGAAGGTCACGAAGCCAGTTCGGACCCACTGGGACATGCTGCGTGAACGGCGTTCGATCCCCGAGCTTGAGGAGATCCTGTCCGAGCAGCTGACCAAGCTGCGCGAGTCGGACCGGATCTACTAGGTCCGCGAGACACCGACAACGCCCCGGCCCGCTGGCCGGGGCGTTGCGCTTGTCGGGGGTCAGTCGTCGTCGCGTGAATCCACGACGGTGCCCTCGATGACCCCGGGGATCAGGGTGTCGTCGGTCGTGGTCGTCGTGCCGGTGACGACCTCGCCCTCTATCACGACCCCGCCGGACTGCCCCGCCCTGCGGAGGGTGCGGCCGGCGAACCAGCTGAGCCCGGAGCGCACGAACTGGCGGGTGAACGGGATCAGCAGCAGGAGCCCGAAGACGTCGCTGATCACCCCGGGGATCAGCAGCAGCAGGCCGCCGATGAGGATGAGCGAGGCGTCGGCGAGTTTGCCGGGTGGCAGGTGGCCGGTGCGGGCGGACTCGACAAGCGCGCCCCACACCTTCGACCACTGCCAGCGCATCAGCGCCAGGCCGAGCACGGCCGAGACGGCCAGCAGCACCAGCGTCCACCAGCGGAGCTCGCCGGCGACCCACACGAGGGCCGCGATCTCCGCGCCGACCATCAGGAGCAGGACCAGCACGGGGATTAGGAGGGGCCACGTCGACCCTCGTTCCCTCACGTCACTCACGCCTTCCGGAGCAGCTGGCGGGAGGCCTTCCTGCCGAGCCCGAACAGCTGCTTCGCGCGGTACTCGATGCCCCACAGCGTCGTGCGGAGCAGTGCCTCGACGACGATGTTGCGGCTCATCTTGGAGTCCCCGAACTCCCGCTCGACGAACTCGATGGGCACCTCGACGACGGTGTAGCCGTTCCTGATGGCTCGCCAGACAAGGTCGATCTGGAAGCAGTAGCCGGCGGAGGCGACCTCATCGAGGCTGATGCCGCGCAGCGTGGAGGCACGGAAGGCGTTGAAGCCGCCCGTCGCGTCCTTCACGGGGATACCGAGCCACAGCCGGGTCCAGAGCGACCCCCCGCGGGAGATGAACTGGCGGCTCTTCGGCCAGTTGATGACGGAACCGCCCTTGACCCAACGGGACCCCTTGACCATGTCGGCTCCTGCCCGGATCGCCTGCAGCAGCCGGGGAAGTTCCTCGGGCTGGTGCGAGCCGTCCGCGTCGTGCTCGACCAGGATGTCGTAGCCCTCGTCGAGGCCCCAGTGGAATCCGGCCAGGTAGGCGGCCCCGAGGCCCTCCTTGCCCTTGCGGTGCATGACGTGGATATGGTCGTCGTCCGACGAGAGGCGGTCCGCGATGTCACCGGTGCCGTCCGGGGAGTTGTCGTCCGCGATCAGGATGTGCGCGTCGGGCACTGAGCGGCGCAGCCGGTTCGTGATGCTCTCGATGTTCTGCGACTCGTTGTAGGTCGGGATGATGACGAGCACCCGGTCGAGCGATTCCTCGCTGGTCATGAAGTTCCTCTGTGTCGGTTGTCCCACCATGTTACTTGGCCCGGCGACGGCCCATGACGACCGCGCAGGCGAAAGCGACGAGCGTCAGGACGCCCGCCCCCACCGAGATGGCCGGGCCCACGTGTACCGACAGGTTCACGTTGTAGCGCAGCGGGACCTCCGCGAAGCGGGTGGCCGACGTGAACTCGGTGGTCGGGTCCAGCACTCGGCCGTGCGTGTCGATCGGCGACGACACCGAGTTGAGCGTCGAGGCGAGGACCTCCCGTCCGAGTTCCATCGCCCGCACGCGGTTGATCGTGAGCTGTTGAGACACCTGGAAGGTGCCGCCGTAGGTATTGGTGTTGGACTGGCTGACGATGAGCTGAGCCCCAGCGAGCACGGTCTCATAGCTCGTGTCGTCGTAGGCAAGCTCGAAGCAGATGATGGTGCCGATCTGCAGGTTCGGGTGCCCGAGCAGCGGGGCCGTCACCACTCCGGGTGCGTCCCCGGGGATCGACTGTCTCCCGATCTGCTTCAGGATGGGCAGCCGGGGCAGCAGGAAGTCACGGAAGGGGATCCACTCGCCGAAGGGGACGAGATCGCGCTTGTGGTACGTCGAGCCAGGGCCGTCGACCGGGTCCCACCAGATGCTGGTGGTCTGCCGGGTGTCCTCCTGCTCGCCGTCGGTCACGGCACCTACGAGGATGGGCACCTGCGCCAGTGATGCCGCGGTCTCCACCAGCGATCGGGTCTCCGCGTCGTTGATCGGGTCGACGTCGGTCGCGTTCTCCGGCCACAGCACGAAGTCGATGTCCGTGGCCTGCGTGCGCGCCGTCGCGACGGCGAAGATGGTCTCGCTGAGGGCGTTGTTGGTCACGGAGCGGGCGTAGCTGGAGGTGCCGTGCTCGTTCCGGTTGACGTTCGGCTGCACCATCGCGACCGTGACGGACTCCTGCGGGGTGGCCCGGGGTACGAGGTTCAGGAGGCCGCCGACGACGAAAAGCGTGAGCACCACGGCCGCTCCGCGGCGCCACCTGGCCCGATCCAGCGCGACGTACAGCAGGGTCGTGCCGAGGACAGCGACGAGCAGGCTCACGCCCGCCAGCCCGATCCAGGCGTACCAGCCGCTCAGCGGGGTGTCGACGGCCGTGTAGCCGAGCCGGGACCAGGAGAACCCGCCGAAGGGGACCTTGCCGGAGGCGTACTCCATCGCCACGAATGCGGGCGGTACCAGGAGCGGCCACCAGCGCAGCCGCAGGAGTTGAGAGATGAACAGGCCGAGGAGGCCCCACCACAGCGCGAGGAACGCGATCAGCGCGACGCCCACGGCGGCCCCCAGCACCGAGATCCACGACACCGTGAGCGTGTTCATCGCGGCGCCGGTCAGGTAGCCGAGGCCGAACGCACGACCGGGGCTGCGGTCGATCAGGAGCCACGTGAATCCGGCCACCCCGAGGATGGTCAGCGGCCACAGCCCCATGGGGGCCTGTCCTGCGCCGATCAGCAGCCCGGAGGCGACGGCGAGTGCGAGCGAGAGGACCGGATGGAGGGTGGGGCGGGTCGGCACGGGGGCACTCTACCCGAGCGTGTCGGGTCGCCCGTCGGCCGGCAGCGGGCGCCTGCGGCTGTGCGGTGCTGGTCAGCAGGTCCATCCACTGCGGCGCGTAAACCGGGAATACGCCTCCCCATGCCTGCCCCCCGAGCAGGTAGTACCCGACTGCCCGGCGAGGCCGAGCAGCACGGCGCAGACGAGCATGCCACGATTGCGCCATGGCAACGCTGATGGCATTCGACACGTCGTACCTGTACTTCCGCGCGTTCTTCGGCGTGCCCGCCAGCTTCCGCTCCCCCGATGGGCACCCGGTCAACGCGATTCGCGGCACGATGGACTTCATCTCGAGGCTTGCGACCCAGTACGGGCCCGATCAGCTCGCCTGCGCCTGGGACGATGACTGGCGCCCGCAGTGGCGGGTGGACCTCGTGCCCTCGTACAAGACCCACCGCGTCGCCGAGGTGACGGCGGACGGCGCCGTGGAGGAGGCCGACGACGACCTCGGCTGGCAGGTCCCCCATATCCGGGCCTGCCTGGCGGCCGTCGGGATCCCCGTCATCGGGGCGAAGCACCACGAGGCGGACGATGTCCTCGCGTCGCTGGCGGCCCGGCACGACGGCCGGACGCTGGTCGTCACCGGCGACCGCGACCTGTTCCAGCTCGTCGACGACGAAACGTCGGTGGTGTACGTCGCCCGCGGCGTGGCTAAGCACGAGCTCGTCACACCGGATCTGCTCAGGGCGAAGTACGACCTCGTCGCAGGGCGATATGTCGACTTCGCGGTGCTCCGGGGCGACCCCTCCGATGGGCTGCCGGGCGTGAAGGGCATCGGCGAGAAGAGTGCAGCAACGCTGGTCGAGCGCTATCCCACCCTCGAGGCGATGGTCGAGGCCGCGGCCGACCCGGCGTCGGCCATGACGCCGTCGGTGAGGTCGAAACTGCTGGCCGACGTCGACTACCTGGCTCGCGCCAGGGAGGTCGTCACGGTCGTCAGGGACCTGGCCATTCCCACGCCTACGTACACCCCCGTCGACCAGGGCCGGGTGGACGACCTGACGAAGGCCCTCTCCCTTGGCGGCTCGCTGCGGCGGCTGGCCGACCACCGCCTCGCAGCCGGCCAGGAGCCCTCCGCGTCCTGAGAGCCTCCGCACGAGGCTCTCCCCGGCATCGCGGGCCGCGTCAGCGCCGGGCGTGCAGCAGGTACAGCGACGAGCTCGCCGCCCAGTTGGCCGCGAGATTGCCGAGCCGGTGCGGGTGGCCCTCCGCGTCGAGCGGGATCCGCCGGTCGATCTCCATCTCTAGGCTCCGGAAAAGCGGCTCCAGATCCGGCAGCGAGGAGTGGTGGAGGTTGGGCGTGTCGTACCAGTGGTACGGGAGGTCCTTCGACATAGGCATGTGGCCGCCCAGCAGCCGCAGCCGGTTGCGCCAGTAGGCGAAGTTCGGCATGGACACCACCGAGTGCACGGCGATGCGGCCCATCTCACGGAGGACCTCGCGCGGCCGGTGCACGGTCTGCAGCGTGCGCGAGAGCACGACGAAGTCGAAACTGTCGTCGCCGAACTCGGTGAGCTGGGTATCGAGGTCGAGCTCGATCACGTCGACCCCGGCCCGCAGACATGCCAGCACGTTGACGGGGTCGAGGTCGACTCCGACGCCTGTGCAGCCCTTCTCCGCGAGCAGCTGCAGAGTGTCCCCGTTGCCGCAGCCGAGGTCCAGCACGCGTGACCCCTCGGGCACGAGGTCGGCGATCAGTGTGAGGTCCGCCCGGAACTGCAGGCTCATGCGATCTCCTCCGCCGCCCGGTCCATGAATGCCCGCACCGAGGCGTGGTAGTCATCGATCTCCAGCAGGAAAGAGTCGTGCCCCCACGGCGAGGAGATCTCCCTGAACGAGGTCGGCAGCCGAGCCCCCTCCAGGTGGCGCACGATCCGCCGCGAGTGAGCGGTGGAGAACCGCCAGTCGGTGTCGAAGCTCATGATGAGGAAACGGACGGGGTCCGCGACCAGCAGGTCGAGCGCTCCGTCGCGCGAGAAGGGGTCGAAGTAGTCCATCGCCCTGGTCAGGTACAGGTAGCTGAGCGGGTCGAAGCGGCTGAGGAACCGTTGACCCTGGTGCTCGAGATAGCTCTCGACGGCGAAGTCGACGCCGAAGTTCGGCGACAGCTCGCCCTCTTGTGGAGAGCGGCCGAACTTCTCCTGGAATGCCTCCTCGGAGAGGTAGGTGATATGCGCCATCATCCGCGCCACCGACAGCCCCTTGCCGGGGAAGGCGCCCTGCGAGATGAAGCGGCCGTCGTGGAAGTCCGGGTCCCGCATGATCGCCTGGCGCCCTACCGCCGAGAAGGCGATGTTCTGAGCCGTGAGCCGACTCGAGGCAGCCAGGATCACGGCCCGGTCGAGGTCCTCGGGGTGGGTCAGGGCCCACTGGAGTACCTGCATTCCGCCGAGCGATCCCCCGACGACGGCGGCGAACCGCTCGATGCCCAGATGACGGGCGAGGCCGCGGTGCACCGAGACGAAGTCGGCCATGTCCAGCAGCGGGAAGTTCAGCTCATACGGCCGGTCGGTGCGCGGGTCGATCGACGACGGCCCCGTGGTGCCCTGGCAGCCACCCAGGATGTTGGAGGCCACCACGAACCAGCGGTCGGTGTCGATCGGGCGGCCGGGCCCGATGAGGTTGTCCCACCAGCCGGGGCGGGTGTCGCCGACGTGGTAGCCGGCGGCGTGCGCGTCGCCGGTCAGCGCGTGGCAGATGTAGATCGCGTTGCTGCGTTCGTCGTTGAGGGTCCCGTACGTCTCGTAGGCCACGTCGACGCGCGGCAGAGTGGCCCCGCTCGCGAGCACCAGCGGGTCGCCCGCGTCGAACACGCGCGCGGTGTGCGTCTCGACCACGCCAAGGCCTTCGGCAGCGGAGCTAGTCACGCGGTCATTGTTGCAAACTCTTGACCGCGGCGATCCGCTCGTTCATCGTGGGCAGATGAGTAGACACCCCTTTCACCTGACCCTCGACGCGAGTGACCCCACCGCCCTCGGCGAGTTCTGGGCACTGGCCCTCGGCTACCGCAGGGAGGACCCGCCCGCCCCGCACTCCACGTGGGAGGAGGCGCTGACCGCCTGGGGGCTGCCCGAGGAGCGGTGGAACGACGCCAACGCGATCGTCGACCCGACCGGCGCCGGTCCCCGCATCTTCATCCAGAAGGTCCCCGAGCCGAAGACAGCGAAGAACCGGCTCCATCTGGACGTGGTCGTCAGCGAGTCGGCCGAGGGCAAGGACAGGGGCGCGCTGCGCGCGAAGGCCGACGAGCTGGTGGCCGCCGGTGCGACCGAGACGCTGGTCTTCGACGACCCGATGCTCGGCCATTGGATCGTGATGGCGGACCCGGAGGGCAACGAGTTCTGCGTCATCTGAAGGCGCCGCGACACCGACCGTTGGCACGGCATGACGCGATACGCCCGACTTTGCAGACCTCGACGGACGCCTCAGGAGCACCGCTGTCGATCATGGCGAATACTCCGCCAATCACTCGGGAACGTCATAGTTCGACCCTGTACCAGTTGTAGAAGAAGAAGACGGACATTTCAACGGTGCCACCCGGTCCCTCCAGAGTGAGCGTGGACCTGCTGCCGTCTTCGTCACCCAGCCGCATCTGGACCTGATCCGCCGAGGAGGGCGCTCCCAACTGCTCGCGGACCTCCACTGCCAGTTCTTCCAGTTGCTCATCGGTCAGCTTGTCGACCAGGACCGCACACATGGCGGCAGGGTCTGAGGAGACCAGGGCATCCGTGAACTCCTGAGCAGCGACCACAGGCGTTGAGGCGCCACTGGGCAGCCCGTCGCACGAATAGACAGTTTTCGGGGTCCACCAAAGCTGCCAAAACGCCACGGCAGACAACGCGACAGCAGCCACAAGTAGTGCGCTCAGGAATGCAAGCACCCACCGCTTCATGAACCCCAGCTAATCACCGAACCGGAACCCTCAGTTCCGGGCCGGTGGATCGCCGCGCAGGTGTTCCTCGCCTCGCCGCAATCGACGTATCGCGCGACCGCATGCAGGCGCGGGCCTCCAAGTAGAGCTGGCGGATCGGATCACCCCATCCAGAGGCTGGCCGCCCCGATCAGATCCGGCCCGGCGGACAGGTCCGAGCTCGATGCCCCTGGACGGTGTCGGAGGAGGTGGCTGTGGGGCAGGCTCCGGCTCCGAGAAGGTTACGTCGCCGACGGGCCTCGCCTACCCCTTCAGGCCGCCCGCCAGGAGGCCGCGGACGAAGTACTTCTGCAGCGACAGGAACACGATGACCGGCACGATCATGGAGATGAACGCGCCGGCGGACAGCAGGTACCACTGGCCGCCGAGGGTGCCGGACATCTCTGCGACGCGGACCGTCAGCGGCGCGTTCTGCCGCGACGGGGCGAAGATCAGCGCGACGAGCAGATCGTTCCAGACCCACAGGAACTGGAAGATGCCGAAGCTCGCCAGTGCTGGCTTCATCAGCGGGAGGATGATGCGGAAGAAGATCTGGTTGTGCCCTGCGCCGTCGACCCTTGCCGCCTCCATGAGGTCGGGCGGCAGGTCCTTCATGAAGTTGTGGAGCAGGAACACCGCCAGCGGCAGCGCGAAGATGGAGTGCGAGAGCCAGACCCGCCAGAACGGCGTCAACTCCAGCACGTTGTAGACCTGCTGCAGCGGGATCAGCGCCACCTGCAGCGGGACGATCTGCAGGGCGAAGATGCCGACGAACAGCCAGTCGCGGCCGGGGAATTTCGTCCACGCGATCGCATAGGAGGCGAGGGCTGCGAGCAGCAGCGGGATGATCACCGCAGGGATGGTGATCACGATCGAGTTGATGAAGTAGTCGATCAGGCTCGTGGAGCCCCCGAAGAGCGCCTCCTGGTAGTTGCGCATGGTGAACCAGGGGTTCGTGAACGCTGTCCACCAGCCGGTGGTCTGGATGTCCTCCTGCGTACGGAAGGACGTGATGAGCAGCCCGAGGGTCGGCGTCGTCCAGGCCACGGCGAGCAGGACGGCCACCACGGAGGCCCAAGGGGACGAGATGGCGCGGGCGGCGTTGCCCGCTGCGGTCCTTGCCATGTCAGGCGTCCCTCCTCATCTGGATGACGTTGTAGATGACGATCGGCAGCACGAGGATGAACAGCAGGACCGCGATGGCGGCTCCCGTGCCGTACTCGAAGTACCTGAACGAGTAGTTGTAGAACTCCAGCGCGAGCACCGAGGTGTCGAACTGGCCGCCGGTCATGGTCCGCACGACGTCGAATACCTTCAGGGTGGCGATGCCCACGGTCGTCAGCACGACGACGACTGACCCGCGGATGCTTGGCAGCGTGATGCTGCGGAAGAGCCGCCAGCCGGTGCTGCCGTCGATCTTGGCTGCCTCGACGACTTCGTCCGGGATGGCCTTGATGGCGGCCGAGAGGACGGTCATGGCGAAGCCGGCCTGGATCCACACCATGACGACGATGAGCCAGAAGGTGTTCCACGGCCGCGACTGCATGAAGTCGACGGGGTCTCCCCCGAAGGTCGTGATGATGGCGTTGAAGAGGCCCGTCTGGGCAGCGCCGGCCGGGCGGTACTCGTAGACGAACTTCCAGATGATGGATGCGCCGACCATGGAGATGGCCATGGGCAGGAAGATGAGGGCCTTGGCGAAGGCCTCGAAGCGGGACCGGTCCACCAGCACGGCGTAGGCCAGCCCGACCACCGTGGCGAGCACCGGCACCGCGATCACCCAGACGGCCGTGTTGATCAACGGGCGCAGCAGCTCTGGGCTCGTGAAGATGTTCGCGAAGTTGGTCAGGCTGAAGCCGACGTCGCCCGTCGGGCCGCCGAAGGCCTGGCGGATCGTCAGGAGCGCCGGGTACACCAGCCCGGCTGCGAGCATGAGGACGACTGGGGCGACGTAGACGACCCCCTGCAGCCGGTCCGACGAGCGCGAGCGCAGCCGGCCGACGAGCCAGGCGATGCCCACGATGAGGGCGACAACCACGGCGAATAGCGCGATCGCGACGAACATCGCGAGGAACTTGTCAACGATCTGGTTCACGGAGTGTCTCCTGTCCGGACGGACGCCGGTGGGGCGGCTCTCAGGCCCGCCCCACCGGCCGAGTCAGATGGGGTCACGAAGGCCAGGACGATTCGATGAAGTCGAGGGTGTCCTGCGTGGACTGGCCGGTGATCCAGTCGGTCATGCCCTTCCAGAAGGTGCCGGCTCCCACCTTGGCAGGCATCATGTCGGAACCGTCGAAGCGGAACACCGCCGCCTCGTCCTGCAGCGTCGAGGCCGACAGCTGGTCCATCGGAGAGACGAGGTTGTTGATGTCGAGGCCCTTGTTCGCCGAGACCCAGCCACCGTTCGGGGTGTCCTTCGCCTTCTCGTTGGCCCAGTCCGCGCTGGAGAGGTAGGTCTGGAACGCCTGCACCTCTGGGCGGTCAGCGAAGGCAACGACGAACTCGCCACCGCCGAGGACCGGCTTCGCGGCGCTCGGGTCGACGGCCGGCAGGTAGAACGCCCACGCGTCGCCATTCTCGGAGACGTCGGTGCCCTCCGGCCAGTTGGCGGCGTAGAAGGACGCCTGGCGGTGCAGGTAGCACCCACCGGTCAGGATGGGCTGTCCGCCGTCCTGGAACGTGGTGGTCGCGATGGAGTTCACGTCGCCGAAGCCGCCGTTGACGTAGGCGCTGTCCTTGAGGATCGCGCCGACGGTGTCGAGAGCCTCCACGACCTGCGGGTCGTTGAACGGGATCTCGTGCGCGACCCACTGGTCGTAGACCTCCGGGGAGGCCGTGCGCATCAGCACATCCTCGAGCCAGTCGGTGCCGGGCCAGCCGGTGGCGTCGCCCGATCCGAAGCCCGCGCACCAAGGCTTGGCGTCAGGGTCGTCGGCGGCGATCTGCTTGGTCAGCGCCATCAGGTCGTCCCACGTCTCCGGAGTCTCGTAGCCCTTCTCCGCGAAGACCTTGGGCGAGTACCAGACGTACGACTTCACGTTCGCGCCCAGCGGGGCGGCGTAGAAGGTCCCGTCGACGGAGCCGTACTCCTTCCAGGCGGGGTCGAAGAACTCGTCGACGTTGGCCGCGGTCGCGTCGGGAGCGGCGACGACCTTGCCGGTGTCGTGGACCAGGGTCTGCAGAAGGCCGGGTTGCGGGACGTACGCGATGTCGGGCGCGTTGCCGCCCTTGACGCGCACGATGAGCTGGGCCTCGAACTCCTTCGAGCCCTCGTACTGCACGTCGACGCCCGTGCAGTCCTCGAAGGGCTTCCACGAATCGATGTGCGGCTGGTCCTCGGGGGCGACGATCGACGTGTAGACGGTCACGGTCGTGCCGTTCAGATCGCCGAAGGCCTCATAGGGCGAGCAGTCGAACGAGCCGGCCTCGCCGGCGCTCCCGGAGGTGGTGGCCTCGGCGGTGGTCGTGCTCGATTGCTGGGTATCTGCGCAGGCGGTCAGAAGCGCGGAAACTGCGACTCCTGAGGCCAGCAGGATCGCGGGGATTCTGCGACGTGCCACGGTGACTCCTTTGTTCCTGTGGTCGGTCTATGCAGGTGACAATAGGCCGCATCGGGCCTAGTAGGAACATGAAGGAGTCACATTATTGTAACGATGGGTATCGCGTACCACGCACGCGGCTCACTTCGTGGGAAGCGCTCTCACGCCGAAGAGGGCAGTTCCGATCCGCACGCAGGTCGCGCCCTCCTCGACGGCTGCTTCGAAATCTCCGGACATCCCCATGGACAGCTCTCCGTCGCCCACCAGTGACTCGTCCCGCCCGCGGTCGCGAAGCTCGCGCAGCAGCCGGAAGCAGCGCCGGACGGACTCCTCGTCCTCGGACCGGGCCGCCAGCGTCATGAGCCCGTTGACGCGCAGCGACGAAAACGGCCGGAGCGCTCGCAGTAGGTCGAGGGTCTCCCCCGGCGCGACGCCGGACTTGCTCGCCTCTCCGGAGGTGTTGACCTGGACGAGCACGACCATCCCGCGCCCCGCCGCCTGGAGGCGCCGGTCCAGGGCCTCGGCCAGCCGCAGTGAGTCGAGCGCCTGGAACTCGGTCGCGAAGGCGGCGACGTTGCGCGCCTTGTTGGTCTGCAGATGGCCGATCACCGCCCACTCGATGTCCAGGTCGGACAACTCGTGGTGTTTGCGGGCCGCCTCCTGCACCTTGTTCTCCCCCAGTCGGCGGCAGCCGGCCGCGACGGCCTCCCGCAGCCGGGCCGACTCCACGGTCTTGGTCACAGGGAGCAGCCGGATATCGACGGGGTTCCGGCCTGCGGACCTGGCGGCCAGGTCGATGCGTTCGCGGATAGCCTTCAGCCGGGTGGCGAACCCGCTGTCAGGGGTGGAATCAACCATGAGTTCATCCTCCCACGTCGGCACCGTCCGCGGACCTGGGCTACAGTGGCGCTGCGCCGAATATCGCGCAATGTCGGTTGTCAAATAGCTTCACCTTGTAGAGAGTGACCTCGATGAGACGCCTCAAGATCGGGTTGTGCCTTTCGCCGTCGTGGCTCCGCGGCGACACCTGGCGGCGCCCTGACTCGCGCGTCGAGGAGCTCTTCACGGCGGACTTCCATGTCGACGTCACCCGGCTGGCCGAGGCGGCCCATCTCGACTTCGTGTTCAAACCCGACGCCCTGTTGCTCGACCCGCGTGCCCTGGAGGAGGGGCCCGGCCTCAGCAGCCTTGAGCCACTCGTCCTCATGGGCCTCCTTGCGGCACACACGCGGCACATCGGGCTCATCGCGTCGGTCTCCGCGGCATACGCCCAGCCCTACACAGTTGCCCGTCAGCTGCAGTCGCTCGACCTGGTCTCCGGGGGGCGGGCCGGCTGGAACGTGATGGCCTCCCTGGGTGGCGCCGACAACTACGGCAATGTCCGACGCCCCCAGGATCCGCAGGCCAACGCGAGCGACTTCATCGAGGTTGTCGAGTCGCTGCGCCAGAGCTTCCCCGCCGACGCCCTGAGGATGGATCGCGCGACCGGTCAGTTCGCCGACGTCCGCAGGATCCGACGTGTCTCCCAGATCGGGCGCTACGCGTCCGCTGGGCCACTGACGACGCCCGCCCGCGACGAGCGGCGCCTTCCGCTCCTGCACGCTGGGGCGGCCCCCGGCGCCGAGGGATTCGCCGCCCGGCACGCCGCCGCCGTGTTCGTGATGCAGCCCGACGCGGAGACGGGGTTGGCGCAGGTCCGGGGCCTTGACGACGCCGCGGACTCGCTGGGGCGGCCACGACGGCCCCTCGTACTCCCGGGACTCTCCGTATGTCTGGCCGACACCCGGGAGGCGGCGCAGGCGCTAGCCGGCCGCGCGGACCTGGTCCCACGGGCCGGGAAGGCACGGCACTGGAGCATCGTCGGCACGGTGGCCGATGCCGTCAACGCCATCGTCGAGAGGGCGCGCTCCGGCGCCATCGACGGGCTCATCGCGTTGCCCGCCGGTTCGTGGCAGTCCCTGGAGTTGTTCACCACCCAGGTTGTGCCCGCCCTGGCCGCCGTGGGGTTGTTCCGTGAGGACTACTCCGGCTCGACGCTGGCGGAGCATCTCGCGGAGTACTGATCCGCGTGCGCACGCCCGTCGCTGGACTAGGGTCATGGGCATGTCAGAGGAGAACCTGCCAGGCGATGTGATCCGCACCCCCCGCAGGGCCATCGCCGGCCCGTTGCGGCTGGGCTTCACCGTTACGGTGGGTGGCCTGATCGCGCTGGCCCTCGGCGGTGCGCTCGCCAGCCTGTCCTCGGTGCTGGTGACCGTCGGCGTGGCTCTCTTCGTCGCCATGGCACTGGAGCCGCTCGTCCAGAAGCTGCAGAAGCGCGGCGTGGGCCGCGGCCTCGGCATCGTCATCGTGTTCGTCGTGTTCGCGCTGCTGATCGTGGGCCTGCTGGCGATCGTCGTTCCGGTGGCCTTCTCACAGATCGGCGAGCTCATCGTCCAGGCTCCGGCATTCATCCGTTCGCTGGAACAGCAGGCCTGGTACGAGCGGATCGTCGATGCGACAGGGCAGGCGGACCTGTATAGCGAGCTGCTAGCGCAGCTTCAGAGGTGGATCAGCGACCCCGCCAACCTGGCGGCTCTCGGCGGCGGGGCGCTCGCCATCGGGAGCAGCTTCGTCGAGGCGCTGTCCGGCGGTCTGCTGACCCTCGTCCTGACCCTGTACTTCCTTGCCTCCCTTGAGCAGGTCAAGGGGGCCGTGGTGCGGTTGAGCCCTGCCTACGTGAGGCCGCGGGTCTCCCGCGTTACAGACCAGCTGACGACCGCCGTCGGCGGCTACGTCTCCGGGATGGCCGTCCTGGCTTTCTGCAACGCTGTGGTCTGTTTCCTGATGCTGTCTGCCATCGGCGTCCCCTTCGCCGCTCTGCTCGGGGCGCTGGCGTTGGTCGTGACAATGATCCCAATGATCGGTTCTGTCATGCAGTGGATCATCGCCAGCATCGTCGCACTCTTCACGGTCGGGTGGATCGCGCTCGTCTTCGTGATCGTCTACTTCGCGTATATGCAGGTCGAGGCCTACCTGATGACGCCAAGGATCATGACCAAGGCCGTGTCCGTACCTGGCGCTCTTGTGCTCATCGGAGCCCTTGTGGGTGGCGCGCTCCTCGGGCTGCTCGGCGTGCTGATCGCCGTGCCGATCACCGCGTCGATCCTCATGGTCATCAACGAGATGGTCGTCCCGGTCCAGGACGCCAAGACGACTGCTGAGCTCTGAGCCGTTCCCCCGCGGAGACCATCCCGGTCTGAGGGCTCGGTAGGGTCGCGGCATGGCACTTGATCTCTCCCGATCCTTCGGCCAGGCGGCCTCGTCCTATGAGGCCGGCCGACCCGACTACCCGCCGCACGCGGTCGCCTGGCTGCTGGAGCGCGTTGCCGACCGACGCCCGCTCAGGGTGGCCGACGTCGGAGCCGGGACCGGCAAGCTGGCGCGGGTCGTCGGCCAGCTGGGAGCCCAGGTGGTGGCGGTCGACCCGGACCCGGCGATGCTCGTGGCACTCAACATGGCCGTGCCGTCCGTGCCCACGTTCCTCGGCACCGCCGAGTCCCTCCCCCTCCCGGACGACTCCGTCGACGCGGTCGTGCTCGGCCAGGCCTGGCACTGGGTCGATCCGGCCGCCGCGTCGCTGGAGGTCGGCCGCGTGCTGCGCGCGGGCGGCGCGCTCGGGCTGATCTGGAACTTCCGCGATGAGAACGTCGGCTGGGTCGCCGACCTCGGTGAGATCGTCGGTCCCAACGCCGCCGAGACGATGGACGCCGTCGGCGGCCCGCGCGTCGACGAGCCCTTCACCGGGCTCGAGGCGCGCACCTGGCGCTGGACCCGCACGGTGGACCGGGCGGGCGTCAGGGCCATGGTCCACTCGCGCAGCGGCTTCATCACGGCCACGACCGAGGAGAAGGTGCGCATCGACAGGGAGTTGTCGAGGCTGCTGGACTCCGTGAGAGCCGTCGGGGAGGCGACGGTCGAGCTGCCCTATGTCACGCGGGCCTACCGCGCGGTGCGCCCCTGAATCAGGAGCGCAGGATCTTCTCCATCGCCTTGCCCTTGGCCAGTTCGTCGACGAGCTTGTCCATGTAGCGCAGCTTGCGCATCAGTGGCTCCTCGATGTCCTGCACCCGGACTCCGCACACCACTCCCGTGATGAGGGAGGCGTTCGGGTTGAGGGTGGCCTCCTCGAAGAACTGCTCGAAGCTGGTCTCCTCGGCGACGAGCCGAGCGATGTCGTCGTCGTCGAAACCGGTCAGCCACGAGATGACCTGATGCAGTTCGGCCACCGTGCGGCCCTTCCGCTCCACCTTGTTGACGTAGTGCGGATACACCGATCCGAAAGGCATCCGGTAGACGCGCTCGTTCCTCGTGCTCGTGTCCATGGAGGCGATCGTAGCGGGGGCGGGTCACCGTCCCGCGCGCCGAAGGGCCCACCAGCAGAGCAGGGAACCGACGGCGACCAGCGCGACACCCTGCCAGAACGTGGGACTCAGCGCGGCACCGAGGATGATCGAGGCCGCCGCGGCCTGCAGGACCGGCGCGGCATACGAGGCGACGGACAGCACGTTCATGTTGCCCTTCCCGATCCCGACGTTCCAGCACGCGTACCCGGCGGCGATCACCGCCGCGCCTGCGATCAGGCTGAGCACGCCGCGCGCCGTCACGGCGTCGGGGGCGGGCGCGCCGCCGGCGAGCCACAGCACCCACAGCGCGACCGCGACCGAGCACATGAACAGCGTGATGCCGTCGTGGCCCTTGGCGAGCGGAGGCACCAGCACGCTGTAGCTGGCCCAGGCGACGGCGCCGCTCAGCGCCAGGGCGTAGGGCAACGGGTTCGTCGCGATGTTGGCGATGATGCCCACCGGGTTGAGTCCCCGTTCCCCGCCGACGACCCAGGCGACGCCCGCCGTCGCGACGACCAGGCCGGGGACCAGCGCCCACACCCCGCGGCGGCCGGGCCTGATGAGGACGGTGAGGAGGACGGTCAGCGTCGGCCACAGGTGGTTGACGATGCTGACCTCGATGGCCTGGTTCGGCCCGTGCGCGAGCCCGATCGCCAGCGACACGGCCACCTCGTAGAAGACGAACAGTCCCCCACCGATCAGCAGGTATCGACGGGGCATGGTGGACAGGGACCGGGGACGCCGCGTGACCCACAGCGCAGCCCCGGCCAGCGTGTAGAGCAGCGCCGCGCCGAGCGTCGGGCCGAAGGCGTCTGCGGCGACGCGGATGAATCCGACGTAGCCTGCCCAGATCACCAGCGCCGACAGTCCGATGAGCGTGGCGCTGCGGGAGACGGGCGGCCGGGAGTGCATGCGCACACGCTAGTGGGACCGGATTCGGCGGGCGGCACCCCAGCGGATCGGTCCGTCAGGCGGTCAGGAGACGTAGGGCGTGCCCACGGTGTGGAACGTCTCGATGGTCTTCAGTCCCCAGGCCTGGCCCTTCTTCCGTTCCGCCTCCGTCCAGGTCACGAGCGGCCAGTCGGGCGCGAGGACGGGGCGCGTGAGCGGGTTGCACAGCTCGATGCGGTTGCCGCCCGGCTCCCAGACGTAGAGGAAGAAGGTCTGCTGGATGGCGTGCTTGTGGAGCCCGGTCTCGATCTGGATGCCCGTGACGATGGCGAGGTCACAGGCGCGCAGGAAGTCGTTCCGCTCGTCGGTGGCGAAGGCGATGTGGTGGAGGCGGCCGCGGGAACCCGTCCAGTCCTCGGTGTAGACCACGTCGTATGACTTGTTGTTGTAGCTGAGCCAGCGTGCCGCGACGCGGCCGGAGTCGAGCTGGATCTGCTCGGTGGGGCGCCCGCCGAGCAGCTTCTCGTGGAAGTCCGAGTTGGCGAGGACGTCGGCCGCGAGGAAGTTCACGTGATCGAGCCTGCGGACCCCCACCCCGCGGTTCGGCTTGGCCTGGGCCTGATTCTTCAGCGCGGGCCGCTGGGCCTCCGGGGCGGTGTACCGGGTGGTGTCGTAGTACAGGTCCAGCGGGTGTCCGTCGGGGTCCTGGGTGCAACGTCCGCCCGATGCCCGCGGTGGCGTCACCGTCGACCCACCGGCCGACCCCGCCGGCGTCGAGCACGGCGCGCGCCCGCCGCTCGAGGGCGGCGGCGCTCGAGGCGTGCAGCGAGATCCGGCCGAAGCCCGGAGTGTCGCGGCCCGTCACGATCAGGCTCGTCTGCTTGTAGTCAAGGAGCGACGAGACGCGCTTGATGAAGGCGACGGGAAGCGCTGCTCAGTCGGCCATATGTCCGGCGCTTTGCAGTGGTTGCTCCGAAGGAGAAGGCGCTCTGGAGTTCTCTCCTCAAGTGGTCCACGGTGGTGTCAAGGCGTGGAAGCAACATGGGGTTCGCCGGCCAGTAGCCGGGTGAAATGCCTCTGTCGGGGTGAGGTAGCCCAGCCGGCGGCGGGGGCGGTTGTTGATCTCCCCGGCGATCGCGGTGAGGTAGGGCTGATGATCGGGGATCTTCGTGCCCTTGGGAAGGTACTCCCGGTAGAGCCGGTTCGTGTTCTCGTTCGATGGTCGCTGCCAGGGCGAGTGGGGGTCAGCGAAGTAGACCGGCATCGCGGTCGCGAGGGTGACCTTGGCGTAGTGGGCCATCTCGCTTGCCTGGTCCCAGGCCAGCGAGGCCCGCATCATCTCAGGCAGAGCGTTGAAGTACTTGATAACGGTATCCGCAGCGTGTTCGGCGTGTTTCGAGGGCAGGGCCAGCAGTCCGGTGAAGCCGCTCATCCGCTCCACCAGCGTTGCCGCGCAGGAGGCGCCGTTTTTCCCGATGATCAGGTCCCCTTCCCAGTGGCCGGGGACCGGCGCTCGGCGGCGTCCTCGCCCCGTTCGGAGAGTGGAACCATTCCGATGATCGGCCCGCCCCGTGACCGGCCCGTGGTGCGCGGCTTCCGCGTGGTCCTCTTGGATTGCAGGAAGATGCCCTTGCGGGCGAGTTCTCCGCGGGGGATGGCGTAGATGTACTGGTAGATCGCCTCGCCGGAGACGGTCCGGCCTGCTGCGTCGGGAGAGTTGCCCATGCGCTCAACGGTCGGGTCTGCGGCTTCCAGACGCAAGTGGCCCGCGATCTCGTTCGGGGTCCACGACGGCCAGGTCCGCTTCCACGCGGGCCTGGAGCACCGGGTCGGCGGCGACCTTCCGCGCCCGGAAGCGGGAACGGCGGCGCTGCGCGGCCACGTCCGCGGTCACGGCCTGGCAGCCGCGAGTCTTGGTAGTGTTCCGGTGGATCTCCCGGAAGATCGCCCAAGCGCAACTACCCAGGTGACGAGCGAGCTTCCGGACTCCCCAGCCGGCCTCCGACGCGGTCGAGATATCCGACCGATCAGAAAACGACAACGCCATCCGCACCATCCGAGCACCCCGATCGATCGCCCACGCCAGCCAGGGGGTGTTCCTACGACGCCAAGACACCGCCCACGTGGTCTCCGTGGAATGTAGGTCTGAGTAGCTCGGGGAGGAACCGGACAATGGTGGTGCCGGCAATGTCTCCTGCACCACCATTGTCTGATGTGAATCAGTTGATGGTGATTGCCTTGGACGACTTCGTGAGCTCAAGTCCAACGCTGTTGTAGCCGATATTCAGGCCTCCCCAACCGGCGCTGACCGAGACGACTGATCCACCCTGATTGGCTTCGTAGTCGAAGGCGGCCTGAACCTTCTTGGAGCCGCATCCCTTGGTGTCGTACTTCACCGTGAAAGCGCCGACGTCAGCCTGATTTGCGAACCCTGATGTGGTTGCGTTGACGTTCCAGATCGGGGAGTTGGTGCCGACACCTGCAGATCGGAGCGATGTGCGCTTGGTTGAAGCACCGGTAACGCTCTTGGTCGAGGAGGCGTGTCCAGACATGGTCCCACAGCCACTGCTGAACCGGAGCGCAGCGAAATCCAGCGGTGCCCCCTGCCCGGAGAAGCTGTCTCGCCAGTTGAAGGAGCCCGTCACAACCTTGGTCGTGCCGACCGACCCGGAGACGATGCTCACAGTGAACACGTCGTCGGGGAAGTTGCCGCACGCCGTCGGACCTCCGGGGGTCACGGTTGTCGGGTCGAGTCCAGGTACCTCGTCCACGAAGAGAGTTTGGGTGGAAGCGGTCGACGTGCCTCCCAGTGACCGGACGAGTTCCTGGAAACCCTCGACGTCAGCCGGGTGTTCGTCCGCGTAGGCGGTGACCTGTGCGATGAATTCCTTCTCGCTAACTGTATCTGACGCGAATGCTCCGGTCGGGACGAGGAGCGCGCATGCGCTGAGAGCCGCAGTGGATGCTGCAAGCGCTCGCTGAATGTGTCAATTCAAGAAAATCTCCTAGAAACTCAGACCTCCGCGTTGAGGTGTTCGCCATACTAGCAGTGGGAATCTGGCGGCGGCAACGGGTGGTATCTGCCTGGCATGCCCGCGGGGTGGGCGTCTGAAAGTCGTCTGCTCCGAACGAGTTCCGTGGTGGCGTCGTGCGCGGCGATGGGCCGCGATCCCAGTGTATTTGTCAAGAAGTCCGCAATATACTTTATTGTTCAATCCATCACCCTGTGGAGGTGGAGGGATCGCACATTCACGATATGGGCACTGGGTCTGGCCGGCCCTGCGCAGACGGCACTGAACTGTGCGAAGCTGGCAGATGAATCCGTCGGGGGGAAGGTGAAGACAGAGGCTCTTCGGCGCATACCGGGATGCCTGTGGCCGGGGACCCTGCAGGGAAAGCGACCCCGACTGTCTGTGACGCAGCCTGCTGCCACTGGTATCCCAGCGGCAGTGCGGTATCGAGCACTCGAGTCCGCCAATCTGCTCTACTGCCGGCGGCCGGCGAACCCCAGACACCACGAACGAGGTTGGCAGCCCAGCCTCTTGACCGCCGCGACGCTGGGTCCCAAGAGGGCAACGCGACGCGGAGAAGCGTGCCGTTCGCGCGGCGCTACCGGGGGACGTCGTTGGTGGTCGCCCCCGGAGCGATGTCCGCAGTGCTCGCGGCGTCGCGGATCCCACCGGCGACAGCCCTTCGAACCACCCAGTAGAGGACGTAGAAGGCGACAGCGGCCGTGACGACAGTGAAGACGATGCTTGTGAGCGGGTCCATGCTCCCAATCTCCCACATGTATCTCTCGGACGGCCACAGCCTGCTCCGTGGGGAGCCCCTTTGTATGCTGCGAAACCTTGCGGGCAGCGCCGGTGTCCACAACTCAGAAGAGAACCGACGGCATGAACGAGACAGAGACTGCCCCGGCAGCGACTCGATGGTCGAAGTACCCGCGAGACCCACCCGCTCAACCAGCAACCAAGACGAGCCGCCAGCCGGTCGTCGGTTCGGTGTTCGCCTCCAACCTGGCCGGGCTCCTCGCGGAGCGCATGCCCGCGGAGGCCGCGGCGAGCGTCGCAGACACGAGCAGCTTCACGCCCGAGCTGGTCCACTCCCTGCCGGACGCGGTGCAGAGCATCATCGTCGGCGCCCACAACGACGCCCTGACCCCCGTCTACCTGTGGCTGGCCCCGCTGGCGGCCGTTGCGGTCGTGGTGCTGGTGTTCATCCGCCCGAAGCCGCTCGCCACCTCCATCGACCGCGCGGTCAAGGATGCCAGGAAGCTGAAGGAAGCCGCCTGAGCCGTCGGCTCACCCGCCGGCCGGGGTGGCCCTCAGGCCGGCGGCGAGGTCGGTGATCAGCGAGCTGAGCCGCTCGACCTGGTCGACCGGCCAGTCGCCGAGCCCGCCGGCCATCATGTGCTCGTAGCTGACCCGCACAGCGTCGAGTCGGCGGGTGGCCTCTGGCGTGACGACGAGGCGCCGCACCCTCCGGTCCGCCTGGTCGACCAGGCCGAGACGCACGAGGTCGCTCACGTGCCGGCTGCACAGCCCCTTGTCGAGGCGCAGCCGCTCCGCGACGGCCGAGACCGTCGTCGGGCCCATCCGGTCGACCATGATGAGTGCCCGGAACGTCCCGACGGCCATACCGGGGCTGATCAGCTCCGCGGCGTGCGCGTAGAAGCGCCGGAACTCGGACATGAGGTCAAGGAGCGCGCCCTCGAGCTCCTTGACCGCCACGTCACGGTCGGTTGGGTGCGGGTTCATCTACCCATTGTCCACCGCGACCGCCGACTCCTCGGCGCGCTGACTGGTGGTCATCCGGGTCAGCGGCGCGTTCGGGAGGAAGGCGATCGCGAGGATGCTGAGCACCGCGAACGGCACGGCCAGCTGGAACGCGTGCGAGATGCCTTGCGCGTAGACGTCCTCGAAGATGACCCGGATCGGCTCCGGCATCTCGGAGACCTTGGGCACCGAGGTCGACTGGAGCTGCTGGCCCCAGTAGGCGGCCTTGTCGCCGAGGCTGGCGACCGCCTGCATGAGCTCGCCCTTGCGCTGGGTGAGCTGCTCGGTCACATGGGACGCCAGGCCGGCGCCCATCACCGTGACGCCGATGGTGCCGCCGAGACTGCGGAAGAACGTCACGCCCGAGCTGGCGACGCCGATCTGGGAGGGCAGGGCCCGGTTCTGGACGACCAGCACGAGGTTCTGCATCGTCATCCCGACGCCTGCGCCGAGCAGGAACATGTACACGGACACGAGCGCGAAGTTCGTGTCGTAGTGGATGGTCGACAGCAGGGCCGCGCCGGCCGTCAGCAGCACGCTGCCGACGACGAGATAGGGCTTCCAGATGCCATGCCTGGAGATGAGCCCGCCGACGACGATCGACGTGATGAGCAGGCCGGCGATCATCGGGATGGTCATCAGGCCGGCCTCGGTGGGGGTCGCGCCGCGGGAGAGCTGCATGTACTGGCTGAGGAAGACCGAGGCGCCGAACATGGCGATGCCGGTCGCGATCGACGCGATGACGGCGAGCGTGAAGGTCGCGTCGCGGAACAGCGTGAGCGGGATCAGCGGTTCGCTGGAGCGCAGCTCGACGATGACGAACGCGACGGCGCAGATCACCGCGCCCCCGACCATCCAGAGCGTCGTGGTGCTCCACCAGTCGTAGGAGTCGCCGGCGTAGGTGATCCAGATCAGCACGAGCGACACGGCCACCGCGAGAAGGACGATGCCGAGGTAGTCGATGCTCGCCTTCCCCGGGCGGCGCGGCGGGGTGTGCAGGGTGAGCTGCACGATCACGAGCGCGAGGATCGCGACGGGCAGGGCGACGAAGAAGTTCCAGCGCCAGCCGATGGAGTCGGTGATCAGGCCGCCGAGCAGCGGACCGCCGATGGTGGACACGGCCATGACGGCCCCGAACAGGCCCATGTAGCGGCCCCGCTCCCTGGGGCTGAGGATGTCGGCCATCAGGACCTGGCTGACGGCGGCGAGGCCGCCGGCTCCGATTCCCTGGATCGCGCGCATGGCGATGAGCATGGCGGCGCTCTGGGAGAAGCCGGCTGCGGCGGTGGCAAGCACGAAGATCACGATGGCCAGCTGATAGAGCAGCTTGCGGTTGGTGAGGTCGGCGAGCTTGCCCCAGATGGGCGTCGAGATTGCTGTGGTCAGGAGGGTGGCGGTGACCACCCAGGTGTAGGAGTTCTGGTCTCCCTCGAGGTCGTGCACGATCACCGGAAGGGACGTCGAGACGACTGTGGAGGCGAGCATGGACACGAACATCCCAAGGATGAGTCCGGCCAGCGCCTCCAGCACGCGGCGGTGCTCCAACGGAGTCTGGGTGGGGGCGCTTGAGGGCGCAGTGGTATCAGCTGACATGCAGGAAGGGGCTCCTTCGGTGAGAATGGGCGTGGTTGGCGTCACAGAAGAAATTGACCGGTCAATAGTTGACCGGCGTCAACCATATGCTCCGCCAAGGTCCAGCGCAACACGACTGCGCGGCCCCGGCCGTCAGGGCCTCAGGCAAGGTGTGCCCCCGTGGAATCAGGCCCCGGTGACGCCCTCGCGGAGGCGACTCAGGACATCGGGGCCTCCGACCCTCTCGATGACGTCCGGGTCGCCGACGACGATCAGCTTGTCGGTGGCGCGGGACAGGCCTACGTAGAGACGCTCCCTGCCGCGCTCGCGGTTGCCGTGCTCGTTCAGGCAGAGGACGACGGCGCGTCGTTCCATGCCCTTGAACCCGAGGACGTGCCCGTAGAACACGTCCTCCTCGGACCAGAAGTCCTCCCAGTAGGCCGCGAACCCGAGGGCCTCCTGCTGCTCCTTCTGCACCGGGTGCCTCGCGCCGGTGGTCAGCAGGGCGATGTCCCCCGGCCGCCAGCCCTCATCCATGAGGCGCTCGACCTGGTCGTCCGCGGCATCCAGCGCGTCGGCGACGTCCACCTCGACAAACTCGACCTCCGGCCCTTCTCCGCCACGCAGCACCATCGACGTCGGGGCGAGTGAGGCGAAACTCTGCGCGATCTGGCGGGTGTTGCGCAGGTTGTGGTCGAGGACCAGCGGCACCAGCGCCACCGATGGACGCCCGAAGCGGGCGAAGACCCTCTGCCTCTCGTCGCTGTAGGCGAAGATGCCCCCGGTCTCCTCGTCTCGGAGCGCGGCCAGCAGCGGCGTCCACCAGTCCTCCGCGAAGTCCTGGGCCTCGTCGACGATGAAGGCATCGAACTTCTGGCCGTCGGTGAGCGTCGTCGCGCGCTCGGCCATCAGCCGCGGCAGCGTGTCCTCCCAGAACTCCGAGTCGTCACGCGACCCGGCGATCTCGATCCCCCACGAACGCGCGAGGTCCTCGAAGGTGCCGACGAATGATGGCCGCTTGCCCCTGGAGCCCACTTCCAGGTGGCGCTTCAGGTGGTGCGCCAGCCCGTAGCTGTAGCAGACGACCGCCACCCGCTGCCGCTTCCCGGTCACCCGTCCGGCCGCCAGCTCGAGGGCCTGACTGATGGCGAGGACTGTCTTGCCGCTGCCCGCCGCGCCGCGGATCTCCATCCGGTTGAGCAGCCGCGTCACCTTCAGCAGGTTGGTCTGCTCCATGGTCAGTCGGTCGGCGAGCTCGGCGCGGTCCTCGGCAAGCGCCGACTCGTCCCTGGTGGGTAGGTGTCGCCCCCGGAGGATCTCCTGGATCAGCTCGACGTCGTCGCGCGTCGGCGGGCGCGCATCGGTGCGGTGCAGGGAGGTCGTGTCCCAGATCCGCTCGCCCAGGTTCTCGAGGTCGCCCTGCCCGGAGACCTGCCAGCGCGGGCAGTCCGGTGTGGCGAAGTTCGCGTCCAGCTCGGTGCGCGCCAGGACGACGTGGTGGCTCCACCTGATTCGCGTGCGCGACCCCCAGCGGGGATCGGACTCCACGTAGTTGCGCAGGGCGTAGGTTGCGTCGCGGGCCTGATCGATGGGGTGGATGCGTTCCTCGCGGTCATTCCGCTGGATCATCCACCCGCCGTCAGCGTCAGTCCAGACGTGGCTGCCCTTCACCTCGATGACGACGATGCCGGAGTCCGGCATGAGCACGACGAGGTCGGCCTCATGGTCCTTGTGCTGGTCACTGAGGCGGTAGTTCGCCAGCAGCACACAGTCAGGGCCGAGCTGTCTCCGCAGCTTCTGCCACACCTCCTTCTCGGAGGTCGTGGTGAACGCGGGCTGCTCGGGGACGCAGGTCGCCATGCGGGTCTCCTCGGGGACGATCGGCCGTCGATCGATTGTCTTCACAGGAGCGTATCGGGCCTGACGAGGGTCGGAGCCGGTTCCCAGATCCATTCCGACCAGGCGACCTACGGGGACTCAGCGGTTGGCAATGCCGGCCGCCACGCGCTCGGCGATCGCCGCGTGCCCCTCGTCGTTAGGGTGGGCGCCGTCGTCGGCAAGCAGGTCAGCGGACAGGACCGGTGGGTCGATCAGCTGGACGAAGGTGGCATCTATGGAGGCCGCGGCGGCCTGCACGACAGCCGACATGCCTATGACTGTGGGGCCGACCTCCCACGGCGTGGACGGGCCGACCACGATGATCTTCGCGTCGGGGAGTTCGGCGCGCAGTGCGCTCAGCGTCGAGTCGATCGCCGCCGTGACCTTCGCGCTGTCCTCCTTCCAGGCGTTGAAGTCGTTCTGGCCACCGGCGATGACGGCGATGTCGGCGTCGACGGGAAGTTCCTCGGCGATCATCTCCGGGTACGAGGGGCAGTACTCGAGCCCACAGCCGCTGACCCCCGCGGTGGAGACGTAGCCGGTCCCGCCGCGGCCGAGGTTGACCTCGGTCCAGCCCTCGTTGGCGGCAAGCAGCGTCGTCCATCGCACGGCCTTGCTGGTGGCGCCGACTCCCTGCGTGTACGAGTCGCCGAGGAAGACCGCCACAGGCCGCTCCCCCGCCGCGACGCTCATGGTTGGCGACGCCGACGAGGTGGCCTGCGTAGTCAGGGGGTTCCGGATCGCCACCGCAACCCCCCAGACAACGAGCCCGGCCACGACGGCCACGGCAAGGGCAATGATCCACTTCCGGTTGCGAGGGCCCTCCGACGAGCGTCGCGGCCCCCGACGCGACTGCATGTCCATGCGTCGAGACTAGGCCCGGATCGAGTTTGGGGGGCCGATTTCGGGGTGAGTGTCGCCTCCGCCGTGACACGCCGGCCGTACCGGTCTGCGGGCGGCTAGTGTGCCGAGCGTGATCAGTTCCCCGCAGACCGTCGCCCTCCTCGTGGACGCCGACAACGCGCCCTCCGCCAGCATCGACAAGGTGCTGGCCGACCTCGCCAAGGTCGGTGATGTCCGGATCCGCCGGGCCTATGGCAACTGGTTCAAGCCCGCGCTGCGGGCCTGGGACGCGGAGCTGACCAGCCGAGGCTTCCGGGCGGTGCAGCAGTCGGATCCGGTCAAGGGCAAGAACGCCACGGACCTCGCGCTTGTCATCGACGCGGTCGACATCTTCCACTCGCTGCGGCCCGACGTGTTCGCCATCGTGTCGAGCGACTCCGACTACACACCGCTCGCGAACTACCTCCGTGAGCGGGGCGCGATCGTCCTCGGCTTCGGCCGCGTCGACACGGCCGCGTCGTTCCGGGCTGCGTGCACGTCGTTCAAAGTCCTGGCGGGCAAGACGGAGGAGCCCGCCGCCCAGGCTGGCACGAAGAAGAAGGCCGAACCGAAGCGCGAACCCACCCTGAACGAGATCCTGGCGCAGGTGATCGCGCGGAATGCCGACAAGCAGGGCTGGGCGCGGGTCAGCACTGTCGCGAACCAGATCCGGCAGCAGCACGGGCAGTCCGCCAAGGACCACGGCAAGCCGACCTGGACGAAGGTGCTGAAGTCGCTGCCGGGCTTCGAGTTCCGCGACGAGGGGACGACGAACGTGGCGGTGCGGCTCCAGGCGAAGTGACTTGGGGCAGCGCTGTTGGCCCTGTCAGATGAGCCCCTGCGACCGGAAGGCGTGCCAGATGCCGTCGTCCAGGATGGCGCTCGTGGTCTCGTCGGCGGCCGACTTCGCGGCCGACGAGGCGTTGCCCATCGCGATTCCGACGGCGCAGTAGTCGAGCATCTCGAGGTCGTTGGACCCGTCGCCGATCCCGATCGTCGCCGCGTGGTCGATCCCCAGGTGCCCGATCACCGCCTCGATCGCGGTGGCCTTGTTCACGCCCGGCTGGCACAGCTCGCCCGAGAGATCGCCGAAGAGTGGGACCGTCCCGGCGATGATGTCGAGCTGACCTTCGAAGGCCGCCCGCACCTGGGACATCGACGTGTCGCCGAAGCCGACGAACGTCGCCTTCCCGACGCCCTCGCGCTCGAAGGGGCCGCGGTAGGCGAGGTTGCGGGCGAAGTCGCTGGCCATGAATCCGCCGTTCAGGCGCGCCTCCCGTTAGTGGACTGACCACAGGTCGCTCGTTGCTAGGGTTGCCCGCATGACTCGCGTACTCGTCACAGGCAGCAGCGGAAAACTCGGTCGGGCCGTCGTCCGACACCTTGTCAGCGAGGGGTACGACGTCCTCGCCACCGACCGCACCGCGCCCGCTCCCGGCACGCCCGGCACCTTCGTGCTGGCCGACCTCACCGACGCAGCCCAGGTGTTCGACCTCGTGACCGGCGTCGATGAGCGGGGCGGCCGCGTCGACGCGGTGGTGCACCTCGCCGCGGTGCCCGCCCCTGGGCTGGTGACCAACACGGCGACGTTCCACAACAACGTGCCCGCCACCTTCAACGTCTTCCAGGCCGCCCGCGTGGCCGGCGTGAAGAAGGTCGTGTGGGCCTCCAGCGAGACCGTGCTCGGGCTGCCCTTCGACGAGGAGCCGCCGTACGCCCCCGTCGACGAGGAGTACCCCGTCCGCCCCAACTCCACCTACTCCATGGGCAAGGCCGTCGAGGAGGAGATGGCGCGCCACTTCGCCCGCTGGGACCCGGAGTTGTCCATCATCGGGCTCAGGTTCTCCAACGTCATGGAGCCCCACGACTACGCGACCTTCCCGACCTGGCAGGGCGACCCTCAGGTGCGCCGCTGGAACCTGTGGGGTTACATCGACGCCAGAGACGGCGCCCAGGCGGTCCAGCGCGCGCTCGAGACGGAACTGCCCGGCTTCGAGGCGTTCATCATCGCCAACGCCGACACCGTGATGGAGACCGACAGCGCCGACCTGATGGCGGAGCTGTTCCCGAACGTGCCCCTGCGCGGCGTCGAGGGCACCCGGACCCTGCTTGGCATCGACAAGGCCCGCCGTCTCCTCGGCTTCGAACCACAGCACACCTGGCGCGACGAGGCGTAGCGCGGGAACCGGGTCCCTCGGAGTCCGCGCCAGGCGTCGTCGGCGATGAGCCTGGCGGGGCTAGAACTCCAACAGGTCCGCGTCAGGAAACTCGGTGTAGCGGGTGCCCTCACCATGCGGTGCGAGTTCCAGATAGCTCGGGGTGCCCCCGTCGACGAAGAGGAGGACCAACGCGTCGCTGAGGCCCGCGCCCAGGACCGCGCGTTCCGCTCCTGGGACTCCGGCAGGTACGGAGGCCGGGGCGAGAGAGACGCTGGGACAGTCTCCGCATTCACACACGGAGTCGACCAGGAGGCTGGGGACCTGGGTGCGCCAGGATTGTCGGGCAGCGGTGGTGGGCCGGGGTTCCCCGTCGAACGGCTCGGCGTGATCGATCATGGCCACGAGAACCAGCCGTTCTCTGCTGCTGAGTGGACGTGGCATGCAGGCGACTCTAGCCAGCCCCGTCGTGCCCACGGCGCCTCCGCTACACGCCGAGGTGCCGCCGGGCGGATCGCAGCAGCCGGTCCAGGAGGTCATCCGGGATCGGCCGGGCGACGGTGAACGTGACGCCCGTCTTGGAGCGCTTCAGCCCGGCGGCCGTCAGGGACTCGGCCTGCCCGGTGATGGCCTCGGCCGGCAGGTAGAGGCCGCACTGCCTGCTGAAGGCGGCGTATCCGACGACGGTGACGCCGGCGATGCTGAAGCCCGGCATGCCGTATCCCATGACCTCGTCGGCCTCCGGCAGGGCCGCAGCGACGCAGCCGCGCAGCTCCCGGAGGATCGGCCTGAACCGCTCCGGGGCCCGTGCGATGTACTCGTCGTGCGCTGATGAGACCCGCGCCACCTCGCCATCCTCCCAGACCGCCGGCACCCGACGTCCGTCACGCCGACAGCGATTTGCCAGTTCAGCAAGAATCGTTGCCTGCTGAGCCGGCGGGACCGACGATGACCGCATGGATGTGCAGCACTCTTCAGTCCTTGTGGGACTCGATGGTCGTCGGAGGCGGGGCGGCCGGTCTGTCGGCGGCCATGGTGCTCAGTCGCGCGGGCCGGCACGTCCTGGTGATCGACGCAGGCAGCCAGCGCAACCGGTTCGCCGCTCACATGCACGGCGTCCTCGGTCACGACAGCCGCTCTCCCCTCGATCTGGTCCGCGCCGGCCGGGAGGAGGTCGCCGCCTACGGGGTCCGGTTCCTCGACGGGGCTGTGGCAAAGGTCGGTGACGGCACGGACGGGGTGACGGTGACCACCGGTACCGGTCAGGAGCTCCGGGCCCGTACTCTCATCGTCGCGACGGGCATCACGGACGTGCTGCCCGAGGCGCCGGGGCTCGCGGACCGGTGGGGAGTGGACGTGCTGCACTGCCCCTACTGCCACGGCTGGGAGGTCCGCGGCCAGCGGATCGGGGTCCTCGCGACCTCCCCGATGAGCCTGCATCAGGTCCGCATGGTCCGCCAGTGGACCGACGATCTCGTGTACTTCGCTGCGGCAGCCGGACCCCTCGAACCAGCCGTTCGCCAGCGGCTGGCCGCTCGTGGCATCGAGGTGGTCGACAGCCCGGTGACCGGGATCGTTGTCGCCGACGACGCCCTCACCGGAGTCAGCACGGCCGACGGCCGGACCACGGCGGTGAGCGCGATCTTCACGGCCGCTCCTCTTGTCGGTCACGACGGTCACGCCGTCGTACTCGGACCACGCCGGTGAGCGCGCTCATAACCGCCGTTCCCCCGAGTCCCCACGACGGGTTCCTGGACAGTCTCGACCTGGCCAGGGCCGAGCCCATGCCCGGCGCCGGGATGACCCTCGCCGTGGCTAGCACGGGAAGGACGAGCCACCCCCGCATCTGGGACGTGGGCAACGTGCTCCCACCCGGCGCGAACGTCCCCATGTCCATGGGAGCCGCCTCCTTCACCGGCGGCGCGGTCAACGGCTGGCTCGTCGAGGACGCCTTCGACCTCGCGGTCGCGGGTCGGGTCGTTGAGCCTGTCGAAGCGCCCTGAGCACAGGGAAGGGAACACCCGCCCGGCAGACCTCTCGGCTCCGCTCGAGGCACCCCGAGAAGCGATGTGCTGAGCTAGTCGAAGTGCATGTGCTGAGCTAGTCGAAGTGCATGTCCTGAGCTAGTCGAAGTGCGTGTGCTGAGCTCGTCGAAGTGCATGTGCTGAGCTAGTCGAAGTGCTCGGCGACCCGGACTGAGCCTGACGAAGGGACCCGCGAACCGGATCGCTGAGCCTGTCGAAGCGCCCTGAGCGCAGCGAAGGGACCGACCCCGCCCCGCGCTACTGTGGCCGAGCGCGGCATACGGAAACAGGCCGCGTGATGTGGGCCAGGCCACAGTTGCGCACCACGACGACGCGCCAGACACCTCTCCACAAGCTAAAAGCCCGCTCTCGTCAAGCCGGCACCTGGTCCGCAGACTGCCGAGACGCCCTGAACGCAGCCGGGGAAGTCCGAAGCCGGTCCGACCTCTCGCTCCGCTCGAGGCACCTCGACAAGCGTGTGCTGAGCTCGTCGAAGTGCGTGTGCTGAGCTCGTCGAAGTGCATGTGCTGAGCTAGTCGAAGTGCTCGGCGACCCAGGATCAGTGGGGCGGTCAGCCGGTGTCCGGCTCCACGACGACGGGTCGTCGGGTGGCGGGGTCGATGACGATGCGCCAGCCGTCGCGGTTCTCGACTCCGCTGGTGCGGGTGGGTTCCAGTTTGGCGTGGTGGAACGGGCACACGAGCGCCAGGTTCTCCAGCGACGTCGGTCCGCCTGCCCACCACGGAACGATGTGGTGGGCTTCGCACTCGACAGCCGTGGCCCCGCAGCCGGGGAAGATGCAGCCCCCGTCACGGATCACCAGCGCCTGCCGGAGCGCGGGCGTGACCCACCGCTCCGACCTGCCAAGGTCGAGGATCTCGGAACGCCCGCCCAACACCACCGGAATCACCTCGGCGTCGCAGGCGATCCTTCGCAGCTCCCCCGCCGGGATCCTCTGACCGGACGCCAGGACGCCACCCGCGTACCCTTGGCACAGCAGTTCCTCGTAGCTGACGGTCACCACGAGCGTCGGCCGTGCCCGTGCACCGGGTGGGACAAGCGTCGGCTGCGGCGGCGCACCAGCCGATCCGGCCCCGGCCACGTCCTTCTCCGGCCGGGCGGGTGCCGCAAGCTGAGCGGCCACCACAGAAGCCTCGTTACCGGCCTCAGGCTCAACCGCGACTGCGGGAGCCTCAGCAAGCGCGGCAGGGTCAACGAACAGCGCAGAAACCTCATCACTCGACTCGGCGCGAACCTTCCCGGGACTGCCCCGGGTTTGGTTGACATCAACATCTCAGGTCCGTGAGGGCCTGGTGAGAGGATGCATGTCATGCCCAAGCCCCATCCGAAAGAGTTCCGCGATGATGTGATCGCGGTCGCCCGCAAGGGCGAGGCCCCGATCGGCCAGATCGCCAAGGACTTCGGGATCAGTGAGTCCTGCCTGCGCAACTGGCTGGCCAAGGCCGATCGTGTTGATGCCCCCGCCGCAGACAACCGCTCCGCAGCCGAACTACGGGAAGCCAACAAGCGCATCCGGCTGCTGGAGCAGGAGAACGAAGTCCTGCGCCGCGCCGCCGCCTACCTGTCCCGCGACATCAACCCAAAATGATGTTCCCCTTGGTCACCGACCTGGCCCAGACCAAGGGGACGCTCCGGGTGCCGGTCGCGGTCTCCTGCCGGGTGCTGGGCTTCTCGCGGCAGGCCTACTACCAGTGGCTCGCCTGCCCAGTCTCGCAGCGCGACTGGGACGATGCACACCTGATCAACGCCGCCATCGACCTGCATGCCGAAGACCCTGGTCTGGGTTATCGCCTCATCGCCGATGACCTGCCCGAGATGGGCATCACCGCTGGTGAGAACCGAGTCCACCGGCTCTGCAAGCTGCAGCGGATCCGTTCGTTCCACTCGGTCAAGAACGGGTCATGGAAGAAGCCCGGGCCGGCGGTCCACGATGACCTGGTGCAGCGCCAGTTCCATGCCGAGGGGCCTAACCGGTTGTGGTTGACCGACATCACCGAGCACCGCACCAGCGAGGGCAAGCTGTACCTGTGTGCGGTCAAGGACGTCTGGTCCAACCGCATTGTGGGGTACTCGATCGACACCCGCATGAAGAAGCGGATCGCGATCAACGCCCTGCGCATGGCCGTCCAACGTCGCGGACCAGTTGCTGGTTGCATCGTCCACTCGGACCGAGGCAGCCAATTCCGAGCCCACACCTATGTGGCCGAGTTGAAGGTCCACGACCTCACAGGTTCCATGGGCAGGGTCGCCTCAAGTCCCGACAATGCCGCCATGGAGAGCTTCTTCGCGCTGCTGCAGAAGAACGTCCTCAACCGCCACCCGTGGACCAGCCGGGCCGAGCTGCGGCTGGCCATGATCACCTGGATCGAGAAGTCTTACCACCGCCGACGCCGCCAACGGCGTCTCGGCAAACTCACCCCAGTAGAGTTCGAAGCAGTCCATCACACGACCACACAGGCCGCCTGACCCACCCCTAGAAATCTGTCAAGCAAACTGGGGGCAGTCCCCCCTGTCACGACGGCGACCAGTGCGTCGGCCTGGCGCTGCTGCCAGGTAGGAGTCAGGTCCCGGTGTCGCTGACGGCGCTCGGCCCGCTTTCGATCCGCGACCTCCGCGGTGATCGCGTTCACCACGATCTCGGCCTCGAGTACAGGCAGGGAGCCCTTGAAGAACCAGGATCCAGGATGCTCGGGATCGGGCGCGTAGACCAGGTGACGACGCTGGAGCGCCCGCTCACGCTGCCGACGCAGCTGGGCGTCGACCTGCGCGGGAGTCGGCAGCAGTTCCGGCGCCACCGCCTGCAGCACCTCGTCATGGGTCTCGGCCACCTGCCGCGGGGTGGCCGAACGCGCCTTCTCCAGCAGGAACCCGCGGGCGCTGGCCCGCTGCTCCTCGGTCAGCGCGAGGGGCAGCCGCCCGAGCGCCTCGCCGACGCTGACGGCATGGCCCGGGCTGAGGGTCCCGTCCACCACGGCCCTCGCCACGTCGGAATGCCGGGCGATCCGCCCCGCCTGACCCACCTGACGGCGAGCCTCACTCCGGTCGAGGTGCTCCTCCCTGCCCAACAGGCTCGAGAGCTGCGTCCCGCTCACCACCTCCGCCGAGCCGCGCTCCTCGGCCTCCGAGATCAGGCATGCCTCCAACCCGGCCAGCCGGTCCTTCGCGCGACGCACCTGCCGCAGCAGCTCCAGCCGTTCACGGTGGTCGATCCCGGTGCGCTGGGAGTGATCGATGGAAGAAAGCGCGCCGTCGATCGCGACCAACGCCGCGCTCGTCGACAACTGCTCATCCCCCATAACGCGAGGCTACGGACCCCCACTGACAGTTTCTGAACGACCTGTGTCGATTCGTGGCGCATTCACTCACGGCGAACAACCTCGGCTGAATCCCCTTGCCAACGGCCACATGGATAGCAGCGAGGCCGCCACCGGAGTCCGGCGGAGGCCTCGGCGGCTGTGCGGTGTCGCGTCCGACCTCAACGGTGGTTGCCTCGTCGGCTCTGGGGACCGACGATGTCTGCATGGAGCATTCTTCGATGGCGTCGGGCTCGATGGACGTGTGGACCGGATGAGGCGCGTCGAGGTCGTCATTCGCGGCCGGGTGCAGGGCGTCGGCTTCCGGTATCACTGCCGCAGCGAGGCGCAACGCCTGGGCCTCGTCGGCTGGGTCCGCAACGAGCCGGATGGCACGGTGCGGGCCGAGTTCGAGGGGCCGGACGATGCCGTGGTGGCGATGGTCAGCTGGTCTCGGCAGGGGCCGGACTACGCACGCGTGACGAGCGTCGAGGTGAGGGAGATCGCGCCGACTGGCGGGAGCGGATTCACCGTCGGCTGACCGGTACCGCCCACCGCGTATTTCGCACAGATCCGCACAGTTGTCGGAGGTCGTCGGCATACTCAGTGTCAGGTCAAGAGTCGCGGCCCCAACTCCTCGGGGTGGTCGCGCAGCAACCGGGGCCGCTCCGGTGCTTCCCGAGGAAGACCCGGCCCCGGCAGACAGCTGAGGTCAAGCGGCCTCGTCCCGACGAGGCTCGGAGACGAGGAGATCCCTCCATGACCAGACTTCCGCTCCGCCCCGGGCATGGCACCTTCCCCGACGACCAGATCCCCAACCCGTCGATCCCATCACGGCACTGGGCGCGGGTCGACGGCGTCGTCCGACGACCCCACGCCGAGAGCGTCGAGGATTCCTACCGCTCGAACATCGTGCGCCTCTGGCCGGCCGGGGCCTCGGTTGGAGCTGTCGACCTCGTCCCTGGCACGGCATCCCCCTCCTCCTCACCGTCCGAGGTGTTCGGCACCGGCTGCCGGGAGGCGTTCATCATCGCCGGGACCCACGCGGCCGGGCGCCTGACGAGCCGCGAGGACGACGACGCCACCCTGCTCGGGCTCAGGTGCTTCCTGGGCTTCAACGAATGGCGGTGGTCCCCCACCGTGACCACATCCCCCGACCGCAGCTGGGTCGAGCCGGGGGCGCTCATCCGGGGCGTGCCGGAGGACGAAGTGGCGGATCAGGCCGCCTACCACGGGCAGGCGGTGATTCTGCGCTGGGACGCCGATGGGCTCGCCCCTCGCGCCACCATGCAGGGAGTGAATGTGGGTGACCCGACACCGACCCCCGTCGCGCTGGTCCCGGCGCTCATCGGCTGCCCGCTCCGGCGGGGCGCCGACGGGGTATGCAAGGCCCACGGTGGCGGATGGACCAGCGGATCACGTGAGGCCTACCTGGCGTGGAGGCTGCACCGCTCCCTGCTCCTGGACGCCTTCGGCTGCGGCGTGTGCCAGGGGGAGGGCCCTCAGGGACCGGACAGCTCCGAACACTTCACGCCTTCGCGTGAAGGTGGCTGGCAATGGGGTCCGCCCCGGGTGGTGCGAGGAGAAGAGTGATCTCCCTACCCGGGGCGGACCGGATCGCCGCGACGCTGCGGCGGCTTCTCAGAGGCCGTCGGTGAACAGCTGGTGCTGGCGCCAGACGGCGGCCGGCACCTTCGCGCCCATGCGGGCCAGGAAGACCTCGGTGTCGTCGGCCTCGGCGCCCAGCGCTTCGGCATCGAGCGCGTAGAGCGCCTCCCAGTCCTCGTCGCTGACGTCGGCCGCCACGTGGTCGATCGCGCCCTCGACGGGCACGAGGCCGTAGAGCGAGTCCTCCGCTTCGGCGCGACCTTCGATGCGCTCGGTGATCCAGGCCAGGACGCGGGAGTTCTCCGAGAAGCCCGGCCAGAGGAAGCGGCCGTCCTCGCCGCGCCGGAACCAGTTAACCTGGAACATCAGCGGCGCGGCGGCGCCCAGGCCCTCCCCCACGTTCAGCCAGTGCTGCCAGTGGTCGGCCATGTGGGTGCCGGAGAACGGCAGCATCGCGAACGGGTCGCGACGCAGCTCGCCCAGCGTCCCCTCGGCCGCGGCGGTGCGCTCGGAGGCGAGCGTCGCGCCGATGTAGACGCCGTGCTCCCAGTCCCGGGCCTGCGCCACAAGAGGCACATTGGTCGCGCGTCGCCCGCCGAAGATGATGGCGTCGATCGGCACGCCGGCCGGATCGGCCCAGGTGTCCGCGATGCTGGGGCACAGATCCGCCGCGACGGTGAAGCGAGCGTTGGGGTGGGCGGCCGGCTCGTCGGAGTCGGGCGTCCAGTCCCGGCCCTGCCAGTCGGTCAGGTGCGCGGGCGCCTCGTCCGTGAGGCCCTCCCACCACACGTCGCCGTCGTCGGTCAGGGCGACGTTGGTGAAGACGGTGTCGCCCTTGATCGTCTCGATGGCGGTGGGATTGGTGGAGTAGCCCGTGCCAGGAGCCACGCCGAAGAAGCCGGCCTCCGGGTTGATGGCGCGCAGCCGGCCGTCGGGACCGGGGGCCATCCAGGCGATGTCGTCGCCGATCGTCTCGACCTTCCAGCCGGGCATCGAGGGCCGCAGCATCGCGAAGTTCGTCTTCCCGCAGGCGCTCGGGAAGCCAGCGGCGACGTGGAAGGACCTGCCGGCGGGGTTGGTCACCTTGAGCAGCAGCATGTGCGCCGCCAGCCAGCCCTCCTTCTCCCCGATCTTGGAGGCGATGCGGAGCGCGAAGCCCTTCTTCGCGAGGATCGCGTTGCCCCCGTAGGCGGAGTCGTAGGACCAGATCTCCAGCGTCTCGGGGTAGTGCACGATGTACTTGGTGTCGCTGCACGGCCATGCGACGTCGACCTCGCCCGGGGCCAGCGGCGCCCCGACGGTGTGGACGGCGGGCACCCACTCGGTGTCCGGGCCGATCTGCGCCAGCGCCGCGGCGCCCATCCGGGTCATGATCGAGGTGCTGATCACGACGTACGGGGAATCGGTGACCTGGACGCCCAGGCGGGCAAGCGGGCTCCCGACGGGGCCCATGGAGAACGGCACGACGTACATCGTCCGGCCCCGCATCACCCCGCGGAACAGGCCGCCCAGCGTCTCGCGCATCTCGGCGGGCGGCGCCCAGTTGTTGGTCGGGCCGGCGTCGTCCTCATGCTCGGAGCAGATGAACGTCCGCGACTCCACCCGCGCGACGTCGCTCGGGTTGGAGCGGGCCAGGTAGCTGTTGGGGCGCTTCTCGGGGTTGAGCTTGATGAGCGTGCCGGCGGCGACGGACTCGTCGATCAGGCGCTGGCGCTCCTGGGGTGAGCCGTCGCACCAGACGATCTGGTCGGGCTCAGTGAGTTCCGCGATCGAGGTCACCCAATCGATGACACTGGAGTCTGCGTACTCGGGTGCGGTCTCGGTGTATGTGGCGATGGCGGTCATGGGTCTCTCCAACCTGGTAGTTCGCGTCGTTGTAGAACTGGGTTGTCTTCACCATAAGGAACTAATCCGACCTGAATCCCAGATGATGAGGGTGAAATTGGGCCGATCTTCACATAGTGTGAACCCCGTGACAGATCTCTCCACTCTCGGGCACCGCATCAGGCACTTCCGCGTGAAGGCGGGCATGACCCTTGAAGAACTCGGAAACATCACAGGAACGGCCCCCAGCCAGCTCTCCATGATCGAAAACGGGCGACGCGAGCCGCGCCTGTCTCTGCTGGAGGCGTTGGCGTCGGCGCTGGGTGTGGCGGCGTCGGATCTCCTGGAGGGCGAGGCTCCGTCTCCGCGTGCCGCGTTGGAGATCGAACTTGAGAGGGCCCAGGCCGCGCCCGCGTACCGGGAGCTCGGCCTGCCGGTCCTCCGACCGTCACGGGGCATGTCCGACGCGGTCCTCAGCACCATCGTCGGGCTGCACCGCGAGCTCGGCCGCCGGGCGCGCATGTCGATCGCCACGCCGGAGGAGGCACGCCGCGCCAATACGCAGCACCACGCCATGATGCGGGCGAAGAACAATCACCTGCCCGAGATCGAGGAGATTGCGGAGCAGACCACCAACGGAGTCCGGCACACCACCGGCGCGCTCACGCACCGCAGCGTCGCGGAGATCGCCAAGCGGGTGGGGCTGACCATCGTGCACACCAGCGACCTCCCCCACTCCGCCCGCGCGGTCGTCGACCGCGAACATGGGCGCATCTACATCCCGCCCGTCTCGATTCCGGGCGGCCACGGGCTGCGCTCACTGACGCTGCAGGCGGTGGCGAATACGGTCCTGGGACACCAGGCCCCCGTCGACTACGCCGACTTCCTCAGGCAGCGGCTCGAGGTCAGCTACTTCGCGGCAGCCTGCCTGATGCCCCGGGCCGCCTCGTTGGAGTTCCTGGAGCAGGCGAAGAAGGACCGCAACATCGCCATCGAGGACTTCCGTGACACATTCGGAGTCACCCACGAGGCAGCGACCCTGCGGTTCACCAACCTCGCCACCCAGTACCTCGGCATTACGCTGCACTACCTGCGCGTCGACGGCGGCGGCGCCGTGATGGCCGCGTACGAGAACGACGGCCTCCCCCTGCCGCAGGACGCGACCGGGTCAACGGAGGGCGAGATGGTATGCCGGTACTGGAGCGCCAGGAGAGCCTTCGCCAGGACGACGCGCACCAGCGAGCACCACCAGTACACCGACACCCCGGTGGGCACGTTTTTCGAGTCGACGCAGACCGGCACCGGCACCACCGGGGACTTCTCCATCACGCTCGGCGTCCCCTACGCGGAGTCGAAGTGGTTCCGGGGTCGGGAGTCGCAGCGGCGCGAGAGTTCCACGTGCCCGGCCGCCAGTTGCTGCCGACGGCCTGAGGACGGGCTCATGGAGCACTGGCAGGGACAGGGCTGGGCCTCACCCAGGGTGCGCAGCCACCTGTTCGCTCCCCTGCCGCACGGTACCTACCCGGGCGTCGAGGACCGGGAGCTGTACGAGTTCCTCGAGGCGCACGCCGGCGACTGAGCCTCGAACCGTCCCCTGTCCACGTGGGGGGCTCCGAGGCTCGCCGCGGCGTGGAGCCGGGCGTACGCGCTGCCCGGTTGCTGAACCAGCTCGGCGTGGGTGCCGCGCTCGATGACGCGCGACAGTCACGCCAACCGCCAACGACGCCTCCACAGTCGTGACGCCCGTCGCGATCGCACGGCAGAACTGCCGCTGCACGACCCTGGAGGGATCAGGCCGTCATCGCTGATCTTCTTGCTCCATTCCGCCAACGCCACCGTTGAACCCCTCCGCAATCAAGGAGTTGCGACGACCAGTTGAATCCGCCTTGCGATCCGCGGTCGGAGTGGACGATTGAGCCGGCGAAGTCTCCGCGGCGGGCCACGGCACTGTCTAGTGCGTTCACTGCGATCCGGGACTTCATCCTGGAGTCGATCGACTAGCCGACGATCCGGTTGAATTTGACGTCCTTGATCGCAAACAGGTAGAGCTTGCCTTCGGCGGTCCTGTGTTCGGTGATGTCGGTCAGCCAGAGCTCGTTGGCCGCGTTGGCCGAGAAGTCGCGCCGCCCGATCGAATGGGCCCTACGCCGCGTCGCCGGCAAAGCCGGCGCCACCGACGTGAACCGCGCAGGCCGCTACCCGCACCGCCACCTGGTCACCCCGATCAATGGACCCCAGGGCAACAGTCAGACACGATGGGCGGCGCGGCGGAAGCTGGCCCTCAACCTGTCTGGCCGGCGTTCAGGGCGCTGGTGTAACGCGACGCGTCCTACTCGGCCTTGTTCGCCGCCTCGATCAGCGCGCTGTGCGGTGGCGTCGTTCGTTCACGCCTGTGGTCGGTGGTTGTCTACCAGTCGTACTTCTCGGTGTGTATTCGCCCAGACGACGCCCCCGCGGCCCGCGCCTCGGCTACGACAGAGTCGATGAAGCCGGCCGGACCGCAGACGTACAGGTCGGTGTCTGCAACGTTCGGGATCAACTCCCCGATCGGCGTCTCGGCAGCGGTGGCCGGAACCCAGCGGCCGGGCGCACGCTGCCCGGTGAGAGAGATCAGCCGGGCTCCCTTGCGTTGGCAAAGACGCTTGATCTCGTCGAGCAGGTAGAGCTCGCCGGGCGTCGAGGAGCGCAGGATCACGGTGACGTCGCCTGGGGCGAACCGGGCGTCTTCGAGGATCGCGCGGATCGGAGTGATCCCAATTCCGGCGGCGACCAGGGCCATGCGGCGGCCCGTGCGCCGGGAGGCGGTGAAGGTTCCGTACGGGCCTTCCACCATCACCCGGGTGCCCGGGCGCAGCCCCTGTAGTTGGGCGGTACCTCGGCCCAGCGTGCGTACGGTGACCCGGAGTTGATCCCTCCTGGGCGCGGCGGACACGGAGAACGGGTGCTGGTGCCACCACAGGCCCTTGGCGAGGAACCGCCAGTGCAGGTACTGGCCGCCCTGGATGCCGAGCCGGTCGAGCGAGCGTCCGGTGAACTCGATGCTGTAGGCGTCGGGTCCGGCCGTCCGGACCGCGGCGACGCGGATCTGGTGACGCAGCGACGTCACGAGCGGGACGAGAAAGCGGAACACCAGCAGGGCCGCACCGGTGACCACCAGGATCGCGATCCAATAGGCGCGCTGCCAGGCGCCCTGCGCCAGCAGCCCGCTCATGGAGAACATGTGTGGGATGGACAGGCCGACCGCCGCGTAGCTGACCAGGTGGATGGCGTGCCAGACCTCGTACGGCAGGCGGCGCCGCGCCGCCACGATCGAGGACAGCACGACCACCAGCAGCGTCGTCATGCCGGCGACGGCGAGAATGAAGTCGGTGCCCTCGCCCCAGAGCAGACCGAACTCATCCAACCAGGAGATGCCATCCATCAGGGAGTAGCCGACAAGGACGAACACGGCGTGGACGCCGAGACCCGCGACCACCCAGTCACCCAGCTTGGAGTGCAGCGCCGTCGCGCGGGGCTGCCCCAGCGTCTTGTCGATGAAGGGAACCCTGGCCGACAGCAGCAGCATCAGCAGCAGCGCGTTGGTCGCGGTGAGGCCGGCGATGATCCCGACCGCGGTGAGCGAACTGCCCAGGTTGCTGAACCGCCCCAGCCCGTCCTCGGCGAGGAACAGCACGACGCACATAGCCATGCTCAGCCAGCCGGTCGCGGTGAGAGCCACACTGCGCAGCCTGCGCACCCGGGCACCCCGCGCGAGGTGGACGGAATCGGCCCACGGCTGGCCATCGACGGTAGCGGCGGGCACGGTGGTGAACGAGCTCATGAGTTCAGCGTTACGGAGCTTCTTGTGCGGTTTCTGTGTGCGGCCTTCGGGCGGGTTGTGGGTCCCGATGATCGGCCCGGATCCCGAGTCGGCTAGGGTGCCGCCGTGAAGGACAGCCGGTCGACGCAGCGCAGGGTCTCCCAGGGCCTGTACCACCCGTTACTGGGCACGAACGTGGAAATCAAGGTGGTCGCCGATGCCGCTGACGCAGCGGCCGCGCAGACGGCGGCGGAGGAGGCCGAACGACGAGCGCTGGACGAGATGGAGCGCTTGCAGGCCGTCTTCACCGTCTTCGATCCGGACAGCGAACTGTGTCGCTGGCGGTCTGGGCGAGTCGAGGAGGCGTCCGTGGAGCTGACTGAAGTGCTCGAGGCCGCGCAGCACTGGTGGGCAGTCTCGGGTGGGGCCTTCCATCCTGGCGCAGCGCAGCTACGGGCACGCTGGCTCCGGGCGGAGGCCGAGCAGCGGCTGCCCGCCGCGACGGAGCTGGACGTGCTGGCGGAGCGACTGCGCGAACTGCCGTACCACTGCGCGGCAGGGATCGTGGTTCGCACGGGCGACTGCTCGGGGCTGGATCTGAACGCCATCGCGAAGGGGTACATCGTCGACCGCGGGGTCGCGGCTGCGGGTGCGGTCGCGGGTGTGGTGGACGTGCTGGTGAACGCGGGGGGCGACCTGCGCCACGCTGGGGTCACACCGATCAGGGTGGGCGTGGAGGATCCCCGCTCCCCCGGTGGTCGGCCGATCAAGCTCATCGAACTCCGCGATGGCGCGATCGCGACCAGCGGGCCCGTCCACCGAGGATTCCGGATCGGCGATGAGTGGTTCGGGCACGTCCTCGACCCCAGAACGGGTCACCCGGTCTCGGACCGTCCCTCCACCACCGTCCGGGCGGACGACGCGATGACTGCGGACGCGTTGGCGACGGTCGTGGGCGTCCTCGACTGGGCGGAGGCATCCGCCGTGCTCATGCATCTGTCCGGGATCGGGGCGCTCGCAGTGCTGCCGTCCGGCGAAGTGCGCAGCCTTGGCCTGCCGTGACCATCCCGAGGTGCACGGCTCCGCTGAGCACTCAGGCGGTGTAGTCGACGGCAGCGGCCGTGATCTGGCCGGCCGGGGTCAGCGTGGTCTTCGCCGACTTGGATCCGAAATCGACCTGCTGCCGGACCAGACTCTGCGAACCGTGCTCCACGACCGTCTCGATGCAGACGTAATAGGAGCCTTCGGAGGCCCTGCCCCCAGCGGCCGTGGAACCGTCCCAAGTGGTCGTGAAAGTGCCGGCCGGCTGGGTTCCGCTGGTGGTCGTGTCGGCGCCTCCGGAGGACTGGTACCAGGCGGTCAGGCTGTTCAGCCAGTTGTCCCCAGTGGTCTTGTGGTAAAGCGCCAGCGTGGCGACGAAGGTGCCGCCCGCGTCCTCGATCCACACCGCCATGTAGGGATTGCGGGACATCCCGCCACTCGAGGCGAAGGTCCACGAGACCGTTGCCTTCGCGCTGGCCGGCAACTCGGTGCGCGAAGCCTTGGCTGTGGCGGAAGCTGACGCCGAGGCGGTCGCGGACGCGGACGCTGTGGCGGACGACGACGCGGAACCCGTTGCGGTCGCGGTGGGACTGGACGTGGAGGTGGCCGCAGCGGCACACCCGGCGAGGCCGACGATAGCCGCGGTGGAGAGCCCACTGAGGAAGGCCCTACGGGTGACCGCGGAGTAGCGGGACTGGGTCATGGGTGGCACCTTTCGTCAGGGGAATCGCTGCAACGAGCCTGACCCTACGGAGACCGACTGTGAGCCTTGCCTGACCCGCCTGTGGTCAGTCTGTGGACGCTCGGCCGCAACCGGACGGGCCGGGCCACTAAACGGCCCCGGTGTGTCCGGAGACAAAGAACCGGGCTGCCGCGGTGATTTCGGACAGCGGAGTTGATGGTTTCTCTTACGCTGCCAGTGCTGGCTGTTGGTAACTGTAGTGGACCTCGTTGGGCCTGCGGTAGCCGAGGGCGGAGTGCCGGCGGCGGTTGTTGTAGAACCCCTCGATGTAGGCGATGACGTCACGTCTGGCACGTTCTTTCGTCGCGTAGACGGTGCGGTAGACCCGCTCGTTCTTCAACGCGGAGAAGAACGATTCGGCCATCGCGTTATCCCAGCAAACGCCCGTGCGCCCCATCGAGGACCGCATGCCCAGCCCTGCCACCAGTGCCCGATAACCGGCCGAGGTGTAGACGCTGCCGCGGTCGAAGTGGAAGATCGCGTCAGGCTCGATCACGGCCGTCGCGGCCGCGTTACGCAGCGCAGTCTCCACGAGTTCGGTGCGCATGTGATCAGCGATCGACCAGCCGACGACCTTCTTCGAGTAACAGTCGATCACCGTGGCCAGGTAGATGAAACCCTGCCAGGTGTGGATGTAGGTGATATCGCCGACGAACTTCACCCCGGGCCGCTCGGCAGTGAAGTCCCGTTCCACCAAGTCAGGCATGCATGCCGCAGCTTCCGCGTCTGCTTGGGTTGTGACCCGGAACGGGCGCGGTTGGCAAGGCACCAGGTGTTCCTGCCGCATGATCTGGCGCACCAGCTCCGGTGAACACTCCACGCCCTGCGCCGCAAGGTCGGCGTGGATGCGTCGATAGCCGTAGGTGCCGTCAGAGGCCGTGAAGAAGTGCCGGACCCGTGCAGCCAGTGCTTCCCGGCGCGCGGCGGTCGCTGACTGCGGGCGCTTGAGCCAGTCGTAGAACCCCGAGGTTGACACCGCCAACCACAGGCACATCTTCCACACTGGGGTCGTCTCGGTCGGGTCGTTTCGGAGGGAATCGATGTACTCGTACTTGCCCACTACCGCGGTTCCCTCGCGAAGTAGGCCGCGGCGTTTTTTAGGAACGCCGTCTCCGCACGGAGCTCCTGATTCTCCCGCTCGAGTTCCTTCAACCGAGCACGCTCGGTGACCGTCAGCTCCGTCTCGGTGCCCCCGTGCGCGTCGCGGTACTTGATCAGCCAGTTTGCAGCGTCTCCGGGCCGACACCGTAGGCCTCAGCGACCTCCCGGATCGGTTTCGAGGTCGAGATCACCTCCTGACACAGCTCGTCCTTGAACTCCTGGCTGAATCGCCGTCGTGATGCAGTCATCCTGCCGATCTCTCTTTCAGTAGCGCCCTCAGCTTAAGAGGGCCCACCGTCCGAAATCCCTAGGCCACCCAGACCCGCCAGCCGGCTCGAGCCTGCTCGGGGACTGGTACGCCACCTACCTCCACCGGCGCCCACGCCAGATCGCGCTGCTGATCAACGAACACACCCTGCTGCCGCTGTTGATGCCCCTCGCCCCCGCCCGCACCCTCCTCCAGCGGTTCCCCGACCAGCTCGCCGAACTCCTCGACGCCCACCACACACCCCCGCACGTGACCGCGGCGGAGGTCGCCGCCGCGCGGCAGGTCTTCCTGGCCGCCATCGCCAGCCGCAGCCTCGTTGGGTCACTCAACGAGTTCGCATTCCTCGCCGACCACGACCGAAACGGCCCAGAGCCGCTCGATCTGCTCGGACTGTCGCTGAAGCTCTCCCGCGTCCCCTGCGGGCCGCTCTTCAAACGCCACGTCAGCCCCGACCGCGAACTCGCCGCCCTCCTCCACGACCTGCCGCCAGGTGGCCCGGTCTTGTCGTGACCCCAGAGCCGGCGATCCCTCAAGCGGTGCGGTAATCAGCGCTGCGCGCGAGTGTCGGTCGTGCGGGGCGCCTATGCTCGTGATCGTGGCCGACGACCTGCGCATCCCCGGTGAAGTCGCGGCCGTGCTGCGCTACTACGTGTACGCCCTCAGAGACCCCCGCGACGGCCGCGTCTTCTACATCGGGAAGGGCATCGGCGACCGCATCAACGCGCACACCCGCGAAGCAGGCAAAGACCCCGCATCCGAACGCGCCAAACTCCGCACCATCCTCGACATCGAAGCCACCGGGCAACCCGTCGAACTCCTGTTCCTTCGCACCGGCATCGACGACGAGGCCACCGCCTTCATCGTCGAACAAGCCGTGATCGACGCCTTCCATGCCGACGGCCAGCCCCTGACGAACCTGGTCCGAGGCCACGACTCCGGCGCCCTTGGGCTCGCCGCCCTGCCTGAAGTCATTGCCCGCCACCGCGCCGACCCGTGCCCGCCCATCAACCAGCCGCTCATCATGGTCAAGATCCAGAAGGGCTGGCGCCCCGACTCCAACCCGCAGCAGATCTACGACCAGACCCGCGGCCACTGGAAGATCGCCGGCTGGGTCCGAGACCGCGCCCACTACTGCCTCGGTGTCGCCCACGGCATCGTCCGCGGCGCCTACCGCATCGACACCTGGTTCCCCTCTCAGATGCCGACCGACCAGGGCCAGAATCGGTGGGGCTTCACAGGCCACCCCGCATCCGAACTCGACCACGTAATCGGCACCCAGGTCCGCGACGTGTTCGGCGGACGCGTCATGTACCGCAGATACCTCGACGGCTACCCCGGCGCCCAACCCGACCAGTCCCCCAACGAGCACGCATAGCCGGAGTCGCCGACCGCAGGGAGAAGCTCTCCCCCCGAGGCCGCTGAACCGGCACCAGCACCCCGGCCACCGCACTCATCGAGATGGGCCGGCGTCATGGCAGGATGGGGCTATGACGATCGAGCGGATCTCTGACGGCCTGGCCGAACTGAGCCGGTGGATCGACCAAGGCAACAACGACAGACACCCCGAGGCCGCCACATGGGCCCGGCTCGCGAAGATCACCGAAGAAGCCGGAGAAGTCGTGTCCGCCTACATCGGCGCGACCGGACAGAACCCCCGCAAAGGCATCACCCATCAACTGTCCGACGTCCAAGACGAACTCCTCGACGTCGCGATCACCGCCCTCACGGCTGTAGAGCACCTCCGAGGCAACGACGGCCGCAGTCTCGAAGCCCTCCAGGACAAGCTCAACACCACGCTTCACCGCGCTGGCCTGCGAACCTGATCGGAACCACCAAAGCCCGTCCAGCCAGGTCAAGCATCCCGATGTCCGGAGTCGCATCGCACTCCCCAGGACGCCGCCCACCCCGCATCAGCAGTCCCGAAGGAGAGCCTGTGACGTGGAAGGCTCAGCACCTTGAGCTGGTCAGTTGCGGTTCAGCCCGTGCCGACGCGAGTCCAGAGCGTGCTTGTAGTGGCTCTCGGCAGCGTTGATCTGGCCCGTCGGGGTGGCCGGGTCGAACACCCTCAACACCGACAATCGGAAGCTGGACGGATCCAGGCCACGTAGTTCCACGTTCCCGCCATGCCCGTTCACCGAGTACGCAGCCCACCGCTGGAGCACATTCTCCGCCCCGTCCGCTCTCCCCACGTAGTGACGTCCATCCCGGGTATCGGTGATCAGATAGATCCCCACCACCGAAGCCAGAGCCGTCCGCCACGCCGCGTAGCGGTGCTCACGCATCACCGCCTGCAACTGCGGATAGTCCAAGATCAGCGCATCAAAGCCCGGGAACGGCACCGGCTGAGCGTCGGCGATCTCCATCACCGGATACGTCGCCGCCGTCGTCGCGTTGATCCGCCACGTCCGCGGAGACCCGCCAGCCGATCACCAGCCGATTCCGCAAATCGCCCATCACGTCACTACGTTCCAGATCGAACGTGCGCAGCACGCCGTCGTTGGCGACCTCGCCACGATTGACCACCACCGACCACAGCCGCGCGCGATCCCCACCCTCAGGAACAAACACGATCCAGTACCCGGGCGCAGCCTTCGGGAACCTCCGGGGATCGGCGTCCTGCACGCGGGTGTAGGCCAAGATCTCCTCATCCGACGAATCACCATGGATACCGGCGGACCCATCCTCATGCTCACGCACGTACGCATGACGGATCACCAGGGCCTCCCGCGCCTCGATACCCGCGTCGGCCATGACTGCAGCAAAGGTCAACGTCACCCTGCGCCACCTCCCAATCTCTACGTTCACAGCTATCACACTCCACCGACCCCCGATCACTCCCCCGGCCCAAGTGACAACTTCCTCTTGCGACGCCGATGGTCGCGACACCGATCCAGGAAGGGTGAGTCCCATAGCGTGGTGTCAATCCTGCGGGGGTTCTCGTCGTCGAAGACGTTGAAGGGCCACCGTGGGATGACCAGTTGTTTCCGGCAAGAAGCAAGGAAGAGATCCCACGATGACCCAGTACCAGTGGGCCCTTTCGACCCTGATCGGTGAAGTCCTGGCCGATCCCGACCTCGCGCATCAGGACGTGTTCCGCCGGATGCTGCAGGCCGGCCTGCAAGACCTCGTCGACGCGGAAGCGACCGCGAAGATCGGCGCCGCCCGTTTTCGAGCGCACCCCGGAACGGACCACCCGCCGCAACGGCACCCGCCCGAAGACGCTGGCGACCCCGGCCGGGGAGGTCGACCTGCAGATCCCGAAGCTGCGGGAAGGGTCGTTCTTCCCGAGCCTGTTGAACCCGCGGCGGCGGGTCGATAAGGCCCTCTACGCGGTGATCTGCCAGGCCTGGATCGACGGGGTCTCGACCCGCAAGGTCGAGCACCTGATCCGGGCCCTCGGCAACGACACCGGCATCTCCCGCTCGACGGTGTCGCGGATCTGCGGCGAGATCGATGAGGCAGTCCACGAGTTCCTGCACCGCAGACTCGATCACACCTGGTTCCCGTACCTTTTCCTCGACGCCACCTACCTCGACGTCCGCCACCGCGGCCGGGTCGTCTCCCAAGCACTGGTCGTCGCGACCGGTGTCAGCGGTGAGGGCCGACGGGAGATCCTCGGGATGGCGCTCGGTGACGCGGAGACCACCGACTTCTGGACCGAGTTCCTGCGCTCGCTGCGCGGCCGCGGCCTCAAAGTCGCCACCGATGCGGACCCGCTCGGGGTGACCCTGGTCACCTCCGACGCGCACTCCGGGCTGAAAGCGGCAGTGAAAGCGATCCTGCCCGGAGCGGGGTGGCAGAGATGCCGGGTCCACTTCGCCCGCAACGTCACCCAGAAGCTCGGATCGGCCCACTCGAAACCGGTCAACGCGCTGATCTCCACGATCTTCGCGCAGACCACCACCGAAACCGTGATCGCGCAATACAAGGCCGTCACCGACAGCCTCCGCAACTCGTTTCCCGAGGTCACCGCGATGCTCGAGGCCGCCGAAGCGGACCTGACCGGGTTCGCGACGCTGCCGCGTGAGCACTGGCAGAAGGTCTGGTCGAACAACCCCATCGAGCGCCTCAACCGCGAAATCAAACGCCGCGCCGACGTCGTCCAGATCTTCCCCGACCAGGGCAGCGTCACCCGCCTCATCGGCGCCGTCCTCCAGGAACAGCACGAAGAATGGAGCTACGGCGAACGCCGCTACTTCTCCGACATCTCCATGCGCAAACTCGTCCACACCCTCCACGAACACACCGAACCCGCCCACCACGAGCTCTACCTCACCGCCTGACCACCACCCACCAACAGGAAACAACCGAATGACACCACACCACGGGACTTGACCTCCAGGAACACAGTCACGGGTATCGACGCCACGCTTGCGGAGACAGGTGCAGGCTGGACACCACCAGATTGAAGGAGGCAAGCACGTGCAGGGCCGTGACGCCCGAACCGCTCGCACCGCGAAACTGATCGAACAGCTCCTCGGCGTCGTGCGGGAACTTGAGGCGATGCACCCGGGCCGCAAGTTTCCCCTCGACGGCCACCTCGTCGGCTCGATCGGCGAAGCCGCCGCCGAATCCATGTTCAGGAGCGCGCTGCTGACTGCTTCGACCCCCGGGCACGACGCAATCGCCGACGACGGCCGAAAGGTCGAGATCAAAGCCACCTTCGGAACCCGCTCAGTTGCCATCCGGCCGACATCAAGCGAACACGCAGGCGCGACCCTGATCGTGCTGAAGCTCTCAGAACACCCAGGCACTGCCCATGAAGTGATCTACAACGGGCCGCTCGAACCCGCCCTACAGAGAACGCAGGGCCACTCCAAAGCAACGGCCAGGCGGTCATAACCCTCTCCCGACTCCCTGAAGCGCCCCGGGTTTCGTGGAGGCTCGGTTATCTGGAACCGGCTCCGACGGGAACCTGTTCTCCAACGTAGCTGACGGGCTCGTGGGATGCCCAGTGGGCGGCCTCGAACTCGGCGGGCGGGATGTGTCCGATCTCGCCGTGCAGGCGCCGGTGGTTGTACCAGTCGACGTATTCGGCGACCGCGATCTCGACGTCGCGGACCGACGCCCACCCGCCCTTGGGGCGCATGACGGGGTTGCGGATGCACTCGGCCTTGAACAGCGAGTTCAGCGCCTCGGCCATCGCGTTGTCGTAGCTGTCGCCGACCGTTCCGACGGACGCGACCGCGTCGGCTTCGGCGAGCCGCTCGGTGTAGCGAATCGCACGGTATTGAACTCCGGCATCGCTGTGATGGATCAGCCCGGTGATGTCTTGACCTGCTCTGCGGCGCTCCCAGAGGCCCATCTCGAGCGCGTCGAGGGCGAGATCGGTGCGCAGCGACGTGGACACCTGCCAGCCGACGACACGGCGAGAGAACACGTCCAGGACGAACGCGGCATAGGTCCACCCGGCGTGGGTGCGGATGTAGGTCAGGTCCGCAACCCAGAGCTGGTTCGGTGTCGTCGCGGTGAACGCGCGCTTGACGAGGTCGGCGGGCCGATCGGTCTCCGCGCCGTCCCCGAAGGTGGTCTTGCGGGTCTTGTCGCGCCGGATGCCCTGGATGCCCGCGGCGCGCATCAGCCGCTCGACCGTGCAGCGGGCGACCTCGACGCCCTCCCGGTTCAGGGCCGCGTGGATCTTCCGGGCGCCGTAGACGCCAAGGTTCGCCTTGTGGACCACCCGGATGTCCTCGGTCAGTTCCGCGTCCCTGACCGCCCGCGCGGACGGCGGACGCGCCTTGGCGGCGTAGTAGGTGCTCGGGGCGATCTGGACGTCCGCGTCACGCAGGACCTGGCAGATCGGCTCGACCCCGAACCGGTCGCGGTGCTCGTCGATGTACTCGACGAGCACCGCGGTCGGCACCTCGGCTACTTCAGCTTGCGGTCGAGCTCCGCCGCGGCGAAAAACGCCGACGCGGTCTTCAGGATCTCGTTCGCTCGCCGCAGCTCCCGCACCTCGGCCTCAAGCTCCTTGATCCGCTGCGCCTCCGCGGTCGTCATCCCGGGCGCCTGCCCGGCGTCGATCTCGGCCTGCTTCACCCAGCCCCGCAGCGTCTCCGGGTTGATCCCGAGTTGCTCGCCGATACGCTGCAGCGCACCGGCCTTCCGTGCGGGGTCCTGCCTCGCCTCGACCGCGAGCCGCGTCGCGCGCTCACGCAACTCGTCCGGGTACTTCTTCGGTGCTGCCATGACTCTCATCCTCCGTGAGTTGAGAGCCTCCACCGAACCCGGCACGCTTCACCCAACACTCAACGAATCCGTCAAACGCGATCAGCGAATCCCCCTCCGAGGCAACTGACACGTGGGACCGCACAGTCCCGCGGGCACTAAAATTCGGGAACCCGCCGTCAGGCTTGCGTCGCACACAGCCATGAGCGGAGTACTCCTCGCCGAGTTGGCCGGGGCCTCTTCGGAGGGCCAATGGAAGCGGCCGACCGTGTCGCTGGACGCGTGTCGCGTTCCCTGAGACCATCAAGAAGGCAAAGACTGGGACGGCAACCCGAAGGACCGTGACATTGAACCGCACTGAGTTTGTTGGAGACTCCTGACCTTGGAAACGAGGATGGGGTTATGCCGAAAGAGCAGACAGCAGGGAAGCCGACGACGCGTCGGTACTCGCCGGAGGAGAAGGCCGCCGCGGTCCGGATGGTGCGAACGTTGCGGGCCGAGCTGGGGACCGAGCATGGGACGGTGCAGCGCGTCGCCGCGTAACTCGGATACGGCGTCGAGTCGGTGCGGTCGTGGGTCAAGCAGGCCGACATCGATGAGGGTCACGTCGCCGGCGTGACGACCGTCGAGGCCCGGCGCGTGCGGGAGCTCGAGCAGGAGGTCCGCGAGCTTCGCCGAGCCAACGAAATACTCAAGCGCGCAGCGAGTTTCTTCGGGGCGGAGCTCGACCGCCAACACCGGAAGTAGTCGCATTCATCGACGCGAACAAGGACGACATGGTTGAGGGTCGCCCGCTCGGAGTCGAGCCCATCTGCAGCGTGTTGCAGGTGGCTCCGAGTACCTACTACGCCGCCAGGGATCGTGTCCCGTCGGCGCGGTCGATCAGCGACGCTGTCCTGGTCCCGGAGCTGGTGAGGCTGTGGGAGGACAACTATCGCGTCTACGGTGTCCGCAAGCTGTGGAGAGCCGCCCGTCGTGCCGGGATCGACATCGGCCGTGACCAGACCGGCCGGTTGATGCGTGCCGCCGGTATCGAGGGCGCCACGCGTTCTAGGCGAGTCACGACCACCAAGGCCGATCCAGCCGCCCCCAGGCACCCGGACCTGGTGCAGCGGGAGTTCACCGCGCCGGCACCGAACCGGCTCTGGGTGACCGATCTGACGTTCGTGGCGACGTGGGCCGGGGTGGCCTACGTGTGCTTCATCATCGACGCGTTCTCCCGGATGATCGTCGGCTGGCGATGCGCTTCACACATGCGCACCGAGATGATCCTCGACGCGATCGAGATGGCCCGCTGGGGTCGCGGCACCCACCACGACGACCTGCGCTGTCACAGCGACGCGGGCAGTCAATTCACATCGATCCGCTACGGCGAACGGCTCGCCGAGATCGGCGCCACCCCCTCGATCGGGACCGTCGGCGACAGCTACGATAACGCCCTCGCCGAGACCGTGAACGGCTACTACAAGGCCGAACTCGTCCGCGGACCCGCCCGACCAGGCCCCTGGAAGACCGCGGAGGACCTCGAACTCGCAACCCTGGGCTGGGTGCACTGGCACAACACGCAGCGCCTCCACGGCTACCTCGGCGACATCCCGCCCGCCGAGTTCGAGCAGGCGTTCTATGCTGGCCGAACCGACCGCAAACAGCTGGTCGGAATCAAATAGCACGAGTCTCCATCAGACCCAGTGCGGTTCAAAGCCGCCCCAGACCTAGTGGTCCAGCCCAACCGAAACGAAAAGCCGCTCTGACCGACCGTTTGGCTTTGTCAGAGCGGCTTGCAGATGGCTCCCCGGACTGGACTCGAACAAGTACGGGGAGCTCCCCGGGCACTGGCTTGCTGAGCCAGACCCAGCGAGATCTCAGCCGGCGACAGCTTGGCGCTACGACGTCACGCCTGGTCTGTCTGCTCAGCGCCGGCCATCAGAGACCGCGCGGCGTCAACGAGCGCCTGTGCCGTGACCTGGGCGGTTCTCGCGCCCGCCGCCCCCACGGGTCTCGCGTCGTAGCGCTGCTGGTTGCGCTCGCGCCGCAACTGCTCGAAACGATTGGCAGCCCTGTTCGCCGGAGGGGTATCGAAGATCGCTACCAGGAACCGCCCCAAGGCTTCGTGCTGCCCCCTCCCCGACGCGGTGCGGTACCCGAACGCCGCGAGCATCGCCTCACCCACGTCGTGGGCAGCGTCGTAGGCAAGGTTGTACGCATTCTGCGGGCGCGTCAGGTTCGGCACGTCAGCAAGGGCATCCTCCGCCTGTCTCAGGAACCCCTCCGCGCGGGCCAGATCGACGGGAACCGCCTCGATGCGTCTGGCCCGCACGAGGGCTGTCAGTTCGACCTTCTGGCGAGCCGTCGGTACCGGTGTCCTCACGAGTCACCGCCGATCACGGCCACCATCGGGGACTGGCGAACCCGCGTCAGGAACCCTGACTCCTCGGCCCACTCCTGCGCGGTCAGGATCGTCGGATTCACTGGGCGCCCCACCACCGACTCGACGCGGCCTGCTGCGTCGTAGACGGCGACCGGGTCGGGCGAGCCGATCACCATCAGATCGATATCGGCCGGGACGGCCCCCGGCACGCCGCTCACCCGGGCGGCGAACGAGCCGTACAGGAACGCGCGATCGACCCCAGGGATGACGGCAAGTTCCTCGGCCAGCAGCACCACCGGACCCGTGGCGACGAGCAGGATCTCGCGCAGCGGGGCCACCAGCGGGCTGTCCTCGTTGCCCCGGATGAGCCGCGTCCGGCCCACCTGCCGCTCCGCCAGGACGCCGGCATCGATCAGCCGTGCCACCTCACGATGCGCAGTCGGGTACGCGAGGTGTGCCCGCTCGGCAAGGTCCGTGATGCTCAACTCCTCGCCACCGGGCAGCAACAGGGCAGCCAACAGCCGCGCCTGGCCGTCCGAGCGGAAGACCGGCGCAAGTAACGGCGCCCCAGTTCTCATATAACGGATGATATTATCCATGAAACCAATAGTCCAGTGTCCGACGGGACCCATGCCCGACATCAAGCGATTCGCCGTCCCCACCGGCTGAGTGCCGGCACCACACAGGCTCGCCAGAACGGTGGATCTGCGGACCAACCACCTCGAGCCGAACTCGTCTCGCGTTCTTGGTCCAGGGCCTCACCGGCAATGCCTCAGGCAACTGGCGACACACACCGGGACCGGAAGTCGCTCACGCACCGAGCGGCACCGCGGCCTGGCGTGGGTACCGATCGGCACTCATGTCCACTAATGTCCCAAACGCCTCGAACCAAGCCGGCACTCACGGGTACTTGGGGGCCCTCAAGTCCACTTCTGGGACGTAGCGATGGAAGCCTAGGGATGCAAAATCCAACTTCGCGGGGCGTACACCTCGATTGACAAGGTGTTTCACTTGTCGGGCTGACAGGATTTGAACCTGCGACCCCTTGACCCCCAGTCAAGTGCGCTACCAAGCTGCGCTACAGCCCGCCGACCCGTTGCCGGATCAACAGTGGACCGTTCCCGATCCGAGAATGAACTTTAGCGGACGACCCGCGGAAAGGTCCAACCGAGGTCGTGTCGGAGCGTCTGCTCCGTGGATCACAGGCGTCGCAGCAACACGACGGAGTCGTCGAAGTCCTGCTCGACGTTGTCGCGGAGTCCGACGCGGGTGCGGACCTCCGCGACCTCGACGGCCCACTGGTCGGCGGGGAGCTCGAGCGCGGCCAGCTGAGCGTCGGGCTGGAACTCGGCGAAGTCCTGGTCCTCGTGGCCGGAGCCCTTCGGCGCGGCAGCGTGCGACGTGACGAGCAGGTGTCCACCAGCCCGGACCAGGTCCGCGGCGCGTCGGAGGACGACGTTGCGAGGCAGCTCCACGGGCGACTGGAAGAAGCTCGCCGTAACCAGGTCGAAGGGGCCTCGGACGTCCAGATGGGCGAGGTCCTCGACGAGGAACTCGGCCTGCCCCTCCCCCAGCCCGAGGCTCTGCGCGGCGGCCCGGGCGCGGGTGATCGCCGTGGTGGAGATGTCGATGCCGATGGCGCGCCACCCCTGCTGGGCGAGCCAGATGACGTCGCCGCCCTCGCCGCAGCCGAGGTCGAGGGCCAGCCCGGGCTTCAGGTCCGCGGCGACGTCGGCGAGTGCCTTGTTGACCTTGCCCGTCCAGATCTGGTCGCGCTCGCCGTATCGGGCCTCCCAGAAGGCGACCGGGTCCTGCGCGGGCTCGTCGTGGTGGTGGTTCATGGGGTTCTCCTCAGCCGAAGGCGGACGTGACGATGTTGACGGTGTAGAGGACGAGCGGGAGGCAGAGCAGCCCGACGATGACGAGGTTGACCCGCGAGTGCTCGAGCAGGATGGCGATGAACTCCCGCAGCGTCGCGCTCGGCCAGTAGTAGCGCGCCGTCCGGCACCCGACGGTGTACCCGCGGATGCCGGCCTTGCGCATGATGATCGCCGCGCGGAACGCGTGGTAGTCGCTGGTGGCGACGGCGACGCGGCCGGAGCGCTCGTCCGCCCGGATCAGGTCACCGGAGAACTCGAGGTTCTCCGCGGTGTCGCGAGACTGGTCCTCGAGCTCGAGGGGCCCGGTGAAGCCGTCGCCCGCGAGCCAGTCGGCCATCGCGCGCGCCTCGCTGACCTGCTCATCCTCGCCACGTCCGCCCGAGACGACCAGCACCGGTGAACGCCCCGCACGGACGGACCGCTCGAAGACCTGGCGCCCCTTGCGCAGCCGGCCTGCCAGCAGCGGCGTGACCCGCTCTCCCCCGCCGAGGCCCGACCCCAGCACGACGACGGCGTCGACGGGCCGACCGAAGCGGTTCGAGAACCACACGTACTGCAGCGAGTAGATCAGGAAGGAGACGAAGATGAAGGCGACGTATGCGGCCGGCAGTCCGATGAACAGGAGCCAGGGCACGAGGGCCGACAGGTTGAACACGACCGCCGCCACACCGGCGACCACGTACGCCGCGATGGCGACGCCAGCCAGCCCGGAGATCCCCGGGGCGAGCCCGAGCCCCTCCTTCCGCCACATCGTGATGGCGTTGACGACGAGGAAGGCCCCGAGGACGGCAACCCCGGCGACCACCAGGAGGAAGACGACGAGCAGGCCAATCGCTAGGGTCTCGTCGCCGCCGACCGCCCTCAGCGCGTCGCCGGAGTAGACGAGCCCGAGCGAGGCCACGAGCCCGATCAGGATCGTCAGGACTATGCCGTGCCCGAGTCGACGTGGCTCGACGAGGACCCCGACGAGCAGCCCCACAGCGATCACAGCAGCGGGCAGCCATGAAACGAGGTCCATGGCTGCGAGACTACCGATGCCGCGTCGTCAGCGCTCCGAGCGCTTGGCCCGGGGCCGGATCTCGACGTGCACCGGGGAGCCCTCGAAGCCGAAGTCCTCGCGCAGCCGTCGCTCGATGAAGCGCTTGTAGGTGTCGTCGAACTGACCGCTGGTGAACAGCGCGAACGTGGGAGGGCAGGCGCTGGCCTGCGTGCCGAACAGGATGCGCGGCTGCTTGCCGCCCCGCAGCGGATGAGGGTGGGCGGCGGCCAGCCGCCCGAGGAACGCATTGAGCTTGCCCGTGGAGATGCGGGTCTCCCAGCCGGCGGCGGCGGTCTCGATGGCCTTGCTGATCTTGTCGACGTTGCGGCCGGTCAGCGCGGAGATGTTGACGGTGGGAGCCCAGCGGAACGCGACGAGGTCGCGCTCGATCTCCCGGTCGAGGTAGCGGCGACGCTCCTCGTCGGTCAGGTCCCACTTGTTGAACGCGATCACCAGCGCACGGCCGGCGTCCTCGATGGAGCTGAGGATGCGGAGGTCCTGGTCGGTGACCGGCTCGGAGGCGTCGATGACCATGATGCAGACCTCGGCCCGCTCGATAGCCGTCTGGGTCCTGAGGCTCGCGTAGTACTCGTGGCCCGAGGCCTCCTTGACGCGCCGACGGATGCCGGCGGTGTCGATGAGGCGGTAGACCTGCCCGCCGACCTCGACGATCTCGTCGACTGGGTCGACAGTGGTGCCGGAGATGTCGGACACGACGACCCGCTGCTGCGCGGCCAGCTTGTTCAGCAGCGACGACTTGCCGACGTTCGGCTTGCCAACGATGGCGACGCGGCGGGGGCCGGCCTCCTCGACCTCGCGCTCGCGCGGGGCCTCGGGCAGCGCGTCCAGCAGCGCGTCGAGCAGGTCGCCGGAGCCGCGGCCGTGCATGGCGGAGACGGCGTACGGCTCGCCGAGGCCGAGGTTCCACATGGTGGCGGCCATGGCCTCGTGGCGCTGGTCGTCGACCTTGTTGGCCGCCAGCACGACGGGCTTCTTGGAGCGACGCAGCACGCGAACGACGGCCTCGTCCTCATCGAGGGTGCCGACGGTCGCGTCGACGACGAACAGGACGGCGTCGGCGGTGGAGATTGCGAGCTCGGCCTGCTCGGCGATCTGCAGCGCCATGCCGGTGGCGTCGGAGGCCCAGCCGCCGGTGTCGACGAGGATGAACTCGCGGCCGTTCCAGTTCGCGTCGTAGCTCACGCGGTCACGGGTCACGCCGGGCGTGTCCTGCACAACGGCCTCACGGCGCCCCAGGATGCGGTTCACCAGCGTCGATTTGCCGACATTCGGCCTGCCGACGACGGCGACGATCGGCTTCACGGTGTCTGTCACTGGGTGCTCCTTGGCGCTTGCGGACGCCCCAGTCTAGTGCTCAGGGGCAAGCTGACCGCATTCCGCCGCGGCGCCGGCCCTCAGCGGGCAGCCTCGGCCAGCGAGATGATCTGGTCGACGACCTCGTCCGGGCTGAGGAACGTCGAGTCGATGACCGTGACGCCCTCGGCGGCGTCGGTGAAGTTCGACACCGTCGAGTCGTCGCGGTCGCGGCGCAGCACCTGGTCGGTGACCTCCGCGGCGGTGGCCTTCCCGGCGACCTCGGCGGCACGGCGGGCGACGCGCGCCTGCGGGTCGGCGACCAGCAGCACGCGCACGTCGGCGTCGGGCGCCACGACGGTGGTGATGTCGCGTCCCTCCACCACGATCCGGCGCTGGTGGTCGCTGATCACCTCGCGCATCCGCTGAGTGAGCGAGCGGCGCACGGCCAGGATGGTTGCCACCCGGGAGACGGCGGCCGCGATGCGGGGCTCGCGGATCTCGGTGGTGACGTCGATGCCGTTGATCGCGAACCGGGGCGCGTCGGGGTCGGTGCTGACGGTGAACTCGGCACCCTCGACGAGCGCGACGACGTCCTCGTCCGTGGCGGACTCCGGGAGGCTCCGCAGCACCTCGGCCGTCGCCGCGCGGTACATGGCGCCGGTGTCGAGGTAGCCGAGGCCCTGCCGCCGGGCCAGCAGCTTCGCGGTGGTGGACTTGCCCGACCCGCTCGGCCCGTCGATCGCGACCAGGAACGATCCAGATTCGATCATTGTCGAAATTACCTTCCCCGGCTGGCAGCCCATGCGTGCCAGCCTCCCTCTGTGATGGCGCCGCGGAGCTTCTCCGCGACCTCCCGCTCGACGGCGATCGACAGGTAGCCGACCTCCCGGACCGGGTCGTGTGTGAGTTCGAAGTCCTCGACGTTGAAGCCGGCCTCGCCGATGTCGTTGAAGAGGCGGGCGAGCGCGCGCGGCTCGTCGGGGATCTCGACGGTGACCTCGAGCATGTCGATCGGGTCCTGGCCGTGCTTGCCGACCAGCGACAGGGCGCCGGCCTGGCCGAGGCCGAGGAACTTCTCCAGCTCGTCGCCGTCGTCGAGCACCTGGATCAGGTAGGACAGGTCGCGCGAGACCTCGAGCAGCTCGTGCCGGACCGCGGCCGCGTTGGAGGTGAGGATCTGGCGCCACAGGGCGGGGTCGGACCCGGCGATGCGCGTCACGTCGCGGATGCCCTGCCCGGCCAGCCGCAGGTTCGGCTGCGGGACCTCGCGCAGGTGGCTGGCGGTCAGGATGCTCATCAGGTGCGGGACGTGGCTGACCTGCGCGACGGCCTCGTCGTGCAGCGGCGCGGGCATCGTCACGACGCGGGCACCGACGTCGCGCGCGAGCCGCTCGACGACGGCGACGTCCTCAGGGGTGTTGCCCTCCTGCGGCGTGACGACCCAGGTGCGGTCGCGGAACAGGTCGCCCGAGGCGGTCAGCGGCCCGGTGAACTGGGAGCCGGCCATCGGGTGCGAGCCGACGTAGCGGTGGTGCTCCGGCGCGATCCGGTCGACGGCGGCCAGGATGGGCGCCTTGACGGAGCCGACGTCCGTGACGACGGCGTGCGGGAACTTGCCGAGCACCTCGGCGACGAGTTCGGGGATGACGTCGGGCGGGGTGGCGACGATGACGACGTCGGGGTTGTCGGTGCTCTCGTCGGAGACCTCGCCGGCGCCCAGCCCTGCGGCGACGACCGCGTGGGACGTGGCGATGTCCCAGAGCCGCACGTCGTAGCCGGCGCGGGTCAGCGCGAGGCCGAGCGACGAGCCGACCAGGCCGGCTCCGAGGATCAGGACGTGGGTGGGCTCAGCCACGGCGGGCCTCCTGCCTGGGAAGGCGGCGGAACGTGCGGCGGCGGCCGGTGCCGCGCTCGAGCACCGCGGCCTCGATGGAGCTGGAGCCCAGCGCCCTGCGGGCGGCCGCGAGCGCCTCGTCGAGGCTCGCCTGCGGGTCGAACCCGGCGCGCAGCCGCTCGGCGACGTGCTCGACGTCTCCGCCGATGACAGCCAGGTCGGTCTCGTCGGTGATGACGCCGTCGTAGCTGACGCGGTAGAGCACGTCGTCGGCGGAACTCTCCCCCAGCTCGGCGACGATCAGCTCGACCTCGAACGGCTTTTCGGCCCCGGAGAACGCCGCGCCGAGCTGGGCGGAATAGGCGCCGGCCAGGCTGCGCGCGGTGACGTCGCTGCGGTCGTAGGCGTAGCCGCGCAGGTCCGCGTGGCGGATTCCCGCGACGCGCAGCGCCTCGAACTCGTTGTAGCGGCCGACGGCTGCGAAGCCGATGCGGTCGTAGATCTCGGAGACCTTGTTGAGCGTCGTGGAGTGGTTGTCGGCGACCATCGCGATGCCGTCGGCGTAGCGCAGCACCACGACGGCGCGGCCGCGGGAGATGCCCTTGCGGGCGAACTCGGCCCGGTCCAGCATCAGCTGCTCGGGGTTGACGTAGAACGGCATGCTCACAGCGCCCTCCCGCGCGGTCCGTCGGGTCGGCCGATGCGTGCGGTCACGATGGCCTCGGCCACCTCGCGCACGCCATCCTCGGACCAGCGGGCGACGCCGTCGGCGGAGGCGCGCATGACGAGCGGGAAGATGCCCCGGGTCAGGTCGAGGCCGGAGGTGGCGGAGTCGTCGTCGGCCGCGTCGTATAGCGACTGCAGCAGCGTCGCGACGGCTGTGAGCTCGTCGGCCTCCGGGTCGTGCAGCTTCTTGAGCGCCCCACGGGCGAACGCCGAGCCGGAGCCCACCGAACAGAAGTCGTGTTCCTCGTAGCGGCCACCGGTCGCGTCGTAGGAGAACATCCGCCCGCGTCCGGCGCGTTCGTCCCAGCCGATGAACAGGGGCAGGACCACCATGCCCTGCATTGCCTGGGCGAGGTTGCCGCGGATCAGGGCGCCGAGGCGGTTGGCCTTGCCGTCGAAGCTCAGCCGGGTTCCCTCGACCTTCTCGAAGTGCTCGAGTTCCACCTGGAAGAGGCGGACGAGTTCGACGGCGATGCCGGCAACGCCGGCGACTCCGACGATGGAGTGGTCGTCGGCGGAGAAGACCTTCTCGATGTCGCGCATGGCGATGGCCGACCCCATGGTCGCCCGCCGGTCCCCTGCCATGACGACGCCGTCGCGATACCGCGCGGCGACGATCGTGGTTCCGTGCACGGCAGGCAGGTCGGGGTGGCCCGGCCCGGGGAGGGCCTCGGGGGCGACCAGCCGCAGGTACTCGGCGAACGAGGCGCTGAGGTGGGGCATCTGAGTCACCGGGCCATTGTGTCAGACGAGATCCACCCCGCCTGTCACGGGCACGGAGGTGGCTTGCCATGATGGAGTCGCCGGTGCGACCGGCGGAACTGGAGAATCATGCAGGCTCGGAAGCGTCGCGCCGGCTGCGGCGGCACCGTCATGGTGGTCGTCGGAGGGCTCATCGGACTAGGCCTGCTGGGATCGCTGTTCGGGGGCGACGACGACGTCGCCGAGCCCGCGTCGAGCCTGTCTCCGACGGCCCTGGCCACCGCGGTCACGGAGGCGGCCGAGGGTGCCGAGGCGGAGGCCGCTCCCACACAGACCACGTCGACGGCGGCCGCGAAGGCGACGGATACCGCGAGCGACGACGCATCGTCGAAGACGGAGGGAACCGCGGCGAAGCTGCTCGAGACGCTGGACATCAAGGGCCGCGCGGCGAAGACCGGCTACTCCCGCGACGAGTTCGGAGCCAGCTGGGCCGACGTGGACCGCAACGGCTGCGACACCCGCAACGACATCCTCAGCCGCGACCTCACGAAGGTCACCTACAAGGACGGCACGCACGACTGCGTCGTCCTCACGGGCAGGCTCAGCGACCCCTACACGGCGACGAAGATCAGCTTCGTCCGCGGCCAGGACACGTCCACTGCGGTGCAGATCGACCACGTCGTCGCCCTGTCGGACGCCTGGCAGAAGGGCGCCCAGAAGCTCGACGAGGACACGCGCAAGGCGTTCGCGAACGACCCGCTGAACCTGCTGGCCGTCGACGGGCCGGCGAACCAGGCCAAGGAGGACGGCGACGCCGCCACCTGGCTCCCGCCGAACAAGGCGTACCGCTGCCAGTACGTGGCGCGGCAGGTGGCGGTGAAGGCGAAGTACGACCTGTGGGTCACCCAGGCCGAACACGACGCCATCGCCAGGGTGCTCAAGTCCTGCCCGGACCAGTCGTTGCCGGACGACGACTCCCACGGCACGGTCAAGGTCACGGCCACCGTCACCCCGTCAGCCAAGGCGACGAAGAAGGCCTTGGCGAAGGCGACCCCGAAGGCCACCGAGGCGGAGTCGGTGTACTACGCGAACTGCACCGCGGCCCGGGAGGCCGGCGCTGCCCCCGTCCGGAAGGGCGACCCCGGCTACTCGACGCGGCTGGACCGCGACGGTGACGGCATCGGCTGCGAGTAGGCCTCAGCTTCGCGTCGCGTGGTCCGTGACCGCCTCCAGGTCGGCGCGGACGTCGGCCGGTTCTCCAGCCAGCGGCAGGTTGGCCGTGTCGTCGGCGCCGTCCAACCCCTTGTCGGGGGCCAGTGCGGCGAAGAGCGGGTCGAGGTCACTCTGGGCCGGGCCGCGCTCCGCGACCAGTTCCAGGGTCTTCCCGTCTGCCCCGGGCGAGGTCAGCGACGCGACGAGCACGTCGGCAATCTGCTCGCGCGCGATGACCCCGTCGGCCGGGCTGCCGGCCCAGCGGCGGTCGCCCTGCAGGAAGTGCAGGCTGTGCTGGTCGTCGTCGTTGCAGTCGAACCAGCCGGGCCTGACGATCGTGTACGGGTGCCCGCTCGCCCGGACCAGCCGCTCCGAGCGGCGCTTCCAGTCGTGGTAGCCGCCGGCACGGTTCGTGACGCCGATCGCCGTCATCAGCGCGATGCGGACAGGTCGGTCGCCGATGGCAGTCAGCACGTTGAGCACTCCCCCGTAGTCGACGTCGCGGACCTTCGGGCTCTGGTACGGGGCGCCGTGCGTGAACACGACCGCGTCGATGCCCTCGACGGCCGCGGCAAGCGTGGACGCATCCGTGAGGTCGCCGGCGACGGCCTCGGTGCCCGCGGGAGCCGAGGCAGGCCGGCGGGTCAGGACCCGGACGGTGTGCCCGTCGGCGAGCGCGCGTCGGGCGACGAGGCGTCCGATGCTGCCGGTGCCGCCGACGAGCAGGATGGTCAGTGGTGTCATGGTTGCTCCTCCTCAGCGGCGACGGGCCGCGGGCAGCAGCTCGTGGTCGCCGTAGCTGTTGTCGTCGGGGTTGATGGTGACGCCGGGCGCGACGATCTGGTCGATGCGGTCGAGGACGTCGTCGGACAGGGTCAGCGACGCGGCGGGGAGGTAGGCCCGGAGCTGCTCCATCGTGCGGGGCCCGACGATCGCCGAGGTCACGCCGGGGTGCCGGATGATGAACGCGATGGACAGCTCGATCAGGGACATGCCGGCTTCCTCCGCGAGCAACGCGAGGTCCTCGACCGTGTCCAGCTTGCGTCGGTTGTCCGGCGACGACATGTCGAAGCGTGCCTTCGGCCGGGCGGCGGAGGTCGGCGTCGATGCGCCGTGCTTCCGCCACTTGCCGGACAGCCACCCGCCGTCGAGCGGGCTGTACGTGAGCGATCCCATCCCGTGCCGGAGCAGCGTCGGGAGGACGTCCTGCTCGATGCCGCGCACCAGGATCGAGTACGGCGGCTGCTCCGTGACGAAGCGCTCGAGGTGCCGGTCGCGGGAGACCCACTGGGCCTCGACGATCTGCGACCCGGAGAAGGACGACGACCCCAGGTAGCGGATCTTGCCCTGGTGGACGAGGTCCGTGAGTGCGCCGAGGGTCTCGGAGATGTCGGTGTCGGGGCTCGGGCGGTGCACCTGGTAGAGGTCGATGTGGTCGGTGCCGAGGCGCCGGAGCGAGTTTTCGACCTCGTGGATGATCCAGCGTCGGGAACCACCGCGGTGGTTCGGCTCGTCCGGGTCCATGGGCATGAAGAACTTGGTGGCGAGCACGACGTCGTCGCGGCGCCCCTTGAGCGCCCTCCCGGTGATCTCCTCGGAGATGCCGCCGGAGTAGACGTCGGCGGTGTCGACGAAGTTGATGCCGGCGTCGAGGGCCGCGTGGATGATCCGGACGCTGTCGTCGACATCGCTGTTGCCCCACGGGCCGAACATCATCGTGCCGAGGCACAGCGGGCTGACGCGCACACCGGTGCGGCCGAGGTTGCGGTACTCCATGTCAGGCCTCGTCGATGACGAAGTCGAACATGGCCTCGCGCGCCTCGTCGGGGTCGGGGCCGCCGCGCACGCCGGTGTCGAGGGCGTCGATGCGGGCGATCTCGTCGGCCGTGAGCTCGAAGTCGAAGACGTCGAAGTTCTGGGCGATGCGTGCGGGGTTGACGGACTTCGGGATGACGGAGCGTCCCTCCTGGATACCCCAGCGCAGCATCACCTGAGCCGGCGACTTGCCGTGGGTCGTCGCGATGTCGCCGATGGTCGGGTCCTGCATGACGCTGCGCTTCCCGTCGCCCCAGCCGGGGTAGAACGTGATGCCGCCGATGGGCGACCACGCCTGCGTGAGGATGCCGTGCGCGGCGTTGGCGCGCTGGACGTCCAGCTGGCTGAAGTATGGGTGCAGCTCCACCTGGTTGACGGCGGGCACCACCTCGACCTCGACTAGCAGCCGCTCCAGGTGGTGGGGCATGAAGTTGCTGATGCCGATGGCGCGCACCTTCCCGTCGTCCAGGAGCTGCTCGAGCGCCCGGTAGGCGGCGACGGTCGCGTCGAACCGCGACGGGGCCGGCTGGTGCAGGATCAGCAGGTCGAGCGTCTCGACGCCGAGCTTGCCCGTGGCCTTCTCGAAGGCGTGGAGGGTCGTGTCGAGGCCGTAGTCGGAGACCCAGACCTTGGTCTCGATGAAGATGTCCTCGCGTGCGACGCCGGAGCGACGGATGCCCTCGCCCACCTGGCGTTCGTTGCGGTACGCGGCCGCGGTGTCGATGTGCCGGTAGCCGACGTTCAGCGCGGTCTCGACCGCGGCTGCGGTCTCCTCCGGGGGGCTCTGGAAGACGCCGAGTCCAAGCGTCGGCATCGTGACGCCGTTGTTGAGCGTGAGTTCGATCATGGTTGTGCCTTCCCTTCGGGGAGTTCGTAGATGCCAGGTGCCTCTCCTGGAGCTACCCAGGTGAGGCCGGTCGGAGGGTCACACCGTGACCATGACCTTGAGGGCCTCGCGGGCGTCCATGGCCGCATACCCGCTGGAAACCTGGGCAAGCGGCACGGTGCGGTCGAAGACCCGCCCCGGGTCGATCCGGCCCGACAGGACGAGCGGGATCGCCTCGTCGAGGTATGCCCGCACGGGGGCAGGTCCGCCGGCCAACCGCGCGTTCCTGCCGAAGAGCGAGCCGAAGCCGATGGGGGCCTCCTCATACTGCGGTACCCCGACCCGGCTGATGATCCCGCCGGGACGGACGATGCCGTAGGCCTGCTGGTAGGCGGGCATGAGGCCGACGGCCTCGAGCACGATGTGGCTGCCCTCGCCGTCGGTGAGTTCCAGGACCTGCGCGACGCCGTCGGCTCCACGCGCGGCGACCACGTCGGTGGCGCCGAACTCACGCCCGAGGTCCGTGCGGTCGGTGTGGCGGCCCATCAGGATGATCCGCTCGGCGCCGAGCTGGCGCGAGGCCAGCACCGCGGAGAGGCCGACTGCCCCGTCGCCGATGACCGTGACGGTCTTCCCCGGTTCCACCTGCCCCATGTGGGCCGCGTGGTGGCCGGTGAGGTAGACGTCGGAGAGTGCGAGCAGCGAAGCGAGCAGGCCTTCGTCGGCGGTGGTGGGGTCGACATCGGGGACCTTGACCAGGGACCCGTCCGCGAGTGGGATCCTCGCCAGGGTGGCCTGCAGCCCACCGGTCTCGACGGAGCCGTACCAGCCGCCGTGGATGCAGGAGGTCTGGAAGCCCTCCCGACAGAACACGCAGGTGTTGTCCTGGAAGGCGAAGGGGGCGATGACGAAGTCCCCTGGCTTCACCGTGCGCACGTCGGCGCCAATCTCCTCGACGACAGCGATCAGCTCGTGGCCCATCGGGGTGCCCTGCGACGAGGCGGGCATGGAGTGGTACGGGTGCAGGTCGGACCCGCAGACGCACGCGCGCACCATGCGCACGATCGCGTCGGTCGGCTGCTGGATGAGCGGGTCGGGGACGTTCTCGACGCGGACATCGCCGGCGCCGAACATGAAAGTGGCGAGCATGAGACCTCCTGGTTGGCTCGCCACCCATTCAAGCCTCGACGTCCTGCCCGGAACAGACACTGCTGAGGCAGGTACTGACAGGGCCACCCTCGTCAAGGCGCGCAGTGGCTGTGGGTTCCCACTGGCCGAGCTCGGAGATGCCGAGGAAGAGAAAGGGAAGGGCGAGGGCGGCGAGCATCAGGCAGCTCTGCTCCGTGAGCCGGGCTGCGTCCGCCTCTGTGCCCGGGGCCCTGGTCCCGCCCGACGTGCCTGAGCTCCACGCGAACTACCACCGCGCAGTCATCGGCCCTAGGACCCTGACTTCGACCGCGCTCACCTCCCCGGTTCCGGCCCAGGCACGCATCCCGGCGCGTTAGCCCTAGTATCTGCCACATGGACCTCGTCTTTCGCACCGCCGACGTCGACGACGTCGACGACATCGTCACGCTCGTGACCGCCGCCTACCGGGGCGACTCCAGCCGTGAAGGGTGGACGACGGAGGCGGACCTGCTCGAAGGCCAGCGGGTGGATTCCGAGGGCGTCGTCGCCGACATCCAGAAGCCGGGCAGCCTGATCCTGCTCGGTGAGTCCGAGGGTGAGACCGTCGCGTGCGTCCACCTGGAGCAGGAGGCCGACGCCGGGTACTTCGGCATGTTCGCCGTGCACCCGAGGATGCAGGGCAGCGGCCTCGGGAAGGCTGTCATGGCGGAGGCCGAGCGCATCGTCCGCGACGACTGGGGCCTCCCCGCCATGCGCATGACCGTCATCGATGTGCGCGACTCCTTGCTGGCGTTCTACGAGCGTCGCGGCTTCGTGCGTACCGGCGAGACCGAGCCGTTCCCTTACGGCGACCCGCGTTTCGGCATCCCGCAGCGCGACGACCTCCGCTTCGCCGTCCTCGTGAAGCGCCTCGACGGCCGGTCCGGCAGCTGACCTCGGGCCGCCGGCAGCTGACCTCGGGCCGCCGGGTCGCCGCACCTGTCCCGGATCACCAGGTCTACTTCGATGCACAACATGCCCCAGATCGCCGTTCCGTCGGCCGTGTCTTTGCCGAGCCCGCTCAAGTCCCGCGCACAACGATGCCCATGCCGGCTCTGTTCTTCCTATGTTGCAGCGGCGCAGAGATAGGCATTGCTGTGCCGGACAGAGGGCGAGGCGGGAGGGTGCCCAGGGTGGCCGGAGGCACTCAGGGGACCGGGCCGGGTCAAGTCCCGTTGCGCGGGCGCCCGCGGGCGTCGCGGGAGTGCGCACACTATGTGTTCCTGGGCCGGTGCCCGGGCTCTGACCCTGCGTTGAGGCGGCCGTCGACCAGCGGCAGGCCGCTACGCTGGCGGGCATGAAGCGACTCCTTCCCCTCGTGATAGATCTGGTTCTCGTCCTCGCCTTCGCCGTCATCGGGCGGGCATCACACGACGAGAATCCCGTCGTCGGGGCACTCGGCACGGCGTGGCCGTTCATCGTCGCGTGCCTGATCGGGTGGGGCATCGTCCTGCTTCTGGAGGACGATGGGTTGGGTCTTCGTGGCGGGGCCATCATCTGGTTCTTCACCCTGGCTGGCGGCCAGGCGCTCCGCGTCATCTCCGGCGGCACCACCCAGGTCAGCTTCATCCTCGTCACTGCGATCGTGCTGGGCGTGTTCCTGGGCGGCTGGCGTCTCGTTGCGTGGCTGCTTCGACGACGTCGCGCGACGGCGTAGGGACTTCATCGGGCTGGGGTGGGGGCCGCGAGCAGGCCTTGGGCGTGTAGTGGCGGGCTCGGGTGGGACCCCTTCGCTTCGCTCAGGGCCCTTCGACAAGCTCAGGGCCCTTCGACAGGCTCAGGGAACCGGTGTCCAGACCCTTGCGAACCCAGGGGACAGAGCCGAGGTCAGGCAATCGTCGGGTCGCCGAGCTTGTCGAGGTGCCCTGAGCGCAGCGAAGGGTCTCGCCTGCCTGGGTGGCTGGCCCCAGGATTTGCTGTGCGGGTGGGACCCCTTCGACAGGCTCAGGGAGCCGGTGTGCTGACCCTTCGACAGGCTCAGGGCCCTTCGACAGGCTCAGGGAACCGGTGTGCTGACCCTTCGACAGGCTCAGGGAACCGGTGTGCTGACCCTTCGACAAGCTCAGGGACCGGTGTCCAGACCCTTGCGAACCCAGGGGACAGTGCCGAGGTCAGGCAATCGTCGGGTCGCCGAGCTTGTCGAGGTGCCCTGAGCGCAGCGAAGGGTCTCGCCTGCCTGGGTGGCTGGCCCCAGGATTTGCTGTGCGGGTGGGACCCCTTCGCTTCGCTCAGGGCCCTTCGACAGGCTCAGGGAACCGGTGGTCAGACCCTTCGACAAGCTCAGGGAACCGGTGTGCTGACCCTTCGACAGGCTCAGGAAACCGGTGTGCTGGCCCTTCGTCAGGCTCAGGGAACCGGAGAGGGCTCTGACCCTTCGACAGGCTCAGTGGCCCGACAGGCCCGCGACCCCCGTCAGTCCTGGAGCGGGGCGCCACCGAGCTCGACGGGGATGTTGGCCGGGCGGGGGCCGTGGTAGTCGGGCCCGTAGGCGCCGGGCGACGGGCGACGCTTGCGCATCGGGGCGCGCTGGCCCGGGGCCAGGCGGCGGGAGATCGCGAGGAAACCCGTGTGCCCGGACGTGCCGTGGCCAGGGCGGATCGCGAGCCCTTCGGCGTGCCAGTCGCGCACGGTCGTCTCGGTGAGGTGAGGCTCGGTGAACCCGCCGTGGGCTCGCAGCGTGTCCGCGACCCGACCGAGCTGCGTCGCGGTCGCGACGTAGCACGTCAGCACGCCGCCGGGCACCATGCGCTCGGCGACGGCGTCGATGCACTCCCAGGGGGCGAGCATGTCGAGGACCGCGCGGTCGATCGGCTCGTCCTCGATGGCCTCGACGAGGTCGCCGACCGTCAGTTCCCAGGCGGGGTGCGGCCCGCCGAGGAAGGTCTCGACGTTCTTGCGGGCGACATCGGCGAACTGCTGGCGCCGCTCGTACGAGTGCAGCTTCCCCTCGGATCCGATCGCGCGCAGCAGCGCCAGCGACAAGGCCCCGGACCCGACCCCGGCCTCGAGCACGCGGGCGCCCGGGAAGATGTCGGTCCACATCAGGATCTGGGCCGCGTCCTTCGGGTAGATGACGGCCGCGTCGCGGGGCATCGACACCATGAACTCGCTGAGGATCGGCCTAAACGCGAGGTACTCCTGGCCGCCGTGCGACGTGATCGTGACGCCCTCGGGCCCGCCGATCAGGTCGTCGTGCTTCACGACCCCCTTGGTGGTGTGCCACTCTCCGCCCTCCCGCAGGACAACGGACTTGCGGCGGCCCTTGGCGTCGGTGAGCGTGACGCGGTCGCCGGCCTGCAGCAGGTGGGGGTTCTTGACTCCGGAGAGGTTCATGCGGTGATCTCGCTTCTTGTCCGCCATACGTCGGCGAGCTCGTTCCAGCTTGTGGTGGTCAGGCCCGTCGACGACACGACGAGGCGGGGATCGGTGGTCAGCGCCACGCGCCCGTTCACGGCGTAGACGATGGCTCCGGCGGCCAGCCCTGAGGTGACGCCTGGCAGGGAGTCCTCCAGGACGACGGTCTCGCGAGGGCTCAGCCCCAGGGCCCGCGCGGCCATCATATAGGGCTCGGGATGCGGCTTGGTATGCGTCACGTCGTCAGACGTGACGATCAGCTCGACGTTGGCGGGCAGCCTGGCGTGGGCGGCGTCGACGATTCGACGGTTGCTGGCGGTCACGACGGCGCATGGCACGCCCAGGTCGCTGAGCTCGGACATCAGGCGCCGAGCCCCGGGGAGCCACGGCAGCTCATGGCTGTAGACGTGCTCGCACAGGCGCTCGTGCAGTTCGTCGTAGACCTCGAGCATTTTCGTGGGCGTTCCGAAGGCGTCGGCCAGCATCTGTGCGGTGATCCAGGCCGACTGCCCGTGCATTGAATCGAGCACGTCACGCGTGAACGTCAGCCCGCGCTCGGCCAGCATCTCGAGCTCGACCATGGTCCACACCGGCTCGGTGTCGACCATGGTGCCGTCGAAATCCCACAGGACGGCGCGGGGTTCAGCCTGCATTGAAGTACTTCGCCTCCGGGTGGTGAACGACGATGGCGTCGGTGGACTGCTCGGGGTGGAGCTGCAGCTCCTCGCTCAGCTCGACGCCGATGCGCGACGGATCCAGCAGCCTGACAAGGGTCGCACGGTCGTTCAGATCCGGGCACGCCGGGTATCCGAAGGAGTAGCGCGAACCCCGGTACGCCTGGTCGCGGATGGCCGCGTCGACGTCGCCCTCCCCCGCGGTCAGCCCGAGCTCCTCGCGGACGCGGTGGTGCCAGAACTCGGCAAGCCCCTCCGTCAACTGCACCGACAGGCCGTGCAGCTCCAGGTAGTCGCGGTAGGAGTTGGCCTCGAACAGCTTCTGCGTTCCCTTGGCGACCTCGGCGCCCATCGTAACGAGCTGCATCGCGAAGACGTCGGGCCCAAGTTCGGCGGCCTCCTCCTTGTCGCGGAAGAAGTCCGCCAGGCAGAGCCGACGACCGCGACGCTGTCGCGGGAACGTGAACCGGGCGATCTCGCGCGACGGGTCCTCGGGGTCGCCGAGGATCAGGGTCTCATCCTCGGAGTGCGCCGGGAAGTAGCCGTACACGACGCCGAAGTTCGCCAACGATTCCGTCTTGACGCGGTCGAGCCACATGCGCAGCCGCGGCATCGCCTCGGTCTCGACGAGTTCCTCGTAGCTGGGTCCGTCCTTGAGCGATTTGAGGCCCCACTGACCCATGAACGTCGCCCGGTGGTCCAGCCAGCCCGCGACGTCGGCCAGCGGGATGCCCTTCACGACGCGGGTGCCCCAGAACGGCGGCGTCGGCACGTCGATGCGCCGCGCGACGTCGGACCGAGCGCCCGGCTCGGGCTCGACGAGTTCAACGAGTGACCCCTTGGCGTGCCGTCTCTGACGGGGCTCGGGCAGCGCGGCACCGGGCACGCCCTGCTTGACCGCCATCACGGCGTCCATGAGCGCGAGCCCCTCGAAGGCGTCCTTGGCGTAGCGGACCTCGCCATCGAACACTTCGTTCAGGTCGTGCTCGACGAAGGAGCGGGTCAGCGCGGCACCGCCCAACAGGACGGGGTAGCGCTCGGCAAGCCCGAGACGGTTGAGCTCGAGGAGATTGTCCTTCATCACGAGTGTGGACTTCACGAGCAGGCCGGACATGCCGATGGCATCGGCGCCGTGCTCAGCGGCCGCGTCGATGATCGCCTGGATCGGCTGCTTGATGCCGATGTTGATGACCGTGTAGCCGTTGTTGCTGACGATGATGTCGACGAGGTTCTTGCCGATGTCGTGCACGTCTCCGCGGACGGTGGCCAGCACGAGCGTGCCCTTGCCCGCCCCGGACTCGGATGCCTCCATGTGCGGCTCGAGGTGCGCGACGGCGGCCTTCATCACCTCGGCGGACTGCAGCACGAACGGCAGCTGCATCCGGCCCGACCCGAACAGCTCGCCGACGACCTTCATGCCGGCCAGCAGGTCCTCGTTGATGATGTCGAGGGCGGGTTTGCCGCCGAGCGCCTCGTCGAGGTCGGCCTCCAGGCCCTTGCCCTCGCCGTCGATGATGCGGCGCTGCAGGCGTTCCGCGAGGGGTAGCGCGGCCAACTCCGCCGCTCGGGAGGCACGGGCGGAGGCAGCGGTGACGCCCTCGAACAGCTCCAGGAACTTCGACAGCGGGTCGTAGTCCCCGTCGCGACGGTCGTAGACCAGGTCGAGCGCGACGGAGCGCTGCTCCTCTGGGATGCGGTCCATCGGCAGGATCTTGGCGCTGTGCACGATCGCGGAGTCGAGGCCGGCCTCGACGCACTCGTGCAGGAACACGGAGTTCAGCACGATGCGCGCGGCCGGGTTGAGGCCGAACGACACGTTGCTGACGCCCAGCGTCGTCCGCACCCGCGGGTAGCGGCGCTTCAGCTCGCGGATGGCGTCGATGGTCTCAATGCCGTCGCGGCGCGTCTCCTCCTGGCCGGTCGCGATGGGGAACGTGAGGCAGTCGACGAGGATGTCGCCGACGTCCATCCCCCAGTCCCTGACGAGCGTGTCGATGAGTCGGGAGGCGACGCGCACCTTCCACTCCGCCGTGCGGGCCTGGCCCTCCTCGTCGATCGTCAGCGCGACAACGGCGGCTCCGTGCTCGACGACCATCGGCATCACCCGCTGGAATCGCGACTGGGGCCCGTCGCCGTCCTCGAAGTTCACCGAGTTGATGATCGACCGGCCGGCCAGCCGCTCGAGGCCGGCCTGCAGCACGTGCGGCTCGGTGGAGTCCAGCACGATGGGCAGCGTCACCGCCGTCGACAGCCGCGAGCTGAGCTCAGCCATGTCGGCGGCGCCGTCGCGGCCGACGTAGTCGACGCACAGGTCGAGGATGTGCGCGCCGTCGCGGGCCTGGGCCTTGGCGATGTCGACGCACTCGTCGAAGTTCGCGGCGAGCATCGCCTCGCGGAAGGCCTTGGAGCCGTTCGCGTTCGTGCGCTCTCCGATGCTGAGGTAGCTGGCGTCCTGCGCGAATGGCACCTCGATGTAGAGGCTCGAGGCGGAGTTCTCCGCCTCGGGACGCCGCCCGACGACGTCACGGCCGCCGAACCGCTCAGCCAGCACGCGGATGTGCTCCGGCGTGGTGCCGCAGCAGCCGCCGATCACGGCCAGCCCGAAGTCGTCGAGGTAGTGGCCGAGCGCGTCGGCCAGCGCCTCGGGGCCCAGCGGGTAGCGGGCCCCGTCGGCCGTGAGCTCCGGCAGGCCGGCGTTGGGCATGGCCCCGACGGCCGCCCTCGCCCGGCGGGCGAGATGCCGCAGGTGTTCGCTCATCTCGGCGGGGCCGGTGGCGCAGTTCAGGCCGATGCAGTCGACGCCCAGTGCATCGAGCGTCGTCAGCGCGGCGCCGATCTCCGAGCCGAGCAGCATCGTGCCCGTGGTCTCGACGGTGACGTTGACGAGGATCGGCAGCTCGACCCCGGCCGCGGCGCGGGCGCGCTTCGCCGCGATCACGGCGGCCTTGGCCTGCAGCAGGTCCTGGCAGGTTTCGATCTGCACGGCATCGATGCCGCCGCGGATCATGGCCGCCACCTGGGCCTGGTAGGCGTCGCGGATCGCCGCGAACTCGATGTGCCCGAGCGTCGGCAGCTTGGTGCCCGGACCCACCGATCCGAGCACAAACCGGGGCCGTTCGTCGGTAGCGAACTCGTCCGCCACCCCACGCGCGATGCGGGCCGCGGCCTCCGCCAGCTCCTCGAGCCGGTCGATGATGTCGTACTCCCCCAGCGCCGCGAGGTTCGTCCCGAAGGAGTTGGTCTCGACGGCGTCCGACCCCGCCTCGAAGTAGGCACGGTGGACCGCCGCCACGACATCGGGCCTAGTCACGTTGAGGATCTCGTTACACCCCTCCAGCCCGAGGAAGTCGTCCTCCAGCGAGAGCTCGCCGAAGGACTGCAGCATGGTGCCCATCGCCCCGTCGGCGATGAGGACGCGGCGGTTCAACAGTTGGGCTAGTGAGTTCGGCACCCGGCAAGGTTAGCGGCACCGGCTAGGCTGGGGCGATGCAGTTCGTACCGCTGGAAGGCCTGAACAACCCGGTCGCCGTGGTCGCCTTCTCCGGATGGAACGATGCCGGGGACGCGGCCAGCGACCTCGTCCGGCACCTCCACGCCACCTACCTCGGCAATGATCTCGGCGTGATCGACGACGAACGCTACTTCGATTTCCAGCACACGCGGCCCATGCTCAACCGCACCGCCGACGGACCGTGGCTCGAGTGGCCCGCCGTCAGGCTGCGGGTGGTCCACCACCCCGTCCGCGACATCGTCACGGTGCTGGGCCCGGAACCCAACCTTTTGTGGCGCAGCTTCGCCCGGGATCTCGTCGACCGCATGTCGAAGGTCAACCCCGAGCTGGTCGTGTTCCTCGGCGGCATGCTGTCGGACACCCCCCACTCGCGGCCGCTGCCCGTCGGCGTGTTCTCCTCCGACCCGGCGATCCGCCAGCGGTTCAGCATGGAGGTCAACGACTACTCCGGCCCCACCGGCATGACCGGCGTCGCGAGCCAGATGATGACGCTGGAGCGGATCCCCACCGCGTCGCTGTGGGTCTCCGTGCCGCACTACGTTTCCACTCCCCCGAACCCCAAGGCGCAGGACGCGCTCCTCACCGAGCTCGAGAACCTGATGGGCGTCGAGTTGGACCACGCGGAGATCCCCGCCGAGGCCGTAAAGTGGTCCGAGGCCGTCGACGAGCTTAGCCAGCAGGACCCCGAGATCGCCGAGTACATCGGGCAGCTCGAGGAGGCCCGCGACGCCGAGGAGGTGGAGGGCGCCACCGGCGACACCATCGCCGCCGAGCTGGAGAAGTTCCTCCGCCGTCGAGTGGACGACGACTGACTAGGCTCGCCACATGGCGAGAATCATCATCATCGGGGGCCACGGCAAGGTGGCCCTCATCGCGGAGCGGCTGCTCACGGCCGCGGGTCATGCGGTCGACGCGGTCATCCGCAACCCCGACCAGAGCGCGGACGTCGCGGCGACCGGGGCGCGACCGCTAGTTGCCGACGTGGAATCCATGGACACCGACGCGCTCGCCCGGCTACTGGCCGGCCATGACGCCGTCGTCTGGTCGGCGGGCGCAGGTGGGGGGAACCCTGCCCGCACGTACGCCGTCGACCGCGACGCGGCCATCCGCAGCATGGACGCCGCCGAGCGCGCGGGCGTGTCCCGGTACGTCATGGTGTCCTACCTCGGCGCCTCGGTGGACCACGGAGTCCCGCCCGAGGATCCCTTCTTCGCGTACGCGGAAGCCAAGGCCGCGGCCGACGAACACCTGCGCGGCAGCGACCTGGCATGGACCGTGCTCGGCCCGGGCTCCCTGACGCTCGGGGCGGCAACCGGCAGCATCGACGTGGACCCGACCGCGGGCGGCAGCGTGACTCGCGCCGACGTGGCAGCAGTGGTGGCGGCCACGCTCGAGGACGATTCCACCATCCGTCGCACCATCGGGTTCATCGGCGGACGGACGCCGATCGCAGCGGCCATCGGCGTCCCGCGCTGATTCCGGAGCACCGCTGCTCGGTGGTCAGTGGGCGCAGGCCGCCTGCGCGGTCTCGCGCAGCATGGTGACCATCGCGTTGGGATCGGCGGAGCGGTAGACCGCCGACCCGGCGACGAACGTGTCCGCGCCGGCCTCCGCGCAGCGTGCGATCGTCTCGGCGCTGACACCGCCATCGACCTGCAGCCAGATGTCCCGGTCGCCGATCAGCCTGCGCGTGGCCCGGATCTTGGGCAGCACCATGTCGAGGAACGCCTGGCCTCCGAAGCCGGGCTCGACGGTCATCAGGAGCACCATGTCGACCTCGCCGAGGAGGTTCTCGACGATCTCGATGGGGGTGGCGGGGCTGAGCGCCATGGAGGCCCTGGCGCCGAGCCTGCGGATCTCGCGGGCCAGCCTGACGGGGGCGTGCGCGGCCTCGACGTGGAAGGTGACCGACTCGGCGCCCGCCTCGGCGTAGGCCGGGGCCCAGCGGTCGGGGTCGGTGATCATGAGGTGGATATCCAGGATGTGGTCCGTGTGGCGACGGATTGACTCGACGACGGGCAGGCCGAGGGTCAGGTTCGGCACGAAGGAGTTGTCCATCACGTCGATGTGCACGGCGTCGGCGTCGGGGATGCGTGAGATCTCGCTCGCGAGGTTGGCCAGGTCCGCGTTGAGGATGCTTGGCGTGATGCGCATGTCCGTCACCTTAGCGAACTCGCTTTCCCAGCGGCCCCGGTGGTCTGGTTGAGGGCGAAACCGCAGGTCAGCGAGGCGACGTGACGCGCAGCAGGCTGAGGAACATCGCGTCGGTGCCGTGCCTGTGTGGCCACAGCTGCACGTCGTCGCCCACCGCGCAGTCGGGCACCTCGGGCAGCGCATCCGCCGCGCGCAGCCTCGTCACCTCGGGGCGGGCGGCCAGCACGTCGTCGACCACCGCGGTGGTCTCGGCGCGGTGTGGCGAGCACGTCACGTAGGCCACCACTGCCCCGTCGACGGCCGCGTCGAGGGCACTGTGGAGCAGGAGTCGCTGCAGATCGCCGAGCGAGGTCACGTCGTCGGGGGTGCGCCGCCAGCGGGACTCCGGCCGACGGCGAAGCGCGCCCAGCCCGGAGCAGGGGACGTCGACCATGATCCGGGAGAAGGCGCGATCCCAGGCCGGGCGGGTCCCGTCGGCGGTGATCGCCTGCCAGCCGTCGGGGTAGGCGGCCAGCGCGGACCGGACGAGTCGGGCCCGGTGTTCCTGGGCCTCGGACGCGAGCAGCCATGAGCCCGCCTCGCGGGCGAGCCCTGCGAGCAACGCGGCCTTGCCGCCGGGACCGGCGCAGGTGTCGAGCCATGGCCCGGACGGGGCCTCGGTGCGCGAGAGCGCCCAAGCGACGAGCTGGGAGCCTTCGTCCTGCACGCCCGCGCGGCCGTCGCGGACGGTGGCCTGGTCGGCGGGCGTCCCCGGCGCGGTGGCGCCGAACGGGGAGAACCGGGTGGCGGTGGCGCCGACGAGGTCGTCGATTCTCGCCAGTGAAGGTCGCAGGACCAGCGTCGGGTGTGGGGAGACGTTGTTGGCGGCGAGAGCCGCCTCGAGCTCGTCGGCTGGCAGCAGGTCCGCGTAGGCTTCGACGATCCAGCGGGGGTGGTGGCCGCGGATGGCCAAGGCCCCGATCCGGTCCTGTTTCGCGGCCAGCTGGTTCAGCCACTCGTCCATGGTGCGGGCGCCGATCCTGCGCGACACGGCGTTGACCAGCCCCGTGACGCGCTGACCGACCGTCGCGCGGGCGAGGTCGACGGTCGCGGCCACGGCGGCGTACTTCTTGACCTGCATGGTCAGCAGCTGGTGGGCGGCAAGGCGGAGCAGGTCCACCACGGCCGGCTGGAAGGAACCGAGCTTCCGCCCCGCGGCGGCCGCGATGATGCGGTCGTAGGTCCCCATCAGGCGGCAGGTGCCGGAGACGAGTTCGGTCACGAGGCCGGCGTCGCGCGGGTCCAGGTCGGCGGTCGCGAGGCGTTTGGCGAGGGCCAGGTTGGCATAGGCGTCCTCGCCGGTGACCTGGCGCAGCACGTCGAAGGCAACGCGGCGGGGGTTCTCGCGGCTCATGAGAGGACCTTGCCGGTCACGCCCTGACGCGCCCAGTCGATCGCGGCCATCCGCTTCCTGCCCGGCGCCTGGACCTCCAGCAGCTCGAGCGTGCCGTCGCCGGTGCCGACGAACAGCTGCCGTTTGGTGGTGCCGAGCTGGCCTGGGGTGAGGTCGAGGGGCTCGGCGACGCGGGCCCGGTAGATCTTGAATCGGTGGCCGTCGAGCTCGCACCAGGCGCCGGGGTCGGGCGAGCAGCCCATGATCTGGTTCCGCAGCTCGCCGGCGGGGCGGCGGAGGTCGAGCCGCGCCTCCTCGACGGTGATCTTGGCGGCCAGTGTGACGCCGTCGTCGGCCTGCGGCGTGGGGTGGATGCCCGCCGCGATCAGGTCGATGGTCCGGGTGAGCTGTCGTGCGCCGCTCACGGCGAGCTGGGCCAGCAGTTCGCCCGCGGTCGCGTCGGGCATGGGGAACGACTCGGTCAGGTAGACATCGCCCGCGTCGAGGGCGCGCACGATCTCGAAGCAGGACGTGCCGATCTCCGCGTCGCCGGCCATCACCGCCCGCTGCACCGGGGCTGCGCCGCGCCATCGGGGCAGCAGCGAGAAGTGGAGGTTCACCCAGCCGTGGGTGGGGATGTCGAGCGCAGACTGCGGCAGCAGCGCCCCGTACGCGACGACGGGGCAGACGTCGGGGGCCAGCTCCCGCAGCCGGTCCTGAAAGTCCGCGTCGCGGGGGTGCGCAGGCTTGAGGATCTCGAGCCCCAGCTCCTCGGCGCGTGCGGCGACCGGCGACGGCGTGAGCCTGCGGCCGCGGCCGGCGGGCGCGTCCGGTCGCGTGAGGACCGCGACCAGCTCGTGGGCTGAGTCCGTGAGCGCATCGAGCGCCGGGACCGCGACGTCCGGGGTGCCGGCGAACACGAGCCGCATGGTGACCTCCTGAGGGTGGCGGGTGCAGCGGCAAGCCTACTGGTCGCCGCCAGCCGCGATCAGCCGAGAGTCTCCGGGTCGACCGTGACGCTGAGCAGGCCGCGTTCCTTGCGGGCGGAGCGGATGGCGGCGGCGTTCTTGAGGCGACGCACGAGGTCGCGAGCCCCGTCGAGCGGCGCCCTGAGCAGCGCGGCCCACTGCTCGTCGTCGACCTCAGTGGGGCCGAGCACCTGGACGCCCGCCCAGTCGTCGTTGTCGAGGAACTCGTCGAGCGCCTCCTTGTCCCCGACGATGCGGGCGAGCTTCACGGCCGGCACGAGGCCGGCGTCGGCCCGGTCATCGAGCTCGCGCGAGATGTAGCCCTGCAGGTCCGCCCGCATCAACGCCTGCACCGCCGGATGCGTGGACTCCCCGACGATCAGCACCGACCCCCCATCGCGGGGTGCCCTCGCCAGCGCGGCCGCCGCGCTCCACCGGCGCACGGCCTCCTCGCCGGCGCGAAGGTCCGCGCGGGCGAGCGTGACGTCCGCGTCGAGGATCAGCACACCGGCGTAGCCGGATGGCGACCTCGGCTCCGCGCCGGGAGTCGCGACGACGATCGCCGGCTCATCGGGGATCTCGTCGCGGATCCGATCCGCAGAGCTGTTGACAGCGAGCACGCCGGGGAACGCCCGGGCGAGCTCCTCCGCGGTGCGGGCGGCGCCGGGCAGCGGGGTCTCCAGCTGCGAGGTGTGGCAGTGCGGGCAGTTCCACCTGGCCGGCCGGAAGCCGCACAGGGCGCACTCGGGCTGATCCCGTCGGCGGGCACGCATCGGGCCCGAGCACTTCGGACAGCGGGCGAGGTTGCGGCAGCGGGCGCAGCGCAGCGTGGCCGAGTGTCCGACGCGGGGCACCTGCACGAGCACGGGGCCGACGGACAGGTGGTCGCGCAGGAACCGGAACGCAACCGACGGGATGCGCAGCCGGGCGGCGGCCGGGTCCCGTTGGCGGTCCCTGTCGTTGACGGCCCGCACCGGGGCCGAGACCTCACGGGCCGGGCCCGGGGGCAGTGTGAGGTCCCCGAGCCAGCCGCGACGCAGCAGCGCCTGGGCATCCGTGCTGCGTCCGTGCCCCGCGAGCAGCAGGGCGGCCGAGTCCCGGGCGGCCCGCAGGATGGCGACGGAGCGGGGATGCGGGTGTGGGGTCCGAGGCTCGGCGTGTGCGTCGTTGCCGTCGTCGACGACGACGATCAGGCCAAGATCCGTCAGCGGGGCAAACATCGCCGCCCTGGTGCCGATCATGATCCTCGCCTCGCCGCGCAGCGCGGCCAGGTAGTTACGGTAGCGGGCGGACTGCCCCGCGTCGGCTGACAGGGTACCGACGCATCCGTGACCGAAGACCTCCACCAGGCGTGCGGTGGCCGAGGTGAGGTCCCGGACGGTGGGGACCACGATCAGCGCGGACCGGCCGGAGTGGAGCGTCGCGGCGACGGCCTCGACAATCCCGCCGACGAGGTCCCCGGGGCCGCCGTGCACCGCGGCCACCTGCCACAGGGCGCGGGGGGAGCGCCCCTCCCGGACGGCCTCGAGGAACGATCCGCCCGCCGGGTAGGAGGGCAGCACCGTCGGCGCGGGCGCCTCGAGAGGCTGGGGCCAGACGCGCTGGGCGGCCTTCTCCGTGCTGGCGTGGCGCGGCGGCACCGCAAGCCGGGACACGTCGGCGAAGGTGCCGGCGTAGTGGTCCGCGACCGCCCGGATGAGGCCGTACACGGCGGGGGTCATGACGGGTTCGCTCGAGATCACCTTGCCGAGCGGCGCGAGCGTCTCGACGTCGGACTCCTCGGCGAGCTCGACGATCCAGCCGCGCTGCTGCTGGCCGCTGAAGCGGACCTGGACCCGCGCACCGACGACCGCGTCGTCCGCGAGCTTGTCCGGAATCTCGTAGTCGAAGAGCCGGTCAAGGTGTGACAGCGGCACGTCGACCGCCACGCGCGCGATGCGGCGCGGCGCGCCCCGGTGGGCGCCCATCAGCGCAGGCTGCCCACCGGTCACGCACTTACCCCTTGACGGCGGCCGCCAGCGCGGCGGCGCGGTCGGTCCGCTCCCAGGTAGCGTTGGGCAGGTTGCGGCCGAAGTGGCCGTAGACCGTCACGTCGCTGTAGATGGGGCGTAGCAGGTCGAGGTCGGAGATGATGGCACCGGGCCGCAGATCGAACGTTGCGAGCACGGCGTCGCGGATCTGTGACTCGGGGACGGCGGAGGTGCCGAACGTATCGAGGTAGAAGCCGACCGGGTGGGCCTTGCCGATTGCGTAGGCGACCTGCACCTCGCAGCGGCGGGCCAGCCCTGCCGCGACGACGTTCTTGGCCACCCAGCGCATCGCGTAGGCGGCGGAGCGGTCGACCTTCGACGGATCCTTGCCGGAGAAGGCGCCGCCGCCGTGGCGGGCCATGCCGCCGTACGTGTCGACGATGATCTTGCGGCCGGTGACACCGGCGTCGCCCATGGGCCCGCCGATGACGAACTTGCCCGTCGGGTTGACCAGCACGCGGCCGGGGGTCCCGAGCCCGTAGCCCTCGAGCACCGGGCCGATGACCTCTCGGCGCAGATCGGCCGCAATGCGCGACTGGGTGGCGTCCTGGTGGTGCTGGCTGCTGACCACGACGGTGTCGATGCCCTCGACTGCCCCCTCGGCGTCGTACGCAACGGTGACCTGGGTCTTGCCGTCGGGCCGCAGGTAGTCGAGCGTGCCGTTCTTCCGCACCGCGGTGAGCTGCTCGGCCAGTCGGTGGGCGACGTCGATCGGCAGCGGCATCAGGGACGGGGTCTCGTCGCAGGCGTAGCCGAACATCAGGCCCTGATCGCCGGCGCCCTGCAGGCTCGCGACGTCACCGTCGACCTCGACACGGTGCTCGTAGGCCTCGTTGACGCCCTGGGCGATGTCGGGAGACTGGTTGCCGATCGCGACGCTCACCCCGCAGGAGGAGCCGTCGAATCCCTTGGCGGACGAGTCGTAGCCGATGTCGAGGATCCGCTGGCGGGCCAGCGAGGCGACGTCGACGTAGCCGGACGTCGAGACCTCGCCGGCGACGACCACGAGGCCGGTGGTGATGAGCGTCTCGACGGCGACGCGTGCGTTCGGGTCCTGCCGGAGCAGGCCGTCGAGCACGGCGTCGGAGATCGAGTCCGCGATCTTGTCGGGATGACCCTCGGTCACCGACTCGGACGTGAAAAGACGGCTCATGACAGAGCACTCCTAGCGCGGCGACAAGCCGCATCGACAATGGGGTGCGATGGCGGCGACAAGCCGCCCCCCGGGGGTTGGCCGGATGGACTTCAGGCCTGGGTGGTGTCGGTCTCCCCGCCGGTGGCGAAGGGATCGACGAAGGTGAAGGCCGGGTCGACGTCGGTCGTCGCGACCTCTTCGTTCGGGTCGATCTCGGTGTACTTCAGGAGGCCCTCCTCCATTTCGCGCAGAGCGATCGAGAGGGGCTTCTCCTCGGGGGCGGCGGGGACCATGGGGCCGACGTTCTCGAGCAGGCCCTCGCCGAGCTGCGAGTAGTACGCGTTGATCTGCCGTGCACGCTTCGCGGCGAAGAGCACGAGGCGGTACTTGGAGTCGATGTTCTCCAGCAGACCGTCGATCGGCGGGTTGGTGATGCCTTCAGGCTGAGTGTTCAAGGTGATCCTTCGAAGATGGGTGATTGATCACAGGCCCATCAAGCTTACCAGAGCGTCCACAGTTTCATCGAGGCGCTCGTTGACGATGACGTGGTCGGCCTCGGCCATGTCCTGCAACTCGACCCTGGCCGTGGCGAGCCTGCGGGCCTGCGTGGCCTCGTCCTCCGTGCCACGCCCCTTGAGCCGGTTGACGAGCTCGTCCCAGGACGGTGGCGCGAGGAAGATCAGCCGGGCCTCCGGCAGGTTCTCCTTGACCTGACGCGCGCCCTGCAGGTCGATCTCCAGGACGACCTGCTGCCCCCTCGCCAGGGCATCGAGGACGGGACCGCGCGGGGTTCCGTAGGAGTTGGTCCCGTGCACGACGGCCCATTCGAGCAGCTCGCCCTCCGCAGCCAGCTGCGCGAACCTGTCAGGGGTGACGAAGTAGTACGACTCGCCGTCCACCTCGCCGACGCGTGGTGGTCTGGTGGTCATGGAGATCGAGTAGTACGCCTGCGGGTAGCGCTCCTTGAGCCGGGAGCACACGGTGCCCTTGCCCACCGCGCTCGGACCGGAGATCACCCACACCTGAGAATCCGTCACAGCCACGAGGATATCGTCAGGTGAACAGCTCCGTGAGTCGGTCGACCTGATGGCGCCCGAGTCCGCGGATGCGGCGGTTGGGGGCAATCTGGAGGTTCTCCATGATCTCGGTGGCGCGCGTGACGCCGACCCGGGGCAGTGCGCGCAGCAGATCGATCACCTTGATGCGCGAGAGCGTGTCGTCGTCGACGGCCTTGTTCAGCGCCTCGGTGAAGCTGATGGTGCCGTTCTTGACCTGCTCCTTCAGCTCAGCGCGGGCGCGCCGGGCCTCGGTGGCCGCACTGCGCGCGGCCTCCAGCTGCTCCGTGCTCAACTGAGGAATTGCCATGTGTCCAACCCCGTTCCCGGCCGTCGTCACCGACGGCGATGTGTTTACCGAACAGGTGCAATCTAGCGCGCAGGTGAGCCATACCGAAGCACGGCGGAACACTGAATCGCGCAGTCAAACCCCTAGTAGGGAAGATTCTCAGCCCAGAACGGCAACCTGGGCGAGCAGCCGCCCGGCCCGGGCCGTCAGCTCACCGGCGCCGTGTCCGATGACCTCGCGGCTGGCCGTGGGCAGCACATGCCCGAGCGCCTGCCCGAAGATGGATGCCAGCGACTCCACCGTGCCGCCCTGCGCGCCGATGCCTGGCACGAGCAGGGAGCCGTTGAAGGCGTCGAGGCGGCAACCGGAGTCGGCGTGAGTCGCGCCGACGACCAGCCCGATGGCGTTGTCGCGGGTCTCGTTCAGACTAGCCGCGGCGTCGACGACGTGCTGTGCGACGGTACCCTCCGCGGTATCGGCCAGCTGGATGGTGGCGCCGTCGGGGTTGGAGGTGCGGGCGAGCACGTAGAGGCCCTGTCCACCGGCCACGGCGGCGTCGATGGCGGGGCTGAGCGACCCGACGCCGAGGTAGGGGCTGAGCGTGATCGCGTCGGCCCACAGTGGCGCGCCCTCGCCGAGGAAGGCCGAGGCGTAGCCGGCCATCGAGGAGCCGATGTCTCCGCGCTTCACGTCGAGGATGCTGAGCGCGCCTGCCTCGCGGATGTCGACGAGCACGCGCTCGAGCACCGCGATGCCCGCGGAGCCGTGTGCCTCGAAGAACGCGGACTGCGGCTTGAACACCGCGACGGTGCCTCCAAGACGCTCTACTATGCCGCGTGCACAGGCCTCGAGGCCCGCCACGTCGTTGTCGAGGCCCCAGGCGTTCAGGACCGAGGCCATGGGGTCGATGCCGACGCACAGCCGACCGCGATCGGTCGTGGCGGCCGCCAGGCGTTGGGCGTAGGTGCTCATCGGGTGCTCCCCAGCTCCTGGATCCCGCGGATCAGCGCGGGGCCCTCGTAGATGAATCCGGTGTACAGCTGCAGCAGCTGGGCTCCCGCGTCGAACATACGGGCCCCGTCCGCGGGGCTCATGATGCCGCCGACCCCCATCACGGGCAGGTCGACCGTGGTGGCGAGGTGCTCGACGAAGGCCAGGGCCTTCGCGGTGAGCGGGCGCCCGCTGAGGCCGCCCTCCTCCTGCGCCAGCCGGGCGTCGGCGGGCGAGAGCCCGTCGCGGGTCAGTGTCGTGTTGGTCGCGATCACCCCGGCGACGCCGGAGTGCGCGACGGCCGCGAGCGTCTCGGTGAGGTCGTCGCCGACGAGGTCCGGGGCGAGCTTCACGAAGATCGGCACCGGCCGTTCCGACAGCTCCGCTGCCTCGGCGGTCAGCGCGCCGAGGAGCCCTGCGAGCTCTCGGGCCTCCTGCAGGCTGCGCAGGCCCGGGGTGTTGGGACTCGACACATTGACGGCGATGTAGTCGGCGTAGGGGGCGAGCAGCCGCATGGAGAACAGGTAGTCGTCAGTGGCCTCCGCCAGCGGGGTGACCTTCGACTTGCCGATCGAGACCCCGAGCGGGATTCCGAGAGCCTGGTTGCCGCGCGCCACCTTCCGGCGCCCGAGGACCTCGGCCAGCTGCGTCGCGCCACGGTTGTTGAAGCCCATACGGTTGACGATGCCCTGGCTGGCGACGGCCCGGAACACCCGGGGTCGGGGGTTGCCCGGCTGGGCCTTGGCAGACACCGTCCCGAGCTCGGCGAAGCCGAACCCGAAGTGCGCCCAGGTGTGGGCGGCGATGCCGTCCTTGTCCATGCCGGCCGCCAGGCCGACGCGGTTCGGGAATCTGATGCCCGCGACCGTCACCGGATCCGCGACCCTTCCCCGGCCGCCGCCGGGGAGCTTCGACAGGACCTTGATGGTCAGCTCGTGGACCTTCTCCGGGTCTCCCCCGGCGTAGCGGAAGAGTCCGGCACGAGCGAGGTGGTAGGCCGAGCGAAGGGCGTTGGTCGCGGCGGAGGTCACAGCTCGGCCCCCAGCGCGGCCCACTCCTGTAGGGAGCGCACGTCGATGGCGCCCCTCTGGAGCGCCTCGATCCCCTGCGTCGCCGCGCCCAGGCCAGGGACCGTGGTCACGAGCGGCACGTCGGCGAGCACGGCCGCGGTGCGGATCTGGTAGCCGTCCTCGCGGGTGCTGGCGCCGGAGTCGCCGGTGCCCTCGGGGGTGTTGAAGATCAGGTCGATGTCGCCCGAGGTGATCCGCTCGATGATGCTCGGCTGCGTGGCGCCCTCAGCCATCTCCGACAGCTTCAACACCTCCTCGGCCTGCACGCCGTTGCGGCGGAGGACCGACGCGGTGCCGCTGGTGGCCAGCACCGTGAACCCGAGGTCGACCAGCCGCTTGATCGGCCAGATGGCGTGACGCTTGTCGCGGTCGGCGATCGAGACGAAGATCTTGCCGGAGGTGGGCAGCGGGCCACCGCCGGCGGCCTGCGACTTGGCGTAGGCAGTGCCGAAGTTGTCCGACAGACCCATCACCTCGCCCGTGGAGCGCATCTCGGGGCCGAGAAGTGTGTCGACGAAGGCGCCGGAGGCGGTGCGGAACCGGTTGAACGGCATCACGGCCTCCTTGACCGCGACGGGGGCCCCGGCCAGCGGGATCGAGCCGTCGCCGGCGGCGCGCAGCATCCCCTCGGCCCGCAGCTCGGCGATGCTTGTGCCGAGCATGAGGCGGGCCGCGGCCTTCGCGAGCGATGTGTTGGTCGCCTTGGACACGAACGGCACGGTGCGCGACGCACGCGGGTTGGCCTCAAGCACGTAGAGCGTGTCGGCGTGCAGGGCGAACTGGATGTTCAGCAGGCCGCGGACTCCGACGCCGTCGGCGATCTCCCGCGTGTAGTGCCGGATCTGGTCGATGACGGCATCACCGAGCGTGATAGGCGGCAGCGAGCAGGCCGAGTCACCGGAGTGGATGCCAGCCTCCTCGATGTGTTCCATCACGCCGCCGATGTACAGGTCAGTGCCGTCGTACAGCGCGTCGACGTCGATCTCCACCGCGTCGTCCAGGAATCGGTCCACGAGTACCGGGCGCTCCTCGCTGACCTCGGTCGCGTTCGCGATGTAGGTCTCAAGCGCCTCGTCGTTGTAGACGATCTGCATGCCGCGGCCGCCGAGCACGTAGCTTGGGCGCACGAGCACCGGGTAGCCGATCTCCTGCGCGATGGCCTTGGCCTCGGGAGCCGAGGCCGCCATGCCGTGCTTCGGCGCGGGCAGGTCGGCGCGGGCGAGCACGCGGCCGAAGGCGCCGCGCTCCTCGGCGAGGTTGATCGCCTCCGGCGAGGTGCCGACGATCGGCACTCCGGCGTCCTTGAGCGTCTGTGCCAGCTTGAGGGGGGTCTGGCCGCCCAGCTGGCAGATGACGCCCGCGACGGGGCCGGCCTTCAGTTCGGCGTGGTAGACCTCGAGGACGTCCTCGGCGGTCAGCGGCTCGAAGTACAGGCGGTCGGAGGTGTCGTAGTCCGTCGAGACGGTCTCCGGGTTGCAGTTGACCATGACGGTCTCGTAGCCGGCCTCCCGCAGGGCCATGGTGGCGTGCACGCATGAGTAGTCGAACTCGATGCCCTGCCCGATGCGGTTGGGGCCGGAGCCGAGGATGATGACGGCCTCCCTGGTGCGGGTCGGCACCTCGGATTCCTCGTCGTAGGTCGAGTAGAAGTACGGCGTGGTGGCGGCGAACTCGCCGGCGCAGGTGTCGACGGACTTGTAGACCGGCCGGATTCCGAGCGCCCAGCGGACGCCGCGCACGACGTCGGTGCTCAGGTCGCGCAGGGCGGCGATCTGCGAGTCCGCCAGCCCGTGCCGCTTGGCGGTGCGCAGCAGCTCCGGGGTGAGCTCGTCAGCCTGCTTGACCTCGAGCGCGACGTCCATCAGCAGGGCCAGCTGGTCGAGGAACCAGGGGTCGATCTTTGTCGTCTCGAACAGCTGCTCGACGCTCGCGCCGGCCCTCATGGCCTTCATGACGTCCTGGATGCGGCCGTCGTGCGGACGTGAGGCACTGTCGAGGATCTCCTCGAGAGGGGGCAGCGGCCGGTTGAACTCGAAGGGCGCCTTGGGGTCCTCCAGGGAGCGCAGCGCCTTTCCGAGGGCCTCGGTGAAGTTGCGGCCGATGCCCATCGCCTCGCCGACGGACTTCATGTGCGTCGTCAGGTAGGGGTCGGCGGCGGGGAACTTCTCGAAGGCGAAGCGCGGGATCTTGACGATGACATAGTCGAGGCTCGGCTCGAAGCTGGCCGGGGTGACGCGGGTGATGTCGTTGGGAATCTCGTCGAGCGTGTAGCCGACGGCAACCTTGGCCGCGATCTTCGCGATCGGGAAGCCGGTGGCCTTGGAAGCCAGCGCCGAGCTGCGGGACACACGCGGGTTCATCTCGATGACGATCATGCGGCCGTCGGCCGGGTTGATCGCGAACTGGATGTTGCAGCCGCCGGTGTCGACGCCGACCGCGCGGATCACGCCGATGCCGACGTCGCGCATGCGCTGGTACTCGCGGTCCGTCAGCGTCATCGCCGGGGCGACGGTGATGGAGTCGCCCGTGTGGACGCCCATCGGGTCGAAGTTCTCGATGGAGCAGATGATGACGACGTTGTCCTTCGTGTCGCGCATCACCTCCAGCTCGTACTCCTTCCAGCCGAGGATCGACTCCTCGATCAGGACCTCGGTCACGGGCGAGGCGGCGAGCCCGGCGCCGGCGATGTTGCGCAGCTCAGCCTCGTTGTGGGCGAAGCCGGAGCCGACGCCGCCCATCGTGAAGGACGGGCGCACGACCACGGGGTAGCCGAGCTCCTCGGCGGCGGCGATGACCTCGTCCATCGTGTGGCAGATGCCCGACTTCGCAACCTCGGGCGCGCCGCCCGGGATGTCGGTCATGGACAAGCAGATCTTCTTGAACTCCTCGCGGTCCTCGCCGCGCTGGATCGCGTCGATCGAGGCGCCGATGAGCTCGACTCCGTACTTCGCCAGGACGCCGTTCTCGTGCAGCGCCACCGCGGTGTTGAGCGCGGTCTGGCCGCCGAGGGTGGCCAGGACCGCGTCGGGGCGCTCCTTGGCGATGACCCGCTCGACGAACTCCGGCGTGATGGGCTCGACGTAGGTGGCGTCGGCGAAGTCGGGGTCCGTCATGATCGTCGCCGGATTGGAGTTCACCAGGATGACGCGGAAGCCCTCCTCCCGCAGCACGCGGCAGGCCTGGGTGCCTGAGTAGTCAAACTCGCAGGCCTGGCCGATGACGATCGGGCCCGAGCCGATGACGAGGATCGAGGAGATGTCCGTGCGGCGGGGCATTCAGGCGTCCTTTCCGGCCGACATGACGTCGACGAAGCGGTCAAAGAGGTAGTTCGCGTCGTGGGGGCCGGCCGCCGCCTCTGGGTGGTACTGCACGGAGAAGCCGACCAGCCGGCCGTCGCGGTGCAGCTCGAGGCCCTCGACGACGTCGTCGTTGAGGCACATATGGCTCACGGCGGCCTCGCCGAACTCGGTGGTCGTGGCGCGGTCGGTGGGCGCGTCGACGGCGAAGCCGTGGTTGTGCGCGGTGACCTCGACCTTGCCGGTGGTCCGGTCCATCACCGGCTGGTTGATGCCGCGGTGGCCGAACTTCAGCTTGTACGTGCCGAACCCGAGCGCCCGGCCGAAGAGCTGGTTGCCGAAGCAGATGCCGAAGTAGGGGATGTCGGCTTGCAGGACCTCGCGCAGCAGCGTGACGGGGCCGTCGGCGGTGGCGGGGTCGCCGGGGCCGTTGGAGAAGAAGACGCCGTCCGGTGCGATCGCGCGGATCTCCTCGATCGTGGTCGAGGCGGGCAGCACATGGACCTCGATGCCGCGGGCCGCGAGCTGGGCGGGCGTCATGGATTTGATGCCGAGGTCGACCGCGGCGACCGTGAACCTCTTCTCGCCCACGGCCGGCACGACGTAGGGCTCGGCGGTGGTCACGTCGCCGACGAGGTCGGCCCCGGCCATCTGCGGCTGGGCGAGGACCTTGTCGAGCAGTGCCGTCGGGTCGGTCGTGGTGGTGGAGATGCCGACGCGCAGCGCTCCCCCGTCGCGGACGTGGCGGGTCAGCGCGCGGGTGTCGACGCCGCTGATGCCGACGACCCCCTGGCGGTCGAGTTCCGCGTCGAGGCTGCGACGCGAGCGCCAGTTCGAGGGGCGAGGGGCTGGATCCCGGACGATGTAGCCCGCGACCCAGATGCGGGCTGACTCGTCGTCCTCGTCGTTCCAGCCCGTGTTGCCGATGTGCGGGGCCGTGGCGAGCACGACCTGCCGGTGGTAGCTGGGGTCGGTGAGGGTCTCCTGGTAACCGGACATGCCGGTGGAGAAGACCAGCTCGCCGAACGTCTCGCCGGCGGCGCCGAAGGAGTGGCCACGAAACACGCGCCCATCCTCCAGAACCAACAGTGCAGGAATGGGAGTCATGCGTGACCTCTCGTTCAGTTCGTCGTGGGCTTCTCAGCCAGCGCCTTGGACAATAGTCCGTTCAGGAACGCCGGTGATTCGTCGGTGGAAAGGTCGCCCGCCAGTCGGACAGCTTCCGCGATCACAGCCTGGGGTGGGGTGTCGGTGTAGTCCATCTCGAAGACGGCGATGCGGGCCAGGTTGCGGTCGACGGCCGGCATCCGCTCGATGGGCCACGCATCGGTGGTCGCGTGCATGATGCGCGTGTCGATGTCGTGACCATGTTCGACGACGCCGAGGATGATGCTGCGCGTCAGCTCACGGGTCGGGTTGCCGGTCAGCGTTCGCTGCTCGGCGAATGTCTCGCTCAGGTCGGCGTCGCGCTGCTCCGCCATGAACAGGATGTCCAGGGCTGCTTTGCGCGCCTTCGTCTGGGCGCCGTAGTGGGGGGCGACCTCTGCCATGGTCAGTTGGAGACCCGGCCCTGGTAGGACGCGTCGCGGGTGTCGACCTTGATCTTCTCGCCCGTCGTGATGAACAGCGGGACCTGGATGATCTTGCCGGTCTCCAGCGTTGCGGGCTTGGTGCCGCCGGTGGAGCGGTCGCCCTGCAGGCCGGGCTCGGTGTACGTGACCTCGAGCTCGACCGAGGCCGGGAGCTCGATGAACAGCGGGTTGCCCTCGTGCGTGGCGACGATCGCGTTCTGGTTCTCGAGCATGTAGTCCTTGGCGTCGCCAACGGTCTCGCCGGGGATGGTGAACTGCTCGTAGGAGGTGTTGTCCATGAAGACGTAGTCCTCGCCGTCGAGGTACAGGTACTGCATCTCGCGGCGGTCGACGGTGGCGGTGTCGACCTTGGTGTCGGAGTTGAACGTCTTGTCAATGATCTTGCCGGTCAGCACGTGCTTGAGCTTCGTGCGGACGACGGTGTTGCCCTTGCCGGGCTTGTGGTGCTGGAACCAGAGAACCTGCCACAGCTGGCCGTCGAGGTCGAGAACCATTCCGTTCTTCAGATCATTGGTGGATGCCATGGGCTTCTCCTCGTTGTTTCTGCGTGCGACCGTCCCCGGCCAACGGACCATCATAGTCATGGATCGGCCCCGCACCTAACGCGCCGCGAAAGCCGTCGCTGGGGTGTGAACCGCGCTGCGAACCACACCGCCGAGCTTCCTCGGGTCGCCGAGCACTTCGACAAGCTCAGCACCAGCCCGTCGAGGTGCCTCGAGCGAAGCGAGAGGAAGTCCCTTCGCTCCGCTCAGGGCCCTTCGACAAGCTCAGGGAACCGGGTCACCGGGCCTCCTCGGGTCACCGGGCCTCCTCGGGTCACCGGGCCTCCTCGGGTCGCCGAGCACTTCGACAAGCTCAGCACCAGCCCGTCGAGGTGCCTCGAGCGAAGCGAGAGGAAGTCCCTTCGCTCCGCTCAGGGCCCTTCGACAAGCTCAGGGAACCGGGACAGGCTCAGGGCCCTTCGACGCTGATACTTGTTAGGTCCTCGTCTCGGCGGGGTGTGGCTCTCCCTTCGACTGACTTCGTGTCTTGGGTTTGATCTGTCCACTCCGCCCGGGGCGGGGACACATTCTCGGAGTCCTGCCCGGGGACCCGTGGCATGTCTTGATAGGAGCCTGGGGCTTGATTGGCAAGCCGCCGTCAGCGTCCTGACTGCCTGGTCCCCGAGCAGGTGTCACCCCCCTTGAAAGGCGACACCTCACATGATGCCAACCCATCCATCCACAGTGGTAGCGGGAGTCGATACCCATCTCGCCACCCACCACGTCGCGGTCCTCGACCACACCACCGGGGCACTCCTCGGCGACCTGGAGATCGAGACCAGTCTCACCGGGTACCGCCAGCTGCTGGACTTCGTCACTTCGTTCGGGACGGTCGCACTGGTCGGGGTCGAGGGAACCTCGTCGTATGGGGCGGGCCTGTCCCGGTTCCTGACCCGGGCCGGGATCGCAGTGCGTGAGGTGATCCGCCCGAAACGCGCCGCCCGCAGACTCCATGGCAAGACCGACCCGTTGGACGCGATCCTGGCCGCCCGCACCCTCCTGACCGGCGAGACCCTCCCCCTGCCGAAACCCGGCACCGGCAATGTTGAAGCGATCCGGGTCCTCCTGACGGCGCGGGAGTCCGCGGTCAAGGCCCGCACCCAGGCCATCGTCCAACTCAAAAGCCTGCTCGTGACCGCCCCGGACCAGGTCCGCGACACCTACCGCCGACTCACTGGGAAGGCCCTCCACGCGAAGCTGGCCGCCTGCCGACCCCACGGCCCCGTCGACCAGTCCTCCACCATGACCGCGCTGCGGTCCCTGGCGCGACGGATCCGTGACCTCGACGACGAGATCAACCTCCTCAACCCCCAGCTGCAGACCCTGGTCGCCCAGACAGCACCCGGCGTCCTCGATCTCGTCGGGGTCGGGGTGATCTCCGCCGCCCAACTGCTGGTCACCGTCGGCGACGACCCGACCCGGATCCACTCGAAGGCAGCGTTCGCGAAACTCTGCGGCGTCGCCCCGATCCCCGCCTCCTCCGGCAAAACCCACCGGATGCGCCTCAACCGCGGCGGAGACCGACGCGCGAACCGGGCCCTACACACCATCGCCCTGGCCAGAGCCCGCATCGATCCTGACACGATCGCCTACCTCGCGAAGAAACAAGCAGAAGGCAAAACCCGCCGCGAAGCGACCCGCTGCCTCAAGCGCTACATCTCCCACCTGATCATCACCGCGATCTGGACCCCACCCGTGGTCCCACCCATCAACGACCTCAGACCCCTCCGCCACGCCAAAGGCCTCACCACCACCCAAGCCGGCCACGCACTCGGCGTCTGGCCAGCCCGCATCTCCGGCATCGAACGCGGAACACTGCGCAACGACACCCTCACCACCCGCTACAGAGAATGGCTCACAACCGCTTGACACCACATAGGAGCATCAAGCTCAGGGAACCGGGACAGGCTCAGGGCCCTTCGACAAGCTCAGGGAACCGGGACAGGCTCAGGGCCCTTCGACAAGCTCAGGGAACCGGGACAGGCTCAGGGCCCTTCGACAAGCTCAGGGAACCGGGACAGGCTCAGGGAACCGGGACAGGCTCAGGGAACCGGGACAGGCTCAGGGAACCGGGACAGGCTCAGGGAACCGGGACAGGCTCAGGGAACCCGCACGTCAGCGGGTGCCGTCGAGGGCGAGGATGCCGACGACTTCCTCGCGGGTCAGGTCGGCGTACGTCCGGCCGTTGTCGTCTTTCGCGCGGCGCCCGAAGTAGCCCTTCGCGGCGTCGTGCTTCATGGGGCCGATCGTCCGGACCGTGACGCGGCCCTCGCGACGCGCCCTCCCCCACGACGACAGCGGGGCGGTGGGCCAGCGGCCGGGGAATGCGACGGGACCCAGGAGACGCGTGGTGTCGCGGGAGCCGCGGAGATCCCAGACGTGTTCCATGCGGTCGAGGCCGGGATCGTCGCTGAAGATGCCTCCGACCGAGATCAGCGAGACGGGGACGCCCAGACCCGAGAGGAACCAGCCGGCCCCCAGTGCCATCTGCGCTCCGCCAGAGAAGCCGACGAGGTAGACAGGGTCACCTGAGCCGGGGACGTAGCCGTGTCGCTGGAGCGATCGCCACAGTTCCTGCGCCAGGCCGATGCTCTGAGTGGGGCCGTAGCGCGGGTCGGATGAGACGAGCACCTGGGCGATGTTGCGGATGTTGATGATGAAGTGGATCGGGTTGCTGCGCCACTGTCGGCGCGCGTTGTCCAGGAACTTCCACAGGTGCATGGTCGCCCGCTGCAGCAGGCCGCGGTTGTCCACCGAGTAGGGGAAGACGTCGGCGACGACGCAGACGTCCCGGAGGTCGTCATCGAGCGAGTCGAGCCAGGCGATCTCACGGCCGGACAACTCATCCCCGCCGAGCACCCCGACGCCGGAGAGGTAGACGACGAAGCGGTGCGAACGGTGCTCCTCCTCGACCTCGCTCGCGACGACTTCGAAGGTGCCGCGCACCTCCTTCTCCCCCTTGTCGGCCCACCACCGGAGCGACTCGAGCGGCGACAGGAGGACGAAGAGGAACAGGATGACTACGACGCTTCCGATCAGCCAGGAGATCACCGTTCCACCTCCTTCCGGAGGCCTGAGACCGGAATCAGCGGCGTGCCGGAGAGGATGTCACGCGAGGTGACCATCGTCGGGCGTCCGGTCGCGAGCGTCCACAGATGCGAGGACACCCAGCTGAACGGACGTTGCCCCACCCGGGAGATGACCTGAATGACCAGCCACCCGGCCAGGGTGAAACCGAAGGCCCACGTGATGCTCACGCCGAAGGCGTGGGACACGCCGACGAGTACGAGGAGGTAGCTCCACGCCTCGAATACGCGGCCGAACGCGAGCCCGAAGTGCGGCATGGCAGTGACGAAGTTGAACACCAGCGGCGCGGTGGAGAGGAGCGCGACCACGACGAGCGGGACCAGGGGCACGGGTCTCCCGAGCACCAGAGACGCGACGCTCCAGGTGATGGACATCTCCACGACCTTAAGTACCGCCAGCACCGCCGTCGACAGCAGCAGCGCCGCAAGGAGGCGCAAGCCTCGCACACGGTTGAGCGACAGCACCGCGACGTGCCCCAGCATGGTGGAGCCGGCGGCAAGGATCGCGATCCCGAGGGCGGCGACGAGCAGGGCGTAGGGACGGTCGTCGACCATCGAGAAGAGGGCAGGATCGAGGCGCAGGGCGCGGCCCATGACCCGCAGCATCTCGATCATGAGGCCACTTTAGGGCTAAGGACACGCCCTGCGACCATCGGACCTCACTGGATGCCGAACGCGATCAGTTCGTCGAAGGCGGCCAGCAGGGCGAGGTCACCCTCGCGCGAGGAGATGGCCGGCCGGCTCCAGACGAGCCGGTCCAGGTCCGCTGCCTCCCCCGAGATCACGGCGCGCGGCTCCGCACCGTCGTCCGCCCGGCGGCCTGCGACCTGGTCGGCGAAGTCCCTGCCCCAGAGTCGGCCGCTCCAGCGGTAGAGCTCGACCAGCCGGGACCCGCCTCCGCGCGGGCGCAGTTCGATGACCCCGAGCGGATGCTGTTCAACGTCGCCGGGGACCCAGTTCCACATCACGTCCAGCACGTGGTCGATGCCCGCGACGGCGACCTCGATGGGGATGTCCGAGACGGGCAGACCCGCGGTCAGCTCGGCGTCCACCCGGTGGATGGTGGCCTCGTGCGTCTGCATCCGACGGGTGAACCCGATGGTCTGGTCCGCCTCGAACCAGCTCCAGGCGCTATCGCGGTCGTCGCCGCTGCTGAGCACCGTGCCGAGCTCGTCCGTGGCCCGCTGCAGCAGGTCGAGTGCCTCGGCGCGCCCGGTGGGGCGCAGCGGCTTGGCCTTCTCGATGTCCTCGATCTGCTCGTCCGTGGTGGCGCCCGACGCGATGACGGCGCTCCAGAACAGGTGCACCTCGGTCAGGTGCCACAGGAGCTCGTCGGCGTCCCAGCCCGGGCAGGTCGGCACCGGCGTGGCCCCGTCGACGTTCTGGAGCGCCTCGGCGAACCTCGCCGTCTCACGCCGCATCACTTGGACCGGATCGAAACTCATGCGTGAGACTCTAGCCACCCGGCGGGGTCCGACTGCCGAGACGCGATTGACATTCTTCGTCGCATGAAGGCTCGCGGAGGTGTTCGAGCCATGCCTTGAAACGCGGGCGTGGAACGTCCTTCCACCATGTCCACGGCCGTCGCCAGCAGCAGTGGGCAGCGCTCGAACCGGGGCGAGTGGTTCGGCCACCGATCAGCCGACGAGCTCCTCGTACGCTGAACGCAGAACCGCCTCGTCCGGCGCGTCGATGATGCGCGGGTGCCCCTGGGCGGTGATGCCGACCAGCCTCAGCGTGGTGCCGCGCGCCTTCTTGTCGAGGCTCATGATCGGCCGCAGTTCGTCGTAGCTGGCGGGGTAGCTGAGCGGCAGCCCGAGTCCGCCGAGCAGGTCGTCGTGCAGTGCCACCAGCGCGGGGTCGAGGCCGAGCAGGTCCCTGCTGACGCGCGCGATCCACGCCATGCCGACGCTGATCGCCTGCCCGTGGCGCCACGTGAAGCGCGCGTGTTTCTCGACGGCGTGTCCCAGCGTGTGCCCGTAGTTCAGCGCCTCGCGTCCGACGCGGTCGCCGTGCGAGGTCGCCTCGCGGAGGTCGGCAGCGACCACGCGGGCCTTGACGGCGACCGCGCGGGTGACGAGGTCCGCGAACCGCGGCCCGGTGACGTCGCGGCAGTCGGCGAGGTCCTCCTGCGCCAGCCGCAGGATCTCGGGGTCCGCGATGAAGCCGCACTTGATGACCTCCGCGAGCCCAGAGGCGACTTCCACGTCGGCCAGGGTCCTGCAGAAGTCCAGGTCGCACAGCACTGCGCGGGGCTCGTAGAAGGCGCCGACGAGGTTCTTCCCCGCGGCCAGGTTGATGCCGGTCTTGCCTCCGACCGCCGCGTCGACCATGCCGAGCACGGTCGTCGGGACGCTGACGTAGGCGACTCCGCGCAGCCAGCTGGCCGCGACGAAGCCCGCGAGGTCGGTGGTCGCTCCCCCGCCGACGCCGACGACAAGGTCGTTGCGGGTGAACCCGGCGTCCGCCAGAGCGTCCCAACAGTCGGCGAGCACCGCGGGGGTCTTCGCGGCTTCGGCGTCCGGGACGCCGATCAGGGTCACCTCGCGGTCGATCAGCCCGGCGACGCGCTCCGCTAGCGACGGCAGCGAGGCCGGGTGGATCACGGCGACGCGTGAGGCGTCCCCGAGCAGATCCGGCAGGCGCCGAACCGCCCCCGGCTCGATGTGCACGTCGTAGGGACCCAACGCGGAGGCGACGTGGATGCTCACTCGGCGTCCTCGGCCGGCAGCCGCTCAGCGACGAGCTGGTCGGCGACCTCGGAGGAGCCGCGCCCGTCCGTCTCGACGACCTGCGTCGCCAGCTGCTCGTAGACGGGGGTCCGCTCGCGGAGCAGCTCGATGAGCCGACCGCGGACGTTGCCCAGCAGCAGCGGGCGGACGGTGTTCATGCCGACCCGGCGGCTGGCCTGGCCGATGGAGACCTTGAGCCATATGATCTCGTGGCCGTCGAGGGCCTCCCGGATGGCGGGGTTCATGACGGCGCCGCCGCCGAGCGAGATGACCTCGTGGCTGCCGAGCAGCTCGATGGTCGCCTCCTCCTCGAGGCGGCGGAAGTGCTCCTCGCCCTCGTCGGCGAAGATCTCGGCGACGGGCTTGCCGATGACCTCCTCGATGCGGGCGTCGACGTCCACGAAGGAGCGGCCGAGCTTGCGGGCCAGCCGCTTGCCGACGGTGGACTTGCCGGCGCCCGGCGCGCCGATCAGCACGATGGCCATCAGGCGATCTCCAGTCCACGGGCCGCGACGTCGGCCAGGTAGGCCTCGGCGTTGCGGCGGGTCTCGGCGACGGAGTCTCCCCCGAACTTCTCGAGCACCACCTCGGCGAGCACGAGCGCGACCATGGCCTCGGCCACCACGCCGGCGGCGGGGACGGCGCACACGTCGGAGCGCTGGTGGTGGGCGGCGGCGGGCTCGCCGGTCGCCGTGTCGATCGTCCGCAGGGCCCGCGGGACCGTGGCGATCGGCTTCATCGCCGCACGGACGCGCAGCACCTCGCCGGTCGACATGCCGCCCTCCGTGCCGCCCGAGCGATGCGAGGCGCGGCGGATGCCGCCCTCGGTCGGGAGGATCTCGTCGTGCGCGAGGGAGCCGCGGGTGCGGGCGAGCTCAAAGCCGTCGCCGAGCTCGACGCCCTTGATGGCCTGGATGCCCATCAGCGCGCCGGCAAGCTTCGCGTCGAGGCGGCGGTCGCCCTGCGAGTGCGAGCCGAGGCCCGGCGGAAGACCCCAGGCCAGCACCTCGACGACGCCGCCGAGCGTGTCGCCGTCGCGGTGGCAGGCCTCGACCTCCTCCAGCATCAGCGCGGAGGCGTCCTTGTCGAAGCACCGCAGCTCGTCGGCGTCGATCGCGGGCAGGTCCTCGATGGTCGGCAGGTCCTCGCGGGTCGCCTTGACGTGCCCGAGCTCGACGACGTGGCTGAGCACGGTGACGCCCAGCGCCTGCTGCAGGAAGGCCTGCGCCAGCGTGCCGAGCGCGACACGCGCGGCGGTCTCACGGGCGGACGCCCGCTCGAGGATGGGGCGGGCCTCGTCGAAGTCGTACTTCTGCATGCCGGCCAGGTCGGCATGCCCGGGGCGGGGTCTGGTCAGCGGGGCGTTGCGGGCCAGGTTCGCCAGCGTCTCCTCGTCGACGGCGCCCGGCGCCATCACCTGCTCCCACTTCGGCCACTCGGTGTTGCCGACCTGGATGGCGACGGGCGAGCCGAGCGTCTCGCCGTGTCGGAAGCCCGCAAGCAGCGTGATCTCGTCGACCTCGAACTTCATCCGCGCCCCGCGGCCCGCGCCCAGCCTGCGTCGGCGCAGGTTCTCGGCGATCTCTTTCTCGCCCACCTCGATGTGGGCCGGCAGGCCCTCGATGGTCGCGATCAGGGCCTGGCCGTGGGACTCCCCGGCCGTCAGGTAACGGAGCATGCGCCCCATTGTGTCAGAGAGCCGCCCTGCGGCTGAGTTCGCGACCGGCAGCTGAGCGGCACAGCTCGTAGCTGACTTCGGACCCCGTGAGCAGGAAGAACTGGTCGACGGCCTGCCCGGCGAGCAGGTCGAGCCCGTTCAGCCCGGGGATCCCCCGCAGCTGAGCCGCCTGCCCCAGCGGGGTTGGCCACGGGTCGTAGACCACGTCGAAGACCGCGCCGGCCGCGGCGGCCAGCCCCTCGGCGTGGGGGGCGGTGGCGGCGGCCGGGATGGTGTTGGCGACGAGGTCGACCTGCTCGATGCCGTCCCCCAGCAGCTGGACGCCGACCGCGAGCCCCAGGTCGCGGCCGAGCGCCGCCGCCGTCGTTGCCCGCGCCGGGTCGCGGACCACGAGCGTGACGTCGTGCGCGCCGAGCCCGGCGACGGCGAGCATGATCGACCGTGCGGTGGCGCCGTTGCCCACGATCGCGACGCTGGAGGGGGCGGCGAGCCTGTGGGCCCGCCAGGCGCGCACGAACCCGGGGACATCGGTGTTGTAGATCCGGGCGGCGCCGCCGTCGAACACGAGCGTGTTGCCGGCGCCCAGCAGCCGGGTGGGTTCGTCGGGCTCGCCGAAGGCGAGGATGGCCTCCTTGTGGGGGGCCGTGACGCTCAGCCCGGCCCACGCCGGGTCGGCGCACCGCTCGCGCACGAAGCCCTCCAGGTCTGCGGGCGCCACGGTGAACGCCTCGTAGTCCCAGTCGAGGCCGACCGCCGCGTATCCTGCGCGGTGGATCGCCGGGGACAGGGAGTGCGCCGCCGGGTTTCCGACGACGCCCGCGTGCCTCAGCAGAGCCCCTTGTCCGCGTTGGCCTGGCACCACTGCTGGAACTCGGCCACATTGGCGTTGTGCTCGTCGAGCGTGTCGGCGAACTTCGTCTCGCCCGTCTCGAGGTTGACGGTCACGAAGTACTTGTAGTCGACGTCGGCCGGATGCAGGGCGGCCTCGAGCGCGGTTTCGCCCGGGTTGCTGATCGGACCGGGCGGCAACCCCTTGTGCACGTAGGTGTTGTACGGCGAGTCCGACTTCCGGTCCTCCGCGGTGGTGGTGACCGTGCCCGACTTGCCGACCGCGTAGTGCACGGTCGAGTCCATCTGCAGCGGCATGTCGGCGTCGAGGCGGTTGTAGATGACGGCGGCGACGTTCGCCTGGTCCTCGACGTTACTGACCTCGCTGGCGATGATGGACGCGACGGTGACGACCTCGTCGGGGCTGTAGCCGAGATCCTCCGCGCGGCCCTCCAGCGACAGCTTCTCGGCGATCTTGTTGAACTGGGTGATCTGCGACGCGAAGATCGACAGCGGCTTGACGGGCTCGGCCACCTCGTAGGTCGACGGGAAGAGGTAGCCCTCCAGGTCACCGTCGGCGAACTCCGGCAGCGACGCGAGTTTGTCGGTCTGCTTCGCGGCCTTCTGGACAGTCTCGAGGTCGACGTCAAGCTTCGAGGAGATGATCTCAAACTGCTCCGCGTCGGTCGTCCCCTCGGGGAAGGTCACCTTCAGCCGGACCAGGTTGTCCGAGTCGAGCAGCATCGCGAACGCGGTCTCCGCCGGGAGCTCCTTCTTCAGCTCGTAGCGACCCGCCTGCAGCTTGTCGGCCTGGCCGGAGTCCTGCGCCGCCTGGCGGAAGGCCTTGGTGGAGCGGACGACGCCGTCCTCGGTCAGGATGTCACCGATCTGAGTGATGGAGGCACCCTTGGGGATCAGCACCTCGACGGGGTCGGTGCCCTCGCCGATGTAGTCGTCCGTGGTTCGCCAGGCGATGTACGCGTCGTGCGCCTTCGAGTAGACGAACCAGCCGCCGCCGACGAGCACCGTCAGCGACAGAAGGACCGCGAACACGCTGCGCGCCCAGTAGCCGACGGTTCGCCAGTTCAGGCTCTTGTCGTCGTTCCGGAATGCTGGGCTCACGTTTCCTCCCTCGGTGCGGGTCTCCCGACAGGCGCCCCGGTCCGCCCCTCGGCGTCCAGCGCTCGTTGCAGAATGTCGACAGCGGCCGCCTGATCGATGACACTGCGCTGCTGCTTCGCCTTACGACCCGCGCTCCCCATGCTGCGCGACGCCGTGACAGTGCTCATTCTCTCATCCACGAGCCGGACCTCCACATCCGCCACGGCGGTGGCGAGCGAAGCGGCCTTCTCCAGCACGAACTGCGCGGCGAAACCGTACTCCCCCGACAGCGTGAGCGGCAGGCCGACGTAGATCACTCCCGGCTCGTACTCGGCGACGATCTCCAGAAGCCGACGCTGCTCGTCGGCGCCGGCCGGCACGGTCGTCACCGGGTACGCGAAGTCCGTGCCGGCCCCGGAGGCGGCGACGCCGATACGTGCCTTGCCCCAGTCGATGCCGAGCCGAGCGCGGTCAGCCACGCTGGGCGATGGCCTCACGCACCGCGTCGAGGGCGCGCTGCGCGCCGGACGCGTCGGTGCCGCCGCCCTGCGCGAGGTCGTCCTTGCCGCCGCCCTTGCCGCCGAGCTCCGCGCAGGCGCGGGAGATCAGCCGGCCGGCCCCGAGGCCGAGGCCGCGGGCCGCCTCGTTCGTCGCGACGATGGCGGTGGGCTTCGCGTCCCCGCCGACCAGGGCGACGACGGCCGCCTCCGAGCCGAGGCGCTCGCGCAGGTCGATGGCGAGGGTACGGAGGTCTCCGCCGGAGACGCCGGGCACCGCGACGCCGAGGTAGCGCACCCCGCCCGCGTCCACGGCCTTGGACACCATGGCCTGAGCGCCGGCGAGCAGCTTCTCCGCGTTGAGGGCCGCGATCTGCTTCTCGGCATCCTTCAGCTGCGCGATCAGCTTCTCGACGCGGCCGACGACCTGGTCGGGCTGGACCCGCAGCGTGTCGGTCAGGGTGTTCACCAGCGCTCGCTCCGCGGCGAACTTCGCGAAGGCGTCGGTCGAGACCAGCGCCTCGACGCGGCGCACGCCCGAGCCGATGGAGGACTCGCTGAGCAGGTTGAGGACGCCGATCTCGGCGGTCGCGGCGACGTGCGTGCCGCCGCACAGCTCGCGGGACCAGGGACCGCCCAGCTCGACCATGCGCACGATCGGCGGGTACTTCTCGCCGAACATGGCCATGGCTCCGAGAGCCTTGGCTTGCGCCAGGGGCATCTCGGTGGCGGTGACGGCGTAGTTCGAGGTGATCGCCTCGTTGGAGACGGCTTCGACCTCCTGCTTCAGCTGCTCGGAGAGCCCCTTGGTCGACGAGAAGTCGAAGCGCATGTAGCCGGGCTTGTTGTAGGAGCCGGCCTGCGTGGCGGTGGAGCCGACCAGCTGGCGCAGCGCGGCGTGCACGATGTGGGTCGCGGTGTGGGCCTGGCAGGAGCCGTGGCGCGCGGCGGCGTCGACCCGGGCGTCGACCCCGGCGCCGAGCGGCAGCTCGCCGAGGACCTCGACGCGGTGCACGACCATGCCGGGGACGGGGCGCTGCACGTCGATGACGTTGAGGGAGAAACCGTCGCCGGTGATGATGCCGCGGTCGGCATCCTGGCCGCCGGACTCCGCGTAGAACGGGGTCTCCTCCAGCACGATCTCCACGGTGGACCCGTCGGTGGCGCGGTCGACCACGGCGCCGTCGGCGATGATGCCGCGGATCTTCGTGGTCACGTCGAGGTCGGTGTAGCCGAGGAACGGTGTCTCGCCGGCCTCGCGGAGCTCGCGGTAGGCCTCGTGCGAGCTGAGCCCGCCCTTCTTGGCCTTGGCGTCGGCGCGGGCGCGGTCCTTCTGCTCCTTCATGAGCGAGTCGAACTTCGCGCGGTCGACGCTCAGGCCGGCCTCGGAGGCCATCTCCATCGTGAGGTCGATCGGGAAGCCGAACGTGTCGTGCAGCTGGAAGGCCTTGTCGCCGGGCAGCGCGGTGGACCTGGCGGCCTTCGCCTCCGTGACGGCGGTGTCGAACATCACGGTCCCGGAGGCCAGCGTGCGGCGGAAGGTCTCCTCCTCCGCCTCGGCCGACTGCGAGACGCGCTCCCAGGCCTGGTCGATGTCCGGGTAGGACACGCGCATCAGGTCGCGCGAGACGGGCAGCAGCTCGCCGAGCACCGGGTCCTGCACGCCGAGCAGGCGCATGGCTCGGATGACGCGGCGCAGCAGGCGACGTAGCACGTAGCCGCGTGCCTCGTTGCCGGGGGCGACGCCGTCGGTCATCAGCATCAGGCCGGAGCGGACGTGGTCCGCGACGACCCGGAAACGGATGTCGTCGGCCGGGTCGGCGCCGTAACGGCGGCCGGACAGCTCGGATGCCTTGTCGATGACGGGGCGGATCTCGTCGATCTCGTACATGTTCGCGACGCCCTGCTTGAGCAGCGCGACGCGCTCGAGGCCCGAGCCGGTGTCGATGTTCTTCGCGGGCAGGGGGCGCAGCACGTCGAAGTCGTCCTTGGCGCGGACGGCGGAGAGCTCCTCGGACTGGAACACCAGGTTCCAGATCTCGAGGAAGCGGTCCTCGTCGGCCTCGGGGCCGCCGTCGGCGCCGAACTCCGGGCCGCGGTCGATGTAGATCTCCGAGCAGGGGCCGCCGGGGCCGGGGATGCCCATGTGCCAGTAGTTGTCCTTGAGCCCACGCTCCTGGATCCGCTCCCGGGGGATGCCGGCCTGCTGCCACAGGTCGATGGTCTCGTTGTCGCCGTGCAGCGCCGTGACCCAGACGCGGTCGGCGTCGAAGCCCCACCCGCCTGCCGACTCGGCGCCGGTGACCAGATCGAAAGCGTAGTTGATGGCGCCTTCCTTGAAGTAGTCGCCGAAGGAGAAGTTGCCGAGCATCTGGAAGAACGTGCCGTGGCGGGTGGTCTTGCCGACCTCGTCAATGTCGAGGGTCCGCACACACTTCTGTACGGAGACGGCCCGCTTGTACGGCGAGGGCTCGTCGCCCAGGAAGTACGGCTTGAACGGCACCATGCCGGCGTTGACGAACAGCAGAGTCGGATCGTTGTACAGCAGCGAGGCGCTGGGCACGACGGTGTGGTCGAACTTCGCGAAGAAGTCGAGGTAGCGGCTCCGGATCTCGGAGGTCTTCATGTGGTGTGGTCCTTAGCGGAGGTTCAGTCGTTGGTGGTGGTGGGGATGTTCAGCTCGCGGCGCAGCTCGGCCTCACGGTCGGCCATGGCGACGCGGAACGTCGCGACGAAGTCGCCGAACCCGGAGGCGGCCCGGTGGCCCTGCTGCTCGACCTGCTCCGCGATGCCGCGGGGCGTGATCCGGCGGTACAGCTCCCTGCCCTTGAACACCACGGCCACGGCGATCCCGGCGCCGACGAGGATCCAGAAGAGGCGGCGCATCACTTGCCCTTCTTGCCCTTGAACGCCTGGCGGACGCCGTAGGTGAAGGCCGCGGTCTTGACCAGCGGCCCGCCGAGGGTGGCGGCGAACAGCGTGGACAGCTGGGCCGCGTTCTCGGTGACGACGGTCGCGTGTCCCGAGACGCGGCTCGCGTCCTCGGTCACCACACTCAGCTTGGCGATCTCGTCGTTCGTGGCGACGACGGTGCCCTTGAGCTCCTGGAGGATCGGGACGCTGTTGTTGCCGACGTCGCGCACGGCCAGGCGCAGCTCGTCCAGCACGCGCCCGAGCTTCAGCAGCGGCACGGCGGCGAGCGCAACGAGCACGCAGGCGGCGATAGCCGCGATCAGTCCAGCGATTTCCCCTACGGTCATGGCGGCTACTGTAGCCGAACGGTCAGGGCCGCAGCAGGTGGCGTAGGGCCGCGACCCGCTCCGCGATCACGGCCTCCTGGCCGTTGTCCGTCGGGCGGTAGTACGACGCCTCCGCGAGGTCGTCCGGGAGATAGGTCTGCGCGACGACCCCGTGCGGGTAGTCGTGGGGGTAAAGGTAACCCTGCCCGTGCCCTAGCGCCTTCGCCCCCGCGTAGTGCGCGTCGCGCAGGTGCGGCGGGACCAGCCCGCCCCTGCCCGCCCGCACGTCGGCGATCGCCTCGTCGAGAGCCAGGTAGGCCGCGTTGGACTTCGGGGCGGTGGCGGCGGCCACGGTCGCGTGCGCGAGCGTGATGCGCGCCTCCGGCATGCCGAGCAGCTGCACCGCCTGTGCGGCGGCCACGCAGGTCTGCAGCACCCCGCTGGCCGCCATGCCGATGTCCTCGGAGGCCGAGATCATCAGGCGCCTGGCGATGAACCGCGGATCCTCGCCCGCCTCCAGCATCCGCGCCAGGTAGTGCAGGGCAGCGTCGACGTCCGAGCCGCGGATGGACTTGATGAAGGCGCTGATGATGTCGTAGTGCTGGTCGCCGTCGCGGTCGTAGCGGACCGCCGCCCTGTCCGCGGAGGACTCGACGGCGGCCTGAGAGATCTGCGTGGCGCCCAACGCATCGGCCGCGGCCGCCGACTCCTCCAGATAGGTCAGCGCCCGGCGCGCGTCGCCGCCGGCCAGCCGGATGATCAGGGCGCGGGCGTCGTCGTCGAGCGTCAGCTGTTCCCCGTCGGCGGTGCGGACGCCCCGCTCGTCGGTCAGCGCGCGTTCCAGCAGGCCGCCGAGGTCGTCGTCGGTGAGCGGCTGCAGCCGCAGCAGGAGGGAACGCGACAGGAGTGGTGAGATGACCGAGAACGAGGGGTTCTCCGTGGTGGCCGCGATGAGCGTGACAAGCCGGTTCTCGACGGCGGGCAGCAGCACGTCCTGCTGGGCCTTGGAGAACCGGTGCACCTCGTCCACGAACAGGACCGTCGCCCTGCCCCTGGCCAGCTCGGCGCGGGCCATCTCCAGCTCCGCTCGCACCTCCTTCACCCCGGCGGTCACCGCGGAGAGCTCCACGAACCGGCGCTTCGTGGCGCGGGAGACCACCGAGGCGATCGTCGTCTTGCCCACCCCGGGCGGCCCCCAGAGGAACACCGACATCGGGGCGCCCTCGGCGAGTCTGCGGAGCGGCGATCCCGGAGCCAGCAGCTGACGCTGCCCCACGATCTCGTCGAGCGTGCGCGGCCTCAGCCGAACGGCGAGCGGGGCCTGAGGGTTGGTGGCGTCGCTCAGCGACCCGCCACGCTGCGGCGGCGTGGGGTCGGGGTTGCCGAAGAGGTCGGTGGACACTCCCCCACCCTATCCGTCCACGCCTCGTTCCCGGTTTCGTGAAAACGGAATGGCACTCGGTATGCTCGTCGTTTGTCTCCTTCCGCAACTGATCCGCTGAGGCTGCCCATGGAATCCGACCTCGGTAACCGCTTCTCGAAGCGGCGCCGCATCGCCCTGATCGTCACTCTCGGCCTCCTGACGGGGCTTGGCCCGTTCACGATCGATCTCTATCTCCCCGCCTTCCCGGTGATCAAGCAGCAGTGGGCGCTCAGCGACGCGCAGATCCAGGTGACCCTGTCGGCCACGACGATCGGGTTCGCGCTGGGCCAGCTGATCGTCGGGCCGCTCAGCGACCGTCTCGGCCGCCGGTGGCCGCTGGTGGTCTGCTCGGCCGTTCACGTCCTCGCCTCCGTCATGGTCGCGATCGCGCCGAGCGTCGGCTTCCTGACGGCGATGCGCGCGCTGCAGGGCATCGGCGCCGCGGGCGGCGCCGTCGTCGCGATGGCCATGGCGCGTGACCTGTTCAGCGGTCGTCCGCTGGTGGTCATGCTGTCGAGGCTGGCGCTGATCAACGGGCTTGCGCCGATCGTCGCCCCCATCGTCGGCTCCTGGATGGTCTCCTTCATGCCCTGGCAGGGCATCTTCTGGGCCCTGGCCTGCTACGGCTCTCTCGTCGTGCTGCTGATCTTCGTGGTGACCGTCGAGACGCGCCCGCCGTCCGAGCGCACCACCGGCGGCCTCGCGCCGCTGCTGGGGGGATTCGGCAGCGTGCTGGGCGACCGCGTCTCGCTCGGCGCCATCACGGTGTCTGCGTTCGCCTTCGGTGGCCTGTTCAGCTACGTCTCGAGCTCATCGGTCCTGCTGCAGGAGGTCTACGGGCTGAGCGCGCAGGGCTTCGGCGCCGTGTTCGCCATCTGCAGCTGCGGCGTGTTCATCGGCGTGCAGTCCGGCAGCCGTCTCGCCACCCGGTTCGGACCCCAGTGGGTGCTTGCGGGATCGACCGTGCTGATGATGCTGGCCGGTGGCGCGGTGCTGCTTCTCAACGCGGCGCACGCCGGATGGCAGCCGCTGGTACCGGCGCTGTTCGCGTTCACGCTCGCCTTCGGCAGTTCGGCACCGTGCACGCAGCTCCTGACGCTCATGAACCACCGCGACAGGTCCGGCACCGCCGCGTCGCTGCAGGGTTCGACGACCATGCTGATGGGCTCGCTGGTGGGCCCGCTGATCGGTCTGGTGCCGATGACCAGCGCCGCCCCGATGGGCACGGCCATGCTCGCGTGCGCCGTCTGCGCGACGCTGGCGCTGTGGCTGGTGCTGCGGCCCTGGACGCTGCCGCGCGGCCTGATCTGAGGGCCTGACAACGCAGGGACGCCGACGGCCAGCGGCCGTCGGCGTCCTTCGTCTGTGGGATCAGGCCGAGGGGGCCACGACCTTCTTCTCGGCGTCGCCCTTCTTCTCCGGCTTCGCGTCAACACCGGCCTCGCGGCGCTGCTTGACGGAGATCTCGGCCGGGGCCTCGGTCAGCGGGTCGAAGCCGCCGCCGCTCTTCGGGAACGCGATGACGTCGCGGATCGTCTCGAAGCCGCCGAGCAGCATGACGAGGCGATCGAGGCCGAAGGCGATGCCGCCGTGCGGCGGGGCGCCGAAGCTGAACGCGTCGAGCAGGAAGCCGAACTTCTCTTGCGCCTCCTCGGCGCCGATCCCCATCACGTTGAACACGCGCTCCTGCACGTCGCGACGGTGGATACGGATCGAGCCGCCACCGACCTCGTTGCCGTTGCAGACGAAGTCGTAGCCGTAGCTGAGCGCGGAGCCGGGGTCGGTGTCGAACGTGTCGAGGGACTCGGGCTTCGGCGAGGTGAAGGCGTGGTGCACGGCGGTCCACGTGCCCTCGCCGACCGCGACGTCACCGGAGGCGACGGCGTCGGCCGTGGACTTGAACATCGGCGCGTCGACGACCCACAGGAAGCTCCACGCGCTCTCGTCGATCAGGCCGGTGCGTCGACCGATCTCCAGGCGGGCCGCACCGAGCAGCTCCTGGGACGCCTCGCGGGCGCCGGCGGCGAAGAAGATCGCGTCGCCGGGGTTGGCGCCCATGGCCTCGGCGATGCCCTCGCGTTCGGCCTCGGAGATGTTCTTGGCGACGGGGCCGCCGAGCGTGCCGTCCTCAGCCACGGTGATGTAGGCGAGGCCCTTGGCGCCGCGCTGCTTGGCCCATTCCTGCCAGGCGTCGAACTGGCGGCGGGGCAGCGAGGCCCCGCCGGGCATGACGACGCCGCCGACGTAGGGGTTCTGGAACACGCGGAACGGCGTGTCGGAGAAGAACGAGGTCAGCTCGCGGATCTTGAGATCGAAGCGCAGGTCGGGCTTGTCGGAGCCGTAGTTGTCCATCGCGTCGTGCCACGACATGCGGGGCAGCGGCGTGGGCATGTCGACGCCGATGAGCTTCCAGCAGGCGGCCATGACGGCCTCGCCGAGCGCGATGACGTCGTCCTGGTCGACGAAGCTCATCTCGATGTCGAGCTGGGTGAACTCCGGCTGGCGGTCGGCGCGGAAGTCCTCGTCGCGGTAGCAGCGGGCGATCTGGTAGTAGCGCTCCATGCCGGCGACCATCAGCAGCTGCTTGAAGAGCTGGGGGCTCTGCGGCAGCGCGTACCACTTGCCGGGGTGCAGGCGGGCGGGGACGATGAAGTCGCGGGCGCCCTCCGGGGTGGAGTGGGTCAGCGTCGGCGTCTCGATGTCGTAGAAGTTGCGCGCCGCGAGGACCTCGCGGATGGTGTGGGTCACGTCCGAGCGGAGCACCATGGCGTCGTGCTGGCGCTGGCGGCGCAGGTCGAGGTAGCGGTACTTGAGTCGTGCGTCCTCGCCGACGCCGGAGCGCTCGTCGATCTGGAACGGCAGCGGCGCGGCGGGGTTCAGGACCTCCAGCTCGCGGATCGCGACCTCGACCTCGCCGGTGGGGATGTTCGGGTTGACGTTCTCCGGGGTGCGCGCGTCGACGACACCGGTGACCTTGATGCAGAACTCGTTGCGCAGGTCGTGGATGCCGGCCGATTCGAGGTACTCGTCGCGCACGACGATCTGGGAGATGCCAGAGGCGTCGCGCAGGTCGATGAAGGCGACGCCGCCGTGGTCTCTACGCTTGGCCACCCACCCGGCGAGGACGACCTCCTTGCCAACGTCTGCGGCGCGGAGCGTTCCGGCTTCATGGGTGCGGATCACGGCATATTCCTCTCGTCGTCGGCTGCATAGACGGTGCAGCTCGCGACGGCCATGATATCGGCCCCGCGCTACTGACGCCGAATCCCCTTCAGCGCTTCGGCGGCGCGCATCGAGGCCGCCACGAGCGGGGCGCCCAGGATCATGCCGAGCGTGCCGGCGATGGTCCCGCCGACGAGCGTCGCGAGGAGCACGGCGACGGGATGGATCCGCAGCGATGAGCCGAGGGCCCACGAGCTGACGGCGCTCTGGACGGTGCCGTTGGACACCAGCAGCGACAGCGCCACGATCAGCGCCGCGGACGCCCCGCCGGTGCCGAACGCGATCAGGATCGCGAAGGCGCCGGTGAGCCAGGCGCCGAGGAACGGGATGAAGGAGAGGAAGAAGTAGAGGATGAAGATCGGGACGGCCAGCGGGACCTTCAGCAGGAGCAGCGGGACCATGAAGATCGGTGCCGTGATCAGCGCCGTCACTGCGATGCCCTTGAAGTAGCCGCGGATCGAGTCCTTCGCCGCCGACGTCACCGCGTCCACCGCGTCCGGTTCCAGCCGGGTCACGCGGGCCAGCCACTGCGGGAAGGTGCGCGCGTCGCGCAGCACGAAGAAGAGAAAGAAGATCGCGAAGAACGTGCCGACGCCGAACGAGAGGAGGCCCGAGAAGGTGCTCGACACGGCACCGAGGATGCCCTGGCTGACGGCGGGCACAGAGTCCTGGACCGCCAGCCTCGCGCGCTCGAGCCACACGGCGTCCAGCTCGAGCCCCCTCGCCCACTCCACGAGGGACACCCAGCCGAGCATGAGCTGCGCCGAGATCTCGGGCAGCTGGCGCAGGAATCCCCACACGACGATCAGGAGCACGCCGACGGCGACCGCGACCGCGACGAGCAGCGACACCACGGTGGCGAGCGTCGGCGTCAGGCCGCGCCGCTCGAGCCACTCGACGAGCGGCTCGAGGACGACGCCGACGATCACCGCGACCACGAGCGGGACGACGATGCCCCTGATCGCGCCGATCGCGGCCGCGGCGACCACGACGAGCACGATGGTTCCGAGCAGCGCCCAGCTGCTGCGGCCGAGCCTCCGCAGCCGCACGTCATCCACGGCGCGCCCTAGCCGGCGACGATCCCCGGGCGCAGGTCCGCCTCGGGAGGGGCCCAGCTGTCGGGCGAGGCCGACGTCTGGTCGCCGGAGCGGATGTCCTTGACCGAGTCGTCGTGACCGGCGCCGAACCACACGTACGGGATGCCGCGACGCTCGGCGTAGCGGATCTGCTTGCCGAACTTGTCGGGCTTCGGGGCGACCTCGACCGGGATCCCGCGGGCCCGGAGCCGGGCCGCGACCGCGATGGAGGCCTCGCGGGTCTCCTCCGCGTCGACGGCGACAAGCACCGCGGACGGTACCGAACGGTTGGCCGTGAGCTGACCCCTGCCGATCAGCGGCGCGAGGATGCGCGTGATGCCGAACGAGTAGCCGACGCCGGGGAAGGTGGTCTTCCCGTCGGAGGCGAGCGAGTCGTAGCGGCCGCCCGAGGCGACGGACCCGAGCTTGTCGGATCCCTCGAGGAGGGTCTCGTAGACGGTGCCGGTGTAGTAGTCGAGGCCGCGGGCGATCTTGAGGTCGACGACGACGCGGCCCGGGGCGGAGGCCCGGGCGACGCGGATCAGGGACGCCAGCTCGGCGAGTCCCTCGTCCAACAGCTCCCCGGTGACGCCCAGCGCGCGGACGGCGTCGACGAAGGAGTCGTCGGTGGCGCTGATGCCGGCCAGCGCGACGCACGCATCCGCCTGGGCTGCGGTCAGCCCGAGCTCGTCGGTCAGCAGCGCCGTGACGGCGGCCGGGCCGATCTTGTCGTACTTGTCGACGCGCTGCAGCACCTGCGCCGGGTCCTCGATGCCGAGTCCGCGGTAGAAGCCCTCCGAGAGCTTGCGGTTGTTGACGTGGATCGTGACCGGAGGAACGCCGAGCTCGCGGTGCAGCCGCTCGAAGACGTCGATCGCCACGAGCGGGATCTCCACGTCGTGGTGCGCGGCGAGAGCTCCCTGGCCGACGATGTCGATGTCGGCCTGCGTGAACTCGCGATACCGGCCCTCCTGCGGGCGTTCACCGCGCCACACCTTCTGCACCTGGTAGCGGCGGAACGGGAACTGCAGGTGCCCGGAGTTCTCCAACACGTAGCGCGCGAACGGAACGGTGAGGTCGAAGTGCAGGCCGAGCTCGTCGGCCTCACCCTCCTGCGCGTGCAGGCGCCGCACCACGTAGATCTCTTTGTCGATCTCCCCCTTGCGCGCCAGCTGGTCCAGTGGCTCCACCGCGCGGGTCTCGATCGGTGCGAAACCATGCAGCTCGAACGTGGACCGCACGATGTCGAGGACGCGGTTCTCGACGAATCGGCCGGCGGGCAGGAACTCGGGGAAGCCACTGAGCGGCTTAGGGCGTGCCAAGGCGGGACCTCACAGGTTCTCGGGTGGGTACATCGCGGCCATGCTACCGCCGCGTCAGGCGCCGCGAGGAGCGCCCCGTCGAACGCGGATTCCGGTCACGACGGCGTAACAGTTTCACGCACGCGCGTGAAACAGGGGTGGGCCAGGTGAGCGCCGTGTCGGCGGATCGGGATAGATTGGGGTCATGAGCGAACTGCAAGCGCCCTCCGACTTCGGCCGCGTCGATCCCGACGGAACGGTCTACGTCACCCAGGGTGGCATCGAAAGAAGTGTCGGGCAGATCCCCGACTCCACCCCCGAAGAGGCGATGGCGTTCTACGTCCGTCGCTACGAGAACCTGGCCGCGGAGGTCAGCCTCCTCGAGTCGCGCGTCGACGCGCACGCCATGAGCCCCGAGGAGGCGAAGGCCGCCATCGCGACGGCCCGCGGCTCCGTCGCGGAGGCGAACGCCGTCGGCGACCTGGACGCGCTGCTGCGTCGCCTCGACGCGATCGGCGAGCTGCTGCCTGCACAGATCGAGGCGCGCAAGGCCGCCAAGGCGGAGCAGCACGCCGCCACGGCCGCCGCCAAGGAGGCCATGGTCACCGAGGCCGAGACGCTGGCCGCCGGCAACGACTGGCGCGGCGGGGTCGACCGGTTCCGGGTCCTGCTGGAGGAGTGGAAGGCGCTCCCCCGCATCGACCGCGCGACCGACAACGACCTGTGGCACCGGTTCTCCTCGGCGCGCACGCAGTACACCCGCCGGCGCAAGGCGCACTTCGCCGAGCTGAACACCCGACGTGACTCCGCGAAGGCCGTCAAGGAGGCCATCATCGCCGAGGCCGAGCCGCTCGCCGACTCGACCGACTGGGGTGCCACCTCGGGTGCGTTCCGTGACCTGATGGCCCGCTGGAAGGCAGCCGGCAGCGCCCGCCGCGCTGACGACGACGCCCTGTGGGCGAAGTTCCGGGCGATCCAGGACCGGTTCTTCGACGCCCGCACCGCCGCGCAGAGCGCGGTCGACGGCGAGCAGGGCGAGAACCTGGCCGCCAAGCAGGCTCTCGTCGAGCAGGTCACAAAGGACCTCGAGGGCGTCACCGACGTCGAGCAGGCAAAGGGCATCCACCGCGAGTTCCTCTCGAAGTTCTCCGAGATCGGTCACGTGCCGCGTCAGGCAATGCGCGACCTGGACAACAAGGTCCGCTCCCTCGGCTCGAAGATCGCCGACCTGGAGGCTGCCGAGTGGAAGCGCACGGATCCCGAGGCGCGCAAGCGTGCCGAGGACACCGTCGCGATGTTCAGCGCCCAGATCGAGAAACTGAACAAGGACCTCGCCGCTGCGGAGGCCAAGGGCGACGCCCGCAGGGCACGCGACGCGGCCAAGTCCATCGAGACCTACACCTCCTGGCTCGACCAGGCAAAGGCGACCCTCGAGGACTTCACCCGCTGACCTGACCAGACCCGGCGGGGCCGCCGACCTTCTCCGGTCGGCGGCCCCGCGGCGTTGTGGGTCCTGTCGGGGATCAGCCGCTGACCCGGTACACGTCGTAGACGCCGGGGACGCGGCGGACCTGGTTCATCACGTGCTGCAGGTGGGTCGGGTCGGCCGACTCGAACGTGAACTTGCCGGTGAACTGGCGCTGCCGGTTGCTGGAGATGTTCACACTCAGGATGTCGACGTGCTGCTCCGACAGCGCGGCCGAGACGTCCGAGAGCAGGCGGGCGCGGTCGATGCCCTCGATCTGCACCGTCACGAGGAACGTGCTGCCCTGCTCGATGCCGGACCACTCCACCTTCACGAAGCGTTCGGGCTGCTTCATCAGCGCCGGCACGTTGGTGCAGTCGGCCCGGTGCACGCTGACGCCCTCGGTGCGCGTCACGAAGCCGACGATGTCGTCGCCGGGCAGCGGGTAGCAGCACTTGGCGAGCTTGACCTGCATGGAGTCGTCGCCGTCGACCAGAATGTGTGCGCCGTCGCGGACGGGGCGTCGTCGCCGGGTGACGACCACATCCTCCGTGACTGTGTCGGCCGTCTCCTCCTCGCCGCCGTGCAGCTGCACGAGCTTCTCGACAACCGACTGGGCGCCGACCTGGCCGTCGCCGATGGCCACGTAGAGGGAGGGCACGTCCTTGTGGCCCAGGTCGTTCGCCACCGCGGTGAGGTTCTCGAGCGTCAGCAGCCGCTGCATCGGCAGGCCAGTGCGGCGCAGGTCGCGGGCAAGCATCTCCTTGCCCTGCTCGATGGTCTCGTCGCGCCGCTCGCGCGAGAAGTGGGCCTTGATCTTCTGTCGCGCCCGCGAGCTGACGACGAAGCTCAGCCAGTCTCGGCTCGGCCCGGCACCCTCCGCCTTCGACGTGAGGATCTCGATCTTGTCACCCTGCTGCAGCGGGGTGCTGAGTGCCACCAGCCTGCCGTTGACGCGCGCGCCGATGGTGCGGTAGCCGATCTCGGTGTGCACGGCGAAAGCGAAGTCGACGGGCGTGGCGCCGACGGGCAAGGCCATCACCTCGCCCTTCGGCGTGAAGACGTAGATCTCGTCGGAGTTGATCTCGAACAGCACAGAGTCGAGGAACTCTCCTGGGTCCTCGGTCTCCTTGCTCATCACCGACAGCTGGTGCATCGCCTTGAGGCCCGCCTCCTCCGGCGTGACGCCGTGGCGCAGGTCCTCCTTGTACTTCCAGTGGGCCGCGACACCGTACTCGGCGCGGCGGTGCATCTCGTAGGTGCGGATCTGGAACTCGACCGGCTCGTTGTTCTGTCCGAGCACCGTGGTGTGCAGCGACTGGTACAGGTTGAACTTCGGGCCCGCGATGTAGTCCTTGAACCGGCCCGGCACCGGCTTCCAGCCCGCGTGCACCACGCCGAGCACGGCGTAGCAGTCCTTCACGTCGGCCACCAGGACACGCAGCCCGATGAGGTCGTAGATGTCGCGGAAGTCGCGGCCGCGAACCATCATCTTCTGGTAGATCGAGTAGTAGTGCTTCGGTCGGCCGTAGACGGTGGCCTGGATCTTGGACTCCGCAAGCATCGTCTGGAACTCGGCGATCAGCTCGCGGAGGTAGCGCTCCCTGCCGGGCGCCTGCTGCGCGACCATCTCGACGATCTCGGCGTAGATCTTCGGCTCGATCGTGGCGAAGGAGAGGTCCTCGAGCTCCCACTTGATGGTGTTCATGCCCAGCCGGTGGGCAAGCGGCGCGAAGATGTTGAGGGTCTCGGTGGCGATTCGGACGCGCTTGTCCGGACGCAGGTAGCCGATGGTGCGCATGTTGTGGAGGCGGTCCGCGAGCTTGATGACAAGCACGCGCACCTCCTCGCTGGTGGCCATGATCATCTTGCGGATGGTCTCGGCCTTCGCGGTCTCGCCGTAGGTGAGCTTGTCGAGCTTCGTGACGCCGTCGACCATCCGAGCGACCTCGTCGGAGAACTCGGCGCGCAGGTCCTCCAGCGTGTACTCAGTGTCCTCGACGGTGTCGTGCAGCAGCGCGGCGACGAGCACGGGCTCCGTCATGCCGAGCTCGGCCAGGATGGTGGCGACGGCGAGCGGATGCGTGATGTACGGGTCCCCCGACTTGCGCGTCTGGCCCTCGTGGTAGCGCTCCGCGACCCGGTAGGCGCGCTCGAGGATGGCGAGGTCGGCCTTCGGATGGTTCGACTTGACGATGCGGAAGAGCGGGTCGAGGACCGCCGACTTGGAGCGCACCGCTCCGAGCCGCGCGAGCCGATGTCGCATCCGCAGGCGCGGCTGTTCGGGCCCGGTCACGAGCCGGGAAGCACCGGTGGGCGCCGCCTCTTCAGCCATGCGCCCACTCTAGTGTGTCCGGCAACCCCGCTCCGAACCGCCCGCGGTGCCGAAACTCAGTCCTCGTCCCTGCGCAGCACGTCACGGTTGCTCGGCGGCTGGGCGCGACGCACCACGATCAGCTCGTCGCCCACCTCGATGCGGGTGGCCGTCTTGTCGTAGAAGCGGCGCAGCGTCCCGTTGCGGACCACGCCGATGACGCGCTCACCCTGGACCGCGGAAGGCGGCTGCCCGGCCTCGGAGGCCTCGGCGAGCCGCTGGTGCACCTCGAGCCCCTCCCCTCCGGTCAGCATGTCCTGGATGATGGTGCCCATGTCCGGCCCGATCGCGGACAGGCCGAGCAGGCGGCCGACCGTCTCGGAGCTGGTGACCACCGATGAGGCCCCGGACTGCTTGACCAGGGGAACATTGGCCTGCTCCCTTACGGCGACGATCACGCCGGCGGTCGGGTTCAGCTGGCGCACTGTCAGCGTCGCCAGCACCGCCGCGTCGTCGCGATCGAGGCAGATGATGACCTGGCGGGCCTTGCTGACCTCCGCCCGCCTCAGGAGCTCCCTGCGGGTGGCGTCGCCCTGGAAGGCGGCCAGCCCGTCGATGTTGGCCTCGTTGACCGCGACGGCATCGGAGTCGATGACGACGATCCGCTCGGCCGTCTCGCCCTGCCTGCGCAGCGTGTTGACGGCGCTGCGGCCTTTGGTGCCGTAGCCGATGACGACGACGTGGTTGCGCATCTTCTTCCTCCAGATCGAGTCCCGGATGCTGCGGCTGCCCTGGTTCGCGAGCACCTCGATGGTGGTGCCGACCAACACGACGAGGAAGGCTACCCGCAGCGGCGTGATGACCAGCGCGTTGAGCAACCTGGCGTGCGCCGTGATGGGGGTGATGTCCCCGTAGCCGGTGGTGGTGACGGTGACGGTCGCGTAGTACAGCGCGTCGATCAGCGAGACGCCGTCGGCGGCCGTGTTGTCGATGTAGGAGCCACGGTCGAGCCACACCATCCCCGTGATGGCGAACAGCAGGAGGAGGGCGAAGAGGCCTCGCCGTGCAAGTTCCTTGAACGGCGAGGTCTCGATCCTCGGCATGGAGACCAGGGACATGAGTTCGCCCCTGGAACGCAGCTTTGCCATGGGCTCAGACTGTCACCAGAGCGGAGTAGTTGTCGATGCCGAGCTCCGCCAGCTTGTCGCGGCCGTTCAGGAAGCTCAGTTCCATCACGACGCTCACCTGGGCGACCACGGCGCCGAGTCCACGCACCAGCGCGGCGGTCGCTCCGATGGTGCCGCCGGTGGCGAGCACGTCGTCGACCACCATCACGCGGGCGCCGGGCCGCACCGCGTCGCGGTGGATGCTGAGCGTGTTCTCGCCGTACTCCAGCTCATAGCTGGCGCTGACCGTGTCTCCCGGCAGCTTGCCGGGCTTGCGGACGGGCACGAACCCGGCTCCGAGAGCCAGCGCGACGGGGGCGGCGAAGATGAACCCGCGCGCCTCCATCCCCACGACGGTGTCGATGGGGCGCGGCGCGCTCGTCACCAGCTCCGTGATCGCGGCCTGGAATCCGATCGGGTTGCTCAACAGCGGCGTGATGTCCTTGAACATGATCCCGGGGCTCGGGAAGTCAGGCACGTCACGGATCAGTGACGCGACCCTCTCGACGCGGGACTCGCGTGTCGACATCACTTCTTCCGCCCCTTCCGCTCGGCTCGGCTGCCGGAGGTTCGACGCTGCTGCCGCGGTGCGGTCTCGACCGGCGCGGGACCTCCTGCGGTCGCCAGGGCAAGGGCCTCGGCCTCGCGCTGGGCCGCCTTGCGCTCCGCACGCTCTGCACGACGCTGGATCTGCTCGCGGTGCTTGACCATGCCGGGCTCCCGCTCCCGCAGCCACGCGAGCAGCGGGGCGGCGATGAACAGCGAGGAGTAGGCGCCGGCGATCATGCCGACCAGCAGGGCGAGGCCGAGGTCGGCAAGCTGAGCCGACTGGAGCCAGGTCCCGGCGACGAAGAGCGCGACGACCGGGATGATGCCGATGACGGTAGTGTTGATCGAGCGGACAATGACCTGGTTGACCGCCAGGTTCGCCTGCTCCGAGTAGGTGTGGTTGGTCTCCTCGAGCCCGTGCACGTTCTCACGGATCTTGTCGAACACCACGACGGTGTCGTAGAGCGAGTAGCCGAGGATCGTGAGCACGCCGATCACGGTCGACGGCGTGACGGTGAATCCCACCGCCGCGTAGACGCCGACGGTGACGATCAGGTCGTGGGCCACGGCCACGATCGCCGCGATCGACATCTTCCAGTCCCGGAAGTACACGGCGATCAGGAGCATGACCAGCACGGTGAACACCAGCAGCGCGATCACGCCCTGCCGGGAGATCTCCTTGCCCCAGGACGCGCCGATGGCGTTGTAGGCCACCTCGGAGCTGTCCACGCCGGCGATCTGGGCGATCTCGGCGCGGGTCGTCTGCAGCTCCTCGGTGTCGAGCGTGCGGGTCTGGATGCGGATGGCCGTCTCGCCGAGCGAGAAGACCTGAGGCTCCAGGTCGGAGACCGTGAGGTCGGCCGCCTGTGCCCGGACGGCGTCCACCGTGCCTGCCTCGATCTTCATCGGGGCCTGGAAATCTGTACCGCCGGTGAACTCGATACCGAGCGTCAGTCCTCGCACCAGCAGCAGCAGGATGCTCGCCACCACCAGCACGCCGGAGACGATGAACCACTGCCTACGGTGCTTGATGAAGTCGTACGAGAGGTGGCCGGTGTAGAGCCGGTGGGCGATGCTCATCTTGGGGGTCGACATCACGCCTCCTGAGTGGTCTGGGTCGCGGTGACGTCGTGAGTGACCGGGGTGCGGCGACGCAGCCGCCGACCGAGCAGCGAGTCGCGGCTGACGCCCATGTGCTCAGCATCCAGGCCGGACCACTTGTGGCCCTCGCCGAAGAACTTCGTCCGGCCGAGCAGCTGCACGAGCGGCTTGGTGAAGAAGAACACGACGGCCAGGTCGATCATCGTGGTCAGGCCGAGCGTGAAGGCGAAGCCCTTCACCGAACCGATGGCGACGATGAACAGGATCACGGCAGACAGCAGCGACACGGCATCGGAGATGATGATCGTGCCGCGGGCCTTCTCCCAGCCGGAAACCAGCGACGAGCGCAGACTGCGGCCGTCGCGGATCTCGTCGCGTATCCGTTCGAAGTAGATGACGAAGGAGTCCGCCGTCACGGCTATACCGACGATGGCGCCGGCGATGCCGGCGAGGCTCAGGGAGAACCCGACCGCGGAGCCGAGCAGCACCATCATCGCGTAGGTCGCGGAGGCGGCCACCACGAGGGAGGCGACGACCACGATGCCCATGCCGCGGTAGTAGATGAAGGAGTAGAGCGCGACGGCCGCGATGCCGATGAGGCCCGCGATGATGCCGACGCGCAGCTGCTCGCCGCCGAGCGTCGCGGAGACGGTCTCGACCTGGCTTGGCTCGAAGCTCACGGGCAGCGAGCCGTACTTCAGCACGTTTGCCAGTGAGGCCGCGGAGTCGGCGGTGAACGAGCCACTAATCTGCGCCTCGCCGTTGGTGATCTGCACCTGCGGCTCGACCGCGGACTCGACGATGCCGTCGAGCACGATCGCGAACAGGTTCTCGGGGCTCGTCTTGTCCAGGAGCGCGCCGGTCAGCTGCTTGAACTGCTCGGCCCCCGTCGACTTGAGCGACAGGGTCACCACGTAGGAGAGGTCGCCGGTCGGGATGCCGTACGCGGCGGTATCCAGTTCGGTGCCGAGGACGGCCGTGGGGCCGAGGAGGTACTTGTAGGTGCCCTCGTCGTCGCACGCCACGATGGCCCTGGAGGGATCGTCCACGACGGTGTCGCCGCAGACGAAGTTCGCGAAGTTCTCGAGGTCCTCCTCGGTCGCCGTGTACGCGAGCACCTCGTCGATGGAGAGCTGCTCGTTGTCCACCGAGGGCCCGTCCGCGGAGGCGGAGGGCTCCGGGCTCGGCGCGGGCGTGGGCAGTCCGGGGACGGCGTCCGCGTCGTCCGACGGGCCGGTGCCGGCCCCGGACTGGAGCACCGGGCGGAAGCTCAGCTGCGCGGTGGCGCCCACCAGCTCCACCAGGTCGTCGCTCGTCACGTTCGGTGCGGAGACCACGATGCGCCGGTCGCCCTGCACCGCCACTGTCGCCTCGCCGACGCCGAGGCCGTCGACGCGTTGCTGGATGATGTTGCGCGCCAGCTCGAGCGACTCGGGGGTCACGTTCTCGCTGGTGGCGGTCAGCGTGATGGTCTGACCGCCCTGCAGGTCGAGGCCCAGCTTCGGGGCCCAGGTTTTCGTCAGGCCCATGATGAGGTACAGGCCGACGATGATCAGGAGGAAGACTGTGAGGACGACTCCTGGGCGTCCTCGCTTCGCGGAGGTGGCCACTGCTACTTGTTGTCCTCGGTACGCGGCTGCTCGTCGGCAAGGCCCTCACCCGGCGCCGGCGTGGGGTCGAAGGTCTCGGCCGGCTCGGCCGCCTCGGGGGCGGCGTCGGCGGTCAGCGAGGAGGCGTCGTCCGGGACGATCACGTCGCCGGTCGCCAGCTCGTCGGCGGGCTCGGTCGCGGCGACCTCGTCGGTGAACTCGAACTCCTCGTCGGAGGGCTCGACCTTGCGTGCGACGTTGCCCTTGAGGATCGTCACCTCCAGGTCGGGGGCCAGCTCAACGATGAACTGGCGCTCACCGAGGTGCGAGATGGTCGCGAAGATGCCGGAGGTCAGGAGTACGCGGTCGCCGACGGCAAGCGACGAACGCATCTCCTGGTCGGCCTTCATGCGCTTCTGCTGCGGGCGAATCATGAGGAAATACATGATCGCGAACAGCGCGATCATCATGATGATGAGTTCCATGGGGTCACTTCCGATGTTGGTCAGGGCCAGCGCTCAGGATAGCCGAGCGCTCTGTGTTCCGCTCAAGGGCGGTTCACGGGGTGCCGGGGTCGTCGTCAAACAGCGCGGGCATGGTCGACGGGGGCCTCACTCCGAGGTGCCGGTAGCCGGCCCTGGTCGCGATCCGGCCGCGGGGCGTGCGCACGAGCATCCCCTCCCGGATCAGGAAAGGCTCGGCGACCTCTGACACCGTCTCGATCTCCTCCCCGACGCTCAGCGCGAGCGTCGACAGCCCGACGGGGCCGCCGTCGAAGAGTCTGATCAGGGCATCCAGGACGCCGCGATCGAGCCTGTCGAGCCCCCTCTCGTCGACCTCGTAGAGCTCCAGCGCGGCCCGGGCGACGTCGCGTGTCGCGACCTCGTGCCCCTTCACCTGAGCGAAGTCACGCACGCGGCGCAGCAGCCGGTTGGCGATCCGGGGCGTGCCCCGCGAGCGGCGGGCGATCTCTACACGCGCGTCGTCGTCGATGCGGATGCCCAGTTTCGACGAGGAGGCGCCGACGATGAAGGCCAGGTCGGCCGGGTCGTAGAAGTCGAGCTGCGCCGTGAAACCGAAGCGGTCGCGCAGCGGGCCGGGCAGCATGCCGGCGCGCGTCGTGGCACCGACCAGCGTGAACGGGGGAAGCTCGATGGGGATCGCGGTCGCGCCGGGACCCTTGCCGACGATGACGTCGACCCGGTAGTCCTCCATCGCCAGGTAGAGCATCTCCTCGGCGGGCCTGGAAAGGCGGTGGATCTCGTCGAGGAAGAGCACGTCACCCTCGGCCAGGCCGGACAGGATGGCGGCGAGGTCGCCGGCGTGCTGGATGGCCGGCCCCGACGAGATCCTGAGCCCGACACCAAGTTCGGCGGCGATGATCATCGCCAGGGTGGTCTTGCCCAGCCCGGGGGGCCCGGACAGGAGCACATGGTCCGGCGCGGTGCCGCGGTGGAGGGCGGCATCCAACACGAGACCGAGCTGTTCGCGGACACGGGGCTGGCCCTCGAACTCGGCAAGCGAGCGGGGCCTCAGCGCTGCCTCATAGTCGCGCTCCTCGACGGTGGCGTGCGGGTCGACGGCGGAGTCGTCCATCAGCGCCTGGCCAGCGAGTTCAGGGCGGCGCGCAGCAGCTGCGCCACGCCGACGTCGGGCGTCTCGTCGACCAGGTGGGCCACGTTGTCGCAGGCTGCCTCCGCGTCACGGGCGGACCAGCCGAGCCCCTGCAGGCCGTCGCTGACCTGCGCACGCCACAGTTCCTGGGCCTGCTCCGCGGGAGACTCCTGCGGCTCGGGCGAGTCCGCGTCGACGAGGGTGACGACCTTGTCCCGCAGCTCGATCACAATCTTCTCCGCACCCTTGCGCCCGATGCCGGGCACGGCCGTCAACCGGGCCAGGTCCTCGCTCTGCACGGCGCGGCGCAGCTCGGAGGGGCTGAGCACCGACACGATAGCCAGCGCGAGCTTCGGTCCGACGCCCGAGGCCGACTGCGCGAGTTCGAATGCGTCCCGCTCGTGCTCGTCGGCGAACCCGAAGAGCGTCACGGCATTCTCCCGCAGCATGAGGGACGTGGCGAGCATCACCTGCTCCCCCGGCCTGAGACACGCCGCGGTAGCGGGCGTGACGTGCAGGAGGTAGCCCACGCCGCCCACATCCAGCACGCAGGTGGTGGCACCTGCGCGGACACAGGTACCGGTCAGCTGGGCGATCATCGCTTCCCCTTCGCTGCCGCGACAGCCGCGGCATAGCGGTTGGTGGCGCCGCCGCGCCAGATCTGGGTGACGGCCACCGCGAGCGCGTCGGCGGCGTCCGCGGGCCTGGGGGCCTCGGCCAACCTGAGGATCCGGGTGATCATCTGCGTCACCTGTGCCTTGTCGGCCGTGCCGGAGCCCGTCACGGCCGCCTTGACCTCGCTCGGGGTATGGAAGGTCACGGGCAGGCCGCGGCGTGCCGCGGAGACTGCCGCGACCCCCGAGGCCTGCGCGGTGTCCATCACGGAGTTCAGGTTGTGCTGGGCGAAGACGCGTTCGATGCCGGCAGCCTCCGGGCGGTACTCGTCGAACCAGGCGGCCAGCCCCTCCTCGAGGGCCAGCAGCCGGCGGGCGAGGTCCAACCCCGTCGAGGTACGCACCACGCCGACGGCCACCAGCCTGGGTGGCCTGCCGAGGGTCCCCTCGACAACACCGACCCCGCAGCGGGTCAGCCCGGGGTCGATGCCGATCACGCGCATGGCAGGGTGCTCAGTCCTCGTCCTCGAGCGCCGCAGCGACCTCGGGGGTCAGGTCGACGTTCGTGTAGACGTTCTGGACATCGTCGGAGTCCTCTAGCGCGTCGATGATGCGGAAGATCTTCGACGCCACGTCGACGGAGTCGACACTCTGGCCGAAGGACGCGACGAACTGCACCTCCGAGGAGTCGTAGTCCAGGCCCGCGGCCTCGATGGCCTTGCGCACCTCCACGACGTCGTTGGGGTCACTGAGGGCCTCCCATTCGTCGCCCGAGTCGCTGACCTCCTCGAGGCCGACCTCCAGCGCCGCCTCTAGGACCTCGTCCTCGGAGATCTCCTTGCCGCCCGAGACCTTCGGCACGGTGACGACGCCCTTCCTGGCGAAGAGTCGCTGGACGGAGCCCACGTCGGCCATGGTGCCACCGTTGCGGGTGACGGCCACGCGGACGTCGGATGCCGAGCGGTTGCGGTTGTCGGTGAGGCACTCGATCAGGATCGCGACACCGGCCGGGCCGTAGGCCTCGTACATGATCGTCTCGTAGTCGGCGCCTCCGGACTCCGCGCCGGAGCCGCGCTTGACCGCCCGGTCGATGTTGTCGTTCGGGACAGAGGACTTCTTGGCCTTCTGAATCGCGTCGTACAGGGTGGGATTGCCGGAGATGTCACCGCCGCCGAGCCGCGCGGCGACCTCGACGTTCTTGATCAGCTTGGCGAAGAGCTTGCCGCGCTTCGCGTCGATCACGGCCTTCTTGTGCTTGGTCGTGGCCCACTTGGAATGCCCGCTCATACGGACCCCACCTTCTCGTCTTTATGGGAACTTGGCTAACTGCTACCGGTCGATCCTACCGAAGCGTCAGGGAAGTGACCTGCTCAGGAGCTGCACGGCGTCGCGCGTTGTGTAGCCGAGGTCGGCGACGAGGCGGGACAGGGCCAGCCCGTCGGGCGTGTCGATGCCGATGCCCGCCTCACGGCAGCCGTCCGCGCGCATCGCACGCAGCGCCTCGCTGAGCAGCTTCAGCGCGACCCCACGTCCCCGGTCCCGGGGCCGGACTCCGAATCTCTCGGTCCAGCCGGCCGGGGCGCCGGTCTCCTCGTTGACGTCTGCAGAGCTCATCTCGTAGCCGATGAGTGCGTCGTGCTCGTCGAAGGCGAGGAAGCTCCACTCGGCACGAAAGTCGTCGTCGGCGATGCGCGCGGCCCAGTCGGAGGCGGCGACCTCTCCGCCCCCGATGGAGGAGAAGGCCTCGTTGTGCAGCACGCGGACCTCCTCGCTGTGCTGGGGCGAGAATGGTTCGATGCGCACCCCGGCCGGCGTCGGGCGCTCCCGGGGCAGCGTATCGAGGTCGCGCACGAGGTCGTAGTAGTAGCGCTCCCGGGCGAAGCCGAGTCGGCCGGCGATCCTGTCCAGCCCGGGTCGGCCCAGCTCGAAGTAGCAGCCCAGCCACAGAGGCTCCCCCGGGTGGTTGGCGTCGCGCCACGTGGCCGCCTGGCTGACCTGCCACTGGAGGATCTTCCCGCCGATCCCGAGATGCCGGTACACCGGGTGCACCCCGCCGAGCAGGAACAGCCGCAGCCCCCGCCCTGGGGCGGGGTCGCGGTAGGCGGCGCCGTAGGCCGACAAGGAGCGGTACGCGTCCCACCCGCCGATGGTCAGCTCGGGGACCATCGTGTCCGTGGAGGTCGGGATCTCCTTGCCCATGGCCGAGAGCACCGAGTTGTCCAGCGCGTCGAGCTGGCCGCCGAAGGCCTCCAGGTCGCCGAGGTCGGAGGGTTCGAGGAGTCTCCACGTGAGATGCGGCTCGACATAGGGCTCCATGTCCACCACAGTACCGGCCCTGGCCATAGCTCGCCCCGGCCGGGTCAGGACCAGATCCGCCGGGCGTCCTGCTCGGTGGGGGCCGCCTGATCCCAGAGCCTGCGCCAGCGCGGAATCGGCTCGGGCGACGGGGCTCCGCTGGGGGCGACGCGCCGCTTCTCCACGTCCCACCAGCTAAGGTCTCCCTCGTGCACGAGCTGCTCGACGGTGCCCTGAAGTTCCGCGGTCGCCTGCGAGATGCGCCGCCCCCGCACATAGATGGGTGCACCGATGCGGATGGAGACCTTCGGCCTCGTGGACACCGGCAGCTTGATCAGATCGTTGAGTTTGAACGTGCCGACCAGGCCGATCGGCACGATCGCGACGTTGTGCTGGTTTGCGAGTCCGGCCGCCACGGGCGAGAACTCCCCCACCAGGCGACCCGCCTGCGGGTCGTCGGTGAACACCACAACGTTGCGTCCCCGGGCGAGCGCCCGCGAGGGGGCGATCATCGTGGGGCGGAGACGCTTGGGCAACGAGAGCCTGAACAGGTGGTAGTCCATCGCCCCCTGCTCGTTTGCGCCGAAAACGAAGGGCTGGCGCAGGCCGTCCAGGTTCCCCGAGCCGACGAACTCGATGTCGAAACGCAGGCTCAGGACCCGCAGCAGGAGATGCCGCCCGATCAGCTCGGCGCGCGGCGACATCTCCCGCGAGAGGCGGGTTCGCGCGGGAGCGCCCGCGGGCTTCTGCCGGAAGATCGCCTGGCGGGCTGCGGCGAGCAGGTCGGCCGGGAGGGTGAGCCGAGGGCGCGGCCGGGTACTGCGCCGCTGGGCCCAGCTGGGCAGGTCCCTGCTCACTTCACGTCCCCGACGACCAGCCCGACGCCGCGGAGCATGGTGATGGACGGGCTGAATCCCACGGACCCGGACGCGATCTCCAGCGCGTCGGCCGCGGTGCTCGCGGCCCTGTGCCCGAGCACGGCGGCGCTGCGCCGGTCGGCCCCGACCCAGATCACGTCGGCGAGAGGGGCGGTGGCGCGCGCGATGGCGTACCAGTCCTGGAACACCCGCAGCGGGTGCGGAGCGAAGCGCTTGCGGTACAGGTCGAGATACCACGCGTCGTCGATGGCGGCGAGCTCGAAGCGCGCTGCGATCTCGTCCGGGTCGGTCGTCTGGGGCAGCACGGTCGCGAAGAAGTCGGCCGCGGCGCTGTGCCGCCGGTTCGAGAACCGGTGCCGCAGCGGATGCTGGGCGATCAGCACGCCGCCCTCGCGCACGAACGGGGTGCCGAGGTTCGATCCGGCCTGAGTGACAAGCGCGTGTCTGGCGGCGGCCAGCGGGTTGCCGATGGGATCGGACTCGTCGATCGCGGCGCCCCACACGGGGGTGACCAGCACGTCGGCGGGGCCGGGGACCTCCACGCCGTTGGCGGCCCGCCACACCTGGCGGGCGTTCTCCATCACCGCGGTGTGCGCGCCGCCGATGACGTCGATGACGGCGTAGTCGGCGCGCGGGGTGCCGTGCAGGAGTTGGGCCCCCCGGCGAGGCAGCGCCGCGACCGTCTGGCGGGCGCCGGCGAAGGCGAGCCGGTCGGCGAGCCCCCACTCCCACTCCCGCCGCGACGCGAACCGCAGCGAGTGGCTGAGCAGCGGTTGGCCGAGGACGGCCACCAGGGAGAAGACCGGGATCTGGGCGGCGATGAGCTCGCAGACCTGGCGGCCGAACTCCGGCTCGCTGTCGGCGGAACCGAGCCGCTTGACGGTGGCGAGATCCGTGATGCCCTCGGCGAGCGGACAGCTCTGCCCGTGGTCGGCGCGCAGGCCGATGACCACCAGCAGGTCCGAGTCCGCGACGCGCGCGTTGACGCTGACCGGGTGCCCGTCGATGTCGCCGATGGTGACAAGTGTCTCCGCCGTCACGTCGTGGCTGCTGATCAGGTCGTCGGGGAGGAAGGAGGTGGCGACGCGGTCGCCGAGCACCCGGGTGACCTGGGCGTCGGACCAGCGCTGCCTCAGCCCGCTGGCGACCACGATCTCGACGTCATCGACCCCGGCGCGCGCGGCCTGCTCCAGCACCCGCTCGGCCAGCGTCCGCCTCGGGTCGAAGTACGGCCGCGGCAGCGGGGCGTCCGAGTCGAGCAGCACGAGCGTGAGCCTGGTCGCGGGACTCAGTTGCGCGGCCAGCGGATCGACCCCCAGCGGGGCCTGGAGCGCCGCGTCGATCAGGCCGACCGGGTCGGTTGAGCGGTCGGCGTCGGGTCCGTAGACCACCCGCGTCCCGACGCCGAGCCGTTCGAGGCGCAGCAGCGCCCCCGACATCGTCATGAGCGGCGGGGTCTTGGCGTCGACCTCCAGCACGAATCCTGGGCGTGACATCAGTCGTCCTTTCCGTTCACGACATCTTCAGCCGCGGCAGCGGCGACATCTCTGGCCATTCGACGATCGACCAGCCCTTGCGTTTGGCCTCCCGCATGAGCGGGATGTCCGGGCTGACGGCGACCGGGTTGCCCACCGCATGAAGCATCGGGTAGTCCACGTGGCTGTCGGCGTAGGCGTAGCTCTTCGCCAGGTCGATGCCGTGCAGCTGCGCGTAGTGGGCCAGCCAGGCCGAGCGCGACTCCCCGACCATCGGGGGGCCGCTGAGGAACCCGGTGCACTTCCCCTCGGCGTCCGTCGCGAGTTCCGCGGCGACGATCGTGTCGAAGAGCCCCTCGAAGGGCCGCGTCAGGGGGCGGATCACGCCGGTGAGCAGGATGGTGGTGTGACCGGCGTCGCGGTGCTCGCGGATCCGTCGGATGGCCTCCGGGGACATCCGGTCGAGGATCAGCGGCGACAGCCTGTCGTCGACGAAGCCCTCCAACCGGGCCAGGTCGGCGCCCGCGTAGCGGCGGTACATGGAGCGGAGAAACACGCCGCGGTCGCGTCGCTCGGCGCCCAGGTAGAGCGGCAGCTGCGCCGCGACCCGGGCGAGCTCCGCGGCCCGGCGGAGCGGGGAGAGTTCGGGCAGCCGAGCCCACAGGTACGTCTCGACGACGTTGGTGGCCATCACGGTGCCGTCGAGGTCGAAGGCCGCGAGCACCGTGCCGGGCTCGGTGGGCTTCAGGTCCCGGTACGTCGTGGACCTGGCGTTGCGCCGCTTACGGGCCGCCTCGAGCCGCTTGACGGGGTCGGTGATCGCCGGGATGTGCACGTCCTGCAGGTAGTGGTCCCAGCTGAAGTCCGCGGAGTCGAAGCCGAAGCGCTCGGCGTCGTCGGCGTGCAGCGAACGGTGCAGGGCCAGCGTGCAGTCGTCGACGAAGTGCAGCTCGGACTGCAGGTACTCGCCGTAGAGGCTGAGGTACTTGCCGAGGAAGTCGAGCTGTTTGCGCGAGGAGTCCAGGGCGGTCGCCCACGTACGGGTCCGCCGACCGCGTGGGGCGAAGCTCAGCAGCCGGTTGCCGACCTTCACGCCCTTGTCGGCGACCCACATCAACTTCTCGACGGGCTCGGCTCCCGGGAACGTCCAGGTCGCCAGCGGGGTCGACCCCTGACCGCTGGTGTAGGGGTGCTCCGAGAAGTAGCGCCGCACCTGCTCGTAGACGCCGCGGAACGTGAGCGGGTTCCTGGCCCCGGAGGACAGGTGGTAGTACTCGGGCTCACCGACAGTGGGCCGCGTTGCGCAAACGGCGACGATCGCGTTGACGACGTAGTCGCAGGGGATGATGTCGATGACGGCGTCGGGCGAGGCGGGGAACTCGGGCAGCTGGCCGCGGCCGTAGGCGAGGATGATCGGGTCGGCCATCTTGAAGCCCTCGATCCACCCGGCGTAGGGGAACCGCAGGGAGGACTCGACGATCGCGGGGCGCACCACGGAGACCCGGAACTCGGACCCGAGGTCCGCGACGACGCGCTCCCCCAGCGCCTTGGCGAACGTGTAGACGTCCGTCCAGCCCAGCGAGCGGGCGCGCTCGGTGCCGGCCTTGACCAGCTCGGCTTTGACCCATTCCTTGCGGCGGCGCTCGGTGTCCTCGCTGGTGGTGAGGTAGCCAGCCTGGCGGTGCTCGGCCTCGGCCTCCTTGCGCAGCACGGCGAGCTGTTCGGCGGTGCGCGACCGGGCCTCGACGTGCTCGGCCATCGCGAGCGCGGCCCGCGTCTCTGCCTCGTAGTCGATCGTGTGGATGTGCGCGGCCTCCGGGATGGCGCCGCGGCGCCGGCCGGCCGTGTAGGCGGTGGAGATGTGCACGTAGTGCGGGATGCGTGTCAGGTCGCCGTTCTCGTCGGAGCACGCCTCCCTCAGGCGCGTCAGCAGCGAGCGTGCCCCCAGGACGTTGGTCCGGAAGGCCTGGTCGATGGGCGGGTCGAAGGACACATCGCCCGCGCAGTGGACGAGCACGTCGGTGTCTCGCGGCAGCTCCGGCACGTCGGGCAGGTCACCCGGGATGACCTGGACACGGTCGGCCATCAGCTGCTCGACCGAGCCGGCCTCGGCCACGAGGTCGGCGAAGATCTTCTTCTTCAGCAGCGAGGCGACGCGCTGCTGGGCCGTCACGGAGCCCTTGGGCCGGACGATGACGCCGGTGGTCGTGTCGGGACATTCGCTCAACACGGTCCAGAGCATCTGCTCGCCGATGAAACCGGTGACGCCGGTCATAACGATCTTGCTTCCGGCCAGCAGGTCGCGGATGCGGCCCTCTAGCAGCGGCGGCGTGTGCAACGCTACGCCGTCGACGGTCCCGAAGGTGCTCGCCGGAGGGGTCGACATCACGCGTCGCCCTCAGCGACGGCCAGCGCATCGGCGAGGGTGAACCGCCCGACGTAGAGCGCGGTCCCGATGATGGCCCCTTCGATGCCGTCGTCGACCAGGGCGCGGAGGTCGCGGAGGTTGTCGAGGGTGGCGATGCCGCCGGACGCGATGACCTTGCGGCCGCTGCGCCGCGCGACTGCAGTGAGCAGCTCGGTGTTGGGGCCGGTCAGCATGCCGTCGGAGTTGACATCCGTCACGACGAAGCGCTCACAGCCTGCCGCGACCAGGCGGTCGAGCGTCTCCATCCACGGGCCGCCCTCGGTGGTCCAGCCGCGCGCGGCGAGGTTCTCGCCTCGCACGTCGAGGCCGATGGCGACGCGGTCGCCGTAGGTGCCGACGACCCGGTCGCACCACTGTGGGTTCTCCAGGGCGGCAGTGCCGATGTTGACGCGGCGGGCGCCGGTCGACAGCGCGCGCTGCAGGGTCTCGTCGTCGCGGATCCCGCCGCTCAGCTCGACGTTGAGGTCCAGCCGGCCGACGATGTCGCGGAGGAGGTCGGCGTTGGAGCCTCGCCCGAAGGCGGCGTCGAGATCGACGAGGTGCAGCCAGGAGGCGCCGCCCTCCTGCCAGCGAAGCGCCGCGGTCAGCGGGTCACCGAACTCCTTCTGCGTGCCTGCGACTCCCTGGACCAGCTGGACGGCCTGACCGCCCTGCACGTCGACGGCGGGCAACAACTGCAACTTCTCCACGACACGTCACCCTAGCGGACGCCGCCCCTGATTCCGGCCGGTCGCGGGCGGGGCGGGATGCCTCAGAGCTGGCCGAGCCAGTTGGAGATCAGCCTTGCCCCGGCGGCCCCGGACTTCTCCGGGTGGAACTGCGTCGACGACACGGGTCCGCTCTCCAGAGCGGCCACGAAGACGGCGTCCTCGTGCCTGGCGGTCGTCACGAGCCCATCGCCTGCGACGGGAGTTGCCGCATAGCTGTGCACGAAGTAGAAACGGCTGCGTTCGACGCCAGCGAACAGGCGCGAGCCGTCGGGGGCCTCCACGGTGTTCCAGCCCATGTGCGGAAGCCGCCTGGCCGCAAGTTGCGACACGGTGCCGCGGTGAATCCCGAGGCCGGCGATACTCGTGCCGTGCTCGGTTCCCAGCTCGAACAGCACCTGGTGTCCGACGCAGATGCCGAGCAGCGGCCGCCCGGACGCGACCCAGTCGCGGATCAGCTCGACACCCCCCGCCTGACTGAGCCCCGTCATGCAGGTCGCGAAGGCCCCGACGCCCGGCACGACGAGTCCGTCGCAGCCGGCAAGCTCGTCGAGGTCGCCGGTGAGGACGACGTCGGCCCCGGCGTTGGCGAACGCCCGACGGGCCGAGTGCAGGTTGCCGGAGCCGTAGTCGAAGAGCCCGATGCGGGGACTCACAGCGCTCCCTTGGTGCTGGGCACCCCCGTCTGGCGGGGGTCGGGTTCGACGGCCTCGCGCAGCGCCCTGGCCAGGGCCTTGAACTCGGCCTCGACGATGTGGTGCGGGTCACGGCCGGCGAGCAGCCGCAGGTGCAGGCAGAGGCCGGCGTTGAGGGCCAGGGCCTCGAAGACGTGGTAGGTCATGGACCCGGCGTAGGGCACGCCGCTGCCGCCGATGCGGGCGTAGACCTGGCCGTCGGGCTCCCCGGTGCAGGTCACGTAGGGGCGGCCGGCGACGTCGACCACGACGTCGGCGATGGCCTCGTCCAGCGGGATCACGGCGTGCCCGTAACGACGGATGCCCGACTTGTCGCCGAGCGCCTCCTTCAGGGCCCGTCCGAGGCAGATGGCGACGTCCTCGACGGTGTGGTGGCCGTCGATGTGCAGGTCCCCGGTCGCGGCGACCTCGATGTCGATGAGCGAGTGCTTCGCAAGCGCCGTGAGCATGTGGTCGTAGAAGCCGACGCCGGTCGAGATCGTGGATGCTCCAGTACCGTCGAGGTCGATGGAGACGGTGATCTCGGACTCGCTCGTGGTGCGGGTGACGGTGGCGGTGCGGCTCATGGCCTGCTCCCTTCGCGGGTGGGGTCGAGGTCCTCGAGCGCGTGCTTGAGGAGGTTCATCTCCTGGGGGGTGCCTGCGGAGACCCTCAGGAACCCGTCGGGGCCGGTCTCGCGGATGAGGATGCCGCGGTCCAGGAGGTCCTGCCACACGCGGTGGCGGTCCGGGAACCGGCCGATGAGCGTGAAGTTGGCCTCCGAGTCGACGACGTCGTAGCCGTGCTCGCGGGCCCACGCCTCGAAGGAGCGGGCTTCGGCGGCCAGCGACCGGACCTGCGCGAGCAGCTCGTCGGCGTGGGCCAGCGCGACGCGGGCGACGGCCTGCGTCTGGGCGCTCAGGTGGTAGGGCAGCCTCACGATGCGGCAGGCGTCGACGATCGCGGGGTGTGCGGCCAGGTAGCCGACGCGGCCGCCCGCCAGCGCGAACGCCTTGCTCATGGTGCGCGACACGACGAGGCGGGGGCTCTCGGCCAGCAGCTCCAGCGCGCTCGGGCGCCCCGAGAACTCCTGGTAGGCCTCGTCCGCCACAACGATGGCGTCCGAGCCGGCCAGCACGGCCTCGAACACCTCAAGGCCCACCGACGTGCCGGTCGGGTTGTTCGGCGTCGTGATCACCACGACCGTCGGATCGTGCCGCTGCACGGCGTCGAGGACGAGGTCGGCCGTGAGCGTGAAGTCCGGGTTGCGCGGCTCGGTCACGTAGCCCGTGAACGTGTTGCGCGCGTACTCCGGGTACATGGAGTAGGTGGGCGTGAAGGTCAGGACAGAGCGCCCCGGGCCGCCGAAGGCGGTGAGCAGGTGGCTCATGACCTCGTTGGATCCGTTGGCCGCCCAGATGTTGTCGGCGGTCAGGCCGTGGCCGAGGTACGCGGCGAGGTCGGTGCGCAGCCCGAGGGCCTCGCGGTCCGGGTAGCGGTTGAGCCCACCCGCTGCCCGGACGACAGCCGCGGCCATCTCCTGGCGGATCAGCGGGGACGGCGGGTACGGGTTCTCGTTGACATTCAGCACCACGGGCACGTCGAGCTGGGGGGCACCGTAGGGCTCCTCGCCCACGAGGTCGGCGCGCAGCGGCAGGTCGTTCAGGGAGAAGCTCACCGTGGCCTCCTGACCGTGACGGCGGCCGCGTGGCCGGGGAGGTTCTCCGCCTGTGCGAACCTCTCGATGCCGTCGGCAAGGTCCATCAGGCCGGCCTGCGAGTAGTCGATGACGTGGACCGTACGCATGAACGAGCGCACGCTCAGCCCGGAGCTGTGGCAGGCGCAGCCTGCGGTGGGCAGCACGTGGGTGGAGCCGGCCGAGTAGTCGCCGAGCGACACCGGCGAGTAGCCGCCGACGAAGATCGCGCCGGCGTTGCGGATGCGCGCGGCGACCGCGCGCGCGTCGGCCGTCTGAATCTCGAGGTGCTCCGCGGCGTAGGCGTCGGCGACAGCCACGGCCTGGTCGAGGTCGCGGACGAGCACGACGGCGGACTGCCTGCCGGTCAACGCGGTCCGGATGCGCTCCTCGTGCAGCTGGCCGACGACCTGTCGCTCGACCTCGGCGACCACCTTCTCGGTCAGCGCGGTCGAGTCGGTGATCAGAACGGACGCCGCCATGGGATCGTGCTCGGCCTGCGAGATCAGGTCGGCCGCCACGAACGCAGGGTCCGCCGTGTCGTCCGCCACGACGGCGATCTCGGTGGGGCCGGCCTCGGAGTCGATGCCGACCAGGCCGCGCACGAGACGCTTGGCCGCCACGACGTAGATGTTGCCGGGGCCCGTGATGAGCGAGACGGGATCGCAGAGGCCCTCGACGCCATGCGCGAACATGGCGATGGCCTGGGCACCGCCGACGGCGTAGACCTCCTCGACGCCGAGCAGGGCGCAGACGGCGAGGATGCTGGGGTGCGGCAGCCCGCCGAACTCGCGCTGCGGGGGCGAGGCGACTGCGATGGAGGTGACGCCGGCGACCTGGGCGGGCACGACGTTCATGATCACGCTGGAGGCCAGCGGGGCGAGCCCGCCCGGCACGTAGAGGCCGACGCGCTCGACGGGGATGTTGCGGAGCCCGACGCTGGCTCCGTCGGCCAGGATGGCGGGCCCGGGATCGGGATCGAGTTCGAGGGCTCCGGCCACCTCGCGGCGGCGGCGGATCGACTCGAGGAACGCCTCCCTCAGCTGCGGGTCGAGCTCGTCGGCGGCCTTCCGGAGGTCGGCTGCTCCGACCCTCAGCGACGGCGGGACGACGTGGTCGAACTTCTCCGAGTACTCCAGCAGGGCCTCGGCTCCCCGATCCGCGACGTCCGCGACGATGGGATGCACGACGGCGACAGCGGCCTCCACGTCGAAACTGCCGCGCGGCAGGAGGGTCCGGTAGGCACCGTCGACGCCTGTCAGGTCAAGAGTTCTCAGCACGCGGTTAGTCTAGTGGGAGCGTCGCCTCGTCCTGATCGCCGGCGGCCTCGGGCCAGAAAGCGGACAGGAGCATGATGGGGATGATCGCGGCGAACGGTGCGATCAGCAGCGCGGACATCGACCGGAGGGTCAGGTCCACCTCCACCACGTCGCCGGCTCCTGCCGAGGCGAGCCGCTCCACGAAATCGTGCGGGCCGACGCTGACCCCGAAGCGCCACGCCATCACCGAGGAGGCGATGGCCGCAACGAGGGTGGCGACGATGACCCACCAACCGCGGCGGTGCAGCATCAGCCAGCCGATCACCCCGACGAGCAGCCCCAGCACGGCCGTGATGAACGTGAACGTGACATCCGCCGCGACGATCTCCGCCTGGCCGCGCTCCGAGATGGACGCGGACAGATCCTCCAGCACGGTGTAGCTGGCCCGGGGGGTCACGGCGGACCACAGGAGTCCCGCCGCCGCGCCGAGCACGACGGAGCCTGCGATGTAGACGATGAGCCGCCACAGCGTCCGGTCCCACGGGAGCGCCAGCTGCCCGGGGTTGCGGGGGGCGGTGACGATCTCCTCTGAGCCTGTCACGAGCTCTCCCTCCCGACGCCGACACACGATGGGCCGAGCACGGCCTTGAGGTCGGCGAACAGCGCAGAGGTGAGTTCGACGCGGAAGCCGTCTCCGAGCCTGAACGTCTTGATCTGCTCCCCCGTCCGGAGGTTGAGGTGGACCTCGGCCGCGCCGGGGTACTGCGCGAGGATCGACTTGAGCCTGCCGACCACGCCCGGCGTGCAGCGCACGGCGGGCAGGGTCAACGCGAGCGGCCCGACGTTGCCCTCAGCGCTGACATGCGGGGCGATGACGTTCTGCGCTCGCATGCGTCCCCTGTCCTCGCCGGACTCGACGACGCCGTCGACGGCCACGATGGTGTCCGGCGCGAGGTGCATCGCGACCTGGTCGTAGACCCGTGGGAACACCGTGACCTCGATCGAGTTGCCGAGGTCCTCGAGAACCACCTGCGCCCAGATGTTGCCGGCCTTGTTCACGCGACGGTTGACCGAGGTGATCAGTCCGCACAGCTTGGTGTTGCCGCGGTAGCCGTCCTCGGCGACGGCGGAGGCGATGGAGCGGTCGCTGTTGGCCTGCAGCACGTGTTCGAGCCCGTTGAGTGGATGGTCGGAGACGTACAGGCCGAGCATCTCCCGCTCGAACGCCAGCTTGGTGCGGCGGTCCCACTCGTCGACGTCCGGGACGGCCTCGTGCAGCGGGCTGGCCTCGTCGGCGCCCGCCCCGTCGTCGAAGCCGAAGTCGAAGCCGTCCTGGCCGTTCTCGGCGTTCTTCTTGAGGTCGATGATCGAGTCCACCGCCGCCTCGAAGATCCCCATCAGGGACCGGCGCGTGTGCCCGAGCTCGTCGAAGGCGCCCGCCTTGACCAGCGACTCCACGACGCGCTTGTTGCACATCAGCAGCGGAGCCTTGTCCAGGAAGTCGTAGAAGTCCTTCGCCGGTCCCAGCCTCGTGCGCTCCTGGACCCACGCCGTGACCACCTTGTCGCCCACGTTGCGCACCGCACCCATGCCGAATCGGATGTGCTCCCCGACGGGTGTGAAGGCCACCTCCGAGGAGTTCACGTCCGGGGGCAGCACCTCGATGCCCATGTGGCGGCACTCCGCCAGGTAGAGGGCGGACTTGTCCTTGTCGTCGCGGACCGACTGCAGCAGAGCGGCCATGTACTCGACGGGGTAGTTGGCCTTGAGCCAGGCCGTCCAGTAGGACACGAGCCCGTAGGCGGCCGAGTGGGCCTTGTTGAACGCGTAGTCGGAGAACGGCAGCAGGATGTCCCACAGGGTCTGGATGGCGTCCTTGGAGTAGCCGCGCTCGATCATGCCGGCCGAGAAGGTCGCGTACTGCTTGTCCAGCTCGGACTTCTTCTTCTTGCCCATCGCGCGGCGGAGCATGTCCGCGCCGCCGAGCGTGTAGCCGGCGAGCTTCTGCGCGATAGCCATGACCTGCTCCTGGTACACGATCAGGCCGTAGGTCTCGCCCAGGATGGACTCCAGCGGTTCCGCGAGCTCCGGGTGGATCGGCTCCACCGGCTCGCGGCCGGTCTTGCGGCGCGCGTACTTGTTGTGCGAGTCCGCACCCATGGGGCCGGGGCGGTAGAGCGCGCCAACGGCGGAGATGTCGTCGAAGCAGTCCGGCTGCATGGATCGCAGCAGCGCCCGCATGGGGCCGCCGTCGAGCTGGAACACGCCGAGCGTGTCGCCGCGCTGGAGCAGGGTGAATGTCTTCTCGTCGTCGAGCGCGAGGCTCTCGAGCTCGACCTGGATGCCCCGGTTCAACTCGATGTTGTGCAGCGCGTCGGCGAGCACCGTGAGGTTGCGCAGCCCGAGGAAGTCCATCTTGATCAGGCCGAGGGACTCGCAGCCTGGATAGTCGAACTGCGTGATGATGGCGCCGTCGGCCTCTCGCTTCATCAGCGGCACGACGTCGGCGAGGGGTGCCCGGCTCATGATGACGCCGGCGGCGTGCACGCCCCACTGGCGCTTGAGGCCCTCGATGCCGCGGGCTGTGTCGACGACCGTGCGCACGTCGGCGTTGGACTGGTACAGCTCGCGGAACTCGGCGCCCTCGGCGTAGCGCTTGTGCTCCTCGTTGAACAGGTCGCCCAGGGGCACGCCTTTGCCCATCACGTCCGGCGGCATGGCCTTGGTGATCTGCTCGCCGATGGCGAAGGGCATGTCGAGGACGCGGGCGGCGTCCTTAACGGCGGCCTTCGCCTTGATGGAGCCGTAGGTGATGATCTGCGCAACGTACTCGCTGCCGTACTTCTCGGTGACGTAGTTGATGACCTCGCCGCGGCGGCGATCATCGAAGTCGATGTCGAAGTCGGGCATCGAGACGCGCTCGGGGTTGAGGAAGCGCTCGAAGAGCAGGCCGTGCTCGAGCGGGTCGAGGTCGGTGATGCGCATGGCGTACGCGCACATCGAGCCAGCTCCGGAGCCTCGGCCGGGGCCGACGCGGACCCCGTTGTGCTTGGCCCAGTTGATGAAGTCCGCGACGACGAGGAAGTAGCCGGAGAACCCCATCTGGACGATGATGCCCGTCTCGAACTCGGCCCTGTCCAGCACCTCCTGCGGGATGCCGTTCGGGTAGCGGACGTGCAGTCCCCGCTCGACCTCCTTCTTGAACCAGGACTCCTCCGTCTCGCCCGGCGGCACGTCGAAGCGCGGCATGTAGGTGCCGATGCCCTCGTCGAAGCTCGTCTCGACGCGCTCGGCGATCGCCAGCGTGTTGTCGCAGGCCTCGGGGAAGTCGCGGAAGAGGTGCCGCATCTCCGCGGGGCTCTTCAGGTAGTAGCCGTTGCCGTCGAAGCGGAACCGGTCGGCCTGGGCCTTGCGGGAGCCGGCCGACACGCACAGCAGGGTGTCGTGTGAGTCGGCGTCCTCGGCGTGCACGTAGTGGAGGTCATTGGTGGCGACCAACGGCAGGCTCAGGTCCCTGGCAACTTGCAGGAGGCCCTTGCGCACCCGGGTCTCGATCTCGAGCCCGTGATCCATCAGCTCGACGTAGAAGTTCCCCTCGCCGAAGATGTCGCGGAACTCGGCGGCGGCGGCCACGGCGTTGTCGTACTGGCCGAGCCGCAGGAACGTCTGCACCTCGCCGGAGGGGCAGCCGGTGGTGGCGATCAGCCCCTTGCCGTAGGTGTTGAGGAGCTCCCGGTCGGCGCGCGGCTTGTAGAAGAAGCCCTCCAACGACGAGTACGTCGACAGCTTGAACAGATTGTGCATGCCGACCTTGTCGGCGGCCCACATCGTCATGTGGGTGTAGGCACCCTTGGAGGCGACGTCGTCGCCCGTGCCGTCGCCGAACTGGACCCGCTTTCGCTCGGAGCGGTGCGTGCGGGGCGTCAGGTACGCCTCGAGCCCGATGATGGGCTTGACATCGAAAGCCTTGGACGCCTTGTAGAACTCGTAGGCCCCGTACAGGTTGCCGTGGTCGGTGATCGCCAGCGCCGGCATCTTCATCTGCTCGGCTCCGCTGAAGAGGTCCTTGATCCTGGCCGCACCGTCCAGCATGGAGAACTCGGTGTGGCAGTGCAGGTGGACGAACGAATCCGACAACGAGTCCTCCTAGAGATGCGCGCTCCGGCCCCACCTTACCCGTCCCGTCGCGACGGCCGGACACCCGGCCGGGCACCCTTCCCGATCACGCCAACCACCGGTGCCGAGTCGGCCCGCCGCTAAATGGGCCGGACTTTGAACGGTTTTCGGGGGCGGGAATCCTTGTCCCTGGATTCGCACGGGTGTGTGATTCGACATGGATTCTATGAGGACGCGGGAGCAGGCGCGTGGGAGTTCGCCTCCCAGCGCGCGGGCTTCATCGCGGGCCAGGCCGCCTAGCTCAACGCCGATCTGGTGGATCTGATGGTCGAGGTGCTGGAGACCACTGCTGGTCCGGCGGCGGGATCAGGTCCCCGGAGCACTGGCTGCAGCTGATGACCGCCGTCTCACCCGCCCATGCGGCCGACATCGTGGCCGGGGCACGCTCCGGGGACCCGGACGCGACCCTGGCCGAAGGCGACCTCACCCACGCGCCTGGGTCCCCGCGCCCGTGCCTCAGTCGGTCGTGCGGCCCCGCCGGGGGTCGTTGAGGAAGGCGTAGTAGAACCCGATCAGCACCCCTCCGCCAACGAAGTTGCCGAGCAGAGCCACCCCGACGTTCAGCGCGGCTGCGCCGACGGCGACCTCGCCCTGGAGCCCGACCACCATGAACAGCACCGTGTTGGCGACGGAGTGCTCCAGCCCGAGGAAGACGAAGAGGAACACCGCGGACAGCATCGAGATGATGATGGCGAGGTAGTCCTTGAGGTAGCCGTTGTAGACCACCAGCATCGCGATGTTGATCAGCAGGTTGCAGAGCACGGCGCGGAAGAAGAGGTCGCTCAGGCCCAGCATGGAGGTGGTGTAGCCGAGCTTCACGTCGACCGAGTGCTGCATTGCCTCCAACAGGCCGCCCGTGACGATCGTGCTGCCCTTCAGCATGAGCGCCAGAACGAGGCCGCCCAGCGCGTTGCCGAGCAGGCACAGCGACAGGATGCCGAGTTGGCGGGAGGGCGTGATGCGCCGGTGGTAGACGGCCACCGAGGTCAGCATCATGTTGGAGGTCAGTAGCTCCGACTTGGTCAGGTAGATGAATACCAGGGCCCAGCCGAAGACCGCCGCTCCGAGGATCTTCCCGACCCCGGAGAAGTCGACTCCGCCGAGGTCGGTGAACGTCGCGACGATCTGGTAGTGCGCCACGTACAGGATCCCGATCAGCAGGCCGGCCATGGCCGCTCGCATCAGGTAGGGGCCCTTGATCCGCCTGGACATGGTGTCCTTGGTCTCGGCGGCCTCGAGCACGGTCTGGATGAAGACCTGCCCGGGGAAGAGTCTGGTGTCGCTCATGCGGTGGGGATCCCTGGTCGGTGGCGTCATTCGGGGGTCCGAAGCAGCATCGATCCTAACGAGCGACCCCGCCGGCCCGGGAGCCGGGGTCGGCGGGGCCGGCGGTCGCCGGTGGGTCAGCGCCAGTCAACCCCGGGCGCCCGGTGGAACGCGATGCCCTGTGCCTCCCACAGCGGTGCGATGCCCGCGAGGCGGCCGGAGAAGGACGTCCAGGTCCGCCAGGCGTGCCCCTCAGGGGCCGGAGACCAGCCGATCTCGGCCGCCGAGGCGATGCGCGGGAACATCATGTGGTCGAGTTCCTCCAGGCTGGTGAGCTTCTCCGTCCAGGTGGGAGCCTCGACGCCGAGCACGGCGTCCTCGCCTATGCCGTCGATCAGGGTCGCGGGGTCCCAGTCGTAGGACTGTTCGAGGCTCACGAAGCCCGCCCATGTCAGGCCGAGGGGCTCGTCCTCGTCGTACTTCATGTCGAGGTAGATCGCGTCTGCCGGGGACAGGATGACGCCGCCGCCCCGCTCCGGGAACGTGCGGGCCTTCGCGGCGACCTGCTCGTCGTTGGACCGGAGCCCCCAGAACTGACCGACCGTCCCGCGGGCCAGGCCCTCGGCCGCGCCCGCCTCGTGCCAGACCACCGGCGTCTTGCCGAGGCCGGCCACCAGTGTGGTGACTCGCTCCATGAAGTACGCGAAGTCCGCCGGGTCTGTGCCGAGGCACTCGTCACCGCCGACGTGCACCAGCGGGCCCGGGGTCAGCGCGGCGACCTCCCCGAGCACGTCGGCGAGGAAGTCGTAGGTGGGCTCATGGTGGATGCGCAGCTGCGAGAAGCCAACGGGGATGGAGGTGCAGGGTTCGCCCTTGACGGGCACGTCGCCGCCGAAGGCCTCGACCGTGTCGAGCATCTCTCGGGTGAGAACGGGCTCCTCGACGAGGTCCGGATAGGCGACGCCGACGGCGTGCGTGTGGCCGGGCAGGTCGATCTCCGGCACGACGATCATGTCGTAGGAGGCCGCGTGGGCGACGATCCGTGCATAGTCGGCTTGCGTGAAGTGGCCGCCGGAATCCCCGAAGGCCGCGGTCCCCGACGCCTTCGCGGTCAGCTCGGGTCGCGAGGCGATCTCGAGCCGCCAGCCCTGGTCGTCGCTGAGGTGCAGGTGCAGCGCGTTGAGCTTCAGACGGGCGGCGCGGTCGATCAGCGTCTCGACCGTGGCGACGTCGAAGAAGTGACGCACCACATCGATCATGAAGCCGCGGTAGGCGAACCGGGGCGCGTCGTGGATGTCGAGGGCCGGGATCTCCCAGCCTTCTCCGGACCGGCGGACGGCCTGGACGAGCGTCCAGATGCCGTACCGCAGGCCGGCGCGGTCGGCGCCAGTGAGGGTGACCCGGTGCTCGGTGACCGTCAGGTGATAGGACTCCGACCTCCCCTCCCCCGAGATCCGGAGCCGGATCTTGCCGTGACCGCCCACGTGCGGGCGCGCTCCGGTGATGGTGTGCAGCTCGTCGGCGAGCAGGTCGGCCAGCTCCCCGCTGACCGGAGTGGTCGCGACGAGCCGGAACGCGCCGTCGGCGATCTCGATGCGGGTCGGTGCGGGGATGAGGGGAAGGTGTTGCATCTCGGTCCTTGGTTGTTGCTCAGCCCTTGACGGCGCCGGAGGTCATGGACGACGTCATCCTGCCCTGAACGATCAGGAAGAAGATCACCACGGGCAGGGCCATCAGCGTCGAGCCTGCCATGACGACCGACCAGTCGGTGGCCTTGGTGGCCTGGAGGAAGGACCGCAGCCAGATCGGGAGGGTCTGGCTCTCCTCCCGCGTCATGATGACCAGCGCGAAGACGAACTCGTTCCAGGCCTGGATGAAGGCGAAGATGCCGGTGGACACCAGGCCGGGGGCGAGCAGCGGGAACGTGATCCGCCAGAACGCGCCCGCCTTGGAACAGCCGTCGATCTGGGCGGCCTCCTCGAGGTCTGCGGGCACTCCCTGGACGAAACCGCGCAGGGTCCAGATCGTGAACGGCAGGACCATGGCGATGTAGACGGCCGACAGGCCGAGAACCGTGTTGACCAGGTGCCAGCCGTCGAGCAGGCGGAACATGGAGATGATGAGGGCCTCTGCAGGCACCATCTGGATGACGAGTACGGCGACGATCAGCGACTTGCGCGAGCGGAAGGTGAACCTCGACAGCGCCAGCGCCGCCATGAAGGCGAACACCAGCGCGGTGACGAGCGTCAGTCCGGTCACTGCCAGCGACATCCACATGGCCGGGATGAAGCCGTCGCCGAGGGCGGTGGCGTAGTTGGAGAAGTTCAGCGACTCGGGCAGGAACGACGGCCTCGTCGACTTGATCTTGGCGCCGGGCAGCATCGAGGTGTTGACCATCCAGTAGACGGGGAACACCGAGCACACGAACACGATGACGGCTGCGATGTTCAGCAGGGACCTGGAAAGCAGTGAGCCTTTCATGTCAGTCCTCGTTCCTCAGGGTCAGGCGGATGTAGTAGGCCGAGATCGCCAGCAGGATCGCGACAAGGATGACGGAGATGGCGCCGCCGGTGCCGAGTCGGCCGGAGGCCATCGACTCGGTGTAGATGTAGACGCCGATGGTGTTGGTCTGCTCCCGGATGCCGCCGATGGTCTGCAGCGCGTAGATCTGCGCGAACACGCGCAGGTCCCAGATGATCTGCAGGATCAGGACGACGATCACGATGGAGCGGATGTAGGGGAAGGTGACGTTGACGAAGCGCCGCCAGCCGTTCGCCCCGTCGAGCGATGCGGCCTCGAGCACCTCGGACGGCACCTGCGTCAGGCCGGCGTAGAGGCTGAGGGCCACGAACGGGATGGCGCCCCAGACGATGATGATGGCCGCGACGCCGAAGAAGCTGAGCGGGTCGATCAGCCACGAGTGACCGAACCAGTTGTCTCCCGTGAGCTTGGTCATCAGCCAGTTGACGAGTCCATAGGACGTGTCGAAGATCCACCCCCACACGATCGTGGCGGTCAGCGCGGGCATCGCCCACGCGAGCAGCAGCCCGACGGACACGACGGTGCGCATGAGCTTGCCGAGCTTGGTCATCATGACGGCGATGGCCATGCCCAGCACCATCGTGGCCACGACACAGACCGCGGCGAGCGCAACGCTGCGCCCGAGCACGGCCCAGAAGATCGGATCGGTCAGGACCTTGGTGTAGTTGCCCAGCGCGATGAACTCAGGGTCGGCGCCGAAGATCTGGGCGCGTCCGTACTCCTGGAAGCTCATCACGATCATTTGTACGACGGGCCAGCCGATGAAGATGGCCAGCATGATGAATGCCGGGGCCAGGAGCAGCATCGGGGTCAGCTGCGGACGTCGGCTACGTGGCGTGTCCACCTCGGTGGTGGCGCGGGCATCACTGGTCGCGAGCATTCCGGTGAGCCTTTCTGCAGTGGGAGGGTCGTGGGGATGACGCGGGGCCCGGAGGGACGACCCTCTCCGGGCCCCGCATCGGGTTCTGATGGGATCAGGCGTTGAGGATCGACTCGATCTTGGTGTCCAGCTCCGCAGCCAGCGTGGCGGCGTCGCCGCCGTTTGCGATCTGGACGAAGAAGTCCTGCAGGAGGCCCTGTGCCTCGACCTCGGCCCAGTTCGGGCTGGCGGGGGTCAGCTTCGCGGAGGCGGCGGCCTCGGCGATGATGGAGGCGAGCTCGGGCGTCGCGCCGGCGACCTTGGAGCCGAGGCTGGTCTTCGCAGGAACCAGCCCGTTCTCGGCGAGGATGGTCTGGTACTCGTCGCTCAGCATGATCTCCAGCGCGGCCTTGGACAGGTCGACGTTGGCGGACTTGGCCGAGATCCCGACATTGGAGCCACCCGCGAACACGGAGGCGGCGCCGCCGTCCTTGCCCGGGAGGGCGAAGTAGCCGAGCGAATCGGTCACGTCGGTGTCGTTGCCGTCCTCGTCAGCGACGATGGACCAGTACGCCCAGCTCGGGGCGGACAGGGTGGCGGACTTCGAGGTGCGCAGCGGGACCCAGGCGTCGGTCTCGTCGCCGTCCTTGGGTGCGGTGGTGCCCTCGGTCATCAGCGTCTGGACCTGGGCGATGCCTGCCAGGGACTCGGCGCTGGAGAACTGGGCGTCCCACGAGCCGTCATCGTTCTGCACGGCGATCTGGCCGCCGTTCTCCCAGATGAACGGGAGCGCGTTGTACCAGTCCTTACCCGGGAACCAGACACCCGCGACGTCGTCGAGCTTCTCGTTGATGGTCACGGCGTTGGAGACGTACTCGTCGAGCGTGGTCGGGACCTCGACGCCGGCTTCCTTGTACTGCTCGGTGTTGTAGAACACCACGCGCGCACCGGAGTAGTACGGCGCCGCGAAGAGCTTGCCGTCGTACGAGCCGGCCTCGACGAAGCCGGGCAGCAGGTCGTCACCGCCGAGGGAGTCCTGGATGTCGCTCAGGTCGAGCAGCGCACCGGCCGAGGTGAAGGCGGCGGCCTGGGTGTTACCCATCTCCACGATGTCGGGGCTGTCGTTGCTGGACAGCGAGGTGGTGAGCTTGTCGACGAGACCGGTCCACTGCTGGACCTCGATGGTCAGGGTCGATCCCGGGTTCTGCTCCTCGAAGGTCTTCTTGAGGTAGTCCCGCGCGTCCTGCGGCGTGTCGGTGTCACCGACGAGCCAGACGCGGATGTCGCCGGTGGCGGCGCCAGCGGATGTGGTGGCGTCCGACGTGGACTCCGCGGTGGTGTTGGCTCCGCATGCGCTGAGCGCGAGAGCGGAAGCCCCGACGAGGGCAACGGCCGAAAGCTTGAGCTTCATTGCCTGACTCCATTTTCCTAGGTGGTGTGTAACTTCGTTGGTTGTTTCCCTGAAGGGTGCTGCCGTGGCAGCTGAGGTCAGAAGACCCCGAGCTGCGAAGAGAGAACCTGGACGGCGGCACCGCGCAGCACGATGTCGTCGCCTTCCCCCGCCATCCGCACTGTGACCCCGTGGAACCGGGTCAGGATGCGAGACTCCAGGGTCTCGGTCGCGGCCTCACGGAGCTCGCCGTCAAGCAGCTCCGAGGGGCCAGAGAGGAGGACCTCCGAGATGTCCAGTACGCCGACGACCGGCGCAAGGGCGATACCGAGCCGTTCCCCTGCAACACGCAGCGCGTCCTGGTGACCGGTCGACAGGCGGGCGGTGAGTGCGGGCTCGGAGAGCCACGCCTCGAGGCAGCCGAGCTTGCCGCAGCCGCACAGGGGACCGCCGTCGGTGCCGACGGTGACGTGGCCGAGTTCGCCGCCGGCGAGATGCGCGCCGTCCAGCACGCGGCCGGAGACGAGCAGTCCGGAACCGACGCCGCGGCCGACGCGGATGAGGAGAACGTCCTCGGCTGCGTCCGCGAACGTGAACTCGCCGAGCACGGCAGCGTTCGCGTCGTTGGTGACGATGGCTGGGACACCGGTCGCGTGGCGCAACTCCCCGGCCAGGTCGACCGACTCCCAGCCGAGGTTGGAGGCCTTGAGGACGACACCGTCGTGGTTGACGATGCCGGGCGCGCCGACGCCGACGCCGAGCACCCGAGCGGGCGCCCGTGCGACCATGTCGGCTGCCAGGTCGACGATGACGCCGAGGGCATCGCCCAGATCCTGGGGGATCGGCACGGCACAGTGCTCGACGACGACGCCGTGCAGGTTGAGCCGCGCGGCCCGGAAGTGCTCGTTGCCCGACAGGTCGATCGCCACGAGACACAGGTGGTCGTCGTCGATGTCGATGAGGGTGGCCGGCTTGCCGGGTCGGACGTCATCGCTGACGCCCATTTCCCTGACCAGCTGCTCGACGAGCAGGTCGGCGACCAGCGCCGAGATCGTGACACGGGTCAGGCCGGTGGCCCTCGCCAGGTCCGCGCGGCTCATCGGCGCCTCGTGGAAGAGGGTCGAGAGGACAAGGGAGCGGTTGTAGCGCCTCGCATCCTCGGGGAGCACCTTGTGCTGCCCGAGACGGATGGCGAAGGGGCGCTCTCCCCTGCTCGTCGCTGCCTGACTCATGTTTGTTAGTTAACCATATGTACTAACGCGCGCCAACTGGGACTACCCGTCGTTACGCAACTGTTACGACAGCGGCGCGGGCCTCAGTACGTCACGCCAGAGGGTCCACCTGGTCGGCGATCTCCAGGCCCTCGTCGAGCGCGTTCAGCTGGTTCACGCGCCGCTGGTGGCGGCCCCCCTCGAACTCGGTGACGAGCCACTCGCGGGTGATCATCTTCGCCATCTCGTCGCCGACAACCCGGGCCCCGAAGGCCAGCACATTCGAGTCGTTGTGCTGACGCGACAGCACCGCGGAGTAGGGCTCGGAGCACACGACGCAGCGCACGCCGGGCACCTTGTTGGCGGCGATGGAGATCCCGATGCCCGTGCCGCAGATCGCGATGCCCCGGTCGACCTTCCCGGACGCGACCGCCTCGCCCACAGCCCGGCCGTAGACCGGGTAGTCGGCCCGGCTCGGATCGTTCGTGCCGAGGTCGACGACCTCGTGGCCCATTGCCCGAACGAGTTCCGCGACGTTCTCCCGCAGTTCCATGGCCGTATGGTCGCTGGCGATCGCCACCCGCATGCGTCGTCTCCTCTGTCGATGGGTCACCCAGTCTAGGGCGCGTCTCCTTATGCGTGAAGCCAGAGGGTGATCGCGCGTAGGACAACGCCTCCTCGGTAGATGGCTGCGTGTTTGTCGTATCGGGTAGCGATGCCGCGCCATTGCTTGTGGTCGTTGAAGGAGCGCTCCACGACGTTGCGGTTCTTGTAGGTGACCTTGTCGAACGCTGGAGGGCGTCCGCCTGCGGACCCGCGGCGTTGCCGGTGTCCGATCTCGTCGGCCCGCTGCGGGATCACGGCGGTGATGCGTTTGCTGCGCAGCAGCGTCCGGTTGCCGCGACCGGAGTAGGCCTTATCGCCCAGCACCGCCTCAGGGCGGGTGCGTGGTCGGCCTGGCCCGGGCCGTTTGACAGCGAGGTCGGCCAAGAGGAACTTCAGCACCGGCGAGTCAGCGGCCTGGCCCGCGGTCAGCGTGATCGTCAGGGGGCGTTTGCGGCCGTCGACCAGCTGATGGATCTTGGTGGACAACCCGCCGCAGGAGCATCCGATCGCGTGGTCGGGTGGCTCGTGGGCGGGGTCTGCGGAGGAGTTCTTGTAACTCCATTCAGCCCCCTGTGAGGCCCGCTGGTCGCTCGACGCGCTTGGTGTTGGTGGCGTGTTGGTGGGCGCGGTTGATAGTGGCGTCCACGCTGACGGTCCAGTCGACCTCGCCCTTGGCGTCGGCCTCAGCGACCAGCCGGGCGTGGATGCGATCCCAGGTGCCGTCGGTGCTGAATCGCTTGTGTCTCTTCCACACGGTTTGCCAGGGGCCGAAGGACGCGGGGAGGTCCCGCCAGGCGATCCCGGTCCGCAGACGGTAGATGATCCCTTCGATCACCTCGCGGTGGTCACGGAAGGGCCGCCCCCGGCGGCCGTCCGAGGACGGCATCAACGGCTCGATCCGGGCCCACGAAGCGTCATCGAGCACAGCAAAACGAGACATGAGTCAACAATCCCGCCCATCGACCCAGATCTTTGGGAGACACGCCCTAGCCGACGAGGGCCCGCGCAGGCTTCGCGAGCGCGCCGTCGGGCGCTGCGACGTAGAGCTGGACCACCTGCCGCGACGCTCGCGCCCCCGAGTTGGTTACGTCCACCGCGACCCGCACCACGTCACCCGCCTGGAACGTGACACCCGAGTGGCCGAAGGTGGTGTACGACAGCCCGAACCCGAACGGGAACTGCACCGCATCCGGCGCGAAGGTCTCGAAGTAGCGGTACCCGACGAACACGTCCTCGGCGTAACAGTTGTAGGCCTTGTGGCCGAAGTTCGCGGCGGTGGGATAGTCCTCTTACCGGCCGGCGATGGTGTCAGTGAGGCGCCCCGATGGCGACACGGCCCCGGTCAGCACGTCGACGAGCGCGCGGCTGCCCTCCATTCCGCCCTGCCACGCGAGGATCAGGCCGGCGAGGCGGTCCCCATACTCCTCCGCCCACGAGAGGTCCATCACGTTGCCGGCGTTGACGATCGCCACCACCCGCTCGAACCGCGCGACGACGGCGTCCAGCATGGCCCGTTCGGCGTCTGTGAGGTAGTAGGAGCCCTTCTCCAGGACGTTCTCGCGATCCTCCCCCGCTGCGCGGCCGAGCACCACGACAGCGGTCCCGGCCGTGTTCGCCGCCCGCGACACCAGCCCGGGGTCCAGCGGCATCTCCTCGAAGTGTCGCGGCCAGTTGCCCCAGTACCCCTGATCGGGCGGGTTGGCGGCGGACCACGCCTCGTACACCTCGGCCACCTCGCCGCTCACCAGCACGCCAGCCTCGCGCAGCGCATCCAGCAGCGACACCTCGTAGGGCGCTTTCACGTCGCCGCCTGAGCCGTAGCCGACGGCGAACCAGTCGCACTGCACGCGCCCGAACACGGCGACCTCGCCGTGCGGCGCCAGCGGCAGGACGTTGCCCTTGTTGCGTTTCGACGCCGCCAGTGGTCGTTCACCTCACGGCGCCAAGCCCGGCACGCGAACAGACCCACGTCATCCCTGTGGACGACGTGGGTCTGGTGGCTGACGAGCTCTCCGCTCAGAGGCCGAGCAGCTTCGCCTTCGCCGAGGTGAACTCTTCGGCCGACAGCAGGCCCTTCTCGTGGAGCGCCGCGAGGCGCTCGAGCTGGGCCAGCGGATCCACGGCCTCGGCGGCGAGTGCCGGGGCGGCGGGAGCCGCAGCCGCGACAACCGGGGCCTGCGCGACCACGGCCTGCTGAGCCGCGACCGCGCGGGCGGCCGCGTCGTCGAGCGCGGCCTGCTGGGCCTGTGCCCTGGCGGCGGCGAGTTCGGCCTGCTGGGCGGCCTCGGCCTGCTGCTTGGCCGCGACGTTGCCGGAGACCTTGGTGGCGGTGCCGGCGATGACGGCGGTGCGGGCTGCGGTGCCGAGAAGGCCGGGGCGGCCCCTGCGTCGAATCATGATGGTTACCTCCTGGGTTGTGGACGGACACCCGGCAATAGCCGGGGCCGGGACGCCTGATCCGCTGAGCGCGCACCAGGCCGGGAACCGGCCACCACCCGCGGGCGATGACAGGCTGTGGGCCCGGTCAGCTGCCGATGCGAGCCGCGATCAGGCCGGTGACGATGACTGACGTGATGGTCACCGTCGAGAAGCCGGCGATGATCATCTTCGGAAGGATCGCGCCCTCGATGGCCGCGACCTCCTCAGGGGTCTCGCCCGCACCCTTGGCCGCCTCCTGGGAGAGGATCATGGTGCCGGGGAAGCCGTACAGCGAGGTGAGGCCGATGGCGATCGACATCGGCACGGTGTAGCCGAGCAGCTTGCCCGCGATCCCCGCGAAGAGCGCGATGCCGGCGATGCCGAACACGAAGGCGATCAGCAGCGGGACGGCCAGCGCGGCGACGTCGGCCGGCTGGACGGTGGCCAGTGGGCCGAAGACCAGGATCATGATCGAGAGCATCATGAGGCCGTAGGCGTCGATGCCGTTGAGGATGCCGGGCTTGAAGAAGCCGAAGGCACGCAGGGCGATGCCGAAGATCAGCGCCACGACGAAGGTGTTGAGGATGCCGTTTGTGAGGTTGTTGATCAGGATCGAGATCAGCACCACCGCACCCACCACCAGCAGCGTGCCGGGGGTGGTGCTGAGGAACGCGGGCATCTTCGACGGCGCCGCTTCCTTCGTGGCGGCGGCCGCGGCCGGGGCCTCCAGCCGGCCCGCGCGGTACTCGCCCTTCAGGCGCGCGGCCTCCTGGCGCAGGATGATGGAGGTCAGCGGGAAGCCGATGAGCCCCTGCAGCGCGGCGATCAGCACCGGGAAGATGGCCACCGACGTGAGGCCGACGCCGAGCGCGGCCTCCTGGATGATGAGCACCGAGATGGTGCCGCCGCTGAGCGAGCCGATGCCGGCCACCACGTAGTCCATGGCCTGCGAGACCCCGTCGTAGGCGCCCTGGCGGCGGCCGCCGCCGAAGATGAAGCCGGCGATGTAGAGCAGGACGCCGATGCCCACGACGGTGGAGATGCCCACCACGAGGGTCTTCCACTGGCGCTTGAACTCGTCGATGCTGATCAGAGTGCCGAGGTGGACGATGATGAAGCCCACCACGACGCCGCCGAGGCCGAGCAGCGACGAGCTGGCGAGGAGATCGTCGGGGAAGATGTCGGTGAGGAAGCCGATGAAGAAGATGATCGACGCGACGAACAGCGACGACAGCAGCGACTGCGTCTTCTTCGCCACCCAGTCGCTGACCGTCCAGACCGCCATGACGATGGCGAAGGCGAGCACCGCGTTCATAAATTGATCCCTCCCGATCAGCCTGATGAGCCAGCTAAACCATTGCCCCCTCCGCGGGGGCCTGCATCACCCGTGGCGGGTTAATCGACCCCCGCGACCGATCAGCCAGGCTCAGAACGGCCAGAACAGCGGCACGAGGAAGATGCCGACCGCGCCGTAGATGAGTAGGAGCGGCAGGCCGAGCTTCCAGTAGTCGCCGAACCGGTAGCCTGCGGCCTCCATCACCATCAGGTTGGCCGGCGTGGCGACGGGGGTGAGCAGCGCGCCGGCCGCGAACACGGCCACCGACAGCAGCACCGGGATGGGGGAGACGTCCAGCTGGGCAGCGGCGGACAGGCCGACGGGAATCACGATCAGGGCCGTGGCGGTGTTGCTGATCAGCTGGCCGAGGACCGCCGAGATAAGGAAGAGGCCCGCGAGCAGCGCGTAGGGGCCGGCGTCGCCGATGAGGTTGACCAGTCCTTCGGCGAGCATCTCCGCGGCGCCGCTTGCCACCATGGCCGTCGAGAGCGACATCATCCCGCCCACCAGGATGACCGTGGTCCACGAGATCCCCCGGTAGGCCTCGTCGACGGTGAGGACGCCCAGCACGATCATCGCGATGGCGGCGGCAATCCCCGCCACCGGCGCGGGGACCAGCCCCGTCGCGAGCAGCACAACCATGCCCAACAGGACGCCGATGGCCCGCTTCGCGCCGACGCCCAACGGCACCGCCTGACGGCGTACCGTCTCCGGGGAGTCGACGGCCATGATGTTGGGGTCCTGGGCGGCGTTGTCGAGGGCGGTCCAGGGGCCCTGCAGCAGCAGGGAGTCACCGGCGGAGAGGGTGAGCTCCTCGCGCACGTCCTGGCCCTTGTGGTGCATGGCGGCCACCACCAGCTCACCGCTCTCGGTGACCATCCCGCGGTGGACCTTGTCCCCGATGAACGACGAGCGGGGCGGGATGATGAACTCCCCCACGCCACTGCCCCGGGCCATGAGCGTGCTGTGCGACTCGTCGACCCCGTAGTGCGTGGCCAGGGTGTCTCCGTGGGAGCCGAAATCCCGCAGCGCCTTGGCCGGGGTGCGCGTGGGGATGAGCGTGGAGCCGAACAGGATCACCATCGCGATGGTGGCGAGCAGCAGCGGCACACCGATGATGCCGATGGTGAACAACCCGATCCGGTAACCGGAGGCCTCCTCCACGTAGTCCGCCACCAGGACCGTCACGGGAGAGCCCGTGAGCATGAGAAGGGATCCGGCATGGGCTGCGAAGGCCGTGGGCAGCAGGAGCTCCGACGGCGACCGCTTGCCCCTGATCGCGATGACCACCACCACCGGGGTGAGCGCCGCGACCGCTCCGTTGGGGCTGATCAACGCCGTCAGCACGGCCACCACCAGCATCACGATCACCATGATCCGGGTGGGGCTCTCGCCCCCGTGCCGCATGGCGAACTCCCCCACCCATGCCGTGACCCCGGTCTTGTCGAGCGCCTCGCTCACCACGAACAGCGCGGCGATGAACAGGACCGTGGGATCCCCGAGGCCCGCCGTCGCGACGCCGAGGTCCAGGACCCCGGTGGCCCACAGGCTCAGCGGGACCAGCAGCGCCACGACGGCGACGGGAAGACGGTCCAGGACGAAGAGGACCACCGTCAGGCCCAGGATGACGAGGGTGATGGCGCTGTCGGTCAAGAGTGCTCCTACTCCAAAGATCGCGACGGTGGCTGAGGACGACGCGGGGGCCGCCCGGGGATCAGGCCTCGGTGCCGGAGAGTTCCTCGGCCAGGGCCTTCTCGTCGGCGTCGGAGAGGGAGGTCTTCAGCACGGTGCCGCCGAACTCGGCCATGGCGGCCGAGAACTTGTCCTCGGTGATCTTCGACGCCATCACGACGAGGGCGGCCTTGCCCGGGGTCAGGAGCCCGTCGACGCGCTCACGCAGGCTGCGGTTCACGCCGGCCTTGCTGGCCACGCCGGCGAGGGCGCCCCAGGCGCCGCCGATGAGCAGGCCGAGCCCGGGCACCAAGAACAGCAGGCCGATGATCATGCCCCACAGTGCGCCGCCGGTGGCCGAGACGCCGACGATGGATCCGGGGGTGTCGATGTGTTTCTTGCCGTCCTCGTCGACGCGGACGACGGCGAGGCCGGTGAGACTGAGCACGAAGTCGCGCTGGAGTTCGATGACCTTGGCCTGGGCGCGCTCGGCGGTGGCGTGGTCGTCGTAGCCGATGATGATGAGTTCAGACATGGCGAAAGGCTCCTTATGGTGGGCCGCGCGCCGAAGCACGCGGGGACTCTCACTCAACCCTCCCCCTGGCCCCACCCCTGGGCATCACCCACCACGGGTAATCCGCAGTCCCCGGACCGGGGCCATGATGGGGGGAGCGACCCGGCGCCAGCCGGGGTCAGAGAGGACCTGACGATGAGCACCAGTGAGAGACCCCCGGCCGGCTTCCTCCGCTCGCCCCGGACCTGGGTGGGGCTGGCGATCGCCGCGGTCGCCGTCGCGTTCATCGTGCAGAACCGGCAGAGCGTGGCCATCGAACTCCTCTTCGTCAGTGTCGCGGCCCCCCTGTGGATCACGTTGAGTGGGGTCTTCCTCGCCGGGTTCGTGACATGTTGGCTGATCGCGCGCCGGCGGAGGTGATGGGCGAGCGCCCGCCGCTGGAGCTCCGGATCCACGCGGAGGGCGTGTTCGACGACGCCCTCGTCGCCGAGCTGGGCAGGCTGGAGGTCCGGCACGTGCCGGGCGGCGCCATCCTGCACGGCCCCGTCATGGACGCCGCCGAGCTCTGGGGAGTCCTGCACCGGCTGCACCGCGCGGGGATCCGGCTGAGGTCCCTCGAACGGCTCGGCGCCCCGGACACCCACCCCGCCACGCCCCGGGTGGAGCCCGCGGAGGTCGCCGAGGTCGAGGTCCGGATCGAGGTGAACGGCTATGCGGCAGGGGTGGTGTCGGTCGTCGTCGGGAAGGCCGACGTCTTCGAGAGCCCTCCCTCCACCACCCTGGTCATGCGCCTGCCCACCGACGGCGATGTCCTCTTCGACGTCCTCGACCGCCTGGAGGGCCTCGCCTTGGACATCCGGGGGATCCGGGTGGAGGACCACTCCCCTGACTGACCGATCCGTTTCGCGTCGCGGTCAGCGGGTCACCTATGATGGCCGCAACGGCCATCCTTGGGAGGAACTGGTGAGCGCGCGCGCGGAGGTGCGGCCCTTCGGGGAGACCAGATTCCGCGTCCCCCTCCCCTCGGACCGCTTCATCCACCGCCCCCGCATCGCGGGCCTGCTCGACGAGCACATGGCCCGCCCGGTCACCCTCGTCACCGGCCCCGCCGGAACCGGCAAGACCCTCGCGGTGGCCGACTGGACCACGGAGGGCAACCCTCCGGGCCCGGTGGCGTGGCTGTCGCTGGATCGGGGCGACGCGAGCGTCTCGCGCTTCTGGGTGTCGGTTCTGTCCGCTGTCGCGGCGGTGGTTCCCGCAGCGCTCAAGGGGGTGCAGATCCCGGACTCGCCCGATCCGTCGCTGCTCCACGCGATCGCCATCAACGCTGGCGGCACGCTCGTGCTCGTGTTCGACGACGTCCAGGAGCTCGACGGCGGCACCGCCATCGAATGGCTCGAGCAGGTGCTGCGCTGGCCGCCCGAGGGCGTCCGGTTCGTGCTCGTCTCCCGCCACGACCCCCCGGTGGCGCTGCAGAGACTCCGCCTGGAGGGCAAGGTGGGCGACGTCCGGGTCGCGGATCTCGCCTTCACCCGCGCCGAATCCCAGGAGCTGCTCGAGGACTCCGGCATCTCACTGACCGCCCCCGCGCTGGACCAACTGCTGGACACCACCGGCGGATGGGCCGCGGCCCTCCGCCTGGCGGCACTGACGCTGCGGATCGCCGACGACCCGTCGGAGGCCATCGACCGGTTCGGGGGGCTGAGCTTCCTGGTCTCGGAGTATCTGTGGGACGAGGTCTTCAACCTGCTGCCCCCGGAGTACAGCGAGTTCCTCCTGAAGACGTCGGTGGCCGGGCGCCTGTGCGCACCGCTGGCCGTGGCGCTGACGGATGAGCCCCGCGCCGACGAGATGCTGCGCACGCTCGCCCGCGAGCAGCTTCTGGCCCACGAGGTGGAGGGCACGGGCTGGTACCGCACGCACTCGCTTCTCACCGGGGTGCTCCGCGCCCGCCTGAAGGCCTCCAGGCCGGAGCTCAAAGAGGAGCTACAGCGCAAGGCGGCCCTCTGGTTCGAGGAGAACGGCGCCTGGGTGGAGGCGCTCAGCCACGCCGTCTCGTCCGGGGACTGGGACTTCGCGGGGCGCATGGCCATGCGATCGGGGGCGGTTCCCCTGTTCACCACCGACCGGCAGCCCTACGTCGAGGCCATGGCGCGCGTCCCCGCCGCGGCGACGGTGGACCACCCGGAGCTGGCCGTGGCGCACGCCGTCGCCGCCTACTGCCGCGGGGACCGCAGCGCCGTCGAGGCGTTGCTGGCCAGGGCGGACCTCTCCGCGTTGCCGGAGCGGAGGAGGGACCTGGCCACCATCACGATCGAGTCGCTGCGGACCGCCCAGGCCCACCGGCACGGCGACGCCCTGGTCATGCGCGAGGCCGCCACCCGGGCCGACGAACTGCTCGCAGGCATCACCGCGGCAGAGGCGCCCGGTTGGGCGGCCTACAGCGGCTTCTCCCACGCCCTCCGCGGCGTGGCCGAGCTGTGGGCCGGCCGGCCGGACGTGGCGGCCCAGCTGCTGGCGCAGGCGGTGGAGTCCTACCCGGCCGGCCCGTTCAACCCGTACGGCGCGGTGTACTACGGCGGCCTCCTGGCCCTGGCGCAGGCCGGGAGCGGGCGCCTGGCGTTGGCGCGCGGCACTGCTGAGGAGGCACTTGGCGTGGCGCGCACGCACGGTCGTTCCCGCTCCTACGAGAGCCAGTGGGCGTGGCTCGCCCTGGCCATCACCCTGCTCTACGCGGGAGACACCGACGGCGCCGCTGCGGCCCGCAGCCATTGCACCGAGGCCGGCGGGGAGGCGATCAACCCCTTCGTCGCAGCGACGCTGCAGATCCTCACCGCACGCCAGGCGCTCGGCACCGGTGACCTGGCCGGCGCCCGACGGGGGGCCGCTGTCGTCCGCGCCGCCGTCGCGAAGCGCCCCGGGATGCTGACACCCATGGCCCTGCTCACCTCCCTCCGCGTCGACCTCGCGCTCGCCGAGGGCGACACCGGTGCCGCCGCCGCGGCTCTGGCCGAGTACGACGCGTCGCCCATCGGGCGCGGCGAGGCCCCGGCCCCCCGGCCCGACGCGGTCTCCAACTGCCGGGCTCGCTTCTTCCTGGCCACCGGGAGGCCGGAGCGCGTGCGTGGCGCCGTCGCGCACCTCCTCGACGTGGTGGGCGCCGAGGCGGTGCAGGCGTGGCTGTCGGTCGCGGCGGCCGAGGACCGCCTGCGGCACGACTCGCTCGCCATCGAGGCGATGGGCCGCGCGCTGGACCTGGCCGAGAGCGAGGGCGCGGAGCTGTTCCTGCTGCGCCAGTCGCGCCAGCTCGCCGCGGCGCTGCGCCGCCATCGCGACGTGGTGGGCAGCCATCTACCGCTGGTGGACCGCGCGCTGGCGATCGCCGAAGGGGCAACGCCCCCGCCCGGGCGCAGGGCCCTCGTGCCGCTGACCGAGCGCGAGCGGGCGGTGCTGTACTACCTGCCCACGATGGGGTCCAACGCCGAGATCGCGGCGGCGCTCAGCGTCTCCGAGAACACCGTCAAGCAGCACCTCAAGTCCATCTACCGGAAGCTGACGGTCAACAGCCGCAGGGAGGCCGTGCGGGTGGCCCGCGACGCAGGGCTGCTCGACGGGCTGACGCGCACCAACCCCAACTAAGAATCGGGGCGCCGAGGCTCAGGCGCTTCCCCGGCCGGTCTCGGCGGCGGCGGTGTCCGGCTCGGCCCGAGACTGCAGCAGGTCCAGCCCCAGACCCCTGGCGAGGTGGCGCGCCACCAGTTGGCCCTTGACGCTGTTGCCGGCCTCGTCGAGCGGCGGCGCGAACGTGGCCAGGCCGCCCTTGCCCGGGGAGATGGTGACAATCCCGCCGCCGATGCCGCTCTTGCCCGGCAGGCCCACCTCGTACAGCCAGTCCCCCGAGGTCTCGTAGAGCCCCGCCGTCAGCATCACCGCGAGCACCGGGTGGCAGAGGTCCTCGTCGAGCACCCGGACGCCCGTGACCGGGTTGACCCCGCCGTCGGCCAGCGTGGCGCCCATGGTGGCCAGGTCCCTAGCCGTAACCCGGAGGCAGCTCTGGCGGGTGTACAGGTCCAGGGCGAGGTCCGGGTCCGCGCCCAGCACGCCCCGGCTGTGCAGCAGGTTGGCCGCCGCCCGGTTGACGTGATTGGTGGCCGACGCCGACGCGTAGGTCTCCTCGTCCACCTCCAGCTCACGCCCCGCGAAGGCTGACAGCCCGTCGACGATGGCGGTCCACTTCGCCTCGCCATCGCCGGGCACCAGGCTGGTGGCGGTCATGGCCCCTGGGTTGACCATCGGGTTGGTCCGGCCGTCGGGTGAGCGTTCGACGGCGGCGGCGGAGTTGAACGGCAGGCCGGTGGCGTTGGCGCCCACCCGTCGACGGGCCTCCGAGGCCCCCAGCGCGCGGCACACGAGCGCGAAGACGAAGGGCTTGGCCACGCTCATGATGGTGAACGGATGGTCCGCGTCCCCCGCCGTGAAGACCGCGCCGTTGACGCCCACCACGCACACCCCGAACATGCCCGGGTCTGCGGCGGCGAGCGCCGGGTACACCTGGGAGGGCTGCCCCTCCGCGGTGTCGCGGTACCGCTCGTGCGCCTCGGCCACCAGGGCCGAGACAGTGGACGCACCCGGGAGGCTTCCCGTCGAGACATGGGAGGGAATGAGGGACGCCTCCCGGGTGCCCGTCACGGGACGCTCGGCGGGTAGCCCGGCCCGAGCGGGATGCCCAACGCGAACCATGCGATGAACATGACGGTCCACACCACCAGCAGGATCACGGAGTAGGGCAGCATGAGCGCCACCACCGTCCCGATGCCGGCCTTCTTCGTGTAGCGCTGGGCGATGGTGACGATGAAGGGCAGGTAGACCATGAGCGGCGTGAGTGCGTTGACGGGCGAATCCGCGACGCGGTAAGCCGCGAGCAGGGTCTGCGGGGCCACACCGAGACGCATGAAGAGCGGCACGAAGATGGGCGCGAAGATGGCCCACTTGGGCAGCGCCCCGGGCATGATGAAGTCCAGCAGCACGATCACCAGCACGAACCCGATGAGCAGCGGGATGGCGCCGATGTTGGCCTGCTCCAGCAGCTCCGCCAGCGAGCCGGCGATGACGCGCGGCAGGTTGGTCCAGTTGAAGTAGGCGATGAACTGGCTGATCATCAGCAGCATCAGCACCATGCCACCGAGGCCGGCGAACGTCTTGGTGATGGCCTTGATCACGTCCGAGCTGCCCTTGATGGTGCCTGCGCCCGCCCCGTAGGCCACGCCGGAGACGAGGAAGGCCAGCATGATGATGAACAGCAGGCTGTCCATGAACGGCGTGTTGCCGATGATGTTTCCGGTCTCGGGGTCCCGCAGGGGGGCGCCGGGCAGGAACGTGGCCAGGGACACGATGGCCATCACGATCAGGAATCCGATGAGGGCGAACCGGCTGCCGCGCTTGTCCGCGTCCGCCGGGATGTCGCCCGCGTCGGAGTGGACGACTGCCCCAGGCTCGGGCGTCCAGGGCCCCAGCCTCGGCTCGACGATCTTCTCGGTGATGACCGCGGCCACCATGGCCATGACAAGGGACGACGCCACCATGAAGTAATAATTGGCCACGATGGTGATGGGTTCGCCGCCTGCCAGCGCGAGTGACTCGTTCGCGATCTCCGTGATCATCGCATCGGTGGGAGTCAACGAGATGTTGACCATGAAGATGGCCGCGACACCCGCGAACCCCGAGGCCAAGCCCGCCAGGGGATGTCTACCGACGCTGGCGAACGCCGCCGCCGCCAACGGGATGAGGATGAGGTACCCGGCGTCCGAGGCCACCGACGACACCACACCCACCAGGATGAGGATGAACGTCAGGGCCCACTTCGGGGCGGCGCCCACCAGCTTGCGGATCAGTGACCCCAGGAGCCCGGACTCCTCCGCGACGCCTGCGCCCATCATGGCGATGAACGTCACCGCGACGACGCCGAACCCGGCGAAGTTGCTCACGAAGGAGGAGAAGATGAACCGGATGCCCTCCACCGAGAGCAGGCTCTTGATGGGAATGGTCTCCTCGACGATGGTCCAGTCCTCGTCATAGGGGGGCGTGCCGGGCGCAAGCCCGGGCTGGGTGGTGTCCTCGTAGTAGTCGTAATCGGGGGCGCCCTCGGCGATGGGCACGGCCACCTGCTCGGTAACGCTCACGCCCGCGAGGCTCAACCCCCACGACAGCACGATGACGAGCAGGATCAGGTACCCGAACATGAGCACCGGGTGCGGCACCTTGTTGCCGATGCGTTCCACCGCACCGAGCAACCCTCCGGGTGCCGACTCCATGTCCTCCACTGGCTTCGCGGTCATCTTGCCCCCCACTCCTTCCGTCAGGCCTTGAAGTTCAGGGCCAGGTCGATCAGCAGACGCGTGCCGAAGCCGGTGGTGCCCTTGTTGCGCCACTTGCTTGCGGTCCAGGACTGCGCGGTGCCGGCGATGTCGATGTGCACCCACGGCTTACCCGCGACGAACTCCTGCAGGAACAGGGCCGCCGTGATGGTGCCCGCGTTCGCGCCGCCCATGTTGCGCAGGTCGGCGAGCGTCGAGTCCAGCTCGGGCCGGTAGCGGTTGGCCAGCGGCAGCTCCCACACCGGCTCGTCGACCCGCTCGGCGGAGGCCTTCACCTGGTTCATCAGAGCTTCGTTGTTGCCCAGCACGGCCGCGATGTCGGTGCCGAGGGTGCGCAGCGCCGCGCCGGTGAGGGTGGCGATGTCGACGATGGCGTCCACCGGCTCCTCGGTGGCGAGCACCAGGGCGTCGCCCATGACCATGCGGCCCTCGGCGTCGGTGTTGATCACCTCGACCGTCTTGCCGCCGCGCATGGCCACGATGTCGCCCAGCCGCAGCGCGGAGCCCGACGGCATGTTGTCGGTGCACATCAGGTAGCCGGTCACCTGAGCCTGGCAGCCGAGGTCCTTCAGCACCGTCATGGCGGCGAGGATGGCACCGGCGCCGGCCATGTCGTTCTTCATCACGGCGTGCACCTCGTCCCCGGGCTTGAGGGCCAGGCCACCCGCGTCGTACATGATGCCCTTGCCGACGAGTGCCAGCTTGCCGGTGGGCTCACCCTCGGGGCGGTAGACGAGCTTGATCATGGCCGGCGGCTCGACGCTGCCGAGGTTGATCCCCAGCAGGCCGCCGCAGCCGAGCTCGACGAGTTCCTCCTCGCCGAAGACCTGCACCTCGAGGCCGGCGTCGGGGCCCATCTCGAGGGCGATCTCTCCGAGCTTGGTGGCGGTCAGCATGCCGCCGGGGGTGCCGGCGAGGTCGCGGGCCAGCTTGGTGGCCTTGACCAGCAGCAAACCGCGGACGACGGCGGCCTCGGCCTCCGCGACCGCCCCCTCGTCGCAGACCAGCGCCAACGCGCTGAGCTTCGCGTCCGGGCCGTCCTCACCGATGCGATAGACGTAGCGCGCCAGGGCGGCGCCCTCGATGGCCGCCACCACCGTGTCCGACACGCTCGTGGAGGTCTGCGGAAGAACGACGGCGAGCCGGTCCTGGCCGGGGACGGCGCGGGCGAAGTGGGACACCACGTCTCGCAGAACGGTGGCGTCCGCGGTGCTGCGGTCGCCGCCGCCGACCAACACGGTGAGCGGGCCGTCGGGGCCGACGAGGACCAGGGTCTTGCCGACGGCGGCGTCGAAGCCCAGCGAGGCGGCGCGCTCGGCCGAGATGCCGCTGGCCGCCGGGGGCTGCTCGCCGGAGAAGACGATGTGAGCGGCCGCGTCGATGCCGTCGGGCAACTCGCCGACGGTGACCGCCAGCTCACGGGTGGGGAGGGAGAACGGGGGGTACGGGGCTGCGTGGGTCATGGAGTGTCCTTGCGTCTGGCGATGGTGTGGTGTGGGTGCGCCGTCAGGCGCGGGTCAACTGGACGGCGATGGCGTCGTCGGCGGTGCGCATCTCGAGCATGTCGCCCTCGATGCTGAAGGTCGCGGCACTCTCCAGGGCCGCGATGACGGCCGCCTCCTGGTCCATGACACCATCTGCGCCGCAGAACATCTGGGTGCTGGCGAGGATGCCGAACGAGATGGTGCCGTCGCCGGCGGTGTAGCTGCCGAGCACCCGGTTGCAGCCGCCGGTACCGGAGATGGTGCCGTCGTCGGCGAACGTGAGGTTGGCCTCGGCGCCCTCGAGGACGCTCACGACGGCGGAGACGCCGTCGTTGTAGGCGGTGATGTTCCAGGTGGTGTCGGCCAGGTCCTGCGACTGGGCTGCTAGGGTGCCCAGGGCCGCGCCGCTCTCGTCGTTGAGGGTCAGCGTCTCGTCCTCGACGGCGAACCCGCGGGCGCTGGTGAGTGCGGTGAAGAAGGCGGACTCGAGCGCCATCACGTCGTCGGCGCAGGCCATCATGGTGGAGGGGAGCGCGTCCCCGACGGTGAGGGTGCCTCCGTCGATCTCGTAGGTGCCCGAGAATCGGTTGCAGCCGCCCGAGCCGAAGAGGGCGCCGTCGTCCGCGAAGTGGACCGTGACCGGGGAACCGTCCACGGGGGCCTCGCCGGCGAGATTCTCCAGCAGCCAGGTGACGCCCACGAGGTCCCCCGACGAGGGTGGGGCGGCAGGGGTCGCGGATGCGCACGAGGCGAGCAGCAGCGACATCGCCACCACCGCCGTCGTCCAGAGTGCCTTCGCCATTGATGATCTCCTTCGTGGTCGGCCCAGCCATCGTTTCCCCCGATCCGGCCCTGGACATCACCCGAACTGGGTAGTCCGCGCGGACATCCAGGTGGCTACGCTGCAGGCGCGGGCCACGCCACCGCACGTGAGAAGGGCCCCACATGGAGCAGAACATCCCCCTGGCCATAGCGCTGACCGTGGTCACCACTGTTTTCTTCGCGGCCGCTGCCACCGTCCAGCACACGGTGGTCGGCGAGCAGTCGGACGGCGAAGGCCACGACACGAGCCTGAGCGGCGGGCAGCTGTGGGCGCTGGTGCGCTCCCCGCGTTGGTGGCTCGGCATGGTGCTCAACGGCGTGGGCGCGATCATCTCGGTGGTGGCGCTGCTGATGGCGCCGGTCAGCGTGGTGCAGCCCCTGGCCATCCTGGCGGTGCCGTGGACGGTGCTGCTCGCCAGCCGCATCCACGGGCACAGGCTCCCGCTGAGGCTGTGGGGTGCCGTCGGCCTCGCGGTGGCCGGAACCATCTGGTTCGCCGTGGTGGCGGTGCAGCACGCCGTCGAGGAGGACGTGTTCGACGACGCCTACCTCGTGGGCGGAGCCCTCGCCGGTTTCGCCGTGGCAGGCGGGCTCGCCGTGGTGGGTTGGCGCGGCCCGCAGCGGTGGCGCTGCTTTGCGTGGGCCTCGGCAAGCGCCACGATCTTCGGCCTGGAGGCCGGGCTGATGAAGGCGGTCGGGGAGATCGTCGCCGACGGCGAGTGGGCGCAGTCCGCGACCTTCTGGACGCTGGCCGTGATGATGGTGGTGGGCTCGCTGGCCGCGACCGCCTTCATGCAGCAGGGCTACGCCAACGGCCCGGCCGAGACGGTGGTGGGCGCCATGAACGCCTTCGGGCCCATCGCGGCGGTGGTGTTCGGCTTCGTGGTCCTCGGCGAGGGGGCGGAGGTGACGCCGTCGGCGGCGGCGATGATGGTGGCCGCGGCGGGCCTGGCGGTGACCGGCGTGGTCTTGCTGTCGCGGTTCCATCCGGCCACCTCGTCGGCGCAGGTCGCGGCCGACCCTCCCGGCTGACCCTCTCCCCCACACCCTGCCCATTCCTGGCACAACACGCCGCCCCAGTGGCACGTCGGTGTCGCATGCGACGCCGAACCCCGCCTCAGACGGCGTTTCGTGCACGCTCGACGGCGGCGCCGGGGCGGCGCGCGTAGGCTAAGCCGCATCGGGAAGGACGGGCGATGAAGGCCGTTGTTGTCTACGAGTCACTGTGGGGAAACACCGCGGCCGTCGCGCGTGCCGTGGCGGAGGGGATCGGTGAGGGCGCCGTCGCGCTGCCCACCAAGGACGCCGGGGCCGACGACCTTGCAGGGGCGGACCTGATCGTGGCGGGCGGGCCGGTGTTCGCCTTCCACCTCTCCTCGGAGCGGACGCGGCACGACATCGCCGAGCACCCCGAGCCGGGCGCCCCCGCACCTGACCTCAGCGGGCCGTCGATCCGCGACTGGCTGGACGCGCTGCCCTCCGGCACGGCCGCGTTCGCCTCCTTCGACACCGAGGTCCGCGGTCCCTTCGGCAAAGGCGCGCCCACCATCGCGAAGGAACTCGAGGAGAAGGGCTACCGGAGGGTGGCCAAGCCGGAGGGGTTCATCGTTCAGGGCAAGTACGGCCCGCTCAAGGACGGCGAGCTGGACCGTGCCCGACGGTGGGGCGCGTCCCTGCGCGCGGCGCTGTAGCCCGGCCACCTACCCGCCGCTGGCAGCTCCGCCGACGATCGGGCTGAGTGTCACTCGGGCTGATTGTCACTCTGAGTGTCTGGGCGGCCTAGGGATTTCGGACGGTGGGCCCTCTTGAGCTGAGGGCGCTACTGAAAGAGAGATCGGCAGGATGAGTGCATCATGACGGCGATTCAGCCAGGAGTTCAAGGACGAGCTGTGCCAGGAGGTGATCTCGACCTCGAAACCGATCCGGGAGGTCGCTGAGGCCTACGGTGTCGGCTCGGAGACGCTGCAAACTGGCTGATCAAGTACCGCGACGCGCACGGGGGCACCGAGACGGAGCTGACGGTCACCGAGCGTGCTCGGTTGAAGGAACTCGAGCGGGAGAATCAGGAGCTCCGTGCGGAGACGGCGTTCCTAAAAAACGCCGCGGCCTACTTCGCGAGGGAACCGCGGTAGTGGGCAAGTACGAGTACATCGATTCCCTCCGAAACGACCCGACCGAGACGACCCCGGTGTGGAAGATGTGCCTGTGGTTGGCGGTGTCAACCTCGGGGTTCTACGACTGGCTCAAGCGCCCGCAGTCAGCGACCGCCGCGCGCCGGGAAGCACTGGCTGCACGGGTCCGGCACTTCTTCACGGCCTCTGACGGCACCTACGGCTATCGACGCATCCACGCCGACCTTGCGGCTGAGGGCGTGGAGTGTTCACCGGAGCTGGTGCGCCAGATCATGCGGCAGGAACACCTGGTGCCTTGCCAACCGCGCCCGTTTCGGGTCACAACCCAAGCAGACGCGGAAGCTGCGGCATGCATGCCTGACTTGGTGAAACGGGACTTCACTGCCGAGCGGCCCGGGGTGAAGTTCGTCGGCGACATCACCTACATCCACACCTGGCAGGGTTTCATCTACCTGGCCACGGTGATCGACTGTTACTCGAAGAAGGTCGTCGGCTGGTCGATCGCTGATCACATGCGCACCGAACTCGTCGAGACCGCGCTGCGTAACGCGGCCGCGACGGCAGTGATCGAGACTGACGCGATCTTCCACTGCGACCGTGGCAGCGTCGGCGGAATCAAGTGGTCGTCGCAACACCTCGATGACGGAGGTGTGTGTTGGGTAGTTCCAGGAAGCCGTGGCCACAGCGGCCGGCGGGTGCTCGTCGACAGTGGGGAGCGGACCGGGCGTTGCGGCCGGCGATGCGTTCCCCGGGGCGGCCGGAGCCCTCGCGTGCGGTGCAGCGTGAGTTCTGGAGACTGATCGCCGCCGGCGTCTCGACGGAGGAGGCGGCTGAGCGGGTCGGCGTGTCGACGCCCGTGGGGTCCCGGTGGTTTCGCCACGCTGGCGGGATGAGCCCGATCAGTCTGGCCGAGCCCACCGGCCGCTACCTGTCCTTCGCCGAGCGGGAGGAGATCGCCCTGCTGAAGGTGGAGGGCTACGGCGTGCGTGAGATCGCCTGGGCGATCGGGCGGGACCCGGGGACGATCTCACGGGAGCTGCGCCGTAACGCGGCCACGCGGGCCGGGAAGCATGCCTACCGGGCGAGCGTGGCGCAGTGGAAGGCGCAGCAGGCCGCGAAGCGCCCCAAACCTGCGAAGTTGGCGACCAACCCGCGGTTGCGCGCCTACGTGGAAGACAAGCTCTCCGGGGCGGTCACCGACGCCGACGGGCGACCGATCGCCGGCCCGGACGTACCCTGGGCCGGTCGCCGGCACGGGCGTCGGCAGGACCGCCGTTGGGGCACCGCGTGGTCCCCAGAGCAGATCAGCAACCGGCTCAAGGTCGACTTCCCCGACGATGAGTCCATGCGGGTCAGCCACGAGACCATCTACCAGTCGCTGTACGTCCAGGGCCGCGGCGCGCTGAAGCGGGAGCTGACCGCGTGCCTGCGCACCGGCCGCGCGTTGCGCGAGCCACGCGCCAGGACTGGCCGCAGCGGCCGCACCTTCGTCACCGACGAGGTCAAGATCTCCGCCCGGCCTGCCGAGGCGGACGACCGGGCGGTACCCGGTCACTGGGAGGGCGACCTGATCATCGGGCTGGACAAGTCAGCGATCGGGACGCTTGTGGAGCGCACCAGCAGATACACGATGCTGCTGCACCTGCCCAGGATGGGGGGGGGGCTTCGGCGAGGTCCCGTACGTCAAGAACGGGCCACCCCTGGCAGGTCACGGCGCCCAGGCCGTCCGGGACACGATCACCGCCCAGCTGGGCGACCTGCCCCAGCAGCTGCGCCGGTCGCTGACCTGGGACCAGGGCGGGGAGATGGCCCAGCACGTCCAGCTCAAGATAGACGCTGGCGTCGCGGTCTACTTCTGCGATCCGCACTCACCATGGCAGCGTCCGAGCAACGAGAACACCAACGGCCTGCTGCGCCAGTACTTCCCCAAGGGAACCGACCTATCACGATGGTCCGCCGAGGAGGTTGCAGCCATCGCCCTCACCCTCAACAGACGACCCCGCAAGGTCCTCGGATGGCGAACTCCTGCCGAGGTCTACGCCGAGCAGCTATCCTCCCCACCACAGGCCGGTGTTGCATCGACCCCCTGAACCTGCCGTCTACACCTCGGCCGGTTATCGGGCACTGGTGGCAGGGCTGGGCATGCGGTCCTCGATGGGACGCACGGGCGTTTGCTGGGATAACGCGATGGCCGAATCGTTCTTCTCCGCGTTGAAGAACGAGCGGGTCTACCGCACCGTCTACGCGACGAAAGAACGTGCCAGACGTGACGTCATCGCCTACATCGAGGGGTTCTACAACAGCCGCCGCCGGCACTCCGCCCTCGGCTACCGCAGGCCCAACGAGGTCCACTACAGTAACCAACAGCCAGCACTGGCAGCGTAAGAGAAACCAATCAACTCCGCTGTCCGGAAACACCGCGCCAGCCCAGTTCTTCATGGGCCGCAACGAGGTGGGGGTAGGCGACGAGGGATTCCTCACCTCCATGATTCCGCACCATTCACGCGCCATCCTGGTGTGCCAGGAGGCCAGCATCACCGATCCTGAGATCGAACGGGACTGTACGTTTTCCGGTGTAACTCCGATGTAGGAGGTAGCCGATGAGGATGCAGGTTGAGCCGGTCGCTGAGGCGGTCGTGATGGAGGTCGAGGACCAGGTGACGGCGACGGGAACGCCCCCGCTGGTGGACAAGGATTTGGTGGCGCAGCTCGTGGGCGACGCGCAGCGGCTGGGGCTGTCCGTGGAGGGCGAGGGCGGGCTGCTGGCTCAGCTGACCAAGCTGGTCCTGGAGTCGGCCCTGGAGGGCGAGATGACCGCGCATCTGGGCTATGACAAGCACGAGCGGGTCGAGGGCAGCGACAACGCTCGTAACGGGACGCGGTCGAAGACGGTGCTGACGAAGGCCGGCCCGGTCGAGATCGCTGTGCCTCGGGATCGGGCCGGGTCGTTTGAGCCGGTCGTGGTGGCGAAGCGGCAACGGCGTTTGGGGGCGATCGAGGACGTGGTGTTGTCGCTGTCGGCTCGCGGGCTGACCCATGGCGACATCGCGGCGCATCTGGCCGATGTTTATGGCTCTGAGGTGTCGAAGACCACGATCTCGACGATCACCGACAAGGTCCTGGACTCGATGGGCGAGTGGCAGAACCGACCACTGGACCCGGTGTATCCGGTGGTGTTCATCGACGCGATTCATGTGAAGGTCCGCGACGGGCAGGTCGCGAACCGGCCGATCTACGTCGCGTTGGCGGTCACTGTCGACGGGAACCGCGACATCCTCGGGCTGTGGGCCGGGGACGGCGGCGAGGGCGCGAAGTACTGGCAGCAGGTGTTGACCGAGATCAAGAACCGTGGCGTCGCCGACGTGTTGATGCTGGTGTGCGACGGCCTGAAGGGGTTGCCCGAGTCGGTGGGCAACGTGTGGCCGCAAACGATCGTGCAGACCTGCGTGGTGCACCTGATTCGCGGGTCGTTCCGTTACGCGGCAAGGCAGGACTGGGACAAGCTGGCCCGCGCGCTGCGGCCGATCTACACCGCCGACACCGTCGCCGCGGCCGAGGACCGGTTCCTGGAGTTCACCGAAGTATGGGGCGCTAAGTACCCGGCGATCGTGCGTTTGTGGGAGAACGCGTGGCCGGAGTTCGTGCCATTCCTGCAGTTCGACAAAGAGATCCGCCGGATCGTGTGCACCACCAACGCGATCGAGTCGGTCAACGCCAGGATCCGCAAGGCCGTCAAGGCCCGCGGGCACTTCCCCAACGAGCAGGCCGCACTCAAGTGCGTCTACCTCGCTGTGATGGCGCTGGACCCCACAGGCAAGGGACGAGCACGTTGGACACAGCGCTGGAAGGGCGCCCTCAACGCGTTCGAGATCACCTTCGACGGACGGCTCTCCGCCGGCCGCCGATACTGAGAGTCAAACAACCATGAGATACACCGAAAACTTGACAGACCCGATCGAACAGCTCTGCAGCGAGATCGTCGAGGCGCAGGAAAGGGAGATCGCCCAGATGAAGGAGATCCTCAAGCGGTACCAGTGAGTTGAAGCCGCCGCGGGGCACTCGGACCGAACGACACGTCCCCCGCAATGACTTCACCGCAGTCGCGTAGTGACTTCGTCGAGGAGTTCCTGGGGGTCGAGCCACATGGAGGGGTAGTTGCCGTACCAGCGCTGGACGCCCTCGCCGTCGATGAGGACGAAGCCGTGTCCGGGCATCCCGGGGTGCATGCCCTTGTCGAGGACGTCGTAGGCCTTGGACACGGTGCCGTCGTCGAGGAGGTAGGGGGTGGTGACGCCGAACTGCTGCATGTCGGGCAGGATCTGCTCGGCGCTGTTCATGACGATTGGCAAAACCTGGATGCCGGCCTCGGCGAAGCCGGGGTTCTTCTCGATCTCGGCCATCTGCATGGTGCAGGAGGCGCAGCCGGCGCCTTCGTTGAAGTAGATGAGCACCGGGCTGGGTCGTAGGTCGCTGAGGGTGACCGTGGCGCCGGCTGTGGTGGTGAGGGTGAAGTCGGGGGCGAGGCGCTGGGTGTCGCCTTGTTCTGGGATGGCGGTCCACAGCCCGTAGCCGACGACGACGACGATCAGGGTCACTACTCCGCCGATGATCCGGCTCCACGTGCGGCGCTTCGTGTCGCGGCGCGTCTCGGCCTCCTGGCGGGCTTTGAGTTGCTCGCGCCGTGAGGGTGCGGGGTTCGTGGTGGTCATCGTGGCTCCTGGGAGAGTGTCGTCGGAGCGCTGGCTCCTTCGGGCGCGGGGGTCGGTGTTGGTTGGGTGTCGCAGCAGTCATGGACGGCGGCGGTGGGCTTGGCGTGTCGGCGGTCGCGAAGGGTGGCGATGACGAACACGGCCACCAGCGCGAGCAGTGCCAGTCCGAGGACGGCCTCGGGGATAGGGGCGGTGATCGCGATCAGCCACGCGAAGACCTCGGAGAGCCAGGCGCCCATGCCGACCAGCGGGGCGTCGGCGCCGGTCATCTCGGTGGCGCCGGCTTGGCCGATCACGAGGATGCCCATGATCACGAACCCGACGGCGACCAGCAGGTTGACGCTGTTGGTGGCCAGCGTGAAGCGGCCCAGGTTGATCCGGATGGGCTTGGCGCGGAGGCTGCGCATCCGCTCGGGTCGCTTGTCCCACAGCAGTGCCATCACGAACAACGGGATCACCATCCCGAACACGTAGGTCAGACCGAGCACCAGCCCACCGACGGGCGAGCCGGACAGCGCCGACAGGGTCATCACGCCCGCCAGGACCGGCGCGCAGCAACTGGAGGCGATGCCGGAAAACACGCCGAGGCTGAAGAAGGTGGCAGTGTCCCCGCGTGCGGTGTCAGGCGCCCGGAGGAACGACGGCATCGACCACATCGCCCCCGACAACGTCAACAGGCCGAGTCCGATCATCAACAGGCCGCCGGCCCAGTAGAGAACCACGTGGTACTTGGCAATGGCGCCGGCGATCAGGCTGACCCCCATGGTGATCGGGACCAGGACCGCTGCCAGGCCGGCGGCGAACACGAAGGTCAGCGGGATCAGGCGCCAACGGCGGTTCTTCGCCGCCGCGGCCAGATAGCTGGGGGCGAGGAAGACGATGCAGCACGGGGCGAACAGCGCGACGCCGCCGGCGAGGAACGCCGCCAGGATCCCTCCCGCGCTGAGCAAGTCGGCACCCATCAGCGGGCACCGAGGCGGTCGACGAGCCGCGCCAGCTTGCCTCGCGGAATGCGGCCGGCGTGGAAGTACCTGCCCGCCACCAGGGTCAGCGGGAAACTCCCAGGGCGGTGCTCGGCGATCAGCGCCTCACCTTGCGGTGACTCCGCCGGCACTGCCGTCAGCCGCAACAATCCTGCACGTTCCAGAGCGTGGAGGCGTTGATGGGCGTCGTCGCAGAAGTGACAGGCGGGGGTGGTCACCAAGGTGACGTTGACCACCTCGGTCGGGGCGGTCGGCGGTGCTGATGCCGGAATCTCGTTCACGATCCCAGCCTCAACCCTCCAGATCAGGGAACGGTTCAGCCCGGGTCAAGATTCGGCCAAGAACACTCCCCCAGCACCGTGAGGGGGTGGGGTGGCGGGCGGGGAGTGTCAATAATGGCTGTATGGCTGAGCCCCGCAGGTCGAGTGTGTTGGTGATCGACGACGAGCGCCCGCTGGCAGGGATCGTCGCCTCCTACCTCAACAAGGCAGGCTTCGACACCGCCCTGGCCTACACCGGCCCAGACGGCGTCTCCTCGGCGCAAGACCTGGACCCCGACGTCATCATCCTTGACCTGGGCCTACCCGGCATCGACGGCATCGAGGTGTGCCGCCAGATCCGGCTGTTCTCCGACTGCTACATCCTGATGCTGACCGCCCGCGCCGACGAGGTCGACAAACTGATCGGCTTGTCGGTGGGCGCCGACGACTACCTGACCAAGCCGTTCAGCCCCCGCGAGCTCATCGCCCGCGTCAACACCGTGCTGAGACGCCCGCGCCGCCAGACCCACGGCACACAACTGACCGCGCCGCGCGAGTTCGGGCGGCTGCGGGTGGACGCGGAAGGCCGCGACGTGTGGGTCGACGACCAGCAGGTGGGGCTCACCCGCACCGAGTTCGACATCCTCGACGCACTCTCAGCCCGACCCAACGTGGCGCTGAGCAGGCGGCAGATTATCGACTCGGTGTGGGGCCCGGGCTGGGTCGGCGATGATCACGTCGTCGACGTGCATGTGGCAAATCTCCGCAAGAAGCTCGACGACCCGCCCGCGGAACCGTGCTACATCCTCACCGTCCGCGGAGTCGGCTACCGGATGGGACCAGGAGCATGACCAGGCTGCGCGGTCTCGTGGGCCGGATGCGGTGGGGAACCCGCACCTTCCTCACCCAGGCCCTGGTGGTGGCGGTCGGCGTGATCACCGCCGCCCTGGTCGCTGTGGTGGTCGGGCCCCCACTGTTCCACGAACACCTGCAACAACTCGGGCACTCTGTCGGAACTGCCGAGATGGGGCATGTGGAGCAGGCGTTCCTCGACGCTGGCGTCAGATCGTTGGGCATCGGACTGGTGGTGGCGCTCACGCTGGCTATCGGCCTGGCCTGGATCGAGACCAGGCGGCTGCGCCGCCCACTGGAACAACTGACCGCAGCCGCCGCCCAGCTCGAGGCAGGCGACTACACCGCCCGCGTCCCCCAGAGTGGAACAAGTCCCGAGTTCACGGCCGTCGCCGACGCGTTCAACGACATGGCCAGCCGCCTGGACTCCACCGAGACCAGCCGACGGCGGCTTCTCTCCGACGTGGCACACGAGCTCCGCACCCCCCTGGCCACCCTGACCGCTGAGCTGGAGGCCGTCATCGACGACGTGGTCCCCTGGGACCACGACAGCCAACAACTGCTCACCCTCCAGGCCGCCCGGCTCAAGAAGATCGCCGCCGACCTCGACGACGTGTCCCGCGCCGAGGAAGGCCGATTCACCCTCGACACCCAGACACAGCCGGTCTGGGACCTCATCGAACCCGCCGTCGCCTCCGTCACCACCCGATACGAGGCCAAGGGAGTCGTCTTGTCCGCGGACTCCGACCCGGGCCTCGTCGCAGCCGATCCGCAGCGGGTGGGTGAGATCCTGGGCAACCTCCTCGACAATGCGCTGCGGCACACCCCACCCAGCGGGATCGTGCACATCAGTGCACGCGAGTCCAGGGACGAGGTGGTGATCACGGTCACCGACACCGGCGATGGCCTCACCCCGGAGCAGCTCTCGAAGGTGTTCGAACGGTTCTACCGCGCCGACACGGCCAGGGCCCGCGACGCCGGCGGTTCCGGGATCGGGCTGACCATCGCCCGCAGCCTCGCCCTGGCTCACGGCGGCTCACTGACAGCCGCCAGCCCCGGCCCCGGACACGGCTCGATCTTCACCCTGCACCTGCCCACCGCGCCAGCACCTGAGCGGGTCTTGATCGATTCTTGACCATACACGGGTTGGCTCTTGAGCTGATCGTTCATAGCCTCGACGTTAGGGCCGGCGGCCCCCGTCGGCCAGGAATGGAGCATCTTTCATGACACGCACTAAGCGGATCACTGCCACTTTGGCGGGGCTGGTCCTGACGGCCACCCTGGCGGCCTGCGCGGACCAGGGCGCCACTCCCCCGGCGGCGACCACCTCCCCGACAGGCAGCACCTCCGCCACGGCCACTGAGTCCGAGTCGGCGTCGGCGAGCGCCTCATCTGAGGTGTCCGCCGACCACAACGACCAGGACACCACGTTCGCGCAGATGATGATCATCCATCACGAGGGCGCCATCGAGATGTCTCAGCTGGCGATCGAACGCGCCGAATCCCCCGAGGTCGTGGCCCTCGCGGAGCGGATCGCCGAGGCCCAGGGCCCGGAGATCGAGGAGATGACCGCCTGGCTCAGCGCCTGGGGTGAAGATGTCTCCCCCGGTGGGCATGGCGGCATGGACATGGGCGGCATGGACATGAACGGAATGAGCCAGGAGGAGATGATGACCCAACTCGACGGCATGTCCGGCGCCGACTTTGATCAGGCGTTCCTCGAGGCCATGATCGCCCACCACGAGGGTGCGATCGGGATGTCCGAGCAGCAGTTGGCCGAGGGGCAGAACCCGGATGCTCTCATGTTGGCGGAGAAGATCATCGCCGACCAGCAGACTGAGATCACCGAGATGCAGGAGATGCTCACCAGCCTCTGACCAACCCAGGCGTGCAAGCGATGAGGCGCCCGTCCAGCCGTTGTGGCTGGGCGGGCGCTTCGTCGGTTGCCCTGGTTGGCGCGAACGCCGTACCTGGCGGGGTTAGGCGGCTGGGTTGCTGGCGAGATGCTCGGCGTCGAAGAGGTCCTGGCAACGTCGGCAGCAGAAGTAGAACCGCTGGCCTTCGACGTCGCGGAACAGTCCCGCCGCCTCGGCGGTGGACTTCAGCGTGCTGGTCCCGCGGACCGTGCAGGTGACCAGCTCGTCGCCTGGGCCCGCCACCACGTCATGTTGACAGTGATGGCCCCCACCCTGACCGCCGCCGGCGTGACCGCCGCAGCAGCCTGCCTCCTGCTGGTTCCCGTGCTGGTGTCCATGCTCGTGATTGCACATGTGCTTGGTTTCCTTTCATTTCATTGTGGTGTTGATCATGGGGTGGGCGAGGCGCTGTGGTGCCCCTCGTGGTCCTCGGTGCCGGACGCGCTGGCGGAGGCCGCCGATGACGGCGTGTCTGGTTGGTTGGGGGTGGCGGGGTTGAACAGTGGCCCGATCACGAACGCGGACAGGGCGAACAGGGCGGTGAACACCGCGACCCCGATCGCGGGGGCCTTCCGGGTGCCGAATCGGCGACGCAGCCGTCGCAGCAGCGGGATGCTCAGCAGCAACCCGACCACATAGAGGAGCGAGTTGCCGAGGAACCCGGTCAGGAACGCGGCCCCGGCCAGGAAGCCGATGTGATGCATCACGTGCGGCGCCAGTCCCATCAGGGCGCCGACGGTGGCCCTGGTCCCGGCCCACAGCGCACCCCAGAACCCGCGACCACCCCTCACGGCTGTGGCCGGCTCGGTGATCGTGTCCATGGCGCCGCTCACCTCCCGACCGGGTGAGAGCTAAGGACGGCCGATTCGGAGCCCACAGGAGCATCTGAGGGCGCAACTGCGGGGTGGAAGGCGTCTCGCAGGATCAGGGCGACGCCCAGAATGATACTGACGATGCCGATCAGCTGCGCCTCGGTGAGGCCCAACAGGACGTGCGGGTTGATCCGGACGACCTCGGCGAGCAGGCGTGCCGCGCCGCTGAGCAGCAGGTAGGACCCGAACACGGCCAGCGGTCGCAGCCTGCGACCCAGCGCCCACAGGATGCCGGCGATCAGGAAGGCGCCGGCGGCCTCATACAGCTGGACGGGATGCACCGGCACGTTCACCGGCACCACCCCGTTGGGGAACGCCATCCCCCAGGGCAGGTCGGTGGGTGTGCCGTACGTGCCGTCACCGGCGAGGAAGCAGCCGATCCGGCCGATGCCGTAGGCCACCGACAGCGGCGCCGCCATCGCGCCCGCCACCCGTCCAAGGGGCAGATCGTGGCGTCGAGTCATCACGATCACCGCGATCGACCCGGCGATCAATCCCCCGTACCAGACGAACCCGGACCCGCCGAACAGGTGCCAACTGAAGTTGTCCCAGTTCGCGATCAGGTAGTACACCTTCGCGCCGACGAACCCCCACACCGTCGCCCACAACGCGATCGAGTGCGCCAGTTCCTTGTCGTAACCGATCCGCGTGAACGCGCGACCCAACAGGAACGCGCCGACCAGCAGCGCCAGCGCCTTACTCAGCCCATAGCTCTGGATCCCCACACCAAAAATCGAGAACACCTCAGGCCACACAGCCCACTCCCATCGTCGAAACTGTTCCAGGCGCGCGACGTGACCGCGGGGCCTCACTGCCAGTCTCAACCGGTCACCTCAAGCAACGAGCAGGACCCGGACAAGGTTTGGTCAAGATCCCCGTCCACGTGCCTGGACGAGGTAACGCCACACAGTAAGGCGGATCTTGAGCGAAGCCTGACCACCTGACCGTGACTTTTTGGATTGCACCCTGCCTACCCTGATGACATACCCCTTTGGGGTGTGGTGGCGGCGTCGATACCACGGGTCCCCCGTGTCGGCTCGGAAGTTGAGGAAAGGGCTCTTCGGCGTAGGTCGAAGCTCCGTGGCGGGTGCGTGCCAAACTCGAGATTCAATGGCTGGTGGTCGAGATGGGTTCAAGCGGCAGCTCTTCAGATGGCGTCCGAGCGGATGTGGTGCTCGCGGGGCACCGCGATCTCCAGAATCTGGCGTCCACTGCGTCGACCTGGATCTGGAGCCGCCGATGGAGTCGCTGTTGCCCCCGGCCGGGGCCGTGACCAGCGAGTTCTTTCCCGCCCCGGTCAGGGCCACGACGGCCTGAGACCGGACGGACGGGCAGGCATCCGCCGAGCCCGTCGGCGCACGACCTGTCGGCCAAGCGGTCGGAGAGGAAGACCCGATCATGAAGAGTCAAACCACGGTCCTGGAGGCCGGTGGCCTGCACTGGGCCACCTCGGAATCAGTGATCGAGAGAACGCTACTTGGGGTACCCGGCGTGCTGGCCGTCGAGGCCAGCGCCGTCTCCCAGACCGCGACGGTCACATATGACCCGAACCAGACGTCGGTCGCCCAACTGGTCGGCTGGGTCAATGACTGCGGCTACCACTGCACCGGCAGTCGGTACCTAGCCACACCACGGCGGAACCGGTCTCGACCGACCCCCACATCGGCCACGAGCGGCACACAGGCCACGGGGGCGGTGAGGATGAGGATGGCCGGGTCCGCGCAGGCGGTGATGGGCCACGGCGGGCACGGTGGGTCGATGGTGGACATGGTGCGCGACATGCGCAACCGGCTCCTGGTCGCCGCGGTCCTGTCGGTGGTCATATTGTTCTGGTCGCCGATCGGGCGAGAGGTCCTGGGGTTCACCGTGCCGGCACCCTTCGGGCTGCGCGACGACGTCTTCTCGCTGATCTTGTCCCTTCCGGTGGTGTTCTACTCGGCGTGGATCATCTTCTTCGACGGGGCCTTCCGGGCGCTCCGCGCGAGAACGCTGGACATGATGGTCCTGGTGGCGGTCGGGGTCGGGGCGGGCTGGTTGTACAGCGTGGTGGTCACGTTCACCGGCGGGGGTGAGGTCTTCTACGAAGCCGCCACGGTCCTGACCACCTTCGTCCTGCTCGGGCACTGGCTGGAGATGCGGGCTCGTGGCGGCGCGACCGACGCTGTGCGCACGCTGCTCGAACTCGCGCCCTCCCAGGCAGTCGTGCTCCGGGACGGTCAGCCCGTGCAGGTCCCAACCTCCGAAGTCGTCACCGGTGACCTGCTACTGGTACCTGTCCGGGTCCTACTCGTTGTTCATGTGACCGGTGGTGTGGGTGCGGTGAAGATCCGCCCACCTGGCCGGGTCTTGTCGGGATCTTGACCCCACCCAGACCGGTTCCCGACACCGCGGGGGGCACCATCGAACATGAACACGCGAAACCGACCAGGAAGAGAGGGTGATTCGACGTGACGACGATTCCACAGGCCACCTACGGGGTGCGCGGGCTCAGCTGTTGGCGCCGCATGATCAGCGCTGTGGACGCGGTCCGGGCCTTGCCCGGGGTGCATACCGTCGGGATGGATTTGGAGCCGCACGGCGAGTCGCTGTTGACGCTGGCACCGGCCGGCGCCTTGACCAGCGCCCAGGTCCGGGCCACCCTCGACCGCTCCGGATTCGAAGTGACCCGACGCCGGCGCCGGCCCCGACCCAGCCTGCTCCGACATGCCCTCACCACAGCCCCCGTGGACGACGGCCGGGAAATCTTGACCGAAGCCTGACCCCATCGGGGTCGTCCGGGCCTGCGCGGGCCTACACTGGATACATACCCCCCCAGGGTATTGGGTGGGAGTCGAGTGGAAGTGGAGGTTGTGATGCTCTGGCTGGTCATAGGTGGGGCGGTGGTCCTGACCGGGTTGCTGCTGTGGTTCTTCTTCGGCCCGAAACGGGCAGGGAAGGTCCGCATCGAAGATGGTGTTCAGGTGGTGGAGGTGACTGTCGACGGCGGCTACAACCCGGGGGTGATCGACGGGGTGCGTCCGGGGATGCCGGTGCGGATCATGTTCGACCGCCGAGAGGGTGGCGAGTGCACCTCGCGGGTGGTGATGCCGGACTTCAAGGTCAACGCGAGCCTTCCCGCGTACCGGACCACGGCCGTCGAGTTCACCCCGACTGAGGCCGGCGAGTTCCGCTTCGCATGCGGCATGAACATGGTCTCCGGTCTGATCCGCGTCACCGGCGACCCCCACACCGCACCCACCCCCACCACAGCATCGGATCATCACCGCGCGCAGGTGGCCGCCTCCCCGGCAGTGGCCGGTCTTGCGACCGACGGCGCCGATGATGAGGCAGAGCGGGCTGCGGAGATCCGGGACCTGACCCGGCGGGTGATCATCGGCGCTATCCTCACCGCCCCGGTGCTGATCGCGGTGATGGCCGTCGAGCTGTTCGGCGCCACCTGGGTGCCTGAGATCTTGATGAGTCCCTGGTTGCAGCTGGCGCTGATTGCGCCGGTGATGCTGTGGTCGGGCTGGCCGATCCACCGCGTGGGGTGGCGTGCACTGTCGCACCGCACCGCAGACATGAACTCGCTGATCACGCTCGGCACCGTCGCGGCGTTCGGTTACAGCCTGGTGGTGACCTTCGCCCCCGGACTACTGCCTGAGGAGTTGCGGCAGGTGTACTTCGAAGCCGTCGGGGTGATCATCACGTTGATCCTGCTCGGCCGGCTCCTGGAAACCAAAGCCAAGGCCGGCACCGGTGAGGCGATCCGCAAACTGATCGGCCTGCAGCCCCGCACCGCCCGCGTCCTCCGCGAAGATGTGGAGCTGGAGATCCCGGTCGAGGACGTCGTGGTCGGGGATGTGATCGTGATCCGCCCCGGGGAGAAGATGCCCGTTGACGGTGAGGTGATTCACGGATCCTCCGCGGTCGACGAGTCGATGGTGACCGGGGAGTCGATCCCTGCGGCCAAGACGGTCGGTGACACCATCATCGGCGCAACCATCAACGCCACCGGGGCACTGCGCTATGTCGCCACCAAGGTCGGCTCCGATACCTTGCTCGCCCAGATCATCAAACTGGTCCGTGAGGCCCAGGGCTCGAAGGCCCCCATCCAACGGCTGGTGGACAAGGTCTCGAGCTACTTCGTCCCGGTCGTGATCATTATCGCGGTGTGGACGCTGGCGATCTGGCTGCTGGTGGGTCCCCCGCCGGTGTTCGTGTTTGCGTTCGTCGCCGCCGTCTCGGTCCTGATCATCGCCTGCCCCTGCGCCTTGGGGCTCGCGACCCCGATGTCGATCACCGTGGGCACCGGCAAGGGAGCCGAACACGGAATCCTGATCCGCTCCGCTGAAGCGCTGGAAACCGCGCACAAGCTTGACGCGATCATCCTCGACAAGACCGGCACCATCACCAAGGGTGTACCGACCCTCACCGACGTGGCCACCGTGGCAGCGTTCGATGAGAACCAGCTCCTCGGCTGGGTCGCCGCTATCGAGAACAGCTCCGAGCACCCCCTGGCGGCGGCGATCGTGACCGGCGCCACCGACCGCGGTCTCACCCTGGGCGAGGTCACTGACTTCGACTCGGTCACCGGGCAAGGCGTCTGCGGCCACGTCGACGGCCACGACGTCCTGGTCGGCAACCGGCGACTTCTCGACGAAAATGGCATCAGTACCGACACGCTGCGGCCGCTGCATGACGCGCTCGCAGCAGGGGGCAAGACGCCGATGCTGGTGGCCGTCGACGGGCTCCCCGCGGGAATCGTGGCGGTCGCCGACACCATCAAGGACGGCTCCCCGGCCGCGGTCGCGGCCCTCCAGGCACGCGGCATCGAGGTCATCATGATGACTGGCGACAACCGGGCAACCGCCGCCGCGATCGCCTCCCAGGTCGGGATCCGTCGCGTGGTCGCCGAAGTGATGCCCGCCCACAAGGCCGCCGAGGTCCGACGCCTCCAGGACGAAGGCAAGATCGTCGGAATGGTCGGCGACGGCATCAACGACGCCCCCGCCCTCGCGCAGGCAGACGTCGGCTCCGCGATCGGCACCGGCACCGACGTGGCCATCGAATCCTCCGACATCACCCTGATCTCCGGCGCCCTGTCAGGGGTGGTCACCGCCGTTGACCTGTCGCGGGCCACTATGCGCAACATCAAACAGAACCTGGTGTTCGCGTTCCTGTACAACACCCTCGGCATCCCCATCGCCGCAGGTTTGCTCTACCCCGTCTTCGGGATCCTGCTCAGCCCCATGGTCGCCGCCGCAGCCATGGCCCTGTCCTCACTGTCGGTGGTCACCAACGCCAACCGGCTCCGCCGCTGGGCACCACACCCCATCCACGAGTCCCCCACCACCGGCTCCCCCGTCACCCCCGTCGTCGAAATCGGCGGCGAGACCCCCACCACCCAGCACCACACCACAGGAAAGGACAGCCCCATGTTCGGCAAGAAGACCACCGCCACCACCCACATCGATCCCGTCTGCGGAATGAAGGTCAAGCCCGCCACCGCGGCCGCTACCCGCACCCGCAGCGAGACCACGATCTACTTCTGCTCCACCCACTGCGCCGAAGCCTTCGACGCGGACCCCGCCCGCTACGGACACCCCCAGATCGCGGCCGAGCACCAACCCGAGGCTCACACCCCCGCACCGCACCACCACTAGCCGCCGAACCAGACCAGGTCCAGGACACATGACCGGCAACCCACAGCGTCCGGAACTCATCGGCCAACTCGCCGTGATCGAAGGCCATATCCGCGGCATCGCCCGCATGGTCTATCAGGACGCCAACTGCATCGAGATCCTCACGCAGACCTCAGCAGTCACCGGCTCGCTGCGCTCAGTCGCCCTGGACCTGGTCGACAACCACCTCCAGCACTGCCTCACCCAGGCCATCCACTCCCCAGACCCCGCCTACCGCGACGCCAAGGTCGCCGAGGCCTCCACAGCCATCGCCCGCCTCGTCCGCAGCTGAACCGTTCTTGATCAGAGGTTGACCGGCCGCGGATCGGATCTGAATCCGGACCCCGCACAGTGGAAGCAGCACCCGAACGAGAGGAACCCGGCTCATGAGCCTCCACAGCCAACACCGCCCCACCGACACCGGCCCCGACACCCCACCCGCGGCCACCGGACCCGCCCAGCAGCACCAGGACCACGGTGGCCACATGTGGCACATGCTCCTGATGTGCCTACCGTTGATCGGGTTCGGCCTGTGGTCGCTGTTCAGCGGAGGCGGCGCAGGCGCGCTGATCGGCGGCCTCCTCTGCGCAGGCATGATGCTGCTCATGCACGGCCGCCCCGGCGCCGGGCACCGCCACTGAAACTTGGCCGCCGCGGAGTGCCCGACCCACAGAAACCCAGCGAACGCCAAGGCGCCCAGATCGGGACGCGCCTGCACGTGTCCCTGGCGTCGGTGAAGGCCCACCTGTCGCACATCCTCACCAAGCTCGGCGTCGACAAACCGCGTGTCAGCCGCCCTGGTCTGATTACCAGTTCGGCGACTGGTTCGCCACCTGAAAGCACGGAAGGTCCCGAGCTGCTGGACGCTGATCATGCCGCCATGTTGCCGTTGATCCGGCCGCGATCGGAAGGCTCGACGTGAGCGATGACCGACCACGCCCGCGACACCGGCTGACCCACGAGGAGTACCTGGTCGCCGGCTAGTGGTCATCACCGTTAGTTCGTCGGGGGGATGGGTGGTTCAGGTGCGTGCAGTGCAAGGCGGAGGAGTGAGGCGATGCGGGGGCATCATCGATCGACGACAACGATGCAATGTGCGTGCCTGGGCCGGCTAGACCCCTGGCGAACTAGGGCGCGTGGCCGGACGGATGACGGCCACCCCCACGCAGGGAGGTGGCCGTCACGATGGTCCGGTTCAGGCGAGGAGCTGGCGCAACTCGGGCCCGATGGGCCGCGGCAGCTTGGAGGTGCCGGACAGGAACGTGTCGACGCCGGCCGCGCAGCTGCGCCCCTCGGCGATGGCCCACACGATGAGCGACTGGCCGCGCCCCGCGTCACCGCACGCGAACACGCCGTCCACGTTGGTCGCGTAGGCGTCGTCGCGCACGATATTGCCGCGGCCGTCGAGCTCGAGCCCGAGCTCCTCAACCAGGCCGGCCTTCTCCGGTCCGACGAAGCCCATCGCGAGCAGCACGAGCTGCGCCGGGATGTGCTTCTCGGTGCCCTCCACCTCGACGAACCGGCCGGCCTCGAAGCGCACCTCGACGATGTCGAGTCCCGCGACGTTGCCGTCCTCGTCGCCCACGAAGCGCTGGGTGTTGACCGCGTAGACCCGGTCGCCGCCCTCCTCGTGGGCGGAGGTGACCTTGAAGGTCATCGGGTAGGTGGGCCAGGGCTGGTGGTCGGGGCGCGCCACGGGCGGCATCGGCATGATCTCCAGCTGCGTGATAGACGCGGCGCCCTGGCGGATCGACGTGCCCAGGCAGTCGGCGCCGGTGTCGCCGCCGCCGATGATGACGACGTCCTTGCCGGCGGCGGTGATCTGGTCGGGGACCTCCTGGCCGACAGCGACGCGGTTGGCCTGGGGCAGGAACTCCATCGCCTGGTGGATGCCGTTCAGCTCGCGGCCGGGGGCGGGCAGGTCGCGGGCGACGGTGGAGCCGACGGCCAGCACGACCGCCTCGTACTGCTCGCGCAGTTCCGCGCCCGTGATGTCGACGCCGACGTTGACGCCGGTCTTGAACTGGGTGCCCTCGAGGATCATCTGCTTGAGGCGCCGGTCCAGGACGGACTTCTCCATCTTGAACTCGGGGATGCCGTAGCGCAGGAGGCCGCCGATGGCGTCCGCCCGCTCGTAGACGACGACCGTGTGGCCGCGCCGCGTCAGCTGCTGCGCGGCGGCGAGCCCGGCGGGGCCGGATCCAATGACCGCGACGGTCTTGGCCGTGTGCCACGGCGGCTGCTGCGGGGTGACGCGCAGGTCATCCCACGCCTTGTCGATGATGGCGACCTCGACGTTCTTGATCGTCACCGGGTCGCGGTTGATGCCGACGACGCAGCTCGTCTCGCAGGGCGCGGGACACAGCCGCCCGGTGAACTCCGGGAAGTTGTTGGTGGCGTGCAGCCGCTCGAGCGCGGACTGCCACTCGTCGCGCCACACCAGGTCGTTCCACTCGGGGATCAGGTTCCCGAGCGGGCAGCCGTTGTGACAGAACGGGATGCCGCAGTCCATGCATCGGCCGGCCTGCTCGGTGATGATCGGCAGGAGGGCACGCCCGGGTGTCCCGGGGTAGACCTCCTTCCAGTCGTGGATGCGCTCCCCCACCGGCCGACGCGCGGCCAGCTGCCGCGGCGTCGTCATGAAACCCTTGGGATCAGCCATGAGCGGCCTCCATCATCAGCTTGGTGGTCTCGGTCTCGGCGAGCCCGTCGGCCATCGCCATCTCGCGCACGGCCATCAGCCGTGCGAAGTCGCGGGGCAGCACCTTGGTGAAGCGCAGCCCAAGTTCGGCGTCGCTCAGCTGGAGCAGCGCGTCGGCGACCAGCGAGCCGGTCTCCGCGCGGTGCTCCGTCATGAGCTCGCGGACGCGGGCGAGGTCACCCTCGTTCAGGTCGACGGGGTCGACCAGTTCTGAGTTCAGCCGCAGCGGGTTCAGGTCGAGGACCCAGGCGACGCCGCCGGACATGCCGGCCGCGAAGTTCCGCCCAGTCGGGCCGAGCACGAGAACCTCGCCGCCCGTCATGTACTCGCAGCCGTGGTCGCCGACCCCCTCGACGACCGCAGTCGCCCCGGAGTTGCGGACGCAGAAGCGCTCGCCCACAAGGCCGCGCAGGAAGAGCTGACCCGACGTCGCGCCGTAGCCGATGACGTTGCCGGCCACGATCTGCGTCGCGGGGTCGAAGTGCACGTCATCCTGCGGGGTGACGACGAGCCGGCCGCCGGAGAGGCCCTTGCCGAAGTAGTCGTTCGAATCGCCGACCAGCCGCAGCGTCACGCCGCGGGGCAGGAACGCGCCGAAGCTCTGGCCTCCGGTGCCCTTCAGGGTGAACTCGATGGTGCCGTCGGGCAGTCCCTTGCCGTCGGTGGCCTTGGTCACCTCGTGTCCGAGCATTGTGCCGACCGTGCGGTCGACGTTGCGGACCCCGAGGCTCTGGCGGACCCGCTCGCCGCGGGCCAGCGCGGGCTCGGCCAGCCGGATCAGTTCGACGTCGAGCTTGGTGTCGAGACCGTGGTCCTGGCCCTGGATGCGGTGCAGCGCATTGCCGTGCACGTCGTCGACCTTCGTCAGGATCGGCGTGAGGTCGAGGCCCTGCGTCTTCCAGTGGCCGACGGCCTCGGCGATGTCGAGGACGTCGACGCGGCCGACGGCCTCCTCCAGCGTGCGGAAGCCGAGCTGGGCGAGCAGCTCTCGCACCTCCTCGGCGATGAACATGAAGAAGTTGACGACGTGATCGGGGTCGCCGTGGAACTTGCCGCGCAGCTCCGGGTTCTGGGTCGCGACGCCGACCGGGCAGGTGTCCTTGTGACAGACGCGCATCATGACGCAGCCGGACACCACGAGCGGTGCCGTGGCGAACCCGAACTCCTCCGCGCCGAGCAGGGCGGCGACGATGACGTCGCGGCCGGTCTTGAGCTGCCCGTCGCACTGGACGACGATGCGGTCGCGCAGGCCGTTGAGCAGCAGCGTCTGCTGGGTCTCGGCCAGGCCGAGCTCCCAGGGTGCGCCCGCGTGCTTGACGGAGGTCAGCGGAGCCGCGCCGGTGCCACCGTCGTGCCCGGAGATGAGCACGACGTCGGCCTTGGCCTTACTGACGCCCGTCGCGACGGTGCCGACGCCGACCTCGGACACCAGCTTGACGTGCACGCGTGCGACGGGGTTGGCGCACTTCAGGTCGTGGATCAGCTGCTTGAGATCCTCGATCGAGTAGATGTCGTGGTGCGGCGGCGGCGAGATGAGGCCGACGCCCGGCGTCGAGTGCCGAGTCTTCGCCACCCAGGGGTAGACCTTCGGGCCGGGCAGCTGGCCGCCCTCTCCGGGCTTGGCACCCTGCGCCATCTTGATCTGGATGTCGTCGGCGTACGTGAGATACTCCGACGTCACGCCGAAGCGGCCGGAGGCGACCTGCTTGATCGCCGAGCGGCGCGCCGGGTCGTGCAGGCGCTCGGGATCCTCGCCGCCCTCGCCCGTGTTCGACTTGCCGCCGATGCGGTTCATCGCGACGGCCAGGGTCTGGTGGGCCTCCATCGAGATGGAGCCGTAGCTCATCGCGCCTGTGGAGAACCGCTTGACGATCTCGCTGGCGGGCTCGACCTCGTCGATGCTGATGGGCTCCCGCTCGGAGAACTTCAGCATGGAGCGGAGCGTCATGATCCGCGAGCTGTTGTCGTTGACGAGCGCCGAATAACGCTTGAAGGCCTGGTAGTCGCCGGTCTGCGTCGAGTGCTGCAGCCGGAACACCGTCTCGGGGTCGAACAGGTGCGGCTCGCCCTCGCGGCGCCACTGGTATTCGCCGCCCACGGGCAGCGTGCGGTGCGCCAGCGGGATGCCGTCGCCCGGGTAGGCCAGCTTGTGGCGCGCCTTGATCTCCTTGGCCAGCTCGGCGATGCCTAGTCCGCCGAGGCGCGACGTGGTGCCGGTGAAGTACTGGTCGACGACCTCCTGGCTCAGCCCGATGCACTCGAAGATCTGCGAGCCGGTGTAGGAGGCGACGGTGCTGATGCCCATCTTGCTCATCACCTTCAGCACGCCCTTGCTGAGCGCCTTGGCGACGTTGGCGATCGCCTTCTCCGGGGTCACGTTGACGTACATCTCGCGGCGGGCGAGGTCCTCGGCGGACTCGAACACCAGGTACGGGTTGACCGCGGCGGCTCCGTAGCCGAGCAGCAGCGCGACGTGGTGCACCTCGCGCACGTCGCCCGCCTCGACGACCAGGCCCACCTGCGTGCGCGTCTTCTGCCGCACGAGGTGATGGTGGATCGCGGCGGTGAGCAGCAGCGAAGGGATGGGAGCCAGGTCGGCGTTGGAGTGTCGGTCGGACAGCACGATCGCGCGGGCGCCGCCGCGGATGGCCGACGACACCTCCTCGCACAGCTCGTCGATGCGGGCCTGCAGGGCCCGGCCTCCGCCGGCGACCTTGTAGACCCCCTTGATGACGTGCGCATTGAAGCCGGGCAGCTCGCCATCGCGGTTCATCCGCACGATCTTGGCCAGCTGCTCGGAGTCGAGGATCGGGCTGGTCATGGTGATCTGGCGGGCCGCGTCGGGGGTCGGCTCGAGCAGGTTCCGCTCGGGGCCGATCTTGGTGGTCAGGCTCGTGACGAGCTGCTCACGGATCGCGTCGAGCGGCGGGTTGGTCACCTGAGCGAACAGCTGCTTGAAGTAGTCGAAGATGAGCCGCGGGCGGGAGCTCAGCACCGCGATGGGGGTGTCGGTGCCCATCGACCCGATGGCCTCCGCCCCCTGGTTCGCCATGGGAGCGACGAGCTGGCGCAGTTCCTCGTGCGTGTACCCGAACACCTGCTGGCGTCGGATGACCGAGCTGTGCGAGTGGACGATGTGCGCGCGGGTCGGCAGCTTGTCGAGCTCGATCTTCTGCTCGGCGACCCACCTGCGGTAGGGGTGCTGCGAGGCAAGCGCGCCCTTGACGTCCTCGTCGGAGAGGACGCGGTGCCGCTCCAGGTCGAGCAGGAGCATGCGGCCGGGCTGCAGCCGCCCCTTGCGGACGACGTCCCTGGACTCGATCGGCAGGACACCCGCCTCGGAGGCGAACACCACGAGCCCGTCCACGGTCTCCCAGTAGCGGCCGGGGCGCAGGCCGTTACGGTCGAGCGTGGCGCCGATGATGGACCCGTCGGTGAAGGTCATGCAGGCCGGGCCGTCCCAGGGCTCCATGATCATCGAGTGGTACTCGTAGAACGCGCGGCGCTCCGGGTCCATCTCCGCGTGGCCCTCCCAGGCCTCGGGGATCATCATGAGCACGGCGTGCGGCAGCGAACGGCCGCCGAGGTGCAGCAGCTCGAGCACCTCGTCGAAGGACGCGGAGTCGGAGCCCTCGGGGGTGCAGATCGGGAACAGTGCGTCGACGCCGCCGGGGAACTTCTCGGAGGTGAGGAGGGCCTCGCGGGCGCGCATCCAGTTGCGGTTGCCACGCACGGTGTTGATCTCGCCGTTGTGGGCGATCATGCGGTACGGGTGCGCCAGCTCCCAGGCCGGGAAGGTGTTGGTCGAGAAGCGCGAGTGGACCAGCGCAAGGGCCGACGCCATGCGCTCGTCGTGCAGCTCGGGGAAGACCTCCTCCAGCTGGGCCGTGGTCAGCATGCCCTTGTAGACGAGCGTGCGGGCGGACAGCGAGGAGAAGTAGACGCCCGCCTCGTGCTGGGCGCGGCGCCGGAGCACGAACGCGAAGCGGTCCAGCTCGATGCCGGACTGGCCGTCGCGGCCGGCGACGATCAGGTGCTCGAAGTGCGGCATGGCGCCGATCGAGATGGGCGACAGCGTGCCGGTCTCGACGGGGACGTCCCGCCAGCCGAGCACGTCCAGCTCGACCTCCTCGGCGATGGCCTCGATCCGGCTGCGCGCCTCGGCGCGCTCGGCCTCGTCGACGGGCATGAACGCCATGCCGACGGCGTACTCGCCGAGGTCGGGGAGCTTGACTCCCGCGACGTCGCGGAGGAACTTGTGGGGGACCTGGATCAGGATGCCCGCGCCGTCGCCGGCCGCCTCGTCCGCGCCGGTGGCGCCGCGATGGTCGAGGTTGCGCAGGGCCTCGAGGCCCTTCGACACGATGTCGTGGGTCGGTACCCCGTCGAGGCGTGCCACGAAGGCGACGCCGCAGGCGTCATGCTCGTACGCCGGGTCATAGAGACCCACCTTGGCCCGCTGGGGAAAAACACTGTGGGACATGGGCGGGTCCTCCTCGAGGGTCGGTGGGCACGCGTCCGCTCACGCGGCAGCGTGCAAACATTACGGCCAGCAGTTCTGCACGACAATCCAGTCTCACCGAGCGGGCGGCCGGTTTGCCAGGTTGTAACGAACCCGCAACAACTGATCCCCCGGGCCGGCCGGGACACGGGATCAGTCGCCGGGATCAAGGGCGGGCGCTCGCGACGCCCGCGGCCAGTTCGCCCGACAGCGCCCGCAGGCGCCGCAGGTCCCCCGGCATGTCTGCCCCGTCGGAGTCCAGGCACTTGAGCAGCGCCGAGCCGACGATCACGAGGTCAGCGTAGCCGCCGATCTCGGCCGCCTGCGCCCCGTTGCTCACGCCGAGACCGATGCCGACCGGGACGGTCGGGTCGATGGCGCGGGCGCGTCCCACGATCACGGGCGCGGCGTCGGAGGTGGCGGAGCGCGCTCCGGTGACGCCCATCACGCTGGTGGCGTACACCCAGCCACGGCACGATCCCATCGTGAGCGCGATGCGCTCGTCGGTGGAGCTGGGGGCGATCAGGAACACCCTGTCGAGGTTGTGCGCGTCGCTGGCCTCGAACCACTCCGGACAGTCGTCCGGGGGCAGGTCCGGGGTGATGACGCCGCGGCCGCCAGCAGAGGCCAGGTCGCGGGCGAACCGGTCGGGGCCGTAGGCCTCGATCAGGTTCCAGTAGGTCATCACCATCGGGGCGGCGCCGGTCGCGGCGACCGTCTCCGCGGCGGTGAACGCGTCGCGCGTGTGGACCCCGCGCGCCCTTGCCTTCACGGTGGCGTGCTGGATGACCAGCCCGTCCATCAGCGGATCGGAGTACGGGATGCCGATCTCGACGATGTCGGCGCCGCGGCCGTCGCTGCCCTCGACCACGGCACGGAAAGCCTCCATCGACTGCGCGACGCACGGGTAGCCGACGGGGAGGTAGCCGACGAGCGCCGGTCGCCCCGCATCGAGGCAGGAGCTGACGACAGCGCCGGTGTTGCCCAGCCGGGCGGCGTCGGTGAAGCTGCTCATTCCAGACCTCCAACGGTCTTGTCCGGCACGCCGGGCAGCCCGAACCAGTCGAACGCCGTCGCCACGTCCTTGTCGCCGCGGCCCGACAGGCACACGAGGATCTTCGGGTGCAGGTCCGGGCGCTCCTGAGCCAGTCGCAGCCCGAGCCGCTTCGCGCCGGCGACCGCGTGGGCCGACTCGATGGCCGGGATGATGCCCTCGGTGCGGGTCAGCTGCTTGAACGCATCCATGGCGTCCGCGTCGGTGACCGGTTCGTAGACCGCACGGCCGGTGGTGGCCAGCCAGGCGTGCTCGGGGCCGACACCCGGGTAGTCGAGGCCGGCCGAGATGGAGTGCGACTCGATGGTCTGCCCCTCCTCGTCCTGCAGGACATAGGTGCGGGCGCCGTGCAGCACGCCGGGGCTGCCCGCCGTGATCGTCGCCGCGTGGCGCCCGGTGGCGATCCCCTCGCCCTCGGCCTCGAATCCGTAGAGGCCGACGGACGGATCCTCGATGAAGTCGTAGAACATGCCGATGGCGTTGCTGCCGCCCCCGACGCAGGCTGCAACATAGTCGGGCAGGCCTCCGTGCTCGGCGATCATCTGGCGCCGCGCCTCCGTGGAGATCACCCGCTGCAGCTCGCGCACGAGGTACGGGAACGGGTGGGGGCCGCCGACGGTGCCGATGAGGTAGTGCGTGTCCTCGACCGTGGTGACCCAGTCGCGCATCGCCTCGTTCATGGCGTCCTTGAGCGTCCTGGAGCCGGCGGCCACGGCGTAGACCTCCGCGCCGAGTAGCTGCATCCGGGCGACGTTCAGCGCCTGACGCTGCGTGTCGACCTCCCCCATGTAGACGCGGCACTCGAGTCCGAGCAGGGCGGCGGCGGTTGCGGTGGCCACGCCGTGTTGGCCGGCGCCGGTCTCCGCGATGACGCGGGTCTTGCCCATCCGCTTGGTGAGCAGGGCCTGGCCGAGCACGTTGTTGATTTTGTGCGCGCCGGTGTGGTTCAGGTCCTCGCGCTTGAGCAGGATCGTGGCGTTGCCGCACTGCCGCGAGAAGTTCCCCGCGACGGTGATGGGTGTCGGACGGCCCGAGTAATCGCGCTGCAGCTTCTCGAGCTCCGCGTGGTAGCTGGGGTCCGCCCAGGCTGCGTCGAAGGCCTCCGTGAGCTCCGCCAGCGCAGCCTGGAGTGCCTCGGGGACGAAACGCCCCCCGAACTGGCCGAAGTGTCCCGTGTCGGTCGGCAGGCTCATCGGATGCCCCTTTCTGCGGCCGCCATGAACTCGGAGATCGCCGCGGCGGGGTCGCCGTGGCGGACGAGCGCCTCCCCCACCAGGATGGCGTCGGCTCCCTGCGAGGCGAGGAGTTCCACGTCGGCGGCGGTGAGGATGCCGGACTCGGCCACCTTGACGGCGTCGGAGCCGATGCGTCCGGCCAGCGCCCCGAAGGCCGCCAGGTCGACGTCGAGCGTCTTGAGGTTGCGGTTGTTGACGCCGATCACCTCGGCACCGGCTTCGAGCGCGCGGTCGACCTCCTCTGCGGTGTGCGTCTCGACGAGAGCCGTCATGCCGAGGTCGGACGTCAGGGTGAGGAAGCTCCTCAGGTGAGCGTCGTCGAGGGCCGCGACGATGAGCAGCACGAGGTCCGCTCCGTGGGCGCGGGCCTCAAAGAACTGGTACTCGTCGATCATGAAGTCCTTGCGCAACACCGGCACGTCGACGCGGGCGCGCACGGCGTCCAGGTCGTCGAGCCTGCCGTTGAAGCGGCGCTGCTCGGTGAGGACGGAGATCGCCGCCGCGCCGCCCGCCGCGTAAGAGGCGGCGAGTTCCGCCGGGTCGGCGATGTCGGCCAGGTGTCCCTTGGACGGCGAGCTGCGCTTGACCTCGGAGATCACGGCCAGGCGCGGGTCGCGCAGTCGGGGGACGATCTCCAGGGGCGCGGGCGCACTCTCCGCGGCGCGCCGCACATCGGCGAGCGGGGTGAGTGCGGTACGGGCGTGGAGGTCTTCGCGGACTCCGGCGATGATGTCGTCGAGGACGGTCACGGTTGGCCGAAGCCCATGGTCTTCATGACCATGGTGACGAGGCAAGCGACCAGGATCACGGCAGCGCCGGTGATGACGAGCGGCCAGCTGGGACCGATCATGGCCGCGATGGCGACCAGCACGAAGCCGATCGCGACGCCGACAGAGCCGACCCAGGCCGCAGGGCTCCGCCCGTGGTGGTAGTACTTCGCGGTACGCGCCATCGCTCAGCCTCTCTGGTTTGGTCGGATCGCTGACTCCGGTGAGCCTACCGCCATCAGGCGGCGCGGTCAGGCCGTTGTTCATCCCCGGTGGTGGTCGGGTCGAGGCCAGCATCCATGGCCGACCAGTCGTCGAGGCGCCGCTCGGCGGCGGGCGAACGACGGACCCAGCGCGGCCCCCACACGACGACGCCGAGCAGCCCGGCCGCCGCGACGGCGAAGCCCGCGCCGACGATCCACGCCCCGAGCGAGACGGCCCACCCCAGCCCCGCCACCGACAGCGCGGTGACCGCGACGCCGAGGACCCGCAGTGCGGTGCGGTACAGCATGAGGCTCAGCGCGAGGCCGGCCAGGACCGCCAGCGCCGGCCCGATGAGCGGCGACGACGCCGCCTGCGAGCCGAGGGTGGCCAGTAGCGCCCCGGCCATGGCCACGAGTGTCGCGGGCGCGCGCCCCGTCATACGGGCGCCACCATGGCCTCTGCCCTCCCGATGGCCGTGATGACCGCCCTGGCCTTGTGCGAGCACTCCGCGTCCTCGAGTTCCGGGACCGAGTCGGCGACGATCCCGGCTCCCGCCTGGACGTGCGCCACGCCGTCGGCGATCAGCGCGGTGCGGATGGCGATGGCCACGTCGGCATTGCCCGCGAAGTCGAAGTACCCGACCACTCCCCCGTAGAGCGCGCGTCGGCTCACCTCGAGCCGGTCGATGATCTCCATCGCCCGCACCTTCGGGGCGCCGGACAGAGTGCCGGCCGGGAAGCAGCTGAGCACCGCGTCGAGACCTGTGGCTCCCTCCCGGAGGCGACCGGAGACCGCGGCCTCCAGGTGCATGATGTGCGAGTAGCGGCGGACCTTCATGAACTCGTGCACGGTGACGCTGCCGGGGGCGCAGATCCGACCGAGATCGTTGCGCCCGAGGTCGACGAGCATGAGGTGCTCCGCCTTCTCCTTCGGATCGGCGAGCAGCTCCTCGGCGAGGCGGCGGTCGGCCTCGGGCGTGGCCCCGCGCGGACGGGACCCGGCGATCGGCCGGGTGGTCGCGACGCGGTCTTGCACCGTCACCAGGGCTTCGGGGCTGGACCCGACGACGTCGAAGCCCGGCAGCCTCAGCAGGTACAGGTAGGGACTCGGGTTGGTCAGGCGCAGCGCCCGGTAGACCTCGAACGCATCGGCGCTGGTCGGCACGTCGAAGCGCTGCGACACGACGATCTGGAAGGCCTCCCCCGCGCGGATCTCCTCCTTCGCCTCCTCGACGATCGCGCGGTACTCCTCGGAGGAGCGCTGGCGGATCACGGTGGGCGTGCGGGGCTCGCCCTCCTGCACGACGAGGCTCGCCCGAGGGCGCCTCAGCTGGGCGGCCATGTCCTCGATGGCGCCCACGGCAGTGTGGTAGGCGCGCTCGACGCCCTCGTCGGTGCCGTCGAAGTTGATGGCGTTGGCCACGAGCCACAGCTCGCCGCGGTGGTGGTCGAGGATGGCGAGCTCGCTGGCGAGCATCATGACGAGCTCGGGGCGGCCGAGGTCGTCGGTCGTGGTGTTGGGCAGCCTCTCGAGCCGCCGCACGACGTCGTAGCCGAGATAGCCGACCATGCCGGCGTGGAACGGCGGGAGCCCAGTCTCTGGCGGGGTGGCGAGCTCGGCGAGCGTGGCGCGGAGCACCTCGAGAGGGTCGCCGTCGTCAGGGATGCCCACGAGCTCACGGCCGATCCAGGCGGCGTGGCCGTCCCCCTCGGTGAGCGTCGCGGCGGCGCGGACGCCGACGAACGACCAGCGCGACCAGACCCCACCGTCGGCCGACTCGAACAGGAAGGTGCCCTCCCTGCCGCCGCAGAGCTGCTGGTAGAGGGCGACGGGTGTCTGGTCGTCGGCAAGCAGCCGCGCGTGGACGGAGATGACCCGGCGCGTCCTGGCCTGCTCGGTGAACTCCTCGAGCGTGGGCGAGATGATCATGCGGCGCCGCCGTCGTTCAGCTCCGTGAAGAAGCAGGTGCGGTTGCCGGTGTGGCAGGCGGCCCCCGTCTGGTTGACCGTCAGGAGGATGGTGTCGCCGTCGCAGTCCAGCTCGACCTTCACGACACTCTGGTGGTGCCCGGAGGTCTCTCCCTTGACCCAGTACTCATGGCGGGACCGCGACCAGTAGGTGGCCCTGCCTGTGGCGAGGGTACGGCGCAGGGCCTCGGCATCCATCCAGGCCAGCATCAGGACCTCCCTGGTGTCGGCGTCTTGGGCGATCGCGGGCATGAGGCCGTCCGCGTTGAAGGTGAGCTCTGGCATGGGCCCTATTGTGCCCCGCGCATTCCCGGATGTCGCGTCCGCCGGGTTGGCTCAGAGTGTCTAGTCTTGTGCCCATGACCCTCGCCCGACGCCAACGCGCTGCCCTGGCCGACCTCCTCGAGGAGCTCGGCCCCTTCGCCCCGACCGAGTGTGCGGGGTGGCAGACCCAGGACCTCGCCGCTCACCTTTACGTGCGCGAGCACAAGCTCGGCGCGCTGCCTGGCATCGGCTCGGAGAAGTTCGCGCCGAGGACCGAGCGCATCCAGCGCGAGACGCTCCACGAGCTTGGCTACCCGGCCCTGGTCGAGGCCATCCGCACGCCCGGCTGGATCATGTTCCCGGTCGACAACCTGGTCAACTCGGGCGAGTACTTCATGCATCACGAGGATGTGCTGCGCGCCAACGGGCGCGTCCAGGTGCTGAGGCCCGGCGACCAGCGCGACCTGTGGCCGATAACCAAGGTGCTGGCCCGCAAAACGAACATGCAGTTCAAGGGGCACGTCCGGCTGCAGCGCACCGACACGGGCGAGGTGGCCCAGCTCGGGCGCGGCCCGAAGCCCCTGACGATCGCCGGGCTGCCGTCCGAGATCCTGCTGCACCTGAGCGGGCGCAAGGCCGACGTCGCCGTCACGGGCGAGCCCGCCGTCGTGGAGGCCTGGCAGAAGGCGATCAAGGGACTCTGAGTCCGACCCGACGCCTGACGGCCCGTCCCCTGCCGGGGGACGGGCCGTCGCATGTCCGGGGCGTCAGAGCAGCTCGGGGGTCTCCATCGCCCTGCCCTCGCGGTGGGCGGCGAGGAACTCGATGACGGTGTCGTACCAGACCTTCGCGTGCTGCGGGGACAGGATCCAGTGGTTCTCGTCGGGGAAGTACAGGAATCGGTGCGGCAGGTCGGCGGGTTCCCCCTCGTGCTTCTCGTTGAGCGCCCACCACAGGGCGAGCCCCTCGCCGATCGGCACCCGGTAGTCGCGGTCGCCGTGGATGACGAGCATCGGGGTGACGATGTCGGCGGCAAAGAGATGTGGCGAGTGGGCGGCCATCATCTCTTCGCTGAGTTCGCGCTTCCAGTACCACGAGGCGTCGGTGGTCGGGCCGAAGGACTGGAGGTTCCAGAGCGAGGCGTGGCTGACGATCGCGGCGAAGCGGTCGGTGTGCGTAGCGATCCAGTTGGCCATGTAGCCGCCGAAGGAGCCGCCCATCATGACGGAGGCGTCGTCGCGGACGTCGTCGCGCGCCTCCGCGGCGTCGGTCAGCGCCATGATGTCGGTGAACGGCTCGGCCCCCCACCGTCCCCAGCCGCGCTGGATGTGGTCGAGGCCGTAGCCGGTGGAGAGTGCGGGGTCGGGGAGCAGGACCGCCTGGCCGCGCGAGACGAGCAGCCAGGGGCACCACCGCCAACTCCAGGCGTTCCAGGAGCCGAGCGGGCCGCCGTGCACCCACAGCGTCAGGGGTGCCGGGTTGTCGTGAGATGCACCGTCGGGCAGGACCAGCCAGCCTGGGATCCTGGTGCCGTCGGCGGCGGTGGTCTCGACGCGCTCGATGCGGCCGGGCAGCGCCGGGTACTCGACGGGGCCGGGCAGCACCCGGGTCGTGGCGCCAGCGATGTCGATCGCGACGACCTCGCCCGGGATGTCGTAGGCGGTGCGCACCGCGTAAGCGGTGGCGCCGTCGGGGCTGAGCTGGACGGAGCTGTACGCGCCGTGCTGCGTCAGGCGGCGCACCTCTCCGGTTGCGACATCGATGGCGAAGACGGGGCACTCGCCGTCGTCGTCCGCGGTCACGATGAGCGTGGCGTTGTCCGGAGTGAACGCGACGGGGTGCGCCCAGCGGTCCCAGTCGGCCGCCAGCGGGCGCGACTCGCCGTCGCCGTCGATCAGCCACAAGGTGGCGTCGGGGCTCAGCGCCGAGGTCGAGCGGCGGTTCCGGACGGCGACGATCAGGCTGCCGTCGTCGCTCACGACCGGGGTTCCGAACTCGTCGTCGGCGTGCGACGCGATGACGGTCTGCTCGCCCGTGGCCGAGTCGATGCGGACGAGCTCGGCGCGGGTGACGCCGTGCGCCTCGGGCACCGACCACTCGGCCACGATGAGCGATCCGTCGCGGGAGACCGCGACGTCGCCGAGCGCGCGACCGACGTCGCCGGTGAGGTCTTCCACGTCGGCCAGCTCACGGTCGCCCTCCGCGGTGACGCGGCCGACGCGCAGGCGCGTGGTCTCCTGGCCAAGGTCGTGATCCCAGTAGCGGACGGGGTAGCCGGTGTGCAGCAGCGCGGCGACCTTCTTGTCCCGGCGCGCCGTCCGCTTGGCGGAATCGGCCTCGTCGTCCGCGGCGCCCTGGTGGACGGGCACGCCGAGGATGACCCGGTCGCTGTCGGTGGTGAGCACCTGACCCCAGCCGCCGTCACGGCGGGCCAGTTCGTAGGCCTCTCCCCCGCCGGCCGGCAGGCACCACAGCGCGGCGGTCGTCTCGGACGGCTTGTCTCCCGCCTTGCCGAGGAGGTCGCGCTTCGAGGTGAACAGCAGCGACCCGTCAGGCAGGAACGCGCTGAGGCTCTCGCCCTTGACGGAGCGCGTGAGGCGGGTCGACGGGGTCTCCCCCGTCGGGTCGACCCGGCACAGCGCGGTGGTGTAGGCGGTCGCCTCCGCATCGGTGCCCTGGACAGCCACGACGAGCGACGAGCCGTCACGGCTCAGCGTGAGCCCGCCGAGCCGGGGCGTCGAGATGTAGGTGTCCAGATCGAACCAGGGGGATGGGGTGGGATCAGTCATGGTCCCAACCTATCCCCGCCGTCAGACGCCGAGCTCGCCGAGGACCTGGGAGAACGTGTGCCGGGCCTGCTCGGCCAGGGGTGGGAGGGTCAGGCGGTAGAAGGACAGCTGGAACGCGGCCTGCGCGAACGCCCGGGCCCGCGCCCGGCGCCACGTGGCGTCGGGCACGTCGATGGCCCGCCGGAAGGCCTCGCGGGCGTTCGGTGTGAACAGATTCCAGGCGACCTGCAGGTCGTTGGCGGGCTCCCCCACCCCGACGCCGCCCCAGTCGATGAGCCCGACGAGGCTCCCATCGCGGACGATCAGGTTTCCCGGCGCCACGTCGCCGTGCAGCCAGAGCGCGCCGCCGCCGTCCCAGGGCGGGGTCGCCTCGAGCAGGGTGGTCCAGACCGCGGCCAGGTCATCGTGAACCTCGGGACCGTCCGCGCCGCCCGCCTGGGGACCGTCCGCGCCGCCCGCCTGGGGACCGTCCGCGCCGCCCGCCTCAGGACCGTCCGCGCCGCCCGCCCCGGGGGTCCGCGCGCCGATGCCGAGGTCGCCGACGCTGCCTGCCAGCGCGGCAAGACGCTCTCGCACGTCGGCGTCCATGTCGTGAGGGCTGAGCCCTGCCGTCGGTGCCCCTTCGGGGATCGGGAGGGCCCGCAATTCGCGCAGGAAGTCGGCGATCTCGACGGCTAGACCGGCGTCGTCGCTGCCGGGCTGGAGCCGACGCCCTGGCACCCATTGCTGGACGCACCACGGCGCCGGGTAGCCGCAGGCCGGCGCGCCGTAGAACTCGGGCACGGCGGGCGGCAGGCTGAGCCGGTCGCGTAGCCAGGGCAGCCAGGGGCGGACGCGCTCCTGCTGGTCGAAGGCCCAGGTCACGATCGGAAGCCGCACGCAGTGCCGGTCCCCGACGCGGTACACGTCCGTGTCTGTGCCGTGCATAGGGACGTCCGCGATGGGCTCACCGGCGAGCACGGGATACTGCTCCTCCAGCAGCCGACGCACGAGCCCGGCGCTGGTCGCCACCTGGTTCTCGTGCATCCTGCCTGCCATGGCCGCAAGCTATCACCCGCGTGCCTGAGCTCCCCCGGTCACCTGAGCTTGCCCCGGTCACCTGAGCTTGCCCCGGTCACCTGAGCTTGCCCCGGTCACCTGAGCTTGCCCCGGTTCCCTGAGCTTGTCGAAGGGCCCTGAGCGAAGCGAAGGGGAAACGCCGGTTCCCTGCCCGCCGGCGCCCGGCTCGCCTGAGCACCCCGCTCCGACGCCCACCCCGGCCCCCTTTCCGGCACAAAAATGCCTATGTCGGGGCCGCTGCAACATGGCAACAGCAGCACCGATATACGCATCGTTGTGCGCGGGAGTTGAGGTGGACCGGGCAACGTCATGGTCGGCGATCAGGGGTGTGATCAAGTAGACGAGCCTGTGGATAATTCAGACGGGCGTGCGAAAAGTGTCGGTGGCGGGTCGTAGCGTCAGTGTCATGGAAACCCGGCGACGTGACGATTCCCGGGAGGCGACCATCCGCCTCCGCGCCGGTGTTACTCTTCGTCGCCGGGGTGAGGCCGAGGAGCTGGAGGTCATCTGCGACCTGGCCGTCGCGTACAGGGTGGATGAGGCGGACCTGCTGGATTACGGGACCGAGATCTACCGGGACCGCGACACCAGACTCCCGGAGAAGCTGATCCGTCCCGGCGGGGAGGGAACCCCATCGGTGTCGGAGTTCCTGGCGATGGAGGTCGCCTCGTTGCTGCGGTGTTCCCAGACCTCGGCGATCGAGACGATCGCTTCCGCGCTGAACCTGAAGTACCGCCACCCCATGTTGTTCGAGGCAGTGATCAACGGGGAGGTCGAACGCTGGCTCGCAGCGAAGGCCGCCTGGCTGTGTCGGGAGCTGGATCCGATGCAGGCCGAGACCGTCACCGCCCATTGGCTGCCTCGGCAGTACGGCCTGGTGCCCAGCGCCGCGCTGGGAGAGCTGAAGAAGCTGATCATCCGCGCCGACGCGGCCGCCGCCAGGGAACGGGAGGCTGAGGCCCGTGCCCGGCGCGGGGTATGGCTCCTGCGGCTGCTGCGCCCAACCGAGGCGTTCCCGTTCTCCACCCGCACCCGCCGCCTGGACGTCGACCACAACACCACCTACCAGCCCGGCCGACTCGGCCAGACCCGGCTGGACAACCTCGCCCAGCTCTGCCGCCGCATCCACCGCGGCAAGACCAAAGGCGCCTGGGTACTGAACCAGATCACACCCGGCCACTTCCGCTGGACCAGCCCCCTCGGCTACGTCTACGAGGTCACCAGCGACGGTGCATGGTTGGAATGCACCCCCGACCTCGGCCCCCAGCTCAGCACCGTCGACAAGTCCATCCAGGACTGGTGCGACACCATCGCAGACGCCGCCACCCTCGCCCGCTGCAGCTGACAACACTCGCGCACGGGTACCCCGACGCCCGACAAGGCCTGTGCTGAGCCCGTCGGAGTGCTCAACGACCCGACATGGCCGGGACTACGCGAGCTTCTCCAGGATCAGCTCACGGACCTTGGCCGCGTCGGCCTGACCGCGCATGGCCTTCATGACCTGACCGATCAGGGCGCCGGCCGCCGCGACCTTGCCGTCGCGGATCTTGGCCGCGACGTCAGGGTTCTTCGCGATCACGTCGTCCACCGCGGCGCTCAGCGCTCCTGTGTCGGAGACGACGGCGAGTCCGCGCTTCTCCACGACCTCGGCGGGTTCGCCCTCGCCGGCGAGCACGCCGTCGATGACCTGGCGGGCCAGCTTGTCGTTGACCCTACCCTCGTCGACGAGCGCCTGAACGCCCGCGACCTGCGCCGGGGTGATGGCGAGCGCGTCGATCTCGACGCCGGTCTCGTTGGCGCGGCGGGCCAGTTCCGTGACCCACCATTTCCGGGCCGCGGCCGGCGTGGCGCCCGCCTGGACGGTCTCCTCGACCAGCGTGAGGGCGCCGGAGTTCACGACCGCGCCGAAGTCGATGTCGCTGAACCCCCAGGCGGCCTGCAGTCTGCGGCGGCGCTCGGCGGGCGGCTCCGGCAGGGTGGCGCGCAGCTCCTCGACCCACTCGGCGCTCGGGGCGATGGGCATCAGGTCGGGCTCCGCGAAGTAGCGGTAGTCCTCGGCCTCCTCCTTCGAGCGTCCGGGCGACGTGGTGCCGTCCGCCTCGTGGAAGTGACGGGTCTCCTGCTTGATGCGGCCGCCGTCGTCGAGGATGGCAGCCTGGCGGGTCATCTCGTACGAGATGGCCGTCTCGACCGAACGCAGCGAGTTGACGTTCTTGGTCTCCGTGCGGGTCCCGAGCCTGTCGGCCCCGATGGGCGCCAGCGAGATGTTCGCGTCGCAGCGCAGTGACCCCTGCTCCATGCGGGCGTCCGAGACACCGAGTGCCTTCACGAGCTCGCGCAGGTGCGCGACGTAGGCGCGGGCAACCTGGGGCGCCTTGTCGCCGGTGCCGAGGATCGGCTTGGTGACGATCTCGATCAGCGGCACACCGGCACGGTTGTAGTCGATGAGCGAGTAGTCGGCGCCCGTGATCCGACCCGAGCCGCCGACGTGCGTCGCCTTGCCCGCGTCCTCCTCCATGTGGGCGCGCTCGACCTCGACGCGGTAGGTCTCGCCGTCGACCTCGAGGTCGACGTAGCCGTCGAACGCGATCGGCTCGTCGTACTGCGAGGTCTGGAAGTTCTTCGTCATGTCCGGGTAGAAGTAGTTCTTCCGGGCCATGCGACACCAGGACGCGATGGAGCAGTTCAGCGCCAGCCCGATCCGGATGGCGGACTCGACCGCCTTGCCGTTGATGACGGGCAGCGAGCCGGGCAGCCCCAGGCAGACCGGGCAGGTGTGGGTGTTCGGCTCGCCGCCGAACTCGTTGGCGCAGCCGCAGAACATCTTGGTGGCGGTGTTCAGCTCGACGTGCACCTCGAGCCCGAGGGCGGGCTCGTAGCGGGTCAGCAGGTCGTCGTAGTCGGCCAGCTCGGTCATGCGGTCACCGCCTGGGTGTCGATGGTGGGAAGTACGTCCAGCAGCGGGTGGCCCCAGGCCGACTCGAGCGCCCGCTCCAGGACGCCGCCGACACGGTAGAGCCGCTCGTCGGCCATCGGCGGGGCCATCACCTGCAGCCCGACGGGGAGACCGTCGCTCAGCCCGCAGGGGAACGACGCGGACGCGTTGCCGGCCATGTTCGACGGGATGGTGCAGAGATCCGCGAGGTACATGCTCATCGGATCGCTCATGCGCTCCCCGATCCGGAACGCCACGGTCGGCGTGGTGGGCGAGATGAGCACGTCGACGGTCTCGAATGCCTTCGTGAAGTCGGCCTGGATAAGCGTGCGGACCTTCTGCGCTGAGCCGTAGTAGGCGTCGTAGTAGCCGGCCGACAGCGCGTAGGTGCCGATGATGATGCGGCGCTTGGCCTCGCGGCCGAAGCCCTCCTCGCGGGACAGGTTCATGACCTGCTCGGCCGAGTGGGTGCCGTCGTCGCCTGCCCGCAGCCCGTAGCGCATGCCGTCGAAGCGAGCAAGGTTGGAGCTCAGCTCCGCGGGCTGGATCAGGTAGTAGGCGGGCAGCGCGTAGGTGAACGCGGGACAGCTGACCTCGAAGATCTCGGCACCGGCCGCGCGGAGCAGCTCGACGGCCTCGGCGAAGCGCTCCAGGACCCCCCGCTCGTAGCCCTCCCCCTGGAACTCCGTGACGACGCCGATCCGCACGCCGGTCAGGTCTGCCGCCTGCGCAGCCGCGATGAGGTCCGGCACGGGCATGTTGAGCGAGGCAGAGTCGTGCGCGTCGTAGCCACCGATGACGGCCTGCAGCAGCGCGGCGTCCTCGGTGCTGCGCGTGCATGGGCCGGGCTGGTCGAGGCTCGAGGCCATCGCCACCAATCCGTAGCGGGACACGCCGCCGTAGGTGGGCTTCACGCCGACGGTGCCCGTCACCGCCCCAGGCTGCCGGATGGAGCCGCCCGTGTCGGAGCCGACGGCCAGCGGCACCATGAAGGACGCGACGGCAGCCGCGGACCCACCACCGGAGCCGCCGGGGATCCGGTCGGTGTCCCACGGGTTGCGGGTCGGGCCGTAGAACGACGTCTCGGTCGACGACCCCATGGCGAACTCGTCCATGTTCGTCTTGCCGACGATGACCAGCCCCGCCTCGCGAAGCCGCTTCACGACGGTGGCGTCATACGGCGGAATCCAGCCCTGCAGCATCCGCGAGCCGCACGTCGTGGGCATGTCGGTGGTGCAGTAGTTGTCCTTGACGCCGATCGGCACGCCGGCCAGCGGGCCGAGCTCGTCACCGGCGGCACGCCGGGCGTCGACGGCGCGGGCGGCGGCAAGCGCCCCCTCGGCATCGACGTGCAGGAAGGCGTTCAACGTCGGGTTCAGCGCCTCGATGCGGGCAAGGCAGGCGCGGGTCAGCTCCTCGGAGGTGAGCTCGCCGGCTGCCATGCGGCGGCCGAGCTCTGCCGCGCTCAGGCGGATCAGTTCGTCCATGCTCACTCCTCGCCCAGGATCTGCGGGACGCGGAAGCGCCCGTCCTCGTTGTCGGGGGCGCCGGAGAGCGCCTGCTCGGCCGTCATCGAGGGCTGCACCACGTCGTCGCGGAACACATTGGTCATCGTGATCGCGTGCGTCGCCATCGGCACCTCGGGTGTCGCGACCTCCGAGACCCGTCGGATCGATTCCAAGATGACGTCCAGCTCGGGGGCGAGTTCGGCGCATTCCTGCTCTGAGAGCTGGATGCGGGCCAAGGCGCCCAGTCGAGCCACGTCGGCGGCGGTGAGACCCACAGCGCTGCTCCTAGGTTGTCCAGTCGACCGCTGGCGCGGCCGGGACCATCTTAGGGCGAACCGAGTTGGGCCCCTACGCGCCGGTCAGAATGAGGTAGAACATGCGGCCGAGGAAGAACAGGCCGATGGCGATCGCGACGGTGACGATCGGGATGAGGATCCGCTGGACCTTCTTCCACCTGGTGGTGGGCACGCCCGTCGGCCCCCAGGTACCACGGTTCGCGTGGGCACGCACGGGGTTGTCGCCGTCGAGATTCAGGTCGGAGAAGACGCGCACGGCGCCAGTCTAGGCGCTGCGCATGGGTCAGCCGCGCGCCAGCGACTCCTCGACCAGCGCGGCCGCGCGGGTCAGGGCGTCCAGCTGCGGCACGACGTCGCCGAGACGCCAGCCGCCGAGCCCGCAGGCCGTGCCGAGCAGCAGGTCGTCGTACACCTCGGTGCCGACCTGCCTCAGGATGCGCAGCGCGGTCCGCACGAGCTCGTCGACGCCCTGTCGGGTGCGGGATGCGGTGTCGACCACCCCGAGAACGAGCCGGCGACGCTCGTCGCACCACTGCGCCAGCTCGTCGAGGTCGACGAGCGCCGCGTCGACGGCGACCCCGTGGAAGCGCGCCCGGCTGGCCACGCCGAGCCAGCGTCCGGGCGCGCAGCAGTGCAGCAGGGAGGCCTCCCCGCCGAGGGGCCGCAGCGCGTCGACGAGCTCGGCCTCGCCGACGCGACGGTGCCGCGAGAACCCGCTGGCGGTCGGCACCGACCCGGACCCGACCGCGATCAGCCCGGGTTCGTCGACCTGCACCCACACCGTCGCGCGCGGGAGGCGGCGGGCCAGGTCGGCGCGCAGCACGGCCGCGGCCTCGGCCAGCGCCTGGGCGAGTTCGCGGCGTGCGCCGTGGTCGGCCAGCAGCCGGTCCCCAGCTGGCCGCTCGACGCCGGCGGCCAGCGTCCAGGGGCCGGTCAGCGCGACCTTGACCACCCCGTCGAAGTCCTGCAGCAGCTCCTCGGCGTCGTCCAGGTCCCGCCGCCACTCGGCGCGTGCCCGGCGGAATGCGGCATCGCCGTGCGCGGTCAGTCGCCAGCCGGCGGGCTGCAGGTCGAACTCGAGGCCGTCGACCATGGCGAGCGTGCGCCCGAACATGTCGGATCCGACGCCGCGCGCCGGCAGCTCGGGCAGCGGCAGCACGTCCGGCAGCGCCTCGGACATGGCCCTCACCGCGCCGCGGAAGTCATCGCCGGGCAGGGACCCGGCCGCCGTGACACGCATCAGCGGGCCTCGGCGATCACGGCGCTGCCGACGACCCGGTCGCCGTCGTAGAGCACGACGCTCTGGCCGGGAGCGACCCCGGAGGCGGGCGCGTCGAGGGCCACGACGAGCCCGTCGCCGACCGCTTCGATGGTGGCGTCCTGCGGCGCGCCGTGCGCGCGGTACTGCGCCTGGCCGCGCCAGGGGCCGACGACCGGGGCTCCGGTCCAGGTGACCCGGATGCCTGTCAGCGTGTCGACGGCCAGCTCCCCCCGCGACCCCACCACGACGGTGCGGCTGGCGGGCTCGATGCTGAGCACGTAGCGCGGTTCGCCCGTCGGGGCCGGCACCCGCAGGTCGAGCCCCTTGCGCTGGCCGACGGTGTAGTTGTGCGTCCCGGCGTGGGAGCCCAGCACGGCCCCCGCCCTGTCGACGATCTCCCCGGGGGCGTCGTCGAGGTGACGGGACAGGAACCCCTGCGTGTCCCCGTCCGCGATGAAGCAGATGTCGTGGCTGTCCGGCTTCTTCGCGACCCCGAACCCGAGGGCGCGGGCCTCCTCTCGGACCACGGGCTTCTCGACGTCGAACAGCGGGAACAGGCACCGGGACAGCTGCGCCTGCGTCAGCATGCCCAGCACGTAGGACTGGTCCTTGGCGGCATCGGCGGCGCGGTGCAGCGTGACGGCGCCGTCGGCGGACCGGCGGAGGTCGGCGTAGTGGCCCGTGGCCACAGCGTCGAACCCGAGCGCGATGCCCCGGTCCAGCACCGCGGCGAACTTGATCTTCTCGTTGCACCTCAGGCAGGGGTTGGGGGTCCGGCCGGCGCGGTACTCGTCGATGAAGTCCTCGACGACGGCCTCGTGGAACTCCTCGGCGAAGTCCCACACGTAGAACGGGATGTCCAGCTTGTCGGCGACGCGGCGGGCGTCGTGGGAGTCCTCCAGGGAGCAGCAGCCGCGCGCGCCCGAGCGGTAGGAGGCGGGATTCTTCGAGAGCGCCAGGTGCACCCCCGTGACGTCGTGGCCCTCGGCCACGAGCCTGGCCGCCGCGACGGCGGAGTCGACCCCGCCGGACATCGCCACCAGCACCCTCATCCGCGCCTCCTGACCCTGGATCCGGCGCACCAGTCTACGCGCCGCGCCCGAAGGCCCCGCGCGCCCGATCCAGCGCCTGCGGCAGCGCGACCTCCAAGGCTTCGACGTCCGCCCCCGTCGAAGTGTGGCCGAGCGAGAAGCGCAGCGAGCTCGTGGCGTCCTCGAGGCTGCGACCCATCGCGAGCAGCACCTCGCTCGGCTGGTGCACCCCCGCTCGGCACGCGGACCCGACGGAGGCGTACACCCCGAGCTGGTCGAGCAGGAACAGCACGTCGTCGGCTCGGACGCCGTCGAACGTGGCGTTCACGATGTGTGGCGCGCCGCCTTCGCGGCTGTTGAGCCGCGCCCCGAGCCCGACGACGAGCGCGACGATGCGGTCCCGCAGGTCGACGAGCCGGCCCGCTTCGGTGGCGAGCTCGTCGACGGCGAGGCTCGCGGCGCGCGCGAAGGCCGCCGCCAGCGCGACGGGGCTCGTGCCGGACCGCACTCCCCGCTCCTGTCCGCCGCCGAGCCCGACCGCAGCGGGCGTCGTCTCCCTGCGCGCCAGCAGGGCGCCGATGCCGACGGGCCCGCCGACCTTGTGGGCGCTCAGGCTCATCAGGTCGAGTCCGCTCGCGGCGAAGTCCACGGGCACGTGGCCGAGCGCCTGCACGGCGTCGCTGTGCAGCCAGGTGTCCCGCGCCAGCGAGCGGACGGCGGCAAGCGGCTGCACGACGCCGGTCTCGTTGTTGACCCACTGCACGCTGACCAGCCCGACCGACGCGTCGACCAGCGTCGCCGCGCGATCGAGGTCGACGAGCCCGTCGCCGTCCACCGGGAGCACCTCGGCCCCGCGCGCCACGGCGTCCGCGACGGCCGGGTGCTCGACGGCAGACACCAAGCAGCGGGGCAACCCGGCGTCGCGGCGGGCGGCCCAGCCGCCAAGGACCGCGATGGTGTCCGCCTCGGACCCTCCCGAGGTGAGGATGACCTCGCTCGGGTGCGCCCCGACGGCGGCCGCCAGCTCCTCGCGGGCCTCCTCCAGTGCCGCGCGGGCCCGCTGTCCAGACCGGTGCAGGGAGGAGGCATTGCCCACGATCCGCGAGGCTTCGACGAAGGCCTCCAATGCCTCTGGGCGCAGGGGTGACGTCGCGGCATGGTCGAGGAACACGGACATGTGTGCAACTTATCCGACGCGCCAGTTGACACCCGGGTTAACGTTCACATCGTCGGCAATGACAGTATTGGTTGCGGCAACCTACGGACAGAAAGCCAGCTGATGACTCCTGCCCCGCTCCCCGCGACCGACGCTCTCGGCGCCACGATCACCGGGACCGGCACCCGCTTCGGTCTCTGGGCGCCGCGCGCAGCCCGGGTGGAGCTGGCCCTCGTCGACTCCCGTAACCGGGAGCGGCGGGTCCCCATGGAGGTCGACGGGAACGGGGTCTGGACCGTCGAGGTGCCCGGCGTCGGCGCGGAGCAGCTCTACGGGTACCGGGTGTTCGGCACCTGGAACCCCAACGGCGGCGACCGCTTCAACCCGCACCAGCTGCTGCTCGACCCCTACGCCCGCGCCATCAGCGGCGGCGTCGACTTCCGGGGCCCCATCCGCGACCACGTCCCCGGCCACCCCGGCACCATGTCGACGCTGGACTCGCTCGGCTCCGTCCCGCTGTCGGTCGTCGTCGCAGGCACCCCGGCGCCGACGCCCGTGGCCCAGCGACGGGACCTGTCGCAGACCATCATCTACGAGACCCACCTGCGGGGATTCACGAAGCTCCACCCCCAGGTCCCCCACGAGCTGCGCGGCACCTACCTCGGCATGGCGCACCCGAGCGTGATCGACTACCTCGTCGACCTCGGCATCACCGCCGTCGAGTTCCTGCCGCTGCACCACTTCGTGTCGGAACCCTTCATCGCCGAGAAGGGCCTGCGCAACTACTGGGGCTACAACACGCTCGGCTTCTTCGCCCCGCACGCCCTGTACGCGACGCGCGGCACCGTCGGACGCCAGGTCGACGAGTTCAAGCAGATGGTCTCGGCCCTGCACGAGGCCGGCATCGAGGTCATCCTCGACGTGGTCTACAACCACACCGCAGAGGGCGGCTCCGACGGGCCGACGCTGTCCATGCGTGGCATAGACGACGCCGCCTATTACCGCCTCACGGACAACGGGCGCGACGACTACGACGTCACCGGCTGCGGCAACTCCCTCGACACCTCAACGCCGATGGTGCGCGCGATGGTGCTCGACTCCATGCGGTACTGGGTCACGGAGATGGGCGTCGACGGCTTCCGATTCGACCTGGCCACGACGCTGGTGCGCAACAGGAAGCACCACGTCGACCAGCACCATGCCATCAAGCGACTCATTTCCGCCGACCCGACGTTCGACGACATCAAGATCATCGTCGAGCCATGGGACATCGGGCCGTTCGGGTACCAGGTCGGCGCGTGGGGCGCCGGCTGGCACGAGTGGAACGACCGGTTCCGTGACCTGGTGCGCGACTACTGGCGCGGCGCCGTCCACGGTGTCCAGGAGCTCGCGACCCGGCTCGCCGGCTCCCCCGACCTCTTCGACGCCCCCGGCCGCTGCCCGCAGTCGAGCATCAACTTCATCACGGCGCACGACGGGTTCACGATGCGTGACCTCGTCAGCTACGACGTCAAGCACAACCTCGCCAACGGCGAGTCGAACCGCGACGGCACCGACAACAACCGCTCCTGGAACCACGGCTGGGAGGGCGAGACCCCCGACGAGGAGATCAACGCGGTCCGGCGCCGCCAGGTGCTGAACCTGATGGCAACGCAGCTGCTCGCCATCGGCACGCCCATGCTGACCGCCGGCGACGAGTTCGGACGCACGCAGCAGGGCAACAACAACGCCTACTGCCAGGACTCGCCCATCAGCTGGGTCGACTGGAACATCTCGCCCGAGTGGCGCAGGGTGCACGACAAGGTGCGCTCGCTGATCGCCATCCGCCAGGCCTACAGCGTCTTCCAGCCGACCGACTTCGCCTATCACAACGAGATCCTCAGCCCCCAGGGCGAGAACCTGCACCGGGTCGACATGACGTGGATGAACGGCAAGGGCGGGCAGATGACCGAGATCGACTGGCACGACGGATCCCGCCGCCTGCTCGGCATGTACGTGTCGAACGAGCACGAGGCGTTCCTCACCTGGTTCAACTCCGGTGCCCACGACGTCAGGCTCCAGCTGCCGGAACTGCCCTGGGGTCGCAGCTACCGGGTGGTGTGGCACAGCGGGGACGACGGCGAACTGCCCGACGTCCTGCTGCCCGCCGGGGCGAAGCTCACCCTGCCGGGCCGCACCGTCGCGGTGATGCGCGCCGAGGTGCCGACGAGCTCGCTGGAACTGCTCACCTGGGAGCGGGAGGCCTCGGCCGGGGAGCCCTGACGCGTCACCTGGACACTCGACCAGACCCGAAGTAACGCGCGGGTCCATTGGCTAGGCTGTGCAGCGTGACAGACGAGTTTCCGGCCCGCGCCGCACGCCAGCGAATCATCCGTACCGAGGGTGGCCTCGGACGCATCCCCGTCACCGGTGTCACCCCCGTCCTGCAGGGCGGCGCGTACCCGGTCAAGGCCGTCGTCCACGAGCGCCTACTCATCCAGGCCAACGTCTTCCGGGAGGGGCACGACGCCGTCAACGCGTCGGTCATCCTGACGGCTCCTGGCGGCACCCAGCGCCGCATCGACATGACCCAGGTCGAACCCCTCGGACTCGACATCTGGCAGGCGCACGTCCGGATGGCCGCCGAGGGCGACTGGACGTACCGCGTGGAGGGTTGGAGCGACCCCTGGGGCACCTGGACCTACAACGCGACCAAGAAGCTCCCGGCCGGCGTCGACGTCGACCTCGTCTGCCTGGAGGGGCGCGACCTGCTCGAGCGCGCGGCCGCGCAGGCCGAGACGCTGCGGACCCCCGGCGCCGCCCACCTGCTGCGCGGCACGGCCGAGTCCGTCACGGCCGACGCCGACGTCAACGAGCTGCTCGAGCTGATCAGCTCCGCCCCCATCCGCCGCGCGATGGCCCGCTTCGGCCCGCGCGAACTGGTCTCCCCCACGCCCGACTACCCCATCCGCGTCGAGCGCCGCCGCGCGCTCTACTCGTCCTGGTACGAGTTCTTCCCCCGCTCCCAGGGCGCGTGGCAGGGCGACGACGGCCAGTGGCACTCCGGCACGTTCGCCTCCTCGCACGAGCGCCTCGAGGCCGCCGCCGCCATGGGCTTCCACATCGTCTACCTGCCCCCGATCCACCCGATCGGCTCAGCATTCCGCAAGGGAAAGAACAATTCGCTGACCCCCTCACCGCAGGACCCTGGCTCCCCCTGGGCCATCGGCTCCCCCGAGGGCGGCCACGACGCGATCCACCCTGACCTCGGCGACTTCGACGACTTCGACGAGTTCGTCTCGAAGGCCCGCTCGCTCGGGCTGGAGGTGGCGCTCGACCTCGCGCTGCAGGCCTCCCCCGACCACCCGTGGGTCACCGAGCACCCCGAGTGGTTCACGACGCGCCTCGACGGCACCATCGCCTACGCGGAGAACCCGCCGAAGAAGTACCAGGACATCTACCCCATCAACTTCGACAACGACCCCGTCGGGATCTACCACGAGGTGCTGCGGATCGTCCGCTTCTGGATCGACCGTGGCGTGACGGTCTTCCGCGTCGACAACCCGCACACCAAGCCCGTCGAGTTCTGGGACTGGCTGCTGCAGCGCGTCCACGAGACCAACCCGGAGATCATCTTCCTCGCGGAGGCCTTCACGAAGCCGCAGATGATGTCGGCGCTCGGCACCGTCGGCTTCCAGCAGAGCTACACCTACTTCACCTGGCGCAACCTCAAGTGGGAGCTGACGGAGTACCTGACGGAACTCAGCGACGAGATGGCCTCGCACTACCGTCCGAACTTCTTCGTCAACACCCCCGACATCAACCCCTTCTTCCTGCAGTCCGGGAACCCCGCCGCCTTCGCGATCCGCGCGATCCTCGCCGCGACCATGTCGCCGACGTGGGGCGTCTACTCCGGCTTCGAGCTGTTCGAGCACGAAGCGCTGGCGCCCGGCAAGGAGGAGTACCTCAACTCCGAGAAGTACGAGTACCGGCCGCGCGACTACGACGCCGAGCCGAACCTCAACGTGCTGATGGGGACGCTGAACCGCCTCCGGGAGGCCCACCCGGCGCTGCAGCAGCTCCGCGACGTGCACTTCCACCACGCTCCGCATGACAAGGTCATCGCGTTCTCCAAGTCGGACGGCGACGACGTCGTGCTCGTGGTCTGCTCGCTGGACCCGGACAACACCGTCGAGTCGAGCCTGAACCTCGACTTCGCCGCACTGGGGCTTCCCGGTGCACGTCAGGTGGCCGTCTTCGATGAGCTGAACCAGGAGCGCTACACCTGGGGCGAGGAGGCATTCGTCCGCCTCTACCCCGGTCGTCCCGCACACGTCCTGCATGTGACCGCGGAATGAACCACGACGACGTGACCTCCGCCCTGTTCGAGCTTGCCTCGACGCAGCGCTGGTTCTCAGGCCGCGCCGGCACTCCCGAGGGGGTCGAACTCGGAGACTGGGTCGTGCGTCCCGGTCCCGGCCCGGGTCTGCGCCCAGCGGTCCTCCTCGTCTCCTATCCCGACGGCCGCGTAGACCGGTTCCTCATTCCGCTGCGCATCAACCCCGACGGCAGCTTCGTCGACGCGTGCGACGAAGCGCTGATCCTGCTGGACGCGCTCCGCGCCGGCGCTCCCGGCTTCGAGGCGTACCGGCAGATCCCGGACGGGCTTGGCGCCCGCCGGTTCTCCGGCGAGCAGTCGAACACCACAGTGTTCTTCGGCACGGCCCTGCTGGCCAAGGTCTTCCGGCGCCTCGAGTCGGGTCGCAATGTCGATGTCGAACTGCACCGCGCGCTCGCCGGTACCGGAACCGTCGCTGAGCTCTACGGGACGTGGAGCGTCGGCGACACCGACCTCGCCGTGTTCCTCGAGTGCCTGCAGGACCCGACCGACGGCTTCGAGCTTGCGCGTCGCCACGCCGCAGCCCGGTCCGATTTCTCCGACCACGCACGGGAAGCAGGTCGCGCCCTGGCCCGGCTGCACGAGGCCCTTGCCGAACGCCTCGGTACGGCCACGCTGTCGGGTGAGGAGCTCGCGGCGGCCTTCCGCGAACGCTTTGCCGACGTCGTCGAACAGCAGCCGGCTGTGGGTCCCTTCGCGGACGCGGCGGCAGCTGTTTTCGACGCCGTCCCCACGGGCGACCTGCCGGCGCAGCGGATCCACGGCGACTGTCACCTCGGACAGGTGCTCCTCACTCAGGGGCGCTGGGTCTACGTCGACTTCGAGGGAGAGCCCCTCAGACCGATGGCCGATCGACGGCTCCCCGACTCCCCGCTGCGCGACGTGGCGGGCATGCTCCGCTCCCTGCGCTACGCCTCGGTCATGGAGGAGGCACCCGACGGGTGGCTCACCGCTGCCCGCGACGCGTTCCTCACCGGCTACGGCCTCGACCCGGCCCGCCCTGATCCGGTGCTCGCCGCGTACGAGACGGACAAGGCCGGATACGAAGTGTCCTACGAGTCACGATTCCGCCCACACCTGGTGCGGGTGCCGATAGATTTTCTGGCAGCACTTCCACAAAGGAGCTCATGATGGCGCACGACCAGTTCGGCGGACTGACCGGATGGGACCTCGAAGGTTTCCACGGCGGCGGGGACACGGAGGTCTGGCGAAGGCTCGGCAGCCACGTCGTCACCGTCCCCGACGACGAGCGGGGCGAGGTGACGGGCGTCCGGTTCGCCGTGTGGGCCCCCAATGCGAAGTCGGTCCAGGTGATCGGTGACTTCAACTGGTGGACGGGCGACCCCATGCGGCTGGTCCCGGGCAGCGGAGTGTGGGCCACGTTCATCGAGGGCCTCGGCGAGGAGACTCTCTACAAGTTCCGGATCGAGACGGCCGACGGCACGTGGATCGACAAGGTCGACCCGATGGCCCGCTTCAGTGAGCAGGCCCCGACCAATGCCTCCATCGTCTACGAGTCCCGCTACGCGTGGAGCGACGACGAGTGGATGGCGCGACGCCGCGAGGCGCAGGCGCACCGCGAGGCGATGAGCATCTACGAGCTGCACCTCGGCGGCTGGCGACGCAACAAGAGCTACCTCGACCTCGCGGAGGAGCTCGTCAGCTACATCAAGTGGCAGGGCTACACGCACGTCGAACTGATGCCCGTGGCCGAGCACCCGTTCGAGCCCAGCTGGGGCTACCAGGTCACGGGCTACTTCTCGCCCACGTCGCGCTTCGGCAAGCCGGACGACCTGCGCCACCTGATCGACAAGCTCCACCAAGCCGGCATCGGCGTCATCATGGACTGGGTGCCTGGTCACTTCCCGAAGGATGAGTGGGCGCTGGGCCGCTTCGACGGCACCGCTCTGTACGAGCACGCCGACCCCCGCCAGGGCGAGCACATGGACTGGGGCACCTACATCTTCAACTACGGCCGCAACGAGGTGAAGTCCTTCCTGGTCAGCAACGCGCTGTACTGGGTCAAGGAGTTCCACATCGACGGCCTGCGCGTCGACGCGGTCGCCTCGATGCTGTACCTCGACTACTCGCGTAACGAGGGTGAGTGGGTGCCGAACGAATTCGGTGGCCGCGAGAACCTCGAGGCGATCGACTTCCTGCGCTACGTCAACCGCCATCTCTACGAGCGCGAGCCCGGCGTCCTGATGATCGCCGAGGAGTCCACCAGCTTCCCTGGCGTCACCAAGCCGGTGCACCAGGGTGGTCTGGGCTTCGGCTTCAAGTGGAACATGGGCTGGATGAACGACACGCTGCGGTATCTGCAGCTCGACCCGATCTACCGCCAGTACGAGCACAACCTGCTGACGTTCGCCATGGTCTATGCGTACTCGGAGAACTTCGTGCTGCCGATCAGCCACGACGAGGTCGTGCACGGCAAGGGCTCGATGATCAACAAGGTCCCGCAGGACGACTGGCGCAAGTTCGCCACGCTGCGCGCCTACTACTCCTTCATGTGGAGCTTCCCCGGCAAGCAGCTCGTGTTCATGGGCTGCGAGTTCGGCCAGCGTCCGGAGTTCAACGAGTCCGTCTCGCTCGAGTGGTGGGTCTCGGAGTTGTGGGGCCACGGCGGTCTGCAGCGCCTGTTCCGCGACCTGAACATGATCTACCGTTCCTCGCCCCCGCTGTACCGCCTGGACAGCGACCCGGCGGGCTTCAGCTGGATCAACGCAGACGACAACGCCCACAACGTCCTGTCGTGGATCCGTCACGACGGCGAGGGCAACCACGTCGCCTGTTTGACGAACTTCTCCCCTGAGCCGCTGCGCGACTACGAGATCGGGCTGCCGCTGGCCGGCACCTGGGAGGAGATCCTCAACACGGACGCGCCCATCTACGACGGCGCCGGCGAGTTCGGCAACCTCGGCGAGGTCACCGCCGTCGAACAGCCGTGGGGCCACTTCCCGGCCCGCGCGAACGTCACCGTTCCCCCCCTCGGCTCCGTCTGGCTCAGGCGAAGCGACGCTCAGTGAGCGACTTCAAGGTCGAGGTGGACATCGCCGACGGCGTGGGTCGGCTCCGCTGGGAACAGCAGAGCGTCGACGCCGAGACTCTGCAGCGCGCGGTCTCGCTCGCCGCGGACGACGCGATCATCGCCCATGACCTGCGGCGCCTGCAGGTGGAACTGCCCGACTGGGACGTCACCGCCCGCACGGCGCTGCACCGCTGCGGATTCCGGCTCGAGGGACGTCTGCGGTCCGCCATCGAGCCGGAGCCGGGCATCTACCGGGATGTGCTGGTCTACTCCCGGCTGGCGGTCGACACCGTCTACGGCGAGCACGGGTTCTCCGGCATGCTCGACTCCATCCTGCCCACCAAGCGCCTCATCGCGCACGTCCTGTTCCGCGACGAGCAGGGCCGCGTGTTGCTCCTGGAGACCACATACAAACAGGACTGGGAGCTGCCTGGCGGCGTCGTGGAACGAGGCGAGTCGCCCAGGGCAGGCGCCGAGCGGGAGGTCGAGGAGGAGCTCGGCCTCGAGGTCGCGCTCGGCCAGCCGCTCATCGCGGACTGGATGCCGCCCTACCTCGGCTGGTCCGACGCAGTGGAGTTCATCTTCGACGGCGGGGTCCTCGACGCCGTGACGGTCGCGACCATCGCCGCCTCCGACCACGAGATCCGAGACGTGCACTGGGTGGCGCCCCATGAGATAGGCGAGTTCGTCACGGAGCTGTCCTTCCGACGCATCACCTGGCTGCTGGAAGGCGGCCGGGGCTATTCGGAGGCCGGCTACCCCGTCACCTGACGACATAAGACGCCCGCCGGTGCCCTGAGGCGCCGGCGGGCATTCCTGTGTCCGGATCAGAACAGGACGGTCGCGAGCCGGCGGCGCGCCTTGAGCACGACCGGCTCCGTGCGCCCGACGACCTCGAACAGCTCGAGCAGCCGGACCCTGATGGTGTCCTTCTCCTCTGGGCCGACCTCGGCCGCCAGCCCGAGCAGCCGGTCGAAGGCCTCCTCGTAGCGGCCGTTGATGACCTCGAGGTCGGCGGCGTCGAGCTGCGCGGGCACGTCGCCCGGCCCGGCGGCGGCCTTCTCGACGATGCCCTGCGCGTCGAAGCCAAGGCTGCGGTTCAGGAGCGCCGCCTGCGCCCGGCCCGCGATGACCTCGGCGTCGTGCGGGGTCTGGGCCAGCAGCGTGTCGAACTCCGCCAGCGCTGCCGCAAAGTCGCCGGCCTCGAGGGCCGCATCCGCTTTCGCGAAGCGCGGGTCTGCCACCGGAGCAGCTTCGCCCTCGGGCCCGGCCGGGCCGTCGACCGGCGTCGCCCGCCCTGTCAGGCCGTTCCCGACGGCCACCTGCGCGACCTGGTCAAGCACCTGGGCGATCTCCTCGCGGGTCTTGGTGCCCTGGAACAGCGGCGCCAGCTGGCCCCCGATGACAGCGACGACCGTCGGGACGGCCTGCACCCCGAACCCCTGGGCCAGGCGCGGCTCCGCGTCGACGTCGACGCGGCCGAGCAGGAAGCGGCCGTCGGCCTCGTTGACCAGCTCCGCGAGCGCGGCCGACGTGGCCTGCCCCGCCTGGTCACGCGACGAGTGGAACTCGACGATCACGGGATGCTGCATCGAGCGCGCCGCGACTGCCTGGAACTCGACCTCCGTCAGCGGCATCACGTAGTTGGCGCCGGAGTGCTGCCCTGCGGCGGTGGAGAGCGTGGAAAGGTCGACGGCCCCGGGACGTGAGAAGTTGGCTTGCGTCATGGTCCCTATTCTGGCCGCCGCGTCGGCACCCTTCAAACACGGGCCGTTACCTTCCCGCACGAGGAGAGTCGCCACTAGGATCGCTGCATGGCACATGAGCGCGCCGGGCTTCCGGCTCAGGAATCCGATCTGATCGACGTCGACGAGGTCATCGCCGCCTACTACGATCGCGTCCCCGATCCCGCCAACCCGGACCAGCAGGTCACCTTCGGTACCTCCGGCCACCGCGGCTCCTCACTGGACACCGCGTTCAACGAGGCCCACATCGCCGCCACGACGCAGGCGATCGTCGAGTACCGCGCGGCGCAGAACACCACCGGCCCGCTGTTCATCGGCAAGGACACCCACGCGCTCAGCTACCCGGCCTGGAAGACGGCGATCGAGGTGCTGCACGCGCACGGAGTCGAGGTGCTCGCCGAACGTGACGACGAGTACACGCCCACCCCGGCCGTGTCACGGGCCATCATCCGCCACAACCTCGGCAGCGGACCCCGCGCCGACGGCATTGTCGTCACCCCGTCCCACAACCCCCCGCGCGACGGCGGCTTCAAATACAACCCGCCGAACGGCGGCCCGGCCGACACCGACGCGACGAAGGTGATCGCCGCCCGCGCCAACGAGTTGCTCGGAGACTACCGCTCCATCCGCCGCACGCCGTACGAGCGGGCCGCCTCCGAGATCACCCGCTACGACTACCGCACCCCGTACTGCAATGAGCTGTCGCAGGTGCTGAACCTCGACGCGATCAAGGCGTCCGGGCTGGTCCACGGCGCGGATCCGCTCGGCGGCGCCTCGGTGCAGTACTGGCAGTTCCTCGCGGAGCAGGGGCTCCCGATCGAGGTCGTCAACCCGACGGTCGACCCCACCTGGCGGTTCATGACGCTCGACACCGACGGTAAGATCCGGATGGACTGCAGCTCCCCCGACGCCATGGCGTCCCTCGTCCAGCAGAGGGACCGCTACACGGTGGCCACCGGCAACGACGCGGACTCCGACCGGCACGGCATCGTGACCCCCGACGCCGGCCTCATGAACCCCAACGCCTACCTGGCCGTCGCGATCAACTACCTGTTCGCACACCGCCCCGGCTGGTCTCCCGAGGCCGGGGTCGGCAAGACGCTGGTGTCCAGCTCGCTGATCGACAAGGTCGCCGCCAAACTCGGTCGCCGCCTCGTCGAGGTGCCCGTCGGCTTCAAGTGGTTCGTACCCGGGCTCAGCGACGGCTCGATCGGCTTCGGCGGGGAGGAATCCGCCGGCGCCTCGTTCCTGACGCTGGCAGGGAAGACCTGGACCACCGACAAGGACGGCATCCTGCTCGCGCTGCTCGCCAGCGAGATCATCGCGGTGACCGGCCGCACCCCGTCGCAGCACTACGCGGACCTGGAGGCCGAGTTCGGCCGCTCCTACTACGCCCGGGTGGACGCGGACGCCGACCGGGCGCAGAAGGCGCGCCTGTCCAAGCTGAGCTCCTCGGACGTCACGGTCGACGAGCTGGCCGGCGAGCCCATCATGGCCGTCCTGTCGCACGCCCCGGGCAACGGCGCGGCCATCGGAGGCATCAAGGTGACCACCGAGCACGCCTGGTTCGCGGCCCGCCCGTCGGGAACGGAGGACAAGTACAAGATCTACGCGGAGTCCCTCAAGGGCGCCGACCACCTGGCCGAGGTGCAGTCCGCTGCGAAGTCCCTCGTGGACGCCGCCCTCGCCTGACGGGGTGCCTCTACCCCTTGACGGTGGTTATCGATTGTCGTTAACATAACGACAATCGATAACCCAAGGAGGGGTCATGTCCGCAGTGACACTCGCCGGCTTCGCGCTGATCCTCGGACTGCTGGCGGTCGCCGCCGCCGTCCTCGCCCTGCTCTGGCAGGCGGGGCGCGACCGTGCCGTCCTCGCCAGGCTCACCACGATCTTCGCCATCCTGACCCTGATCGGCGTCGGGATCTCCACGGTCCTCGTCGGCTATGCGCTGCTCCTCAGTTCCTCGGTCGAGGCGACCGTCCCGCTCGAGGTGGTGCAGGCCCGCCCCCCGGAGGGGGTCACCGACGCGGTGCAGGTCGCCACGGTCATCTCTGGCGGAGCCGACCGCGCGACCCTGGTCGTCTCGGGCCTCACGCTTCCGACGCGCCTGCTGCTGCTCGTCGGCGCGCTCGCGGGCAACGTCACGATCGGCGCGGTGGCAGTCGTCGCGCTCCGTGCGGCGCGTGCCCTGCGCGACGGCGACATCTTCGACTTCGCCCCGCGCGCCATCATGGTCACCGCCGGGATCGTCGTCGTCGGCGGGCTGATCTGGAGCATCGTCGGCGACATCGGCTCGTGGCGGGCCGGCGTCGAGGCCCTTCAACTCACCGGCTGGGGCGCGGAGGGGACCATCGCCGAGGAACTGGGCGCCACCGACGTCGACCCGCAGGTGCTGCTCGCCCAGCACGGATGGCTCGCGCCGGCGGGCTTCACCCTGACCATGCCGTTCTGGCCCCTGAGCGTCGGGCTCGGCCTCGCGCTCGTCGGGACGGCCTTCCGGGCAGGCCGGGGCCTGCGCACCGACGTCGCGCACCTGAAGGACGACGTCCGGGGGCTCGTCTGATGCCGCCCGAGGACGACGGCCGCGTCCGCTGCCGTCTCACCGAGCTCCTCGAGGAGCGCAACATGACACTGACCGAGCTCTCCGGACGCGTCGGGATGAGCCTGGTCAACCTCTCGGTGCTGAAGAACGACCGGGCACGGGCGATCCGGTTCTCGACCCTGACGGCGATCTGTGACGCCCTCGGATGCCAGGTCGGCGACCTCCTCGTGGTCGACCCGGCGTAGGCCCGGGTCCCCCGGCTCAGGTGCCGTCAGGGTCCGCCTCATCGGCGGTCCACTTCTCGACCTTCATCGTCTGCCTCAGGCCGGAGAGCTGGATGACGCGCTGGATGGTCAGGTCGCGGCGCTCCGGATCCCCGACGAAGCGGATGTCGCGGAGCCCCTGGTCCTGGGCCGCGGACTCGAACACGAAGTGGCCGTAGCCGAGCAGGTGTCCCCACAGCGTGCGCATCATCGAGATGTCGAGGATCCGGGTCATCGGCATGGTGGCCAGGTGCGTGGTGAAGACCCCGTGCACCCGGAAGACCCGCATGTTCGTGATGACGAACCGGTCCATGTGGGCGACGTGCACCTTCCAGGCCCCGACGGAGACTGCGGCGAGCCCGAGCAGCATCGGCGCCCAGAAGAGGCCGCGGGCGAAGACCATCGACACGAAGAGGGGGATGCTCAGCAGCATCAGGGCGTACCACCAGATGGTGGCAGCCCAGTGCTTGCGGACCTCGTCGATGACCACCTCCCCCTCGACGTCGAGGAGGTGGGCCTCGATGTTCGGATCGAGGAAGCGCCCGAGGACGCCCACGGGACTTATCCTGCCAGCGTCGTGAAGAAGCGGACGAAGGACTCGAAGGCCCCGAAGAAGGCACGCACCGCCTCGGCGGCGGCCTCCGGCCTGGTGACGAGGTACCAGATGACGAACGCCGCCACGAGCAGGAGCAAGAGCTTCTTGATCCAGTTGAGCACGATTGCCCTCCTCAGGGTGTCGACCCTCAATTCTGCCTGAGAGCACCCCCGGCGGCGAGTGGACGCGCCGGTGTGGGAAGCTTGGATACATGGAGAATTCGGATCTTTTCATCTGCATTGATCACGTCGGCCTTGCCGTCCCGGACCTCGACGAAGCCGTCAAGTTCCACACTGAAGTCCTCGGCTGGCGCGAGCTGCACCGCGAGGTCAACGAGGAGCAGGGCGTGGCCGAGGCCATGATGGGCACGGGCGACCAGCTCGCCGAGAACGCGCGTATCCAGCTGATCGCGCCGCTGAACGAGGATTCCACCATCGCGAAGTTCCTCGCGAAGAACGGACAGGGCATCCAGCAGATGGCCTACCGCGTCGCGGACCTCGACCACGTCAGCGCCGTCCTCAGGGAGCGCGGCATGCGCCTGCTGTACCCGGAGGCCCGCCGCGGCACCTCGGGCTCGCGCATCAACTTTGTCCACCCGAAGGATGCCCGCGGCGTCCTGCTCGAGCTGGTCGAGCTGCCCAAGGAGGCCGAGGAGCACTGAGTCTGACGACTCCCAGGAACATGACGGGGCGCCGCGGTGAAAGCCGCGGCGCCCCGCCTGTCATCTCTGGCTTTACTGTTCCCACCGACTACCCTCGGAGGTGGACTCATCCCTGAAGGAGCTGGACTGGTGACTGATTCGCAGCGCGACCTCGAGACCGAGGAGACCGGCCTCAACCTGTTCGACGAGAGCGCCTCGGCGGCGGGCAGCTTCCCGCACGCCATGCTCGGCTACGACAAGCACACCGTCGACAGCTACGTGCGTGAGGTCGAGATGAAGGTCAGCCAGCTTCGGGTACAGCTGCGCGAGGCCAACCGTGAGCTGCAGTTCACCAGGGCGGAGAAGGGCACCACCGACTTCACCCGGCTGGGCGCCCACGCGACCGGGCTGCTGAAGGCGGCGGAGGCACAGGCGGCGAGCCTCGTCGACCACGCCAAGCGCGAGGCTGAACGCATCAAGGCCGAGGGCCGACGCTCGGCCGCGGCCCTACGCTCCGCAGCCCAGCAGGAGGCCGACGACGTCAGGCTCACCGGGCTCAACGCCCTGCGCCAGCTCCGCCAGGAGCAGGCGGAGGTCGGCAAGTCGACGCTCGAGACGGCCAGGCGCGACGGCGAGCTCATAGTCGCCGACGCCCGCAGCCGCGCGACCAGCATCGAGGAGGCGGCCGGAGCCCGAGCCGAGGCCCTGCTCGCCAGCGCCCGCGCCGAGGCCGAACGCGTCGTGCAGGACGCCACCTCGCGGGCCACCAACCTGATGCAGGAGGCCACAGCCAAGGCCGCCGAGACCGTCCGGGCGGCGGAGCAGACCGCCACGGAGTCTGCGACGAAGACCGCCGCAACAGCCAAGGCCGCCGAGGAGTCGATTGCCGCCCGGCTCGCGCGCGCCGACCAGGATGCCGCCGAGGCCGCCTCGCGGGCTGCCCAGGCACGCGAGGAGGCGGCCGCGATCCGCGCCGAGGCCGTGCACGCCGCGGAGGAGATCCGCGTCTCGGCCACCCGGCTGAGCGAGGACACGCTCACCACCATGCGCGAGCGCGCCCGCGAGGCGGAGAACGAGCTCGAGGAGAAGCTGGCCTGGCGCCGCGAGCAGCTCGAGCGCGACATCGCCTCGCTGGAGACCCGTCGCTCGCAGGCGCTCGCCCAGCTCGGGAACCTCCGGGATCTCGCAGAGCAGTCCGGCGCGGAGTTCTCCGACGACGACACCACCGTCATCCGCACGCCCGATTCCCGTCAGTGAGCGATCTCCCCGAGCCGGAGCTCCCCGAGGAGCCCGCCTCGCGCCGCAGGCGCATCGGCCCGCCACGCCGCGGGGGGCTCGGCCAGCGGGTGCGCGGGCTGCTGGCCCCGCAGCCCATCGAGATCGTCGCCCCGGTTCCCCCGGAGCCTCCCTCCCAGGACACGTTCCGCCGCGCGCCCTTCATGATCGGGTTCCTGGGCGCCCTCGGAGTCCTTGTCGCCATCGGGCTGGCCCAGGCCGTGCTGGCCGTCCAGAGCGTCCTGATCCTGGTCGTGCTGTCGCTGTTCCTCGCGCTCGGGCTCAATCCGGTCGTCGAGTTCCTCACCCGCCGCCGGGTACGCCGCGGCCTGGCCGTCACCATCGTCACGGTGCTGCTGCTCGGCGTCATCGCGCTCGGCTTCACCGCGCTCGTGCCGCTGCTGACGGAGCAGACGACCACCCTGACGAGCAACCTCCCCGGCCTGCTGCGGAACCTCGCCGAACAGCCGCAGCTCAAGGCCATCGAGGAGCGCTACCAGGTCTTCGACAAGATCGAGTCCTTCATCACGTCCGGGGACCTGCTCAACAACCTCTTCGGCGGCATCCTGGGCGCGGGCCGGGCGGTGGCGGGGCTTGTCTTCTCGGTCATCATCACGCTCGTGCTCACCATCTACTTCATGGCCTCGCTCCCGACGATCAAGGAGACGATCTATGCGCTGGCCCCCGCGAGCCGACGGGCGCGGGCGCGCTACCTCGCCGACGAGATCTTCCGCGGCGTCAGCGGCTACATCACGGGCATGTTCGTCATCGTCACCGTCGCCTCCGTGTGCGCCTTCGTGTTCATGAACATCGCCGGGCTCGGCGCCTACTCGCTCGCACTCGGCTTCGTCGTGGCCATGTTCTGCTTCATCCCACTGGTCGGCTCGTCGCTGGCGATGATCACCGTCGCGCTCGTCGGCTTCGCCGTCAACCCGCCCATCGGCGTCGCCACGATCATCTACTTCCTGATCTACCAGCAGTTCGACGCCTACCTGCTCTACCCGACGGTGATGAAGCGGACCGTGAAGGTGCCGGGCGCTCTCGTCGTGCTCTGCGCGATCATCGGCGGCATGCTCTTCGGGGTGATCGGGGCCGTGATCGCGATCCCGACCACGGCGGCCGTGCTGCTGCTCTACCGCGAGATCGTGCAGCCTGCGTTGGACGCATCCTGAGACTCGGGTAGATTGGCACGGTGCGTTTGGTCATTGCCCGCTGCCAGGTTGACTACGTGGGCCGGTTGACCGCCCACCTCCCCATGGCCACCCGTCTGATCCTCGTGAAGGCGGACGGGTCCGTCTCGGTCCACGCCGACGACCGCGCGTACAAGCCCCTGAACTGGATGAGCCCGCCCTGCACCATGCAGGTCAGTGACCCGGAGCCCGAGGTCGCCGAGCACGGCGTGACGCAGGTCTGGCAGGTCAGGTCCAAGGACGGCGACACGCTGCGCATTCTGCTGGCCGACGTCATGCACGACTCCGACCACGAGCTCGGCATCGATCCCGGGCTGCAGAAGGACGGTGTCGAGGCGCACCTGCAGGCTCTGCTGGCCGAGCACCCGACGACGCTGGGTGACGGCATGAAGCTCGTCACCCGCGAGCACCTGACGCCCATCGGCCCAGTCGACCTGCTCCTGCGCGACGACGGCGGCAGGCTGGTCGCCGTCGAGGTGAAGCGGCGCGGCGAGATCGACGGGGTGGAGCAGCTGACGCGCTACCTGGACCTGATGAACCGCGACCCGCTGCTGGCCCCCGTGCGCGGCATCTTCGCGGCCCAGCAGATCAAGCCCCAGGCCCGGACGCTGGCCACCGACCGCGGCATCGAGTGCCGCCTGGTGGATTACGACGCGCTGCGCGGCCTCGACAACGCCGAGGATCGGCTCTTCTGATGGCGAGGCGTCGCCCCTCGAAGCATACGCGGCCGCCGAGGCCGCTGCTCTCGGGCGGGTATCAGCGCCGCGAGGCGCGGCGTGGAGCCACCTTCATCGTCCGCGACGTGCCGGCGCACCGCTCAACCAAGACCTACGTGTGCCCGGGCTGCCGGCACGACATCCCGCCGGGCACGGCCCACATCGTCGCCTGGCCGGAATCCGCGCCCTACGGCGCCGACCTCGGCCTGGAGGCGCGCCGGCACTGGCACAAGCACTGTTGGGGACTCGCATGAAGCTGAACTCGCTCACCGTCGGCTCGGGCTCCCGCGAGGTCGTGTTCCTGCACGGCCTCTTCGGGCAGGGCAAGAACTTCGGCACCGTCGCGGCTCCGCTCGGCGACCTCGCGACCTGCCACCTGGTCGACCTGCCCAACCACGGCCTCTCCCCCTGGACCCGCACGTTCGATCTCGACGAACAGGCCGAGATCGTGGCCGACTGGATCTCCGACGTGATCGTGATGCCGGTGACCCTCATCGGCCACTCCCTGGGAGGCAAGGTGGCCATGCGGCTCGCGCTGCGCCGCCCCGAGCTGGTGGACCGCCTGATGGTCGTCGACATCTCCCCCGCCCGCAACGACGCGGCCTCGCAGTTCGACTCGCTGGTCGGCGCGCTGCGGTCGCTGAACCTGGACACCCTGACGAGCCGCACGGAGGCCGACCGTCTCCTGACCGACCAGATCCCCGATACGACGGTGCGCCAGTTCCTCCTGCAGAACCTGCGTCACAAGGGCGACAGCTGGTTCTGGTGCGCGAACCTCGACCTGCTCGGCGACTCGCTGCACCAGATCGGCGGTTGGCCGCCGATCCAGAGCGAGTACGACGGGCCGGTTCTGTGGGTCGCGGGAGGTCAGTCCCCCTACATCCTGCCCGGGCACACGGAACCCATGCGCGAGCTGTTCCCCCGCATGACGCAGGTGACGCTCAAACGGGCCGGCCACTGGGTGCACGCCGACGAGCCCGCGGCGTTCGTGGAGCTCTGCCGGGCCTTCCTCGGCCGCGTCTTCTGAGGCCCCGCTCAGCCCAGCGTGATCGACGTGATCTTCGCCTCCGCGATGGGCGAGGTCTGGTCCACGGCGTCGACGCCCTGCGAGGCGATCGACCCGACGACGTCGATCCCGGCCTGGTCCATGGTGCCGAGCACGGTGTAGTCGGCCGGCAGGTCGGTGTCGGCGTAGACGAGGAAGAACTGCGAGCCACCCGTGTTCTTCGCGCCGCGGTTGGCCATCGCGACCGTCCCGGCCGGGTACGTGGTGCCCGAGGTCACCTCGTCGGGAATCGTGTAGCCGGGGCCGCCCGTCCCCGTGGCCGTCGGGTCGCCGCACTGCAGGATGAAGATCCCCGTGTCGACGAGCCGGTGGCAGACCGTGTCGTCGTAGAACCCCTGCTCCGCCAGCGAGACGAAGGAGTTCACCGTGCACGGGGCCGTCGCGCGGTCCATCGTCACGTCGATGTCACCCGCCGTGAGCTCGATCGTGGCGACCAAGGTGCCCGCCGCCGGCACTCCGGTGGTCTCCGGCGGGTCGACAGCCCGCGCCGGCTCGCCGTCGCTGGGGTAGCTACACGTCGTCAGCCCCTCCGAGGCAACCGCGCCGGCCGACTCGTTGGCGTCCGCGCATCCGCTCAGGGCGAAGGCGGCTGCGGCGGTCAGGACTGCGGCGAGGCGTAGCGTGTGCACGCCGCCCACTCTGGCATAGATTGACCCAATGGTCACTTTGTCGAAGATCTACACGAAGACCGGCGACGGCGGCACGACCCGCCTCGTCGACAACTCCGAAGTCCGCAAGACGGACGTGCGCGTCGAGGCGTATGGGCACGTGGACGAGGCCAACTCGGCCATCGGGCTCGCCCTGGCCCTCGGCGGCCTGCCGCCCCGCCTCGTCGAGATGCTGCGGCTCATCCAGAACGAGCTGTTCGACGTCGGCTCGGACCTGGCGAACCCCTTGGATCCCGAGCCGAAGTGGCAGCCGCTGCGCATCGAGGAGCACTCGGTCGAGCGGCTCGAGGGCTACATCGACGAGCTGCAGGAGGGCCTCGAGGTGCTGCGCAGCTTCATCCTGCCCACCGGCACCCCCGCCGGCGCGCAGCTGCACGTGGCCCGCTCCATTGCACGCCGGGCGGAACGCGCCGCCTGGCGGGCCCGCGAGGAGCACGGCGTCAAGGAGGTCGGTGGGATCAACCCGCTGGCGGTCCGCTACCTGAACCGCCTGTCGGACCTGCTGTTCGTGATGAGCCGGGTCGCCAACGGCACCGAGCATGAGGTTCTGTGGGTGCCGGGCACCGACCGGGAGAAGCCGGAAACCGGCCGCCACTGAGGCGTCAGCGGGGAGAACTCGCGCTGCCTGGCAGGTAATGGCTGCCGGGTGGTGCGGACTCCAGCCAGCTCATCAGGGCGAGCACCTCGTCGGGCGACATAGACAGCGAGCTGACCTTGTCAGTGACCCGGTTGCGCACCGACACGACGACGGAGTCCTCGAAAAGCGCGATCGCCTCCAGCCCTGCCGGTTGTCGCTGGTGGACATACGCTGTCACGGCGCGGCCGAAGAGCGCCTTGGGCCGGAGGCTCAGTGAGAAGGAGCGGAACCACTCGAGGTTCTCCCCTCGGTAACGGGCCACGCCGAGGACCCAGCCGGCCCCGCCAGGGTCCTCCCGCATCCGGTAGGCGCAGTCAAAAAGGCCGCCCTGGCCTGTGAGCCAGCGGCGGCGGAGATAGAGGAGCACGAACGGGAGGAGCACCACGAGCGCGCAGATCAGCGTGACGATCACGATCTGCCAGCCCATCGGGGCCCTCCCTTCAATGTGCCTCAGGGCAGCCCGTGGTAGCGGGCCGCCCTGAGTGGTGGTGTGAGCCTAGTGCTCCGACGTGTGTGAAGCGTACGCCTCGCCGGCGACGATCTGCGCCTGGAGGATCCTCAGGTGGTGCAGCTCGTCGTCATCGGCACGGCCCTGCAGCGCCTTGGCCTCGAGGGTCGCGGCCTGCTGCTGGGCCTCGTCGAGGCCAACCTCATGTCCGAGGTGCGCCCGCTCGGCGAGGATGGACACGCGGCCATGGGCGACGGAGATGTACCCTCCATCGACCGCGATGGTCTCGCTTCGCCCGTCGTCCGTCACGATCTCGACCGCGCAGGGCACGAGCAGGGCCATCAACGGCTCATGGCCCGGCAGGATGCCCACGTCACCCTCGACCGTGCGCGCGATGACGTTGACGGAGTCCCCCGACCAGACCAACCGGTCGGCTGAGACCACCTCGACGTGCAGCGGAGGACGCTCCACGGCTCAGCCTTCCTTCTGGATCTTGGCCCAGTTGGCCATGACGTCATCCATGTTGCCGACATTGAAGAACGCCTGCTCCGCGATGTTGTCGACCTCGCCGTTGCAGATCATCTGGAACGACTCGATGGTCTCGGCAAGCGGCACCGTCGAGCCCGGGATATTGGTGAACTTCTCCGCCATGTAGGTGTTCTGCGACAGGAACTGCTGGATGCGGCGCGCACGGTTGACGACGATCTTGTCCTCCTCGGACAGCTCGTCGACGCCGAGGATCGCGATGATGTCCTGCAGCTCCTTGTTGCGCTGCAGGATCTGCTTGACGCGCACCGCGGTGTCGTAGTGGTCCTGGCCGATGTACTGCGGGTCGAGGATGCGGCTGGTGGAGCTCAGCGGATCCACGGCCGGGTACAGACCACGCGAGGCGATCTCACGCGACAGCTCGGTCGTGGCGTCGAGGTGCGCGAACGTCGTGGCCGGGGCCGGGTCGGTGTAGTCGTCGGCGGGCACGTAGATCGCCTGCATCGAGGTGATCGAGTGGCCGCGCGTCGAGGTGATGCGCTCCTGCAGCTGGCCCATCTCGTCGGCCAGGTTCGGCTGGTAGCCCACGGCAGAGGGCATGCGGCCGAGCAGCGTGGAGACCTCGGAGCCGGCCTGCGTGAACCGGAAGATGTTGTCGATGAAGAGCAGCACGTCCTGGTTCTGCACGTCGCGGAAGTACTCCGCCATGGTCAGGGCGGAGAGCGCCACGCGGAGACGGGTGCCCGGGGGCTCGTCCATCTGGCCGAACACGAGCGCGGTGTCCTTGAGGACGCCGGCCTCCTCCATCTCGTTGATGAGGTCGTTGCCCTCACGGGTGCGCTCCCCCACGCCGGCGAACACCGAGGTGCCGCCGAAGTTGTGAGCGATGCGGTAGATCATCTCCTGGATCAGGACGGTCTTGCCGACGCCGGCGCCGCCGAACAGGCCGATCTTGCCGCCCTTGACGTAGGGCGTCAGCAGGTCGAGCACCTTGATGCCCGTCTCCAGCATCTCAGTGCGGGGCTCGAGCTCGTCGAACTTCGGGGCCGGGCGGTGGATGGGCCAACGCTCCGTGACCTCGATGCTCGACGGGTCGACGTTCAGGACGTCGCCGGTCACGTTCCACACGTGACCCTTGGTGACGTCGCCGACGGGCACGGAGATCGGGGCACCGGTGTCACGGACCTCGGCGCCACGGCGCATGCCGTCGGTGGGCTTCAGTGCGATGGCGCGAACCAGGGAGTCACCCACGTGCAGGGCGACCTCCATGGTCATGGTGCGCTGCTCGCCCATGACCTCGGTGTCGACGAGCAGCGCGTTGCCGATCTCGGGGATCTGGTCACCCGCGAACTCGACGTCGACGACGGGGCCGATGACGCGGGCGACGCGGCCGATGCCACCGGTGGTGGCCGGCTGCGTCTCGCTCACAGTGGCAGTCATTTCGGTGTTCCTCACTCGTTTCAGGCGGTTTCGGACAGCGCCGAGGCGCCGCCCACGATTTCAGTGATTTCCTGCGTGATCTCGGCCTGGCGTGCCTGGTTGGACTCGCGCGTCAGCTTCTCGATCAGGGTGTCGGCGTTGTCGGTGGCGGACTTCATGGCCCGCTGTCGGCTCGCCAGCTCGGAGGCCGCGGACATCAGCAGCGCCGTGTGGATCCGGTTCGCGATGAACAGTGGCAGCAGCTTGTCGAGCACCTCCTTGGCGTTGGGCTCGAAGTGGTAGAACGGGTGGATATCGTGCACGGTCCCGTTCTGGTCGATGTCCCTCAGCTCGGGCGCGTCGGCCTCCTCGACCACCAGCGGCAGCAGACGCCTGGTCACGACGGTCTGCGTCAGCATGGACACGAAGCGGGTGGTCACGATGTGGATCTGGTCCACCCCGCCCTCCTCGGTCGGGGTGAGGAACTTCTCCAGCAGCACGTCGGCGATCTCGCGGGAGTGCCGGTACTCGGGCCGGTCGGAGAAGCCCGTCCAGCTCTGCTCGATCCTCCGGCGCCGGAAGTCGAAGTACGCCAGCCCCTTGTTGCCGGTGATGTACTGCACGACCTCCTGGCCCTCCCCGATCAGCTTGGCGTGCAGCTGCTCGGCCTCCTTGATGGCATTGGCGGAGTAGGCGCCGGCCAGGCCACGGTCGGAGGTGATGAGCAGCATGGCGGAGCGCTTCGGCTTCTCGACGTCCACCAGCAGCGGGTGGTCGATGTCGTGGTGCGCGGAGGCCAGGGCCGAGACGGCCCTGGTCAACTCCTGCGTGTAGGGAACGGCGGCCCTCGCCGTCGCCTGCGCCTTGACGATGCGCGAGGCGGCGATGAGTTCCATGGCGCGCGTGATCTTGCGCGTCGTCTGGACTGACCGACGACGCTCCCTCAGTTCGCGCAGACTGCTCGCCATGGCGTCAGCTCCGCTTCTGACGGACGATCGTCTCCTGGCCGATCTCCTCGTCGGTGAGAGGCTTGTGCTCTTCCTTGCCGGGAAGCAGCTTGCCCTCCGATGTGCGGAAGATCTGGCGGAAGTCGACGATCGCCTTCCGGACGGCGTCCTTGCGGTCGTCGCCGAACACGAAGTCGGCCGCGATTCCGGTCAGAGTGTCGCTGTTGTGGCGCAGGTAGTCCAGGAACTCCTGCTCGAACCGCAGCACGTCGTCGACGGGGACGTCGTCGAACAGGCCCTCGGTGCCGGCCCAGACGCTGATGACCTGGTCCTCGACCGGGTACGGCGCGTACTGGCCCTGGCGGAGCAGCTCGGTGAGACGGGCGCCCCGGTCGAGCTGGCGACGGGTGGCGGCGTCCAGGTCGGAGGCGAACATGGCGAAGGCCTGCATGTCGCGGTACTGCGCCAGCGAGATCTTCAGCGATCCTGCGACCTGCTTCATCGCCTTGACCTGCGCGGCGCCGCCGACGCGGGACACGGAGACGCCGACGTCCACGGCGGGACGCTGGTTGGCGTTGAACAGGTCGGACTGCAGGAAGATCTGGCCGTCCGTGATCGAGATGACGTTGGTCGGGATGTAGGCCGAGACGTCGTTCGCCTTGGTCTCGATGATCGGCAGGCCGGTCATCGATCCCGCGCCCAGCTCGTCGGAGAGCTTGGCGCAGCGCTCCAGCAGGCGGGAGTGGAGGTAGAACACGTCGCCGGGGTAGGCCTCACGGCCCGGCGGGCGACGCAGCAGCAGCGACATGGCGCGGTAGGCCTCGGCCTGCTTGGTCAGGTCATCGAAGACGATGAGGACGTGCTTGCCCTGATACATCCAGTGCTGGCCGATCGCGGAACCGGAGTAGGGGGCGATGTACTTGAAGCCCGCGGGATCGGACGCCGGAGCGTGCACGATCGTCGTGTATTCCAGCGCACCCGCGGCCTCCAGCGTCGAGCGGACCTCGGCGATGGTGGAGCCCTTCTGGCCGATGGCGACGTAGATGCAGCGGACCTGCTTCTTCGGGTCACCGGAGGCCCAGTTGGTCTTCTGGTTGATGATCGTGTCGAGCGCGATGGCCGTCTTGCCGGTCTTGCGGTCGCCGATGATCAGCTGACGCTGCCCACGCCCGATCGGGATCATGGCGTCGATGGCCTTGAGGCCGGTCTGCAGGGGCTCGCGCACCTCCTGGCGGTCCATGACGCCGGCGGCCTGCAGCTCGAGCGCGCGGCGTCCCTCGATGCCGCTGATGTCGCCGAGGCCGTCGATCGGGTTGCCCATCGCGTCGACCACGCGGCCGAGGTAGCCCTCGCCTACGGGGACGGAGAGGACCTCGCCGGTGCCGTACACGGTCGACCCCTCGTCGATGCCCTCAGAGTCGCCGAGCACGACGACGCCGATCTCACGCTCGTCCAGGTTCAGGGCGATGCCCAGCGTGCCGTTGGCGAAGCGCAGCAGCTCGTTGGCCATCGCCGAGGGCAGGCCCTCGACGCGGGCGATGCCGTCGCCGGAGGTGACGACGGTGCCGACCTCGGTCTTCGAGGCCGAAGCCGGCTCATACGACTTGACGAAGTCGTCAAGAGCGCTGCGGATCTCGTCCGGACTGATGGTGAGTTCAGCCATTGCGTTCTACTTTCTTGGGTGTCACAGGTTGACGAGTTGCCGGCGGGCGTCTTCGAGCCGGGCAGCAACAGTGGATTCGATGACGTCGTCGCCGATGGCCACGTTCACCCCGCCGATGACGGAGGGGTCGACGTGCACCTGCAGCGACAGGGGCTTGCCGGCGGACTTCTCGAGTGCGGCCTTCAGGCGGGCCGTTCGGGACTCGTCGAGCGGGCGGGCGACGGTGACGCGGGCGATGGTGAGACCGGCGAGTTCGGCCGCCGCGCGGAGGAACCCGCCTACGGTGGGCACGAAGGCCGCCAGGTTCGGCCGGACCGCCCGGTCGAGGAGCGCCTGGGCCACGGGGCTGATCCTCCCGCCAAAGAGGCGTTCGAGCAGCTCACGCTTCTCGGCCGCGCCGTACGACGGGTTGCGCAGCGCCACCGCTAGCTCCGGGTGGTCACGCACCACGCTCAGCGCCTGGAACAGGTCGCTGGTCACGGTGTCGAGCGTCCCGTCGCTCCTGGCGGCCTTCAGCTTCAGCCGGACCCCCTCGCGCTCGAGTGCCTCGACGAACGCCGCACCGCTCTCGAACTCTGCGGCCGAGAAGGCGCTGAGCACCTCGAGGGTGGCCGGGGCGACCTTCCCGCGGAAGATCCGGGAAGCGAGCTCGACGCGCGAGCTCTCCGCCGCGGACGGGTCCGACAGCGACCGACGCAGCATCACGTTGCCGTCGAGCAGGTCGACGACCGCGAACAGCTCGTCGGAGGTGACGGCATCGGTGTCGATGCCGTCGACCTGAGCGTCGAGCTGCGCGATGACAGCGTCGCCGGCCTTCATCGGGCCTGACCTGCCGACTCGAGATCAGCGAGGAACCGGTCAATGGTGCGCTGGGCGCGCTCGTCGTCGCTGAGCGACTCGCCGACGATCTTGCCGGCCAGTGTGGTGGCCATGGTGCCCACCTCGCCGCGGAGCTCCCCCACCAGGTGGAGACGCTCGGCCTCGAGCTGGACCCGGCCTGCCTCGAGGATCCGCTGGGATTCCCTCGTCGCCTTGTCGCGTGCCTCGGCGAGGATCGTGGCGGACTGGTTCTTCGCGTCCTCACGGATGCGGGCGGCCTCCTCGCGGGCAGCCTTGAGCTGCTCGGTGTAGTCGGCCAGCGCTGCCTCGGCCTTCGCCTCGGCCCGCGCCGCGCGCTGCATCCCGCCCTCGATCTTGTCGGAGCGCTCCTGATACATCTTCTCGAAGGCAGGAACGACGACCTTCCACATGATGACGAAGATGATCAGCATCAAGACGATGCCGACGATCACCTCCGACATGTGATGGGGCGCAAGAGGACCGAGATCGATCTCCTGCAGCACCCCAAGGTTCGGGGACATCAGGCGACTCAGAGGACGAAGGCGAGCGCGATGGCGATGATGGCCAGGGCCTCAACCACCGCGAAGCCGATGAACGCGGTGCTCATCATCGCGCCACGGGCCTCGGGCTGACGGGCGGTGCCGTTGATGACGGAGGCGAAGATCCAGGCAACACCCAGCGCCGGGGCGATGGTCGCGATCGCGTAGCCGATCATGTTCAGGCTGCCGGTGATTTCGATTTCGAGGAGGGACATTGTTTTCCTTTCGGATGGCTCGCCCGGCCACTTCGCTGACCGGGGAAGTCGGGTTGATCAGTGCGCCTCGGCGATCGAGGTCGACACGTACTGGGCGGTGAGAACCGTGAAGATGTAGGCCTGCAGCGCACCGATGAACAGCTCGAGCAGGAGGATGATGAGGCTGAAGGCGAGCGAGACGCCGCCGGCGACGTTGTAGAACGTGTTGTCGGCGTAGGTCAGCAGGAACCCGCCGCCCACCACGAACACCAAGACGACCAGGTGGCCGGCGAACAGGTTGGCGAAGAGACGCAGGGCCAGCGTGACGGGCCTCGTGATGAACGTCGCCAGGAACTCCAGCGGGATCACCATGATCAGCAGCGGGGCGGGCACCCCGTCGGGGATCAGCGCCTTCTTGAGGAAGCCGGGCCCCCACTTCTTGAAGCCGGCTCCGACATAGACCAGCCACGACAGGATCGCGAGCCCGTAGGCGTATCCGACGTTCGAGAACGTCGGATACATGAACAGGAAGAACTCGCCGAACCAGTTGTTGATCAGCAGGAACGAGAACAGACCGAGCAGGTACGGCAGGAACCGGCGGAAGTCCTCGTGGAGGATGTCGCGCGCCACGCCGTTGCGGATGAACTCGTAGATGTACTCCGCCGCGAACTGCGCCTTCGACGGCTGTGTCTTCAGGCGCCGCGAGGCGATCCACCAGAGGATGATGACCAGGGCAGCGCCGATGACGGCCTGGAAGAAGGGCTTGTTCATCCAGTCAGGCAGCACGCCCGGCCAGACGGAGTCCCAGAGGAAGTCCTCGACACCGGGTGGCGTGTAACCGCCGCCGTCGGTCTCCATCGGAAGTAGCCCAAGGCTCACGTACCGCTCCCGTATCGCTTGATGATCAGATACACGCTGAACCCGAGGCCCACGATGAGGCCGATCGGCAACAGCCAGGTTGTCTTCAGGAAGTAGTCACCCAGCCAGCCGAGCCCACCATAGAAGATGAGGCCGGCGAGGATGTAGCTGAGCGCAACCATGCCGTCTTCCTTGCCGTCCGGACCGCTCGGTCCGGGCTGCGTGTCAGGCGTCTTCGGCGTGGTCCCCATGTCGTGGCTGAGCCTAGCGGAATCGGCGGGCTCTTACACGTCGAACCATCAGTTTGAACGCGGCGGGGTGTACTCGGTGTCGTAGACGGGAACACGTTGCCTTGACGCGATGACCACCACTCCGCTAACCCAGGCCAGCACCGTGCCGGCGACGCTCAGCAGCAGCCACCCGTCGCGCACGTGGGGCGCCACGGCGTCGAGGTTCAGCACGCCCCACAGGCCGGCCGCGATACCGATTACGCGCACCGCGTAACTGACCATCACGAGCCCGAGGCCCTGGAACGGCTCGAGCTCGGAGGCGACGACCTCGAGGGCCTGGCCGATGCTGTAGAAGACGACGACGGCGGCGAATCCAAGGGCGGCGGTCAGGGCCGCGGAGGCACCGTCGAGCGCGAGGGCGAGCCCGATGATGGTCAGCCCGACGACGTGACCGGCGACGAGCCCGCCGATCATCATCTCCAGGGCCCGGCGGGTGGCGGCCGAGACGCGTCTCTCAGCCATCGTCGCCGACATGGGCTGGCTGGTCGATGACGTCGGCCTCGCGCCCGCCGATGGCCGCGGGCGCGGTGCGCACTGGCATGATGGTCAGCCCTACGGCGACGACGACCGCAAGCGCCACCACCCAGGCGACGGTGGACTGATGGATGAGCGCGATCGCCACGAGGCCGACCGAGAAGACTGCGGCCCAGGCGTACATCAGCAGGACGGCCCCCCAGTGTGAGTGGCCCCGCGCCAGCAGCCGGTGGTGGAGGTGCAGCTTGTCTGCGGCGAACGGGCTCTGACCGTTCCAGGCGCGCCGTACCCAGGCGAGGACGAGGTCGATCAGCGGCAGTGCCAGCGCCGCCACGGGGAGCAGGATCGGCAGCAGGGCCGGGACGACGTCGCCGACCGGGCTGAGCGCACTGGGGTCCAGCTGGCCCGAGTACGAGATGGCGCTCATGGCCATGAGCAGCCCGATCAGCATGGACCCGGAGTCGCCCATGAACATCTTGGCCGGGTGCCAGTTGTGGAAGAGGAAGCCGAGGCAGATGCCGCACGTTGCGACGGTAATGAGGCTCGCGGTGGTCGCCCGCACGAGTTCCTGCTCGTAGGCCAGCACATATGTATAGCTGAAGAACGCGCCGGAACCGATGGCGACGATGCCGGCGGCGAGCCCGTCGAGCCCGTCCACGAAGTTCACGGCGTTGACGCACACTGCGATGATGAGCAGGGTCAGCAGGATGGAGGTGGTGTCGTCGAGCGAGACGATGCGGTCCGGCAGCGGGATCCAGTAGATCCTGACCCCCATCAGCACCGCGACACCCGCGGAGACGCCCTGTCCGCCCAGCTTGACCCACCACGGCATGTCGTACTTGTCGTCGAGCACGCCCACGAAGCAGATGATGACGCCGGCCAGCAGCACCGCCGTGGCGTCGTGAGCGACCGCGGCGTAGCGGCCCAGGAACGGCAACTGCAACGCAAGCAGGAATGCCATCGCCAGGCCGCCGAGCATCGCCACTCCCCCGTAGTACGGGATCGGCTGCGTGTGGACGTCGCGGCTACGGACCTTCGCCATCGCCCCCGTGCGCAACGCGATGCTGCGGCACAGTCCGGCCAGCAGATAGGTCGTGCCGGCCGCCACGAGGAGGACCAGGAGGTATTCGCGCACCGGTCAGCCGGCCGGCTCGGCGTCGGCAGTGTCCTGGTCGCCCGCGACCTGGGGAGCGTGGCGGCGCAGCTCGTCCAGCCCGATGGCGCCGGCCCGCAGCACGACCCCGTCGGGGGTGGAGGCGAAGTCGACGATCGTGGAGGCGACTCCCCCGGCTGCCGGGCCGCCGTCGAGGTAGACGGCGACGCGGTCGCCGAGCTGGTCGTGGGCCTCCTGCGCAGTGGTGGCCGCGGGCCGGCCCGAGACATTCGCGGAGCTGACGGCGAGCGGGCCGGTGGCCCGCAGCAGGGCACGCGCGCTCTCGTCGTCGGGGACGCGCACGGCGATGGTGCCGCGGGTCTCGCCGAGGTCCATGCCGGTGCGGGGCTGGGCGTTCAGGATCAGCGTCAGGGCCCCGGGCCACAGCGCGGTGGCGAGCGCGCGGGCCGCGTCGGGCACCTCGTCGACGATCGCGCGCAGCATGGAGGGTTCGGCGATCAGCACGGGCGGGGGCATGTCACGGCCGCGCTCCTTGGCGTCCAGGAGCCGCTGGACCGCCTCGGCGTTGAAGGCGTCCGCACCGATGCCGTAGACGGTGTCGGTCGGCAGCACGATGCACTCGCCGGCCGTGACGGCGGCCGCCGCCTCCGAGAGGGCGGATGCGCGGTCGCTCGCGAGGTCGAGTACCCGGGCCTGATCTGTCACGCGTCCCATCCTATTACGGCGCTCGTGAACCGGTCGCGCCCGGCGAGGTCCGGATGCGTCGCGGCCTCGGAAAGGCCGGCCGACGCGAGGACGGCGCGTACCCCGGCGGCATGGGACTCGTCGTGCTCTGTGACGACCAGTCCGCCGGCGCACAGGAGCCGGCGGGCCACCGCCGCCACCGTGCGGATGGCGTCGAGCCCGTCGGCTCCCGAGAACAGCGCGAGCTCCGGGTCGTGCTCGACGACATCGGTCGGCAGGAAGGCCCGGTGGCCGGTAGGAATGTAGGGAGGGTTCGCGATCACCAGGTCGACGGTGCCGTCCAGGTCGCGGAAGGCGTCGGCCATGTCACCCAGCCGCAGGTCGACACTGCGGCCGGCGAGGTTACGTTCGAGATAGGGCCACGCGTCGGCGGAGAGCTCGACGGCGTGCAGGTCGCAGCCGCCCAGCTCGGAGGAGATGGCGGCGGTGATCGCCCCGGAGCCGGCGCAGAGCTCGACGACGCGGCGCGACCCGGCGGGCCGCGCGGCCAACTGTCCGAGAGCCCAGCCGACCATCTCCTCGGTCTCCGGTCGTGGAATGAACACGCCCGGCCCGACGGCCAGCTCCTCGTAGCGGAAGTACGCGACCCCGGTCAGGTGTTGCAGAGGCTCGCCGGCGGCCCGGCGCGCGACCAGCTCCTCGACGCGGGCGCGCTGCTCGTCCGTTACGTCGTCCACGGTCATGAGGACCGAAACGTCGATGCCGAGCACGTGGGCAACGAGCTGGCGCGCCTCCGGACCGGGACTCGGTGACCCGGAGCCGGTCAGGGCGAGGGCGACCTCGTGGGCCAGCTGGCTCACGCGCCCACCTCGGCCAGCCGTTCGGCGAGGTCCTGCTCGGCCAGCGCGTCGAGCAGCGTCCCGATCGACCCGTCGAGCACCTGGTCGAGATTGTGCGCCTTGTAACCGATGCGGTGGTCGGTGATGCGGTTCTCGGGGAAGTTGTAGGTGCGGATGCGCTCCGAGCGGTCCACCGTGCGGACCTGCGACTTGCGGGCGTCCGAGGCGGCCGCCGCGGCCTCGGCCTCGGCGAGCTGGATCAGACGTGCTCGGAGCATGCGCATGGCCGACTCGCGATTCTGGAGCTGCGAACGCTCGTTCTGGCAGCTGACCACCGTGCCGGTCGGCAGGTGCGTGATGCGCACGGCGGAGTCGGTGGTGTTGACGCCCTGCCCGCCCGGCCCGGAGGAGCGGTAGACGTCGATGCGGAGGTCGTCGTCGTTGATCTCGACCTCATCCGCCTCGACGTCCGGCATGACCAGCACGCCGGCGGCCGACGTGTGGATGCGACCCTGCGACTCGGTGACGGGCACCCGCTGCACCCGGTGCACGCCGCCCTCGAATTTGAGGCGCCCGTAGGGTGCGAACTCGGCTCCGGAGCCGGCCTTCACTGCGACGGTGACGGACTTGTAACCGCCGAGGTCCGTGTCCTGAGAGTCGAGGACCTCGACCTTCCAGCCGACATGTTCCGCGTAGCGGGTGTACATCTTCAGGAGGTCGCCGGCGAACAGCGCGGACTCCTCTCCACCCTCGCCCGACTTGATCTCCACCAGCGCGTCGGCATCGTCGTTGGGGTCGCGCGGCGCGAGCAGCCGGGTGAGCTTCTCCGTCGCGCGCTCCAGCTGGGCGTCGAGGTCGACCAACTCGTCGGCGAAGGAGGAGTCGTCGGCGGCCAGTTCGGCTGCGGCCTCGCGGTCGTCGCTCAGCCTGCGGAACTCCTCGATCCCCTCGACGATCGGACGCAGCGCGGCGTATCTCCGCCCCACCCTGCGCGAGCGCGCGAGGTCTGCGTGCAGCTGCGGGTCCGCGAGCTGGGTCTCCAGGTCGCGGAACTCGTCGATCAGAGGCTGGGCGTTGTCGAACATGGGGTTCCTCTATGCGGGGGCAGAAACAGACGAACGCCGGGGTGGGTCAGTGACCCTGCCCCGGCGTTCGCCTCGACGTGAGTTGTCAGTCCTTCTTCGCGTAACGACGCTGGAAGCGGGCGACGCGGCCTCCGGTGTCGAGAATCTTCTGCTTACCCGTGTAGAACGGGTGGCACGCGGCGCAGACGTCGGCGTTCATGACGCCCTTCGTCAGGGTGCTGCGGGTGGTGAACGTGTTGCCACAGGTGCAGGTCACCTGGGTCTCCACGTACTCAGGGTGAATGCCCTGCTTCATGATGGGTTCTCCTTCAGTGAGGCGGCCGGGTCGCTACGTCCCCTCTGGGGCCGTACATGGGTGCGTGAACCGGCACACCTGACAACTATGCCGGGTGGGGGGATTATTCCCAAATCCGGCCGGCGGTCAGCCTTCCTGCGCCGGGGTGGTCTTGAGGACGCTGAGCAGGAAGTCGTGGTTGTTGTGCGTCTTGGTCATGCGCGACTTCAGCGTCTCGAGGGCCGCCTGATCGTCGAGACCGGACAGGGCGCGCCGAAGCTTCCAGATGATGTTCAGCTCGTCGCGTCCAAGCAGCAGGTCCTCGCGGCGGGTGCCGGAGGCGTCGACGTCGATCGCCGGGAAGATGCGCTTGTCGGCGAGCTCGCGGCGGAGCCTCAGCTCCATGTTGCCCGTGCCCTTGAACTCCTCGAAGATCACCTCGTCCATCTTCGACCCGGTCTCGATGAGCGCGGTGGCCAGGATGGTCAGCGAGCCACCGTTCTCGATGTTGCGCGCGGCGCCGAAGAACTTCTTCGGCGGGTACAGGGCCGCGGAGTCGACGCCACCCGAGAGGATGCGACCGGAGGCGGGCGCCGCGAGGTTGTAGGCGCGGCCCAGCCGCGTGATGCCGTCGAGGAGGACGACGACGTCGTGACCGAGCTCGACCAGCCGCTTCGCCCGCTCGATGGCCAGCTCGGAGACCGTCGTGTGGTCCTCGGCCGGGCGGTCGAACGTGGACGCGATGACCTCGCCCGAGACGGTGCGCTGGAAGTCGGTGACCTCCTCGGGTCGCTCGTCGACCAGGACGACCATCAGGTGGACCTCGGGGTTGTTGGCCGCGATCGCGTTGGCGATCGCCTGCATGATCATGGTCTTTCCGGCCTTGGGCGGGGAGACGATCAGGCCGCGCTGGCCCTTGCCGATGGGCGAGACCAGGTCGATGATCCGGCCGGTCAGGTTCGTCTGCACCGTCTCGAGGCGGAGCCGCTCCTGCGGGTACAGCGGCGTCAGCTTGGCGAACTCCGGACGACCCTTGGCCTTCTCGGGGGCGTCACCGTTGACGGTGTCGAGTCGCACCATCGGGCTGAACTTCTCCTTGCGCTCCCCCTCCTTGGGGGTGCGGATGGCGCCGGTGACCACGTCGCCGCGGCGCAGTCCGTAGCGGCGCACGGTCGACATGGAGAGGTAGGCGTCGGCCGGGCCGGGCAGGTACCCGGTGGTGCGCACGAAGGCGTAGTTGTCGAGGATGTCGACGATGCCGGAGATGGCTGCGAGCACGTCGTCCTCGGCGATGGTCGGCTCTGCCTCCATCCGGTCGAAGCCCTGGCCGGTGCGCGAGCGGCGGTTGTTGTTGTTGCCGCCGCGGTCGTTGCGGTCCCGGTTGCGGCGACGACGGCTGCGTCGCGAACCACCCTGGTCGTCGTCGTAGGCGATGGGCTCGGGCGCCGACTGGCGCTGCTCGGGGGCCGGCTGGGCCGCCGCCTTCGGCTGGGACCCGCCGAGCGCCGCGTCGAGCAGCTCGCCGACCTCCTCGTTCGTCTCGGCCTGAGCCTGGCGATCACGGTTGCGGCGACGACGGTTGTTGTTGCGGCTGCCGCCGCCGTCGGTCTGCTGCTGGTCGCCCTGGGGGCGCTTCTCCTGCGGTCGGTCGCCCTGCTGCTGGCGCCTGTCCTGCTGCTCGCCCTGCTCGCGGGGCTCGCGCTCCTGGCGCTTCTCCTGCTGCTCGGCCTGCTGACGCTTGTGGGGCGCCTCCGCCTGCGGAGCGCGTTCGCTCACCAGCTCGGCCTGCTGGGGCTCCGGCCGGGACGCGCGGCGCTGATGCTCCGCCCCGCCCTTGCCCGCGGCCTGGATCGCGCCGACGAGGTCGCCCTTGCGCATACCCGAGACGCCCTTGATGCCCATCGAGGAGGCGACGGACTTCAGCTCGACCAGCTTCATGCTGGTGAGCTCGACAGATTCGCTCAAGACGAATCTCCTTCCATGGAGCCGGCTCGCCGTGGACTGTCCATGCATGGACAGGGCGCGCCACCGGCATCAGAAAAACGGATGATCTCCGACCTGCGGCCAACTTTTCGGGCGTCTCGCCACCAGCGGCGCATCGGGGGAACACGGAAAGACTACCGTGCCGGGCGCCGCGCGCAAAGCGCCACGCCCGAAGTCCGGCCTCAGGCCAACAGCTGGACCCCGCCGCCGGGGGCCAGCCTGTGCACCGCGAACCCGTCCGCGGCAACGCCCTCGGCGGCCGCGAGCTGGTCGGGCAGGCCGACGGCGATCACCGTCGGCCCGGCCCCCGAGATGGCGGCGGGCACGCCGACGGCACGCAGGCCGGTCATGAGGTCGAAGGACTGAGGCATCAGCGGCGCGCGGTACTGCTGGTGCAGCCGGTCGAACGTCGCGTCGAAGAGCAGGTCGGGCCGCACGGTCAGCGCAAGGGGCAGCGCGGCAGCGGTGATGGCCTGGGCGACGGCGTCGCCACGGGCCACCGTTTCGGGCAGGACGGCGCGCGCCTCGCTGGTGCCGCACTCGAAGTCCGGCACGTACACGATCGCACGGAAGCCCCCTGGGAGAGGAAGCTGCACGAGCGAGACCCTGTCGTCGCGTGCCCAGGCGAGGATCGCCCCTCCCCAGGCCGCGGCCCCGACGTTGTCGGGATGCCCCTCGACCTCGGTGCCCAGGCGGGTGATGGCGGCCCGGTCCAGGTCGACGCCGGGGCGGGCGATGCCCCAGGCCGCCGCCAGACCCGCGACGATCGCGGAGGCAGACGAGCCGAGTCCGCGGGAGTGCGGGATCGTGTTGTGGCAGGTCAGCCGGAGGCCAGGCCGCGCGGCGCCAAACGCCTCAAGGCCGAGGAGGATCGACGAGACCACCAGGTGCCGCTCGTCGAGCGGCACGTCCCCCGCACCCTCCCCCGTCACGACCACCTCGAGGCGGCCGTCGTCGAAGGTCTCGAGCGTGAGCTCGTCGCACCAGTCGAAGGCCATCCCGACGCAGTCGAAGCCGGAGCCGAGGTTTGCGGTCGTGGCGGGGACCCGGACGCGCAGCCGCACGTCAGAAGCCCTCGACCCGCATCATGCGCACCTGCGACCCGACGAAGTCGGCCTCGCGCAGTTCGGACAGCACCTGGCTCAGACGGGCCTCCTGCGTGGCGTGCGTCATGATGCCGAGCCGGGCGGGATGCTCCTCGGCCGACGACTCGTCGTCCAGGTAGCTCTGCTGGACGACGCGTAGCGACACGCCGTGCGAGCCGAACACCGCTGCGCAGCGGGCGAGCACGCCGGGCCGGTCGACGACCTCGAACGAGACGTAGAACTGCGCGGTCGACTCGCCGATCGGCGCGACGGGGCGGTGCGTGTACGCGGCACCGACGTGCCCGGCGGTCCCGCGTCGGCGGTTGCGGGCGACGGTGACCACGTCACCCATCACCGCGCTGGCCGTGGGGGCACCGCCGGCGCCGGCGCCGACGAACATCAGCTCTCCCGCCTCCCTGGAGTTGACGAAGATGGCGTTGCGGGCACCGGAGACGGCTGCGAGCGGGTGCTTGCGGGAGACCATCGCGGGGTGCACCTTGACGATGACGCTGCCGGCGTCGGACGTCAGCTTCGCGGTCGCCAGCAGCTTGACAGTGCAGCCCAGCTGGTCAGCCGCGGCGATCTCCGCCTCGGTGATGCCGGTGATGCCCTCGCAGAACACCTCGTCGCGGGTGACCTCGGTGTGGAACGCCAGCCCGGCGAGGATCGCGGCCTTGGCCGCCGCGTCGTGTCCCTCGACGTCGGCGGTTGGGTCGGCCTCGGCGTACCCGAGCGCCTGGGCCTCGGCGAGGGCCTCGTCGAAGCTGAGGTGGTCGGTGACCATCTTGTCGAGGATGTAGTTCGTCGTGCCGTTGACGATGCCCATGACCTCGGTGATCTCGTCGCCGACCAGCGACTCGCGCAGCGGTCGGATGATGGGGATGGCTCCGGCCACGGCGGCCTCGTAGTAGAGGTCGACGCCCTTCTCCTGCGCGGCGCGCGACAGCGGGCCGAGCTCGTCGGCCAGCAGGGCCTTGTTGGCGGTGACAACGGATGCGCCGTGCTCGATGGCTGTCTGGACGAGCGCGTGCGCAGGCTCGATGCCGCCGATCAGTTCGACGACGACGTCGAGGTCGCCGCGGCTCACCAGGCCCTCCAGATCGGTGGTCAGCAGCGCGGGGTCGATGCCCTCGCGGGGCACATCCAGGTTGCGCACACCGATGCCGACCAGCTCCAGCCTGCGCCCGATGCGCTGCTCGAGCGTGTCCTGCTCGTTGAGGATGATGCGGGCCACCTGCGACCCGACCACGCCGGCTCCGAGGAGGGCGACCTTGAGGGGCTTGCTCACTGACCCACGTCCAATCTCATCAGGTCGTCCAGGGTCTCGCGGCGCAGCATCGTGGTCACGACACCGTCCCTCGCGCTGACGACCGGGGGCTTCGTGACCTGATTGTAGTTACTTGCCATGGAGCGTGAGTACGCTCCGGAGCCCGGGACGGCGATGAGGTCGCCGATGGCAACATCCCCGGGCAGGAAGACGTCGCGGATGAGGATGTCGCCGCCCTCGCAGTGCTTGCCGACGACACGGCTGAGCACCGGCTCGGCCGACGACCTGCGGTTGGCGATCGCCCCCGAGTACTCGGCGGCGTAGAGCGACGGACGGATGTTGTCGCTCATGCCGCCGTCGACGCTCACGTAGACGCGCGACCTGCCGCCCTCCAGCTCGACGGTCTTCACCGTCCCGACGCGGTACAGCGCGACGCCCGCGGGGCCGCAGATGGCACGGCCGGGCTCGATGCTCAGCATGGGGCGCGACATGTCGAAGGCGCGGCACTCGTGCTCGACCATCTCCTCGAAGGCCGCGGCAAGCTCGGTCGTCGGGCGCGGCTGGTCGGCGCTCGTGTAGGCGATGCCGAAGCCGCCGCCGAGATCCAGCTCGGGGAGCTCGACGCCGGTGGCTGTCCTGAACTGGGATGCCAGCTTGCACGTGCGGCGGATGGCCACCTCGAAGCCGAGCGTCTCGAAGATCTGGGATCCGATGTGTGAGTGGATGCCGCGCAGGTCCAGGTACTGCGACGAGTGGCAGCGCACCAGCGCGGTCAGCGCCTGGCCGCCCATGATGCTCAGCCCGAACTTCTGGTCCTCGTGCGCCGTGGCGATGTACTCGTGCGTGTGGGCCTCGACCCCGGTGGTGACACGAACCAGGACCGTGGCCTTCACCCCGAGGTCGGCGCAGGCCCGCTCGAGCCGCTCGATCTCGTCGAACGAGTCCACGACGATGCGGCCGACGCCCTCCGCCAGCGCGAAGCGGATCTCCTCGTCGGACTTGTTGTTGCCATGCAACGCGAGCCGGGCCGCGGGCATGCCGCCGGCCAGCGCGATGCGCATCTCCCCCATGGTCGTAACGTCGAGCTTCAGCCCCTCCTCGGCTGCCCAGCGCGCGACGGTCCTCGTGAGGAGGGCCTTGCCCGCGTAGTAGATCTGCCACCCGGAGAAGGCCTCGCGGAAGTCGCGGGCACGGGAGCGGAAGTCGGCCTCGTCGATGAGGTACGTCGGGGTGCCCTGCTGCTCGGCGAGCTCGGTCAGCGGCACGCCCGCGACGACGACGCGCCCGGCCTCGTCCCGGAAGGTGCCGCGCGGCCACAGTCGCAGATCCAGCGCGTTGAGATCCTCGGGCAGCTGGAGCCACGTCGGCCCGCCCTGGACCGCGTCGGCGTGGATCGAGCCGGCGATGTGCATGTGCGTCATAAGGAGCAAGATTGCCAGAAGGCCCCGCGTAACGTCCCATCGGCGCCGGGTGCGTCCACCGCCCGTGCGACAGCCCCTGCGACTTGGTGCTAACCTTTCCTGCGTCGCCCGCAGCGGTGACGGCAGGCCCCCGTAGCTCAGGGGATAGAGCACCGCCCTCCGGAGGCGGGAGCCGAGGTTCGAATCCTCGCGGGGGCGCCAGCCGACGGCCGGCCATGAGGAGGAAGAACTCGTGACCCACGCGCCACGGCGCCCAGCCTCGTCCGATCTGCCGATGATCGTGGCGCTGGTCAGCACCTTCCTAACCACCAGGATCCTGATCGTCGCATCGCTGCGTCTCGAACAGGTGGCCTTCGTGGCCAACGACGTCTCGTACTACGGCTACTACCTCTGGAAGCTCCTCGAACAGGGCGACACGTCCGTCATGGTCGAGTATCCGGTGCCGGCCGTGTGGATCCTGCAGGGGCTCTACGCGCTCGGTGGTGGATGGCAGACCTGGACGCCCGTCTACGCCGTGTTCTTCCTCCTTCTCGACGCCGTCGTCGCCGTCACGTTCTACCGGCGAGGCAACGCGGGCGGGGCCTGGTTCTGGATCCTCTTCACGGGTGCCCAGGGCGGCATCCTGTGGTACCGCTTCGACCTCATCCCTGCCGCCCTTGTCGCGTGGGCCTGCCTGCTGGTCGCGAGGCGACCTGCGGTCGCGGGCGGGCTCGTCGGGCTCGGGGCCGCGATCAAGCTGTGGCCAGCGCTCCTGATCGGCCCCATGCTCGCCCCCGACCCGCGGCGCGGCTCCGCGCGGCGACGGCTGGTCGGCTTCCTTGTCGTCGGCGGTGCACTGGCGGCAGCGTCGCTCATCACCAGCGGGTGGGCCAGGTCTGCATCGCCGATCACCTGGCAGTCCGAGCGTGGCCTACAGATCGAGTCGGTCCCCGCGATGCCGCTGATGATCCTGCGGACATTCACCGACAACCCGTCGTGGAACGTGTTCCTCTCCGACTACAACGCTCTGGAACTCGAGGGTCCGGGGGTCGGCCTGATGCTGAAGGTGGCCACGGCGCTGACCGCGGCCACGATCCTCGCGACGGTGCTGCTGACCGTACGCCTGGTCCGCAACCTGCGGCGGGCTCCGCAGGCGGTGGTCGTCGAGGCAGTCCTGCTGGCGGTGCTGACGGTCGTGCTGGCCACGGTCATCTCGAACAAGACCCTCTCCCCGCAGTACATCTGCTGGCTCGGCGGGCCCGTCGCCGCCCTCCTCGTGCTGCGCACCAGCGGCTGGCTGCGCCGCCACGTTCTGGTGCTGGCCGTGTCGTTCGTCCTGGTGGGGGCCCTGACGCAGTTCGCGTACCCGTGGGGCGCCTACGGGATCATGGCCATCCCGCTGGGCTCCGGCCCGGAGACCTCGGTGCTGGTCCTGCGCAATCTCGCCCTGATTTCTCTTACCGCGTACACCGCGGGCCTGACGTGGCGGGCAAGCCGTTCACACGCTCCCGACCCGTCGGATTGTGGGTAAGCTGCCCGGGAAGCAGTCGCAGGAGCCTGCGTCTGACAATACGTAGAGGGGTTTGTGGCGTTTCCCATGTCAGCACCTGAGTCCAATGACGAGTTCGGGGCCAACTCCTGGCTGATCGACGAGATGCGTGAGGCGTACCAGAGCGATCCGCAGTCCGTGGACGCCTCCTGGCGTGACTTCTTCGCCGCGGAGGCGGGCCAGGGTTCTGAGTCGACGCAGAAGGCCGCAGCATCCAGGCCGACGACCGCTCCGAAGCCGACGACCGCTCCGAAGCCGACGGCTGCCGCGAAGGCGACGCCCGCTGCGAAGCCCGCGCCCCAGGCCCCGAAGCCCGCGGCCGCCGCGCCGGCCCCCAAGGCCGCCCCGGAGGCGAAGCCCGAGCCGACCCGCCCGTCGGTCGAACCCGTGCAGAAGGGCGGCGAGGGCACCCCGACGAATCCCGGCAGCGGCGCCAACCTCTCTGCCAACGCGCCCAACCCGGCGCTGCGACCCGAGCCCGGCGACGCCACCCCGCGCCACACCGTCCTGCGCGGCGCCCCGATGCGCACCGCGAAGAATATGGACGCGTCCCTCACGGTCCCGACGGCGACCTCGGTGCGCGCCGTGCCGATGAAGCTCGTCATCGACCAGCGCACCCTCATCAACAACTTCCTGCGCACGTCCAAGGGCGGCAAGGTCTCCTTCACGCATCTCATCGGCTACGCGATGGTGCAGGCCCTGAAGGCCATGCCCGACATGAACAACGCGTACGACGTGATCGACGGCAAGCCCAACCTCATCGAGAACCCCGCGATCAACCTCGGCATCGCCATCGACCTGAAGAAGGGCGACACCCGCCAGCTGCTGGTCCCGAACATCAAGGGGTGCGAGCACCTCAGCTTCTCGCAGTTCTGGGCCGCCTACGAGCAGGTCGTCGCCAAGACCCGCGACGGCAGGCTGGAGGTCAGCGACTTCGCAGGCACCACCGCCTCCCTGACGAACCCGGGAGGCATCGGCACCAACCACTCGGTCCCCCGCCTCATGAACGGCCAGGGCATGATCCTGGGCGTCGGCAACATCGACTACCCGGCCGAGTTCCAGGGCATGAGCCCCTCGAAGATGACCGACCTTGCCGTCAGCAAGATCACGACGCTGACCAGCACCTACGACCACCGCGTCATCCAGGGCGCCACGTCCGGCGAGTTCCTGAAGAAGATGCACGGCCTCCTGCTCGGAGAGGACGGCTTCTACGACGCGATCTACGAGTCGCTGCGCATCCCCTACGAGCCGCTGCGCTGGGGCCCGGACATCTCCGCACACCGCGATTCCCAGGTCTCCAAGACGGCCCGCGTGCTCGAACTGGTCAACGCGTACCGGACATTCGGGCACCTCGTCGCCGACGTCGACCCGCTGGAGTACCGGCAGCGCTCGCACGAGGACCTGCGGCTGGAGACGCACGGCCTCAGCCTGTGGGACCTCGACCGCGAGTTCGCCGTCGGCACCTTCGGAGCCCAGGAGCGGGTATACCTCCCGCTGCGCGACATCATCTCGATCCTGCAGGACTCCTACTGCCGCACCATCGCGGTCGAGTACATGCACATCTCGGACCCGCGGCAGCGCAACTGGTTCCAGGAGCGCATGGAGGTGCCGCACGTCCCGCTGACGCACGAGGAGCACATGCACGCCCTCGACAAGCTCAACGAGGCCGAGGTCTTCGAGACCTTCCTGCAGACCAAGTTCGTCGGCCAGAAGCGCTTCTCTCTCGAGGGCGGCGAGTCCCTGATCGTGCTGCTCGACGAGATCGCACAGAAGGCCGCCGACGACTCGATCGACGAGGTCTGCATCGGCATGCCGCACCGCGGCCGCCTGAACGTGCTCGCCAACATCGTCGGCAAGAAGTACTCGCAGATCTTCCGCGAGTTCGACGGCGTCATCGACGTCAGCGGCACTGGCGACGTGAAGTACCACCTAGGCGCGGAGGGCACGTTCGTCGCCAACTCTGGCGCGACCATCAAGGCCTCCGTGGCGGCGAACCCGTCGCACCTCGAGGCCGTCAACCCCGTCCTGCAGGGCATCACGCGCGCCAAGCAGGACGCGCTCGGTTCCGACGAACACCCCGTGCTCGCGATCACGCTGCACGGCGACGCCTCCTTCGCCGGCCAGGGCGTCGTCTACGAGACGATGCAGATGAGCCAGCTGCGGGGCTACAAGACCGGCGGCACGATCCACGTCGTCGTCAACAACCAGGTCGGCTTCACCACCGCGCCGACCGAGTCAAGGTCGTCGACCTACTGCACCGACGTCGCCAAGGCCATCGGCGCCCCGGTGCTGCACGTCAACGGCGACGACCCCGACTCATGTGTGCGGGCCGCCCGACTGGCCTTCGAGTACCGCCAGCGCTTCGGTCGCGACGTCGTCATCGACCTCGTGTGCTACCGCCGCCGCGGCCACAACGAGGGCGACGACCCGAGCTTCACGCAGCCGAACATGTACGACCTGATCGAGCAGAAGCGCTCGACGCGGCGCCTGTACACCGAGTCACTCATCGGTCGTGGCGACATCTCCATGACGGATGCCGAAGACGTGATGAACCGCTTCCGCGACCGCCTGGAGCACGTGTTCCGGGAGGTCAGGCAGGCCGAGGCGAACGGGGAGGACGACGACTACCGTCGCGTTCCCTACTACCCCACCAAGCCGGCCGAGCGGCTGACCGAGATCACCGACGAGATGCTGCAGGCCATCGCCTCGGTGCACACGCAGTTCCCGGACGGGTTCACGGTGCATCCCAAGGTCAAGCCTCAGCTGGAGCGCCGCGCCAAGGCGATCCTGAACGGGCCGATCGACTGGGCAACGGCCGAGATGATCGCGCTGGGGTCGCTGCTGATGGAGGGTCGCCCGGTCCGCATGGCCGGGCAGGACACGCGACGAGGCACGTTCTCGCAGCGCTTCGGCGCCATCGTCGACCGGGTCACCAACGAGTCGTGGGTCCCGCTGAAGCACCTCACGCAGGACCAGGCGAGCTTCGAGATCTGGGACTCCCTGCTCAGCGAGTACGCGGGGCTCGGGTTCGAGTACGGCTACTCCGTCGCCCGACCCGAGGCGCTGGTGCTGTGGGAAGCGCAGTTCGGCGACTTCGTCAACGGCGCGCAGATCATCTCGGACGAGTTCGTCGCGGCCGGCAACGCGAAGTGGACCCAGAAGTCCGGCGTCGTGCTTCTCCTGCCGCACGGCTACGAGGGCCAGGGGCCCGACCACAGCTCCGCGCGCATCGAGCGCTGGCTGCAGCTCTGCGCCGAGGATGCCCTGGCGGTGTGCCAGCCCTCGACCCCGGCCAGCTACTTCCACCTGCTGCGTCAGCACGCCTACGTCAACTACCACCGGCCGGTGATCATCGCCACGCCGAAGTCGATGCTGCGTAACAAGCACGCCATGTCGATGCCGCAGGACTTCACTTCCGGGTCCTGGCAGCCCGCCCTCGACGACCCGACCATCACGGACCCGTCGAGGGTTGAGAGGCTGGTGCTCTGCTCCGGCAAGGTCCGTTGGGACCTTGCCGCGGCGCGCGAGGCGAAGGGGCTCGACGGCACGGTGGCGATCGTGTCGCTGGAGAGGCTGTACCCGCTCCCGACAGACGCGCTCGCCCGGATCCTCGAGCGCTACCGTCACGTCACGGACGTGAGGTATGTGCAGGACGAGCCCGCCAACCAGGGCGCCTGGTCCTTCCTGTCCCAGCACCTCGCCGCGGACCTGAAGCATGTGCTGCCCGACTACCAGCTGACCATGCAGCCGGTGACGCGCCCCGCGTCGTCCGCGCCGTCCGTGGGCTCGCTGAAGGTTCACAAGGTCCAGGAGGAGGCGCTGCTGACCGCGGCGCTAGGCTGACCTCCATGTACTTCACTGATCGCGGGCTCGAAGAGCTCATCGACCGGCGGGGCCAGGAGGAGATCACCTTCGAGTGGCTGGCCGACCAGCTGCGCACCTTCGTCGACCTCAATCCCGACTTCGAGACCCCCGTCGAGAGGCTTGCCTCCTGGCTTGCCCGACTCGACGACGAGGAGGACTGATGAGCGGATACGACGCGATCGTCGACAGGTACCGCGGCGTCACGGGAGAGGCCCCCGAGGGGCTCTGGTACGCGCCGGGCAGGGTCAACCTGATCGGGGAGCACACCGACTACAACGACGGCTTCGTGCTGCCGTTCGCCCTCGAGCGGAAGGCCGTCGTGGCGGCCGGTCGCCGCGTCGACGGCAGGCTGCGGCTGCTCTCGCTCGAGCTCGACGAGGACGTGGACCTCGCGTTGTCAGACCTGGCGCCCGGCCAGGAGGGCTGGTCGGCCTACCTCGCGGGCGTCGTGTGGGCGCTGCGTGAGGCCGGGCACGACGTCGGGGGCGCAACCCTGGTGCTCACGTCCGATGTCCCGCTGGGCGCCGGCCTGTCGAGCTCCGCGGCCATCGAGTGCGCCGTCGTGGCCGCCTACTGCGATCTCTACGGGCTGGACATCGCCCCCATCGACCGGGCGAAGCTGGCCCGCGTCGCCGAGAACGCCTACGTCGGCGCGCCGACCGGGCTCCTCGACCAGGCCGCCAGCACCCTGTGCCAGGCGGAGGCCGGGCTGTTCCTCGACTGCCGCTCCCTCGAGACCGAGGTCGTGCCGCTGCCGATGGCGGAGCAGGGCTACGAGATGCTCGTGCTGGACACGAAGACGCCGCACAGCCACGTCGACGGCGAGTACGGCACCCGCCGCGCGACCTGCGAGGAGGCCGCCCGCCTGCTGGGGGTCCCCGCGCTGCGCGACGTGACGGACCTCGACGCGGCGCTGGCCAGGCTGGACGACGAGACCATGCGCCGCCGCGTGCGCCACGTGGTCACGGAGGATGAGCGGGTTCTCAGGGCCCTCGAGGTGGGCCGCTCCGGCGATCTCGCCGGCCTCGCGCCGCTGCTGACGGCCTCACACGCATCCATGCGCGACGACTACGAGATCACCGTCCCCACCGTCGACCTGGCAGTGGAGACCGCACTGTCGGCCGGGGCGCTCGGCGCCCGGATGACCGGCGGCGGGTTCGGGGGCTGCATCATCGCGCTGACGCACGCCGGTGAGGCCGACGGGATCGGCAGGGCCATCGCGAGGTCGTTCGCCGAGGCCGGCTACGCCACCCCCGAGTGGTTCACCGCTGTTCCCGCCCAGGGCGCCGGCCGCCTGGCGTGAGCGGCCTCAGGCGTTCTGCCTGACCGCCTTGTCGAGCTCGCCCCTGGTCACTGACAGCACCGAGGTGACCAGGGTTGCGAGCGCGAAGGGCGCGAGCAACAGCGAACCGATCAGCTGCGCAGTGTCCCCCGCGGTCATGAAGCTGCCGAGGACGCACACATGCAGCAGCGAGCTCGCGACCACCAGGCCCAGAGCGAAGGTCCCTCCCCTTGACACCCGCCACGCGAGCAGCAGCTGCACGAGGCCGTAGCCGGTCAGCCAGAGCCCGAAGCCCAGTGCAAGCCAGTTCCGGCCGGCCGCCCACGACGCGATCCCGATGCCGATCATCACGAGCCCCGCGAGGACGGTGAGCGCCACGGCGGTGGCGGGAAGGGGACGGCGCAGCACGGGGGTCACCACGCCAGAGTGCCAAACGCATCCGAGTCCTTCAAGCCCCTTGGGGTGCGCTGGTACCGTTGGGTTCATTGACAAGAAAGCCCGCCGGGACCATTGCGCACCAGCCCCGCTAGGGGGTAGCCTGCTTTGGTTTGCGGCCGCTGGTCGTTTCATCCCCCGTACAGCTATCGAAGGAGAACACCTATGGATTGGCGCCACAAGGCCGCCTGCCTCACTGAGGATCCGGAGTTGTTCTTCCCTGTCGGCAACACTGGCCCCGCGCTCGCCCAGATCGAGGAGGCCAAGAAGATCTGCATGCGCTGTGTCGTGCGCGAGCAGTGCCTCGCGTGGGCACTGGAGGCCGGCCAGGACCATGGAGTATGGGGCGGCCTGAGCGAGGACGAGCGACGCGCCATCAAGCGCCGCGCCGCCCGCTCCCGCCTGCGCAACTCCTGACCCCGGCTACTTCTCCGGCACCCGCAGCTCGATCCGGGCGACCGTACCCGGCCCGTCCGTCCGGTTGGTGAGACTCAGCTTCCCGTCCAGGTCCTTGATGAGAGTCGAGATAATCGACAGCCCGAGCGAGCTCTGCCTGCCGAGCTTGAATCCCTCGGGGAGGCCGACCCCCTGATCGCGGATCTCGATCGACAGCCTGCTGCCGACGCGTTCCGGTACCACCTCGACGCGACCCGAGGCGCTGGCGTGGCCGTGCTCGATCGCGTTCTGGCACAGCTCGGTGATCACCATCGACAGGGACGTCGCCATCGCGGCCGGCACCACTCCGAAGGTGCCGATCCGCTCGGCCCGCACCGTCCCGGTCGAGGCCGCCAGGTCGCCGACCATCCGCAGGATCTTGTCGCACACCTCGTCAAAGGCAACCTCCTCGACCAGCGAGTAGCTCAGCGTCTCGTGCACCATCGCGATGGACCGCACCCGTCGCATGGCGTCGCGCAGGGCCTCCTTGCCCTCCTCGGACTCGAGCCTGCGTGATTGCATGCGCAGCAGCGCCGCAACCGTCTGCAGGTTGTTCTTCACCCTGTGGTGGATTTCACGGATGGTCGCGTCCTTGGTGACGAGCATCCGGTCGCGCCTGCGCAGATCCGTCGTGTCGCGACACAGCACGAGCATGCCCTCGCTGGTCCGGTCCCCCCACAGCGGCAGGAGCATGAACCGCATCGACGTGCCGCGCAGCCCGACGACGTCGAACTCGAGGCTCAGCCTGCCGTCGATCTCGGCCCCCACGGTCTGCCCGACCTGCTCGACGCCCTGCCGGAGCACGCGGATCAGGTCGCGGAACTTCTCGCCCTCGATGTCGCCGACCGCCCCGAGGCGGCGGAACCCGGTGACGGCGTTCGGGCTGGCGTACGAGACGGTCCCGTTCGGCTGGACCCGCACGACACCGTCGGCTGCGCGCGGGGCGAGCGCCTTGTCGGAGGGTGGCACCAGCGGGAACTCGCCGCGCATGAGCATCCGGGTGAGGATGTCCGCGATCTGCAGCGAGTTCTCCTCGAACGCGCCGTTGGCGCGCATGCCCATCTGGTTCGTGTGCCGCTCGACCACCGCGATGGGTCGCCCGTGCCGAAGCACCGGCACCGCCCACACGTCGACCGGGATGCCCGCGCTGAGCTGGTTGTCGCCGGTCTCGGCGATCTCGCCGGTCATGAACGCGACCGTCACCTGGTGCTCGACGTCGAACTCGATCCGCTCGCCGACGATGTCCTCCTCGAGCGCCGTCGGGCCGGTCACCGGGCGCACCTGGGCCACGCACTCGAACACCTCGCCGGCCTCGTCGAGGGCCTTCCACAGCACCAGGTCGGAGAAACTCAGGTCGGCCAGCAGACTCCACTGCGAGACGAAGCCGTCCAGCCACTCGTCGTCGGTCATCTGGTCCACGTCGCGCGCCATGGGGTCACTCTGCCAGATGGCGCGAGGTGCTCGCGCTTTCTCCCTCACGCGTGGATCTGGCACAATGTGGTGTCGCATAGTCATCCAGACGAGGAGTCACCATGGGTAAGACCGGTCGTAAGCGCCGCGCCCGTCGCAGGAACAAGGCGAACCACGGCAAGCGTCCCAACGCCTGAGCCGCGCGCCGTCCCCGACGGACTGTCAAGCCCCCGCTGGTAGCGGGGGCTTTGTCATGCCCCGAGACCTCAGCCGGGCGAGACCCAGATCCGTGACCGTGGGTCCCACGTCGCGTTCGTGGCCGAGTCGGTCAGAACCGGATCACAGAAGCGCACACACTCCAGCAGCAGGTCCGCGAACGACTCCGGCGTGGACTCACCGAGGCGCTGCTTTCGCCGCCAGACGGCCCACTTGGCCTGCGCGGCAGCAGGCATGCGTTCAGCAAGGGGGCCGAGGGACTCCAAGGTCACCTTGCGATAATCAGCGCACACCTCGATGGCACGCCTGAGCATGTCGGCCTCGATCGTGCGCGTCGCCGTGATCGAGTCGATGTCCACGAAGTCACGCCAGCGTGTGTTCTCGGGTCCCCTGTCAACCGCTGTCACGATCTTCTCCGCCAGGACCATGTGATCCGGGTAGCCACGCACCGTCAGCGTGCCGCCCAGAAGCCTCGGCAGGATCGCCTGCGTCGCCCCCGGCCAGATCGGATCCCCGAAGTTGACGTCGACGTGCAGAGGGATTCGCGCGGAGGCGAGGCTCGCGACCATGTGCACCCGCACTCCGGCGTAGGCAGCCTCCTGCCGGATCTCCTCCGCCCTCAGCGACCCGTCATCGAAGTCGAGTCCGACCTCGAGGCCCTCTGCGACGATCTCCCCCACCCGGCCCAACACGTCGCTCACGTCGCCGGGGATGCCCGACGCCGCGACGTCGATGTCCCGCGTGGGACGTCGTGCGGCGAATGCGGCCATGAGGACCCCGCCCTTCAGGACGAAGTGGTCTGCCTGGAGGGACGCGGCCATTCTCGCCAGGAAGCCCTCCAGCGCGTAGAGGGTGTAGTACTCGAACGGGTCTCGACCCTGCCGCTTCGCAAGATTGCGCAGATCGTTGAAGGCGCGGCCGGCAGGTGAGTCTCGCGGAGGCGCCGGCGGCGTCACAGCAGCGCCTCCAACGCCAGCCTGAGCCGCGGGAGTGCCTGTGGGAACGCCTCAGCGGTCCTGATCAGGCGCGACGGCGAGGAGCGGGGACGCCGCAGCCAACGGCGCAACGCCTCGTGGGCGACGTCGGCGCCTTCAAGATGCATCAGGCGGAACGAGTCCACGATGGTGCGCTCGGCAGAGTAGACCGCCACCTCCGTGCCCCCACCCGCATCGATGAACTCGCGGCCCACTGCGAAGGTCGACGCCTCGAAGCTGTGCCAGGACACCTGCTCGAAGCCCGCCGGGTGGCGGGTCCCCCGTGGCAACGCCACGTCCACCGCAAAGGGGATGGCATCACTTAGCCCGTGATGGACCAGCGCGCTGGTCAGACACATCGTCGATGCGGGCCGCGCCGCCGCCGCAGCCGCCAGAGCGGCATGGGCGGGATCGATCAGGTCGACCCGTACGAACACTCCCCGCCCCAGGCGGTCCAGCTGGCCCCGCGCCACAAGGTCATAGACCTGGTCCTTGCGCACACCGATGGCCCGTGCGTCACGAAGGGTGAAGGCCGCACCAAGCTCAGTCACCGTCACTCCTGCTCCTAACTGTGTACAGACACAGCCTACCTGTACACAGTTAGCAGTTGAGCGGAACGGTGATGACACAACTGAGCCCCCGCATGACTGCGGGGGCCTGGGCGAGGTGGGTTCAGAAACGACGGGTGATGCGCATCGTCGAGACCCGGGCCAGCAGCGTGTCGGGAGCCTTCTCCTCGGGCTGGCTGCGCTGGATCATCTCGGTGATGGTTGACTCGATCTCGTAGTTCTCCATACATCGCTCACAGGCGTGCAGGTGTACGCGAATCACGTCCGCGTCGGCCTCCACCAGCTCGCTGTGCAGGAACGCGTGGACCCGGGCGAGCGCGGCGACGCACTCGTCCATCTCGTCGTGGTCGTGGGACGGCGCGGACATCACCGGCCTCCCTTCCGGGTGCCGATGCCCTGTTCGCGGGCGTAGTCAGCCAGCATGTCGCGCAGCTGGGAGCGGCCGCGGTTCAGGCGGCTCATGACGGTGCCGATGGGGGTTCCCATGATCTCGGCGATCTCCTTGTACGAAAAACCCTCGACGTCGCTCAGCAGGACGGCCATCCGGAAGTTTTCCGGAAGCCGCGCGACGGCCTCCGCTACGGCAGCGTCAGGCGTCTGGTCGAGGGCCTCCATCTCGGCGCTGCGCAGGCCCGTGGCGTCGTGGGACGCGGCGCGCGCGAGTTGCCAGTCGGTGACCTCCTCGTCACCGCTCGACTGCGGGGCCCGCTGGGCCTTGCGGTAGGCGTTGATGTAGGTGTTGGTGAGGATGCGGTACAGCCAGGCCTTGAGGTTCGTCCCCATGGTGAAGGTGTGCCTCGAGGTGAAGGCCTTCGCGTAGGTGTCCTGCACCAGGTCCTCCGCGTCCGCGGGGTTGCGCGTCATGCGCAGCGCGGCGGCGTACAGCTTGTCGAGATAGCTCAGCGCCTCCTCCTCGAACGCCGCGGCCTGCGCGTCGTCGAGTTGCGCGTCCAGCGACGCCGAAGTCTCCTGCTCGTCCATCGAGATGAACTCTAGCGCTTCGGACACAATCGACCCTGCGTCGACCAGGACGCCGGGGATCAACTGGGTGGCTCGCATGCCAGGTGCAACAGGACCGCCTCGCGGGTTATTCCCGCGTCACGCCACCTCTGCGATGAGCTCCGGACCGTCCGTTCCCACGCGGTTGACGGCCCTCGACACCTTGCGGTGGGACAGGTCGACCGGCGGCGTCAACAGCGCGACGGCGGCCGCCGCGTCCGTCAGGCCCGGATCGAGCCAGTCGTCCCAGCTGTCCGCCGGCACGGTCATCGGCATGCGGTCGTGCACCCAGCCGACGGCGTCGGTCGCCTCGGTCGTGATGACGGTCGCCGACGCGAGCCACCCGTCGGGGCCCTTCCAGAACTCGTAGAGGCCCGCCATGACGAGGGGCCCGACGGGCGGGGCGAAGAACCAGGGCTGCTTGACCGGTTTCCCTCCGCCGGCTGGCTGTTCCTCTCGCCACTCGTAGTAGCCCAGCGCCGGCAGCAGGCAGCGTCGCGCGCTCGCCGCCTTGCGGAACGACGGCTTCGACGTGACGGTCTCCACACGGGCGTTGATCATCGTCGCGGTGGGTGCCTTGGCCCAGCCCGGGACGAGCCCCCAGCGGACGGGGACGAGCTTGCGGGTGACCTCGCCGTCGCTGGCCCGCTCGACGATCGCGGGGATCTGGTCGGTCGGCGCGATGTTGTATCTGGGCCCGCATACCGCGGGCACGCCGTCGTCGATGAAGTCGATGTCGAACTCCTCGACGATCTCTTCCACCGAGGCCGACGCTGCGTACCGCCCACACATGTTTCCACCCTAGTGCAGCGCCCTTCACTAGTAGTGTGGCCACATGAGCCTGTTGCGATTCGTTGCCCGGAGCCTGTTCGCAGGCCAGTTCATCGCCGACGGCGTCAGGGCCGTCGCGCACCCCGCGGAGATCGCGCCCGACGCGGAGCGACTCACCAGCACGATCGCGCCGCTGGTGCAGCGCGTCGTGCCTGCCCACCTGGCCTCCAGCGTGCCCGAGAACACCGAGACCTGGGTGCGCATGATCGGCGCGGCACAGATCGTCGGAGGCGCCATGTTCGCCACCGGGCTGGGTCGTCGGCTCGGCGCCGGGCTCCTGACGGCGACGAGCGCTGCCCACCTCGTCGCGGCATGGCCGGAGCGGAACGCCCCCGCGGCCGCGAAGGAGTCCGCACGCGGCGACGTGCTCCGCGGGGCCGCCCTGTTGGGTGCGACCGCGCTCGCGGCCATGGACACCCAGGGCAGGCCGAGCCTGTCCTACCGGGCGGACCAGGCCGCGAAGGCGACTGGGCGGAGGGCGTCCGACGTGAGCGACGACGTCTCCAAGGCCGCGAAGTCCCTCTCGGCCAAGGCCGAGAAGAAGACCAAGAAGGTGGCCAGGCAGGCCAGGCGTGAGGCGAAGAAGCTCGGGAAGAAGCTCGATGCGGTGACCTCCCGATGACCACGGCGCTGCCGTTCGCGGCGGCACCCGTGACCGGGGGGCTTGTCGTCCCCGGGTCGAAGTCCGAGACCAACCGTGCCCTGCTGCTGGCGGCGCTGGGCGACGGCCCGTCGAGAGTTACGGGCGCCCTCGACTCGAGGGACTCCCGCCTGATGATCGACGCCCTGCGCGCACTGGGCGTCTCGGTGGTCCCCGACGGGCCGGCGCTGGTGGTCACTCCACCGCCGCAGTTCACCGGCGCTGACCGAATCGACTGCGGCCTGGCCGGCACGGTGATGCGCTTCGTGCCACCGCTCGCCGCCCTGGCGGACGGCGCTTCGACCTTCGTCGGCGATCCGCACGCGAGCGAGCGGCCGATGGGTCCCCTCCTAGACGGGCTGCGGCAGCTGGGCGCTGCTGTGGACGGAGACTCGCTCCCGTTCCGCGTGGACCCGCCCGAGACGCTGGGCAACCGGGCGGAGATCGACGCGTCGGGTTCCAGCCAGTTCGTCTCCGGGCTGCTGCTGATCGCGCCGCGCCTGCCGCGCGGCCTCACGCTCCGGCACACCGGCGAGCGGCTTCCGTCGCTGCCGCACATCGCGATGACGGTGGCGATGCTGCGGGCCCGCGGCGCCACCGTCGAGACGCCCGACGAGCGGACCTGGGTCGTCGCGCCGGGCGGGCTCAGGGCCTTGGACAGCACCGTCGAACCCGACCTCACCAACGCGTCGGTGTTCCTCGCAGCCGCCGCGGTGACGGGGGGCCGGGTCACAGTGCCCGGCTGGCCGGCGCAGAGCCTGCAGCCCGGCGCGCTGTTCCTCGACGTCATCTCCGCCATGGGCGCCACGGTGGAGCGCCACGCGGGCGAGGTGGCGGTCGTCGGCTCCACGCCACTGCACGGCATCGACGTCGACCTCACTGCCGCCTCCGAGCTGACCCCGGTTGTCGCGGCGCTCGGCGCGCTCGCGTCGGGCCGGACGACCATCCGGGGCGTCGCGCACATCCGCGGTCACGAGACGGACCGGCTCGCCGCGCTGACCCGAGAGCTCCGTCGCGCAGGCATCGACGCCGAGGAGACCCCCGACGGGCTCACGATCCTGGGCGGGACGCCGCGGGCGGCGGCCTTCGAGGCGTACGCGGACCACCGCATGGTGCACTTCGCCGCACTGCTCGCGCTCGTCGCCGAAGGCTCGACCATCGACGACATGGCGTGCGTCGGCAAGACGATGCCGCACTTCCCCGTCGACTGGGCGGGGCTGGTCTCGTGAGCATCCGCACCGACGACCACGAGGGCTTCGACCGGCCGAAGCGCCGCAGCCGGCCACGCACGAAGGACCGCCCCGACTACTCGAATCTGCCCGTCGCACGGGTGGTCTCCATCGACCGCGGCCGCTACCGCTGCCTGATCGGCGACCGCCATGTCACAGCGGTGCGCGGGCGCCTGATCGACCGCAAGGGGATCATCGTCGGCGACATGGTCCGTCTCGACGGCGACGTCAGCGGAGCCGAGGGCACGCTGTCCCGTGCCGTCGAGGTCCTGCCCCGATCCACCATGCTGCGGCGCAGCGCGGACGACGCGGACACTTTCGAGCGGCCGATCGTCGCCAACGCGGACCAGCTGTTCATCGTCACGGCGCTGGCCGACCCGCAGCCCCGCGTCGGCATGATCGACCGGATCCTCGTGGCCGCCTACGACGCCCGCATCGACCCCGTCCTGTGCCTCACCAAGGCGGATCTGGCCAGCCCCGACGAGTTGCAGGAGGCCTACGGCCCACTGGGCGTGCCGATCCTCGTGACCGAGCCCGGCTCGGACCTGACCGCCGTCGCTGAGGCCCTTGCCGACCGGGTGACCGTGTTCGTCGGCCACTCCGGGGTCGGCAAGTCGACACTGGTAAACCGGCTGGTCCCCCACGCGCACCGCGCCACCGCGGCCGTCAGCGAACTGACGGGCAAGGGGCGCCACACGTCGACGTCGGCGCTCGCCATGGAGCTTCCGGGCGGAGGGTGGATCATCGACACGCCCGGGGTGCGGTCCTTCGGGATCAGCCACGTCAGCCCGGACTCGGTCGTCGGCGCCTTCCCCGACCTGGCAGAGCTGGCCGAGGACTGCCCGCGCGGCTGCCGCCACGATTCGACGGCCATCGACTGCGCCTTCGACGACGCCGTCGCCGAGGGCCGTCTCTCCCCCGAACGGCTGGCGTCGTTCCGTCGCATGGAGCGCGCGTTCGCCTGACCCCGTCGCGATGAGCACATCCTCCTGCTCGTCGCCAGAAACCGCCGATGTGAACGCTCACCTGACGACGACAAGTGTGTCGTGCTCATCGCGGCCCGGCTGACGCGGCACTGCGGGGGCCGGTAGGTTTGTCACATGGCTCAATCAAAGGACCTCACCGACGACGTGCGGCTGGCGCACCTCATGGCCGACGACGCCGACTCGCTCTCGATGAGTCGGTTCAAGGCCCTCGATCTGAGGGTGAAGTCCAAGCCCGACAACACGCCGGTGACCGAGGCCGACACCGCCGTCGAGGAGGCCGTCCGACGGACCCTGGCGCGTACCCGCCCGCGGGACGCGGTGCACGGCGAGGAGTACAGCGACACCGGCGATTCGGTCAGGCGTTGGATCGTCGACCCGATCGACGGCACGAAGAACTACGTCCGGGGTGTGCCGGTCTGGGCGACGCTGATCGCGCTGGAGGTCGAGGGCAGGGTGGTGGCGTCCGTCGTCTCCGCCCCGGCGCTCGGACGCCGTTGGTGGGCATCGGAGGGCGGCGGCGCCTACACGGGCCGCTCGATCCTCAACGCCACGGAGATCCGCGTCAGCCAAGTCTCCGAGGTCGCCGACGCGTCGCTGTCGTACTCCGAGATCCCCGAGTGGGTCACGTCGGGCCGCGGCCAGGGCTTCATCAACCTGATGCACGACGCGTGGCGCTCCCGGGCCTACGGCGACTTCTGGAGCTACATGCTCGTCGCGGAGGGCAGCGTCGACATCGCCAGCGAGCCCGACCTCGAACTGCACGACATGGCAGCGCTGGACATCATCGTGCGGGAGGCAGGCGGCCGCTTCACCAATCTCGACGGCGTCGACGGCGTCGGCGGCCCCGGGGCACTCGCCACGAACGGCCTGCTGCACGATCGCGTGCTGGAGTACCTCGCGCGCGCCTGAGCGACCACGCGAAACGGCCGGCCGCCCATTCGTGGGCGGCCGGCCGTTATGCGCGGTGTGACGTCAGAGGACGCGGACGCGGATGGTCTCCGGCAGCTGCTCCAGTCGGTGAAGCAGGCCGTCGATGTTGTCCCCGTGGACATCGGTGACCGCGTAGCCGACCTGGCCCTTGGTCGACAGCGTCTGCGAGCCGATGTTCATGTTGTACTCGGCCAGCACCGAGTTGAGGCGGGCCAGCACGCCGGGCACGTTGTGGTGCAGGTGCACGACGCGGGCGGCGGGCTTGAGGCCGGCTGTGACGTCGGGCAGGTTGACGGCCATCGAGGTCGAACCGAGGTCCTCGTAGTCGGCCAGCTTGCCGGCCACGTAACGGCCGATGTCGACCTGGGCCTCCTGCGTCGAACCGCCGATGTGGGGCGTCAGGATGACGTTGGGCAGGTTTTGCAGGCGCGAGATGAAGGGTTCGTCCTTCGTCTTGGGTTCAGACGGGTACACGTCCAGGGCGGCGCCCGCCACCTTGCCGCTGACGAGGTTGTCGTGGAGCGCGTCGAGGTCGACCACGGGCCCGCGGCACAGGTTGAGGAACAGCGCACGGGGGCGCATCTGCGCGAACTGCTCCGCGCCGAACATGCCCTTGTTCTCGGCCCGGCCGTCGACGTGCAGCGAGATGGTCTCGGCGACGCCGAGCAGCTCCTCGAGCGAGTCGACGCGTTGCGCGTTGCCGAGCGCGAGGCGGTCGGCAACGTCGTAGAAGTAGACGCGCATGCCGAGCGACTCTGCCACCACAGACAGCTGCGAGCCGATGTTGCCGTATCCGACGATGCCCAGCGTGCGGCCGCGGACCTCGTGCGAGCCGGCCGCCGACTTGTTCCAGACGCCGGCGTGCATGTCACGGTTCCGGTCGGTCAGGTGGCGTGCCATGGCGATGATCTCGCAGATCGCGAGCTCGACGACAGAGCGGGTGTTGGAGTACGGGGCGTTGAAGACCGCGACGCCCTTCTCGGTGGCGGCGTCGAGGTCGATCTGGTTCGTCCCGATGCAGAAGGCACCCACCCCCTTGAGGCCGGGCGCATTGTCGAGCACCCGACGCGTCACGAAGCTGCGCGATCGGATGCCGAGGTAGTCCACGCCCTGCAACGCGGAGATCAGCTCGTCCTCGTTCATCGCCCCTGGGTGGGTGACCACCTCGAAACCGCGGGCGGTGAGGGTCTTGACGGCGTCGGAGTGGATGTTCTCGAGTAGCAGTGCCTTCACAGCCTGGCAGTCTACTCGGCGGAGGTGGGAACCCTCAGCGCTGCCCACCGCGCCCGCGGCCGACGACGTCGGGTTGTCACAGGGACAGGGACGCGTCGATCAGATCGCGCGTGTAGGGATGACGAGGGTCGTCGAGCACGGCCTGCACGCCCCCCTGCTCCACGACGACGCCGTCCTGCACGACGATCAGCCGCTGACACTGGTGCCGCACGACGGCCAGGTCATGGCTGACCAGGATCAGCGCGAGCGACCGTTCACGCACCTGGGTGGTGAGCAGGTTCAGCACCTGGGCCCGGACCGAGACATCCAGCGCGGAGACGGGCTCGTCGGCAACCAGCATCAGCGGGTCGGAGATCAGCGCCCGCGCGATGGCGGCGCGCTGCCGTTGCCCGCCGGACAGCTGATGCGGGAATCGCTCCAGCATGGCGACGTCGAGCCCCACCCCGCGCACGGCCGCCTCGAGGTTCTCCCTCGTCGGCTCGGGGACGTCCCCGCGGCCGCGCAGCACTGGCGAGCGCAGCGGCTCGCCGATGATGTCGGCAAGCCTCATGCGCGGGTTCAGCGACGAGTTCGGGTCCTGGAACACCATGGAGGCCGAGGCCCTCAACCACCCACGGTCGCGCTCCTTCAGGCCGACGATGGAGCGGCCCTGGAACAACACGTCTCCCCCGCCCGGGTGCTGCAGGCCGAGGATCAGCCGGGCCAGAGTGGTCTTTCCCGACCCCGACCCGCCCACGATCCCCAACCGCTCCCCGGGTTCCACCACGAGATCGGTGGGTCGCAGCGCGACGAACGGCCGCCCGCCTCGGTGGAAGGTCACGCTCGCACCGCGGAGCTCGACGAGGCTCATGCCTGCTCCTCGGGCCGGTAGTAGTCGGCGACGCTCGGCAACCGGTCCCCCGGCGCGACGCGGTCGATGCGGGCCGACGCGATCAGGCCCCGCGTGTACGGGTGCTGCGGGTCCTCGATGAGGGCCTCGATGTCGCCGGTCTCCACGATCCGGCCGTCGAGCATGACGGCGACGCGGGGACACACCTCGCGCACGACGGCGAGGTCGTGGGACACGAAGATCGACGCCCGGTCCGCCAGCTCGTCGCGCAGCAGCGCGAGGATCTGCCTCTGCACCAGCACGTCCAGCGCGGTGGTGGGCTCGTCGCAGATCACGAGGCCCGGCCGGTTGGCCAGCGCCATCGCGATCAGGGCCCGCTGTCGTTGGCCGCCGGACAGCTCGTGCGGGTAGGAGTCGGCGATGCGCTCGGGCTGTCGGATGCCGACGCGGCCCAGCCACTCGATTACCTCGCCGCGGATCGAGCCGTGGTGCTCCCCGTGGTGAAGCGCGACGACCTCGCCGATCTGCCGGCCGACCCGCATGGTGGGGTCCAGTGCGGTCATCGGCTCCTGGAAGACCATGGACAGCTCGTTGCCGCGCAGGTGCCTCAGCTCGCGCTCCGGCATGCCGATCAGCTCAGTCCCCTCGAGCCGGATCGACCCCGTGACGTGGGCGTGCTCGGGCAGCAGCCCCATGATCGCGAGCGCGGTCACCGACTTGCCGGAGCCGGACTGGCCGATGATGCCGAGGCGCTCGGTGCGCTCCACGGAGAAGGACACGCCGTCGACGGCCACGATGTTGCGGCGGCCGAACGAGATGGTGAGGTCATCGACCTCGAGGTAGCTCATGCGACCTCCCGGAGCTTGGGGTCGAGCAGGTCGCGCAGCCCGTCGCCGAGCAGGTTGAAGCCGAGCGTGGCCACTGCGATCGCCAGGCCGGGCCAGAGCGCCAACTCGGGGGCGTTGAAGAGATAGTCCTGGGCCTCACGCAGCATGCGGCCCCAGGTGGGCTGGTCGGCGCCCGAGCCCAGGCCCAGGTAGCTCAGCCCGGCCTCCGCGAGGATCGCGATGCCGAAGCTCACGGACGCCTGCACACCGAGCACCGGCGCGATGTTGGGCAGCACGTGGCGCCACGCGATGCTGAGCGTCGGCGTGCCGGACAGCCTGGCGGCCTCGATGTAGGCCTGGCTCATCACCTGGAGGGTCGCGGCGCGGGCGATCCGCACGAAGGCCGGGATGGTGGCGACGCTGATGGCGAGCATCGCCGTCCACGTCGATCCGCCCACCGCGGCCGCGAACAGGATCGCGAGCAGCAGCGCAGGGAAGCCGTAGAGGATGTCCGCCAGCCGCGAGGGGATCTCGCTGACCCAGCCCCGTGTCATGCCGGCGAACACCCCGAGAGGCACGCCGATGACCGCTGCCCCGGTGACCGACAGCATGCCGACCAGCAGGCAGATCCGGGCGCCGCTCATGATCCTCGAGAGCACATCGGACCCGAAGCCGTCGGTGCCGAGCACGTGCGGCCAGCCCGGGGGAAGCAGGCGCTCGGTGCTCACGGCCGTCGGGTCGTACGGGGTCCAGATCAGGCCGGCAACGGCGAGCAGGATGACCAGCGAGATGCAGGTGATCCCTATGTAGAGCGAGGCGCGTCTCATGCCGGCGCCTCCGCGGTGCGCCGGAGCCGGGGATCGACGACCTGGTAGGCGACGTCGACCAGGAAGTTGATCAACAGCACGGCCCAGACGAGCAGTAGCACGACCGCCTGCACGACCGCGAGGTCCCGCTGGCCGACGGCCTGCAGAAGCAGGGACCCGAGCCCTGGCAGCACGAAGACCTGCTCGATGATGATCGCGCCCACCAGCAACGTGGCCAGCTGGAGGCCGATCACGGTCAGCAGCGAGATGGCGATGTTCCGCAGCCCGTGGCGCCACAGCGCGCCGGAGCGGGACCAGCCGACGGACCGCGCGGTGCGGAAGTAGTCCTCGCCGGTGACCTCGATGACCGAGCTGCGGACGTACCGGGAGATGACAGAGGCCTGGACGACCGCCAGCGACAGCACGGGCAGCACGAGGTGCACGGCCCACTGGCCGAGGGAGTCCCAGTAGGACACGTAGCCGCCGGACGGGAGCCACTGCAGCTTGACCGCGAAGATGATTACCAGCCAGATGCCGGCCCAGAACGCCGGGACCGCAAGACCGACCTGGCTGAGCGCCGAGACGACCGCCCCGTCGGCGTGCCGCCGTCGGACGGCCGCGTAGGCGCCCACGGGCACGGCCATGACGATCGCGAGGAGCATGCCGAAGGCGATCAGCCAGAACGACACCTCGAAGCGCGAGGCGATCAGCGGGGCCACGGCGCGGCCGGAGATATACGACGTGCCGAAGTCGAAGTGCAGGGCGCCGAGCAGCCATTCGGCGTAGCGGGCCAGGAAGGGGCGGTTGAGCCCGAGCTGCTCGCGCAGCGCGTCGGCCTCCCCCGCCGACGCGTTGGTACCCAGCACGATCTGGGCGATGTCGCCGGGCAGCGCGTTGGTGGCCGCGAAGATGAGCAGCGAGGCGAGCAGGAGCGACGCCACGAGCCACGCGAGGCGGACCGCCACGCGACGAAGCGTGGTCACGATCGGCTCAGTTCCTCGCAGCCAACGTGGTCAGGTCGAACGACATGGACACCTGGTTCGCCTGGATCCCGGAGATGTCGGTGGTGGCGATCACGATGTTGGGCAGCAGGAACAGCCAGTCGGCGGCGGCGTCGTCGGCGAGCACTCGGGCCGCCTCCTTCAGCTTGGTCGTCTGGTCCTCGACGGTGCCCTCGTCGGCCTGCCTCAGGAGTTCGTTGAACTGCTCGTTGTCGTAGTTCCAGTAGTTGCCCTCGGTGGCAAACGCGCGCATGTCGCGTGGCTCGACGTGGGCCACGATCGTCATGTCGTAGTCGTGCTTGGTGTAGACGAGGTCGAGCCAGCGGGCCCACTCGAGCTCCTCCAGCTTGACCGTGATGCCGACCTCGGCCAGCTGCGCGACGATGAAGCGACCAGAGGTCGGACCGTAGGGCAGCGTCGGGACGCTCAGCGTGATGCTGAGCCCGTCCTCGTAGCCCGCCTCCTTCAGCAGCGCCCTGGCAGCCTCCGGGTCGTAGGCGTAGGTATCGGACAGGTCCTCGAACCAGGGATCGGTCGGGGGCACCATCGAGCCGATCAGCTGCCCCTTCCCTCCCCACACCGAGTCCATCAGCGCCTGCCGGTCGATGGCGTGGTTGATGGCCTGGCGCACCTTGAGATCGCTCAGCGCCTTGTTCTCCTGGTTGAACCCGAGCACGACCTCGCCCTGGCTGCTGCCCTCGTAGACAGTGAAGCGCGACGCGTCTGAGAACTGGTCGACGGCGGTGGGCACCGGCAGGTTGGAGATGATGTCCAGCTGCGAACTGAGCATGGCGGTGGTCATGGCGTTGGAGTCGCTGTAGAAGCGGAAGAACACATCGTCGAAGCGCGCGGCGGTCCCCCAGTAGGCGTCGTTTGCCGTCAGCTCGACATGCGAACCCTGCTCCCAGGACGCGAACCTGTAGGGGCCGGAGCCTGCCGGCGTCGTCGCGAGGTCGGTCGCCGTCGGGTCGGAGATGATGCCTGCCGAGCCCGTCAGGTCGTAGAGCCAGCGGTTCGACGGCTTCCTCAGCGTCACCGTGACGGTGTGGGCGTCTGTGGCCTCGATCGTGTCTACGACGTCCCACTGGCTGCGGATCTGCTCGGTGGCCGCGTCGCTGCGCGCCCTTTCGAAGCTGGCGACCACGGCGTCGGCGTCGACGGGTGCGCCAGAGGCGAACTTCGCGTCGGGCTGAAGCGTGAAGGTGTACACGGTGCCGTCGGCTGAGTCCGTCCACTCGGAGGCCAGCAGCGGCCGGATGTTGCCGTCGGCGTCGAGCTTCACCAGCGTCTCATAGACGTTGTAGAGCAGCACGAAGGGGATCGCCGCGCCGGACGTGGTGATCATGTCCATCCCGACCGGCTCGGCGGTGGCGCCGATGTTCAGGACGCGCCCGGTCTCCTCCTGCGAGTCCGGCCTCGAGCAGGCTGCTGCGGTGATGGTCAGCATGAGCGCGACCACCAGGCCGACCAGTCGTCGGGTATGGCGCATGGTCTTCGGTTCCTTCCGCGGTGACTACGGCGAGCACAGTCTAGCCCTCGGCATCGTTGAGCTTCGACCATCGGGGGGCACGGCCGTCCGCGGGCGTGCGGACGAACTCGATGAAGGGGCACGATGGGACCGTGAGCACACCCGAGCGCAATCCCCTCTGGCAGTCGACGGGCCGCAGCATCGTCCGAGCCTCCCTGCGGGCCTTCGACGCGTCGGAGCGCACGGCAAAGGCCGGCTGGGCCTCGCAGGTGCGCCGGGTCGGGCGATGGCGCGCGTGGCTGTTCATGATCGTCCAGATCTCCGTGGCCGCAGGCATCTCCTGGGGGTTCTCCAGATATGTGCTGGGCCACGAGGCCCCGTTCCTGGCCACTGTCGCAGCGATCATCTGCCTCGGCTTCTCCTTCGGCCAGCGTCTCGGTCGGGTGGTCGAAGTCGCGATCGGCGTCACGGTCGGGGTGTTCTGCGGGGATCTCTTCGTGCATTTCTTCGGCACCGGCGTGTGGCAGATCATGCTCGTGATCTTCGTCGCGATGTCCATCGCGACGTGGCTCGGGGCCCGGACGATCATGGTCACGCAGGCGGCGGTGCAGGCCGCGACGGTGCTCACCGTGTACCCCGGCATCAACGCCGGTCTGGCCCGCTGGCAGGACGCGCTTGTCGGCTGCACCGTCGCGCTGCTGTTCGCGACCGTCGCGCCGACGACCCCCATCGACCGGCCGCGCATGCTCGCGGCGAAGGTGCTGCACGGGGCCGCGGGCACGCTCCGTTCGATTGTCGCGGCCCTGCGGGACACCGATGCCACCGCCGCCGACGGGGCCCTCGAGCAGGCCCGCGCCTCGGAGGCCCAGCTGTCGGCCCTGCTGACCGCGTCGAACGAGGGGGTCTCGGTGGTGCGCACCTCTCCCTTCCTGCGCCGCCATCGCACGGCAGTCCTGCAGGTGGCCGACCTGGTGGTGCCGCTGGACCGCTTCATCCGGAATCTGCGCGTCATGGCCCGCCGGGCCGCCGTGGCGGTGTACCGCGACGAGGCGATCCCCGCCGCCTACCTCGAGCTCATCGAGGAGCTGGCCCAGGTGACAGACGAGTGCGCGGCGGAGCTGTTCGCGCGCCGGACGCCCGAGTCGCAGCGCCCGGCACTGGGCGCCCTCGGAGAGAAGACGTCGCACCTCGATCTCGGCGCCGGCCTGTCGACGACGGTCCTGCTCGCCCAGCTGCGCTCCATGATCGTCGACCTGCTGGAGCTGACGGGAGTCCCCTACACCGATGCCCGCACAAGCGTGCCCGACATGGAGTGATTCTCCACGCCGGGCCCACCCTCACGGGCCGTCAGGGGTGTCGCGGGTTGACCAGCTTGCGGAGGATGCGCATGCCGGCCGACGTGAGCTCCTCCTCGATCGCGGCGGTGTTCGGCGTGTTGAGACCGACCACGACGATGCTGTGGTCGAGTTGGCCGCGGTGCACGGCGAGGTGCGAGATGTTGGCCTGGTGCTTGGCCGTGATGCCGGTCAGGAGCGAAAGAACCCCGGGCTCGTCCTTCGCCTCGATCGTCAGCCGGGTCCCGGGGTCACGGAACCCGAGGATGTCGATGTAGGCGTCGAGCAGGTCGGACTCCGTGATGACGCCGACCAGCGCGCCGTCCGCCACGACGGGCAGGATCTCGATCTTCTCGTCGCGCATCAGCACCGCGGCCTCCTCCAGGAGGGTGTCGGGGCCGATGGTGATCGCCGGCCTGCTCATGACCTTGCCGACGGTGAGCTTCGCGATGAGGTAGGTGGCCTCCTGCGCGCTGAGCGTGGTCGCCTTCGACGGTGAGGCGGCCGCGATGTCGTTCTTCGAGATGACGCCGGTGACGCGTCCCTCATCCACCACCGGCAGGTGGCGCACGCCGTTGGAGGTCATCACCTCCAGCGCCTCCGGGATCTTCGTCGCCGACGTCACCGTGAAGGGAGTGGCGGTCATCCGCGTCTTGACGAGCATGTTCTTCTCAGCCTCCGAGATACGCGCGCTTGACCTCGTCGGTCTGCGCGAGGGCCTTCGCCTCTCCGGACAACACTATCGAGCCGGTCTCCATGACGTAGGCATGGTGGGCGATCTGCAGCGCGATGTTGGCGTTCTGCTCGACGAGCAGGACGGTGGTGCCCGCCTGGTTGATGGAGATGATGATGTCGAAGATCTCCTGCACCAGCAGCGGCGCGAGTCCCATCGACGGCTCGTCGAGGAGCAGCATCTTCGGCTTGGCCATCAGCGCCCGCCCCATGGCGAGCATCTGCTGCTCGCCGCCCGAGAGTGTGCCGGCCAGCTGACGGCGTCGCTCCGCGAGGATCGGGAAGCGGGTGAAGATCTCGTCGAGGTCGGACTGCACGACGTCCCTGCGGAGGAACGCGCCGAGCTCGAGGTTCTCCATCACCGTCATGTCGGGGAAGATCCGGCGTCCCTCGGGCACGTGCGACATCCCGCGGCGGACCCTGTCCTGGGCGGACAGGCCCGTGATGTCCAGCCCGTCGAGCGTGACGGTGCCTGCGGTGGGCTTCTTGATACCCGACAACGTCCGCAGGGTCGTCGTCTTACCCGCGCCGTTGGCGCCGATCAGCGTCACGATCTCGCCGGCGGGGACGTCGAAGGAGATGCCCTTGATGGCGTTGATGACGCCGAAGTGCACCTGCAGGTCACGCACCTCAAGCATTGCCGACTTCCTCTCCTCCGAGGTAGGCCTCGATGACCTTGGGGTTGTTGCGGACCTCGTCGGGTGTGCCCGATGCGATCACGATGCCGTGGTCGAGGACGTAGATCCGCTCGCAGATCTTCATCACCAGGCTCATGTCGTGCTCGATGAGCAGGACTGTCAGCCCGAAGTCTGCGCGCAGCTTCGCGATCAACGCGGTCAGCTCGGCGGTCTCGAACGGGTTCATGCCGGCCGCCGGCTCGTCGAGCAGCAGCAGCGACGGGCGGGTGGCGAGGGCCCTGGCGATCTCCAGGTGGCGCTGCTCGCCGTAGGAGAGGTTGCGGGCCAGCTCGTTGGCCTTGCCTCCAAGCCCCATGACCTCGAGCAGTTCGAGCGACTCGGACCGGATGCGCCGCTCGGTGGCGCCGAAGGGTGGGATGTGGAACAGCGCGGAGAACAGCGGGTAGGGCAGGTTCTGCTGCAGCGCGGTTGCCACGTTGTCCAGGACCGAGAGGTCCTTAAAGAGGCGGATGTTCTGGAAGGTGCGCCCGACGCCGGCCGCGCAGATCCGGTACGGCTTGCGCCCGCCGATGTCCTCGGTCTTCCCGTCGATCGTCAGCGTGATGGTGCCCGATGACGGCGGGTAGACACCGGTGAGCAGGTTGAACAGCGTCGTCTTGCCAGCGCCGTTCGGCCCGATCAGGCCGACCAGTTCGCCGGCGTCGATGTGCAGATCCGCCTCGTAGACGGCCGTCAGTCCGCCGAAGTTACGGGTGAGCTTTGTCGCCTCGAGCAGGCTCATGCCTTCGCCTCCTTGCGCCGGAACACCTTGCCGAGCACGGTGTCGGTGATCTCCTTCGAGCCCATCAGGCCGCCGGGCCTGAAGATCATGATCAGCACGAGGATCAGGGAGTAGATGATCATGCGGATGTCGGAGAAGTCCGCCAGCACCGTCGAGACCAGGGCCAGGACGATCGCCGCCACGACGGTGCCGGACAGCGAGCCGAGGCCGCCGAGCACCACGATGACGAGGATGTCGATCGACTTCAGGAACCCGAACTGGTCGGGCTTGATGACGTAGAAGTAGGTGGCGTACAGGCCGCCGCCGATCCCCGCGAAGAACGCCCCTATCGTGAAGGCCTGCACCTTGACCGCGGTGGTGTTGATGCCGATGGCCTCGGCCGCGATCTCGTCCTCGCGGACGGCGATGGCACGACGGCCGTGCGAGCTGCGGATGTAGTTCCACAGCACGATCAGCGTCACTGCGGTCAGCCCGAACACCCAGTTCCAGTCGGCGTACTGCGGAATGCCGGACAGGCCCGCCGCGCCGTTGGTGATACCGAGGTTCAGCAGGATGACGCGGATGATCTCCGCCATGCCGAGGGTCGCGATGGCCAGGTAGTCGCCGCGGAGCCTGAGTGTCGGAAGCCCGACCAGCGCCCCCACGAGGGCCGAGACGACGGCGCCGCCGAGGATGCCGAGCGCGAAGCCGAACACGGAGTCGAAGTGCATCGTGATCAGCGCGCAGGTGTAGGCGCCGAGCGCCATGAAACCCGCATGACCCAGCGAGAACTGGCCGGTGAAGCCGGTCACCAGGTTCAGGCTGGCGGCGAGGATGATGTTGATGCAGATCGTGACGATGATCGCGAAGATGTAGTCGTTGATCACGCCGGCCGAGATGAGCGCCAGCACCACCACGTAGGCGACGATGAACGGCAGTGCCCGCCAGAACATGGGCTTGAGGGTTTTCATCAGACCTTCTCCTTGACGTTCTTGCCCAGCAGACCGGTCGGCTTGACGATCAGGATGAGGATGAGGATGGCGAAGACCACCCCGTCCTTGAACAGCGAGTAGCCGATGCTGCTGACCAGCGTCTCGGCGCCGCCGATGACATAGCCGCCGATCAGTGCGCCCGGGATGATGCCGATGCCGCCGAAGACCGCGGCGACGAACGCCTTGAGTCCGGGGATGATGCCCATCAGGGGGTTGATCGAGTTGTAGTACACGCCGACGAGCACGCCTGCTGCGCCGGCCAAGGCGGAGCCGATCGCGAACGTGAAGGAGATCGTCCTGTCAACGCTGATGCCCATCAGCCTCGCTGCGTCGGGGTCCTGCGACACCGCCCGCATCGCCTTGCCCATCTTCGTCTTCTTGACGATGAACTGCAGGGCGATCATCAGCACGACGGCCACCCCGATGATGATGACCTGCTGGTTGCGGATGATGACGCCGCCCACCGCGAAGGAGCCCGTCAGGTAGTCAGGCATCTCCGGGTAGGCGCGCGGGTCGGCGCCCACGAAGTACATCATCGTGTACTCGATCAGCAACGAGACGCCGATGGCGGTGATGAGCGCCGCGATGCGGGTGGAGTTGCGCAGCGGCCGGTAGGCGACGCGCTCGATGAGTACGCCGAGGATCGTGCAGATGATCATGGCCGCGATCAGCGACTCGAAGAAGCCGAGGTGCAGATGTGTCATGCAGGCGTAGCCGACGTAGGCGCCGACCATGTACACGTCGCCGTGGGCGAAGTTGATCAGTTTGATGATGCCGTAGACCATCGTGTAGCCGAGCGCGATGAGCGCGTAGATACTGCCGAGCGACAGGCTGTTGATGAGCTGCTGCAGGAACTCTGTCACGGGCCACCTCCTTCTGGTGACCCGACGCGGCCGGGGCGCTGCCCCGGCCGCGTCGGGCGTGGAATCGGACGAAGAGGAACGGTCAGCCGACCTTCTCGCTGGAGTCCTGCACGCCGTCCTTCAGACCGATCACGAGGATGGTCTTGACGGGGTTGTGGTGCTCGTCCATGTCGAACGTGCCGGTGACGCCGACGAAGCCCTTGGTCTCTGCCATGGCCTTCTGGACCGCGTCACCCGTCAGCTCGGAGGCGCGGGAGATGGCGTCCGCGACGAACTTGCCGACGTCGTAGCCCAGCGCGTTGAACGCGCTCGGCTCGGCCCCCTTGGCCTCCTTGAACGCCTTGATGAAGTCCTGGACCGTCGGGTCCTCGTCGATCGACGAGTAGTGGTTGGTGAAGTAGACGTCGTTCAGCGCCGACGCGCCGGCCAGCTCCAGCAGCGTCGGGGAGTCGAAGCCATCGCCGCCGAGGAAGGGGGCGGTGATGCCGAGGTCACGGGCCTGCTTGATGATCAGGCCGGCCTCCGAGTAGTAGCCCGGCAGGTAGATGACGTCGAAGCTCTGTCCCTTGATGCGGGTGAGGATCGTGTTGAAGTCGGTGTCACCGGCGACGTACGCCTCGGAGGTGACGATCGTGCCGCCCTGATTCTCGAACTCGGTGGTGAAGGCGTCCGCGAGGCCCTTCGAGTAGTCGTTCGAGTTGTCCTTGATGATCACCGCGCTGCTGGCGCCGAGGTTCTCGGCCGCGAACTTCGCCATGATCGTGCCCTGGAACGAATCGTTGAAGCAGATGCGGAAGGCGTACTCCTGGACGGTCGACCCGTCCCAGGTGACGTCGTCGGCGGTGGCCGAACCCGAGACCACGGGAACACCGTTCTTGTTCGCGACCGGGATGATGGCCTTGAAGTTGCCGGAGGTGGCGGGTCCCATGCCGACGAGGACGTTGTCCTGCGTGAACAGCTTGTTCGCCAGGGTAGTGGCCTCGGCCGCGTCCGACTTGTTGTCGTACGAGATGATCTCGAGCTTCTTGCCGTTCACACCGCCGGCGGCGTTGATCTCGTCGATGGCCATCGTGATGCCGTCGACGGAGGCCTGTCCGTAGGTGGCGACTGCGCCGGAGAGCTCGTAGTTGACGCCCACCTTGATGGTGTCCCCGGTGACGGCCGAGCCGCCGGAGCCGCCCGGCTTGGCGGAACAGGCGGTCGTGGCGCCGACGGCTGCCACCGCGGCGGTGGCACCCAGCAGGGTTCGACGACGAAGGTTCATGGTTCTACTCCCGTTTCATGGCTCCAGGCGGCCCTTGGCCGCCGGGAGCTGCAACATGATGGGGTCATTCAAGCACCTTCAGTGAGTGGCTTCGGTCCCCTCCACACATTGCGGCCCGTCTCCCACGCTGTTTGCAACCGTCAACGATTCGCGGTAGTAGACGTGCTCACGGGCGTGACGACATGGACGGCGTAGAGTCTCGCGCCGTGGCTGTGAAGTTCGGAGCATCATCGGATCCCTTCGCGTCCAGGCGTCAGCTGGTCGTGTTCACCGCGGCAGCCATCTGCGCCGCCATCGGCATCGGGCTCGTGGGTGGCGCCTTCCGGTGGGCGCTCGAGTGGGCTCAGCGCCGACTTGGCACCGGGCTGGCGTTGGCCCGCGACATGGGTCCGTTGGGGTTGGGCGCGCTGTGCGCGGCGGTGGCGCTACTGGCGATGGCCGGGCGGGCTCTGGCGATGGCCACGCCACGCGCGTCCGGTTCCGGGATCCAGGACGTCAAGGCGGTCTGGCTCGAGGAGGAGGAACTCCCCGGCCGCGCAGTGCTGCCGGCCCGCTTCGTGGGCGGCATCGCCGCCATCGGGTCCGGGCTGGTGCTGGGCCGGGAGGGGCCGAGCGTGCACATCGGCGCCACCATCGGCGCGGAGGTAGGTCGCTGGTTCCGGCTGGGCGAGTACGAACGCAAACTCCTCTACACGACGGTCGGAGGCGCGGGCCTGGCCGTCGCCTTCAACGCGCCGATCGGCGGCGCCCTGTTCACCATCGAGGAGATCACCCGCTCGTTCCGGGCCCGGGTCGTGCTGATCACGCTGGTCAGCACCTGCATCGCGGTGGCGACGTCGCACTACCTGATCGCCGATGAGGCTGTCTTCCAGGTCGCCAGGCAGGTCACGCCGGATCCTGTGCAGCTGTGGGTGTTCATCCTGTTCGGCGGGCTGACCGCGCTGCTGGGCATGGGCTACAACTGGCTGAACATGGCGCTGCTGCGGTTCGCGGACCGGACGCGGATCCCCTCGCTTGCATGGGCGGCGATCGTCGGCGCGATCGTCGGCGCGCTGCTGTACACCGATCCCCTGTACGGCGGCGGAGGGGAGGCTGCGGCGCAGTGGGTCATCGACGTGCCGGCCCCCGCTCTGGGCGGGCTGCTCCTGCTGATGGCCGTCCGCTTCGTGGCGGGACCTCTGTCGTACTCGACCAGGGCACCCGGCGGACTCTTTGCTCCGACGCTGGCGGTCGGCGCTGTCTGGGGCGTCGTGTTCCATGCCGTGGCCGCGCCGCTGGTGGGAGGCATCTCCCCCGCCACGTTCGCGGTGGTCGGCATGGCCGCCCTGTTCACGGCGACCGTCGGGTCGCCGCTCACGGGCATCGTCCTGATCCTGGAAATGACGGCGGCCACCTCGTTGACCACGCCCATGTTCCTGGCAGCGGCGGCCGCGATGTTCGCGGCCACCCTGCTGCCGGGACGTCCTATCTACGAGTCGCTGCGGCGCCGGATGCTGCAGCAGAATGCCCTGTGGGTCGAGGCATCGCGCGGGCGAAGGCGAACGCGACGCACCACATGATCACGACGGCGGTCACGGAGTAACCGACGGCGATCGTCGCCTGGATGCCGTTGGTCTGGCCCGCGTCGATCCCCGCGCCGAGGATGATCATGCCGAGGCCGAGCTCGACAATGAGGGACACGACCAGTGCGAGGGCCAGCCCGCCCGCGCCGGCGCGACGGACCCGCTCGGCCAGAGCGATGATCGCGCCGGCGGCGACGACGGCCATCGCCATGCGCAGGCCCTGCAGCGCCGGGGACCCGTCGATCTCGACCATGGTCCACAGCGGCCAGCTAAGGCAGCGCGTGAACGACCCTGTCCCCGTGGCGGTGGTGCCGGCGACGACGCTCCCCAGCAGGTGCATGACCACCAGCAACGCGAACGCGCCGCCCGCGAGGCGGCGGGTGGGCACGGCGTCGGCGAGCATCTCGCCCCTGCGCAACGCCAGGTAGGTGGTGGTGGTCAGCAGGAGTGCGACGAGCGCGAGGCCGAGGTCGAGCAGCCCGAGCAGCAGCGGCAGGGTGAACAGGATGATCATCATCCCGAAGACGGCGGAGCCGACGGCGCAACCGAGCGCGACCCACGGCAGGACGCGGACCCGGCCGTCGGGGTGTCTGCGGCCAAACCAGCCGGTCAGCCCGGTCAGGACGAGACCGGCGAAGGCGATCGCGCGGTGCACGAACTCGATGACCGGGTTCTCGAGCCAGCCGACTTGCAGCTGCGGGGCGATCTGATCGGGATAGCACGCCGGCCACGCAGGGCAGGTGGAACTCGAGTCGGTGGCGCACACCATCGAGCCGAGCAGGATCGTGACGAAGACCAGGCCCATGGCCCAGGCACTGAGCTTGGTCAGTCGGGAGTCGTTCACTGAAAAACCTCCTTGGTCGAGAGCATCCAATCAGCCGCGCATCGCCCGTTTCCCCGAGGGTGGGATAACGCACAGACCACCCTGCCTGGTCTCACAAGCGACTCACAGCTTCGGCGGATGTAGTAGTCACATCGACCTGACCCGAACCGGAAGCAGAAGACCGTGACCACCACCTCCCTCACCCTCATCGCAATCGATCTCGTGGCCGCCGCGATCCTCGTCTTCGGACTGTTCTTCCCCCGGCACCACCGACGTGACCTCGTCGTCGCGTTCCTCGGCGTCAACGTCGGCGTGCTCGCCGTCACGACCGTCCTCGGCTCCGCCGAGGTGGCGATGGGAGTCGGGCTCGGCCTGTTCGGCGTCCTGTCGATCATCCGACTGCGGTCCTCCGAGATCAGCCAGCGGGAGGTGGCCTACTACTTCTCGGCCCTGGCGATCGGCCTGATCTCGGGTCTGCCCCACACCGACATCACGGTGCCGATCGTGCTGGTCGCCCTCATCCTGCTCGTGATGTTCGTCGCCGACCACCCCGGGTTGCTCGCGTCCGCCGGTTCCCAGACCATCCGCCTCGACCGCGCCATCACGGACCAGGCGGAGCTGAGGTCCGAGCTGGAGCAGCGCCTCGGCCTTGCCGTCACCGGCGTCACCGTGATCGAGGTCAACTTCGTCAACGAGACCACGCTGGTGGAGGCCCGCTACACCACGCGCCGCCGCGCCGCCAGCGGCTCGGCCCAGCTCCGGAAGGTCGCCTGATGTTCTCCCTCCCCCTCGCAACCTTCCCTGACGTGACGCTCGACGAGCTCAACGAGGACGCCGAGATGCTGACCCGCATCGACCGCAAGTACGTGCTCGATCGCGACGGCGCGGACGCCTTCGTGCGGGCGTTGGATCCCCGGATGCGCGTCCTCGAAATTGACGGGCGTCGACAGAGCGCCTACGAGACCGTGTACTTCGACACACCTGACCTGCTCAGCTACCGGATGAGCGCGCAGTCGAGGCGAGTGAGGATCAAGGTCCGCACCCGAACCTACGTCGAGTCGCGCACCAGCTTCCTGGAGGTCAAGACCCGAGGCGGCAACGACGTGACGGTCAAGGACCGGATCGGCTACCAGTGGATCCGTCGCGGAGCGCTGTCGAAGGAGGGCCGCGCGTTCGCGTCGGACGCCTTCGACATGCTCGGCCAGCGCGCCGAGAGCGCCGACGACCTGCACGTCGCCATCACCACCCGCTACCGCCGCGCGACGCTGCTCGCCCCGGACGACGGCCGCATCACGATCGACACCGATCTCAACTGGATGCTGCCCGACGGGCGCAGCCTCGACCTCCCGGATCTCGTGATCGTCGAGACCAAGTCGCGGTCCGCAGCCACCGACGTCGACCGCCTCCTGTGGCGCGCGCGGTGCCGACCGCAGCCGGTCAGCAAGTTCGCCACCGGGCTCGCCGCGCTGCGGCCCGAACTCCCCCACAACCGCTGGGCGCGCCTCCTGCGCGGCCCGTTCACCCCCGACACCTCCAAGGAGCAGCTGTGCGCCGCCGTCTGATCGCCTCCATCGCCGTCCTCGCCCTCGCCGGATCCATCTCCGGCTGCACCGCGGCCTCCGACGCCTCGTCGTCGTCGGCCTCGGGCGGCGGCACCTCCTCCACCACGAACGCCGCGACCGTCGACACCACCCTGACGGCCGACGCCGTCGTCGCGGCCAACTCCGACCCGACGACCGTGAACGACGACGAGTGGTCCGCCGACGACGCCGCCGACATCACGCTGTCCGGCACCTCGGCCACCACGGAGGCCGACGGCGTCACCGCCGAGGACGGCACCGTCACGATCACCGCAGCGGGGGTCTACCGGCTGACCGGATCGCTGACCGGCGGCGTCGTCGTGGCCGCCGGGGAGGACGACCGGGTCGTCCTGATCCTCGACGGCGCGACGATCACCAACGACGCCGGCCCGGCTATCTCCGTCACCTCGGCCGACGACGCCGCCATCTACCTCGCCGAGGGCAGCACCAACGCCGTCTCGGACGCCTCCGGCTACGCCGACGACGCCGACGCCAACGCGGCCATCTGGTCCGACGCCGACCTGACCCTCAGCGGCACCGGATCGCTGAGTGTCGCCGGTAACGGCAACGACGGCATCACCAGCAAGGACGACCTCGTCGTGCTCAGCGGCACCATTACCGTGACCGCCGCCGACGACGCCCTCGTCGGCAAGGACGCGCTCGTCGTCGAGGGGGGCACGCTGAGCCTGACCGTCGGCGGCGACGCCCTCAAGAGCGACAAGGACGACGACGAGACCAAGGGCTGGGTCTGGGTCCGGGGCGGCACGATCGACGCGACCGCCGGCGACGACGGGATCTCGGCGGCAACCGACGTCGTCGTCGAGGACGGCACCATCACCATCACCGCGGGCGGCGGGGCCGACCAGGCCTCTGACGAGAACACCGCAAAGGGCCTCAACTCGGGCACCGTTACGATCGTCGCGGGCGGGACCATCGCCGTCGACGCAGCCGACGACGCCATCGGCTCCGACGGGTCGATCGGCATCACGGGCGGCGAGCTCAGCCTCTCGGCTGGCGACGACGGCGTGCACGCGGACCTGACCGCCCAGATCAGCGACGGCATCGTCACCGTGACCAGGTCGGTGGAGGGCCTCGAGGGCAACGACATCCTCGTCAGCGGCGGGACCGTCGACATCACCTCCAGCGACGACGGCATCAACGGCTCCGGCGACGTCGGCACCACCGACACGAGCACGGACACCACCCAGCAGGGCATGGGTGGCGGAATGGACCAGGACACGGGCGAGACCGTGGAGATCGCCGGCGGGACCGTCACGGTCAACGCCGACGGCGACGGCATCGACTCCAACGGGTCGCTGACGTTCAGCGGCGGCACGATCACCGTCTACGGGCCCACGAACAGCGGCAACGGCACGTTCGACGCGAACGGCACGTTCCTGGTGACAGGAGGCACGATCATCGGCGTCGGCAGCACCGGCATGGCGCAGACCCCCGACGACTCGTCGACCCAGAACTGGGTCGCGACCACCGCCGACATCGCGGCCGGCCAGCAGGTCGACGTCGTGGACTCCGACGGCACCACCGTCGCCAGCGTCACCTCGCCCAAGCAGGCGGGCATGGTGTTCTACTCGTCGGCCGACGTCGCCGACGGCGGCACCTACACCGTCAAGGTCGCGGGCACGGAGTCCGGGACGGTCACCGAGGGCGAGTCGAACGTCGGCGGCGGCATGGGCAAGGGTGGAGGCACCGGCGGCGGTCAGCCGGGCGGAGACGGCGGCGGCCAGCGCGGCGGCGGCCAGGGTGGCCAGCAGCCCGGCGCCGCTCCCTCGACCGACAGCTGACCCTCCCCCTCCCTGACGCGATGAGCACGACACACTTGTCGTCGGGCGACACCGGCCTTGTGACCGTTCGCACCGTCGATGAACAGGAGGATCTGCTCGTCGACCCTCTCCGCACGGAAGCTGCGTCCAGATTCCGCCAAGCCGAAACAGCGTCGGGGCGTCCAGCTACCGTCGTTCCATGGCCACAGTTCAGCTCGTCACGTCGAAGCAGTCCGCATCCCAACTCGCCGACCTGCTGAACGGGGCGACGCGCCGAAAGCCGGTCGTGGTGGTGACCACCTCGTCGGGGCAGGAGCGGCCGTGGATCGACCCCCAGCGGATCGCGCAGGAGGCAGGCTCGCTCGCCGACGTCTACCTCATGCCGACGGGCGACATCAGCTGGGCCTTCGCCCACCAGATGGCCGACGAGACCCAGGTGTACGGCGGCGCCGGGCGCGTCTACCCCGTCGGGCACGAATGGACCTCCAACCCGCGGAGGTCGCCGCTGCGCTTCGCCTTCAACCCGGCCGACGGTGAATGGGCCACCGACAAGCTCATCTCGGACGCGCTGCGCATGGCCGCCGACGCCGGCCTCCTGCAGCCAGTCGCACAGGCGCGTCCCGTCGCCGGAATCGTGACGGGTGTCATCTCCGGCCGCGGCATCGTCGACCTCAGCCAGGGGCTGCGCGCCACGATCGCGGAGGAGCTGACCGTCCCAGGCGTGCGCATCGAGCGGCTCCTCACGGTGGGTCAGCAGGTTTCGGGGCTGTACGACCCCGAGGCGGGCCGCGTCGACGTCCGGGGCGGGCTGCGCCCGGCCGAGGAGGCCCTGGCCGGCTACGGGATCGGCGACGTCGTGCTCGCGCGGGTGGCGATGGTCCGCAACGGCAAGGCCGAGCTGGTCCTGTACCCGAAGACCGCCCAGCCCGAGGTGCGGGTTGCCGTCCTGCGCGCGGCGGTGACCACCAACGAGGCCGACGACCTGCGCACCCTCATGTCCCTCGACGAGGTGGTCCGGGCCCGAGTGACGGCCACTGGGCCGTCGTGGTGCCTGACGATGGCGGACGTGGACGACGACGAGCCCGTCGCCCCGGCCCCTGCGCTGCTCACGGGCGGCCCTCCCTGGCTCGTCGAGGAGCTGCCGACGCTCGACGTCGAGACGCCACCCACGGTCGCGATGCCGGCGCAGGCACCGCCCGCGGCCCAGGAGCCGATCGAACCGGAGCCAGCGGTCGCCGAACCGGAGCCCGAGGCCCCCGCCGCGCCGGCCCCGCCGACGCCCGCCATCTTCGGCCGCCGCCCCACCGGGACACCCGCCGCGAGGCCCGCCACGCCCGGCCCGGTGCCGCGTCCACCGTCGACACCCCCTATCGTCGCGACGCCTCCGGAGGCCCCCAGCGACACCCGTCAGCAGCTGCTGCTGCAGATCACTGCATTGAAAACGAGGATCGCCACGCTGGAGGCCGAGGCCGAGAAGGCGCGGGCGCTTGCCGAGGCGAACTCCGACGAGATCCGCCAGCTGCGGTACGTGATCAACAAGGTCGAGGCCGAGCGCGACCGCGCGGAGAACGGGCTGGCCAGGTCACGGACCGAGCTGCGGAAAGCCCGGGGAAAGAGATCCCGACCGGCCGCGGAGGAGCCGCAGTTCGCCGACCCGGAGCTGGGGTTCCGTCACCTCGTGCAGGCCCGTTGGGCCACGAGGACCCCCGTCGCAGAGCAGGCCGCCAGGCCGCTGCCGGAGTACGGGATCGGTGCGGGGTTCATCCAGTCACTGGCCGACCTCGAGGGGGTCAGCCGGGAGAAGGTCGCCGACGTGGTCGTGGAGGTCGTGACGGGCGTCGCGCCGAAGGTGGCCGGGCGCGAGGTGCATCGGCTCCGCTCGGGGATGGGCGGGGCCGACCCGGTGCGGACGCGTGCGGACGGCGCCGTGGGATACCGGGCCAGTCTGCAGACGGGCACGCCGTCGGCCAGGCGCATCCACTACTGGATGCTGCCGGGCGGTCAGATTGAGCTCGCGCGGGTCTGCACGCACGACGACTTCTCCATCTAGCCGACAACGGCGCGTTGACCGCGGACCGGGCCCACCGCCCACCCCGAGTGCCCTACGGTGCAGACAGGCACGGGCGAGGAGGCAACGGATGGCCGAGGTCATCGTCATCGGCGCGGGCATCGTCGGACTCTCAACGGCCCACGAACTCACGCGTCGCGGCCACCGGGTCACGGTGCTGGAGAAGGAACCCGAGGTCGCCCTGCACCAGACGGGCCGCAACTCGGGCGTGATCCACTCCGGCCTCTACTACTCGCCGGGCAGCCTCAAGGCCAGGATGGGTGCCGCCGGGGCGGTGTCGATGCGCGATTTCGCCGTCGAACACGGCATCGGGGTGGAGGTCTGCGGCAAGCTCGTCGTTGCGACGAGCGAGAGCCAGGTCCCTGCCCTGGAGCAGCTGCTCGCCCGGGGAATCGCGAACGGGGTGCCGGTCAGGCGCGTCGACCAGTCAGAGGCCCGCGAGTACGAGCCGCACGTCTCGTGCGTGGCGGCCCTGCGCGTGGATACCACCGGCATCGTCGACTACGTGGGCGTCTGCCGGACCCTGGCCCGGCTCATTACCGACGGCGGGGGCGCCCTGGTGACGGGAGCAGAGACCGCCGCGATCGACGCGCGCGCCGACGGCGTCACGGTCGCCACGACGGGTGGCGAGTTCCGCGCCGACCGGCTCGTCAACTGCGCCGGTCTGCAGGCCGACCGCGTCGCCCGCCTCGCCGGGCTCGAGCCGGACGTGAGGATCGTCCCGTTCCGCGGCGAGTACTTCGAGCTCGCACTCTCAGCCCAGCACCTCGTCAACGGCCTGATCTACCCCGTCCCCGACCCGACGCTGCCCTTCCTCGGCGTGCACCTCACGAAGATGATCGGCGGCGGGGTACACGCGGGACCGAACGCGGTCCTTGCCCTCGCCCGCGAGGGCTACGACTGGCGCACCCTCAGCCCCCGCGACATCGGCGACTACCTCGCCTGGCCCGGGCTGTGGCGGCTGGGCCGCCGGTTCTGGAGGACCGGCGCAGCGGAGGTCGTGCGGTCGTTGTCCCACCGACGCTTCCTGACCAGCCTCCGCGAGCTGGTCCCCGACCTGCCCGACGGCTGCCTCACCCCCGCCCCGGCCGGGGTCCGGGCCCAGGCGCTCCGCCGTGACGGAACCATGGTCGACGACTTCGCCTTCCTGCGGGCAGACCGCCAGATCCACGTCCTGAACGCCCCCTCGCCCGCGGCCACCGCTTCACTGGAGATCGGACGCTCCATCGCCGATGAGGTCGACCTTCTGCGTGGCGACTGAGCGCACCCCCGCTCGAAACTCAGGCCGGCAAGAAACGCTCGGCAACGAGGTCACGGACCCCGGCGACGTCCACCCCGCCGATTCGTTCTGCCATCACTTTCACGAGACGCTTGGGCCAGAGGACGTACACACCCCTGGTCTTGAACGATCCTCCAATGAGCGGCCAGTCGGCCTCCACGAAACAGAGCACCCCGGTCACGGGCACGTCGCCGACCAGTTCCTGCACCAGGCCGACCTGCTTGAGCACTCCGTCGACAAGCTTGGTGCAGTCCCGCCTCCCGACGGTGAGCTTCTCCACCCGCGGCCGGATGATGCCACCCTCGATCTTCAGATCGGGACGCCCCTTGTAGCGCTTCGCGTCGATCACCCAGACGCCGCCCGTGGTCACGACGATGTGATCGATGTTGGCCCTGGTCCGAGGAATCCTCCGGTCGTGCAGCACCGCGCACGAGTGGGACGCCAGCTTGTCGAGGCGGGCGCCGAGCAGTTCCTCGCCGACGGCGCCGGTCGCCCAGGCGCGCGTGCTCTGCTTCTCGCTGGAGAGTGCGACGGCGATGCCCCCGAATCGGCCCCACTCCTCTCGCAGTTTCGCCTCGTCCCTGGCCTTGCGCCGCTCGTACTCGCGCCGGGCAGACGACCCTGCCACGCCCACCTCGACGGTCGCCGCATCTGCGGGTACCGCAGCCTCAGGCACCGCCTGCACCTCGGGAGCCACCTCCATCAGGTCGACCGCCCGGCGCGGCACTGGAGCAGACGCGGCTCCCTGGCCCGGCTCCACCGCAGGAGCCGTACCGCGCACCGCGTGTGCGGGCGTCGAAGAACACCGCTCGGCCGGAGCCGAAAGACCGGCACCTGGCTCAGGGCATGACACGCACCGAACAGTCTTCGTGGAGCGCTCGTAGACGGCCTCCGCCTTCGCCGGGATCGCCAGGCCGCAGATCCGGCAGGCGCCGGCGTAGCGCAGCTTCATCTTCTTCTCATCGAGCGCCTGCTCCGACATCGACCACACTCCACCGTGCACTGACCGGCAGTGATGCCGAGTTCCTAGTCAGGAGCATATCGACGGGGTCCCCGGCTCACCAGCCCCAACCTCGTCATTGCGGGAACCAGCCCCTTCCCCTCGTCGATGAGCTGGCCTCAAGTCCGCCGTTTATGGGCTCACCCGCCGCGATCCTACGAGTTGTAGGTTTACGGCTACTAGGCATAGTTTTGGATCATGCCCCGCGCCAACCTCACCCCCGACCTCGTCGTGGCCACCGCCTCCCACCTCGCCGACCGCGACGGGTACAACCAAGTCACCCTCTCCGCCGTCGCGCGGGAACTCGGCGTTCGGCCAGCCAGCCTGTACGGCCACGTCCGCGACCTCGCCGCGCTCCTGTCGGGGATCCACCGCCTGGCGTTGGCCGAGCTGGGCGAGGCCGTCGCGGCCGAGGTGGCGGGCAGGTCCGGGCGCGAGGCCCTGGCAGGGCTCGCCGCCGCCCATCGCGACTACGCGACTCGGCGGCCGGGCGCCTGGGCGGCCCTCCAGCGCCCGGCGGACGACGAGACGGCGGCATCTCCCGAGGCGGCCCGCGTCGCCTCCCTCATCGCCGCGGTCATCCGCGGCTACCGGCTGCCGGAGTCCGACACCGTGCACGCGGTCCGGCTTGTCGGCGCCACCATCACAGGATTCGTCGCGCTCACCGACGCCCGCTCCTTCGCCCACCGCAGCGAGTCGGTGGATGCGTCGTGGCGGCACGCCGTCGACGCCCTCGACCGCGCACTCACCTCATGGCCCCAGGAAGGACCCACAGCATGATCACCGTCCCGCTGACCCCCGACCTCGTCCGCGGCGTGGCCGAACTCGAGCCGACCGACCGGGGGCTCGTCCTGCACCGGCTGCCCGCCTGGGTCAGGCGCCAGCTCCCCGACCCGCAGCTCATGAGCATGGAGACCCAGCCCTCGGGCGCGCGCGTCGCATTTCGGACGACGGCCACCCGCGTCGAACTGGAGTTCCGGAGCAGCCGGGTCGCCTACGTCGGCGCCGACCGCCCCCGGGGCCGGGTGGACGCCTTCGTCGACGGCACGCTCGTCACGACCGACGAGATCACCGGCGGCGACGCGGTCGAGGTCAACCTGCTCACCGGCTCCACCAGGCCGGTCCAGGGCGACCCGCACACCACCGTGCTCGCCGGCCTGTCGCCGACGGACAAGCTCGTCGAGCTCTGGCTCCCACACAACGAGGCATTGACACTCGTCGCGCTCCGCGCCGACGCGCCCGCCGTCCCCGACGACCGGCCGCGTCGCCGCTGGGTGCACCACGGCAGCTCGATCAGCCAGGGCTCTGCGGCGACCAGCCCGAGCCTGATCTGGCCGGCGCTCGCGGCCCGCGCCGCGGACCTGGAGCTGCGGAACCTCGGCTTCGGCGGCGCCGCCATGGCCGACCAGTGCCTTGCCCGCGTGATCCGCGACACCCCGGCGGACGTCATCAGCATCAAGCTGGGCATCAACATCGTCAACGCCGATGCGATGCGGCTGCGCGCGTTCATCCCCGCCATGCACGGGTTCCTCGACACGGTCCGCGACGGCCACCCCGAGACCCCGCTGTTCCTCGTCACCCCGATCTACTGCCCCATCCACGAGGACACCCCCGGGCCAGGCGCGTTCGACATGGCCACCATCGGATCGCCCCAGGTGCGGTTCATCGCCACCGGCGACCCCGCCGAGGTCGCCTCGGGCCGGCTGACCCTCCGATCCATCCGCGACGCCCTTACACAGATCGCGGCGACGCGTGACGACCGGAACCTGCACCTCATCGACGGGCTGAGCCTGTTCGGCCCCACCGACGAGGCGGCGCACCCCCTGGCCGACGCCCTCCACCCGGACACCGCATCGCACGAGCTGATCGGCACCCGCTTCGCCGAGCAGGCCCTCACACGCCTCGACTGACCCTCAGCCGCCGAGCAGCGGCACGTCCAGGTGACTCAGCCCGTAGCGTCGTCGCGCCGTGCGAACATGACACGCGACAAGGAGGCCTGGCATGAACTCAGACGAGGCGCTCGAGAAGCCGATCACGCGCGAGAAGGTGGAGGCGCTGGCCCGACGACGGGCCACGGACCCCACGACCGTCGCCGAGGTCCTCCATTCCGGCTTCAACGCCGACCCCGTCTCGGGCGGATTCGCCTTCGTCTCCGACCGTGAGCTGCTCGTCTACAACGTCGACGGAAGCCGCATGTACGCCCTGACCGGCACCAACCCGGACGAACTCTCCTCCCGTGTCGACCAGTGGTGGCAGGAAACCCGCCACCATAACCGGACCCTGAACCTCGACGACGTCACAGTCTGGCACCGCGCGGCGACCGCCGCGATCGTCGGCGGCCACGACAGCGTGGCGCTCCTCCCCGTCGACCAACGTGAGGGGATCTCCAACATCGACGTCGCCGACCACCTGCTCGTGACGCTGGGGCGGTACGCCGAGGAACCGACCGAACGGGCCCTGCTCCGCGCGATCGCCTCGGACGACTGGCTGCTCTCCGCGCCGCGGGACAGTGACCGGGACCACCCGTGCCCGGTGTGCGGACGGCCGGCCATCGGAACCCCCTGGCGGTACCGCAGCGTCTGCGACGCCTGCTACTCCCGCGCAACCTGCAGCCACGGACGGCTCGTCGTCGGATACAACACCTCGATGGGCGGCGGATTCGAGGCGCGCCACACCGACGATGACACGGTCTGCGGACAGGTCACGGGCGACAGGGTCGTATGGATCGACGGGCACCGGTGTCGGACGGGCGAGGCGAAGTTCGGCGGGGTCTTCGTCGGCGTGGCAGCCCCCGGCTCGCCGCTGTAGCCCCGGCCCGGCTCTACTTGTACGCCTGTGAGGCTTGTGAGGCTTGCGGGCACCACTCCCAAGACGAAAGTCTTCCTGTACAGGAGGTTCCTTCATGAAGACGATGAGCTACACGGAGTCCCGGGCACGCTACGCCGAGGTTCTCGATTCTGTCGTTGATGACCGGGAGGAGGTCGTCATCACCCGAGCGGGCCACGACCCGGTGGTCATCGTCTCCCTGGACGAGTACGAGGCCCTCAAAGAGACCGCCTACCTCCTGCGCTCTCCCGCAAACGCCCGGCGCCTTCTCGACGCGATGGAGCGGCTGGAGGGCGGCCGCGGCGACCCCCACGACCTGACCGCCGACTGACCATGCTGTTGGTGTGGGACCAGAACGCCTCGGAAGACTACCTCTGGTGGCAGACACAGGACCGCCGGGTCCTCAAACGCATCAGCACCCTCATCCAGGACGTCTCCCGCAACGGCAACGAGGGACTCGGAAAGCCGGAGGCCCTCAGGCACGACTTCGCCGGCTACTGGTCACGCCGCATCACCGAGGAGCATCGCCTCGTCCACAAGATCGTCGGCGATGAAATCCGGATCGCAGCCTGCCGCTAGCACTACGGGCAATGAGAGTGCGCAGTGCCGGCAGACATAAAGCAGAAGTCCCGACCAGCCAGTTGGCTGATCGGGACTTCGATTTGTAGCGGGGACAGGATTTGAACCTGTGACCTCTGGGTTATGAGCCCAGCGAGCTACCGAGCTGCTCCACCCCGCGTCGGCTCAATGAACTATACAGACTCCCTGACGGGGGCACAAATCGGCGGTGCCGTCGGGTCTGGTTCCCGGTTCGTTGAGCACTTCGACAAGCACAGCACAGGCGCTGTCGGGGCTCCTGAGCCTGTCGAGGGGAAGACACCGTCGACAGCTTCTCGCCTCGCTGCGCTCGGCGCCCTTCGACAAGCTCAGGGAACCGGGAAAAGCTCAGGGAACCAGGACAAGCTCAGGGAACCGACCGAGTCGTTGAGCCTGTCGAAACGCCCTGAGCGAAGCGAAGGGACACACCCGACCCCAACCCCCGCCTCGCTCCGCTCGGCGCCCTTCGACAAGCTCAGGGAACCGGGACAAGCTCAGGGAACCGGAGGCGGCTCAGGAAACCGACCGGGTCGTTGAGCCTGTCGAAACGCCCTGAGCGAAGCGAAGGGACACACCCGACCCCAACCCCCGCCTCGCTCCACTCGGCGCCCTTCGACAAGCTCAGGGAACCGGGACAAGCTCAGGGAACCAGGACAAGCTCAGGGAACCGACCGAGTCGTTGAGCCTGTCGAAACGCCCTGAGCGAAGCGAAGGGACACACCCGACCCCAACCCCCGCCTCGCTCCGCTCGGCGCCCTTCGACAAGCTCAGGGAACCGGGACAAGCTCAGGGAACCGGAGGCGGCTCAGGGAACCGACCGGGTCATTGAGCCTGAAGCGCCCCGGGTTTCGTGGAGGCTCGGTTATCTGGAACCGGCTCCGACGGGAACCTGTTCTCCAACGTAGCTGACGGGCTCGTGGGATGCCCAGTGGGCGGCCTCGAACTCGGCGGGCGGGATGTGTCCGATCTCGCCGTGCAGGCGCCGGTGGTTGTACCAGTCGACGTATTCGGCGACCGCGATCTCGACGTCGCGGACCGACGCCCACCCGCCCTTGGGGCGCATGACGGGGTTGCGGATGCACTCGGCCTTGAACAGCGAGTTCAGCGCCTCGGCCATCGCGTTGTCGTAGCTGTCGCCGACCGTTCCGACGGACGCGACCGCGTCGGCTTCGGCGAGCCGCTCGGTGTAGCGAATCGCACGGTATTGAACTCCGGCATCGCTGTGATGGATCAGCCCGGTGATGTCTTGACCTGCTCTGCGGCGCTCCCAGAGGCCCATCTCGAGCGCGTCGAGGGCGAGATCGGTGCGCAGCGACGTGGACACCTGCCAGCCGACGACACGGCGAGAGAACACGTCCAGGACGAACGCGGCATAGGTCCACCCGGCGTGGGTGCGGATGTAGGTCAGGTCCGCAACCCAGAGCTGGTTCGGTGTCGTCGCGGTGAACGCGCGCTTGACGAGGTCGGCGGGCCGATCGGTCTCCGCGCCGTCCCCGAAGGTGGTCTTGCGGGTCTTGTCGCGCCGGATGCCCTGGATGCCCGCGGCGCGCATCAGCCGCTCGACCGTGCAGCGGGCGACCTCGACGCCCTCCCGGTTCAGGGCCGCGTGGATCTTCCGGGCGCCGTAGACGCCAAGGTTCGCCTTGTGGACCACCCGGATGTCCTCGGTCAGTTCCGCGTCCCTGACCGCCCGCGCGGACGGCGGACGCGCCTTGGCGGCGTAGTAGGTGCTCGGGGCGATCTGGACGTCCGCGTCACGCAGGACCTGGCAGATCGGCTCGACCCCGAACCGGTCGCGGTGCTCGTCGATGTACTCGACGAGCACCGCGGTCGGCACCTCGGCTACTTCAGCTTGCGGTCGAGGCTCCGCCGCGGCGAAAAACGCCGACGCGGTCTTCAGGATCTCGTTCGCTCGCCCGCAGCTCCCGCACCTCGGCCTCAAGCTCCTTGATCCGCTGCGCCTCCGCGGTCGTCATCCCGGGCGCCTGCCCGGCGTCGATCTCGGCCTGCTTCACCCAGCCCCGCAGCGTCTCCGGGTTGATCCCGAGTTGCTCGCCGATACGCTGCAGCGCACCGGCCTTCCGTGCGGGGTCCTGCCTCGCCTCGACCGCGAGCCGCGTCGCGCGCTCACGCAACTCGTCCGGGTACTTCTTCGGTGCTGCCATGACTCTCATCCTCCGTGAGTTGAGAGCCTCCACCGAACCCGGCACGCTTCAGCCTGTCGAAACGCCCTGAGCGAAGCGAAGGGACACACCCGACCCCAATCCCCGCCTCGCTCCGCTCGGCGCCCTTCGACAAGCTCAGGGAACCGGGACAAGCTCAGGGAACCGGGACAAGCTCAGGGAACCGGAGGCGGCTCAGGAAACCGACCGGGTCGTTGAGCCTGTCGAAACGCCCTGAGCGAAGCGAAGGGACACACCCGACCCCAACCCCCGCCTCGCTCCGCTCGGCGCCCTTCGACAAGCTCAGGGAACCGGGACAAGCTCAGGGAACCGGGACAAGCTCAGGGAACCGGAGGCGGCTCAGGAAACCGACCGGGTCGTTGAGCCTGTCGAAACGCCCTGAGCGAAGCGAAGGGACACACCCGACCCCAATCCCCGCCTCGCTCCGCTCGGCGCCCTTCGACAAGCTCAGGGAACCGGGACAAGCTCAGGAAACCGGAGGCGGCTCAGGGAACCGGCTCAGGCGAAGAGCGACTCCCCCACCCAGTGCCCCACGCTCGCGGCGCCGGGCGGGACGAGGAAGACCGCCGACCCGGTGGTCTTGAGGTATTCGACGAACATGTCGTCGCGGGCCATGTTGCGGTGCACCGTCGCGAACCGGTCGGGAGACTTCACGAAGCCGATGAAGAACAGGCCCGCGTCGAGCCGGCCCTGGACGTCGTTGCCGTCAACGAAGTTGTATCCCCGCCGGAGCATGGCGATGCCGCCATTATTGTCACATTTAGCCAAGCCTTAACTACCTAAAACGGCTCTTCACAATCGAGGGTGTAGGTAGCGCTGTTCGGGGTTGCGGCGTGGCGGCTGGCTGAAGGGGTCGAGGCCCTCCGAAGATGGAAGTTCTCACGCTCCCCATCTGGAAGACCTCGACGTGTCCGACGCTACCTTCACGTGCCCTGATCTGACTAGTTTCTGCCGTCTCGACGGCCTCGGGTTGGAAGTCACCGGCCAGCGCATCGAACCCGACCGTGCGATCCTGGCCTGCCGCCCGGTCGACGCCGACGACTGGTGCCGAGACTGCGGCGGCCAGGGCCTCATCCGGGGCTCGGTGGTGCGACTCTTGTCGCATGTCCCGCTGGGGTGGCGCCCTACCGTGCTGCACGTGCGGCTCCGGCGCTATCGGTGCATCGAGTGCGGGCGGGTGTGGCGTCAAGACACCAGTGCCGCAGCCGAGCCGCGTTCGAAGCTGTCGCGTGCGGCGCTGCGTTGGGGACTGGAAGGACTTGTGGTCCAACACCTGAGCATGTCCAGGATCGCCGCCGGTCTCGACGTCGCGTGGAACACCGCCAACGACGCCGTGCTGGCAGAAGGACAGCGCGTCCTCATCAGCGACCTGGCCCGGTTCGACGGGGTCAAGGTGATCGGGGTCGACGAGCACTGCTGGCGCCATACCCGCCATGGTGAGAAATACGTCACCGTGATCATCGACCTCACCCCCACCAGGGACGGCACCGGTCCGGCGCGCTTGTTGGACATGGTCGAGGGACGCTCGAAACAGGTGTTCAAGACGTGGCTCGCCGCCCGCCCCCGAGCCTGGCGCAAGGGGATCGAGGTCGTCGCGATGGACGGATTCACCGGCTACAAGACCGCGGCGGTCGAGGAACTCGGCAACGCCACCACGGTGATGGACCCGTTCCACGTCGTCCGGCTCCGCACGAAGCGCTCACCCGCTGCCGCCAGCGCGTCCAGCAAGACACCTGCGGGCATCGGGGCCGCGCCGGTGACCCGCTCTACCGCGCCCGCCGCACCCTGCTCACCGGCGTCGATCTACTCACCGACAAGCAAGTCGCCCGACTGGAGGCACTGTTCGCCGACGAACAGCACACCGAGGTCTACGCGACATGGAGTATCTACCAACGGCTCGTCGTGGCTTACCGACATCCCGACAAGCAACTTGGACGGTTCCTCCTTCAAGGCGTGATCGACTCGGTCAGCACCGGCGTCCCGAGAGACCTCGTCGAGCTCGTCAGCCTGGGCCGGACCCTCCACCGACGGGCGGCCGACGTGCTCGCCTTCTTCGACCGCCCAGGCACCAGCAACGGCCCAACCGAAGCGATCAACGGACGCCTCGAACACCTCCGCGGGATCGCCTTGGGATTTAAGAACCTGACCCACTACATAGCCAGAAGCCTCCTCGAAACCGGAGGATTCAAACCCCACCTACACCCTGCATTGTGAAGAGCCCCTAAAACGGGAACCTACTCGCCGCACCCTCCCAGCGCAAACCAGTCTCACGGCGACCGGGCCGGGGCAGCGAAGCGGCGCCGCCCCTGTTAGGGGCGGCGCCGCATGAGGTGGGAGGGCCTGATTGTCAGGCCGGGCGGGTCTCCAGCGCACGGGTGAGCGACGGGTCGCGCTCGACGACGTCGCCGAGGGCCTCATCGATGCGGGTCATCAGCTCGGCCGGGATGACGACGCCGCTGGCCTTCACGTTCTCGGCGATCTGCTCCGGGCGCGAGGCGCCGATGATCGCGGCGGCCAGGTTGTCGTTCTGCAGGACCCAGGCGACGGCCAGCTGGGCCATGGTCAGGTCCAGCTCGTCGGCGACAGGCTTCAGCTTCTGCACGCGGGTGAGAACGTCGTCGTTCATGAACCGGGAGATCATGCCGGCACCGCCCTTGGTGTCGGTGGCGCGCGAGCCGGCGGGGGCGGCCTGCCCGGGCAGGTACTTGCCGGTCAGCACGCCCTGCGCGACGGGCGACCAGACGATCTGCGACATCCCCTCCTCGCGGGAGGCGGGCACGACCTTGTCCTCGATCACGCGCCAGAGCATGGAGTACTGCGGCTGGTTCGAGACGAACGGGATCTTCAGCTCGCGCGCCAGCGCGGCGCCCGCATGGATCTGCTCGGCGGTCCACTCGCTGACGCCGATGTACAGGGCCTTGCCCTGGCGGACGATGTCGGCGAACGCCGTCATGGTCTCCTCGAGTGGGGTCTCGACGTCGTAGCGGTGCGCCTGGTAGAGGTCCACATAGTCGGTGCCGAGCCGCTTCAATGAGCCGTTGATCGACTCCATGATGTGCTTGCGCGACAGGCCAGTGTCGTTGGGGCCCTTGGGGCCGACAGGCCAGTAGACCTTGGTGAAGATCTCCAGCGATTCGCGGCGCTCACCTGCCAGCGCCTCGCCCAGCACCGACTCCGCGGCGGTGTTGGCGTACACGTCGGCCGTGTCGAAGCTGGTGATGCCGGCGTCGAGGGCCGCTCTGACGCACTTCTTCGCCGTCTCGTTCTCGACCTGGGAGCCGTGGGTGAGCCAGTTGCCGTAGGTGATCTCGGTGATCTTGAGTCCGGAATTGCCGAGGTAGCGATACTTCATGGGCACCACGCTACCCCGCTCCGGGAGAGGCGCGCACGCTGACTGAACCCGATAGTCTCACGCCCATGAACCAGCCCCTGCCAGGCTACGAGCTGGCCACAACGACCCTCGACAACGGACTCCAGGTGACCGTCGCCCCCGACGCCGACGCGCCGGGCGTCGCGGTCAACCTGTGGGTCGAGGTGGGATCGGCCGATGAGGCGACGGGTCGCACCGGCTTCGCCCACCTGTTCGAGCATCTGATGTTCCAGGGGTCGTCGGAGGTCGGTTCCGGTGAGCACATGGCGACGATCGAGGCCATGGGTGGAACCGTGAACGCCACCACCTCCAGCGACCGGACCAACTACTTCGAGACCGTTCCCCGCGGTGGCCTCGACCTCGCGCTGTGGCTGGAGGCCGACCGCTTCGCGAGCCTCGCCATCACGCCCGAGAACTTCGAGGCGCAACGCCAGGTCGTGAAGGAGGAGAAGCGCCAGCGCTACGACAATCAGCCCTACGGCGACCTACTCGAACTCCTCACGGCGCAGCACTTCACCGAAGAGCACCCGTACGGTCACCTGACCATCGGGTCGATGCGCGACCTCGACGACGCCTCACTCGACGATGTGTCGGGCTTCTTCGACACCTGGTACGGCGCCTCCAATGTGCGCCTCGTGCTCTGCGGCCCCGTCACTGCCGACGAGGGGTTCACGCTCGCCGACCGGTTCTTCAGCAGGCTGCCCACCGTCGCGAAGCGGCACCGGGCCCAGCAGCCGCTCTCGGGTCTCGTCGACCCGCAGAGCACCACGGTGCTGCGCCGGGTGCCCCACACCCTCACCTACCTGTCGTGGTCGCTGCCGCCCGCGACACACCGGGAGCTGCCTGCCCTCGATCTCGCGCTGGCGATCCTCGCCGACGGTTCCACGTCGCGACTGCACCGCTCGCTGGTCCGCTCCGGCGACCTCGCCCACGAGGTGCACGGCGCCATCCTCGGCCACCGCAGCGCGCCGTCCATCGGCACCGTGCTGGGTCGGCCCACCCACGACACCAGCTCCCCCGCGCTCGCGGAGTCCATCCTGCAGCAGGTCGCCCGCTTCGCGGAGGACGGCCCGACGGGCGCTGAACTCGAGCGCGCGCAGGCCCAGTACGAGCGCGACTGGCTCTGGGAGCTGGCCACCACCAGCGGCCGCGCGGACGCCATCAACGAGTCGTGGCAACTACACGGCAGCCCCGAGGCGCTGAACTCCCACCTCGGCAACGTGCTCTCACTGACCCCAGACGACGTCCGACTCGCCGCGGCGCGCTGGCTGAGGGCCGACGACGCACACCAGCTCCACTACCTCGCCGAGGACGCCCGATGAACCGCCCCGCCATCACACACTCCCATGCCTGGGAGTTCCCGGTCCCCCACGTCACCCGGCTCGGCAACGGGCTCGATGTGTGGTACTTCCCCATGCCCGGCCAGCACATCGCCTCCTTCGACCTTGTGCTGCCCGCATCGCTCGCCGACGAGCCGACCACCGCCGAGGGTGTCGGCGCCGTCGCGCTCAACGCCAGCGACGAGGGCACCCTGTCCCACCCCGACGGCGCTATCGGCGAGCTGCTGGAGGCCCACGGGGCGACGCTGCACGGGGCGGCGCACCACCATCACACGACGTTCGGGGGCGTCGCGCCCTCAACGCGGCTGGGCGACGCGCTCCCGCTGTTCCTCGAGGTGTTGCGCGAGCCGGAGTATGCCGATCAGGATGTGACGCACCATGTGGAGGGCCTCACGGCCGCATTCGACTCGAAGGTCGCCACCCCGGAGACAGCCAACCGGATGGCGCTGCGCGCTGCCCTGTTCGGCGGCGACCACCGCGAGGGGCGCCCCGCCTCGGGCACCCCGTCGACGCTGCTCACCATCACGCCCGACGACGTCCGGGCCTGGCACCAGGCCCACTACGGGCCCGCCGGGGCGACGCTGCTGATCGCCGGAGCCGCGGCCCCCGACGCGTGGTTCCCGCTGCTGGAGGCCTGGTCGGGTCAGGCAATCCCGGCTCCCCGCCCGACGCCGGCGCCGACCCTGCCGCCGTCGGTGGTGGTCGTGGACCAGCCGGGCGCCGTGCAGGCGACCATCTCGCTGGCCACGCGCACGCCCACCAGAGACGACCCCCGATGGCCCCAGCTGCGCGTCGCCGGGCACGCGGTGGCCGGTGCCTTCGCGTCGCGGCTGAACCTCGAGCTCCGCGAGCGCCTCGGCTACAGCTACGGCATCGGCGGCGGCTTCTCCCCCGGCGTCGCCGAGGGCATGCTGCTGGTCGGCGGCAGCGTCCGCACCGAGGTCGCCGGCGACTCGGTCGCCCGGCTGCTCGACGGCCTGGCGCTGGTCGCGGCGCTGACCGACGCGGAGGTTGCGGATGCCCGCAACTACCTGATCTCGGTGGCCCCGCTCGCCAACGAGACGTCGTCGGACATCGTCGCCCAGGCGTCCGCGCTCGCCGCGGCGGGGCTCGCACCCGGCTACCTGCACGCGCACTTCGCGCAGCTGGCCCGTGTCACGCCCGGCGAGGCGACCGCCGCGTGGCGCGACGTCGTCGCGCCCGACCAGGTCACGATCGCCGTCAACGGCGACGCGGACTCCCTGCTGCCGGCCCTGGCCAGGCTCGGGCTTGCTCCGCAGGTCGTGGACCTGCAGAGCTGGAGCTGACGAGCCGGCTCAGTTGTCGAGGGCCTTTGCGGCCTCGGCAACCTTTTCCTCGGCGCTCGTCATGGCCTCCTGGTAGGCCGCGAGGTCGCTCGCCTTGAGCGCCTCGTCGGCCTTCACGAAGTAGGCCTCGGCCTCGTCGAGGAGCTGTCGCGCCCGGGACTTGTCGCCGGACTCGTCGTCCTTGGTACCGGTGTCGGTGTCATCGCCCGTGCCGGTCGAGCCGGCCATGTCCTCACCCGTGTCGGCCCCCGCGTCGCCTTCGAAGACCTGGTCGAGGGCCTCCTGGAGGGTCTCGCCGATGCCGAGCTCCTCGCCGAAGCGCACGACGATGAACCGTAGCGCCGGGTAGGCACCGGTGGTGGCCGTCGTCTGCGTGTAGATCGGCTGCACGTACATCAGGCCGCCGCCCACCGGCAGCGTGAGCAGGTTGCCGTAGATGGCGGTCGCGCTCGACCCGGAGCGGTTGAACGGGAGCAGCTTCTCCGCCACGACCGGGTTGGTCGAGATGAAGTTGTAGGTCTGCCCCGGGCCGGCGATCTGCTCGGAGTCGGAGAGCTTCAGCACCCGCATCCGGCCGTAGTCCTTGCTCGTCGCGTCGGCATTGACCGCCATGTAGACGCTCAGATTCTCCCGGTCCTTCGGCACGAACACCGTCGTGTTCGCGAAGTGCGGATCCTCGTCGTTCGGCCATCGGATGGTCAGGAAGTACGGGGGCTCCTTGGTGCCGGACTCCGACCCGTTGACCGGATCGTTCGGCACCTGCCAGATGTCCGACTGCGAGTACCAGGTCTGGGCGCTGGTGGTGTGGTAGCGGCCCAGGATCTCGCGCTGGGATTTGAACAGGTCCTGCGGGTAACGCAGGTGCGACAGCAGCGACGCGGGGATCTCGTCCTTCGGGGTCACGACGCCGGGGTAGGCCTTCTCCCACGTCTTGAGGATCGGGTCCTCGCTGTCCCACTCGTACAGCGTCACGGTGCCGTCGTAGGCGTCGACGACCGCCTTGACGGAGTTGCGGACGTAGTTGACCTGCTGGCCGATCAGGAGGCTGTCGGCCGACGTCCGCGAGTCCGAGATCGCCGTGGTCCAGTCCTGGCGCGTGGAGTTCGGATAGTTCTGCGTCGTGGTGTACGCGTCGATGATCCACACGATCTTCCCGTCGACGACGCTCGGGAAGGGGTCGGAGTCGATCGTCAGCCACGGCGCGGCGGCCTTCACCCGGTCGACCGGCACCCGGTTGTCGAGGATGCGCGAATCGGCGTTCACGCGGTCGCTCAACATCATGTTGATGTCCCCGTAGCGGATGGCGTACGCGGCACGCGTGAGGTAGTTGCCGATCGGCACCCCGCCGGATCCGGTGTAGGTGTAGAGCGACTCCGTGCGTCCCTCGCCGCCTGAGGGGGTGTCGAGCTCGACGGGATCCTGCCCCTGGGGGGCTCCGACGATGACGTAGTAGTCGGTGCGCTCGCCGAAGTAGATGCGGGGCTCGTGCTCGGGCAGCAGCCCGGTCGTCGGGATGCCCCCGGAGAAGAACACCGGCTCGCCGTTGGCCTGGCGCTGGTTGCCGTAGGCCGCGACCATGCCGTAGCCGTGCGTGTACACCGTGCGGCGGTTATTCCAGGTGTCGCCCGACTCGACGGAGCCCAGATCGAGCTCTCGGACGGCCACCACCGAGTCGGTCGACCTTCCGTCGATCACGTAGCGGTCGACGTCGAGCGTGGAGGGGAACGTGTAGTAGCCGCGGACCTGCTGCAGCTGCTCGAATGTGCGGGGCACGATCGTCGGGTCGATCAGACGGATGGCCGGCAGCGCCTCCGCGTCGGCGCGGAGCTGGCCGGCGCTGACGGTGGTCGTCGCCTCGTAGTCCTCGATCTCGACCTTGTCGATGCCGAACGCGAAGCGCGTCGCCTCGATGTTGCTCGAGATGTAGTCACGCTCCTTGTCCGGCTCATCGGGGGCGACCACGAAGCTCTGGATCAGGAAGGGATACAGCATGCTGAGCAGCAGCGTGGAGACGATCAGCAGCGCGATGGAGGCGCCGGGCACGCTCCAGCGGACTCGCCACACGTTGAAGAAGCACGCCGCGGCGCAGATGAAGCAGATCGCGGCCAGAATCAGCCCGATGGGCATGCGTGCTGTCGCGTCGGAGTAGTTGACGCCCGTGAACAGCGTGTTGTCGCTGACGGACAACGCGAACCTGTCCAGCAGCGTGTTGGCGCCGATCAGCAGCATGACGATCCCCAGCATCAGCGACAGTTGGCGCTGCGCACCGACACTCACGGGCGAGTTGCCCACCCGCCGCAGCGCGACGGAGTTGAGCGAGCCCGTCATGAAGTGGACGCCCAGAGCGAAGATGCCGCCGGCAATGAAGGCGAACATCAGGTACCCGACTATGAACTGCAGCCACGGCAGCGTGAAGACGTAGAAACCGGCGTCGAGCCCGAAGTACGGGTCGCTTCTGCCGAACGGAGTGCGGTTCCACCAGGCAAGGAAGACCTCGGTCATGCCGAGGGCCGACAGGCCCCCGAGGACGCCGAGCAGGGCCGCCGGTACGGCCATCAGCAGGCCGGAGCGCTCGTCGAGGACGTCGCGCAGCTGGACGAGGAACTCCGAGTCGAGGTTGGCCCGCCTGACCTTCGGACGCAGCCGGTAGGCGATCCGCGCGCTGAAGAAGACCACGGCGAACAGCAGGGCACCGAACCCGACGAGCAGCCCGATCTGGGCAGCCAGCCGCGTCGTGAAGACCGTGGCGAAGTCGATGCTCCTGAACCACAGGTAGTCGGTGGCGACCCTGGACGCGATCACCGCCAGCAGCACCAGGAGGCCGACGATCACCACCGTCCACAGCAGCGGGCCCCTGCGGGGGGCGTCCTGGATGGCCTCGTCGCTCATTCGACCACGCTCCTGAAGGTGTTGAGCAGCGCCTCGCCCAGGCCGGGCACCAGGTTCTCGGCACCCAGCAGTTCGTCGGGCTCCGAGACGACGCGAGCGAGCCCGTGTCGGGTGCCGTCCCGTAGCACGCCGACCACGACGCGCACGTCGGAGCGCTCAGGGTGCTTCGCAACGAACTCCGCCGCCTCGGCCGGATCCTCCGGAACATCGGCCTCGTACCTGGCGGGCAGGAACGCCCGCTCGAGAGCGAGCGCGCACCCTTCGACGGTGTCGGGCCAGAAGATCGACTCGAGGCGCTCCTCCAGATCGTCCCCGACGTGGAACTCGTCCTGTTCGATGGCGGTCAGCGCGTCGAGCGACGCCTCCGGCACACGCCCGACGAGCTGGGGCTCCACCTCCAGCAGCGTCGCGGTGGTCACGAGCGCGAACAGGCGCGCCGGCTGGTCCCAGCCGGCGGTCGAAACGTGCCGCTCGATGTCCATCAGGCAGGCGATGAGGGGGTTCTGGTCAGCCACAGACGGGCACCTCCGCGGTGTTGGATTCGTTGATGAGTTGCAGCGCCGAGATGGCGTCCTTGAGGGTGGCCACGGACACCAGCGTCAGCGGTGTGTCGAGATCTCCGACGTCGTCGCAGTTCCCCTCGGGCACGAGGAATACGGTGGCGCCGTCACGTTCGGCGCCCTTGATCTTCTCCCTGATGCCGCCGATGTTGCCGACCCGGCCGTTGGGGTCCATGGTCCCGGTTCCCGCCACGACGCGGTCGGAGATCAGCTGGCCATCGGTGATGCGGTCGTAGATGCCGAGCGCGAAGACCAGGCCTGCGCTCGGGCCGGTCACCGAGCTGTCCACGTTGAACGTCACGACGGGGTCGTACTGGTACCCGGTGTCGATGCTGATGCCCACGATCGGCAGCTTCGCGTCGGTGGGGCTGGCGTCGCTCGTCACCGAGACGGTCAGCTCGCTCCCCTCGCGCAGCACGTCGAAGACGATGGCGTCGCCCACCTCATGCGTGCTGATCTGGGCGGCCACCTCGTCGCGGCTGGTCACGGGAATGGTGTCGACGGCCGTGATGAGGTCCCCGGGCTGCAGCTTCTCCGCGCTGGGACCGGACATCGTGACCGAAGCCACCCGCGGAAGCTCGGTGACCTTGATCCCGTCGGCCCGCAGCGCCGCGACGGTCGCGTTGCTCCTGGACGTGTCCATGCTGGCGACGGCCTCGCTCTGCACCTGCTCCGTGGTCTTGCCGGGGGGGTAGATGACCTCACGCGGCATGGCGTCGGAGCTCGGGTCGAGGAAGACGTAGATCGCCTCCGGCAGGCTGAGCGACGAGTCGACGCGCGTGGCGGACACCGTCGTCATCAGCAGCGAGCCCGACGCCTCGAAGCTCTGCAGTCCGGTCACGTCGATGACGGGACCCGAGTCAGTGGCGGCCAGTACATCCAGAGTCTGTCCCGGACGCCACGCGACATAGGGCGCGGGGATCAGCACCAGTGCGGCGGCGAGCGCGGCGAACAGCAGCGACGACACGATCGCCAGCGCGTTACGTGACACGGTCCCGCTCCTCACCGCTGTGTATTGACTGTGAACGGGGCGTCAACGATGGCCCCATGACTGTCCATGACCCTATCAACCCCGCCAAGGCCCACTCCCACCCGCTTGCACCGTGGGGAACAATGGAGCCGGTAGGAGGGATCCATGTCCAGCAACAACCCGTTCGGGCCGTTCGACTTCGAGCAGCTCCGCAAGATGCTCGAGCAGCTCGGCCTCGGTGACGCCGATCAGCTCAACCTCGAGGACCTGATGACCCAGGTCAGCAAGATGAGCCAGAGTGGCCTCATGTTCGGCATGACCAATGCCGACAAGGATCCGGAGGCGGCGTGGCGCACGACGCTGACCGCGGCCAAGGCGATCGTCGCCGAGGGCGGCGACCCCGCGTTGAGGGCCGACGAGCTCAGCGCAGTGGTCGACGCCGAGCGGCTCGCCCAGTCCTGGCTGACCCCCGTCACGTCCTTCGCGGAGACCGGCCGCCCGGCGCGCGCGACCACCCGCTCCGGCTGGCTGGACGAGACCGGCGAGGGCTGGCGGGCCACCATCGAGCCGATCATCGACGGGCTGGCCGACGCGCTCGAGCGCGGCACCGCGCTGGAGGGCGACGACGAGCTCGCGCCCATGGCGCACATGATGGCGCCGATGCTGCGGACCTCCGCCTCGCTGATCTACCGCGACCGTCTCAAGCGCGAGCTGGCCGCCGTCGCCGGCGACGTCCTCACCGGCACGGAACTCGGCATCAACCTCCTCGGCACGAGCGACGTGCTCCTGGTGCCCGCCAACGTGGCGGAGCTGACGCGCGACCTCGATGCCCCCGAGACGGATGTCGTGCTCTACCTGCTGCTGCGCGAGGCCGCGCGCCAGCGCCTGTTCCACGCGGTCGGCTGGCTCTCCCCTCAGCTCAGCGCGCTTCTCGCGCACTTCTCGCGCGAGATCACCATCGACTTCGACGCGATCGCGAGCCAGTTCCGCCCCGAGGAGATGACCGGCTTCTCCCTGGAGGACGTCGTGAAGGTCGGCGAATCCGTCAAGGGATCCTTCTTCCGGCCGACGCGCACGCAGGCCCAGGTCGAGATCCTCGAGCGCCTCGAGGTGCTGCTGGCGCTCGTCGAGGGCTGGGTCGACCACGTCGTCGCGCAGGCCGCCGGCCCGTGGATGCCGCACGCGGCGCAGCTCGAGGAGGTCATGGGTCGCCGCCGGGCCTCCGCCAGCCCCGTGAACACCGTGTTCGCCGAGCTGCTCGGACTGGATCTACGACCTCGGCTCGTCCGGGACGCGAAGAACCTGTGGGCCGCGGTCCAGCACTCCAGGGGCCAGGAGGGGCGCGACGCGGTCTGGGGCCACCCGGACCTCCTGCCGACTTCCTCGGACCTGGGCGACCCGCTCGCGTTCGCCGCCGGTGGGCTGCAGGACGGGCCCGTGGAGGATGACCTGGACGCCGAGCTGCGCAGGCTGCTGGGCGAGTAGCGAACAGACGCTTGACGTGGGCGGTTGCGACGCGCCACACTTCCTGTGAGAGTCCCGGTCAGTGTGGTTCGCAGGGGAAGGCGGGCCGCACGCCGGGACTCCGCTCGTTAGGCGTCGGTCCCCCGCTCAGCGCGTGTCGCGTTGAGAGCATGGGCCTCGCAGCTACAGTGAATGCGGTAAGCCCGATCCCCGGGCACCCCAACCAAGGAGGAAATATGGCTACGGAGACCTGGGAAGGCTCTTTCTACTGCGTCAAGTGCAAGGAGAAGCGCGACGCCAAGGGCGAGGTGGTCGTCAACGCCAAGGGCACCAAGATGGCCAAGGGCAAGTGCCCGGTCTGCGGCACGAACCTCAACCGGATCCTCGGCAAGGCCTGAGCAGGCCCACTTCTCGTGCGCTGATGGGCGGCGGTCGGTTACCCGACCTGCCGCCCATCACTGCGTCCGGGGCCTGTGGTGTCCGGCGGTGCCGAGGTGTTGTCCTAGCGTCCGGTCCTCCGCCCTCCCGGCCAGCCGCATCGCGAGGGTGGCCCCATGAACCGCACCCTGACCCTGGTGGGCGAGCCCACCCACACCGAGATCCTCGCCGCCGGGCTGGCCCGGCTGGACGCGGGGCTGCGCCCCCGCCTGCACGATTCCCTGACCGGCGCGCAGGCACACCGCTCCCCCGGCAGCCTGTCCGGCCGCGGCCTGGCGGTGTTCTGCTGGCCCCCTGGAAGTGACCTGCCCCTCGAGGCGGAGGCCTACGCCGACGGCGTCGTCGCCCTGCACGCCTGGTGGGACGCGGAGGCAGGCTCCGTCGGCCCGCTGGTGGGTCGCCGGCTGGGGATGTGCCCCGCCTGCAACGCCGCGGCCTTCGACCACGCACACTCCGGGCAGGGAGAGGCCGCCGACCTCGGCGCGTGGGTGGCCGCGACGGCGGCGCTGGAGATCCCGCTCGTCGGAACGCGGTCGACGCTGCGGGACCGCAGCCTGACCTGGTGCCGTCCCTGCGGCTCGGTGGGCATCATGAGGTGGGCACGCCAGGCGGGGTGCCGCACCCCCGGTTGCGCCTCTCAGGCCTGATGCCCCCGGACCACATCCAGCGCCGCCTTCCCATAGCGCTCCAGCTTCGAGCGGCCGATGCCGGGCAGCCGCAGCAGGCCAGCCTCGTCGGTGGGCGCCGCCTCGGCGATGGCCTGCAGCGTGGCGTCGGTGAAGACCACGAAGGCCGGCACCTTCGCCTCCTCCGCCGTCTCCTTGCGCCAGGCCCGCAGCGCCTCGAACAGCGCCTCGTCGTAGGCCACCTCGCAGTCGTGGTGCCTCCCGAGCTTCCGCTCAGCCGCGTCGGTCAGCCGCTGACCGCAGACGCGGCAGGTCCGCGACCGCGAGGAACTGGCCGACCGCGGCTCCCGTCCGACGGTCACAGGCCCCGTCACCTGGTCCGCGATGAACCGTGACCGGGTGGCTGTTCCCCGCGACGCGGCCCAGCTGACCCGCAGCGCCCTGCGGGCACGCGTGAACCCGACGTAGAGCAGTCGCCGCTCCTCGGACAGCGCCGGCTCCTCCTGGCTGAGCACGAACGGGATCATGCCCTCGCGGACTCCGATGATCGCGACCGCGTCCCACTCGAGCCCCTTCGCGGCGTGCAGCGTCGACAGTGTGACCGCGCGGGCCACCGGGCTCGACTGCCAGGCGGCCCTCTCCCGGACCCAGCCAGCGGCATCGGCGACCGACCAGTCGTTGTCGCGGCGGTCGTCCTCGTCGACGAACATCGTGCGCAGCGCCGACAGCGACTCCCAGCGCTCGCGCTGGCGGCCCTGCCCGGCGGGGGCATCCGGCTTCCACCCGAGGCCCTGCAGGACGGACTCCAGGGCCTCGACCGCCTCGGCGTCCGGCTGCCGCTCGGCGGCACGGCCCACCTCGACGATCGCCTGGCGGACCTCCGCCCGGTCGTAGAACCGCTCGGTGCCACGCACCGTGTACGGCACGCCTGCCTGGGTGAGCGCGGCCTCCAGCGCCGGGGACTGCGCGTTGATGCGGTAGAGGACGGCCTGCTCCTGCCACGGCACCCCCGCCGCGTGCTGCTCCTTCAGCCAGGCGGCGACGTCGTCCGCCTCGGTGGCCTCGTCCGCCGCACCCTGGAACACCGGAGCGGGCCCGGAGCCGCGCGTCGGGCGCAGCGCCCCAGGGGAGCCGGGCCGGACCCGCAGGACCCTGTTGGCCGCCGTGAGGATCTCCGGGGTGGAGCGGTAGTTGCGCACCAGCCGGACCGTCCGGGACCCGTCGTGCTCAGCCCCGAACCCCCTGAGGTAGCCGGCGTCGGCGCCGGCGAAGGAGTGGATGGCCTGGTTGGGGTCGCCGACGACACACACGTCGTCGCGGCCGTCGACCCACAGCGAGATCAGTCGGTGCTGCAGGGCGGAGACGTCCTGGTACTCGTCGACGACGAAGTGCCGGTACGTGGCGCGGATCTGCGCCGCGATGTCCGGGTGCTCCGCGAGCAGGGCGGCGTTGCAGAGCAGGATGTCGTGGAAGTCGACCGTCCCCTCGGTCAGCTTGAGCTTCTCGTAGTGCGTCATGACGCTGGCGACCTGCGCCGGCGTCGCCCCATTCACCGCGCGGCCGGCCGCGACGTCCGCGTAGCGGGCCGCCGTGACATTGCTGGTCTTGGCCCACGAGATCTCGGAGTCGAGGTCACGCACCAGCGCGACCTCCGAGGAGCCCAGCACCTGATGCGCCGCCCGGGCGACGAGCGCGAAGGTGTTCTCCGCGACCCGCGGGAACTCGACGTTGAACGCCTGCGGCCAGAAATACTGACACTGACGCAGCGCCGCGGCGTGGATGGTGCGGGCCTGCGCCCCGCGCACCCCGAGTTGGGCGAGCCTCCGGCGCATCTCGCCGGCCGCACGGGTGGTGAACGTGACCGCCAGCGTCGCGGAGGCCTGGTAGCGGCCCTGCGCCACGGCGTGCGCGACGCGGTGCGTGATGGCCCGCGTCTTGCCGGTCCCCGCACCCGCGAGCACCACCACCGGATGGTCCAGCAGGGTCGCCACCTCGCGCTGCTCGGGGTCGAGGGGGTCCAGGATCTGGTCGGTCACCCAGCCATTGTGGCCGCAGCCTCCGACAGGTGGCCAACCCGGCCCCGTGACAACGGTCGGACCCTGCCGAGGTGCGTCCCCACCCCTTCACGTAGCATTCGTCCTGAGTTCAGTGTGATAAGGCCGGGGGGCGTCTTGGGAAGGTAAGGACACATGCGGGCGCTCCACCTCCGCGCAGCATCGGCCGGGGTCGTTCTCGGCCTGGTCGCGACCGGTCTGGCCATCGCGATGCCGGCGGACGCGGCCGACACCGCGTCCATCGCCGGATCGGTCACCTATCCCACGGGGGTCACGGCCATCGAGGCCATGACCCGCGCCTACGCCTACCCCACCTCCGGCGCCACCTACAACGACGACGCCGAGTCCTGGACCGCCGTCGCGACGGTCGGCGCGGACGGCACGTTCGTGATCACGGGCCTGGCGGCCGGCAGCTACAAGGTGCTCTTCGACGGATTCGGCGCGGACGCCGCCGCCCGGTGGTGGCCGGCCGCCGACGACTTCGAGTCGGCCGCCTCGGTCACCGTCGGGGAGGGCGAGCAGGTCGGCATCGAAGCCGAACTCGACGCCGGCGCCACCATCTCCGGCACCGTGGTCGGCGGCACCGTCTCCGAGGGCCTCGGCTGGGCTCTGGCCTACCGGAGGGAGACCGGCGGCTGGCGCACCGAGGGCTCCGCCGAGATCGCCGACGACGGCAGCTACCGGATCGAGGGGATGCGGGCCGGCACCTACCGGCTGATGTACAGCGCCGTCGGCGGGTTCGAGGGAGACCTCGACGGCGAGGCGTTCACCGGCTGGCAGGAATGGTCCGGCGACGCCATGTCCAGCGCGAAGGCGTCCACGGTCACCCTGACCGCGGAGCAGGATCTCACCGGGGTCGACGCCGACCTCGACACCGTCGCCGGCGTGCGCACCTGGCCGACGGTCTCCGGCACGGCCAGGGTCGGATCGACGCTGAAGGCCAAGGCCGGGGCGTGGCCGGCGGGCACGAAGCTCACCTACCGCTGGTACGCGAACGGCCGGCTGATCCCGGGCGCGACGTCCTCGACGTGGAAGCTGACCGCCGCCCAGCGCGGCGCGCGCGTCATGGTCGGTGTCTTCGGCCGCAAGACCACCGACGTCGGCTGGGAGGCCACGTTCTCCCCCGCGACTGCCACGGTGGCGGCCGGCACCCTGTCCACGGCCACCCCCACCGTCTCCGGCACGGCGGTCGTCGGCACGAAGCTGAAGGCGAAGACGGGCACCTGGACCAGCGGCACGAAGCTGACCTACCGCTGGTACGCCAACGGCAGGGCCATCTCCAAGGCCACGGGCTCCGCGTACACCCTCACGTCGGCCCAGAAGGGGAAGAAGATCACCGTCAAGGTGACCGGCACGCTCAACGGCTACACGACGGTGGGCAGGACCTCCAGGGCCTCCACGAAGGTCGCCACCGCCGCGACCCCGAAGATCAGCGGCACCGCGAAGGTCGGGAAGAAACTGACCGCGAAACCCGGCACCTGGACCAGCGGCATGAAGCTGGCCTACAGGTGGTACGCGAACGGCAAGGCCATCTCGAAGGCCACCGCCTCCACCTACACGGTGAGGAAGGCGCAGAAGGGCAAGAGGATCACCGTCCGGGTCACCGGCACGAAGGCCGGCTACCCGACGGTGTCGAGGACCTCGAAGGCGACCTCGAAGGTCCGCTGAGGCCTCCTCGGTCGGCCACGGACACGTCTGTCGGTGGCCCCGGCTAGGGTTGTGGGCGACAGGGCGGAAGGGTGGTTCAGGGTGGCGCTGGAGGTCGTGAGGGGCAACCGGTTCGGCACCCTCGTGGATGGACTGGCCGATGCGCTGCGCCGTCTGCAGAACGACCCGTTCGCGAGGGTTCGGGTCCTCGTGGGTTCCCCCACCACCGGACGCGTCGTCGGGCAGGAGGTCGCCCGGAGGCTCGGGATCTCCGCCGGCGTGGACTATCTGACGCCCGCCCAGCTCCTCGGCCGGCTGGCGGAGCCCGCGGGGCTCGTCCGCGACAGGTCGCGCTGGCTCGGCAGCCCACTCGACCTTGCCGTCTGGGAGGCCGTGACCTCCATGACGGACGAGTTCCCCGTCCTGGCCCGGGCGGCGCACCCCGAACGCCCAGGCGGCCGGCGGGCGCTGGCCACCCGGCTGGCGAGGCTCCTGCGCTGGTACCTCGACCACGACCCCGATCTGCTCGCCGGCTGGCTGGAGGGCGCCGACGAGGGCCCCGGCGGCGCCGAACTGCCGGAGCGGCTCGCCTGGCAGCCGGAACTGCTCAGGCGCAGCGTCGAGGCACTCGAGGTCGATCCCTGTGAGCTGCTCGACGCGCTCCTGGCGGCCGCCCGCGCCGATGCGGTGCCGACGCTGGCGTTCGGGCTCGACGAGCTGACCATCCCCCGCACCAGGCTGCTCGCGGCGCTGGCCGAGTCCAGGGACGTGACGGCCTTCCAGCCGCCGGCGGCCGGAGACGCGGAGTGGATCCGCGCCCTCGGCGCCGAGGTCCACCCCGCGCGCGACGAACCCGCCGCGCCGCCCCACCTCACGCTGCACGGCTCGCACGGACCCGCCCGGCAGGTCGAGGTCCTGCGCGACGAGCTCGCGCGCGCGTTCGCGGAGGACCCGACCCTCGAGCCGCGCGACGTCGCCATCGTGTGCCCGCGGCCGGGGCGGTACGCCACGCTGCTCGACTCCGCGTTCGCGGCCGTCCCCGGCCGGGCGCACCCGGGCCGGAGCCTGCGGGTGGCGCCCGTCGGGGGGCGGGAGTCGAACCCCGTGCTTAAGTGCGTCGTGCAGCTCCTGCGCCTCGGCGAGTCCCGCGCCTCCGCGACGGCCATCACCGAGCTCGTCACCTCGTCCCCGATCGCGCACCGCTGGCGCCTGGAGGACCGCGAGTCCGTCACGGAGATCGTCGAGGCCGCCGGCATCCACTGGGGCATGGACGCCGGGCACCGCGCCTCCTTCAACCTCACGGTGACGCAGAACACCTGGATGCGCGGGCTCGACCGGGTGCTCGTCGGCCTAGCGGTGTCCCCCCGCCACGACTCCGGGCTGTCGCTGACCGGCACCGACGCCGTGGGGTCCTCTGACCTGCCGATCGTCGGCGCCCTCTGCGAGCTGGTCTCTCGGATGCGGCGGCTCATCGCCCAGACCGCGGCCCCCGTCACGGTGCCTGAGTGGGTGGCGACGACCCGCCAGCTCCTCGCCGACTTCGTCGGCGTCCCCTTCACCGACGAGTGGCTCGTGCTCCAGGTCCATGCGGCGCTGGCCCGGCTCGCCGCCGATCATGCGGGCTCGCCCACCGAGCTGACGCGCCACGAGTTCGCGCACCTCCTCGAGGCGACCGAGCGTTCCACCCGCCGGGTCTCGGCCGGGAACGGGTCGCTGCACGTCATCGACCTCGGCGAGCTGGCGCACGTGTCGTTCCGGCTGGTCGCCATGATCGGCATCACCGACGACGTCGTGCCCGGCCGCGACGCAGCCCAGCCGGACACCCTCGAGGTGGCCACCGTCGGCCGACGCGCGGTCCGCTTCCGCCAACTCCGCGCGCACGCGCTGGCCGCCGAGCGGCTGATCGTCGTGCGCCAGACCCGGTCGGAGCGCACCGGCGATGAGGTTGCCGACGGCGCAGCCGTCGACTGGCTGGTCGACGCCCTCGGCTCGCCTGTCACCCGGATCGAACACCCGGCCACTGCGACGTCGGAGGCCAACTTCCACACGCGGCCAAGCTTCGACGAGGCCGCGCGCGCCGGCGCGTTGGCCAGGCGCGTCGCGACCACTCTCCCCCCTGCGCACGCCCGCCGCAGACACGACGCCCGCAGGCTGCCCGTCGGCGACCCGCCGGCGCAGGTGGACCTCGGCCAGCTGGAGCGCTTCCTCATCGACCCGGCGAAGGCGTTCCTCCGCTCGGCCGCCGGGATCTCCGCGTTTCCCGGGGCCGTCCTCAGCGACGAGCTCCCGCTGGCCCTCGACGGCCTCGAGCAGTGGAAGATCAGCGACGAGCTCCTCAACGCCCGCATCGAGGGCCGCGACCCGGCGGATGTCGCGGCCCGGCTGCGGGAGACCGAGTCGCTCCCTCCGGGCGAGCTGGCCGCGCGCGCGTTCCGGAAGGCCGACGCGAAGGCCACCGAGCTGTGGGGCGAGGCCGCCCCGCTGTTCGAGAGACCCGCCACCGACCACCGCATCGACCTCACGGTCCCCGTGCCGGGCATCGGCGAGGTCCGCGTCATCGACACCGTCCGGTGCCACGGCGGGGAGCCGATGTCCGCGACTCTGTCGAAGGGCGCCGAGAAGTTCGTCCGCCCGTGGCTCGAGTCCCTCGCGCTCAGCGCGTCGGGCGATCCGACGCCCGCCAGCCTCGTGCGCTACGAGGCCGGCGCTGACCCCTTCCTCCAGCTGCCCACCACGCGCCGCGTCGGCGTCCCGGACGCGGCGGTGGCGACCGACCGGCTCACCGCGGTGCTCCTGGCCTTCGCGCTCGGCCAGCACCGCCTGATCCCAGTTCCCGCGGACGCGGCGCTTGCCTACGCGAGCCAGCACGCGCGCGGGACGCTGTCCCCCCGCGACTGGCGCGGCGCACCCGGCTGGCGTCATCCGAAGTGGTCGAAGCCGGGCGACGCGTGGCCCCTGTTCTTCTCGGACGTCGGCGAGCTGTTCGACGACGCGCCGCTGCCCGAGGACCCGGCCCTCGGACTGACCAGCGCCTTCCAGAACTGGGCCCTGGCCCTCTACTCCGGATTCGGAGGTCTCTGACGTGGCGGCACCCTTCGACCTGCTCGGCCCGCTGCCGCAGCGCACCACGCTTCTGGAGGCGAGCGCCGGCACCGGCAAGACCTACGCCATCGCAGCCCTTGCCGCCCGCTACCTCGCCGAGGAGGGCCACGCGCCCCGTGACCTTCTCATGATCACGTTCGGCAGCCAGGCCGCCGGCGAGTTGCGTGACCGCGTCCGCGGCCGGATCTCCGAGTCCCTTGCGTACCTCGACCGCCTCGCGGACGGAGCCGTCGCGGACCCGTCCGACGACCCGGTCTCCCGACACCTCGCCGCAGTGCCGGGCGCGCGGGACGCTCTGGCCGCCGCACTGCAGCAGTTCGGCGAGATCACCATCTCCACCACCCACGGGTTCTGCCAGGACATGCTGCAGGAGCTGGGGGTGCTCGGCGACTGGGACCCGAGCGAGACCGTCGGCCCTGACGACGACGTCCTCGCCCACCAGTGCGCCTCCGACACCTACCTCGCGCTGTGGGCCGGGGAGCAGAACCCTCCCATCGAGCCCGCCGACGCGCTGAACCGCGGCGTCGCGGCCGCCACCTCGACCCTCCCTCTCCTGCCCGACCAGGGCCCGTTCCACGAGTACGCGACCCGGACCCGCGAGCTCTATGCCCAGCGCAGGATGAGCGAGTCGCTGTGCACCTTCAACGACATCGTCGCCCGGCTCAGGTCCGCGCTGGCCGACCCGGAGCTCGGCGCCCAGGTGCGCGCCCGCCTGCGGGAGCGGTTCCCCGTCGTGCTGGTCGACGAGTTCCAGGACACCGACCCCGACCAGTGGGACATCCTGCGGGAGGCCTTCGTCGGGCCTGACCGCCGAACTGTCCTGATCGGCGACCCGAAGCAGTCCATCTACGGCTTCCGCGGCGCCGACCTCGGCAGCTACCTGCAGGCCCGCTCCCACGCCCAGGTCTGCTCCCTGGACGTGAACTACCGCTCGGATGCCGCCGTCGTCGACGGGGTCGTCGACCTGTTCCGCGGCTCGCACCTCGGCGACGAGACCATCACCGTCGAGCCCGTGCGCACCCACCGCACGGGTTCGGGGCTGCAGGTGCCCGGTACGGCCCGGCTGTGGCTGCGGCGCTGCTCCGTCGGCGAGCTGACCTCCGTCACCGCGGCCGAGGCCGTCGGGCACGACGTCGTGCACCAGGTTCGCCTGCTGCTGAGCCGGGCGACCCTGACCGACGGGTCCGCGCTCAGGCCCTCGGACATCGCCGTCCTCGTCCGCCGCGGGGCGCGCGCCGAACAGCTCCGCGACGCGCTCACCGCCGCGGGGCTGCCCGCGGTCCTGACCGGCAGCCAGTCCGTGTGGACGAGGCCGGCCGCCGACAGCTGGCGCGTCCTCCTCGAGGCCATGGCCGAGCCGTCGCAGGCCAACATCCGGCTCGCGGCACTCTCCCCCCTGATCGGTTCGGAGTTCGGCCAGCTCGTCACGCCGGGCAGCAGCGAGCCGGCCCGCGTCAGCACGCTCGTGAGGGAACTCGCGCACGCGCTCGAGGCCGGCGGCATCGGGCACGCCTTCACCGAGCTCCAGACGCAGACGCGCCTCGCGGAGCGGACGTTGGCTGAGCCGGACGGGGAGCGGCTGCTCGCCGACCTCCAGCAGGTCGCCGAGCTCCTCGGCGCCTCGGGCGCGACCACGGCCGCCCAGCTCCTCGAGGTCGTCTCCCGCGGTCGCGGGGAGGACGACCTGAGCGACGCCATCCGGCTGGCCTCCGACGGTGACGCCATCCGCGTCATGACGCTGCACGCCGCCAAGGGGCTCGAGTTCCCCGTCGTGCTGCTCCCAGAGACGGACGGGGTCAGGCCCATCACCCGGCGGCCGTTCACCGTCCTTGAGGACGCGACCCGCAGCCTGTGGATCGGCCCCCGCCCCGCCACCAACGACCGCATCACCACCCTGCTCCGGGCCCAGAACCTCGCCGAGGAGCTCCGCCTGCTCTACGTCGGGTTCACCCGCGCCAGGCACCTGGTGATCGCCTGGCACGTCGACTCCGGACGGAGGCCGGACGGCGACCCGATGGCGCATCTGCTCACGCAGCACGGCTGGCGCCCCGACAAGCAGCAGCGCCGCCCCATCAGCTCGCTGACCGGCGTGATCGTCGACTCGCCGCTGGACCCGACGCCGCCCGCCGCGGCCCCCGGACCCGCGGCGGCGGGCACGACGACCCCGCTGGCGCTCGGCGTGTGGGATCGTCTGATCGACGCCACGTGGCGCCGCACGTCCTACTCGGGGCTGACCGCGGGCCTGCACGAGGCGCCCGCCGGCGTCGTCACCGACGAGGCGGAGAACCTCGACCTGTCCGCGTCCGTGGAAGCCCGCGGCGACCTCGCGGCCGCCTCCCCCATGAATGGGCTGCCCGCCGGCACCGGGTTCGGGACGCTGGTCCACGCGGTGCTCGAGCGCACCGACTGGTCCCCCTTCGCGCTCGAGGCGAGCACCGCGACGCAGCTCGCGGAGCTGGGACCGGCCGCCGGCCTGACGGTCGACGAGTGCGGCCGACTCGCCGAGGCCCTGGTGGCGGTCTGCCGGACCCCGCTGACCCCGGTCGCGGACGTCACGCTGTCCGACGTGCCCGTGGCGCGCAGGCTGCCCGAGCTGGACTTCGACCTCCCCCTGGCGGACGGCGGCGCCCCCGCGACGCTGCGCGACCTCGCCACGCTGATGGCCACGCATCTGCCCGACGACGACCCGCTGTCCGCCTACCCGCCACGGCTGGCCTCCTCGGAGGCCGCCGACGCCGTCCTCAATGGCTTCCTCACCGGGTCGATCGACGCGGTGCTCCGCTTCGACGACGGCCGTTTCGGCGTCTTCGACTACAAGACGAACCGCCTCTCGCCGCCGGGGGTCGACACCACGCTGGGTCACTACACCCCCTCGGCGATGGCCGAGGCCATGATGCAGGCCCACTACCCGCTCCAGGCGATGCTCTACTGCGTCGCCCTGCACCGGTTCCTCCGCGCCACGCTGCCCGGCTACGACCCCGCCACGCATCTGGGCGGCGTCGGCTACCTGTTCGTCCGCGGCATGGCAGGGCCCACGACCCCTGTCGTCGAAGGATCCGTCTGCGGCGTGTTCGGCTGGTTCCCGCCCGCCGCCCTCACCGTCGCCGCGTCGAACCTGCTGGGAGGACACCATGCGTGAGCGCCCCATCTCCGCCACCGGGCTGCTCGCCGAGTTCATCGACGCGGGCATGCTGCAGCTGATCGACTTTCACCTGGCTCGGCGCGTCGGTCAGCTCGCCGACGAGGCCGACCCGCGGGTGCTGCTCGCCCTGGCGCTGGCCGTGCGCGAGCTGCGCCTGGGGTCGGTGTGCCTCGACCTCACACGCGCGCACGAGCTCGCCCCCGAGGGCGACCTGGACGACGGAACCGCGGCGGACCCCACGACGCTCGACTGGCCGGAGCCGGCCACCTGGGTCGACGACGTGGCCGCGTCCCGCACGGTCGCGCCCCCCGGTGGCCCGGCCGCCCCCTTCCGGCTGGACGGCACGCTGCTGTATCTCGACCGGTACCACCGCCTGGAGACAAGGCTCGCGGCGGCGCTGCGCGACCGCAGCCGCCTCCCCGACTTCGTCGCCGAGGCGGCCCCGGAGCCGCCCGCGCATCTCGACGAGCACCAGCGAGCCGCGATCGCGGCGGCGCTCACCCACGGAACCACCGTCATCACCGGCGGACCGGGCACCGGGAAGACCACCATCGTCGCCGAGCTGCTCCGCGCGCTCGCCCCCCACTCACCGCGCGTCGCCCTGGCCGCGCCGACCGGCAAGGCGGCCACCCGGCTGCTCAGCACCGTCGGCGGAAGCGGCGGCGCCGTGTGGGGAGGCACGCTCCACAAGCTGCTGAAGATGCGACCCCGGTCCGCCGTCTCGCCCCACTCGCCCGCCGACCCGCTCCCCTACGACGTGGTCGTGGTCGACGAGACCTCCATGGTCTCCCTCGAGCTCATGACCGTCCTGGTGGAGGCCCTGGCTCCCTCCACCCGGCTGGTCCTGCTCGGTGACCCGCACCAGCTGAGGTCGGTCGAGGCCGGGGCGGTGCTGGCCGACATCGAGTCCGCCGACGACCTCGTCTCCGCGCCCGGCGGGGCCGTGGCCCGGCTGGTCACGAACTACCGGTCCAACGCGCAGATCAACGCGCTCGCCGAGGCTATCGAGTCCGGGGATGCGGGGCGCGCGGCGGCCCTCATCGAGGCCTCCGAGGCACTCGAGTTGATCGACTTCGACCCGACGACGGACCCCGCCTCGCTACCGCAGGTGCGCCGGGACGCGCTGGCCACCGCCGAGGCGGTCCGCGGCACGGCGCTGGTGGGCGACGGGGAGGGCGCGAACCGGGCGCTCGGCGGGCACCGTTTCCTGTGCGGGCACCGCGAGGGACCGTTCGGGGTCACCCACTGGGCCAGATCGCTGCGGGCGTGGCTCGGCGGGCAACTGCCGGACTACGGCTTCGACACGCGTCACTACGTCGGCGAACCGCTGCTCATCCAGCGCAACTCCGACCTGTTCAGCAACGGCGACACGGCGGTCGTGACCCTGCTCGGCGATCAGCTGCAGGCCGTCGTCGACCGCCCGGAGGGTGCGCTGAGCCTGCCGCCGTCGCTGTTGGTCAACGCCGTCGATCTGCACGCCATGACGGTGCACAAGTCCCAGGGCAGCCAGTTCGACACCGTCTCGGTCGTGCTGCCCCCCGTCGGATCACCGCTGCTGACCCGCGAACTGCTGTACACCGCGGTCACCCGGGCGCATGAACGCGTCCGGATCTACGGGAGCGCCGAGGCGCTGGCCGAGGCCATCACCACCCCCGTCCGCCGGGCCAGCGGGCTGGCTCAGGCGCCGGCCGGGGACGCCGCCCGCACGGACGCGATCGCGTCCGCGACGTAACCGAGGTTGCTGTCGTTCAGCGCCGCGACGCAGATACGGCCCGAGTCGAGACCGTAGACGCCGAACTCGGAGCGCAGCGCGACCATCTGTTCCCGGGGCAGGCCCGAGTAGCTGAACATCCCACGCTGCTGCGCGATGAACTCCATGTCGTCGATGCCGCGCTCCGCGAGAGCCGCGACCAGGGAGGTGCGCAGCGTCTGGATGCGGGTGCGCATGTGCGAGAGCTCGTCGGCCCACATCGAGCGCAGCTGCTCGTCCAACAGCACGGTCGACACGATCGCCGCCCCCTCGGTGGGCGGGTTCGAGTAGTCGGTCCGGATGAGCGTCTTGAGCTGGCTGAGCACGCGTGCCGCGACGGTCGCGTCCTCCACGACGACCGACAGCGAGCCGACGCGCTCGCCGTAGAGGCTGAACGACTTCGAGTACGACGTCGACAGCAGGAACACCAGGCCCGACGAGGTGAACCGCTCGACGACCGCGCCGTCCTCCGCGACGCCGGAGCCGAAGCCCTGGTAGGCCATGTCGAGGAAGGGTACGAGCGAGCGCCTGATCAGGACCTCGATCACGCGGTCCCACTGCGCCGCGTCCAGGTCGTAACCCGTGGGGTTGTGGCAGCAGGCGTGCAACACGACCACCGTGCCGGCTTCAGCGGCGTCGAGATCGGCGATCATGCCCTCGAAGTCGATGCCCTTGAGCTCGGCGTCGTAGTAGCGGTACGTGTCCACCTCGAAGCCGGCGCGGCTGAAGATGGCGCGATGGTTCTCCCAGCTCGGGTTCGAGACGAGCAGCTTCGGGCCCGCAGACAGCACCCGCAGGAGGTCGCCACCGACGCGCAGCGCGCCGGTGCCGCCAAGGCTCTGGACCGTGACCACGCGGCCGTCGCTGATGGCATTGGACTCGCCGAAGACCATGGCACGGACGGCGGTCCGGTAGGCGGGCATGCCGTCGATGGGCTGATAGGCGTGTGGGCGGGCCGCCTGCGTGATGCGCTCGCTGGCCTCCTGCACAGCCCTCATCAGGGGGAGCCTGCCGTCCTCGTCGAGGTAGACGCCCACGCCCAGATTCACCTTCTGCGCGCGCTTATCGACGGAGAAGGCCTCGGTGAGTCCGAGGATCGGGTCGGCGGGGGCGAGTTCGGCGCGTTCGAAAAGCGACATCAGGGGTGAACCTCTCTTTCGGCCGTCACTGTATCGCCGGGAGGGGCTGCCCGCACCCATCTCCGCCCGTGCTGGACTAGTCTTCACGCAGAAAGCTTGGGAGGCGGGATGAAGATTCCTTTCGGCCAGTCGCGTCAGTCCACGATCGGCATCGAGTGGGAGCTGGCGGTGGTCGACGCGACCACGCTGGAGCAGGTCCCCGCCGCCGAGCTGGTCCTCGCCCACGTCGACGACCCCGTGGACGGGCCGATCCGGCGCGAGTACCTGACCTCCATGATCGAGATCGTCTCCGGGGTACACAGCCACGTCGACCGGGCCGTCGCGGAGATGCGCTCTCACCTCGACTTCGTCCTGGACAAGCTCGACGCGCACGGGCTCACGCTGATGGGCGCGGGAGCCCATCCGTTCGGCGACCCCACGAGGCAGAGCCCGGGCGACAAGGCGCAATACCGCCGGGTCACGGAGCGCAACGGCTGGTGGGGCCGCCACATGGCGATCAACGGCCTGCACATCCACACCGGGATCGACTCCCGCGACAAGGCGCTGCCCATCGTCTTCGGGCTGGCCCGCTTCACCCCGTACTTCATCGCGCTGTCGGCCTCGTCCCCGTACTGGGAGGGTGAGGACACGAACTTCGCGTCGCAGCGCACCATGATGTTCCAGCAGCTTCCGACCAACGGGCTGCCGTACCACATGAACGACTGGGCCCAGCTTGAGCGGTTCGCCTCGCAACTGGAGGGGGTGGGGCTGATCCAGAACCCGTCCGAGATCCGCTGGGACGTGCGTCCGTCGTCGTGGGGCACCGTCGAGAACCGCACGATGGACTCGGTGCCGACCTCGTTCGAGGTGGGCGCGCTCGCGGCTTTCAGCCAGTGCATCGTCGAGTGGATGTCGCGGGTGCTCGCCCGCGGGGACGAGATCGACGCGCTCCCACACTGGTTCCTCAGGGAGAACAAGTGGCGCGCCGCCCGCTACGGGCTTGCCGCCGACGTCATCACCCCGCGCAAGGAGGAGTACCTCATCCACGTCGACGACGGGATCCGGATGTGGGCTGACATCGTCGCGCCGATCGCCGATGAACTGGGCTGCGCCGAGGAGCTCGGCCACGTCCTGGAGCTTGTCGATCGGGGCCCGAGCTACCGTCGGCAGCGCCGCATCGTCTCGGCGGGCGGCAGTACCCACGACGTCGCCCGTGCGTTGGTCGACGAACTGCGTTCCGGCGTTCCGCGGTTCCAGGAGGCAAGGAAGTGAAGCCGTTCCTGCTGCTCAGCACCCGCCCCGAGGACGAGGCCGTCGTGGGAGAGCGCGAGGCCATCCTGCGGTTCTCCCGGCTGGCGGAGGAGGACCTGGTGCAGTACCGGGTCGAGAGGGAGCCGCTGCCGCCGATCGATCTGGAGGACTACAGCGGGATCCTGCTGGGCGGGGGCCCGTTCAACTCCAGCGACCGGGCCAAGTCCGACCTGCAGCTGCGCGTCGAGGCCGACCTCGCCCGGGTGGTCGCCGACGTCGTGGCGCGCGACTTCCCGTTCCTCGGGCTCTGTTACGGCATCGGCGCGCTGACGGCCAACCTCGGTGGCCAGGTTGACCGCACCTTCGGCGAGGCCGTCGGAGTCGTGGACGTGACGCTGACCGACGAGGGGCGCGCCGACGCCCTGTTCGACGGCGTGCCGGGTGTGGTGCGCGCCTTCGTCGGGCACAAGGAGGCCTGCACCGTGCTGCCGCCGGGCGCGGTGCTACTCGCCAGGGGGGACGACTGTCCGGTGCAGGCCTTCAGGGTCGGGCGCAACATCTACGCGACGCAGTTCCACCCCGACCTCGACGGACCGGGGCTGGCCCGACGCATCGACATCTACCAGGAGGCCGGCTACTTCCCGCCCGCGGAGACCGACGAGCTGATGCGGATGGCCCTGGCGGCCCCGCTCAGCCCCGAGGTCCACCTCCTGGTGCGCAACTTCGTCGAGCGCGCCGCGAGCTGACGGGTCAGCCGACCGTCTCCGGCAGGTATGGATCGGCGTCGAACTGCGAGCGGCCCAGCCAGTTGCGGGTGGTCTCCCCGAGGTCCGCGGGGTGGAGTTCGACGCCGGTCCGCGGGAGCTGGCCCGCCGCCTCCGCCGCGGTGGAGGCCCCCTGGCCGGAGGCCACCATGTCAACGACCAGGGCGAGCGAGAGCAGCGCCCCGACCAGCATGGAGATGAGTGTCGTTGCCCGTCGCATCGGTGCGTCCTTATCGTCGGAAACACACGCGGCCACCCCGGTCCGGGGTGGCCGCGGCGATGCCCTCAGGCTCAGTCGAGGTAGTCGCGCAGGACCTGCGAGCGCGATGGGTGGCGCAGCTTCGACATCGTCTTGGACTCGATCTGGCGGATGCGCTCGCGCGTGACGCCGTAGACCTTCCCGATCTCGTCGAGCGTCTTCGGCTGCCCGTCGGTCAGGCCGAAGCGCATCGACACGACGCCGGCCTCGCGCTCGCTGAGTGTGTCGAGCACGTCGTTCAGCTGCTCCTGCAGGAGCGTGAAGTTGACGGCATCCGCCGGGACCACGGCCTCGGAGTCTTCGATCAGGTCGCCGAACTCGGAGTCGCCGTCCTCGCCGAGCGGGGTGTGCAGCGAGATGGGCTCGCGACCGTACTTCTGGACCTCCACGACCTTCTCGGGAGTCATGTCCAGCTCGACGGCCAGCTCCTCCGGCGTGGGTTCCCGGCCGAGGTCCTGCAGCATCTGGCGCTGGACGCGGGCGAGCTTGTTGATGACCTCGACCATGTGGACGGGGATGCGGATGGTGCGCGCCTGATCGGCCATGGCGCGGGTGATGGCCTGCTTGATCCACCAGGTGGCATAGGTCGAGAACTTGTAGCCCTTGGTGTAGTCGAACTTCTCCACGGCGCGGATGAGGCCGAGGTTGCCCTCCTGAATCAGATCGAGGAAGAGCATGCCGCGGCCGGTGTAGCGCTTGGCGAGCGAGACGACGAGGCGCAGGTTCGCCTCGAGGAGGTGGTTCTTGGCGCGTCGGCCGTCCTCGGAGATCCACTCGAGGTCGTCCAGGTCCTCGGCCGCGACGGGCCTGTCGGTGTCCGTCAGCCGCTCCTCGGCGAACAGGCCGGCCTCGATGCGCTTGGCGAGCTCGACCTCCTCGACGGCGTTCAGCAGCGCGACCTTGCCGATCTGCTTCAGATAGTCCTTGACGGGGTCCGCGGTGGCCCCCGCAGAGACGACCTGTTGCTCCGGCTCATCGGCGTCGTCGGAGTCCGAGAGTGCGAAGCCCTCCTCCTCGCTGGTCAGCTCCTTGGCCAGCGGCGTCTCGGCGGCCTCGTTGAACTGCGACTCGTCCACCTCGTCGAGAGAGCGCTTCTTCTCCTCGACGGACTTCTTCTTGCCGCCGACGGTGAGAACCACGTCGTCGCCCTCACGCTTGAACTCCACCTCGACCTCGCCCGTGGCGGCGTGCGCGATGGTTGGCTCGGCCTTCGGCTTGCGGGCCCGCGTCGCCCTCGGCGCGGCCTTGCTCGCTGTGCTCCTGGCTCGGGTGGCGGGCTTCTTCGGCTGCTCGTCGGTGGAGGTCGCGCTGGCGGTCCGGCGGGTGCGGGGGGCCTTACCGGTTCCTTCGGCGTTCTCAGTCACTGTCGTCCTCTCGAGGCCTACTTATTTTTGCGCGCGCAGTGTCCCGTGGTAGTCAAGAGCGACGCGCCGTCCATTCTGGCACGGGGTGTGCGAGGACTCAAACGCCGACCTAAGGGAGAACCCTGACTCTGGGTCGATGCGCACGCCGCCGGGTACAACCCAGGGATGATTTCGCCGAGAGAGTGCGTCTCGTCGGAACCTCTTGGCCTGCCCGTGCGTTGTGCTTGGTGACGACTGCGAAAGGTTCTGCATCATGAACAGTACTGCGCGTGCTCGGAGCACCGAAGGAATCAACGGCAAGGACGCGGTGGGGCTCTACCTCGACGCGATCGCCAAGACGCCACTGCTCACCGCCGTCGAGGAAGTGGAGCTCGCCCGCCGCATCGAGGCTGGCCTGTACGCATCGAGGATCATTTCCGGCGAGGAGTCCACTGCGCTGGACGCCACCGACGAGGAACTTGCCGAGGTCGCGGCGGACGGGGAGCGGGCCATGCAGCGCTTCATCCAGGCAAACCTGCGGCTGGTCGTCTCCGTGGCCCGCAAGTACGGCCGCGCGCAGATGCCGCTGCTCGACCTGGTTCAGGAGGGCAACACGGGCCTCATCCGCGCCGTGGAGAAGTTCGACTACGCCAAGGGCTTCAAGTTCTCGACCTACGCCACCTGGTGGGTCCGTCAGGCCATCTCGCGCGGCATCGCGCAGCAGGGTCGCATCGTGCGCCTCCCGGTGCACGTCGCCGAGCAGGTCAACCAGGTCTCGGCGGTGCGGCGCAACCTGGAGCGCCAGCTGGGCCGCGAACCCGAGCTGATCGAGATCGCGGACGAGCTGGGCCTCGAGGAGAGCAGGGTCGTCGACCTGCTCCGTTACGCACGCGAGCATGTCTCCCTCGACGCCCCCGTCGAGGCGGACGGCGACACCGCGCTGGGTGATCTGATCGCCCGCGAGACGGCTCCCGGCCCGGACGAGATGGTACTGGACGCCGAGGAGCGCGGCCGCCTCGAGGAGATGCTCTCCAACCTGGACGAGCGGTCCCAGGACGTCGTGCGCCGCCGATACGGCCTGCTCGACGGTCGCCAGGCCAAGCTCGCCGACATCGGAACGCACTGGGGCATCACCGCAGAGCGCGTCCGGCAGATCGAGCGGCAGGCGCTCGCGACGATGCGCGCAGCGCAGGGGGTCGCCGCCTGAGCCAAGGCGATTCCACCAGGGACTCCGGGTCCCGCCCCAGGTGCGAGGGGGCGGGGCCCGGTTCTGGTTCTCAGGCGGGCGTCGTCGGGAGCACGCGGATCAGGCCCTCCTGCGCACAGGAGGCCACGGCGTGGCCACCCTGGAACAGCCGGCCCATGGCGAACCCGCGGGCGCTGGAGGCCGACGGCGAGATCATGTCGTAGAGCAGCCACTCGTCGACGCGGACCGGACGGTGGAACCACATCGCGTGGTCGATGGAGGCCATCTGCATCGACGGCGACAGGAACTCCACCTCGTGCGGGATCGTCGTGACGCTCAGCAGCGTCATGTCGCTCAGGTAGGCCAGCACGGCAGCGTGCCGCACCGGGTCGTCCGGCATCGGCTCACGCGTGCGCACCCAGGCGCGCATGTTGCCGCCGTTGCGTCCCGCATCCGGAGGCGAGGCCAACCGGACGTCGAGCGACTCCCACTCCTGCAGCAGCGTTAGCCGGGCGCCGAAGCGCCCCTCGAGGATCTCCCGCAGCGACGGGCATTCCTCGGGCGGGGAGACCCCGTCGGTCGGCGGCACCGCCGAGTGGTCGAGGCCGGGTTCGGGTGCCTGGAACGAGGCGGTCATGTGGAAGATCTCGCGCCCGCCCTGGCAGGTGACCACGCGGCGCGCGCTGAACGTGTTGCCGTCGCGCAGCTCCTCGACCTCGAAGTCGAGGGGAAGGTCGTTGTGGCCGGGCCGCAGGAAGTAGGCGTTGAGCGAATGGATGTGTCTGGCCCTCGGAACGGTGTGGGCCGCCGCGACCAGCGTCTGGCCGAGCACCTGCCCGCCGAAGAGCCGCTGCAGCAGCGTGCGGGGCTGCGGGCCGCGGAAGCTCAGGTCCCCCGTCTGCGTGAGATCGAACAGAGCGAGCAGTTCAACGACGTCCTTGGGCACCCGGCCATCCTGCCACGGCCCCGCCGCACGAGCCATCAGGATGCGGCGCGGACCGCCTGCCTGATGCGCTTGGCCGAGACGGGCACCGAGGTGCGGAGCTGCTGCGCGAACAGCGAGACGCGGAACTCCTCGATCAGGAATGCGATCTCCTCGACCGCTGGGGAGAGAGGGCCGGGAGGCTGGGCGTCGGTCAAAGCCGCGTACAGGTCCTCCATCTCGTCGACCTGGGCCTGCAGCTGCGCGTCGCGGGCGGGGTTCGACGCGGCCGCCTCCAGGCGGGCGACCGCCGCGGCCGCGTAGCGTGGCAGGTGCTCGAACCACGGGTCGGGTGTGGCGGTGATGAACCGGGCGAAGAACAGGTTGTCCAGCTGGCCCGCGACGTCCCTGGACGCGGCGGCCTGCGGCCGGTCGGCGATGAGCAGCCGGGCGCGGGTGACGTCGGCCAGCGCGTGCGCGGCCGTGTTCACGACGTCCAGCGTCCGGCCGGGGCACTCCTGGCGTACGGCGAGCGCCACCTTCGCGTAGGCCGCCTCGCCGCGGACCGTGACGGGGTCCCCCTCCGCGGCGGCGAGCTGCTCGCCCGCCTTGAGCCAGGCGTCGGCCAGGAGGTCCGGCACCGACGGGTAGGCCGAGTCGGCCAACGAGAGCTTCTCCATGCGGCCGAGGTGGGACACGACCCACCTCGTCGGATCGGGGTTGGTGCAGGTCAGGAGCCGGCGCAGGCCGGCGACGTGCGAGCGGTCGGCCTTGTCCCGGGTGTCGAAGACGCGCACCCCGACGGTCGTCCCCTCGTCGACGAGCGCCGGGTACCCGACGACTCCCCTGCCCAGCCTGGTCTCGGTCGGGACGTCGCCGAAGGTCCACGACGTGGCGCCGGTCGAGGTGATGTTGGACGCGGACCTGGTCAGCTTCGCCGCGACCTTGGGCGCAAGCCGCTGCTGCAGCTCGGCGAGGTCGGCTCCGCGCGCGACCTCGCGGCCGCGGTCGACGACGACGAAGGTGGGCCGCAGATGCGGGTCGAGGGTCTCGGGGCGCCACTGGCCGGGTTCCACGATGGTGCCGGTCAGGGCCGTGAGCGCCCGGCCGAGGGCCTCCGGGAAGCTCCCCTCGCCGGTCTCGCCGCGCTCGTCGAGCCAGTCGAGCGCGCGGGAGGCGAAGTCGGGGGCGGGCACGAAGCTGGTGCGCACGGCCTTGGGCAGGGAGCGGATGAGCTCGGTGGCCAGCTCGCGGCGCAGTCCTGGCACCTGCCAGGTGAAAGGGTCCCCGTCGAGCTGGGCGAGGGCCTCGAGCCGGACGGTGAGGGTCACGCCGTCGCCGCCGGCCCCGGGGTCGAAGACGTAGCTGACGGGCAGCCGCTGCCCGGAGACCTCCCAGCGGTCGGGGAAGTCGGAGGCGCGCAGCTGCCGGGGGTCCGTGACGGCGTCGTCGAACGTGAGTGCAGGCCACCGCTCCTTCGGCAGGCCGCGCAGCCACTTCTCGAACGTCGAGCCGGACACCACCGTCGCCGGGACGCGCCCGTCGTAGAACGAGTAGAGCTCGTCGTCGGAGATGAGCAGGTCGGGCCGGCGCATCCGGTCGGTGAGCTTCTCCGCCTCCTCGAGCACGGCGCGGTTGGCGGAGACGAGCTTGCCGCGCGTCTCCCACTGGCCCTCCACCAGGCCGCTGCGGAGGAAGATCTCGCGTGCCTCGGCGGGGTGATCGGCCGCATAGTTGGTGCGCCTGCCCGCGACGATCGGCACGCCGAACAGCGTGAGCCGCTCGCTGGCGCTGACGGTGGCCGTGCGCGGCGAGAATGACGGCTCGGACAGGGTCCGGGTGAGAACGTGGCCGGCCACCTGCTCGACCCACTCGGGGCGCACCTGCGCGACGGTGCGGGCCCACAGCCGGGACGTCTCCACCAGCTCGAAGGCCATCACCAGGGAGGGCGTGGACTTCGCGAGCGAGGAGCCGGGCTGGATGGCGAACCGGGTGCCGCGGGCGCCCAGGTACTCGGTCAGGGGCCGCCGCTTCCCGGCCTCGCGCCGGCCGGGCTCCTGCACCAGGCCGACGTTCGACAGCAGGCCGGTGAGGATGCTGGTCAGCGCGTCGGGCATGGTGCCCTTCGGGCGGGTGTCCAGGTGGAGCTCCTTCGCCACCTCGCGGAGCTGGCTGACGAGGTCCTCCCACTCCCGGAAACGGACGAAGTGCAGGTACTCCTCGCGGCACATGCGGCGGAAGGCGTTACCGCTGAGCTCGCGACGCCGCCTCCTCAGGTAGTGCCAGATGTTCAGCAGCACCTCGAAGTCGCCGCCCTCGAGCGACTGCTTCGGTGCGTCCTGGTTGCGGGTGCCGGTGTGGGCCGTGTGCCGCTTCGGCTCGCCGGACTCCTTCGGCTCCGCCGGCGCCGGCCGCGACGGGTCCCCGCCCCAGAACCTGCGGTGCAGCTCCTCCGCGCGGGCCTGGGCCTCGCTCGGGCGCTCCCGCACGTCGGGGACGGTGAGCCCGGCGACCAGCACGAGCACGGTGCCGAGGCAGTCGCGCTTCGACGCCTCGATCATCATGCGCCCGAGCCGTGGGTCCACCGGCATCCGGGCGAGCGTGCGGCCCGTGGCGGTCAGCCGCAGCTCCTCATGCCGGCCGCGCGGGTGGATGGCGCCGAGCTCCTGCAGCACGCGGACGCCGTCGTTGATCTGCGAGATGACGGGCGCTTCGACGAACGGGAAGCGTTCGACGTCGCCGAGCCCCGCCTGCGCCATCAGCAGGATGACGGTGGCCAGGTTGGTGCGCAGGATCTCGGGATCGGAGAACTCGGGGCGGGACCCGAAGTCCTCCTCGGAGTAGAGCCGGATGGCGACGCCGGGGCCGACGCGGCCGCAGCGGCCGGCCCGCTGGTTGGCAGAGGCCTGCGAGACGGGCTCGATGGGCAGCCGCTGCACCTTGGTGCGCGCGGAGTAGCGGGAGATGCGGGCCGTGCCTGTGTCGACGACGTAGCGGATCCGCGGGACGGTGATGGAGGTCTCCGCGACGTTGGTGGCCAGCACGACGCGGCGCCTGGCGCCCGGCTGGAACACCTTCTGCTGATCCGCGGCGGACAGCCGGGCGAACAGCGGGAGCACCTCGAGGCCGGTGTCGAGGGCCTCGACGGCCTCGGCGGCGTCACGGATCTCCCGCTCGCCGCTTAGGAAGACGAGGATGTCGCCGGAGCCGGACTCGGTGACGATCTCCTCGACGGCGCCGGCCACCCCGTCGATCTCGTCCTGACCCTCCTCCAGCGGCTGGTAGCGCGTCTCGACGGGGAACGTGCGGCCCGAGACCTCGACGACGGGGGCGTTGTCGAAGTGGGCCGAGAAGCGGGCGGTGTCGATGGTCGCGGAGGTGACGATGACGCGCAGCTCGGGGCGCTGCGGGAGCAGCTGCTTGAGATAGCCGAGCAGGAAGTCGATGTTGAGGCTGCGCTCGTGCGCCTCGTCGATGATGATCGTGTCGTACTTCCGCAGCATCTCGTCGTGCGTCAGCTCGGCGAGCAGGATGCCGTCGGTCATGACCTTGATGCGCGTGGCGGCGCTGGTCTGGCGCGTGAAGCGGACCTGGTAGCCGACGAAGTCGCCGAGCTCGACGCCACACTCCACGGCGATGCGCTGCGCGACGGTGCGGGCGGCGATGCGGCGGGGCTGCGTGTGGGCGATGCGCTGCCTGCCTGCGAGCAGGCAGATCTTGGGCAGCTGCGTGGTCTTGCCGGATCCGGTCTCGCCGGCGACGACCACAACCTGGTTTTCGCGCACCAGGTGCGCGATGCGCCCGGCCTCCGCCGCGATGGGGAGGCCGGGCTCTACGGTGATGTCGGGTGGTGAGTCGCCTGGGGTCATCCGCGGCTGATGTACAGCGGGCACAGCGCGTGGGCCATCAGGCCGCGCATGAGCCCGCCGAGGCTGATGCCGGGGATCGACGACTCGCCGACGCCCAGCACGAGCATGTCGTAGTTGGCGCTGCGGCTGACGAGGTAGTTGATCGGGCTGTCGATCGCGACGTGAACGCTGTACTCGACGCCGGGGTGGCGCTCGGCGACGCCGGCCGCGAGGGCCTCGATGCCGCCCTGGGCGAAGCGGACCTGCTCGTCGAGCTGGGCCGGGGTCAGCTTGCGCGCGAAGATCCCGACCGGGGGCTGTACCGCGTGCACGATCTCCAGCTTGTCCGTGAAACGCTCGCACTGCTCGAACGCGGCCTCGAGGGTCGCCTCGGAGCCGGGGTCGGTCTGCAGGCCGACCCCGATAATGCCCTTCTGGCCGACGGGGTCAGGGTGCGCGGCCGCGGAGATGACGACGACGGGGCACGAGGCGTTGGCGACGACCGCGACCGACGTGGAGCCGACGAACATGCGCTCGAGGCCGGAGGCGGCGCGGCGACCCACGATGATGAGGTCGGCGACCTCGGACAGGCGTGCCATGACGCCGCCCGGAGAACCCATCACCACCTCGGTGCGGATGCGGTCGGCGGGCAGGCCTGCCTCCAGAGCGATGCCCTTGGCCTGCTCGTTGGCGGTGACGCCGGCGGCCTGCAGCACCTCCGGGTCGTACACGACGCCCCAGGCGCCGGCCATCAGCGTGTCGTCCACCGCGTTGACGAGCAGCAGCTCGCCGTCGCGGCGCAGCGCCGCCCCGGTGCCGAACCTGACGGCACGCAGGCCGTCGTCGCTGCCGTCGACGCCGACGACGATCAGAGGTTGGGTCTTCTCAGTCATGGTGGGGCTCCTCACTCCTCACGGTCCCGGACAGGACACGTCCATCGATGCTGGTCGCCGTCACGGCGATCCCGACGGTGCGGTCGTCGGCCAGCCAGCTCACGCTGTCCGCCTCGACCGGCCCCGTGGTGCCGCGCACGAGCACCGACCAGCCCACAGCCGTCTCCTCGTCGATCTGATCGACCTGGAACGCCACGTCCGTCGGCTGCGTCAACGACGCGAGCACGGTGCCGGGTGCGGTGTGGAAGACGATCTGTCGCCCATCGGAGAGGAAGTTGACGGGAACCACGGTGAGGCCGTCCACCGCCGCCCAAGCGAGCCGCCCGACGCGCACGTCGGCCAGCAGCGACCAGCACTCGTCGCCATCGAGCCGGGAGAAGTACGTCACAGGTTCCTGCATGCCTCAACCCTAGCGCTACCGGTCCGCTTGTCAGGAGACCTGGAACGTGGTGCGTCCGCCCAGCTTGCTGGCCAGCGCGTCGTCGATGCCGTCGGCGATGCGGCTGAGCACCCGCAACGCCTGCTGCAGGTGGGCCGGGACGAAGGGCTGGGTCGGCACGGACAGCTGGACGAACACGCGGTCGCGGTGCAGGGCGAAGCGGCCGTAGCGCGACTCGACATTCAGGTCGTTGAGGACCTCGCACGCCCGGGATCTCCCGACGACGTCGTGCACGATCGCGGAGAAGAGCAGCAGTTCCTGCGCGTCGGGGGTCGTCCGGAGGAAGACCATGGTCGAGCCGACGCGGATCGCGATGTCCCCCTGCTCGTTGCGCAGCGGCGGATGCTTGAACAGGCGGCGCAGCTCGACCTCGACGAACTGGTCGAGCTCCGCCTTGCTGCCCGGCTTGAGCGGCTTCTCGGCCTTGGTCAGAGAGCGGGGCTCCAGCGGCGTCCAGTGCGTCTGCACCTGCAGGATCTCGGCGAGCTGGTCGGGCTCGAGGAAGACGGGGTGAAGCACGTCGAACACGTCGGCGAGCGTCGCGCGGGCCAGCTCCGCCAGCGCCGCGGAGTCCGCCTGGTCCGCCTCAGTGTGGAACGAGGGGATCTCGGCGGTCGGCGCCGCCCAGCCGAGGGCCTCGAGCTTGGCGGCCTGGGCCGGGCCCGCGCCGGAGGCGTCGACGGGGCGCGTCACGAAGGCGCTCACCACGCCGGGCCGCCGCACGGAGAACCGGATGCCCGGCCTGAGGCCGGGCACCGTCGAGGCGACGGAGATCGTGAGGTCGGCCGTGGAGTCCATCACGGAGAGGACCTCGTCCAGGCGGCGCGCGAACTCGTCCCACGCCTCCCGCTGCGTGTCGTCGAAGTCGAAGTCGAAGTCCATGTTGTCTGTCACCCGCCACCTCCACACTCAACCTAACGCACCCGGGGCGGCTTCACCGGCGTCGTCTGCCCGCGGCAGCACCGGCCCGGCTCCCGGCCGGGGAACGACACGACGTAGTATCCAACGCATGGACAGCTCCGCAGTCGAGACCCCCGCCGCGCCCGGATACCCCTTCGGCCACCCCGGCGGGCACCCCGGCGGGCACCCGGGCGGGCACCCCCACACCGCCCGCAAGGGCGTCGTCCGGACGCTGCACCACGATCCGGGCGAGCGCCCGCACGTGCTGGTCTGGGAGGTCACCCGGGCCTGCCAGCTCGCCTGCCGCCACTGTCGCGCCGACGCGTTCACCAAGGCGGACCCGCGTCAGCTCACCACCGCGGAGGGCAAGGCACTGCTCGACGACTTCGCCTCCTACGGGACGCCGCGGCCCATCGTGATCCTGTCCGGCGGCGACGCGTTCGAACGCGACGACCTGGAGGAGCTCATCTCCTACGGCACCTCGATCGGCCTGCCGATGGCGCTGTCGCCGTCGGTCACCCCCCTGCTGACCGACGAGCGCCTCGCCTCGGTCCGCGAGGCCGGCGTCAAGGCATTCTCCATCTCGCTCGACGGCGCGACCGCCGAGACCCACGACTCCTTCCGCGGCATCGACGGCACCTTCGCCGACTCGCTCGAGGCCGCGAAGCTCGTCGTCAAGCACGGCTTCCGATTCCAGGTGAACACCACGATCTGCCGCAACAACGTCCACGAGCTCCCGCAGATCCTGAAGACGGTCATGGAGATGGGCGCCCACATGTGGTACCTGCTCTTCCTCGTCCCGATGGGCCGCGGATCGAACCTCGAGCCGCTGAGCCCCGAGGAGATGGAGGACGTGCTGCACTGGCTGCACGACGTCTCCGACCGCATCGCCGTGAAGGTGACCGAGGCCCCCAACTACCGCCGCGTCGCCATCCAGCGCGACGACGCGCGCGCCGCCGGGAAGCCGATGCCACCCACGGGCGAGCTCCACGCACGACTGGAGGCCGAGACCGAGGCGCTGCTGGGCGAGGTGCTGGAGCGCCGTCCCCCGCGCCCGCCGATCGGCGTGAACTCGGGCCGCGGCTTCGCATTCGTCGACCACATCGGCGACGTTTACCCGTCGGGGTTCCTGTCCTACAACTGCGGCTCCGTGAAGGAGCGCCCGTTCCACGAGATCTACGCCACCGCGCCGATGATGAAGGCGCTGCGCGACCCGTCCGGGTACTCCGGCAAGTGCGGCGTGTGCGAGTTCAACTGGATCTGCGGCGGGTCCCGCGCCCGCGCCAACGCCATGCTCGGGGACCCGCTGGCCAGCGACCCGACCTGCATCTGGCAGCCGGAGGCCTGGCGCCCGCAGACTCAGGAGGCCTGAGCCAACCTCGCGTCGCACAGCAGGCCGGCCGCGGCCTCCAGGCCCTCGACGGCCTCGTCGGGAGACACGCGCGTGAGGGCGAAGGCCGAGACCACCAGCCCCGTGACGGCGTCGGACAGACGACCGCGCCGGGCCGGGGGCAGCCCCGGGAGATACGCGTCGACCCCGCGGCCGAGCGCGCCGCGCAGCTCGGCGCGGTACGCGGTCACGACCCGGGCGACGGACGCGTCGTCGCCGAGCGACCCCGTCGCGGAGTTGATCAGGAGACAGCCGCTCGCCGAGACGGGTGACCGGCGCAGCGCGTCGGCGAGCCCCGAGAGGTAGTCCAGGATCGCGTCGGGCGCGACCCTCTCCCTCGTCAGCGGCACCAGCCGGGGCCGGACGATCTCGTCGAGGTAGCTCTCGACCGCCGCGTCGTAGAGGCCGCGCTTGGAGCCGAAGGCGTGGTAGAGGCTGGACCTGGCCAGCCCGGTGGCCTCCTCGAGCTCCGGCAGCGACGCGCCCTCGTAGCCCGTGCGCCAGAACACGCCGCGTGCCGCGCGGACCACCTCGCCCCGGTCGTATGTCGGCGTCCTGCCCATGGCCGCCTCCTCGCTACTTTTTGTGGATCGACCGGTTCAGTATATATAGTGGATCGAGCAGTCCACAATCGTGTCCACGCAAGGAGAGCCATCGTGATCGTCCTCGGCCTCGTGCTCGCCGCCCTGGCGGCGGCCCTGCACGTCTTCATCTTCTATCTCGAGTCTCTCGCCTGGACCACCGGCCGGGCCCGCGCCGTGTTCGGCACCTCCGAGGAGGAGGCCACCGCGACGCGCGAGCTCGCCTTCAATCAGGGCTTCTACAACCTCTTCCTCGCGGTGGTGGCCGGCATCGGCATCGTCGCCTGGGCGGCGGGCAGCGCCGTCGTCGGAGCCTCCCTCACGCTCGCCGGCGTGGGCTCCATGGCGGCCGCCGCGCTCGTCCTGTTCCTCTCCAGCCCCGACAAGCGGCCCGCCGCGGTGAAGCAGGGCACGCTGCCCCTGCTCGCGGTGGTCGTGCTGGTCCTCGCATTCGCCCTCTGACCCCAGGAGTTCCTTTCATGAGCACCGCACCAAGCACCCAGATCCATCTCGTCTCCCGTCCCGAGGGGTGGCCGACGCCGGAGAACTTCCAGACCGTCCGCGTGACCCTGCCGGAGCTGGCCCCCGGCCAGGTCCGCGTCGCCAACGCCTTCGTCTCCGTCGACCCGTACATGCGCGGCCGCATGAACGAGGGCCGCAGCTACGTCGCGCCGTATGCGCTGGGCGCCACCATCACCGGCGGCGCGGTCGGCCGCGTCATCGAGTCCGCCGCCGACGGTGTCGACGTCGGCGCCGTCGTGCTGCACCAGCACGGCTGGTCCGACGTCGTGCAGGACGACGCCGCCACGTTCCAGGTCATCCCGGAGCTGCCGGGCGTGCCGCTGTCGCTGCGGCTGCACATCCTCGGCATGACCGGACTGACCGCCTACGTCGGCCTGACCCGGATCGCCTCGCTGCAGCCCGGCGAGACCGTCTTCGTCTCGGGCGCCGCGGGCGCGGTCGGCTCCGCCGTCGGGCAGCTCGCCCGCCTGCTGGGCGCCTCCCGGGTGATCGGCTCGGCCGGGTCCGCCGCCAAGGTCGCCCTGCTGCACGAGAAGTACGGCTTCGACGCGGCCTTCAACTACCACGACGGCGAAGTGCGGGAACTGCTCGCCCAGGCGGCCCCCGACGGCATCGACGTCTACTTCGACAACGTCGGCGGGGACCACCTCACCGCAGCCCTCGACGCCTTCAACGACGGCGGCCGCGCCGCGCTGTGCGGCGCTATCTCCACCTACAACGCCGATGGTCCCGTCCCCGGCCCGGACAACATGTCCAACATCGTCACGCGCGGCCTGACGCTGCGCGGATTCACGCTCGGCAACCACCTCGACCTGGCGGGCGAGTTCCAGCAGCGGATGGCCGGCTGGTTCTCCGAGGGCCGGATCGCCTACGACGAGACCATCGTCGACGGCATCGACAACACGGTCGAGGCGTTCCTCGCCATGATGCGCGGCGCGAACGTCGGCAAGATGCTGGTGCGCGTCGGCTGACGCGGCAGGATGGGGTCCATGATCCTGATCCTCGGCGGCACGGTCGAGGGGCGGCTCCTCGCCGAGGCCCTCGCCGGCCTCGGCGCACCCCACCTGCTGTCGCTGGCCGGCCGGACAGCCTCGACCCCGGCCGCCGGCCCGGTCCGGGTCGGCGGCTTCGGCGGGGTCGACGGGCTGACGGACTTCCTCCGGGGGAACGCCGTCGCCGTGGTGGTGGATGCCACCCACCCGTTCGCCACGACCATGAGCCGGAACGCGGCCGACGCCTGCCGGGCCGCGGGCGTCCCGCTGATCCGCGTCGAGCGCCCCGGCTGGGGGACCCACGAGTCGGCCGGGGCCTGGGCCTGGGTGGACGACCACCCCGCGGCCGCGGCCGCCGTGCTGGACCTGGGCGCGAGGCGCCCGCTGCTGACGGTCGGCCGGCTGCACACGCTCGACTACTCCCCGGCCCTCGATGCCCTGCCCGTGCTGGCCCGCGTCACCGAGCCCCCCGACCGCGACCTGCCCCAGGCCTGGCGCCTGCTCGTGTCCCGCGGCCCGTTCACTGCGGCAGACGAGTCCCTCCTTTTCACCCGCGAGGGCATCGACTGCCTTGTCACGAAGGACTCGGGCGGCGGCTCGACGGCCCCGAAGCTCGACGCGGCCGCCCGGGCCGGGGCCCGGGTCGTGATCGTGCGCCGCTCCCCCGGGCCCGCCGGGGTGGAGACTGTCGGCTCCGTCGCGGATTGTCTGCGGACGCTGGAAAGATTCACGAGCGCGTAACACGAGCGACGCCGTCGGCTTTGTAGTGTTCGACGCATGCTCGAAGCCGTCGACCCCTTCATCGGCACCGCGGGCGTCTCGCTGCCCGCGCCGACCGGCCTGGCCGCCTCCTGGTGGTGGCCGAAGCCCCAGGTCGGCAACACCCACCCCGGCGCCACCTACCCGTTCGGCATGGTGTCCGCCTGCTCCTACTCCGGCGGGTACCCGACCGGCTACGGCCCATACGAGCTCGGCACCGAGGGGCGGCCCGTCCCGATGATGGCCGACCTGCGCGCCTCGGGGTTCACGCACTTCCAGCAGTCCGGCACCGGGGCGATCCGCAAGTACTACAACTACTTCCGCGTGACGCCCATGGTGCTGAGCCTCGACGAGCTCGGCCGCTCCTGGGAGATCGTCGAGGAGGAGGCATCCCCCGGCTACTACCGCGCCGTCCTGTCGTCGGGCATCACGGCGGAGATCACCGTCGGCCCGAAGTCCGCCGTGCACCGCTACACGTTCCCGCGCGCGCAGGACGCCCGCGTCGTCGTCGACCTGTCGCACGGCGGGCTGGCCATCCCCTACGGCTCCACGGTGCCGCTGCGCGCGTCGCTGGAGCTGCTCGCCCCGGGGGTCGCGTGCGGGGAGATCGTCGTCGAGGGCGCGCCCCTGGCGGTGTATCTGGAGATCGACAATCCGGCGATGCGGCAGCTGCTCTGGTACGACCGGCGCCTGATGCCCGGAGGCTCGCGGATCGACTTCTCCGACATCAGGCCGACGACGCTGCGGCCGTTCGGGCTGCTGTTCACCGGGCCGGCGGATGCCGGCCAGACCGTGGAGCTCAGGATGGGCTTCTCGCTGCGCGGCACCCAGCGGGCCCGGGAGAACCTGCTCGCCGACTGCGGGGACCACGCACCGTCGTTCGAACGCCGCCACTCGACGACGTCGGCCGAGTGGGCCCGCCACGTCGACGCGGTGCGGGTCGACACGCCGTCCGACGAGCGGCGTACCGTGATGGCCACCGCCGTCTACCACTCCCTGATCAAGCCGTGCTCGGCCCCGGACGAGTCGCCGTTCTGGCCCAACGACGGCCCCTTCATGTACGACATCTCGACGATGTGGGACATGTACCGCACGCAGTTCCCGCTCGTGACGACGCTGCGCCCCGACATCTCGGTCGGCCTGGCCAACGCGCTGCTGCGGGTCTGCGAGGAGGAGGGCAACTTCCCCGTCGGCTACCGCATGGCCCGCGGCGCCGACCGCTTCTCCCGGCAGGCCAGCGCGCTCGCCCACACGCTGCTCGCCGACCTGTGCGCGCTGGGCGCCACCGGCATCGACTGGAACTGGGCGCTGGTGCACATGGTCGCCGACCTGCGCCGCACCTACGGCGAGGAGTACATCCTGGGAGGCATCACGCACCCGATCACGCACGTGCTCGACCTGGCCTTCGGGTACTGGTGCACCGCGCTGGTGGCCCGGCGCCAGCGCGACGGGAAGCTGGCCGACGAGCTGGCGGCCCTGTCGAACGGGTGGCCCGCCGCTTTCGATCCCGCGACCGGGCTGCTGCGCTCCTCCACGTTCTACGAGGGGACGACGTGGAACTACTCGTTCAGGCTGCTGCACGACATGGAGAAGCGGATCGCCGACGTCGGCGGGGACGACGCCTTCGTCGCGCTGCTCGACCGGTTCTTCGGCTTCGGCGCCGACCCCGTGACCCAGCCCGGGCAGCGGCCGGGCAGGGCCGAGCTGGAGGCCGGCTACGCGCTGGGCCGCTTCGAGGGCCTCAACAACGAGCCCGACATGGACGCCCCCTGGGCCTACACCTACGCGGGGCGGCCGGACCGGACCGCGGAGGTCGTGCACGCCGGCGTGCACCAGATGTTCGGCACCGGGCGCGGCGGGCTGCCCGGCAACGACGACTCGGGCGGCCTGTCGTCCTGGTACGTGTGGGCCTCGCTCGGCCTGTTCCCCGTCGCCGGCCAGAACCTCGTCCTGCTCAACGCGCCGTCCTGGCGCGACGCGGAGATCGACGTGCCGGGCGGGACGTTCGCGATCCACACCCGCGACTTCCGGGAGCCGACGCCCGACGGGCCCGTACAGTACGTGCAGTCCATGACGCTGGACGGCAGGCCGCTGGACCGCGCGTGGCTCACCATGGATCGGCTCCACCGGGGCGGCGAGCTCGTCGTCACCCTGGGCGACCGGCCCGGCGCATGGGCGACCGGGTCGCGTCCTCCGTCCAGACCCCTGCCCGTGCCGCCGGCCTCCGTGCTCGGCGCCCCCTCCACCGCCCCCCTCGACGCCCCGGGAGAACCCACATGGCCGAAGTGAACCTCTACCGCTACCGCCGCCTCGTGATCGTGGTGCGCGCCGACCCGGTCATCTGCGGACACTCCGTCGAGGCCCGGAACCTGGCGGAGGCCGCGCTCCTGCGCGGCTTCGAGGACGTGCGCATCGTCACGTGGCCCATCGACCGGCTGGAGGCCTCCGGTCTGCCCCTGAAGCCGCTCGAGCACCTCCTGCCGTACAGCCCCGGCATCACCGTGGAGCGGCCCGGGCCCGTCGGCGACTACCGCGTCGTCGACGGCCGCTACACCGGCGGCGTCGTGGGCCGGCTCGTCGAGCTGTTCACCGACGGGGTCCCCACCGTGTGCCTGTCGCTGTACCTCACGCCCCACACCATCGCGGTGCAGGAGGCCGTCACGGCGGCGCGTCGGACTGGGCTGCCGGTCGACGTGCTGACCATCGCGGAGGCCGTCGGCTCCGACATCACCAACGTCGTGCGGACGGCCGTGACCGAGCACCGCTACGGCGCCGCGGCCCATGTGCTGGCCACCTACCTGGCCAGCGACTGCTGCCTCGCAGTGTCGCACTACACCAAGGAGGTCATCGTCGCCGCGGCCGAGGAGGTCGACGCCGGGCTGGGGACCTCGTTCGCCGCGCAGTGCGCCGAGCGGGTCGGCATCTCCTACCCTGCCCTCGACGTCGCCAGCTACCTGGGCCACGACCCGCTGGAGGGCCGCGAGGTCCTGACCAGGCGGGGGCTGCCCGGCGGGCCGTACGTGCTGTTCCTGTCCCGCCTGACCGACGCGAAGGGGGTGCCGGACCTCGTCGCGGGCTACGAGCGAAGCGGCATCGCGGGCAGGGCCCGCCTCGTGATAGCCGGGCGCGGCCCCCAGGAGGAGCGGATCAAGGAGCTGGCGGCCGCGTCGCCGCTGGCCGACCACATCTCGGTGCTCACCGACGTCGACGACGAGGAGAAGCCGTTCCTGATGGCGGGGGCGCTCGCGTTCTGCCTTCCGACGCTGCCGCGGCCGGAGTTCATCGAGACGTTCGGCATCGCGCTCGTGGAGAAGATGCTCGCCGGCGGCGGCCCGGTGATCACGACGACGACCGGCGGAGTGCCCGAGGCCGTCGGCGACACGGCCATGATCGTGCCCGTGCAGGACCCCGACGCCATCGCGGAGGCGCTGCGGCGGGCGGTCGACATGAGCGACGATGAGCGCTCGGCCTGGGAGGACCGGGCGCGGGGCTATGCGCTGCAGTTCGACCGCGCCGTCGTGCTCGACCGGATGCTGGAGCAGGCGCTCAGTCCAGCCCCAGCTTCGCCACGTCGCCGATGATGGCGATGGCCGGCGGCTGGACGTCGTTGGCCCGCGCCACGTCGCCGATCGAGGCAAGCGTGCTGACCCACGCGGCCTGACGCTCGGTCGAGCCCTCCTGCACGATGGCCGCCGGCGTGTCGGCGGGCATGCCCGCATCCTGCAGGCGGGTCGCGATGGCTCCGAGGTTCTTGACGGCCATCAGCAGCACGAGCGTCGTGCGGCCCTTCGCCAGCGCGTCCCACGCGATGGTGGAGCGCGGGTCGTCGGGCGGCACGTGGCCGCTGACGACGGTGAATCCCTGCGACAGCGAGCGGTGCGTGACCGGGATGCCCGCGAGCGCGGGAACCGACACCGCGGAGGTGACGCCGGGGATGACCCGCACGGGCACGCCGGCCTCGACGCAGGCCTGCCACTCCTCGCCGCCGCGGCCGAACACGAAGGAGTCGCCGCCCTTGAGGCGGACCACCTTCAGGCCCTTGCGGGCCCGCTCGATGAGGATCTCGTTGATCCGCTCCTGGGGCGTGAACGCGCCGCGTGGGATCTTGCCCACGTTGACCCGCTCCGCGCCGTCGGGGGCCTGGTCGAGGACCTCGAGCGGCCCGAGGCGGTCGTGCACGAGGACGTCGGCCTGCTGTACGGCCCGCAGTCCGGCGACCGTGAGCAGGTCGGGGTCGCCGGGACCGCCGCCGACCAGTACGACCTCGCCGGGGATCAGTTCTCGTTGCATGCGTCTTCCTTGATGTCGAGCAGGGCGGCAATCAGCCCCGCGTGGGTGTGTGGGTCCCGTGCGGCCAACCGTAGCCAGGTCGGCCCGAGCCCGGGGAAGGTCTCCCCGCGCCTGACTGCGAAGCCGCGGCTCGCCAGCGGCTCCCGCAGCGATCCGGCAGCTATCGCGGCCGTGTCGACGAGCACGAAGGGCGCCTGGCCGGGCACGGGGTGCAGGCCGACCTCCGTCAGGCGGGCGACCAGGTCGGCGCGGGCGGCGGCCCCCTCGCGGGCCAGGCGGTCAGCGTCGAGCCGGCGTCCGTCGGCCAGGCAGGCGACGGTCGCGGCGACCGCGGGGGTGGAGACGGACCAGGGGGCCTGCTGGGCCGCGAGCCGGGCGATGAGCGTCGGGTCGCCGACGACGTAGCCGACGCGCAGCCCCGCGAGCGCCCAGGTCTTGGTGAGCGAGCGGAGCACGAGGCGTCCGGCCATGTGGGGCGCGATGAGCGTCTCGGGCTCTCCGGGGATCGTGTCGCCGAAGGCCTCGTCGACGACGAGGATGCCGGAGTCGAGCGCGAGCAGGTCCTCGGCGCGGTGCAGCACGCCGGTCGGGTTGGTGGGGTTGCCGACGACGATCAGGTCGGCGGCGGGCACGCGGGCGGGGTCGAGGCGGAACCCGTCGGCCGCGGCCAGCACGTGGCGGGTGGGGGTCCGCCCGGCGGCGAGCAGCGCGGCCTCCGGCTCGGTGAACTGGGGGTGCACGACGAGGGAGGTGCCCTCCAGCGCGCGGGCGACGAGCGTGAACGCCTCGGCGGCCCCCGCGACGGGCAGCACCATGGCCTCGTCGACGCCGTGGTGCCGGGCGATCGCGGCCCGGGCCGGGGCGGGGTCGGGGTAGGCGGCCCAGTCGGCGTCGCGGACGATGGCCTCGACGAGCCAGGCGGGAGTGGCGGGCTGGCGGACGTTGACGGCGAGGTCCACCAGGCCCGGGGCGATGTCGCGGTCGCCGTGGTGAAGCAGGTCGGGCGCCGCCGGACGGACGGCGAAGGCGTGCACTGCGTCGGCGAAGCGCTGCGCGAGCTGCGGGTGCCCCGCCCAGTGCACGTGCAGGTAGGAGGCGTGCAGCGTCGTCGACGCGACCCCGTCGGGGCGGCCGTCGAGCAGCCAGGCCGGCGGGTCGCCCGCTTCGCAGTGGGTGCGGTGGAACTCGTGGCCCGTCACCGTCTCGCCGACCCGCCCGAGCAGCGTGTCGCGCCCGGTCGTGGCCGAGCGGTAGCCCATGGTCAGCCGTGCGGTCATGGCGGAGGTGTGCGGGAGCGCCCCGACCATCGGGTGGCCGTCGAGCTGCCGGCAGAGGTACAGCAGGCCGGCGCACTCGGCGACGGTCGGCATCCCGTCGGCGACAGCTTCGCGCACCGCCTCGCGCAGCGAGGCGTTGCCGGCCAGGTCGGTGGCGTGCATCTCGGGGAATCCGCCGCCGATCCACAGGCCGGCGGTGCCCTCGGGCAGCGCGGTGTCGGTCATGGGGTCGAAGGTGACGGGGAGGCAGCCGGCGGCCCGGAGGAGTTCGTCGGTCTCGGGATAGCGGAACGTGAAGGCGCGACCACCGGCGACGGCCACGACCGGGCGGAGGTCGGAGGGAGGGGTCACGACGGCGGCGGGATCCCAGGGCGTCGCCGCCAGCGGGCCGGCCATCCCGGCGATCCGTCGCAGTTCGTCGAGGTCGAGGTGCTCGGCGACGACGGCCCCCATCGCCTGGATGCCTGCATCGTCGCGCTCGGCGGCGGGCACGAGGCCGAGGTGGCGCGAGGGTGCCTCGATGTCGAGGTTGCGGGGCAGGACCCCGAGGACGGGGACGCCGAGCGGGACCAGCGAGTCGCGGATCTCGGCCTCATGGCGCGGGCTGCCGACCTGGTTCAGCACCACGCCGGCGATGCGGATCGCGGGGTCGAAGGAAGCCATGCCGAGGACGAGTGCCCCGACGCTGCGGGACGTGTGACGGGCGTCGACCACCAGCAGGACGGGCGCGTCGATGAGGCGGGCGACGTGGGCGGTGCTGGCGAACCCGCCGGTCCCGAGCTGCCCGTCGAACAGCCCCATCACGCCCTCGACGATCGCGATGTCGGCGTCCGCGGAGCCGTGTTCGAACAGGGGCGCGATGAGCTCCTCGCCGCAGAGGAACGGGTCGAGGTTGCGGCCGGGGCGGCCGGCGGCGAGCGTGTGGTAGCCGGGGTCGATGTAGTCGGGCCCGACCTTGAATGGTGCGACGCGGGTGCCGCGCGACGCGAGCGCTGCCATCACGCCGGTCGCGACGGTGGTCTTGCCGTGGCCGGAGGCCGGCGCGGCGATGACGACGCGGGGGATGCTCACCATTCGATCCCCGCCTGCCCGCGCTGCCCGTTGTCGAAGGGGTGCCTGATCTTGCGCATCTCGGTGACGAGGTCGGCGACGTCGACGATGGCCTGCGGGCAGCGCCTGCCGGTGAGCACGACGTGCTGCGTGCCCGGCCTGGCCCGGAGCGCCTCGGCCACCTCGCCGGCGTCGATCCAGCCCCAGTCCATCGGGTACGTGAACTCGTCGAGGATCCAGAGGCGGTGGCGCTGCTCCGCGAGACCGGCGCGGATGTGCTCCCAGCCCTCGACCGCGGCCTCGCGCGCCTCCAGTTGCTGCCCCTCGCCCCGACGGGTCCAGGACCAGCCGGTGCCCATCTGCTCCCATGTGACGGCGCCGGAGAGCTCGCCGAGCCGGGTCAGCGCGTCGCGCTCCCCCGTGCGCCAGCTGGCGGACTTCACGAACTGGTAGACGCCCACGTCCCAGCCCTGGGCCCAGCCGCGGAGTGCCACGCCCATGGCGGCCGAGGTCTTGCCCTTGCCGTCGCCGGTGTTGACGAGCACGACGGGTCGGCGGCGGCGCTCGGCGGTCGTGAGCCCGTCGTCGGGCGCGACGGGGGTCGCTCCTCTGGTCATCGGTCCTCCCTGGTTAGGATCGCGTCGTGATCATCGACCGCGACCAGGCCCTGTTCGGCTCCGCCCCCGGGCTGCCCGACGCCGCTTTCGCCCACGACGGGCTCATCACCAAGCGCGTGGTGCGCGCCAGCGCCCTCGCCCACCTGCGCCCCCTGCCGGGCCAGCTGCTGTGGGACGTCGGCACCGGCGCCGGTTCGATCAGCGTCGAATGGTGCCGGGGTGCCGACGGCGCGCGAGCGATCGGGATCGAGCGACGCGCCGAGCGGGCCGAACGCGCGCTGGCCAATGCCGACCGCCTGACCGTGCCCGGCGCGTTCACGCTGGCCGAGGGGGACGCCGAGGAGATGCTGCGCGAGCTGCCCGCCCCGCACGCGGTTTTCGTCGGCGGGGGCGGCTCCATGACGGTGCTGGAGATCGCGCACGCCGCCCTCCCCGAGGGCGGTCGCCTGGTGCTGCACGGCGTGACGATCGAGGCGGAGATGCTGGCCGTGGCCGCGCAGGAGCGTTGGGGCGGCGAGCTCTGCCGCATCCAGGTCGAGACCGCGGCGCCGCTCGGCGGCCTCCGTGGCTGGACCCCGGCCCGCACCGTCATCCAGTGGGCGCTGGTCAAGGAGTAGCACCCCTCACCTCCCTCACGGACGCGACGATGTCGTCCACCGTGCGGGGCAGCGGCGACGTCGGTAGCCCGAGGCGCCGGCACAGCTCGAGTTGCCACGGGCTGCGCAGGCGCGCGGCGGCGAGCAGCTTTTCGTCGCCGAGCAGGAGCGGCGGCCCCTGGCGGACGGTGTGGTCGTGCACGACCGCGACCTCGTCGGCCCAGCTGAGGGCGAGGTCGACGTCGTGCGTCGCCAGCACCACCGTGGCGCTGAGCCCGGCGAGGGTCGCCATCAGCTCCTCCACGCCCGCCGGGTCGAGGCCGGCGGTCGGCTCGTCGAGCAGCAGCACGCGGGGCCGCATCGCGACCGCCCCCGCGATCGCGACCCGCTTGCGTTCGCCGTAGCTGAGCTGGTGGGTGGGACGCTCGGCCAGGTGCGTGACCGACAGCAGATCCAGCGCCTCCTCGACGCGGGCAGCTGCCTCGTTATCGCTGAGCCCGAGGTTGAGCGGCCCGAAGGAGACGTCCTGGCGCACATCGGCGGAGAACAGCTGATCGTCGGGGTCCTGCAGCACCAGCTGGCAGAAGCGCCGGTGCAGGCGCAGGTCCTCGCGTCGCTGGCCGACGGGGCGGCCGTCGGCGCAGATCTCGCCCGCTCGCGGCTTGAGAGCCCCCGACAGGGACCTGAGCAGGGTGGTCTTCCCGGACCCGTTGGCGCCGAGCAGCGCGACACGGCGCCCCTCGTGGATCTCGACGGTCGCGCCGTCGAGCACCGGGGGTCGGCCGTGGAAGCCGGCGACGAGTGCCGTGGCGCTGAGCAGGGCTGTCATGGCGCCACCCACGTGGCGACCCACACGACCGAGACCGCGGCCAGAGTCATGACGATGAAGGGCCAGGAGCGCTCACGACGCGGACTGAGCGTGACGAGCGCGTCCTCGAAGCCACGACCCTCGAGCCCCTCCTGCAGACGGACCGCCCGCTGCCAGCTCCGCAGCATGATGCTGCCCGTCGTGCCGGCCGCCGTGTGCATGCGGCGCCCCCAGGAGGCGTCGTCGCCCAGCCTGGCCCGCTGGGCCTGGTGGACTGCCCAGGTGGTGCCGAGCAGCACGAACAGCATGCGGTAGGTCAGCGAGGCGATCTCCAGCAGGGTGTCCGGCACGTGGAGCGTGCGCATCCAGGTGAGCAGGTCGACCATGGGCGTGGTCGTGGCCAGCACCATGACCGCGAGCGTGCCGGCGATGCCGTGCGCCAGCAGGCCCAGCGCCGTCGCCAGGCCGGTGGCGCTGACCCTGAGCGGCCCGATCCCCCAGCCGTCGGCCCCGATGTGCACGGCGACCGGCAGCGCCCCGACGAGCAGAAATGCGACCGGCGCGGCCATCACGGTGACGAGCAGCGTCGGGCGGATCCGGGCGGAGCCGAGGATGAGGATCAGGGAGATGACAGCGACCAGTGCGCATCCCGGCCACGGGTCGGTCAGAAGTGCGGTCAGGATGAGCGCGACGCTGAGGGTGACCTTCTCGCCGACGCGACGACGCCGCCACGGGCTGGCCCAGGCGGCATCGTCGATCGCTGACTCGTGATTGCTACTCATCACCCGCGGGGGCAGCCTCGGGCTGGGGTGCCTCCTCCAGCTCCTTCGCCTTGACGGCGCGGCCGCGGAAGTTGCCCAGCACGAAGCCGACGATGCCGGCGCCGAGGGCGGCCTGGATGGCGAAGAGGCCGGACTCGATCTCACCGGAGCCGGGCTCCCAGATCGGGTTGAACCACGGCTCGACGCCGTGCTCCTCCAGCACCTCGGTGACGATGGAGTCGGTTCCTACGAAGCTCTCGTCCCCCTCGGACGGCTGGGGAGCCATCGCGAAGCTGAAGATGAAGATGACGACGATCACGGCCAGCAGGGCCAGGCCGACGAACCAGTCCTTGCGCTTAAACATGTGCGGCCGCCTTCTCGGTCTGGGGCATGACGCCCAGGCGGATCATCTGGTCGGGCGCGACGCGCGCGAAGAACCCGAACAGCAGGATGCCGAGGACACCCTCGGCGATGGCCAGCGGGATCTGCGTGACGGCGAAGATGCCGAGGAACTTGGCTGCGGCGCCCAGCAGGCCGGTGACCTCATCCGGGTACGCGATGGCCAGCTGGAAGCTGGTCACGACGTACGTCACCAGGTCGGCGAAGAAGAAGGCGAGGAAGACGCCGAGCCACATGGGACCGCCGAACTTCTTCACGAGCTTCCAGCACGCGTAGCCCGCCCACGGGCCGGCGATCGCCATGGAGAACACGTTGGCGCCCAGCGTGGTGATGCCGCCGTGCGCCAGCAGCAGCGCCTGGAAGAGCAGGACGATGGTGCCGAGGAAGGCCATCACAGGCGGTCCGAAGAGCACGGCTCCGGCGCCGGTGCCCGTCGGGTGCGACGACGAGCCGGTCACGGACGGCAGCTTGATGGCGGACAGGACGAAGGTGAAGGCGCCGGCGGCCGCGAGCAGCAGCTTGTTCTCCGGCGATTCCTTGGCCTTGCGGATCACGGCGCGGGCGCCGTGGATGACGAAGGGTGCACTGGCGGCATACCACACGGCACACTCGAGGGGAGGGAGAAATCCCTCAGCGATATGCATCGCCGAACTCCTTTGTCCGGGATTGCGCGTCCCGGGGTCAAGGCTCGGATGAGACCAGTTCCTGACTTCCGCCCCGCAGGGCGGCTCACAGTGGCGCGACCGTCCCGGATGAGTCCCCGGGTTCCTGGCAGCTCGTCCGAGCATTTCTATGATTGTGAAACCAACTACAGCACGTCGTAATCCGGCCCGTAAGGCGGGGTGGGTTAAGGGTGATCTAGGGTGACGAGCGTGTCGAACCCCTACCTGCGCACCGGCTCCGAGATCTACGAGGAGTCCTTCCGGATCATCCGCGCCGAGACCGATCTGACCCGTTTCCCCGCGGACGTGAGCCGCGCCGTCGTCCGCATGGTGCACGCCGCGGGCGACCCGTCCATCGCCGACGACGTCGCCTTCACCCCCGGTGTCGTCGCGGCGGCCAACGCCGCCCTGCGTGCCGGGGCCCCGATCCTGTGCGACTCGTCGATGGTGGCCACCGGCATCATCTCGTCGCGGCTGCCCGCCCGCAACGACGTCGTGTGTCACATCAAGGACGAGGCCATCGCGCGCGACGCCGCCTATCGCGGCATCACCAAGACCATGGCCGCCGTCGACGCGTGGGCCCCGCGGCTCGACGGCGCGGTCGTGGCCATCGGCAACGCCCCGACGGCACTGTTCCGGCTGCTCGAGGTCGTCGCCGAGACGGGCGCCCGGCCGGCCGCGGTGATCGGCATCCCCGTCGGCTTCGTGGGCGCCGCCGAGTCGAAGGAGGCCCTGATCGAGTCTCCGCTGGGCCTGGAGTACCTCGTGGTGCGCGGCCGCCGGGGCGGCAGCGCCATGACGGTGGCGGCCGTCAACGCCATCGCCAGCACCGACGAGCTGACCAACACCTCCCGACAGGACTGAGAGGCGGCGCGGGCCCGGGTACGCGAAGTACCCGGGCCCGCGTGTCTCGTCAGTTGCGCCGGAACGGCTCCGCGATCGCCTGACGCACGTCTTCGGAGCCGACGATGGCCTCCAGCACGTGGCGGGAACGCCGCGGGTTGCGGTCGCCGACGACCGCCACCGTCAGGTGCCCGACACCCCGCGACGCGGCCGTGTACGCGGTGCCCTGTACGGCGTCGTCGGCGCGCACGCAGAAGGTGTGGCGGCGCTCGGCCTCTGCCACCACACGGGCGTTGACGCCGGGGTCGTCGGTGTCGGCCAGCACGTACCAGGCGCCCTCGAGGTCGCCCTCCGCGAACTCCCGGCGCTCCCATGCCACATCCCCGGCTGCCGCGAGGGCCTGCAGCGCCCCGGTGGCCGTCGGGGAGACGAGCGTGACGCGGGCACCCGCCGCTATCAGCTTCGGCACGCGGCGGGTGGAGACGACTCCCCCGCCGACCACGACGACGCGGCGGCCGGTCAGCAGCAGCCCGGCCACGTAGGCGGGTGACCCCTCAGCGGCGGCCTCGGGCATCGCCTCGCGGTACCGGTCGATCACGACGGCCGCGAGCTCGTCGCAGTCGCCGATGACCTCGGCGACGCGGACCCGCGCGTCGGGGTGCGCCGCGGCCCAGGCCTCGGCCTGCTGGAACGTCCACGAACGGAGCCGGCCGGGGAAGATCCAGTGGCCCATTACCACGAGCTGGCGGTGGCCGGCGGCGTAGGCGCGGTCGAGGCCCTCGGGAAGGCTGGGTCGGGTGACCTGGATGAAGCACTCCTGCACGTCGGCCCAGCCGCCCGCCTCGTAGTGCATGCGGGCCAGCCGCACGTGATCGGCGTTCGCGTCCGCCACGACGGCGCCGCGTCCGACGAAGACCAGGCACGTCTCGTCGCGCCGCCAGTCCCCCATGGCGGCGTCGATGCGCTGGTTGACGGCGTCCACAAGGCGGGGGTCCGCGCCGAGGTGTGGCGCGTAGTCGATGCGGGCGCCGGGAACCTCCTCGAGCGCCTCGGCGATGAAGCCGGGGATGTCGCGGCGGACGTGGGCGCCGGTACCCAGCATCAGCGGGACGACGACCGCCCGGCGGGTCTCCTCGCCGTCGACGATGTCGGTGAGCGCCTGGGGGATGCCGGGCTGGTTCAGTTCGACGAAGCCGAGGCCGACCTTCACATCGGGCAGCGCGCGCGCGACGCGCTCGACGAACCGGCGGCAGGTCTGCTCTCCGTCGGCGTCGCGGGTGCCGTGGGCGGCGATGATCAGGGGGGTGCTCATCTGGTCTTCTCCTCGGAGTCGGTCTGGGCGGTGTGCGGCATCCACTGGTAGTCGCGGGGCGTCACCATGCGCTGCTCGCCGCCGCCGGAGGTGACGTACCGGGTGGTGCTGGAGCCGACGATGACGATGGAGTTCATGTCGACCCATTCGGGGCGGAACTCGCCCAGCGTGCTCATGATGACCTTCTGGCGGGGCCGGCAGGCCTGTTGCACGACGGCGATCGGCGTCGACGGCTGCCGGTGGGAGCCGAGGATCTCCAGCGCCCGCGGCAGGTGCGCGGTCCGCTTCTTGCTGCGCGGGTTGTAGAGCGCGACGACGAAGTCGCCGACCGCCGCGCCGTGCAGGCGGCGCTCGATGCTGTCCCAGGGGGTGTGCAGGTCGGACAGCGAGATGGTCGCGTTGTCGTGGCCGAGCGCCGCGCCGAGGATGGCGGAGGCCGCCAGGCTCGCGGTGACGCCCGGCACGATGTCGACGTCGATGCCGTCGGTGCCCTGCTCCAGGACCGGGCTGGCCATCGCGTAGATGGCCGGGTCCCCGCCGCAGACCAGCGACACGTTCTCGCCGGCGCGGGCCGCGTCGATCGCCCTGGCCGTCCGTTCCTCCTCTGTGCCCATCTTGGACGCGAAGACCGTGGTGCCGGGGCGTGCGAGGTCGCGGATCTGCTTGACGTAGGGGCCGTAGCCGACGATCAGAGTGGAGGAGCGCAGCGCCTCGACGGCGCGGGGCGTCAGCAGGTCGCGGGCGCCGGGGCCGAGACCCACGACGCTCAGCTTCCCGCGAGCCGGGATGCGCCCGACGGCGCAGGTGGCGTCCGCGTTCTTCTGCTTGGTGACGATCAGGTCGGCTCCGCGGGCCAGCACGGAGGCCTCCGCGACCGACGGCGTGCCGACGGCCTTCAGCGGGGCGTCGCTGGGCGTGGGCACCTCGAAGGTCGCGAGCTCGGCCGCGTCGTAGTCCTTGAGCGGCACGCCGAGCCGGTTGGCGAGCTGGATCAGGCCGATCTCCCCGGCCTTCGCGTCGACGGTCGTGATCGCCGCGACCGACTCGACCGCGAGATCGTTCGCCTCGAGGGTCTCGGTGAGCAGCGCGTGCAGCACGTCCACGCCGGTGCCGCGGTTGCAGCCCATGCCCACCACGAGGCTCTTCGGGTGCAGCACGACGGTCGGCAGCGGCGAGCCCGGCACCGAGACGGTGTCCGTCACGACGATGCGGGCCATCGGGTTCTCGGCGCCGACCGCCACATTGGCGGGTAGCGGGGGCAGCGGCCAGCCATGGGCCTTCTCGACCGCGACGGGTTCGCCGTCGATCAGGGCGCGGGTCACGCCGGCCACGTCCCCCGAGTAGGCCCAGCCGAGCGTGTCGAGAGCCGGCAGGTTCAGCGCGTCGGTCGCGGTGGTCAGGACCGGGGTGGCGCCGAGGCCGTCGGCGATGCGGCGGGCCAGGTCGTTGGCGCCGCCGGCGTGGCCGCCGACCAGCGGAACCGCGAAGCGGCCGGCCTCGTCGACCACGACGACGCCCGGGTCTGTCTTCTTGTGCTTCAGCAGCGGCGCGACGAGCCGGGTGGTGGCGCCGAGCGCGAGGTGGCTGACGATCAGGTCGCAGTCCTGCCACGCCCTCGGCAGCGAGACCTTCGCAGGACCGTCGTAGCGGCGGGACGTCACGCCGAGCGCCTTGTCGATCGCGTCCGCGTGCCGCCGGGCGGCCGGCGAGTTGGTGAGCTGCCCGACCACGGGCGTGTGTGGGCCCTCCCCCGTCGCCTCGCCCGAGATGAGCGCGGTGTCGTCCGGGGTGCCGTCGAGGATGAGGACCACGTTAGGCTCCTCGACGTCCGCGACGGCCTTGGCCTCCTGCTCGGTGAAGACGCGGACCCGCTGGTCGGCCTCGCCGAGGCGCTCGGCCAGCACGTAGTGCCTGCCCAGCCCGGCCAGCGCGGCGGCGAGCTCGCGGATCCCGGCGTGCGGGGAGGTCAGGACGCCGACCTTCGGGTGCTGCGAGGCGGCCTCGACCGCCGCGTCGAGGGGCTTGCCGTGCGCGGAGACGACGATGGCGTCGTCCCAGGGCAGCGCGACGGCGGCGAAGGCCGCGGAGACCGAGCTGACGGCGGGCGCCACGGTGACCGGCAGCCCGGCCAGCCGCAGCCGACGCAGGATGCCGTGGAAGCCGGGGTCGCCGCTGGCGATGACGAGGGCGTCCTCATCCGCGCCGAGGGCCGCGAGGCGCTCGATGGCCGGGGTCAGCGCCCCGAGCACGACCTGCCGTTCGGGCTCGACGCCGAGGTCGGCGAGGTGGCGGCGGCCACCGACGACCAGCGCCGAGCTGGCGGCCAGCGCGCGCGTCTCGGCGCTGAGGCCGCCGAGGTAGCCGTGGACGTGGATCATCAGTTCTCCTTGGAGAGATCGACGGCGCCGGCGCCGTGCGCGCGGAGCTCCTGCTGGGCCTCGGGCTCGGCGGCGCGGTACTCGTGCCGGAAGCCGGGGTGGTACAGGTGTGAGCGGGTACCGCTGTGGCCCTCGGCCAGCGCGGGGCCGACCATCACGATGGTGTGCTTCCACAGCTTGTGCTCGCGCATCCGCTCGGACAGCTCGTCTAGGCGGCAGCGGATCATCATCTCGTCGGGCCAGCTGACCCGGTAGCCGATGATGCAGGGCGTCGCCGGGTCGTAACCGCCGGCCAACAGTTCCTCCTGCAGCACCTTGTTGCGGGCCGCGGACAGGTACAGGGCCATGGTGGCGCCGTGGGCGGCGAACGACCTCACGGTCTCCTTCGGCGGCATGGGCGTGCGGCCGCCCTCCAACCGGGTGAGGATGAACGACTGGGAGACCTCGGGAATGGTGATCTCGGCGTTCATCCGGGCGGCTGTGGCGGAGTAGGCGGAGACGCCGGGGATGGTCTCGTAGTCCAGGCCGAGCTGGCGGCACATCTCGTACTGCTCGCCGGTGGCGCCGTAGATGGACGGGTCGCCGGTGTGCACCCGGGCGACGGTCAGGCCCTCCTCGGCTGCGCGCCGGTAGTGGATGGCGGTGTCCTCCAGCGCCTCGCTGGCGGAGTCGACGACCAGCGCGTCGGGCCGGGCACCGGCGACGATGCCGGGGTGGACGAGGCTGGACGCCCAGATCACGATGTCCGCCTCGGCGATGGCCCGTGACCCGCGCATCGTGATGAGGTCGTCGGCGCCGGGGCCGGCTCCCACGAAGATGACCTTGCCGCGCTTCACAGCCTGCCTCCTGTCTCCTGACCGTCCCGCCTCGCGGGGATGATCACCGTGCTGAAATATCCGACCTTGCGGTCGGCCTCGAGCCTGTCGAGGCCGAACAGCTCCTGCCGTTCGAGGCCGACGTTGACGCCGACGACGGCGTCGCGGCCTCGCTCCCTGAGCTGTCCAGCGACCTCCGGCATCCGACGGCCCCCCTTGTAGGCGACGACGGTGTCGACGGTGTCGAGGACGCGGCCCAGCACGTCGAGGCCTGCGGTCACCGGAACCAGCGCCAGCGTCTCGGTGCCCTCGACCAGCGGCGTGCGCGACTCGGCGGCCAGCGCCTGCATGGCGGTGATGCCGGGCACGACCTCGATCTCGAGGTCCGCAACCCGGTCGGCGACGTAGGCGGCCAGGTACGAGAAGGTCGAGTAGACGCTCGGGTCGCCGACGGTGGCGAACGCGACGGTCCGCGCGCCGCGGGCGTAGGCGGCGAGCGCCGCGTCGGCGGAGGTCTGCCAGGCCTCCCGACGGCGGTCGGTGACCCCGCTGCGGTCGGCCATGGAGAAGGGGACGCGCACGATGGCGTGCGCCACCTCCGGGGCCGCGGCCACCACGATCTGCTCCGCGCGGCCGGGGCCGTCTCCCGAGGCCTCCGTGGCGGGCACGAGGATGGCGTCGGCGGCGCACAGCGCGGAGAGCGCCTTGACTGTGATGAGGTCGGGGTCGCCGGGGCCGACGCCGATGCCGATGAGGCGCGGGCGCATGTGAGTGAGCGGCATGTATGCCAGCCTTCCTGGGTCTCTCGCCCTCAGTGATGGCGCATGCGGGCGAGTTCCTGACTCCCGCGCTCACGCGCGGTCACAGTGGCGGGACCGTCCCGGACTGACACCGGGTTCCTCGGCACCTCATGCTGGTGTGTAACCAGTCTGGCACTGGCCCGGGCGTCGTGCCCAGCCGGGGTCCGTCAACGCGCCAGCCCCAGGAGTGCGTCCACGTCGATGCGGTGCTCGATGGCGTCGGCGGTTGTGTCGATCATCCTCTCGCGCAGCGCGGCGAAGCCGACGCTCTTCCCACTCGGCTCCCAGTCCCGACCCGCCTCGCGAGCGGCGTCGACCAGCCAGGCGCGGCGGAAGTCGTCGCACTCGAACGCGCCGTGCCACATGGTTCCCCAGACGACACCCTCGTGCACCCCGCCGAGGAAGTCCTCGTGGCCGGGGTCGATCACGGGCCGCCCGTGGTGGATGGTGTACCCGTCGACCGGGATGCCTCGCCAGGCGCCACGCGGGGTACCGAGCACCTTGTCAGCGTGGAAGACCACGTCGACGGGCAGCGCTCCCAGGCCGTCAGCGATGCCGTCGCCCTCAACGGGATCGTCGATGGTGCGGGCGAGCATCTGGAATCCCCCGCAGATACCCAGCACCGGCCGCCCGGTTGCGACGCGGGCCGCGATGACGTCGGCGATGCCGGTGGACCGCAGCCAGGCGAGGTCGCCCAGCGTGGAGCGGGAGCCCGGCAGCACCACGATGTCGGCGCGCTCGACCTCGCGAGGGTCGACGGTGACGACCACGTCGACGCCCGGCTCCTGCGCCAGGGCGTCGACGTCGGTGGCGTTGGAGATGCGCGGCAGCCGGACGGCGGCCACGCTCAGGTCGTCCGGGGACGTCGACGCGGCGTCGTGGCGCCAGCGGCCGACCTCGAGGGCGTCCTCGCCGTCGATCCAGACCCCCTCCAGCCAGGGCAGCGTGCCGAAGTCGGCCAGCCCCGTGCGGCGGGTGATCTCCTCGAGGCCGGGCGCGAGAATGGACTCGTCGCCGCGGAACTTGTTGATGATGAAGCCGGCGAGCAGCGCGCGGTCATCATCGTCGAGGAGACCCCAGGTGCCGAAGATGGAGGCCAGCACTCCCCCGCGGTCGATGTCGCCGATGAGCGCGACGGGAAGGTCGAACTGCCTGGCCAGGCCCATGTTGGTGTAGTCGCCGACCCTGAGGTTGATCTCCGCGGGCGACCCGGCGCCTTCGCAGATGACCAGCTCGTGCTCGCGGGCCAGTTCCTCGTACGCCGCGAACGCGGCCTCGGCCAGGTGTCGACGGCCGGTGGTGTACTCCCCGGCCTCGAGCATCCCGTGCGGCTGGCCGCGGAGCACGACGAAGGATCTCCGGTCGGTGCCCGGCTTCAGCAGCACCGGGTTGAGGATGGAGGTCGGCGTGACGCCGGCGGCCAGCGCCTGCAGGTACTGCGCCCGGCCGATCTCGGAACCGTCGGGGCAGACCATCGAGTTGTTGCTCATGTTCTGCGCCTTGAACGGCGCGACGTCGATGCCGCGGCGGCGGGCGACGCGGCAAAGGCCGGTCACGAACAGCGACTTGCCGGCGTCCGAGGACGTGCCGGCGATGAGCAGACCGGTCATCTGCGGGCCTTTCCGATGGCGATGAGTGAGGTGGCGACGGCGGCGGTCACGGCGCCCGTGACGAGGGTGACGAGCCGGGATGCCTTCCTCAGCTCGGCCGACCGGGGGCGCGGTCCGTCGCCGAGCAGGGGGCGGCTCTCCTCGCGGCTGAAGTAGACGTTGACGCCGCCGAGCTGCACGCCCAGCGCGCCGGCCCACGCCGACTCGCACCAGCCGCCGTTGGGCGAGGGGTGCCGGTGGGCGTCGCGGCGCATGACGCGCCACGCCTCCCGCGTCGACCCGCCGACAACCGGCGCCAGCAGGCAGGCCGTGGCTCCCGTGACGCGGGCGGGGACGAGGTCGGCGGCGTCGTCGAGGCGGGCCGCAACGGTGCCGAAGTGCCGGTACCGGTCGTTGCGGTAGCCGATCATCGCGTCGAGGGTGTTGAGGCAGCGGTGCACGACCATGCCCGGGATGCCGGCGACGGCCCCCCAGAGCAGCGAGGCGACGGCCGCGTCGGCGGTGTTCTCCGCCATCGACTCGCAGGCAGCGCGGGCGACGCCCTCCTCGTCGAGCTTGGAGGGGTCGCGCGAGCAGAGGTTGTTCACCCGCGCCCGGGCCCCGTCGAGGTCGCCCGCGTCGAGGCTGTCGGCCATCGCCTCGCCCTCGCGGGCCAGGCTGGTGGCGCCGATCACCGCCCAGGTGACCAGCGCGGTCGAGGCCGCGTGCGCGACCGGGTGCCGGCGGGTGGCCCGTTCCAGGACGACGGCCACCGCGGCGACCGGAGCGACGACGGCGGCGACGTGCACCGCGCCCGCAGCCGTCGAGTCGCGGTAGGTGCGCTCCTCGACCTTCGCCGCCCAGGTGCCGAACCAGGCGACGGGGTGATGCCGCTTCGGGTCGCCGAGGATCCGGTCCGCCAGCACGCCGAGTGCGATGCCCAGGCCCCGCGAGATCAGCATGGCCGCGACGCTAGCACAGCGCTGCGCGGCGCCCACGCCAGCCCCTGCTGCCCCACCCCGGGGCGTAGCGTCGCCCCATCACCTGTCTATCCGGGGGGCGGACATCTCTCCCTAGGCGACACCATGCATGGGACGGGGTACTCCGTGCAGGTGGTCAGCGTCAAGGCGAACCGGCACTCGGGCACCGCCATCCCGGCCGTGAACTTCGGCGCCGGCACCTGCCGGAATGAGACCGGCTGGTCTCAATAGACCTGCCACCCATTAGGTTTCTATCAGGGGGGCCATGGGGGACCCCTGTTCTCTGGGGGGATTTCTCGACATGCACACCGCTCCGCGCCCGAAACGCCGCCTCGCGACCGGCCTGATCGTCGCCCTGATCGTCGGCCTGCTGCCGATGCTCGCGCCGACCACCGCCGCCGCTGCCACCGTCTCCGAGACGGAACCGAACGCCACCCGCGCCACGGCCGACGCGTTCGCCCTGACCGACACCATGAGTGCCTCGTCGCTGAGCACCTCGTCACAGGACATCGACTATTTCGCCGTCGACCTGCCGTCGGCGGGCCGCGTTGCGCTTGACCTCCGGTTTCCGTCCGGCCTCGGCGGCGACGCCTACGAGGTCCAGGTCGCCACCTCCGACGGCCACATCCTCTACGACTTCCCCGTGTCCGGGTTGCGCAACGACGGCAGCTGGCTACGCTCGAAGGCCACCTACGCTCCCGCGGGCCGCCTCTACGTCCGCGTGAACGGAAAGAACACCTGGGAGACGTGGGGCAGGCCGTACACGCTGGCGGTGGGCTTCACCGCCGGCAACGTCGAGACCGAGCCCAACGCCACCAGGAACACCCCCGACGTCCTGGCCCTCGGCCAGGCGACCGCCGGGTCCTCGCTGTCGAGATACAACTACGACGACGACTACTACGCCGTCGACGTGCCGTCTCCGTCTCGCGTGACGCTCGACCTCAGATTCCCGGCGGGTCTCGGCGGGGACGCGTACGAGGTCACGGTCTACAACTCGTCCGGCAGCTACCTCTACGCGTTCAACGTGACGGCCCTGCGGAGCGACGGCAGCTGGCTGCGCGCCAAGGCGACCTACGCCCCGGCCGGGCGACTCTTCCTGCGCATCCGCGGGAACGAATCCTGGGAGACCTGGGGCCAGCGCTACACCATCCGGGCCGACGTCACGCCCGGCAACGTCGAGACCGAGTCCAACGCCAACTTCTCCACGCCCGACGTCCTGACGCTCGGCAAGCCGACCTCCGCGTCGTCGCTGTCCATCTACAACTACGACTACGACTACTTCGCCGTCGATCTGGACACCGCCGCGCGCGTGTCGCTGAAGCTCACGTTCCCGTCCGGGCTCGGTGCGGGAGATGTGTACGAGGTCGACGTGTACGGCCCGTCGAAGGCCCGGATCCACTCGTTCGCCCTGACCGGAAGCAGATCCAGCGGCACCTGGCTGGCCAGCCAGAGCGTCTCGCTGCCCGCGGGCCGCTCCTACGTGCGCGTGTACGGGTCGGAGTCCTGGCCGAGCTGGGGTCGCTCCTACCAGCTGAGCGTCACCCGCGCTCTGACGAAGACGCCCACCCCGTCGATCAGCGGGACCGCGCGGATCGGGAAGACGTTGAAGGCCAAGCCCGGCACCTGGGGACCCGGCACCGTTACGCTGAAGTACCAGTGGCTCCGCGGAGGCAAGGCCATCTCCGGCGCCACGAAGTCCAGCTACAAGCTCACGTCGAAGGACAAGGGCGCCAAGATCAGCGTCAAGGTCACCGGATCCCGCAGCGGCTACGCGACCGTGTCGAAGACCAGCACGTCGGTCACCGCGCTCTACTCCTTCACCAGGACCCCGAAGCCCACCATCAGCGGCACCGCGAAGGTCGGGAAGAAGGTCACGGCCAAGGCAGGAATCTGGAGCCCGAAAGCGACGCTCACCTACCGCTGGCTCCGCAACGGGACGGCGATCTCCGGCGCCACCAAGAAGACCTACACCCTCACCTCCAAGGACAAGGGAAAGAAGATCTCCGTCAAGGTCACGGCCAAGAAGAAGTACTACGCCACCGTCGCCAAGACCAGCGCAACCAAGAAGATCAGCTGAGCTTGAACGTCTCGACGTGGCCGTTCGGCCACGTCGGGTACGCCTCGAAGTCGACGTCGCGGTGGGATCCGCCGCGGAGCACGGCCGCGAGGACGCGCAGGGCGTCGCCGTGGCTGACGAGCGCGAGCTGTGCCTCGGGAGGATAGACGGCGCTCAGCAGGGTGACCAGGTCGCGCATCCGCACGGCCACGTCGGCCAGCGACTCCCCGTGGCCCCACCGCACCTCGGAGATGTGCGTCCCCTCGGGGATGGCCTGGGGCTCGAGCTCGTCGTAGTGGCGCCCCTCGAGGTCGCCGAGGGCCTGCTCGCGCAGCAGCGGCGTCGGCAGAGGGACCAGGCGGTGCGGCTGCGCGACGATGTCGGCGGTCTGCGCGGCGCGGGTCTGGTCGCTGGTCAGGACGGCCATGAGCGGGACGCTCCGCAGCGTCTCCCGCGCCAGGTCGGCCTGCTCACGGCCAAGTTCGGTCAGCGGCGGGTGCATGGTCTGCCCCTGGACGCGGTGTTCGACGTTCCAGGTGGACTGGCCGTGTCTCACGAGGTGCAGGATCACGGCAACGATCCTAGTGGCCCGGGTATTCCGCGTTCTGCCGGTTGAGATCGGCCTTGGGCCGGCGGGGTCGGGCCCCCTACGGTGACCCTCATGGACACCACCGGACTGATCGTCGTCGCCGTCGTGCTGCTCGTCGCCGCGGCCCTCGGGCTGTGGCGTCGCGCGACCGACGGGCGCGTCCGCGCCGTCAGCGGTGGCCCCGCCGGCACGGAGATCCCCGGGGATGTCGCCGGCGACCTGCCGCTCGTCGTCCAGTTCTCCTCCGAGGTGTGCGCACCGTGTCGCGGAGTCCGGCGCGTCGTAGCCGAGGTGGTCGATGCCCGCGACGACATCCGCGCCGTCGACCTCGACGTGGCCGAGCATCCCGGCCTCGCCGAGCGGTTCAACGTGATGCGCACCCCGACGGTGCTCGTGCTCGACGCCGACCGCACCCCACGCTTCCGGGCCTCCGGCCCGCTGACCCGCGCCGACCTCTCCGATGCCGTCGCCCGGGTCTCACTCATCCCACAGGAGCAGAAGTGACCGACCAGCCCCGCCTCATCGACCCGCGCGGCCCCCGCTTCGGGGCCGTCATCACCACAGTCCTCCTGGCGCTGGCCATCGCGCTCGGCCCCCGCTGGGGAGCGCTGCCCTTGGTCATCACGCTCGCCGCCTTCGCGATGGGCGCCTTCGGCGGGCTCGCACTCCAACCCTGGGGCATCATCTTCCGCGCCTGGGTCCGGCCCCGGCTCGGCGCGCCGGCGGAACTGGAGGACGAGCGCCCGCCACGGTTCGCGCAGCTCGTGGGCTTCCTGTTCGCCGTCGTCGCACTGCTGGGCGTGCTGCTGCACGTCGCTCCGCTGTTCTACGCCGCGGCCGGCCTGGCGCTGCTGGCCGCTGCGCTGAACGCGGTCTTCGACTTCTGCCTCGGCTGCGAGATCTGGACGCTGTGGCAGCGGGCGCGCCACCGCGTGACGACCGGCTGAGCACGTCCCACTAAGCTCTACGGCATGCCCAACATGCCCCTGTGGACCGTATCCATCGCGCTCATCCTGATCGTGATCCTCTCGTGGCTGCTGGGTCGGTTCGCCCGCTTCCTCCTGAAGCGCAGGGCCAAGCTCTCCGCCGCGGCCTCCCAGGTCATGTCGATCGTCGGGTCCGCTGCCGGGTTCCTGGTGGCCTGGCTGATCCATCCGACGGCCAGCGTCTGGCAGCCCCTGTCGCTGCTGCTGGCGCTCGCCGGGTCGGTCGTGGCCGTCGCCACCTACGCGGCGGTCGCAGCCCACTTCCAGACACCCGTGCGGAAGGGGATCGCCGAGCTGGTCGCGGGCGGCGAGTCCGACCGGGTCGAGTTCAAGTCGACGGCCCGCGTCAACACTCACACGGGCGCGAAGGATGACCGGATGGAGCTGGTGATCGCCAAGACCATCTCCGCCTTCCTCAACGCCGACGGCGGCACGCTGATCGTCGGCGTGGACGACGAGGGGACCCCGCTGGGCCTCGACCGCGACCTCGGCACCATGAAGGCGCCGGATCACGACCGCTTCGAACTGTGGCTGCGTGACCTGCTGAGCACCACCCTCGGCCCCAACGCGGCGGCCTCCGTCCGGGTGGCGTTCCACGAGCTGCCCGACGGCGAGGGCGTGCCGCGGGCAGTGTGCCAGATCACCGCCGAGGCGTCGCCGCGGCCGGTCTACCTGAAGCCGAACAAGAACTCCGCTCCCGAGCTGTGGGTCCGCATCGGCAACTCCACCCGACAGCTCGCCGTCGACTCGGCGACCGAGTACGTGATGCACCGCTGGCCGCTCTCGGTGGGCTCCGGGTTGGCCGCCCAGTTCCGCGCGGCGGTGCGCTTCCCCGAGGCGAGCTGAGCCTGACTCCCGGGGCCCGGGCTTGCTAAAGTTAGCCTGACCTAATCGAGGAGCGCGAAGTGTTCGACCCCACCACCTGGGAGGCGCCGTATGCCGTCGTCCTCGCGGCGCTCTTCGTGATCGTCTTCTGCCGCACGAACGCCACCTACTGGGTCGGCAGGGCCATGGCCTCCGGGGCCGAGCACACCCGCGCGCGGCGCATCCTGTCGTCGCCGGCCTACCGCCGGGGCGCGGGCTGGCTGAACCGCTGGGGGGCACCCGCGATCTCGGTGTCGTTCCTCACCGTCGGCTTCCAGACCATGATCAACCTGGCGGCCGGGGTCACCCGCATGCCGCTGCGCCGCTACATCCCCGCGACGATCGTCGGGTCGATCATGTGGGCCTTCGTCTACGGCACCGTCGGCTTCGTCAGCTTCGTCGCGCTGCAGCGGCTGTGGAGCCTCTCTCCCGTCGCGGTCGTCGCGATCGGTCTCGTCGTCGTGGCGGGCGCCGCCTGGCTGCTGCTCAGTCGGGACGCCGCCGCCCTCCCCGCCGAGGCGGAGGCGGGCGTCGAGGCCTGATTCAGATCCCCTCGGGGAGCTTGCGCGCGGCGCCCTTGTCGGCGGACTGCGCAAGCATGCCGAAGATCCTCAGCGCCGGCGAGACCGCGCGCTCGCGCTGCTTCGGGGCCCACCCCTGGGCGTCGCGCGCGGCGCGACGGGCGGCCAGGGTCTCGTCATCCACGTCCAGCTGGATGAGCCGCTGCGGGATGGAGATGGTGATCTGGTCGCCGTCCTCGACGAGCCCGATCGTTCCGCCGGAGGCCGCCTCGGGAGAGACGTGCCCGATCGACAGGCCGGACGAGCCGCCGGAGAAGCGGCCGTCGGTGATCAGCGCGCACTTCGGGCCGAGCCCGACGCCCTTCAGGTAGCTGGTCGGGTACAGCATCTCCTGCATGCCGGGGCCGCCCTTGGGGCCCTCGTAGCGGACGATCACGACGTCGCCGGGCTGCACCAACTTGCCCAGGATGGCGTCAACGGCCTCCTCCTGGGACTCGGTCACGATGGCCCGGCCGGTGAACTCCCACTGGTCCTCCGGAACGCCGGCGGTCTTGACGATGGCGCCGTCGGGAGACAGGTTGCCCTTCAGCACGGCGAGGCCGCCGTCCTGCGTGTAGGGGTGCTCGGTCGAGCGGATGCAGCCGTCCTCGGCGTCCGTGTCGAGGCTGGCCCAGCGGTTGGTGGAGCTGAAGGCCTCGGTCGTGCGGACGCCGCCGGGGGCCGCGTGGAACAGCTCGATGGCCTCGGGGATGGTGGAGCCGCTGCGGATGTCCCAGTCGGCCAGCCACTGCGCCAGCGAGTCCGAGTGCACCGAGTGGACGGTCTCGTCGAGCTTGCCGCCGCGGGCCAGCTCGCCCAGGATGGCGGGGATGCCGCCGGCCCGGTGCACGTCCTCCATGTAGTAGCGGTGGGAGTTCGGCGCGACCTTTGCCAGGCACGGCGTGACGCGGCTGATCGCGTCGATGTCGTCGAGGCCGAAGTCGACGCCACCCTCCTGCGCCGCGGCCAGCAGGTGCAGCACGGTGTTGGTGGACCCGCCCATCGCCACGTCGAGGCGCATGGCGTTGGAGAACGCCTCCCTTGTGGCGATCGACCTCGGCAGCACCGAGTCGTCGTCCCCGTCGTAGTAGCGGCGGCACAGCTCGACGACGAGCCGGCCGGCCTCCTCGAACAGGCCCTTGCGCGCGGCGGCGGTGGCCAGCGTCGATCCGTTACCGGGCAGCGCGAGGCCGATGGCCTCCATGAGGCAGTTCATCGAGTTCGCGGTGAACATGCCGGAGCACGAGCCGCAGGTGGGGCACGCGTTGGCCTCGATGCGACCGAGTTCCTCGTCGCTGACGGACTCGTCGACGGACTTCACCATGGCGTCGATCAGGTCGAGCGACGTCTCCGCCTCCCCGTCCTTGATGATGGCCTTGCCGGCCTCCATCGGGCCGCCGGAGACGAAGACGGTCGGGATGTTGAGGCGCAGCGCGGCGAGGAACATGCCCGGCGTGATCTTGTCGCAGTTGGAGATGCACACCAGCGCGTCGGCGCAGTGCGCGTTGACCATGTACTCCACCGAGTCGGCGATCACCTCGCGGCTTGGCAGCGAGTAGAGCATGCCGCCGTGGCCCATGGCGATGCCGTCGTCGACCGCGATGGTGTTGAACTCGCGGCCGATGCCGCCGGCCTCCTTGATCGCATCCGAGACCAGCGCGCCCATGTTGCGCAGGTGCACGTGGCCCGGCACGAACTGCGTGAAGGAGTTCGCCACGGCGACGATCGGCTTGCCGAAATCTGAGTCCGTTACCCCGGTGGCGCGCCAGAGGGCGCGCGCGCCCGCCATGTTGCGACCGTGGGTGGTGGTGCGGGACCGAAGCGCCGGCATGGATGGCTCCTCTGCAGTGGTGCGGATAACCCTGCAAGCCTACGCCGCAGCCCCAGGAAGTCCTCCTCGAATACGCTGTCGGCCGAGGAGTGGACGGATCAGTCGCCCGTCGCGGCCGGCCGGTCGGTTGCCGCGTACTGCGACCAGCTGCCCGGGAACAGCCGCTTCGCGCCGAGACCGGCGTACTCCATCGCGATGAGGTTGTGGCAGGCGGTGACCCCGGAGCCGCAGTAGGAGATGACGTCGGTGTCCGCGTCGATCTCGGCGAACCGGTCGCGCAGCTCGTCGGGGCTGAGGAACCGCCCGTCGGTGCCGAGGTTCCCGCCGAGCGGGAAGCTGCGGGCGCCGGGGATGTGCCCGGCGCGCGGGTCCATGGGCTCGCTGTCCCCACGGAAGCGCTCGGGGGCGCGGGCGTCGATCACGAAGCTGCCGGTGGCGGCCTCGTCGATGGTCGCCAGCGCCTCGTCCGGCCAGGGGCCCGGGGTGAACGTCGCGGGCTCCGGCGTGGGGGTCGCGGAGCTCAGCTCGCCCTCCCAGGTCCGCAGGCCGCCGTCGAGAAGCGCGGCGTCGTGGCCGAGCATGCGCAGCAGCCACACGACGCGGCCGGCCATCGCTCCCCCGGCGTCGTCGTAGGCCACGACGGTCGCATCGTCGCCGACGCCGAGCGCGGACATCCCGGCGGCGAATCGCCCGGGGTCCGGGAGCGGATGGCGGCCACGCTCGGGGCTTCCAGGGTCCGCGAGCACCTCGTCCATGTCGACCCGGACCGCGCCGGGCAGGTGGCCCTGCGCGTAGGCGTCGGCCGCCGAGCGTCCGTCGAGGTAGTAGCGGGCGTCCAGGATCACGACGTCCGGGTGGGCGGCGAGCCAGTCGGCATCGATAACGGGAGGGATCATGTGCCAAGACTAGGCGCCCGGACGGGCGACGGCGCCCGACCTCGGGAGGTCGGGCGCCGTCCGGGTCGGGCCAGGATCAGCTGCAGCCGGAGGTCGAGCCGCAGCCTTCGCAGACATAGCAGGAGCCGGAGGGGCGCATCTTGGTGCCGCAGGTCATGCACAGCGGGGCGTCGACCTCGGCCACGCCCATGGCCTCCATCAGCTCGGCCGTGGTGTGCGCGTCGAGCAGGGAGGGCTGGCGGGCGCCGTCGACGTTGAAGTCGTCGCCGGCGTCGTTGCGGAGCTGCTCCGCCTCGGGCAGCTCGGCCTCGTCCTCCTCCGAGAGGTAGGACCCGGTCTCGACGTAGCGGGCGCGCTCGGCGGCCGTGTAGATGCCGAGCTCGGCCCGGTCATCGAAGCTCAGGTAGTCGAGGGCCAGGCGACGGAAGATGTAGTCCATGAAGGACTGCGCGATGCGGATGTCGGGATCGTCGGTCATGCCGGCGGGCTCGAACTTCAGGTTCGTGAACTTCTGCACGAAGGACTCGAGCGGCACGCCGTACTGCAGGCCGATCGACACCGCGATGGAGAAGGCGTCCATAACGCCGGCGAGCGTGGAGCCCTGCTTGCCGAGCTTGAGGAACACCTCGCCGAGGCGGCCGTCGGCGTACGCGCCCGACGTCATGTAACCCTCGGCCCCGCTGACGGAGAAGCTGGTCGTGCGGCCGGAGCGGGACTTCGGGAGACGCTCACGCTTGGGGCGGTAAACGATCTTCTCGACGATCTTCTCCACGACCTCGGCCTCGCCCTTGCCGTCGGTCTTCTTCTTGCCGTCGGACAGCGGCTGGCCGACCTTGCAGTTGTCGCGGTAGACGGCAAGCGCCTTGAGGCCGAGCTTCCAGCCCTCGAGGTAGACGTTCTCGATGTCCTCGACGGTGGCGTTCTCCGGCAGGTTGACCGTCTTCGAGATGGCGCCGGAGAGGAACGGCTGCACGGCGGCCATCATGCGCACGTGGCCCATCGGGCGGATGGCCCGCTGGCCCATGGCGGTGTCGAAGACCTCGTAGTGCTCCGCGGCCAGGCCGGGAGCACCGACGACGTGCCCGTGCTCCGAGATGAACTCGACGATGGCGTCGACGTCCTCGGACTTGTAGCCGAGGCGCTTGAGCGCCCGCGGGATGGTCTGGTTGACGATCTGCATCGACCCGCCGCCGACGAGCTTCTTGAACTTGACCAGCGAGAAGTCCGGCTCGATGCCGGTGGTGTCGCAGTCCATCATGAATCCGATGGTGCCGGTGGGGGCGAGCACGGATGCCTGGGCGTTGCGGAAGCCGCTCTTCGCCCCGAGGGTGACCACCTTGTCCCACTCGCGGGTGGCGACCGCGTGCAGGGTGCGGTCGTCGGCCAGGACGCGCAGGTCGTCGTTGGCGGCCTGATGCTTGCGCATCACGCGCTGGTGCCCCTCCGCGTTGGCGGCGTAGCCGTTGTAGGGGCCCACGACGTCGGCGAGCTCGGCGCTGCGGCGGTACGAGGCGCCGGTCATGATCGAGGTGATCGCGGCGGCCGTCGAACGGCCCCCCTCGGAGTCGTATCCCTTGCCCATCGCCATCAGCAGGGCGCCGAGGTTGGCGTAGCCGATGCCGAGCTGGCGGAAGTTACGCGTGGTCTCGCCGATCGACTCGGTCGGGAAGTCCGCGAAGCAGATCGAGATGTCCATCGCGGTGATGATGAGCTCGACGGCCTTGACGAACAGCTCGGCGTCGAACGCGCCGTCGTCGCCCAGGAACTTCAGCAGGTTCAGGGACGCGAGGTTGCACGACGAGTTATCGAGGCTCATGTACTCGGAGCAGGGGTTCGATGCCGTGATCCGGCCGGTGGCGGGGTTGGTGTGCCACGCGTTGATGGTGTCGTCGTACTGGATGCCGGGGTCGGCGCACTCCCAGGCGGCCTTAGCGATCTTGTGGAAGAGGTTGCGCGCGTCCACCTCCTCGATGACGGAGCCGTCCATGCGGGAGCGCAGGCCGAACCCGGCGCCGTCGACGACTGCGTTCATGAACTCGTCGCTGACCCGCACCGAGTTGTTGGCGTTCTGGTACTGGACGCTCGTGATGTCGCGGCCGCCGAGATCCATGTCGAAGCCGGCGTCACGCAGCGCGCGGATCTTGTCCTCCTCGCGCGCCTTGGTCTCGACGAACTCCTCGATGTCGGGGTGGTCGACGTCCAGGACGACCATCTTCGCGGCGCGGCGCGTGGCGCCGCCGGACTTGATGGTGCCGGCCGAGGCGTCGGCGCCCCGCATGAAGGAGACGGGCCCGGACGCGTTGCCGCCCGAGCTCAGCAGCTCCTTGGACGAGCGGATCCGCGACAGGTTCAGGCCGGCGCCGGAGCCGCCCTTGAAGATGAAGCCCTCCTCCTTGTACCAGTTGAGGATGGAGTCCATTGAGTCGTCGACCGACAGGATGAAGCAGGCGCTCACCTGCTGCGGGGCGGGCGTGCCGACGTTGAACCAGACCGGGGAGTTGAACGAGAAGTACTGGTTGAGCAGCATCCACGTGAGCTCGTGCTCGAAGATCTCCGCGTCTGCGTCGGTGCCGAAGTACCCGTACTCGACGCCCGCCTTCGTGTAGGTCTGCACGACGCGGTCGATCAGCGTCTTCAGCGAGTCCTCGCGCTGCTCGGTGCCCAGCGCACCGCGGAAGTACTTGGTCGTGACTATCGTGGAGGCGTTGACGCTCCAGAAGGACGGGAACTCCACGCCCTTCTGCTCGAAGACCGTCTCACCGGTCTTCCAGTTCGTCTGCACCACGTCGCGGCGCTCCCACTCCACCTCGTCGTAGGGGTGCACCCCCTTCGTGGTGAAGACGCGCGAGATCGTGAGCCCCGTGGACCCGTTGTCGGACTTGCGGCGGTTGGAGCGCGCTGCGGTCGCGGTCATGATGTACCCCTTGGTGTCGAAACTCGTTGATCTGTTGCTGGTTGGGCAGGCGCTCAGCTGATGAGCGGGTCCTGCGCGAGCGCGGGAGGCGTGGCCTCCCGCCGCGGCTGGGCCTCGTCCTGGCCGAGCCGGATGGCGTCGATCTCGCGCTGGAAGTCGTCGACCGACTCGTAGTTGCGGTAGACGCTGGCGAAGCGGAGATAGGCGACGGCATCGAGTTCCTCGAGCGGACCGAGGATGGCCACCCCGATGCTCTCGGCCGGGATCTCGGCCTGCCCGGAGGCCCTCAGCGACTCCTCCACCCGCTGCGCGAGAGAGGCGAGCTGGGCCGCCGACACCGGCCTGCCCTTGCACGCCTTCGACACGCCGCCGATGACCTTGTCCCTGCTGAACGGCTCGACGACCCCCGACCGCTTGACGACCGTCAGCACGATCTGCTCGACCGTGGTGAACTTACGCTCGCACGCGGGGCACATCCGCCGCCGACGGATGGCCGAGCCATCCTCGGTGGCACGGGAGTCCGACACCTTGGTGTCGGCGTGCCGGCAGAACGGGCAGTGCATGTGCGGTCCAGTCGTCGTAGGTCACGGGCGAGCACACTTGACGAAATAACACAAGTTATGGTGTCAAAGCGCGTCACAGCCACTAGATGTTGTGATCCTACGCCGACGCGGGCGCCGGGACAACCGCCGACACGCCGCGCGCACCCTCGGTCAAGGCTGCGTGACGTGCGCCCAGGCGGGGTCTCCGGCGACGTACCCGGTGACCGGATCAGACTGGGCCATGGCGATGAACGAGGACGCCGAGGCGGCCACGCCGGCAATGGCCAGCACGCCGACGGCGGCCACCTTGATCTTCAGCCACAGGGTCGACGGGACGGGCACCTCGACACGGGCCGCAACACAGGAGGACACGGAGCCGACGCGACCGGGGGCGATGGGGCGCGGCGCGTGGGCGCGGGGCAGGCGGAGGTCGGGCCGGCCGGCAGGGGTGACGACGCGGCGACGGTCACCGGTGCCGACAACCGTGAACGAGGTGGTGGTCGAAGCGGTCATGGGACCTCTCCCTTCGTGAAGCCTAGAACGTTTGTTCGAATCACACTATAGCCCGCCGAAGGCCACATTGGAACAGTCGTTCGAAGTTTCTTCTCCGGCGTGTCGCGGGTGCGACACGGATCACTCAAACAGGGCCGACCGACAGTTTCTGATCCGACGACACGGCGCGTCTTATCGAACACCTGTTCCGAGCGGCGCTAGCATCTGTACATGGCTGACACGAACCCCCGCCGAGGACGCCCGACCAACGCCCAGCTGAGGACGCAGCTCGGAGACATCTCCGAGCTCCCAGACGGCCCGGAGAACCGACACGGGCTGACCATGCGCCAGGTCGCGATCCTGCGCGTCATCCGCGAATCCATCGAGGCCGTCGGCTACCCGCCGAGCATCCGCGAGATCGCCAAGCGCGCGGGCATGGCGTCGACCTCGTCCGTCAGCCACCAGCTGAAGGTCCTCGAGGACAAGGGCTTCCTGCGTCGCGACCCCAACCGCCCCCGCGCGATGGTGGTGAAGCTGCCCGACGACGAGGCAGGCGTCGAGGCGCCCGGCCCGGGGCTGGGAGCGGCCCTGACGCCGGAGCAGTCCTACGACTCGACGGCCCCGTCGGTCCCCACGCCGCTGGTCGGCCGCATCGCCGCCGGCGGGCCGATCCTCGCCGAGCAGGAGATCGAGGATGTCTTCGCGCTGCCGAAGCAGCTGGTCGGTGAGGGCACGATCTTCATGCTCGAGGTGCGGGGCGACTCGATGATCGACGCCGCGATCTGCGACGGGGACTGGGTCGTGGTGCGCCAGCAGAGCGATGCGGTCAACGGCGACATCGTCGCGGCCCTTCTCGACGACGAGGCCACCGTCAAGACGTTCCAGCGCAAAGACGGGCACGTGTGGCTGCTGCCGCACAACCCCGACTACTCCCCCATCGACGGCACGCACGCCAGCATCATGGGCAAGGTCGTCGCCGTCATGCGCCGACTCTGAGCGCTACTCCTCGCCGCGGAGCCTGCGCAGAGCCTGGACGGCGACGTCGCCGTCGGTGGTCAGCCAGAAGTCGGGCAGGGACGACTTCAGAAACGACCCGTAGCGCTTGGTGACCAGCCGCGGATCCAACACCGCGACGACGCCCCGGTCTGTCGAGCGTCGGATCAGGCGGCCTGCGCCCTGCGCGAGCAGCAGGGCGGCGTGCGTCGCGGCGACCGACATGAAGCCGTTGCCGCCCGCGTCGTCGACCGCCCTCTTCCTGGCCTGCATCAGCGGGTCGTCGGGGCGAGGGAACGGGATCTTGTCGATGATGACGAGCTGGCAGGTCTCCCCCGGCACGTCGACCCCCTGCCACAGGGACATGGTGCCGAACAGGCTCGTGTCCTGCTCCGCCGCGAAGCGCGCGGTCAGCTCCGAGAGCTGCGCGTCGCCCTGGCACAGGATCGTCAGGTCCGGCAGCTCAAGGCGGCACCACTCGGCGGCCTGCTCGGCCGCACGCCGCGACGCGAACAGCCCGAGCGTGCGCCCGCCGGCGGCCCACATGAGCTGGGCGATCTCCCGCAGCGTCTCCTCCCGCAGCCCGTCGCGGCCGGGCTCGGGGCCCTTCTTCGCGACGTACAGGATGCCCTGGCGCCGGTAGTCGAACGGCGAGCCGACGTCCAGACCCCGCCAGGCGAGCGGGTCGGGCGCCTCGGCCCCGGCCGCCACGCGGTCCGCGGCCCTCAGTCCGACGCTCGCGGCAGCGGGCTCGAAGGACCCGCCCAGCGACAGGGTGGCGGACGTCAGCACCGTCGGCGTCTCGGCGAACACCTGCTCACGCAGGAGCCCGGCGACGTTCAGCGGCGCGACATACGCGGCGGCCCCCACGATCTCGGAGTGGGAGACCCACACGACGTCCACGTCGGCCAGCTTGGCGATGCGTTCGGCGACGTCGAAGACCTCCTGGGCTGCGGAGGCGGCCTGCTGCCGGTCGGGGTCGGGGGCACTCTTGTCGCCGTCGCCCTTCCCGAGCGCGCTGACAACCCTGCGGGCGACGTCGCGCAGCGCCTCGGCGGCGCGCACAAGCGGCGCGGACGTGGCCGTCACCCGGCCGGCCTCCGACTCGTCGAGGGCCTCGCGGACGTCGTCGGCCTGGGTCAGGAAGTCGGCGCCGAGGTCGTCGTCGAGCCAGGTCAGGCAGCGGCGCGCCGTCCGCTCGACCAGGCCGGGCGTCAGCTCGTCGGTGGCGGCCGTGGTGATGCGGCTGACGAGCTCGTGCGCCTCGTCGACGATCAGCGCGGCGTGCTCGGGCAGCACGGTGCCGCCGTGCATGGCGTTGATCGCGAGCAGCGCGTGGTTGGTGATGACGAGGCTGGCGTCCCGGGCCTGCTCGCGGGAACGTTCGACGAAGCACTCGTTGCCGAAGGGGCAGCTGGCCACTCCCAGACATTCGCGGGTCGGGATCGAGACCTGTGCCCAGCCCCTGGCCGTGTGGGACGGGGCGTCGTCGCGGTCGGCGAGCCCCTCTCGCTGGGCCTCCTCCTCGACCCATTCGCGCAGGGCGAGCACCTCGGCGCCGAACCGTCCGACGTCGTCGCCCTTGCCGGCGGCCGCGGCCTCGACCAGGGACTCGGCACCGAGCAGCGAGTCCTGCTCGAGCGGGCCACCGCCGCGCACCTTGTAGAGGCACGCGTAGTTGGTGCGGCCCTTGAGGATGGCGGCCTTCGGCCTCTTCCCCGTGACGGCCTCGGCGGCGTCGAGAGCCGTGGGGATGTCCTTGGTGGCGAGCTGCGCCTGCAGCGCCAGCGTCGCGGTGGCGACCACGACGCGGTCACGGTCGCCCGAGTCGATGATCCGGGCGAGCGCCGGGGCGAGGTAGCCCAGCGACTTGCCCGTGCCCGTGCCCGCCTGCACAAGGAGGTGGGTGCCGTCCCCGATGGCCTCGGCCACCGCGTCGGCCATCAGCTGCTGCCCGGGGCGTGCCTGTCCCCCGATGGTGCCGACGGCGGCCGCGAGGATCGCGCCGGGGTCAGTCACGTCGGTAGGGGGCAAGCTCGTCGGCGAGGTCGGGGCGGACTCGGGCGTGGATCTCGGTGCCCTCGCCGGTGTGCTCTAGGGAGATGATCCGCGCCGTCCTGTGGATGCGGTCCACCAGGTCGCCACGGTCGTAGGGGAGCAGGACGCGCAGCTCGACCTCCGGGCGGGGCAGCCGCTCGTCGATCTCCGCGGACAGCGCGTCGATGCCCTCGCCCGTCTGCGCCGACACGATCAGCGCGCCCGGGAAGGCGCCACGCAGCGCGAGCAGTGTCCCCTCGTCGGCCAGGTCCGCCTTGTTGAGTACGAGCAACTCGGGGACGCTGGAGGCGCCGATCTCCGTCAGGACGGTCCGGACGGCCGCGATCTGGCCGGCCGGGTCGGGGTCGGAGGCGTCGACCACGTGCACCAGCAGGTCGGCCATGGCCGACTCCTCCAGCGTCGAGCGGAACGCCTCGACCAGGTCGTGCGGCAGGTGGCGGACGAAGCCGACGGTGTCGGTCAGCGTGTAGATGCGGCCGTCCGCGGTCTCCGTGCGCCGGGTCGTCGGGTCCAGGGTCGCGAAGAGCGCGTTCTCCACCAGCACCCCGGCTCCGGTGAGCCGGTTCAGCAGCGACGACTTGCCCGCGTTGGTGTACCCCACGATCGCGACCGACGGCACCTGATTGCGGTGGCGCTCGGCACGCTTGCCCTCGCGGGTCGCGTCCATGGCGCGCAGGCGCCGCCGCAGGATCGCGATGCGCGACCCGATGCGTCGACGGTCCGTCTCGATCTTCGTCTCGCCGGGCCCACGGCCGCCGATGCCCGCGCCGCCGGCGGCTCGGCCGCCCGCCTGCCTGGACAGGTTGCCGCCCCAGCCGCGGAGCCGCTGCTTGAGGTACTGCAGCTGCGCCAGCTCGACCTGGGCCTTGCCCTCGGCGCTCTTGGCGTGCTGGGCGAAGATGTCGAGGATCAGCGCGGTGCGGTCGACCACCTTGACCTTGATCCGGTCCTCGAGGTTCCTCAGCTGGGCGGGCTCGAGCTCGCCGTCGCAGATCACCGTGTCGGCTCCCGTGGCGTGCACGACCTCGGCGACCTCCTCGACCTTGCCGCGGCCGACGTAGGTGGCGGGGTCGGGGTGGCTGCGGCGCTGGACGAGGGCGTCGAGCACCTCGGAGCCCGCGGTCTCGGCGAGCAGCTTCAGCTCCGCCATCGCGTTGTCGGCGTCCTCCTGCGTCCCGCTGGTCCACACGCTGACCAGCACGACGCGTTCCAGGCGCAGCTGGCGGTACTCGACCTCGGTGACGTCCTCGAGCTCGGTCCGCAGGCCGTCCACGCGCTTCAGCGAGTGACGGGCCTCGAGATCGAGCTGCTCTTCTTCAACGTCTGTGTCGACGTGCACATCGGGGTCATGAGTCATGATCCGCCCATTCTCCCAGGCAGCACCGACCTGTCAAAGCTCAGAGCCAGAGTTCTCCACGGCCGATGATCACGGCGGGGCCGGTGAGGGTGGCCTCGTCACCGTCGAAGGTGACCTCGAGGTCGCCCCCGGGAACGTGCACCCGGACGGTGCCGTCGTGCCCGCTGGCGGCCCGGTAGGCGGCGGCCGACGCCACGACCCCGGTGCCGCAGCTCCTGGTCTCGCCGACACCGCGCTCGAAGACCCGCATGTCGAGCCGGCCCGGCCCGTCGACGTGCACGAACTCGACGTTGACGCCGTCGGGGAAGGCCGAGGCCGGCCCCCAGGTGGGCGCCGTGTACAGCGGGAGATCGTCGAGGACGTCGTCGTCGACGAAGGCGACCGCGTGCGGGTTCCCCACGTCGACCTTCCGGGCGTCCCAGGTGCGACCGTCCACGGACACCCGGACGGGGTCGTCGAGGAGCGTCACGCGGCCGAGGCCGACGCTGATCAGGCCCTGGTGACCGATCTCGACGTGCTTGACCCCTGCGCGGGTCGCGACGTCGAAGGACCCGCTGGTCACGAGTTGCTCGTTGATCAGGTGCCGCGCGAAGACCCTCAGCCCGTTGCCGCACATCTCGGCGATCGAGCCGTCGGCGTTGTAGTAGTCCATGAACCACAGCTGCGGATCGCCGTCCCAGCAGCCGATCTGGCCGGCGCGGATGACGCGCAGGACGCCGTCGGCCCCGACGCCCGCGTGCCGGTCGCACAGGTGCGAGATGAGCTCCGGCTGCATGTCATGCAGCCCGTAGGAGTCGTCGAGGATGATGAAGTCGTTCTCGGTGCCGTGACCCTTGTGGAAGCTGTATCTGCGCATGGAAGTCACCTCGTCTCGGTTTCCGAGTCTACGACGGCGGCCACCACCTCGACGTTGCCGGGATCGCCGGCGTCCAGCCACTGGATGCGGGGATCCCGGCGGTACCAGCCAAGCTGTTTGCGGAAGAAGCGCCGGGTCAGCGCCTGGATCCGCACGACGGCCTCCTGGTGGGTCAGCTCGCCGTCGAGCAGGTCGACGACCTGGCGGTAGCCGATGGCGCGCACGGCGGTGGTGCCGTCGCGCAGGCCGCGCTCCAGCAGGCCTCGCACCTCGTCGACGAGGCCGTCGGCGAACATCTGCTCGACGCGCGCCTCGATCCTGCGGTCCAGCTCGGCCCGTTCAAGGGCCAGGCCGAAGGTATGCACGTCGTCCAGCTCGTAGGTCCAGTCGGGGACGGTGGGTCGGTGGCCGCCGGTCAGCTCGAGCACCTCCAGGGCCCGCACTGTTCGGCGTCCGTTCCCGGGCTCGATCTGGGCTGCGGAGTCCGGCGCCAGCTCGGCGAGTCGCGCGTGCAGCGCGGGGGCCCCGACGCGGTCCAACTCATCCTCGAGGCGGGAGCGCACCTCGGGGTCCGAACCCGGGAAATCGAAGTGGTCCGTGATCGCGCGCGTGTAGAGCGCTGACCCGCCGACGAGGATCGGCACCACGTCGTCGGCGCGCAGGGCGGAGATCGTGTCGCGGGCGAGCGTCTGGAAGTCCGCCACCGACGCGAGCTGCGTCACGTCCAGGATGTCGATCAGGTGATGCGGCACTCCCCGACGCTCCTCGAGGGTCGGCTTGGCCGTGCCGATGTCCATGCCCCGGTAGACGAGCATCGAATCGGCGTTGACGACCTCCGCCCGCCGGCCACGGCGTCCGAGTTCGAGGGCCACGTCGACGGCCAGCGCGGACTTGCCGGTCGCCGTGGGCCCGACGAGGACGATCAGGGGAGTTCTCACGGGTCCCAGTCTGCCAGCGACGACTCCCTGGCCCGGCATGATGGTGCCCCTCACCAGCAGATGCGAAGGAGCGAGAGCACCATGGGGATCTTCGACAAGATCGGCGACCTGGCCAAGCAGCACGAGGACAAGATCGAGGAGGGCATCGAGAAGACGGGCGATTTCGTCGACGAGAAGACCGGCGGCAAGTACGCCGAACGGGTCGACCAGGCCCAACAGGCCGCCAAAGACCAGCTGGACAAGCTGACGGGCGACAAGCCCTGAGCTAGCGGGGCTGGCCGACGCCCGGCATGCCGAGGCCGACGCCCGTGGGCGCGGCAGGCGCGGACGTCGCGGCCTCCCACGCGTCCCCGCCGCGGGTGCGGTGCAGGTCCCGGAACCCGGAGTCGGAGTTCAGGTGGTGCGGCGCGGCGTGGGTCACCGTGACCGTCGCGATGTCGCCGGGCCGGGGCCTGAGCTCCGGCTCGGCGGGCACCGCGACATGCACGAGACGGTTGTCGCGGGCGCGGCCGCTCATGCGTCGGGTCTCCGAGTCCTTGCGCCCCTCGCCGGTCGCGAACATCACCTCGACGTCGCGGCCCTCGAGCCTCCGGTTCTCCTCGTACGACAGCTCCCCCACGAGGTCGATCAGGCGGTCGTAGCGCTCCTGGACGACCTGCTTCGGCACCTGATCGGGCATGGTCGCGGCCGGGGTGCCAGGCCGGATGGAGTACTGGAACGTGAAGGCGGCCGAGAAGCGGGACTCGCGTACGACGTCCAGGGTCGCCTGGAAGTCCTCCTCGGTCTCGCCGGGGAAGCCGACGATGATGTCGGTGGTGATGGCCGCGTCGGGCATGGCGGTGCGGACGCGCTCGAGGATCCCGAGGAACTTCTGCGACCGGTACGAGCGGCGCATGTTCTTCAGCACCTGGTCGGAGCCGGACTGCAGCGGCATGTGCAGCTGCGGCATGACGTTGGGCGTCTCGGCCATGGCCGCGATGACGTCGTCGGTGAAGTCCTTGGGATGCGGAGAGGTGAACCGCACCCGCTCGAGGCCGTCGATCCTCCCGCAGGCGCGCAGCAGCTTCGCGAACGCCTGTCGGTCGCCAAACTCCACGCCGTAGGCGTTGACGTTCTGGCCGAGCAGCGTGATCTCCTGCACGCCCTGGTCGACCAGCATCCCGATCTCCTGCAGGATGTCGCCGGGCCGTCGGTCCGTCTCCTTGCCGCGCAGCGCGGGCACGATGCAGAAGGTGCACGTGTTGTTGCAGCCGACGCTGACGCTGACCCAGGCGGAGTAGGGCGACTCGCGGCGGCTCGGCAGGTTACTGGGGAAGGTCTCGAGCGCCTCGGCGATCTCGACCTGCGCCTCGCGCTCGATCCGCGCGCGCTCCAGCAGCCGCGGCAGCGCGCCGACGTTGTGCGTGCCGAACACCACGTCGACCCACGGCGCCTTGCCGATGATGGTGTCGCGGTCCTTCTGGGCCATGCAGCCGCCGACGGCGATCTGGAGGCCCGGATGGGTCGCCTTGATGCTGGCCATGTGGCCGAGGTTGCCGTAGAGGCGGTTGTCGGCGTTCTCCCGCACAGCGCACGTGTTGAAGACCACGACGTCCGCGCCGGCGCCCAGCGCGTCGTTGCCGGGTGCGACGCGCTCGAGGCCGGCCTCCTCGAGGAGGCCGCTGATGCGTTCGGAGTCGTGGACGTTCATCTGGCACCCGTAGGTGATGACGTGGTACGTGCGGGGATTCGTCATAGCCCGACCATGCTAATCGGCTCCGATCCCCCCTCCAAGCGCGCCCCTGACCGGCCGTTAGGATCGGCTGCATGACGACTCTCCCCACCGGGCTCCAGTACTCCATCGCCGCAGGCCGTTTCGGCGCCGTGGTCACCGAGGTGGGCGCCACGCTGCGCAGCCTCACCATCGACGGCGACGAGGTGCTCTCCACCTTCGCCGAGGACCAGGCACCGTTCGGGTCGCGGGGCCGTCAGCTCGTCCCGTGGCCGAACCGCATCCGCGACGGCCGCTACAGCTTCGACGGCGTGGACTACCAGCTGCCCATCACCGAGGTGCCGCGCAACACGGCGCTGCACGGCCTCGGCGACGGGGTCGGCTGGCGGCTCGTGAAGCGCTCGGACGACGAGGTGGTGCTCGCCGGAGTGATCTTCGCCCAGGCCGGGTGGAACGCGGTACTGGAGGTCGAGATCGGGCATCGGCTCGACCGCGAGGACGGCCTCATCGTGACGGTCACAACGACCAACATCGGAGGCACCCGCGCCCCCTACGGCTACGGCGCCCACCCCTACGTCAAGGCCGATCTCGCGACGGCGAAGCTGACGCACACGTTCTCCAGGGAACTGATCGTCGACCCCGTGCGGCTGCTCCCCATCGAGCTGGCCCCCGTCAGCGAGAGGTGCGACTTCCGCGGCGGGCGCGTGATCGGCGACACCGAGCTGGACACCGCCTTCGCCGGCGTCGAGGGCGCCTGGTCCGTCAAGCTGGAGACCGCCGACCGGACGGTGGAGTTCTGGGCCGACGGAACGCAGGACTGGGGGCAGATCTACACCGATCCGTCGCGCCAGGCCATCGCGATCGAGCCGATGACCTGCGGGCCGGACGCCTTCAACGAGGGCCCGACGCATGACGGGGTCATCGTGCTGGAGCCGGGCGAGACGACGTCCTGCTCCTGGGGCATCATCGTCGGCTGACCGCGACGCGACGCGGGCGGTCAGTGGGCCGTCTGCGTCGCCCTTGACTCCCGCACCACCGTGATGCGGATCTGTCCGGGATAGCTGAGGTTCTCCTCCACCTCGCGCGCAATGTCACGGGCGAGCGCCTGTGCCCCGAGGTCGTCCACGGCCTCGGGGTTCACCATCACCCGCACCTCGCGCCCCGCCTGCATGGCGTAGGCGCGCTGCACACCGTCGTGCGCGGTCGCGAGGTGCTCCAGCGTCTCCATCCGCTCCACGTACGCCTCCAGCGACTCCCGCCGGGCGCCGGGGCGGGACCCCGAGATGGCGTCGGCCGCCTGCGTGAGGACCGCCTCTACCGTGTGGGGCTCCACTTCGTTGTGGTGCGCCTCGACGGCGTGCACCACGTCCTCGCTCTCGCCGTGGCGTCGCAGCAGTTCCGCGCCGATCAGGGCATGCGGGCCCTCGACCTCGTGTGTGAGGGCCTTGCCGATGTCGTGCAGGAAGGCGGCGCGCTTGCAGATGGCCACGTCCAGGCCCAGCTCGGCGGCCATCACGCCGGCCAGGTGGGCGGACTCCACGAGGTGGCGCAGCACGTTCTGTCCGTAGGAGGTCCGGTAGGCCAGCGACCCCAGGATGGGGATCAGGTCCGGGTCGAGGTCCGTGATGCCCACCTCGATGAGCGCGTCCTCCGCCGCCCTGTCGATCCGCTCGTTGATCCGGCGCTCGCTGCGCTCGTAGACCTCCTCGATGCGCACCGGGTGGATGCGCCCGTCGGCGACGAGGTCGACCAGGGTGAGGCGCGCGATCTCGCGGCGGACAGGGTCGAAGCTGCTCAGCAGGACAGACTCGGGCGTGTCGTCGATGAGGATGTTGACGCCCGTGATCTGTTCGAAGGCGCGGATGTTACGGCCCTCGCGGCCGATGATGCGGCCCTTCATCTCGTCGCTCGGCAGCTGCACCGTGCTGACGACCGACTCGTTGGTCTGCTCGGAGGCGACGCGCTGGATGGCCGTGACGACGATGTTGCGGGCCTTCTTGTCGGCGTCGCGCTTCGCGCCGGACTCGATGTCGCGGGCGATCTGCGCTGCGGACAGCCTGGCCTGGCGTTCGGCCTCACCGATCACCTCGGCGCGGGCGTCCTCGTGGCTGAGCCCCGCGACCCGTTCCAGCTCACGGTAGGTTTCTTCGCGGGTCGCCGCGGAGCGGGCCTCCTGCTCGCGGACCTCGGCGCGCCTCTCATCGAGCCTCTGGACGCGTACATCGAGACCCTCAAGGTCGGCGGCGAGCCGGTCCTCACGCTCGTGCAGCCGCGCCTCTCGGCGCTCCTGGCTGGCTCGCTCCTCGCGCAGCTCTGCGCGCTGGGTCGAGATCGACGAGTCCAGTTCCGCGCGTCGCCGGGTCAGGTCCTCCCGTTCCTCCTGCAGCCGCTCTCGGGACTGGTTCAGCACGCGCTCCGCGTCCTCCCGCAGCGTCTCCGCCGCCGCCCTGGCGGACTCCTTCACCGATGCGAGGTCGGCCGTGGAGCGACGCTCCCAGCTCTCGCGCTCCGCCGCGGCCTGCGCGGCGCGCCGCCACAGCAGCACGGCGAGGACGACGACCACGATCGTCAGGATCGCAGCGGTCAACCATCCAAGCCAGGGCACCATGAAAGCCTATTGTCCTCCCGTGTCCAACTCAATCGACATCCGAACCCAGTACCTCGCCGAGGACCCGGGTCACGACATCTGACGGGAAACCGCGTCGGGCCAGGACGCCGGCCAGGCGGCGGCGGGCCACATGGGGCTCCAGCCCTGCCAGTGACCTGGCGCGCTTGGCCGCCACGGCCCGCGCGGACTCCAGCTCCTCGCCCGGGTCCAACGATTCCAGGGCGTCGGCCGCGATGTCGCGGTCCACCCCCTTGGCCTGCAGCTCCTGACGGATCCGGGCGCGGCCGCGCTGGCTGTAGCGCGACCGCGAGGCCACCAGCGAGGCGGCGAAGGCGGAGTCGTCGACCAGCCCGACCTCGCCGAACCGCTCGAGGACCTCGTCGGCCACATCGGCGGGGACGTTGCGCTTGGCCATGGCGTCACGCAGCTCCTTGATCGAACGCTGCCGGGCCGTCAGCAGGTCGAGCGCGATCGTGCGCGCGACCTCGAGCTGACGCTCCCGCGGCTCCTGATCCTCAGAAGTCAACTTCGCCGGTCTCCGGGTTCACACCCTCGGGGACGTCCTCCTTGTCGACGCCCAGGTGCAGGCGGATGCGCTTCTCGAGCTCCTCGGCGACGTCGGGGTTGTTGCGGAGGAAGTTGCGTGCGTTCTCCTTGCCCTGGCCGAGCTGGTCGGTGCCGTACGTGAACCAGGCACCCGCCTTGCGGACGAGGCCGGCATCCACGCCCATGTCGATCAGGCTGCCCTCGCGGGAGATGCCCTCGCCGTAGATGATGTCGAACTCCGCCTGCTTGAAGGGCGGGGCGACCTTGTTCTTGACGACCTTGACGCGGGTGCGGTTACCCACCATCTCGGAGCCGTCCTTCAGGGTCTCGATGCGGCGCACGTCGAGGCGCACGGACGAGTAGAACTTCAGCGCGCGCCCGCCCGAGGTGGTCTCGGGGTTGCCGAACATGACGCCGATCTTCTCGCGCAGCTGGTTGATGAAGATGGCGGTGGTGTTGGCGTTCTTGAGGCCGCCGGTCATCTTGCGCAGGGCCTGGCTCATCAGGCGGGCCTGCAGGCCGACGTGGCTGTCGCCCATCTCGCCCTCGATCTCGGCGCGGGGCGTGAGCGCGGCGACCGAGTCGATCACGATCAGGGCAAGGGCGCCGGAGCGCACCAGCGTGTCGGCGATCTCGAGGGCCTGCTCGCCGTTGTCCGGCTGCGAGACGAGCAGCTCGTCGGTGTTGACGCCCAGCTTCTGCGCGTAGTCGGGGTCCAGCGCATGCTCGGCGTCGATGAACGCGCAGATGCCTCCCCCGGCCTGGGCGTTGGCGATCGCGTGCAGCGCCACCGTCGTCTTGCCGCTGGACTCGGGTCCGTAGATCTCCACGATGCGGCCACGGGGCAACCCGCCGATCCCCAGGGCCACGTCCAGCGCGACGGAGCCGGTGGGAATGACGTCAATGGGCTGGCGGTTGTCCTCTCCCAGCCTCATGATGGAGCCCTTGCCATGGGCCTTCTCGATCTGGGCAAGCGCTGCCTCGAGCGCCTTGTTCCGGTCCGCAACGGCCATCGGATTTCCTCTCCTCGACTGGCACTGGCGCCAGGTGGTCTCGGTCAGTGTTCACTGTAGGAAGCCCCACCGACAGTTTTGTCGGCGCGCCGACACCTGTGGAGAACTACCCCTAAACCGTAGCGAACATCCGTTCGAATGACGAACGACACGCTGGGCGTCAGCGCAGCGAATCCGGCAGTTCCAGCTGCTTCCACACGGCCCGCCAGATCCGCTTGCAGGCGACTCCCGCACGCAGCGCGTCGTGGACCGTTCGGCTGCCCAGTTCCTCGAGCACGACGTGCTCTGCCCAGGTGGCCGCGTACCCAGCGGGCAGCACCTGGTCCATCCGCTGCCACAGCTCAACCTCACGCACCCGGCCAACCGTACCCCGTCCGACCACCCGCATCCCGACGCTGCGCGCCGCACGGCTAGATTGTCCATATGGTCAACCCGGCTGTGTCCACCCAGAAGCGAAGTGAGCGAATGGTCGCTCTGCTGAGCGTGCTCCGCGAGCGGGGCCAGGTGCCGCTGTCTGACCTGGCCGCCGAGTTCGGCGCCTCCGCCGCGACGATCCGACGCGATGTCGCCCTCCTCGCGGCACAGGGGCTGCTCGAGCGCACGCACGGGGGGGCACGGCCCGGCAAGCGCGGAGGAGAACTGCCGGTCCATCTGCGCGACGGGCACAACCAGCTGGCCAAGCAGTACATCGCACGCGGGGTGGCCGCCATGATCCCCGCCGGGAGACATGCGATCGGCCTGACCGGCGGCACGACCGCCGCCGAGGTCATGCGTCAGCTGAGGAACCGGGGGGATCTGACGATCATCACGAACTCACTGACGATCGGGCTGGAGGCGGCCGACCTCGGCATGGCGCGCGTGCTGATGGTGGGCGGGGTGCTGCGCCGCAGTTCGCTGGAACTGGTCGGCTCGCTCGCGGAGCAGACGCTGAAACTGGTCAACATCGGCACGGCCATCGTCGGCGCCGACGGGCTGTCGGTCGATGCCGGGCTCACCACTCACGACGAGGTGGAGGCCCGCACGAACCTTGCGCTCATCGAGCGGGCGCAGCGGGTGATCGTGGCCTGCGACTCGTCGAAGATCGGACACGCCATGCTGGCCAAGATGGCCGATCTCTCGCAGGTGCAGGTTCTCGTGACGGACTCGGGCGCAAGTGACGCGCAACTGGATCAGTTGCGCGTCACAGGGCTCGAGGTGCGGGTCGTGCAGCTACCCGCGGAGGACTGACTGGCTCAGGCTGCCACGACCATGCGGCCGCGGGGCGCGCGCTCGGCCTCGAGGACCGCGAGCTTGGTGCTGATGGCGCTCATCAGGTCGGACAGCGACAGGCCGAGGGCGGTCGCGATGGAGAAGAGGACCTCGCTGGAGGCCTCCTTGTGGCCGCGCTCGATCTCGGAGAGGTAACCGAGCGAGACCATGCTGGCCAGGGAGACCTCGCGCAGGGTCATGCCCGCGGCCATCCGGTGCTCCCGGAGCGTCTCACCCATCACCTTGCGAATCAGAATCGTCTTCACGGTCCTACCACCTGTTCTCGGCACGCGATCTGCGCGCCTCACACGGTGTAACCATAAGGGTTGCGGGTTTGTTCCCGGAAAGCGAAAAAGAATATCAGGCCTTCCCTGGACACCCTGGGCGGGGTCAGTCAAGGATGCGCAGCAGCATCTCGAGCGCGTGCTCGATCGCCTGCCCGCGGATCTCGTTGCGGTCCCCCTCGAAGTGCTTGACCTCGGTGAACTGCGGCCCCTGCGACATGCCCATCTTCGGCCCGACGACGGCGAACCACACCGTGCCGACCTCGACCCCGTCCTGGAGCGTCGGCCCGGCGACGCCCGTGGTGGCGACAGCCCAGTCGGCGTCACACCGGGTCTGCGCGCCGATCGCCATCTGGATGGCGGTCAACTCGTTGACGACGCCCTCGTGATCGATGAGGTCCTGGTCCACGCCGGCCAGGGTGTTCTTCAGCTCGCGGGCGTAGGTGACCAGCGCCCCCATGAACACGGCGGACGCGCCGGGCACCGACGTCAGTTCGGCGCCGAGCCCGCCCCCCGTGATGGACTCGCACGTCGCCAGCGTCACCGAGCGACCCTTCATCTTCGCGATCACATCTTCGGCCAGCGACATGATTCCTCTTCTCAGCTCGGTAGGGATGGGGCGGTTCAGGCGGCGCTGTGGGCGTCGCGGCGAACCTTCCGGGCGGCGCGCAGGTAGTCGATGCCCGTGACAACCGTGAGGATCAGCGCAGCCAGCATCAGGATCCAGGCGATCACCTGGACCGGGCCGGGCAGGAACACCAGGCCGATGTTGAACAGGATCAGCGCGATGGTCTGCGTGACGGTCTTGGCCTTGCCGCCCTTGTTGGCCGCCATCACCACGCCGTACTTCTTGATGGCGGCCCGCACCCAGGTGATGCCCCACTCGCGCACGAGGATGATGATCGTGATCCACCAGGGAAGCTCCTGCAGGATGCTCAGGCAGATGAACGCGGCCCCGGTCAGGGCCTTGTCCGCGAACGGGTCCCAGAGCTTGCCGAAGTCCGTGACCAGGTTGTACTTGCGGGCGATGTGGCCGTCGGCCAGGTCCGTCAGCATCGCGACCGTGAAGACCGCGGTCGCGGCGAGCCGCCACGAGAGCTCATGCGGACCCATGAACAGCACCACGATGTAGACCGGGACCAGGATGATCCGGATCACCGTGAGGACGTTGGGAACATTCCAGTTGCTGACGGGCATGTCCTGGTTCTGAGTCACTGCGCCTCCGCGATGAGATCGATTCCTGCCGCGTCGACGACGACGGCGCGGACCAACTCCCCCACCCTACCGGCGACCCCGGAGAGGGTCGTGGATCCGTCGGTCTCCGGGGCCTGGTGGGCACCTCGGCCGACCGATTCGCCGTCCTCGTCCGACTCGACCAGCACGACGATCTCCTCGCCGATGCGGTCGGCCGCGCGCGCCTCGCAGACCTCGATGGCCAGATCGGCCAGCATCGCGCGGCGCTCCTCCACCTCGGCAGGCTCGAGGTGGCCAGGCAGCCTGACGCCCTCGGTGCCCTCCTCGTCTGAGTAGCCGAACACGCCCATCACGTCGAGGTTCGCCTCGACGATGAAGTCGCGCAGGATCTCGACGTCGCGCGCGGTCTCCCCGGGGAACCCTGCGATGACATTGCTCCGGATGCCGGCGGCGGGCGCTGCGTCGCGGATGGTCGAGATCAGCGAGAGGAAGCTGTCCGCGTCGCCGAACCGACGCATGGAGCGCAGCACGGTCGGGGACGCGTGCTGGAAGCTGAGGTCGAAGTACGGCACGACCTTCTCGGTGCCCAGCATGGCGTCCAGCATGGAGGGGCGGATCTCTGCGGGCTGCAGGTAGCTGACGCGGATCCAGTCGATCCCGTCGACCAGCGACAGCTCAGGCAGCAGCGCCTCGAGCCGGATGTCCGGCCCCAGGTCCTTGCCGTAGGACGACGTGTTCTCGGAGACGAGGAACAGCTCCCTGACGCCCTGCTCCGCGAGCCACTGGGCCTCGGCGACGAGCTCGTCGATCGGGCGGGAGAGGTAGGAGCCGCGAAACGCGGGGATGGCGCAGAAGGCGCAGCGGCGGTCACAGCCCGAGGCGATCTTGAGGTTGGCCGATGGTCCGCCGGACAGCCGACGGCGCAGCGCGCGGGGTCCGGTTGCCGGGGCCAGACCGGCGGGCAGCGGCTCGTGGCGGTGGCCGGGGGTCGCGAGGCGCTCGGCGGCCGCCTGTCGGGCCATGGGGGTCAGCGGCAGGAGCGTGCGGCGGTCGCGCGGCACGTGCGAGATGTGGCGGTCCCCGTCGAGGATCCCCTTGAGGCGGTCGGCGATGTCGGCGTAGTCGTCGAAGCCGAGCACGGCGTCGGCCTCCGGCAGCTCTTCGGCCAGCTGCACGCCGTACCGCTCCGCCATGCAGCCCACCGCGACGACCGAGCGGACGGTGCCGCCGTCCTTGAGGTCGGCGGCGGCGAGCAGAGTGTCGATGGAGTCCTTCTTGGCCTGCTCGACGAACCCGCACGTGTTGACGACGACGGTCTCGGCGGTGGCCGGGTCGTCGGTGAGGGTGAACCCGCCGAGTTCGAGACGGGCGGCGAGTTCCTCGGAGTCGACGTCGTTGCGGGCGCAGCCGAGGGAGGCGATGTGGACGAGGTGCTGAGTCATATCCCGTCCATTATCCGCCCCGCCGGTCGTCAGCCCGCAGCCAGGCTTGCCAGGACGTCGTCGAGGTCCTCGGGCTTGACCAGGACGTCGCGGGCCTTCGAGCCCTCGGACGGTCCGACCACTCCCCTGGATTCGAGGATGTCCATGAGCCTGCCGGCCTTCGCGAAGCCGACGCGCAGCTTGCGCTGCAGCATGGAGGTCGATCCCAGCTGGAGCTCGACGACGAGCCGGCAGGCGTCCAGCACGAGTTCGAGGTCGTCGCCGATGTCGTCGACGACCTTCTTCTCGGCTCCCGCCCCCGCAGTGACGTCCTCCCGGTAGTTGGGCTGCAGCTGGCCGGTGATGAACTCGACGACGTCGCGGATCTCGTGTTCGTTGACCCAGGCTCCCTGAACGCGGACCGGCTTGGAGGCGCCCATCGGGAGGAAGAGGCCGTCGCCCTTGCCCACGAGCTTCTCGGCACCCGGCTGGTCGAGGATGACCCGGGAGTCGGTCATCGACGAGGTGGCGAAGGCCAGCCGGGAGGGCACGTTGGCCTTGATCAGGCCGGTCACGACATCGGTGGAAGGTCGCTGCGTCGCGAGCACGAGGTGGATGCCTGCGGCGCGCGCCAGCTGCGTGATGCGGACGATGGACTCCTCCACGTCGCGCGGCGCGACCATCATGAGGTCGGCAAGCTCATCGACGACCACCAGCAGGTAGGGGTACGGCGAGAGCACCCGCTCGGACCCCTCCGGCGCCTTGACCTGGCCCGCGCGCACGGCCTTGTTGAAGTCGTCGACGTGCCGGAAGCCGTAGAACGCCAGGTCGTCGTAGCGCATGTCCATCTCGCGCACGACCCAGGCGAGCGCCTCGGCCGCCTTCTTCGGGTTCGTGATGATGGGCGTGACCAGGTGCGGGATGCCCTCGTACTGGTTGAGCTCGACCCGCTTGGGGTCGACCAGCAGCATGCGCACCTCATCGGGCGTGGCGCGCATCATGATCGACGTGATGAGCGAGTTCACGAAGCTCGACTTACCGGAGCCGGTAGCGCCCGCCACGAGAAGGTGCGGCATCTTCGCCATGTTCGCGAGCACGAAGCCGCCCTCGACGTCCTTGCCCAGCCCCATGGTCATGGGGTGGTGGTCGTTCTTCGCCGCCGCCGAGCGCAGCACGTCGCCCAGTGAGACGACCTCCTTGTCGAGGTTCGGGATCTCGATGCCGATGGCGGACTTGCCGGGGATCGGGGTCAGGATGCGGATCTCGTTGGAGCCGACGGCATAGGCGATGTTGTCCGCAAGCCCGGTGACCTTGGAGACCTTGATGGCCGAGCCGAGCTCGACCTCGTAGCGCGTGACCGTCGGGCCGCGCGTGTAGCCGGTGACCCTCGCGTCGATCTCGAACTCCGTCAGGACGGAGGCCAGCTGGCGCACGACCTTGTCGGAGGCCTCGGTGCGCGTCTTGGGCTTCGTGCCCGGGGAGAGTGTCTGGTCGTCGGGCAGCAGGTAGGCGATGTCTCCGCTGAGCTGCAGCTGCTGGGCCCCGGCGGGGGCGGGCGTGTGCTGCGGCGGGTCGAGCGGCTTCGGCGCGACGGGCTCCGTCTTCGGCGCAGGCTCCACCTTGGCGGTGGGCTTCGGGGCGGGCCGCAGCGTGCGGTCGTCCTCCTCGTCGATGTTGAAGAAGTGGTCTGCCTCGTCGTCGAGGAAGGTGCTCACCGGCCCGAGCTCCGGTTCGGGCTTCTTCTCCTCGATCAGCGGGGTGTCGTAGGGGACGTCGACGCCGTACTTCAGCTTCTCGCCGTCCTCCTTGCCGTCCTTGTCGGACTCGACGAGGGCCCCGAAGACCCGCCCGAGGCCGGCGACGATCTCGTGCAGGGGGCGGCCGATGACGACCAGGATGCCGAACAGCGTCACGATGACGAGAATCGGGACGCTGACCCAGACGGTCAGGAGGTCGGTCAGGATGCTGGAGGCGACGTAGCCGATCACGCCTCCGGCCTGCCGCACTGCGTCCATGTCGGCGGGCAGTGGCAGGCCGCGGGAGATGTGCACGAGGCCGAGGACACCGAAGGTGATCAGCAGCCAGCCGAGCCCTGTACGGGGGGCGGCCTCAACGTCGCGCGGGTGCCGCAGCACGCGCCATGCACCGTAGAGCAGCACGGCGGGCACGACGGGAGACAGCGACCCGAAGACGGTGCTGATGGTCAGGTCGAGGAACTCGCCGACCGGCCCGGGCAGCGCGAACCAGAAGCGTGCCGCCATCACGATGCCGATGCTCAGCAGTAGGAGACCCCAGCCGTCGCGGCGGAGCTTGGGGTCGACGTCCTTCGCCGCGCCGCCGAAGCTGCGCGCGATCCAGCCGACGCCCGCCGCGAGGCCGGAGAAGGCCTTGCCGATGCCACGCAGGATGCTCATGCCGAAGCCGGAGCCCTGGGATGACTTCGCCGCGGGCTGGCGCTTCGTCTTCGCGGTCGACGAGGCCCTGGTGGACGACGAGGACCTGGAGGTCGTTTTCTTGGTCGTGGAACGAGCAGCTCCGGACGCGCCCGATGAGCGGGTCTTGGTGCTGGTGTTCCGCGCTGGGGAGGAAGTACCGCGGGACGCCATGGTCCACAGCGTAAACCAGAGCGGCCGCGCGCCCCAGTAGGCAGAGCCGTCAGGCGAAGTGATCCCAGCCGGCCGCGCCGTCCCACGGGTGTCCGTCGACGCTGACCGCGTCGCCGCTGACGACGACGCCGACTCTGCGCCATCCCTCGGGCAGCACCTCGGTCGGGAAGGTGGCGGCCAGCGCGTGGTCCTCGCCTCCGGCCAGCACGAAGGCCAGTGCGTTCCTGCCCGTGGCGGCCGCCACGCGGGCCACGGGATCGGGGATCTCGATGAGCGAGGTGTCGATGTCGATGCCGACGCCGCTGCGCTCGCAGATGTGCCCGAGGTCGCCCAGCAGCCCGTCGGAGATGTCGAGCATCGAGGTGGCGCCGCGGTCGGACGCGATAACGCCCTGGCCGTACGGCACGCTCGGGGTGAGCTGCTCCGCGACCGGTTCCTTCGGCGACGCGAAGCCCCGCTGCAGGGTCACGAGGCCGGCTCCGGCCCAGCCGAGGTTGCCCGTCACGGCGACGACATGCCCGACGCGGGCGCCGGAGCGGGTCACGGGGAGGCGTCCTTCGAGGTCGCCGATGGCGGTGACGCAGACGGTGACCGTCGGCGAGCTGCTCAGGTCGCCGCCGACGAGGCTCACACCTGCGCGGGCGCACTCCTCCTTGACGCCCGCCTCGAACTCGGCGACCCATGCCTGGTCAAGGCCCTTCGGGAAGGCGAGCGCCACGACGATGGCGCTGGGCCTGGCGCCCATGGCCTCGATGTCGGAGACGTTGACCGCGACGGCCTTCCGGCCGACCGAGCGGGCGGGCGACCACTGGCGCTTGAAGTGCACGCCCTCCACGAGGATGTCGGTCGTCACGACCGTGTCCCCCGTCAGGCGCAGCGCGGCTGCGTCGTCGCCGATGCCGAGCGTCACGTCGTCGCCGACAATCACATCGGAGGTGATGGAGGAGATCAGCTCGAACTCGTGCATCAGCGCAGGCCGACGGGGCGGTCGAGCGCGAGCTGCACCAGGCGCCCGACGAGCTCCGGGTACGTGTGGCCGGAGACCTGCCACAGCGTCGGCCACATGGAGATCTGCGTGAAGCCCGGCATGGTGTTGACCTCGTTGATGAACGCGTCGCCCTCGGGGGTCACGAAGAAGTCGGCGCGCACGAGGCCCTCGGCGTCGACTGCGAGGAAGGACCGCTTCGCCAGCTCCTGCAGCGTGGCGGTGAGTTCCGGCGTGATGTCGGCGGGCGCGTCGAGCGCGGCGCCGTCATCGTCGAAGTACTTGGCCTCGTAATCGTAGAAGCCGTCGTCGGCCTTCACCCGGATCTCGCCGATGACCGAGGCGTGGCACCCGTCGAGCGAGTCGGGGTCGCCGAGCACGGCGCACTCCAGTTCGCGGGCGCCGGTGAAGCCCTGCTCGATGACGACCTTCGGGTCGAACTTCTGCGCCTCGACGATGGCCTGGTCGAGCTCGCCCGGGTCGGTGACGCGGCTGATGCCGATGGACGAGCCGCCGCGGGCGGGCTTGACGAACAGCGGGTAGGTCAGCCTTTCGGCGACCTCGGCGTGCACCTGGTCGCGGTGGTGCCGCAGCCGGTGCGCGGTGGCGACGACGTACGGCCACACCGGCAGTCCAGCCGCCTCGAAGGCGACCTTCATGAAGTGCTTGTCCATCCCGATGGCCGACGAGGTGACGCCACTGCCGACGTAGCGGATGCCCATCATCTCGAACATGCCCTGGATGGTGCCGTCCTCCCCGAAGGGCCCGTGCAGCAGCGCGAAGGCGACGTCCACGTCGTGGATGTCGGCGAGGTGCTCGCTGGTGTCGCGGGTCGCGACCTGGCAGCCGTCCTCCCCCACCATCCACACGGCGACGTGTTCGGGCTCGGCGACCTCGGGAGCGACGCCGTCCACGATGCGGTAGCTGCGGATGGTCTCCAGCGGGACCTGGGTCCACTTGCCGGTCCTGGAGATGCCCACGCCGACGACGTCGAAGCGTTCCGGGTCCAGCGCGCCGAGCACCGAGGCTGCGGTCAGGCAGGAGATGCCGTGCTCCGACGACTGCCCTCCGAAGATCAGCGCTACGTGGGTCCGGTCCGTCACGGGTCCTCCTAGGTTCAGTGCGCCGCTTACTCTACTGCGCCGCCACCCGGGCCCCGACACGCATGTCCCACCGGCCGTCGGGCGGCGTGAGGCCGGTCAGTTCGGCCCGCATCGCGGTCAGAGTCTCGAGGAAAAGGTCGGTGACCTCGTCGGCGAGTTCCTTGGTCAGCTCTCTTCCCTCGTACCCGCCCAAGTCGATGGCCGGGCCGGCCTTGAGGTACACGTCGTGGCGGCCCGAGAAGAGGCGACGCAGCTCGATCCGGTGACCGCCGAGGATCTTGTCCGATCCGACCTGGACCACGGGAACCACAGGGGCGCCCGTCATGAGGGCGAGCTGCGCGGCGCCCCGGCGGCCCGTCATGGGCCAGCCCTCGGGGTCGCGGGTGATGGTGCCCTCTGGATAGATCGCGACGAGCTGCCCCTTCACGAGCGCCTCGCGGGCGTGCACGAGCGACTCCGAGGCCCGATCGGTGTTCCGGTAGACGGGGATCTGCTCGCATGCGCTGCCGAGCCAACCCAGCACGGGCACCTTCCAGATGTCCGACTTGCCGAGGAAGTGGACCCAGCGGCCGGACCAGATGAGGTACTCGCCGAGGAGGACGGGATCGGCGTTGGAGATGTGCGTCGCGACAACGATCACCGGGCCGGTCTGCGGGATGTGCTCCTGGCCCTCCCAGTGGCGCCTGGCCACGAGCGGCACGACGGCGTTGACGAACCGGGCCAACCCGCGGAACGTGCGACTGGCGGGTTCGGTGATGACCTGCGACAGCGGACGCTTCCAGGGACGGGTCGCCAGGTCGCGGCTCATGCGCCAGCCCCCGCCCGGCGGGGAGCGAGCTCCAGAGCAGCGAGGCCGAGGATCGACGGGGAAAGCCAGCGGTGGTGCATGGGAACAAGCGTAGTTGCCGGTCCCCTGCTCGGGCGGTGCGAGCCGGGATACCCGGCACGCACAGGTGGTGTGTCGGCCGGACGGCACGTACGGTCCCCAACTCAGCGGGGCTGCGTGACCTCCACCTCTACCGCAGCGTCGGAGGCGACCATGACGAAGGTGCCCGCGACAACGTTCCCCGCTGTCAGGTCCGGGGCCTGATCGATAGAGACCGCAGCTGTGAGCGGGAATCCCGCGTCGGCGTCGATGTACCAGAAGTCCTGCCCCGTGAGCCGGTTCGATCGACGCTCCAGCTCCCGACACACGGCGCCGAACATGGCCGCCCCGTTTGCCTCCTCCGCCGTCGCATCTCCTGCGTACAGCGCAAACATCCACGGGGAGATGACGTGCGGTCCGAATCGACCATTCCTCCCCGGTACGTCCTGTGATGCCAGGTATGCCTCGAGGTCGCTGAAGACCAACCTCAGTGCCCAGAGCCCCGATGGTGACGTCCAGGTGTCGGGTCTCGCCGACGGCCTTGAGTGGGTACCAGGGGTACATGACGGGGTCGTCGACGTAGGCGAGGATCCGGGTGGACAGTTCGCCGTCGCGGTCCATGAGATCCACATGCGCCAGGGAGTCCGTGACCCGGAAGACTTCAGCAGGCGAGGCGTGCCGCCCGACGAGACCGGCATCGACATAGGACCCACGCTCGCTTCGCCCCACAGCAACCTTGGCACCAGAAGGATCCACATAGAGAGCGGTCAACTCGAATCCCCCGGTGTCGCTGTAGCCCCTCATCCGGCAGCGGAAGATCTCTCGAACAGGGTCTGGCATGGGATCAAGGTCGATCCCGATGGCGTGTAGCTCTGCCTCCGCAGGACGCTCCTCCGCGACTCCGTCTTCATTGACCTCGGTCAGCCTCTCACATGCTCCGCAGTCGCGGGCAGTTCAGCAAGGACGGGGCAGACTTATCCACAGATTAGAACGGTCGACCGATTCTGTCGGTGGCTCCAGGTAGCGTGAGGTCATGGACATCACGCGTGTGAAGAGGGCGGCCGACCGGCTCGTCGGTTTCGATCGCGCGCGCCGCCGGGACGAGGCCGGGGTCCTGCTGACCCTCATCGAACTCGCTGAGGAGTACCGCTTCGACGACGTGGAGATGATCGAGGCGCTGGCCGACCGACAGCGCATCGTGAAGGGCACCGTCGAGGAAATCGGCGTGTCGCAGTACCTCGCACTGGAGGTCGCCGGGCTGCTTGGCATCTCCGCCCACGCGGCCGCGGCGAAGGTCATCGACGCGGTCCGCCTCAAGTACCGCCACCCGTCGGTGCTGGCCGCTGTCGTCGCCGACGAGATCGAGGTGCACAGGGCGGTCGCGGCCGCCCACCGCTGCGCGGCTCTGGACGCGACGGTTGCCGAGCAGGTGGCCGAGCGGTGGCTGCCGCGGCAGCGGAGGCTCTCGTACGCGGGCGCGATGAAGCTGCTGGACCGGCTCATCATCGAGGCCGAGCCCGTCGCCGCGTACGAGCGCGAGCGGGAGCGTCGCACCGCCCGCGGCGTGTACGTGTGGGGATTCTTCGAGGGCGCCGTCAACCTGTCAGCCGTCATGGGCGTCCTCGACGCGAAGTACCTCCTGGCCACGGTCAACCGGCTGGCGGAGATCCTGCTCCCGGCCAACCCCGAGCTGACCGTCGCCGAACTGCGGTCGAAGGCGCTCGGCATCCTGGCTCATCCGGCCATGGCGCTGGCCCTGCTGCAGCGCGCCAGCGGCCAGGCGCCGTTGGTGGAGGTGACCTCCACGCTCGGTGGGGAGACGGCCAGCGAGCTGCTTGCCGGCATAGCGGGCGTTGACGTTTCGACAAGCTCAACGCCCTTCGACAAGCTCAGGGAACCGGGATGCGAGCTCAGGGAACCGGGAGCAGAGGTGAGCGAGGCCGACCTCCGGCTGGCCGCGCCTTGCATCGGTCTGGCTGTGCACATCAGCGGCGATTCACTCGGCGCTCTGGACCCCGCGGCGCGCGTCGAGGCGGCCGGGCACATCACCACGCGCCTGCTGGCGGAGCTGCTCGGCGAGGGCATCAACGGGTCCGGCACCAGGATCACGGTGCAGCCGGTGCTCGATCCCGTGGCGATGGCCCCGGAGGACCGTCACGACCCTACGCCCCGCATGCGGCGGGCCCTGCAGGTGACGTTCCCCGTGGAGCCGTTCCCCTTCTCCAACCGGGACAGCGCCGGGCTCGACGTGGACCACAACGTCGCCTACATCGACGGGCGGCGCGGGCAGACGCGGCTGGGCAATCTCGCCCCGTTCGGCAGGACGCTCCACAGGGCCAAGAGCGCCGACCTGTGGCAGGTGACGCAGCGCTGGGAGCCGACCAACGGCGGGTCGTGGGAGGTCCGGTGGACCAGCCCGCTCGGCTACCGCTACCGCGTCACGCGAGAGGGCACCAGCCGCGACGGGCCGCCCGACGGCCTCAGCCCGCCAGGTGCCGCCAGAGGAACGTGAGGTACAGGGCGTCCATCCGGGCGGCCTGGCTGTTGTCGGCCGCCCCGCCGTGCCCGCCCTCGATGTTCTCGTAGTACCGCACGTCCTTGCCCGCCTCGAGCATCTTCGCCATGAACTTGCGCGCGTGCCCGGGGTGGACGCGGTCGTCGCGCGTCGAGGTCATGATGAGGGTCGGCGGGTACTCCCGTCCGGCGTCGAACAGGTGGTACGGCGAGAAGCCCTGGATGAACTCCCAGTCCGCGGGGTCGTCCGGGTCGCCGTACTCAGCCATCCAGGACGCCCCGGCGAGCAGGGTGTGGTACCTCTGCATGTCGAGCAGCGGCACCCGGATCACGATGGCGCCGAACATCTCCGGGTACTGCGTGAGCATGTTGCCGGCCAGCAGCCCGCCGTTGCTGCCGCCCATCATGCCGAGGTGGGCCGGTGAGGTGAGTCCCGACGTCACCAGGTCCCGCGCGACCGCGGCGAAGTCCTCGTAGGCGCGGTGCCGGTTCTGACGCAGCGCCGCCTGGTGCCACCGCGGCCCGTACTCGCTGCCACCCCGGATGTTGGCGACGACGTAGGCGCCGCCCTTCTCCAGCCACCCCTTGCCGATGCCGCCGGAGTAGCCGGGCAGCAGCGGGATCTCGAACCCTCCGTAGCCATACAGCAGTGTGGGCGTGGAGCCGTCGAAGGGAGCATCCTTCGGCCGCACGAGGAAGTAGGGCACGCGGGTGCCGTCGAGGGAGACGACGAAGTGCTGCTCCGCCACGTGTCGCGACGCGTCGAACATGGCCGGCTGCGACTTCAGGACCTCCGGCGCGGGAGCCACCGCGTCTGCGCTGCCGAGCAGGAGCGACGGCGGCGTCAGATAGTCGTTGACGCTGAGCCACAGCCCGTCGCTCTCGTCCCCGTCGACGGCGCTGACCGCGATGGTGCCGAACTCCGGTACGCCCTCCAGCGGGCGCCTCGACCAGCCGCCGCCGCCGTGGGTGAGGACGACGAGCGCGTTCTTCACGTCGTCCAGCACGTTGAGCACCAGGTGGCTACGGGTGTAGGTCACCCCCACCAGCGAGGTGGTCTCCGTCGGCTCGAACACCATCTCCAGGGTGCGCCGATCCCCCGACAGCCACTCGTCGAACCGCGCGACCAGCAGCGCCCCCGCCGGGTACGTGACTGCGCCGACGGTCCATGGCTCGCGCAGCTCGATCGTGAGCCACTGCCCGTGGACGTCCTTGGAGGCGCTGTCCGGGGCCTCTACCTTCGTGAACCCCAGCTCGCCGATGGCCCGCACGTACAGCGCGGTGTCGCGGCTGTCGAGGTAGTGAACGAGCAGGTCCCGCTCGAAGCCCTCGGCATGGTCGCGGCCCGGGTAGATGCCGTAGCCGTTGTTGTCGGCAGGGCCCTCGAAGACCACCTCCGCCGACTCGATGGGCGTGCCGCGACGCCACTGGCGGACGCGTCGCCCGTAGCCCGCGAGGTTCACTGCCTCCGGCCCGTCGGCGGCCACGAGGAACACCGTGTCGTCGTCGATCCAGGACAGGCCGCCCTTCGACTCCGGGCGGAAGAACCCGTCGTCGACGAACGAGAGCGTCTCCAGGTCGAACTCGCGGGTCACGTCGGCGTCGGCGCCGCCCCTCGACAGGGAGATCAGAGCCCGCCGGTGATCCGGCCGCAGCACGTCGGCGCCGTGCCAGACCCAGTTCTCGCCCTCCGCCTCACACAGGGCGTCGAGGTCGAGGACCGTCTCCCACAGTGGGGAGGATTTGCGGTACTCGTCGAGCGTCGTGCGGCGCCAGAGCCCGCGGGGATGCTCCCCGTCGCGCCAGAAGTTGTAGAGCCTCTCGCCCCGCGCCCTGACCACGGGGATCCGGTCGTCGGCGTCGTAGATCGCGAGCAGGTCGTCGCGCAGAGAGACGAAGTCGTCGCTCGAGCCGTACTCGACCACGGTCAGCGCGTTGCGCTCCCTCACCCAGTCGAGCGCGTCGTCGCCCGCCACGTCCTCGAGCCACTGATGCGGATCCATCTTGCCTCCCGGAGTCAATCCCGGCCCACGGTATCGGCCCGCGCAATGTCGCGCGAGAGACGGCCCCACATCCCGTGACGGGATCTGGGGCCGTCAGGTGCCGGTGACGCGTCAGCCTGCTGTGCGCGCCGGGATCGTCTTCGGCTTCCAGCTCGGGCGACGCGCCTCGTACGCGGCGATGTCCTCCTCATGCTGCAGCGTCATGGAGACGTCGTCGAGGCCGTTCAGGAGGCGGTGCTTCGTGTAATCGTCGATGGTGAAGCTCAGCGTCAGGTTCCCGCGCGTGATGGTCTGGCTCGGCAGGTCGACGGTGGTCTCGACGTCCGGGTCGGCATCGATGGCCGCCCACAGCTCCCGGACCTGCTCCTCGGTCACGAGCGCGACCAGGAGGCCGGCCTTGCCCGAGTTGGAGCGGAAGATGTCGCCGAAGCGGGACCCGATGACGACCTTGAAGCCGTAGTTCTGCAGCGCCCAGACGGCGTGCTCGCGCGACGACCCGGTCCCGAAGTCGGGGCCCGGCACCAGGATGGTGCCGGTGGTGAACGGCTCCCTGTTGAGGACGAACTCCGGGTCGTTGCGCCAGGCTGCGAACAGCCCGTCCTCGAAGCCTGTGCGCGTGATGCGCTTCAGGTAGACGGCGGGGATGATCTGGTCGGTGTCGACGTTGCTGCGCTGCAGCGGGACCGCGATGCCGGTGTGGTTGATGAACGGTTCCATGTTCTCTTCCTGGATCAGAGGTCGGCGGGGGCGGCCAGGCGGCCGGCGACGGCGGTGGCGGCTGCGACGGCGGGAGACACCAGGTGCGTGCGTCCGCCCTTGCCCTGGCGGCCCTCGAAGTTGCGGTTCGAGGTGGAGGCCGAACGCTCTCCAGGGGCGAGCTGGTCGGGGTTCATGCCGAGGCACATCGAGCAGCCGGCCGCGCGCCACTCGGCGCCGAACTCCTTGAAGACCTCGTCGAGGCCTTCCGTCTCGGCCTGCAGGCGGACCCGGGCGGAGCCGGGGACCACGAGCATGCGGATGCTGTCGGCCTTCCTGCGCCCCTTCAGCACCGAGGCCGCGAGCCTCAGGTCCTCGATGCGGCCGTTGGTGCAGGAGCCGAGGAAGACGGTGTCGACCGCGATGTCGCGCATCGGGGTGCCGGGAGTCAGCGCCATGTACTCCAGCGCGCGGGCTGCGGTGGCCTGCTCGACCTCGGAGTCGAAGTCCTCCGGGCTGGGCACGACGCCGCCGAGCGGCACGCCGTGGCCGGGGTTGGTGCCCCAGGTGACGAAGGGGGTCAGCGCGGCGGCGTCGATGTCGACCTCGACGTCGAAGGTGGCGTCGTCGTCGGTCTTCAGAGTCCGCCAGTACTCGACGGCGGCGTCCCAGTCCTCGCCCTCGGGCGCATGCGGGCGGCCCTTCAGGTAGGCGAACGTCGTGTCGTCGGGCGCGATCATGCCCGCCTTGGCGCCCCACTCGATCGACATGTTGCAGATCGTCATGCGGCCCTCCATCGAGAGGTTCTCGATGGTCGTGCCGCGGTACTCGACGATGTAGCCCTGGCCGCCGCCGGTGCCGACCTTGGCGATCAGCGCCAGCACGACGTCCTTGGCGGTGACGCCGTCGGCCAGCTCCCCGTTGATGTTGACGGCCATGGTCTTCGGCTTCGCCTGCGGGAGGGTCTGCGTGGCGAGCACGTGCTCGACCTCGGAGGTGCCGATGCCGTAGGCCAGCGCGCCGAACGCGCCGTGCGTGGACGTGTGCGAGTCGCCGCACACGATCGTCATGCCCGGTTGGGTGACGCCGAGCTGCGGGCCGATGATGTGCACGACGCCCTGGTCCTTGTCGCCCAGCGAATGGATGCGCACGCCGAACTCGGCGGCATTGGCGCGCAGAGTGTCGACCTGCTTGCGCGACACCGGGTCGGCGATGGGGGCGAGGATGTTGAGCGTCGGGGTGTTGTGGTCCTCCGTCGCCAGCGTCAGCTCGGTGCGGCGCACCTTCCGCCCCGCCATCCGCAGGCCCTCGAAGGCCTGGGGGCTGGTGACCTCATGCACGAGCTGGAGGTCGATGTAGAGGAGATCAGGCTCTCCTTCGGCCGACCGGACGACGTGATCGTCCCACACCTTCTCGCTCAGGGTTCTGCCCATGGCTCCTCGCTCATCTGTTGGCTGATTGACGGGGTCCAGTATGCGTCGGGCGGCTGCTGCTCCGAGGTTGCGTGTCCACAATGCGGATCGATATTCTCGTTATATGGACGATTCTTCTGGCGTCGGAGTACTCGACAAGGCGGCCGCAGTGCTGTCTGCACTCGAACACAATCCCCTGACCCTCGCCGGCCTCGTGACGGCCACCGGACTGGCCCGGCCGACGGCCCACCGCCTGGCCGTCGCGCTCGAGCACCACCGCTTCGTCGGGCGCGACCTCCAGGGCCGCTTCGTGCTCGGCCCCCGCCTGATCGAGCTGGCGGAGTCTGCTGGCGAGGATCCGCTGCTGGCCACCGCCGGCCCGATCCTCGGCAGGCTGCGCGACATCACCGGCGAGTCGGTGCAGCTGTTCCGCCGCCAGGGCGACCAGCGCATCTGCGTCGCCGCCGTCGAGCGCCCCCACGGCCTGCGCGATACCGTCCCGATCGGCGCCCAGCTGCCCATGAATGCCGGTTCCGCCGCCCAGGTGCTGCTGGCCTGGGAGGAGCCGGACAAGATCGAGAAGCTGCTCGACCACGCCTCGTTCTCCCTGGCGACGCTGCAGGCCGTCCGCCGTCGAGGCTGGGCCCAGTCGGTGGCCGAGCGCGAGACCGGCGTGGCGTCGGTGTCCGCACCGGTGCTGGCGCCGTCGGGCAAGCTCATAGCCGCCGTCTCCGTCTCCGGCCCGATCGAGCGCCTCACCCGCTCCCCCGGCCGACTGCACGCGCCCGCTGTCCTCGCGGCCGCCGAGCGACTCAGCGAGGTTCTGCGCCGCAGCGGCGCCCCCGAGTAGAGCCCACAGCGAGTCCGAGTGGTACATCGCCCTCGGGCATCACATGCTCGAGGCTCAGACGGACCCCACCGACGTGCCCGTTGCGGTCGGGCGCGCCCTGGCCCTGATCGACGGCCGGCTGTTACAGGCCTCCGGCGAGGTGGCCGCGGAGCCACCCCTCGGCGCGTCGGAGGTAGGCCGTAGAGACGGCGGCCCCGCCCCTGATTGACTCGCAGGCGTGGGGGGCGCCCTGGACGACGTCGAGGACGATCGGGACGCCGGCTGCGGCGAGAGCCTCCGCGTTGCGACGGTCCTCACCGTGGAACAGCTCGATGTCTCCGCACCCGATCCAGGTGGGCGGCAGCCCGGCGAGGTTCTCGCGGCGGGCCGGCGCCGCGTAGCGCGGAACGTCGGGGGCTCCCGGCTCGACGCCAAGGTAGGAGCGCCAGCCGACGCGGTTCGAGCGGTTGTTCCACAGGTAGTGCCTGACCGGGTCGAGGGACCGGTCCGCCGCAGTGCGGTCGTCGAGCATCGGGCAGAACAGCCACTGGGCGACCGGCTGTGCCCCGGGGACGTCGTGGACGCGCTGCACCAGGGCCGCGGCGAGGCCGCCGCCGGCGCTCTGACCGCCGACCGCCAACCGGCCAGGATCGACGCCCAGCTCGTCGGCGTACTCGACGAGCCACGTCCAGGCCGCGTGCACGTCATCGAGGGCGGCCGGGAAGGGGTTTCCGGGGGCGGTGCGGTACTCGGCCGACACCACCACCACGTCCAGGTCCCTGGCCAGGCGCACGCAGCGGGCATGGTCCTGCGATGCGCTCCCGACGACGAACCCGCCGCCGTGGATCCACAGCACGGCCGCGCGCCGCTGCCGACCCCGGGGAGCGAAGACGTGTGCCCCGGCCCCGTCGCCGAGCGGCACGAACCGGTGGGTCATCGAGGCGGGCAGCTTCGGACGGCTCACCCTGGTCGAGCCGGCCTGCATGAGCCGCAGGAGCCAGGGTCGGGTGATCGGCGGGTTAGGCACAAACCGGAAGAAGCTCCGCAGCTGGGAGTGGAGCGCCGACGGGCGCAGCCGGACGGTCGTCATCGGCCCAACGTACTCCCGTGGATGGGCGGGAGCACCGATGCGGGGAATGACAGATGGCCTGGTCAGACTCAGTCTGACCAGGCCATCTGCTCCTGGTAGCCCCGACGGGATTCGAACCCGCGCTACCGCCTTGAGAGGGCGGCGTGCTAGGCCGCTACACAACGGGGCCAAGAGCGCTTGGAGAGCGTAACACCTTCCGCAGGGGTACCAGGACTCGAACCTGAACTAACGGAACCAGAAACCGTCGGGCTGCCAATTACCCCATACCCCTAGGGATCAATGTCTTGATCTCTAGCGTGTCCCGGATTCCCGGGGCACGAGAAAGAACCCTACACCACCTCTCGCGGGCGTGCCAAATCGGCCCTCAGGGTGTGGTGACGGCCACCTGGAGCCGGCGCCCGAGCCACCACGCGACAACCGCGAAGATGGCGAAGCCGGCGATGTCGAAGGCCGCGTCGGTCCACGTGATGGCGGTGGTGGACTTGAGTTCTGCGATGGAACTGGTGAACAGAGCGTAGGCGTAGGCGCCGAGGTTGTTGACCACGTGTGCGGCGATGCCCGCCTCCAGTCCCCCGGTGACGACCACCAGGGCACCCATGATGAGCCCGAAAGACAGGCGGTGCGCGAACAGCGCCGGGTTCTGCGTCCCGTGCAGCATCGCGAAGACCGCCGCGGATCCGACGACTCCCGCCCAGGTTCCCCAGGCGCCATGCCCGACGGCGGTGCCGATGCCCTGCAGCAGGTAGCCGCGGAAGAAGACCTCCTCCGCGACGGCCTGCAGCGGCGACGTGATACTCAGCGCGACGAGGTACACGAGCCAGCCGGCGTCGCCGCCGTGGAACTCCGGCACCCCCTTGACCGCATACCCGACCCACAGGACGGCGTTCAGAATCACCACCGCGACCACGAGGCACATCAGCAGGTAGCGCCAGCGCGGCCCCGGCTGGACGGAGAAGAGCCACCTGGGCCTGATCCCGTTGACGTAGCGCACCAGGAGCATGCAGATCGGGGTGAGAAGAGCGAGCGCGAGCAGCCCTGAGACGGGGCCCTCCACCACGAGGTACGAGTTGGCCGCCTCGAGGTAGTCCGCCCACTCGCCGCCACGAAACAGGTGCCCGACCCGCAGGATCAACTGCGCGAAGAGCGGGGTGATGAGCGCGAACGCCGAGAAGGCGAGCAGCAGCCCGAAGACCGGCTGCGCCGGCGACTGTCCGGGGCGCGTCAGCGCCTCCGGGTAGCTGAGCCCCGCAGGCGGATCGCTCGGCTCCCCCGGGACGAACAGCTGCATCGGCGCCGGAGGCTGGCTCATGCCTCGGCGACCGGGTTCGACAGGGTGCCGAGACCGTCGATGGAGACGTGCACCTCGTCGCCGGGAACCATCGGCCCGACGCCCGCGGGGGTGCCGGTGAGGATGATGTCGCCGGGCAGCAGGGTGATGGACGCGCTGATGTAGGAGACGAGCTCGGCGATGCCGTGCACCATCTGCGACGTGCTGCCGGACTGCTTCACCTCGTCGCCGACGCGGGTCTCGATCGTCAGCGAGGCGGCCTCCTCCAGCGGGACGTGCGTGTTGATCCACGGGCCGAGCGGCAGGAAGGTGTCGGAACCCTTCGCGCGGGCCCACTGGTCGTCGGCGGCCTGCCAGTCGCGGGCGGTGACGTCATTGGCGATGGTGTAGCCGAAGATCCATTCGGCGGCCTGCTCGACGGGGACCTGCTTGCAGTACACGTCGCGGCCGCTGCTGGTGCGCCTCGACCCGATGACGACGGCCAGTTCGCCCTCGAAGTGCAGGTCCGTGCAGCCCTCCGGCCGGAGAATGGTCTCGTCGGGCCCGATGACGGCCGTGTTCGGCTTGAAGAACAGCAGCGGCGCGGAGGGCAACTCATTGCCCATCTCTGCGGCGTGCTCGGCGTAGTTGCGGCCGACGCCCACCACCTTGGAGCGTGGGATCACCGGCGCGAGCAGGCGCACCGCGGCCAGGTCGTGCCGCTCGCCGGTGTAGTTGACCGGCACACCGGCGAGAGGGTCCCCGGTCAGCGTCGAGATGGTGTCGGGGTGGTCTCCCCCGTCGACGGCGAGTTCGATGATCCCGTAGGCGGGGTCCTGTCCTGCGGTGGCGAAACGTGCAATGCGCATGGCCCCAAGGGTAGTGCTCAGGCCAGGTGCGTGATGATCCCGTAGGCCAGGGCGTCGGACAGCGCCTCCCATGAGGCCTCGACGACGTTGGTGCCGACGCCGACCGTCGTCCAGCTGTTGCCCTCATACGCGGTGTCGATCAACGTGCGGACCGTGGCGTCGGTGCCGTGCCCCTCGTCGAGGATGCGGACGCGGTAGTCGCGCAGGTCGAAGTCCGCGACCTCGGGGAACGCGGGGATCAGCGCGGCACGCAGGGCCGCGTCGAGCGCATTGACGGGGCCGTTGCCCTCGCCGACGACCATCTGACGGCGGCCCTTGGCCGTCAGCTTCACGGTCGCCTCCGACGTGTTGAGGCCATCGCGCTCCTCGGTGAACACGCGCCAGGACTGCACCTCGAACGGCAGCCTGAGCAGGCCGAGCTCGTCACGGAGAAGCATCTCGAAGCTGGCGTCGGCGGACTCGTAGGAGTAGCCCTGCGCCTCGCGGTCCTTCACCACCGCGGTGACGCGCGCGGCGAGCTCGCGGTCGTCCAGATCGAAGCCCAGCTGGGAGCCCTTGATCTGGATGTTGGCGCGGCCGGCCATGTCGGAGATGAGCATACGCATGCTGTTGCCGACCAGCTCCGGGTCGATGTGCTGGTACAGGTTGGCGTCGACCTTGATCGCGGAGGCGTGCAGCCCCGCCTTGTGCGCAAAGCTCGAGGCCCCGACGTAGGGCTGGCGGCCGATCAGCGGCTGGTTCGCCACCTGCGCGATGGCATGGGCGACGCGGCTGAGCTCAGGCAGCCGACCCTCGGGCAGCACCGACCAGCCGTACTTGAGCTCCAGGTTCGGGATCACGGCGCTCAGGTCGGCGTTCCCGGTGCGCTCGCCGTAGCCGTTGAACGTGCCCTGCACGTGCATGACGCCGGCCTCGACGGCCGCCATGGTGTTGGCCACCGCGCATCCGGTGTCGTTGTGGCAGTGGATGCCCAGCTTCGCGCCGGTGGCTGCAGCCGCCTCGACGACCTCGCCCATCCAGCTCGGCAGCATGCCGCCGTTGGTGTCGCACAGCACGACGACCTCGGCGCCGGCCTCGTGCGCCGTCGCGACCACCTTGAGCGCGTACTCGGGGTTGGCCCGGTAGCCGTCGAAGAAGTGCTCGCAGTCGACGAAGACCCGCCTTCCCTCGGAGATGAGGTACTGCACGGTGTCGGTGATCATCTCGAGGTTCTCCTCGAGCGAGCAGCGCAGCGCCCTGGCGACGTGCTCGTCGTGGGACTTGGCGACGATGCACACGACGTCGGTCCCGGCCTCGACGAGCGCCCGCGTCAGCGGGTCGTCCGCGGCCTTCGCCCCCGCCTTGCGCGTGGCCCCGAAAGCGACCAGCGTCGACGTGCCCAACTCCAGGTCGCGGGCCAGCCGGAAGAACTCGGTGTCGCTGGGGTTGGCTCCCGGCCAGCCACCCTCGATGTAGCCGACGCCCAGCTCGTCGAGGTATCCGGCGATCTTCAGCTTGTCCGCGACGGACAGGCGCAGGCCCTCCTGCTGCGCGCCGTCGCGCAGGGAGGTGTCGAAGACGTGGAACTCGGCGGGACGTTGGGGAAGAAGCGGCATCTGATCACTCCATCGGTTCGAGGGCCTCGGACAGAGTACGCCGAAGAGCCCACCCGGGGATGTCTCACCCAGTGGACGGACACTCTGAGACCGGCGCGGGCCCGAGGCGCGCTCGCGTAGGGTTCCCGCCATGACTTCAGCGAAGATTGCCGTCATCGGCGGCGACGGCATCGGCCCCGAGGTGACTGCAGAGGCCATCAAGGTCCTCACCGCGGTCGCGCCCGACACCTTTGAGTTCGTCGACTACGACCTGGGAGCCGAGCGCTGGCTGCGCACCGGCGAGGTCCTGCCGGACTCGGTGCTCGAGGAGCTGAAGCACGTCGACGCCATCGCGCTGGGCGCCGTCGGCGCGGCCCCCGGCTCGAAGGCGATCCCCAGCGGCCTCCTCGAGCGCGGCCTGCTGCTGAAGCTGCGCTTCGCCTTCGACCACGCCATCAACCTGCGCCCGTCGATCCTGTACCCGGGCGTGCCCACCCCGCTGGCGCCCGGCCTGGTCGAGGGTCGCACGGTGGACTTCGTCGTCGTCCGCGAGGGCACCGAGGGACTGTACTGCGGCAACGGCGGCGCCGTCCGCGTGGGCACCGCCCAGGAGCTCGCGACCGAGGTCTCCGTCAACACATACTTCGGCGTCGAGCGCGTCGTCCGCGACGCCTTCCGCCGTGCGCAGGCCCGCCGCGGGAAGCTCACCCTGCTCCACAAGCACAACGTGCTGGTCAACGCCGGTCGCCTGTGGAACCGCGCGTTCACCGAGATCGCCGCCGAGTTCCCGGACGTCACGACCAACTACCTGCACATCGACGCAGCGATGATCGCCATGGTCGTCGACCCGTCGCAGTTCGACGTCATCGTGACCGACAACCTGTTCGGCGACATCGTCACCGACCTGGCGGCGGCCGTCACCGGCGGCATCGGGCTCGCGGCCTCGGCCAACATCAACCCGACGGGCGAGTACCCGTCGATGTTCGAGCCCGTGCACGGCTCCGCCCCCGACATCGCGGGCAAGGGCATCGCCGACCCGACGGCCGCCATCTCGTCCATGGCGCTGCTGCTCGACCACCTCGGCCGGCCGGAGCTCGCGCGCCGGATCGACGAGGCCGTCTCGGCTGACATCGCGGAACGCGGGGGCGAGAAGCTCGGCACCACGCAGATCGGTGACCGGATCGCCGCCCGCGTGGCCTGAGGCTCAGATGCCGACTCGCTTGGCGATCAGCGGCATCGCTCCCCCGATGGTGGCGGCCCACGCGCAGATCAGCACGAGGCTGGCCGCGACGACGCTAGCTACCTCCCAGCCGACGAACAGCGACCCGACGACCAGCCCCAGCAGTGCAAGCATGCAGCCCAGCAGCAGTCCGACGCGCAGCTCGCGCCACACGACGCGCCAGATGTCGCCGAAGCGCACCTCGCCGACGGCCTGCGCGCGTACCGAGCCCCCCCCGGTTCCGCCGAGAAGTGCACTGAGCGGTCCCAAGGCGACGCCCGAGCCATGCGTTGACTAGCGTGGTCCCAGTCGCGACGATGGACAAGAGCGCTCTCAGGAGGTCAGATGGTCGCCAACACGGTGCAGGGAACAGGCGTCGTCGAAGGGTTCGCCTACGGGCCGGTGGCGTGGACGCGCCCCGCCCCCGTCGCTCCCCCGGCCGGGGGCATCGTCCCCGAGGACGGCAGAGGTGCGGAGGAGACCCGGTTCCAGGCGGCCGTCGAGGTCGTCGCCGCGAGGTTCGCCGCCCGCGCGGAGGCCGCGGACGGGGCCGCTTCGGAGGTGATGGAGGCCTCGGCCGCGCTGGCGAGGGACCGCGGCTGGGTCCGGTCGGCCACGAGGAGCATCAGACAGGGAGCCACCGCCGAGACGGCGACCACCGTCGCCATCGGCGGCTTCATCGAGCAGCTCGCACAGCTCGGCGGACGGATGGCCGAACGGACGACCGACCTCGCCGACATCCGGGCCCGCATCGTCGCAGAGCTGATGGGGCTCCCCGAGCCGGGCGTCCCCCGGCCGACGCACCCCGTCGTGCTGCTGGCCGACGACCTCGCACCCGCGGACACCGCGGGGCTCGACCCGTCCGTGGTTCTGGCGATCGTCACCCGACGCGGGGGCCCCACCAGCCACACGGCGATCATCGCCCGCCAACTCGGGATCCCCTGCATCGTCGCCGCCGGTTCACTGGCTGACATCGGCGAGCATGAGCAGGTACTCGTCGACGGTGCCCACGGCGTCGTCACCCGCTCCCCCGACCCTGACGCGTCGGCGGAGCTGGTCGCACGCGACAACGCGCTGAGAGCCGAGATCCGCGCCTGGCGCGGCCCGGCGACCACGCGCGACGGGGCAGCGATCCGCCTGCTGGCCAACGTGCAGGACGGTGCTGGCGCCCGCACCGCGGCCGCCGAGTCCGCAGCGGAGGGGGTCGGGCTGTTCCGCACTGAGCTCTGCTTCCTCACCGCACAGAACCAGCCGACCGTCGAGGAGCAGGCCGGCCTGTATGCCGAGGTCTTCGCCGCCTTCGCCGACGGCAGGGTCGTCGTGCGCACGCTCGACGCCGGGTCCGACAAGCCCGTGCCCTTCGTGCACCACGCGCAGGAGGACAACCCCGCCCTCGGCGTGCGGGGCATCCGGCTCGGGCGGAGCAACCCGGACCTGATGGTGGGCCAGCTCGACGCGATCGCGCGGGCCGCGCGGGACTCCGGCGCAGTGGATCCGCACGTGATGGCGCCCATGGTCTCCACCGTCGACGAGGCCGCGGAGTTCGCGTCGCAGTGCAGGGAACGTGGCCTGGTACCCGGGATCATGGTCGAGGTGCCGGCCGTCGCGCTCATGGCCGAGGAGTTCCTCCAGGTGGTCGACTTCTTCTCGATCGGCACCAACGACCTGACGCAGTACACCATGGCCGCCGACCGCACCTCAGGGGACCTGGCGGCGCTCACCACCGCCTGGCAGCCAGCCGTGCTCCGGCTGATCGCCCGCACCTCGGCCGCAGGCATGAGGGCAGGGAAGCCTGTCGGGGTCTGCGGCGAAGCCGCGGCCGACCCCCTGCTCGCCTGCGTCCTGACCGGCATGGGGATCACGTCCCTGTCCATGGCCTACTCGGCGATCCCCGCGGTCGGGGTGCGCCTCGGCAAGGTCACGCTCGAGCAGTGCCGCAGCGCCGCCGCCCGCGTCGTCGAGGCCCGCACCGACGTGGAGGCCCGTGAGGTGGCCGAGGGACTGCTGCGCTGATCCCCTCCCCGCGCACGAGACGGCCGGGCCGACCCCTCAGGGACCGGCCCGGCCGTCGTCGGGTTGCTTCGGTCAGCGACCGACGGAGCCCTCGGTGTAGTCGGCGTCCCTGGTCTCGACCCAGCTCATCAGCTTGCGGAGCTCGCGGCCGGTGGCCTCGATCGGGTGGGCCTCGCCCTCGGCGCGCAGCCGCTTGAACTCGGGCGCGCCGGCGTCCTGGTCCTCGATGAAGCGCGTCGCGAAGGCGCCGGTCTGGATGTCGGTGAGGACGTCCTTCATGTGGGCCTTGACCTGGGCGTCGATGACGCGCGGGCCGGAGACGTAGTCGCCGAACTCTGCGGTGTCGGAGATCGACCAGCGCTGCTTGGCGATGCCGCCCTCGTACATCAGGTCGACGATGAGCTTGAGCTCGTGGAGGCACTCGAAGTAGGCGACCTCCGGCTGGTAGCCGGCCTCGGTCAGGGTCTCGAAGCCCGACTGGATCAGTGCGGAGACGCCGCCGCAGAGCACGGCCTGCTCGCCGAACAGGTCGGTCTCGGTCTCCTCGGTGAAGGTGGACTTGATACCTCCGGCGCGCAGGGCGCCGATGGCCTTGGCGTAGGACAGCACCAACGGCCAGGCGTTGCCGGTGGCATCGACCTCGACGGCGACGATCGCGGGGACTCCGCGGCCGTTCTCGTACTCTCGGCGGACGAGGTGGCCGGGACCCTTGGGTGCGACCATGCAGACGTCGACGCCCTCGGGCGGGGTGATGTAGCCGAAGCGGATGTTGAAGCCGTGCGCGAAGAACAGGGCGTCGCCGGGGGCGAGGTGGGGCTCGATCTCCTCCTTGTAGAGGGTCCGCTGCACCTGGTCGGGGGCGAGGATCATGATGAGGTCGGCCTCTTCGACGGCTTCGGCGACCGGCAGGACGCGCAGGCCCTCGGCCTCGGCCTTCGCGACCGACTTCGAGCCAGGGCGCAGGCCGACGCGGACGTCGACGCCCGAGTCGCGCAGGCTCAGAGCGTGCGCGTGACCCTGCGACCCGTAGCCGATGACGGCGACGGAGCGGCCCTGGATGATCGAGAGGTCTGCGTCGTTGTCGTAGAACATTTCTGCCATGGGTGTGGTCTTCCTTGGTTGGGTTACTTGGCTTTTTCGGTGAGGGTCTTGGTGCCGCGGCCCAGTGCGACCTGGCCGGACTGGACGAGTTCGATGATCCCGTGGGGGCGGAGCATCTCCAGCAACGCCGCCAGCTTGTCGTCGCTGCCCGTCGCCTCGATGGTGATGGTCTCCGAGGACACATCCACGGCCTTGCCGCGGAACAGGCTCACGACGTCGATCACCTGGGACCGGGTGTGCACGTCTGCATGGACCTTGACGAGCACCATCTCGCGGTGCACGGCCTGGGTGCCGAGCTCAAGCACCTTGCGGACCTCGATCAGCTTGTTCAGCTGCTTGACGATCTGCTCGAGGGCCGCGTCGTCGGCCACCTGGGCGACCACAGTCATGCGGGAGACCCCCTCCCGCTCGGTCGGTCCGACGGCCAGCGACTGGATGTTGAACCCGCGACGCGAGAACAGCGCTGCGATGCGGGTCAGGACTCCAGGATGGTCCGCGACCAGGATGGACAGGGTATGGGTAGCCGTCACAGGTCCTCCTCCTCCCACTGCGGGGCCATGTCCCTGGCCACGCGGATCTCGTCGTTGCTGACGCCGGCGGCCACCATCGGCCACACCATCGCGTCCTTGTGGACGACGAACTCGATGACGACCGGACGGTCGTCGATCTCGAGCGCTCGGGCGATCGCTTCGTCCATCTCCTCCTCGTTGGTGGCGCGGAGGCCGACACAGCCCATCGCCTCGGCCAGCATCGGGAAGTTGGGGAGGTTCTCGGTCATCAGGTCGGTGTTCGAATAGCGGCCCTCATAGAAGAGGGACTGCCACTGCCGGACCATGCCGAGCGCATTGTTGTTGATCACGGCGATCTTGATCGGGATGTTGTTGAGCGCGCAGGTGACGAGCTCCTGGTTCGTCATCTGGAAGCAGCCGTCACCGTCGATCCCCCACACCGTGGAGTCAGGGTTGGCCACCTTCGCACCCATCGCGGCCGGGACGCAGAACCCCATGGTCCCCGCGCCGCCGGAGTTGAGCCAGCGACCCGGCCTCTCGTGGGGCAGGAAGTGAGCTGCCCACATCTGGTGCTGGCCGACACCCGCCGCGTAGATGGTGTCGGCGGGGCTGAGCTGCCCAATCCGCTGGATGACCTCCTGCGGGGAGAGCCTGCCGTCCGGGATCTCCTCCCAACGCGGCTGGTAGCGATCCTTCATCCCGGTCAGCAGGCGGCGCCACGCGTCGCAGTCGGGGGCGTCGTAGGCCTCGATTGCGACGATGAGCTGCCGCAGCGTCTCCTTGATGTCGCCCACGATGGGGATGTCGACGGCGACGTTCTTGCCGATCTCGGCCGGGTCGACGTCAGCGTGGATGATCTTGGCCAGCGGCGCGAAGCTGTCGAGCCTGCCGGTGACCCGGTCGTCGAAGCGCGTCGCCAGGGCGATGATCAGGTCCGCCTTCTGGAGAGCACCCACTGCGGCGACCGTGCCGTGCATGCCCGGCATCCCCAGGTTCAGCTCGTGGCTGTCGGGGAAGACGCCGCGCGCCATCAGCGTGGTGACGACGGGGATGCGCGTCTTCTCGACGAACTCGGCCAGCTCGTCCTGTGAGCGCGAGGAGGCGACTCCGCCTCCGACGTACAGCACGGGGCGCTCGGCTTGAGCGATCATCCGCGCAGCGGCGCGGATCTGGCGCGTATGGGGTCTGAAGGTCGGCTTGTAGCCGGGCAGGTCGAGTTCGGTGGGCCAGACGAAGGGCGCCTTGGCCACCAGAGCGTCCTTGGCGATGTCGACGAGCACCGGTCCGGGCCGTCCTGTGGCGGCGATGTGGAACGCCTCCTTGACGGCCAGCGGGATGTCCGCGGTCTCCTTGATCAGGAAGCTGTGCTTGGTGATCGGCATCGTGATGCCGCGGATGTCGGCCTCCTGGAAGGCGTCCGTGCCGATGGAGGTGCTGTTCACCTGGCCGGTGATCGCCACGAGCGGGGTCGAGTCCATGTAGGCGTTCGCCAGCGGGGTGACGAGATTGGTCGCACCGGGACCGGAGGTCGCTATGCAGACGCCGACCCGCCCGGAGCTCATCGCGTACCCCTCGGCCGCGTGCCCGGCGCCCTGCTCGTGCCGCACGAGGATGTGCCGGATGCTGGAGTCGAAGAGCGGGTCGTAGGCCGGCAGGATCGCGCCCCCCGGGATCCCGAATGCTACGTCGACGCCCATCTTCTCGAGCGATGCGACGAGTGCCTGGGCCCCCGTCAAGAGTTGACCACTGTCCTGCGCCATTGCCTCTCCCTTCTCCTGGCTGCGACCCATTGTGCTTGTCAAGAAAAAACCCTCGTTGCCTTCAAGGCAGACGAGGGTGCGCTTCGTGATGTGCTTCGCGAAGCGCTACCTGATGACTACGAGTCGTCCGGTGAACATGGGTCCACCTTCCCTTGGCAGGAACCGGGTGTCAAGCACTTGCGAGGCCTCATCCGAAATGTAAGACGGCGCCCGGGCGGGGGAACCCGGGCGCCGTCTCAGATGCGAGGAGTCACGAACGGTCGACGACCACGTCACGCTCGACGACGGCCGCAACGGGGGCACCGACGCGGGTCAGGGCCCAGCCGATGAGGCCGAACAGGATGCCGAGGCCCATGACGAGCGCCGCGACGCCGAAGGCGACCACGGAGGTGAACAGCGACGCACGGAGGAAGGAGGCATTCATGACCGTGGTACGGGTGGCGGTGTACTGGTCCGCCAGCTCGGTGTCACCGGCTTCCTTGGCCGCGGTGGCCAGGGCCCCGAGCTCCGAGTAGGTCTTGCCTTCGGAGGCAGCCATGGCGTGGTGGTTGATGATGTCAGCCTGCGCGTACGCCGACAGCGGCCCGGAGACCGGCTTGCCGGCGAAGGCGCCGCCCATGAATGTGGCGTCGGCGGGGACGGTGATCTTCTCTGCGGCCAGCTGGGAGCTGACCATGCCGTACGTCAGGGCGCCGGCGATAAGCAGAACGATGCCGGCGACGATCGAGATGATGCCGACGGTCTTGGTGGCCTTCATGGTGAGGGTCCCTTTCTTCGGTGAGGCTGTCCTACCTCTTGTAGGAGACAATGTAGACGGTCTCGGGCCCCTGGGAACCAGAACGCGGCACTAATTTCGGTGAGCCTCGAAATACGTCACCCGACGATGCGACCCCAGACCTCGTCGAGAGGTTCTGCCACCTCGGTCTTCATGTTCGCCACGCCGGGGTTGTCCGCCCAGCGAGGCAGGACGTGCACGTGGGCGTGGAACACCTCCTGCCCGGAGGCGGCGCCGGCGTTGGACACGATGTTGACTGCATCGGCACCCAGCCTGTCCTTCAACAGACGGCCGACGCGCGCCACGGACGGGCCCATTTCGACGAGCGCCTCATCATCGGCCAGCACGTCGGGGACGTGCCGCCTGGGGATGACGAGCGTGTGCCCGACCTGCCAGGGGTTGATGTCGAGGAAGGCGATGCATGCCTCGTCCTCGTAGACGCGCTTCGAGCCGATGTCTCCGGCGATGATGGCGCAGAACAGGCAGTCCATGGGTTCTCCTTCTGTCAGCGGACGGTGAAACCGGCGTCGCGCAGCCCGGCCTTGACCTGGTCGATCGTGAGTGTGCCGTAGTGGAAGACGCTGGCTGCGAGCACCGCGTCGGCGCCGGCGGCGGCCGCCGCCACGAAGTGCTCGACGGTGCCGGCACCCCCTGACGCGATCAGCGGCACGTCGGCGATGGCACGCACGGCGGTGATCATCTCGATGTCGAACCCGCCGGTGGTGCCGTCGGCATCCATGGAGTTCAGCAGGATCTCCCCCACGCCGCGGTCACAGGCCTCCCGAACCCACGCCAGCGCGTCGACTCCGGCCGAGCGGCGCCCGCCGTGAGTCGTGACCCCGAAGCCTGACGGCATGCCCGGTTCGCGGCGCGCGTCGACCGAGAGGACGAGCACCTGGTCGCCGAAGGCGTGCGCGATCTCGTCGATGGCCGAGGGTCGCGCCAGCGCGCCGGTGTTGATGCCCACCTTGTCCGCGCCGGAGCGCAGCAACAGGTCGACATCGGCCACGGACCGGACACCTCCGCCGACCGTCAGCGGGATGAAGACGGTCTCGGCGCAGCGGGCGACCATCTCGCGCGTGGTGGCCCTGCCGTCCGAGGACGCAGAGATGTCGAGGAACGTCAGCTCGTCGGCCCCCTCGGCCGAGTAGCGGGCGGCCAGCTCGACGGGGTCGCCGGCATCGCGCAGGTTCGTGAAGTTGACCCCCTTGACGACGCGGCCGTCGTGGACGTCGAGGCAGGGGATGATACGCAGCGCAACACTCACATGCTCAGGCTAGCGCCCCTCAGTCCTCCTCCAGCTCCACCGCGACGACGCCGCGGCGCATGGCGTCCTGCACCGCGTGGGCCGTGCGCCGCAGGTCGCCCGGACCGGCGGCGCTGGCGAGCTGGCCGGCCAGATCGATGACCTGCCGCACCCAGCGGACGAAGTCGCCGGCGGACAAGTCGGTGGTGGCGAGCACCTTGGCCAGCTCCTGCCCGCTGGCCCAGCGCCACGCGGCCTCCGCGAAGCCGATGTCAGGCTCGCGGCCGCGGTCGCGGCGGTGCCTCCGTTCGACCTGGCCCACCTCACGCCAGGTCGCCCGTAGTGCGGACTGGGCCTGCTCGCTGGCGCGGTTCGGCATCCTCGGCGGGACGGAGTCGCGGCTGGGCCGCGACTCGTAGAGCAGGGTGGACAGAACCGCCGCGAGTTCGGGCGCGTCCAGCCCGGCGAAGACGTCGCGGCGGACGCACTCCGCGGCGACGAGGTCGAGCTCGTTGTAGATGCGCCGGAGCATGCGGCCGGCGTCGGTGAGGTCGTCGCCGTCGAGGTAGCCGAGCTCGTCGAGCACGGCGCACACGCGGTCGAACTGCACGGCCAGCGAGTTGGCGCGCCCGGTGGTCTCACGCTCGACGCGCTCGGCCTCCCGCTCGAGCCGGATGATCCGGGCCGCGTGCACCGCGTGCGTCTCGCGGTCCGGGCACTCGTGGCACGGGTGGCGCTTCAGCTCGCGACGGAACTCGGCGATCCTGCGCGCGACGGACTCGTCCGACGGGGACGCGACGTCCGGGACCTGCGGGTCCTTCTCCTCGATCCGCTCCGACATGGACTGGAGCAGGGACCGGCGCGACTTCCGATCCCGCACTGAGAAGTCGCGGGGCACGCGCACGCGGCCGACGGGCGTCAGCGGGCCGCGCAGGTCGTGCGGCTGCAGCTTGAGAACCGTGTGGTCGGCCGAGATGGTCTGGACCCACGGCTCGGCACCCCGCTGCGCCTTCTGGCCGACGCGCAGGACGACGGACCAGCCCTGCCGGTCCAGGTGCACGATGTCGCCGGGGAGCAGCTTCGTCATCGAGTCGGAGACCTGTTCGGCCTGCTCCCGGCGCCGGTCCTTCGACGCGGCTGCCTCCAGCCGGGAGATCTCGTCACGGAGGCGGGCGTACTCCATGAAATCGCCGAGGTGACACTCGACCGCCGCGTACTCACCGGCCAGATCCACCCTGAGGCCGCGTCCCGCGCGGGATGCCTGCACGACGGACTTGTCCGTCTGGAACTGCGCGAAGGACTGGTTGAGGAGCTCGCGCGCCCTGTCCCGACCGAGCGTGGCCATGAGGTTGACGGCCATGTTGTAGCTGGGCGCGAAGCTGGAGCGCAGCGGGTAGGTGCGCCGTGAGGCCAGGCCGGCGACGGCGCGGGGGTCCATGCCGGAGCGCCACAGGACGACGGCGTGGCCCTCGACGTCGATGCCCCGGCGGCCGGCCCGGCCGGTCAGCTGCGTGTACTCCCCCGGCGTGATGTCGACATGGGCCTCGCCGTTGAACTTCACGAGCTTCTCCAGCACGACGGTGCGTGCCGGCATGTTGATGCCCAGCGCGAGGGTCTCGGTGGCGAACACGAGCTTGAGGGCCCCTGTGGCGAAGCCCTCCTCGATGATGGCCTTGAAGGCGGGCAGCTGCCCGGCGTGGTGGGCTGCGACGCCCGCCATCAGGGCGTCGCGGAACCGCTCGTAGTCCAGGGCGCGGAGGTCCGCCTCGCCGAGCCCGGCGACGTGCCGGTCGGCGATGTCGCCCAGCAGCGCCGCCTCCGCCCGGTTCGTCAGGACCGTCCCGGAGTCGGCCACCTGGCGCACCGCGGCGTCGCAGCCGACGCGGGAGAAGATGAAGTAGATCGCGGGGAGCAGGCGCGCCCGCTCGAGCACGATGGCGACCTCGCCGCGGCCGGGCTGGCGAGCGGCGAACCGTTGAGCTGGCTGGTCCCCGTAGCTGGACCGCTGCCCCGGCCTTCCCCTGCCGGAGCGCCCCCGGGCGCGGCGCGAGTCGTCGCGCACCCGGCCGGACTCCTCCCGCGAGACCTTCAGCAGCTCCCGGTTCACGCGGGCCGCGCGCTCCGCGGGCAGCTCGCTCGCGGTGGGGGCCACGCCGTCGAACAGGTCGACGAGCCGCCGACCGACGAGCACGTGCTGGAACAGCGGTACGGGGCGACGCTCCGAGACGACGACGGCGAAGTCGCCCCTGACCGTGCGCAGCCACTCGCCGAAGTCCTCGACGTTGCTCACGGTCGCAGACAGCGCGACGATCGCCACGGACTCCGCGAGGCCGAGGATGACCTCCTCCCACACCGGGCCGCGGAAGCGGTCGGCGAGGTAGTGCACCTCGTCCATCACGACGAAGCCCAGATTGTTCAGGGTCGGCGACTGCGCGTAGATCATGTTGCGCAGGACCTCTGTGGTCATGACGACGATCTGGGCCTCAGAGTTGACCGAACTGTCGCCCGTCAGGAGGCCGACGCGGTCGGGGCCGTAGCGCTCGACGAGGTCGTGGTACTTCTGGTTCGACAGTGCCTTGATGGGCGTGGTGTAGAAGCACTTGCGCGAGTCCTGCACCGCCAAGTGGACCGCGAACTCGCCCACCACGGTCTTTCCGGCCCCGGTGGGCGCCGCAACGAGCACGCCCCTGCCCTCGTCGAGTTCCCGGCAGGCCGCCAGCTGGTAGTCGTCCAGGTGGTAGGGGTACAGCGCAGCGAACTCACGCACCCCTTCAGGCAGCTCAGTCACACCTTCAACGTAGCAGTGCCCCGTCACGCAACGATCGTGATGTCGCGCGAGACCCGCCGACAAGCAGCTTGCCAGGCAAGCTACCCGCCGGCGGGTTCACCCTGAGGCGAGTGACGAGGTGGGGCGGGGGCGGATCAGGCGACGATGACGCGCAGCGCCCCGGGCGCGATCTCGACGGTCGCGGGCACGCTGCCCATCTCCTCGCCGTCTCCCATGACGAACAGGCCGTCGCCGTCGACCTCGACCCGACGTGCGCGGAGCCTCTCGACGACGGGGTCGGTGACGAACTTCCCGGAGTACATGGTGGGGAGCAGGCGCAGCAGCTTGGCCCGAGACGCCGCATGAATGATCGTGACGTCGAGCAGGCCGTCCTCCGCGTCGAAGTCGGGCGCGACCCGCATCCCCCCGCCGAACAGTCCGAGGTTCGCCACCGCCACCAGCATCGCCTCGAACTCGCGGGGTTCGCCGTCGATGGTGACGCGGTAGGACAGGGGCGAGAAGGCAGCGAGCTCACGCAGCGCGATGTAGCCGTAGCTCAGCGCGCCGAGCCGCAGCCGGATGTCGTTGGTGGCCCGGTTGACGCGGGCGTCGTAGCCGCTGGAGACCACCGCCCCGATGTAGCGTTCCCCCTCGGCGTTGGTCAGGTGGGAGAGGTCGATCACGCGCGTGCGGCCTCGAACCAGCGCCTCGACCGCCTCCCGGATCGAGCCGGGGATCCCGGCGCCGCGGGCGAAGTCGTTGCCGGTGCCCGCGGGGATGACGGCCAGCGTCGCGTCGGTGCGGGCACAGGCGTTCAACCCGAGGTGGGCCATGCCGTCGCCGCCCATCACGGCGACGACGTCGCCGGGCTGCGCGGTCAGCGCGGCGGCCCGTGTCAGGTCGCGGGCCTCCTCGTAGGTGCTGGAGGCCACGACGTGCAGTTCGGCGTCGGTGATGCCCTCGTGCAGCCGGGCGACGACCTTCGGCAGCACGCGCCCGGCGCGGCCACCACCGGACTGCCTGTTGCAGACGACCGTGATCAGCCGTCGCCTGGCGACGGTTCCGCTCACCTGCCGTCCTCAAGGTCGACCGAGAACTCCGTGGCGGTCTCCTCGGTGATGCCGCGCTTCCTGTCCCAAACGCGACAGATGGCCTCGGCGATCAGGAACATGACCGTGACGGGCACCGCCAGCGCCAGCATCGAGAACGGGTCGGTCGTCGGCGTGGCGACGGCGGCCAGAACGACAGAGCCGAAAACCACCATCTTGCGCGCCTTCTTGAGCATGTAGCCGCGCACGACACCGGCGAGGTTCAGCCCGACGACCACGACGGGAAGCAGGAAGGCCGCGCCGAACACGAGCATGACCTTGATCTCCATGGCGAGGAAGTTCGCCATGTCGAGCAAGTTCGTGATGCCCTGGTTCTCGGGAGTGAAGCCGAGCAGGACCTGGATGCCGGTTGGCCAGATGTAGTAGCCGAGAGCGGCCCCCGCGAAAAACAGCGGAAGCGACACCCCTACGAAGGCAAGGGCGTACTTCTTCTCCTTGGCAACCAGACCGGGGGCGACGAAGGCCCAGATCTGCCACAGCCAGATGGGCGAGGAGATGGCCACGCCGCCGAGGACGCAGACGAGGACGGCGAGCGTGAACGGCTGCGTGACGCCGGTGTTCACGATCTCGGTGGTCGCTCCGTTCGCCTCGAGCACCGCGCGGGCCTTGTTCCAGGGCGCGAGGAAGAAGTCGATGAGCGCCTCGTAGAAAAAGATGCAGAGCAGAGAGCCGATCACGATCCCGCCGATCGAGATCGTCACGCGGTAGCGGAGCTCGCGGAGGTGGTCGTAGAGCGACATTCTCCCCTCGGGGCCGCCGTCCGGCGGGCGCAGCCACCCGAGTCGACGGGACCCGCCCGCCTCCTCAGAGGTCGTCGCCTGCGTCCCAGCCATGGATCAGTTCTGATCCTTGCGCTGCTCGTCCCTGTCGTCGATCTCCGGCTGCACGATCTCCGCGTCGACGACCTCGGGCTTCTGCTCCGCGTCGGAGGACTTGACCTCTTCCTTGAACTCCCGGATCGAGCGACCGACCCCCTTGCCGAGGCCCGCCAGCCGCGAGCCGCCGAACAGCAGCAGCGCCACCACCAGGATGATGATCCATTCCCAACCGCCGGGCATCAGCGTTCCCCTGTCTTCGTCGTTGCGCGCATGTGCGGGCGTCCCTTCTCGTCCGACGGCCGATACCGTCGCGTTCGGTGGCGGGCCAAGTCTAGTCGCGGCGCAGAGAGGCGATCTCGACGGAGCCGAGCAGCCCCGCGATCTCGCGGACCCGGCCCGAGGTGACGTCGATCTCCGCCTTCAGGCCCTCGGCGCGGTGCCGGAGCCCCAGCGCGTACCCGACGAGCACGACGGCCCCGGCCACTGCCAGCAGAGCGACGATCACGATCCACACCACGGCGTCACCCTACCCCAGCACCGTGCGGTAGGCGTCGAGCGCAAGACGCGCCCGGTCCGCAGCGGCGGCCCTGGCGTCGGGGTCAGACACGTCGACCACGTCATCGCCCAGCCGCAACAGCAGCGCCGAGGCCCAGGCGGGCGAGGCGACAGGGAAGGTGATGCTGAGAAGCCCACCCTCGAGTGCCTCCACGCGCGTCGTGGGGTAGTACTCCGCGATCCAGGCGGCGGCCGGAGTGACGGTGAGCGTCAACTCGCGGGCGCCGTCGAACCACGCGGGCCGGGGATCCTCACGCGGCGTGTAGCTCTCGTCCGTGAGCGTGACGCTGACCAGCCGGTCGAGCCGGAAGCTCCGCCACGCCCCGCGCAGGCGGCTCCACGCCTCCAGGTACGGGTAGCCGTCGACCAGGCGCAGCTCGACGGGTTCGACCAGGGCGACGCTCGTGCCCGGCCTGCCGGACGTGAGGTACTCCACCTGGACGACGCGCCGTGCGTCGATGGCGGCGGCCAGGGCCGCGCGCTGCGCGGGGTCCGTCGGCGCGACGGTCACGCTCACCCGCTCGGCCCCATGCCCGACGGCGGCGCGTAGCTTCGCGAGCGCGCTGCTCGCCGCGTCCGATGTGCCGGCCACGTCGACCACGAGCTGCATCGCCGCCAGCAGGCTGGCAGCCTCGTCGGGCCGCAGCCGCAACGGCCGGGAGAGCACGTCGGCGTTGCGGAACTCGATGTGCCCCTCGTCGCGGACGGTCTCGATGTCGACGTCGAAGAGGTCATCCCAGTAGCCTCCCGGCAGGCCGCAGAACTGCAGCACCTCGAGGTCGTTGATGATCTGCTTCTCGGTCGTGTCGAATGCCAGGGCGACGGCCGTAACCTCGATGCCCTGATGCGCGGCCAGGTACGGCACCAGTCTGAGCAGCCGCGACAGCTGCGCCTGGGCCCTCATGCGGCGGCCCTCTTCAGCGCCGCGATGACCTGATCCCTGAGCTCCGGCGGGTCGAGGACCAGCACGTCGGGAGCGGCGGCGAGGATCTCCCCCACCAGCGCCCGCCCGTCGATGCCACGCATCCGCCACGCGGAGTACCCCTCGGGCGCGGCGCCGTCCGCCGGCTCGGCCCCCGGCGGGGCGGCCGCACCGTCGCGCACGGCGACCAGCGCGGCCGCCGCATCGACGGGAGTGAGTCGGGCGGAGCGCTCCCGGGCGTCCGTGGGCACGTCGAAGGCTCCGACCTTGCCGACGGCCACGGCCGGGCCCGTGAAGCGGGCGAGCTTGAAGAACCGGTCCGCCTCCTTGTCGAGGTCGTAGCCGAAGACGTACCAGCGCCCGCGGCGCTGCAGCAGCATCCAGGGCTGCAGCCTGCGGTCCCGCCCCCCGTAGCCGAACGTGACCTCCCTGCGGTCGAGCGCGGCGCCGTAGACGACCTCGAAGTCTCGCTCGCGGACGTCGAGGTGCGGGCGGACCGACGGCACGAGCGAGGGGTCGGGGTCGGCTCCCCCGGCCCGCAGTGCCTCGAAGGCGCGTGCGGTGTGGTCGGCAGCGAGCGTGTCCTGCCACACCTGGCCGGCGAGCGCCAGCGCTGCCAGTTCCTCGGGCGTGAAGGAGATCTCGGGGAGCTCGAACGTCGCCCGGTTGATGCGGTAACCGTGCTCCTCGTCCTCGAAGAAGACCTCGTTGGAGCCGGTCTCGATCTCGATGCCCAGTCCGCGCAACTCCTGCTTGTCCCTCTCGAACTGGCGCTCGAAGGCCTGATCGGTGCTGTCCCGGTACGCCTCGACCATGCTGCGCAGCTCCGCGCGTGTGAGGTAGCGGCGGGTGCTGAGCAGCGCGATGAGCAGATTGACCAGCCGCTCCGACTTCCTAGCTGACATGGGGCTCAGGGTAGCGGGTGCGGTGTGACGGCATGATGGGGACCATGCATGTGGACCGCTACGCGCCGAGCCCGACCTCCGATCTGCACCTCGGCAACCTCCGCACGGCGCTCGCGGGCTGGCTGCTGGCGAAGGCGGCCGGCGGGCAGTGGCTCATGCGGGTCGAGGACCTCGACACTGCTCGCGTCCGCGCCGCCGAGGGGGTCGAGGGGCGGCAGCTGGCCGACCTCCACTCCCTGGGGCTCGACTGGGATGGCGGAATCGTGCGCCAGTCGGAGCGCCTGGCGGCCTACCGCGACGCCGTGGCACGGCTGCCGACCTACGAATGCTACTGCACGCGCCGGGAGATCGCGGAGGCGGCCTCCGCCCCGCATGGCGACGGGTACCGCCCCTATCCCGGGACGTGCCGGGACCTGACCGAGGCACAACGGGCGGCGAAGCGCGCAACCCGGCCCGCTGCGCTGCGCGTCGACGCCGGCGGAGCCTCCTGCACCGTGCTGGACGCGCACGCCGGGGAGGTGACGGGCAACGTCGACGACTTCGTGCTGGTGCGCGGCGACGGGCAGTACGCCTACAACCTGGCGGTCGTGGTCGACGACATCGCGATGGGCGTAACGCACGTCACCCGCGGGGCCGACCTGCTCAGCTCGGCCCTGCGCCAGGCCTGGCTGACGCGGGCGCTGGGCGGCGCGCCGGCCGCCTATGCGCACATCGGGCTCGTGACCAACTCCCGCGGCGAGCGGCTGGCTAAGCGCGACGGGTCGGTCACGCTCGCGGACCTCTCGCCCCGAGCCCCTGAGGACGTGCTCGCGATGCTCACCGCCTCGCTCGGGCTGGGCTCCTGCCGTACGACGGAAGAAGCGCTGGCCGCCATGCCTGGCGATCAGCGCTTCTTCTCGGGAGCGGTGTGGGACGGGGGTCAGCTCGTCGCAGTCTCGGCGACATCCAGGATGTCGATGACGTAGACCAGCGTCTGGCCGGCCGCGAGCGACGGGGTAGCGCTCGGCAGGCCGTCGGGGTAGGCCTGCGCCGGCGGCACGACGAGCAGGACGCGGGAGCCGGCGGTCTTGCCCACCAGGCCCTCCTTCCAGCCGTCGATCAGGTTCGCGAGCTCACCGGTCTGCGAGGTCCACGCGTCCTCGAAGATCGTGTCGGGGTCGGCGTAGTTCCACGAGCGGTACTTGACCGTGACGGTGGAGTCCTCCTTCACCTTGGCGCCGGGGCCCTTGATGAGGATCTGGGAGACGAGCTTGGAGGGCGCCTTGTCGCCGTCGGCGATGGCGATCGTCGGGCCGTCGTCGGTCATGGTGACCGTCGGGAGGCCGTCGACCGGGTCGACGGCGGTGCCGGTGGCCTCGTCGAAGCTGGAGCTCAGGATGTCGACGACGAACAGCAGCGAGTCGCCGGCCTCGATGGTGCCGGTCGAGGTGCCGTCCGGGTAGCCGTCCTCGCTGGGGATGCCGATCAGGACGCGGGATCCGACGGCCTGGCCGGCCAGGCCGGTCTTGAAGCCGGTGATGACCTGGTCGAGCGGGAACGAGGTGCTCTCGCCCCGCTCGTAGGAGCTGTCGAAGATCTCGCCGGTGCGGCCGTTGACGCCGACGTAGTTGACGGTGACGGTCGCCGTGTCGCCGACGACCTGCGAGCCACCCTCGCGCAGCACCTTCGTCTGCGTGGAGCTGATGGCCCACGGAGCGTCGAACGTGATGACGGGCGTGTCCTCGTCGCTGACGGTGATGGCGCTCAGGTCCGCGGACGGGCTGATGGAGACCGTGGGGCTGGCCGACTCGCTGGGGCTGGCGCTCGCGCTCGCGCTCTCCGAGACGCTGGGCGAGGCGGCCGACCTCGAGTCCGTGGTCGTCGTCGAGCAGGCGGACAGGGCGATCATGGAGGCCGCGGTGACGCCCAGCAGGGCGCGACGCAGCGTGGCGGGGGAAACAGTCACGCGGGGAATGGTAGCCCAGCCACCTGTGGGGCCTCTCACAGGCCCACCAGGTCCAGCAGCGCGCCGAGTTCCTCGCGGGTCAGGTCGCGGACCTCCCCGACGGGCAGGTTGCCCAGGCGGACGGGACCGATGCCGGTGCGTCCGAGCCGGTCGACGGGGTGGCCGACGGTGTCCATCATGCGGCGCACCACGCGGTTGCGGCCGGAGTGGATCGTGATCTCCAACAGGGTGGCGTCCTTGCCTCGGCTGATGAGCTTGACCTTGTCGGGCTTCACGGGTCCGTCGTCGAGGCGGACGCCCTTGGCGAGGCGCTTGACGGCGTGGTTGTCCATCACGCCGGCGGCCTGCACGAAGTAGGTCTTCGGCACCTCGTAGCTGGGGTGGGCGAGCCGGTGCGCAAACTCGCCGTCGTTGGTGAGGATGATGATGCCCTCGGTGTCGGTGTCGAGCCGGCCGACGTGGAAGAGCCGCTGGGCGGTGCGCGGCAGGTACTCCGACAGGGTGGGGCGGCCCTCAGGGTCGTCCATGGTCGACACGACGCCGCGGGGCTTGTTCAGCACCAGGTACTGGTGGCGGCGCGGCGGCGGGATGCGGGACCCGTCGACGCGGATCTGGTCGCGGTCCGGGTTCACGCGGCGCCCCTGCTCGGTGACGACCTGGCCGTTGACCTCGACCCGACCCTCCTCGATCAGGATCTCGCTGGCGCGTCGGGACGCGACGCCGGCGGCGGCGAGCACCTTCTGCAGGCGCACGCCCTCTGTCTCTTCACTCACGGGTGTCCTCCTCGGCCGGGGTTCCCGGCGCCCTCTCGGCGGCGAGCTGGCCCAGCTCAGCCTCCAAGGCTACGGCGTCGGGTAGCAGTGGCGCCAGATCGGGCAGGTCGGACAGCGAGTCGAGGCCGAGCTTCTGCAGGAACAGGGGGGTGGTGACGAACGTCATGGCCCCGGTGACGGGGTCCTCCCCCTGCTCGCTGATGAGGCCGCGGAGCAGCAGCGTCCGGACCACGCCGTCGACGTTGACGCCACGCACGCCGGCGACGCGGCCGCGGGAGACGGGCTGCAGGTAGGCGATGACCGCCAGGGTCTCGAGGGCGGCCTGGCTCAGGCAGCTGCGCTGGTCGGCCACGAGCCAGCTCTCGAGGACGGGCGCCAGCTCCGGGTCGGTGGCGAAGCGCCAGCCGCCGGCGACCCGCAGCAGCCGGATGCCCCTGCCGTGCTCCTGGTAGAAGGCCGCGCTGTCCTCCAGCGCCGCGGTGACCTCCGCCTCGGGGACGCCGAGTGCGGCGGCGAGGTCGGCGACGGTGACGGAGTCCGTGGCCATGAGCAGCATGGCCTCCAGCGCTGGGGTGATGCTCATGGGTCCTCGCTCGGGGCTGCGTCGTAGTCGTCTGTCACGTCGGCGGTGTCGGCGTCGCCGGCCGTCCACGCGACGGTGAGGTCGGCAAGCGGCTCGACCTGGTCCAGCGAGATCTGCTGGGCGCGGAACAGCTCCAGGATCGCCAGGAACCTGACGACGCTCGTGAGCCGGTCGCAACCGGCGATCAGCGCGCGGAAGGTGCTGGTGCCGTCGCGTCGGAGCCGCTCGGCGACGAGGCCGACCTGCTCGCTCAGGGAAACCGTGCTGCCGTGCAGGTGCGTCAGCTCCACGGCGGGCGGCGGGGCCATCGCGGCGGCGGCGAGGCGCGCGAGGTCGGCGGCCGTGATGCGTAACTCCACCTCGGGCATGACTGAGGCGAACTGTTCCTCGAGGCCGCCAGGGCGCCAGTGGGTCGAGGAAGCGACCTCGATCGTCGCCTGCAGCCAGGCGGCGACCTCCTTAAAGGCGCGGTACTGCAGCAGCCGGGCGAACAGCAGGTCGCGGGCCTCGAGGGCCGCCACGTCCTCCGCGTCGTCGACCTCTCCCCCCGGCAGCAGCCTGGCGGCCTTCAGGTCGAGCAGGGTGGCTGCGACGACGAGGAAGGAGCTGGTCTTCTCCAGGTCCCACACCTCACCGCCAGCGCGGACATAGGCGATGAATTCGTCGGTGACCTGGCTGAGCGCGACCTCGGTCACGTCGAGTTCCCGGCGCGAGATCAGGGTGAGCAGCAGGTCGAAGGGGCCCTCGAAGTTGCTCAGCCGGACCGCGAACTCGCTCACTGCTCGTCGAGCTCGCTCACGAGGAAGGCGGCGGCGCCGTTGGCCTGCAGATCGGCGAGCGCCTGCGCCACGGCCACCCGCACGATCCGGCCCCTGTCGACGCGGATGCCGTGCGTGCGCCGCAGCTCGAGGTTGGCGTCCTCCAGCGCGAGAAGCTCTTCCTCGCTGAAGTACACGGTGATCTTGTGGTCGTGCCTGACCCGGCCGGACGCCGGACCGCTGCCGGCCGCGCCGCGCCCGGCGGGGGACGCAGCAGCGTTGTCGGGCTCCGGCTCGACGGCCGGCTCCGGGATGGGAGCGGGGTTCTTCGTCGGCCGGAACAGCTCGTTGGCTCCGGGCAGGGAAGCGCGTCGGTTCACTGGTCGCCGACCCGCAGGAGCACCTCGCGGGCGAGCTGACGGTAGGCGTCGGCGCCCGGGGAGGAGGTGGCGTAGGTGGTGATCGGCTCCCCCGCGACGGTGGTCTCGGGGAACTTGATCGTGCGGCGGATGACGGTGTGGAACACGTCGTCGCCGAAGGCCTGCACGACACGCTCGAGAACCTCGCGCGTGTGCAGCGTCCGCGCGTCGTACATGGTGCCGAGGATGCCGAGGGTCAACAGGTCGGGGTTGAGCCGGTCCTGGACCTTGGAGATGGTGTCGGTCAGCAGGGCGATGCCGCGCAGGGCGAAGAACTCGCATTCGAGCGGCATGATCACGTAGTCGCTGGCAGTCAGCGCGTTGATGGTCAGCAGGCCGAGGCTCGGCGCGCAGTCGACGAGGATGTAGTCGTAGTCGCCGCGCAGCTTCTTCAGCACGCGGGTCAGGGTCTGCTCGCGGGCCACCTCGCTGACGAGCTGCACCTCGGCGGCGGACAGGTCGATGTTGCTCGGGAGGATGTCGAGGCCGTCGACGTTGGAGTGCCGGATGACCTCCTGCGGCGTGTAGTCACGGCTCAGCAGCAGGTTGTAGATGGACTTCTCGAGCGTGTGGGGGTTGACGCCGAGGCCGACGGACAGCGAGCCCTGGGGGTCGAAGTCCACCAGCAGAACCCGGCGCCCCGTCTCGGCGATCGCTGCACCCAGGTTGATCGTGGTGGTCGTCTTGCCGACGCCGCCCTTCTGGTTGCACATCGAGATGATGACGGCGTGCTTCGGCCCCGGGGCGGGCGGGCCGGGTTGGGGGAACGTGGGCAGGGGACGTCCGGTGGGCCCGAGATCGCCGGTCTCCACCAGCGTCGCCGATCCGTTCTCGGGTACCTCGAACCTCGGGGTCTCGAACAATGAGTCCTCCGCCACAGCCATGCCTCCTCGTGCCTCAGCAACACACCGACCTTAGTATGCCGTGCTGCGAGGCTGTGCGGGCCGCCGGTAACCTGAGCAGCATGACGAGCCTCCTCAACGAGCCCTACCGCCTCGAATCGCTGCCCCTGGACACCCCGGACGACGACCGACGCTGGGCGCAGTTCCTGGATGCGATCCGCTCGCCCCTGCTCGCGCCGCGCGCCGGCGAGGCCGGCCTGCAGGTGTTCCGCGACCACCGCAGGGCCGGCAGCGCGCGGCTGCGGATGGTGACGGCCGAGGGGCCCGGCCTGGAGGGGCGCGTGCCCGTCGCGGGGTTCAACTCCTCCGACCGCGTGGTGAACACCGGCGCGGCCGAGATGGGCGTGCTGGCGATCGAGACCATCGGCGTGCGTGTCAGCCACCGTCGCCGCGGCCTCCTGACGGTCCTGATGGTCGAGGCGCTCGGAGAGGCCCGGGAGCGCGGGCTGCCGCTGGCGGCGCTCAGCGCCTCCGAGGCCGGCATCTACGGGCGCTTCGGCTTCGCCCCCGCCGACTCCTGGCGCCACGTGGACGTCGAGACGCGCCGCGTGGAATTCCGGCCGGACGCCGATGTCGCCTCCGGAACCCTGGAGATCGTGGATCCGGCCTCGGTCAAGGACGAGATCGTGAAGCTCTTCGCCGCCCACAGGTCCCGACACCGCGGTTCGGTGTCGCCGGGGCATGGCGACGTGATGGTCATCTCGGGCCAGTGGGACGCATCTGCCCAGAGCCCGTCCACCACGCTGCGGCACCTGGCGCACTTCGACGCCGCCGGCACCCTGGACGGGCTGGCCACGTTCACGCCGCGTCAGCTGGACGATCCGCCGGTGACGGCCGAGGTCGGGACGGTGCTCGCCGCCGACCCCGCGGTGGAGCGGGCACTGTGGCGCGGGCTGGCCGGCATCGACCTGATCGACGTCCTGAGCTACGACCAGCCCAACGCGGACGACTCGCTCGACTGGTCGCTGGTCGACCGACGCGCGGTCAAGGTGACCCGCTCCCACGACCACATGTGGCTGCGGATCCTGGACCTCCCGACGGCCGCGGCCGGACGCTCCTTCGCGGGCGCCGGAGCGATCACCCTGACGGTGGACGACAAACTGGGGTTCTGCGCGGGCAGCTGGCTGCTGGAGGTCGCCGACGGCCGCGCGGTCTGCACACGGGCGGAGCCCGACGATCCGGCGGCCCCCGAGGTGAGGGTCGGCGTCGAAACGCTGGCCGGCCTCTGGCTGGGCGGCACGGCACCGTCGACTCTGATCGATGCGGGGCGCGTGAGCGGGGACGACGAGGCGCTTGGCGTGTTCTCGACGCTCTTCGCCACCACCGGGCAGCCGAGGAACCTGTCCTGGTTCTGAGGCGTCAGCGCGCCCGCGGGTGGGCGGCGGCGTGGACCTCGCGCAGGTGCTCGATCGTGACCAGCGTGTAGATCTGCGTCGTGGCGACCGACGAGTGCCCGAGCAGCTCCTGCACCACGCGCAGGTCGGCCCCCCCGTCGAGCAGGTGCGTCGCGAACGAGTGCCTGAGCGAGTGCGGCGACACGTCCTGCGTGACCCCCGCGCCGGCCGCTGCCCGCTGGATGACGGCCCAGGCGCTCTGCCTGCTGAGCCTGCGCCCCAGGCTGTTGAGCAGCAGCGCGGGCGACGGTCGCGCGGCGTGCGCGGCGAGCTGCGGTCGTGCGCGCACGAGGTACGCCTGCACGGCGGCGGCCGCGTAGCTGCCGAGTGGCACGGCGCGTTCCTTGCCGCCCTTGCCGAGCAGCCTGAGACCGGATTCGCGGCCGTCGAGCGCGTCGGTGAGGTCGTCGACGTCGAGTCCGCAGACCTCGGAGACGCGTGCGCCGGTGCCGTAGAGGAGCTCGAGCAGGGCGGCGTCGCGGAGACCCTCGACGGTGTCCGTGTCCGGGGCCTCGAGGATCGCCGCCACCACGTCGACGGGTAGCGCCTTCGGGAGGCGTCTCTCCAGGCGGGGCGGCGACACGTCGGCGGCCGGGTCGGTCGGCGTGAGCCCCTCGTCCGCGGCGAACTGGTGGAGGTTGCGGACGCTGACGACGTGCCGGGCGACCGAGGCCGGGGCCTGCTCGTGCGCGAGCTCGCGCACGAACTCGGTCACCTCGACAGGCGTGACCTCGGCGAGGTTCCCGATGCCTCGGGAGGCGAGGAAGTCGCGGTAGAGGCCGAGGTCGCGTCGGTAGGCCGCGACGGTGTTGGCAGAAAGGCCCCGCTCAGCCCGGGCATGGTTGAGGTAGTCGGCGATCGACTCGCCGATCCCCTGGCTCATGCCCGGCGGGCCGGCCAGTCGGCGTCGCCGGGGCGGAGCGTCTCGAGCCTGCCGCCGAGGCGGGCCGCCTCCAGCGACAGCAGCCCGGCGGCGAGGCTGGGCGATCCGCAGCGTCCCTCGAAGATGGCGTCGAGAAGCTCGGCGCGCGGGACGAAGGTGTGCAGCATATGCGCCTCCTCGCCCTCGAGCTCGAACCCGTCCGGCCGCTCGGCCGGCCGCAGGCCGCGCGCGAGGTAGACGCGCAGGTTCTCCGCCAGGCCGCCCGGGCTCGTGCACACGTCGACCAGCACGTTCCAGGTGTCGGCGGCCAGCTCTGCCTCCTCCGCCAGCTCGCGCGCCGCGGCGGCCAGGTAGTCCTCGCCGTCGACGTCGAGCAGGCCTGCGGGGATCTCCACCATCTCCATGCGGACCGGGTGGCGGTACTGGCGTACCACGGCGACCTCGTCGGACTTCTCGTCCCACGCGACGATCGCGACCGCGCCGGGGTGGGTGAGGTACTGGCGGCGCATCGACTCGCCCGAGGGGGTGGTCACCTCGTCCTCGACGAAGCTGGACACGGCGCCGGCGGCGAGCACCTCGTGCGAGGTGACGGGCCAGGAGACGAGGTCGTCGCCGTGCACGTCAGTTGCCCTCTCGGCGCTGCAGCGCGGCGCCGATCAGGCCGGCGAACAGCGGGTGCGGGCGCGTCGGGCGCGACTTCAGCTCGGGGTGCGCCTGCGTCGCGACGTAGTACGGGTGGACGTCGGCGGGCAGCTCGACGAACTCGACAAGCGACGAGTCGGGCGATGTGCCGGAGATGACCAGCCCGGCCTCCTCGAGGCGGCCACGGTAGGCGTTGTTGACCTCGTAGCGGTGACGGTGGCGTTCTTCGACGGTCGTCGCACCGTAGGCGCGGGCGACCTGGGAGCCGGGCACGAGCTCGGCCGGGTAGGACCCGAGACGCATCGAGCCGCCGAGGTCTCCCCCGCCGGAGACGATCTCGACCTGCTCGGCCATGGTCGCGATGACGGGGTCGGGGGTCGCGGGGTCGAACTCGCTGGACGCGGCGCCCTCGATGCCCGCGAGGTTGCGGGCGGCCTCGATCACCATGCACTGCAGGCCGAGGCACAGGCCGAGCGTGGGGATCTTGTGCTCGCGAGCGAAGCGCAGCGCGCCGAGCTTGCCCTCGACGCCGCGGATGCCGAAGCCGCCGGGCACGCAGACGGCGTCGGCCTCGCTCAGCTCGCGCGCCGCACCCTCGGGTGTGTCGCAGTCGTCGGAGCGGACCCACTTGATGGTGACGCGGGCGCGGTGCGCGAAACCGCCGGCGCGGAGCGCCTCGGAGACGGACAGGTAGGCGTCGGGCAGGTCGATGTACTTGCCCACCAGCGCGACGGTGACCTGCGCGCGCGGGTAGTCGACGCGCTCGAGCAGGTCGTCCCACGAATCCCAGTTGACGTCGCGGAACGGGACACCGAGGCGTCGCACGACGTAGGCGTCGAGCCCCTCGGCGTGCAGGACCTTGGGGATGGCGTAGATGCTGGGCGCGTCGGCGCAGGAGACGACAGCCTCGACGTCGACGTCGCACATCAGCGCGATCTTCTTTTTCAGCGAGGCGCTGACCTCGAACGCGGAGCGGCAGACGAGCGCGTCGGGCTGGATGCCGACCTGGCGCAGGGCGGCCACCGAGTGCTGCGTGGGCTTGGTCTTCATCTCGCCGGAAGGCTTGATGAACGGCACGAGGGAAACGTGCAGGAAGAAGACGTTCTCGCGGCCGATTTCGTGGCGTACCTGGCGGGCGGCCTCGAGGAAGGGCAGGGATTCGATGTCGCCGACGGTGCCGCCGATCTCGTGGATCACGATGTCCACGTCGTCGGTGCCCATCGCGAGCATCCGGTCGCGGATCTCGCCCGTGATGTGCGGGATGACCTGGACGGTGTCGCCGAGGAACTCGCCGCGGCGCTCCTTCGCGATGACGGTCGAGTACACCTGCCCGGTGGTGACGTTGGCGTTGGCGGAGAGGTTCACGTCGAGGAACCGCTCGTAGTGGCCGATGTCGAGGTCGGTCTCGGCGCCGTCCTCCGTCACGAACACCTCGCCGTGCTGGAAGGGGTTCATGGTGCCGGGATCCACGTTGAGGTACGGGTCCAGCTTCTGCATCGTGACCCTCAGGCCTCGAGCAATGAGCAGGCTGCCGAGGCTTGAGGCTGTGAGTCCCTTACCCAGGGAGCTGACGACGCCGCCGGTGACGAAGATGTGCTTGGTGACCTTGGAGCTATCCACGGAACTTCAGCGTACCGCCTGCGGGCCCATCTCGTGAAAACCCCGCGCGTCACCCTCGTCCGGCACGGGCCAGGAGGTCGCGCGCGTGGCTGAGTCCGGAGTCGGAATCGGACTCCCCGCCCATCATCCGGGCGAGTTCCGCGGCCCGCTCATCGTGGGTCAGCGACCGCACGCCGGAGGTGGTGACCTGGCCGTCGCTGGCCTTCGCGACGACGAAGTGTGCGTCGGCGAAGGCCGCGACCTGCGCGAGGTGCGTCACGACGATCACCTGGCTCTTCTCGGCCAGCCGCTGCAGCCTGCGCCCGATCTCCAGGCCGACGGCGCCGCCGACGCCGGCGTCGACCTCGTCGAAGACGAACGTGTGTCCCTCGCCCCCCGTGGCGAGCACGACCTCGAGCGCCAGCCTGACGCGCGACAGCTCGCCGCCGGAGGCGACCTTGCCGAGGGGGGCGGGCTCGGAGCCGGGGTTGGCGGAGAACAGCAGCTCGATGCGGTCCGCGCCGTGCGGGCCGAGTTGCGCGTCCGACACGTCGAAGCGCAGCTCCGCGTGCGGCATCGCGAGCGCCGCGAGCTCCGTCTTCACCGCTGCCGCCAGTTCGCCGGCCGCCCGGTGGCGGGCCGCGCTGATCGCGGCGGCGTCGGCGGCGAGCGACGAGTCGAGCCCTGCGATGCGGTCGCGCAGCTCGAAGATGCGGCTGTCGGACCCGTCGAGCTCGGCCAGGCGCGCGGCCCCGGACGCGGCCCAGGCGAGCACCTCGTCGACGGTCGCGCCGTACTTGCGGGTGAGGGTGGCCAGCGCCGCGCGGCGCCCGGATACGGCCTCGAGGCGCAGCGGGTCGGCCACCAGGTCGTCAATGTAGCCGGCCACATCGGCCGCAAGGTCGGCCGCGAGCATCGCGAGCTCGGTCGCGCGGGCCGTCAGTGGGGCGGCCGCCTCGTCCCGGTCGGAGAGCCGGGTCATCGACTTGCGGGCCGTCCCGGTGAGGCCGACGACGCCCATGGCGTCGTAGTCGTTCTCGTTGCCGGACAGGGCCTCGTGCGCAGCGGCGGCCAGCTCGCGGAGCTCGTCGAGGTCCATGAGCTTCGCCTGCTCGGCCGCCAGCGCGTCGTCCTCGCCCGGCAGGGGGTCGACCGCGGCGATCTCGTCGAGGCCGAACCGCAGCATGTCGGCCTCGCGGGCCCGGGCCATGGCCTCGGACTCCAGCTCGGCCAGCTCGTGGGCGGCGGCGCGCCGCTCGGCGAAGTCGGCGCGATACCGCGCGAGCTCGGCTGGCCGGGCGTGCTCGTCGAGCAGCTCGCGCTGCCGGTCGGGGTTCGACAGTCGGATCTGCCCCGACTGCCCGTGGATGGTGGCGAACTCCCCGACAAGGTCAGCCAGCGTGGACACCGGTACCCCGGCCCCGCCGACCACCGCCCGGGAGCGGCCCTGGGCAGACACCTGCCGCAGCGTGACGAGCTCGCCGTCGTCGACGTCCCCGCCGAACTCGCGCACGCGCCCGGCGATGCCGTCGCCGACCTCCCAGCGGCCCTCGACCACGGCGCGCGGGGCCCCGCGGCGGACGATGCCCGCGTCCGCCCTCGCGCCGAGGAGGTGCCCGAGGCCGGAGACGATCATCGTCTTGCCGGCGCCCGTCTCACCCGTGAGTGCGGTCAGGCCCGGGCCGAGTTCCAGGGTCGACTCGTCGACCACCCCGAAGGCGGTCAGCTTCAGTGCGGTGAGCATCAGGCGTTCTTCCTCCGCCAGCCGTCCACCGGCAGGGCGAACTTCTTGACGAGCCGCGTCGTGAAGGGCTGCTCCCCCAGCCGCGCGATGCGCAGCGGCTCGGCGTCGGCCGTCACACGGACCCGCTCGCCGGGTCCGAGGTCGTGGCTCCGTCGCCCGTCGCACCACAGGATGCCGGCAGTGGTGGCGTCTGCGGGCACGTCGAGACTCACCTGGGACGAGGGGCTGAGCACCATGGGCCGGTTGAAGAGCGCGTGGGCGGCGAGCGGCACGACGACGATCGCCTGCACGTCGGGCCACACGATGGGGCCGCCGGCCGAGAAGCCGTAGGCGGTGGAGCCGGTCGGGGTCGCGACGAGCACCCCGTCGCAGCCCCACAGGGACAGGGGGCGTTCATCGATGCTGACCATCACGCTCAGCATGCGCTCGCGGGCGACCTTCTCGAGCGAGACCTCGTTGACGGCGGTCGAGCGCCAGGCCTCGACGCCACCGGCGTCGAGCACGCTGACCTGGAGCGTGAGCCGCTCCTCCACGTGGTAGCGGCGCTCCGCGACGACCGACGGCAACTCGTCGATGTCGGAGGGCTCGAGTTCCGCGAGGAATCCGACGTGACCGAGGTTCACCCCCAGCAGCGGAACCCCGAGCGGCTTGGCCCACTCGGCAGCGCGCAGGATGGTGCCGTCGCCGCCGAACACGACACAGATCTCGGCAGGGTCGCCGTTCAGCTGCCGGATGTCCGCGCCTGGAACGGCCTGGCGGATGGCGTCGATGTGCTGATCCTGGATCAGGAAGTCGAAGCCCATGTCGTGAAGTGCTGCGATGAACGAGACCGCCTTGCCGACGGCGTCCTCGCGTGTCGAGTGGATGAGGACCGCCACCGTTCGCTGCTTCACGGGCACAGCCTAACGAAGAACTCGACATTGCCAGACGTCCCCGGCAACCTCGACTCCCCCCGCCACCTCTCGCGCCAGCCGAGCTCCGCCGCGGCGGCGACGACGCCGTCGACGGCCTTCCTGCGCAGCCGCGGGTCGTGGACGATGCCCCCACGGGCGAGCCGCTCACGGCCGACCTCGAACTGCGGCTTGACGAGCAGCAACGCCTCCCCGTCAGAGTTCAGGGCACCCAGCAGACGCGGCAGCAGGATCGTCAGGGAGATGAACGACACGTCGCCGACGATGAGGTCGACGGGCTCGCCGTCGAGGTGCTCCAGCGTCAGGTCGCGCAGGTTGAGCCCCTCGTGGACCCGAACGCGCGGGTCGTCGCGGATGAGGTCGGCGAGCTGGCCGTGGCCGACGTCGACCGCGTACACGGCCTCCGCGCCACGCTCCAGGCATACCTGCGTGAAGCCTCCGGTGGACGCGCCGGCGTCCAGCACCCGACGCGGCACCTGCACGCCGCTGTCGTCGAGTGCGCCGATCAGCTTGTGCGCCGCACGGGAAACCCACTTCTCCGCCTCTGCGGCGATGGTCTGCTCGTCGGCCACAGGCCACGACGGCTTGGCGATCGTGCGACCGTCCACCGTGACGTGACCGGCCCGGATCAGGGCGGCGGCCTGCGTCCGGGACCTGGCGAGCCCCCGGTCCACGAGGGCGACGTCGAGCCTCATCGCGGCACCCCCGGGATGCCGGGTTGGGCGACGGAGGGGTCGTTGCTGAGCACCGCGGCCAGCGTGCGCTGGGCGGCGTCGAGGCGGGCCGCCTGCTCCGCCAGCGGGAGCTGGTCGACGCCCGCGAGCCCGTCCATGGTCTCCGCGACCAGCTCGACACGCCGCACGTCGGCCGGAGCGGCGCTGCGCGGCGTGGGCTGGGTCATCGCAGGAGATCCAGCGAGTTCAGGACCGCGGAGATGTCGATGCCGAAGCGCCACCGGGCCTGCAGCGCGGCCCACAGCGCGTCGAGTTGCTCGTCGCGCGTGACGGGGCGGGTCGACAGCCAGCCGAGGCCGTCGGTGAAGTCGACCTCCTGGTAGCCGCAGGTGTAGCGCTGACCCTCGAGGAACGCCTCCCGCGGCGGCTCCAGCAGGGCTGCGGCGTCGAAGCCGATCCAGGTGGGCCGGAACTCCGGGGCCGCGTCGGCGAGGTCGGCCTTGCCGTGCGCCCCTGTGAAGACGAAGAGCGAGTCCATGCCGACGTTGTTCGCGCCGAGGATGTCCGTGTCGGTCCGGTCGCCGACGAAGATGGGGTGCTCCGCGCCGATCCGCAGGACGGTCTCGTCGAGCAGTGGCCGGAACGGCTTGCCGGCGATCAACGGGTCGACGTCGACGCAGACCCGCACGATCGCGATCTGCGAGCCGAGGCCGGGGACGATGCCCCGGTCGGTGGGCCGGGTCAGGTCGGGGTTCGTCGCGTACCAGGCGGCGCCGCGCTGCACGGCGAGCGCCGCCTGTTCGATCTGCGACCACACCAGCTGCGGGTGGTAGCCCTGCACAACGGCGACGGGGTCGTCGTCGAGCGAGTCGACGACGACGAAGCCCGCTCCGGTGAGCTGCTGCCGCAGCGCGTCGGTGCCGACGGCCAGCAGGCGGGAGCCCGCGGGCAGGTCCGCCGACAGCATGCGCAGCGTGGCCTGCGTCGAGTTCACGACGTCGTCCTGCGAGGCCCTGATCCCGAGGCTCGTGAGGTGCTCGGCAACGGTGGCGGGGGTGCGGGCCGCGTTGTTCGTCACGAACCCGAGGTGGGTTCCGCGCGAGCGCAGCTCCTCCAGCGCCTCGGGGACCCCGTCGACCGCCTTCGGGCCGAGATAGATGACACCATCGAGGTCGAACAGGGCGGCGTCGTACGACTCGGCCAGCGCGCGCACCGTCACTTCTCGTCCTCCTCGGGTTCCTCATCAGCCTCGGCCTCCTCGAGCGCGGACTCGTCCGCGTCGAGGTCGAGATCCTCCAATTCCCCGTCGACGGCTTCGGACTCGTCGACGAGCTCCTCCGCGGCGTCGTCCTCGGTCTCCTCCTCGAGGGAGAAGTCGTCGGGCAGCACGACCCCGTCGAGGACCGCGATGCGGTCGGAGGTGTCGAGCTCGCTGTTGTAGTCGAGCTGGGCGGCCGCGGTGAACCACTGGCGGGCCCCGTCCTTGTCGCCAGACTCCTCGAGCAGGTTCGCGTAGGCGTAGCGCAGGCGGGCCTGGTGGTAGGGGCTGCCGATCTTCCGACCGATCGCCGCCTTCAGCAGGCGGAGCGCCTCGGCGCGCTGCCCGAGCTGATCGCGGATGCCCGACTCGACGAGCAGCGCCTCGATCCGCAGCGCGATGTCGCGGGTCTGCGGGTCGAGCTCGGCGAGGACCTCGAGGGCGTCACGCGGTCGGCCGAGGGCGCGCTCGCAGTCGGCGATGACGGGCAGCAGCTCGTCGCCGCCGTTCATCCGCCGCAGGGCCCTGAACTCGCGCAGCGCGACGGCGTACTCGCCCGCCGCGTAGGCGGTCAGCGCCGCAGCCTCACGGACGACCGGGAGCCGCCCGGCGCGGCGACGGGCTGCCTCCGCGTGACGGAATGCCTGCTCCGGGTCCTCGTCGATGAGCCTGCCTGCTGCCCAGATGTGGGCGCCGACGGTCTCTGCCAGGTCCTTCGGCAGGCCCTTGAGCTCGGCGCGCACGCCCATCGGCAGCTCGTTGGCGTCGAAGCCATCTGGCGTGCCCGGCTCGTCGGCGCGTGCCGTGGTGCCGGGGTGGGCCTGGTACTCCTCGCGGTCCTGCGGCGCGCGGTGCCACGGCTTGCGCGTGTCCTGCCTGTCGTCGTCCCGGTTGTTGTTCCACTGGCGACGCTCCCCGTCGCCCTCACGACGCGGGCCACGGTCGTCGCGGTTGTAGCCGCCGCCTGAGCGGTTGCCCTGGTACCCACCACGGTTGTCGTCACGGTTCCCGCGGTACCCGCCGCCACGGTTGTCATCGCGGTTGTTGTTCCACTGGCGACGCTCCCCGTCGCCCTCACGACGCGGACCACGGTCATCACGGTTATAGCCACCGCCGGAACGGTTGCCCTGATACCCGCCACGGTTGTCGTCACGGTTCCCGCGGTACCCGCCAGAGCGGTTGTCATCGCGGTTGTACCCGCCGGAGCGGTTGCCCTGGTAACCACCTGAACGGTTGTCGTCGCGGTTGCCGCGGTACCCGCCGCCACGGTTGTCATCGCGGTTGTTGTTCCACTGGCGACGCTCCCCGTTGCCCTCACGGCGCGGGCCACGGTCGTCACGGTTGTAGCCACCGCCGGAGCGGTTGCCCTGGTACCCGCCCGAGCGGTTGTCGTCGCGGTTGTTGTTCCACTGGCGACGCTCCCCGTTGCCCTCACGGCGCGGGCCACGGTCGTCACGGTTGTAGCCACCGCCGGAGCGGTTGCCCTGGTACCCGCCGGAGCGGTTGTCGTCGCGGTTGCCGCGGTACCCGCCGCCACGGTTGTCATCGCGGTTGTTGTTCCACTGGCGACGCTCCCCGTCGCCCTCACGGCGCGGGCCACGGTCATCACGGTTATAGCCACCGCCGGAACGGTTGCCCTGATACCCGCCACGGTTGTCGTCACGGTTCCCGCGGTACCCGCCGCCACGGTTGTCATCGCGGTTGTTGTTCCACTGGCGACGCTCCCCGTCGCCCTCACGACGCGGACCACGGTCATCACGGTTATAGCCACCGCCGGAACGGTTGCCCTGATACCCGCCACGGTTGTCGTCACGGTTCCCGCGGTACCCGCCGCCACGGTTGTCATCGCGGTTGTTGTTCCACTGGCGACGCTCCCCGTCGCCCTCACGACGCGGACCACGGTCATCACGGTTATAGCCACCGCCGGAACGGTTGCCCTGATACCCGCCACGGTTGTCGTCACGGTTCCCGCGGTACCCGCCGCCACGGTTGTCATCGCGGTTGTTGTTCCACTGGCGACGCTCGCCGTCGCCCTCACGACGTGGACGACGATCGCCTCCGGAGGATCCGTGTCCCGAGTTGTGGGGACGCTGCTCGCCGTCCGGCGTGGGCTTATCAGTCGACATAACCTCTATCATCCCAGCTTCGGCGCGCAACCCCTAACCGACGGGAAGTTGTGGCTGTCGGGCCAACCCGGGATCTGTGGGCGCTGGAGCAAGCGGGATCGTCGGTTCCGCGACAGGGTTTTCATGACAGGCGAGAGCATGCCCCAGCAGGTACCCGACCGAGTATCGGGCCGGGGACGCTCGGTCGGAGATCGACACTCGACGGCCGATAGCTCACCTAAGCCGGTACGGTCTCCCTGCGGGTGCCGGGGCCCCTGCCGGGCAGAGACCTCGTCGAACGGGCGTTGACGATGGCGGAGATCCTCCGGCGCGGGGTCGGGCAGTGGTGAGTACCATGGCGTGTCTCGACCTGTGGATGGCCGACTCGTCCCGGTCCATGCCGAAGTCAGGTGCACTCCCCCAGGCAAACCGGCTGACCGGGAGGAGGCCCGACCACCCCGCCATTGACCTGGGCTCAGCAGGGAACAGGGTGCCGCACCGCCGCAGCCGTCGAGTCGAATCCGGACCATCGATCAGCCCGATCATGCGAGCCGGCCAGTTCAACGCGACAGCGCCACGTCGGGCACGATCGTCGCGTGGTGGTAGCGCAGCTGCAGGCCCGCCTTGCCTCGTATCCAGATGGAGACGTGCCTCGACACGCGCAGCCCCTGTCGCGCCTGATAGGTGACCATGACCACCTTGTGACTGAGTTCCTGGACGTTCCAGTCCTCGGTGGCGACCTTCGGCCACTCATCCTCGCTGAGGAGGCCCGCGATGATTTGCTTGCGTGACCAGAGGCGTCCGGAGCGGCCGACCTCGGTGAACTCCGGGTGGAACAGCAACTCCAGCCGGGCCGCATTCGCCCGGGTAGGCGAGGTCAGCAGTTCCTTCTCAAGCCGAACGACGTCCTGACCCGATGCCTTGTCCATCCTCCAAACTTACGCACCCCTCGTATCACCCGCCAATCGAGTGCACTCCCACAAGCAGCTGAGCAGATCCCGGCCCGACGCCGAACCCCGGCCGTTTCTCGGCCAGTGACGCTCGCCGCGCGTCGACCTCCTGAGGCCCAGGCCAGAGCACGGAGATCCTTGCCGAAGTAGCCGTCCGCGCGTCCGCCGCGAGCTGACCGTCACACGACCCCGTGAGGCACAATGCCCGTCGCGCTCAGCCCCTGCACCCGTTGTCGGGCGGGGTCTGCCCGCGCCCGGGAGGCCCGCCCTGTCGCAGAGGCCGGAGGTGGCGGCACTCTCAGACAACTGGCCCAGCCGCGCCGTACTGCTCCGAGGAGTCCTGCCTCGACGAGTCGCCGGCCTGAGAGAACCGATGCAGCACGTCGCCCGGAGTGCACACCAGCGCGGTCTCGAAAGGCCGCCCCGCCATCTGCAGCCGGAAGACCTACCCTGACCGGGGCAAGCACAGCAGGCCTCGGGCTGTCCGCCGGCCCGTTCGACGCCCGACGCGCCTACTACAGCTGACTTCCCCCGCTTCAGTTGGCCTGTCGCGACGCGGAGACCCTTGCCACCCGCTCCACCGACGTGCGGTGAACCGCGACGTGCGCTCTGATCCCGTTGCTCGGCGATCACACCCTCGAAAGGCCCTCCCTTGGGAGTGCGCACGGCCCTTCGCATCAGAAGGTCAGCGTCGCGCCGGGGGTCAGCGTCGCATCGGGGTCAGCGTCGCGATGGAGGCCGCTGGTCAAGTCATCCGGGTCACGTTGACCTAAGCGCACCACTGGCCATCGCCAGAGGCGGAAGGCTGCAGGGGTGGCGCTTGAGGTCAGCTAGGTCACCTTGGAGGTTCCCGGCCCACTCGTGACGAGTGGGCCGGGAACCCCTATCCCCCTGAGCGCCAGCTGTGTCCCACCAGTCACAGGCACCGCTCACGTCCGGGATCCAGGTGCCCACCTGGAGCACCCTTCCCCTGCCCGAAAGGGTTCGAAGCGTGGCGTACTCGGCCACGGCACTCACTATGACGCACCCCGCCGACAAAAAGAGCACGTTTCACCGGAACGCCCACATCTTTCCCTGCGGGGGCGCTCCCAGAGCCACTCACGCACGCCGTCCACGCACCCTCGTCCCGTCTGGCGGCCCCCTCGGCAGCGATGAGCACGACACACTTGTCGTTGAGCGAATCTGGGGTGTGAACGTTGCTATCGTCGGTGGGCGGGAGGATTTGCTCATCACAAGGTCACGGCGTCCTCTGGTAGGCGAATGAGGACCGGCCTCCTGCCTCGCGGAGGTCGGGACGCGACCGGGTCGAGGGGTTGCAGGTGGTGTGCGGTTCTCGGATCCAAACCAGGGAAACTCGGGCACTGGACGATTCTCCGGGTCGACAGTTGCGTCTGTGCCACCGCGGCGGTCTAGCGGTCAAGGCTCGCGGCGGATCTACGCCGGCAATGTCCAGCGCGACGGTGCCGGCGATCGCCCCGATGACGGCGTGGGCGCCGGTCCTCCTCGTGGCGATGTGTGCTCGTGAGTACTCGGCCGGGAAAACCCGGTCCCTCCCTCCCCCGCGGCCGCCGCCACCGTCGGGGGTGTGATGAGCACGACACACTTGTCGTGGAGGGATTGTGGGTGTGTGAACGTTGACGTCGTCGGCGGGTGGGAGGATGTGCTCATCCTCTCCGGTCAGGATGTTCCGCCAGGGCCGCTGTGCGTTTTTCGTGGCCGGATCGGGGAGAAACGGGCACTGCACGATTCTCGGGTGGCGAGGCCAGTGTTTGTGGGGTGGGGTGGTGTGCGTTTCTCGTGCTGGGACCGACCAGAATCGGGCACTGAACGGTTTTCGGGCGACGATGCCGAGGGGCGTGCGGGGGCTGGGTCGCAGTGTGTGGGGGGTGTCGGGGCATGAAAAAAGAGAGAGCACCCGGCCCCGGGTGGGGGGTGGGTGCTCTCTCTTGTAAGTGTTGGTCCGGCGGCGTCCTAGTCTCCCACAGCGTCCCCGCTGCAGTACCATCGGCGCTGAGAAGCTTAACTTCCGGGTTCGGGATGGGACCGGGTGTTTCCTTCTCGCTATGACCACCGAAACAGTTATTGAACTGTACCACGAACAACCCTCACCCTCACAACCCGGAAGGATTGCGTGCGGGGGTTGTCTCGATCGTTGTTCGAGACATTACACAGTGGACGCGTAGCATCTTTGTAGAAGACAAGCCCTCGGCCTATTAGTATCGGTCAGCTCCACACATTACTGTGCTTCCACGTCCGACCTATCAACCCTGTGGTCTACAGGGGGCCTTACCAGATTATTCTGTGGGAGCCCTCATCTTGAAGCGTGCTTCCCGCTTAGATGCTTTCAGCGGTTATCACTTCCCAACGTAGCCAACCAGCCGTGCTCCTGGTGGAACAACTGGCACACCAGAGGTTAGTCCGTCCCGGTCCTCTCGTACTAAGGACAGCTCTTCTCAAGACTCCTACGCGCGCAGCGGATAGGGACCGAACTGTCTCACGACGTTCTAAACCCAGCTCGCGTGCCGCTTTAATGGGCGAACAGCCCAACCCTTGGGACCGACTCCAGCCCCAGGATGCGACGAGCCGACATCGAGGTGCCAAACCATGCCGTCGCTATGGACGCTCGGGCAAGATCAGCCTGTTATCCCCGGGGTACCTTTTATCCGTTGAGTCCTGGCGCTTCCATGTGCCACCAGAAGATCACTAGTCCCGACTTTCGTCCCTGCTCGAGATGTCTCTCTCGCAGTCAAGCTCCCTTGTGCACTTACACTCGAAACCTGATTGCCAACCAGGCTGAGGGAACCTTTGGGCGCCTCCGTTACCTTTTAGGAGGCGACCGCCCCAGTCAAACTACCCATCAGGCACTGTCCCTGATCCAGATAATGGACCTAGGTTAGATAACCAGAGTGACCAGAGTGGTATTTCAACGATGACTCCACCCGAACTGGCGTCCGGGCTTCACAGTCTCCCACCTATCCTACACAAGTCACACCGATCACCAATACCAAACTATAGTAAAGGTCCCGGGGTCTTTCCGTCCTGCTGCGCGTAACGAGCATCTTTACTCGTAATGCAATTTCGCCGAGTTCGTGGTGGAGACAGCGCCCAAATCGTTACTCCATTCGTGCAGGTCGGAACTTACCCGACAAGGAATTTCGCTACCTTAGGATGGTTATAGTTACCACCGCCGTTTACTGGGGCTTAAGTTCAAGGCTTCACACCGAAGTGTTGACCCTTCCCCTTAACCTTCCAGCACCGGGCAGGAGTCAGTCCGTATACATCGTCTTTCGACTTGGCACGGACCTGTGTTTTTAGTAAACAGTCGCTTGGGCCTGGTCTCTGCGACCCTCAACGCTTTCGAAGCAAGTTCTACTACGTATCAGGTCCCCCTTATCCCGAAGTTACGGGGGTATTTTGCCGAGTTCCTTCACCACGATTATCTCGATCGCCTTGGTATTCTCTACCTATCCACCTGTGTCGGTTTAGGGTACGGGCGGCTCATATCTCGCTCACGAAGCTTTTCTAGGCAGCATAGGATCACTCTAACCACACCACAAAGGTGTGGACACATCATGTCTCAGGCTCAATGAGACGCGGATTTGCCTACGTCTCACCCTACACACTTGACCCGGTATAGCCATACCCGGGAAGAGCTACCTTCCTGCGTCCCTCCGCAGCTTGCCTACTATAAGATCGGATCACAGACTCAACACAACCCCGACGACCCGAAGGCCACCAGAAGAAATGTCTCGCATGCTTAGCATCACTCACCTCGGCAGGGGCGATATTTCGCCGGTCACGGGAATATCAACCCGTTGTCCATCGACTACGCCTGTCGGCCTCGCCTTAGGTCCCGACTAACCCAGGGCAGATTAGCTTGACCCTGGAACCCTTGGATATTCGGCGGACGGGTTTCTCACCCGTCATTCGCTACTCATGCCTGCATTCTCACTCGTGTGCTCTCCACGACTGGGTCACCCCGCCGCTTCAACGCGCACACGACGCTCCCCTACCCATCCAAACAACCTTACGGTCAAAATATTTGAATGCCATAGCTTCGGCGGATAACTTGAGCCCCGCTAAATTGTCGGCGCAGAATCACTTGACCAGTGAGCTATTACGCACTCTTTCAAGGGTGGCTGCTTCCAAGCCAACCTCCTGGTTGTCTCCGCAACTCCACATCCTTTTCCACTTAGTTACCGCTTAGGGGCCTTAGCTGATGATCTGGGCTGTTTCCCTCTCGACAATGAAGCTTATCCCCCACTGTCTCACTGCCGCACTCTCACTTACCGGCATTCGGAGTTTGACTGATTTCGGTAAGCTGTTGGGCCCCCTAGACCATTCAGTGCTCTACCTCCGGTAAGAAACATGCGACGCTGCACCTAAATGCATTTCGGGGAGAACCAGCTATCACGGAGTTTGATTGGCCTTTCACCCCTATCCACAGCTCATCTCCTCGGTTTTCAACCCAAGTGAGTTCGGTCCTCCACGACGTCTTACCGTCGCTTCAACCTGGCCATGGATAGATCACTCCGCTTCGGGTCTAGAGCACGCGACTCAAACGCCCTATTAGGACTCGCTTTCGCTACGGCTACCCCACACGGGTTAACCTCGCCACGTACCACTAACTCGCAGGCTCATTCTTCAAAAGGCACGCCGTCACCCCGAAGGGCTCCGACGGATTGTATGCGATCGGTTTCAGGTACTATTTCACTCCCCTCCCGGGGTACTTTTCACCTTTCCCTCACGGTACTTGTCCGCTATCGGTCACCAAGGAGTATTTAGGCTTAGCAGATGGTCCTGCCAGATTCAAGCGGAATTTCAGGGGTTCCGCCCTACTTGGGGACACTCTCAAGAGTGGAAAGCTTACGTCTACAGGAGTATTACCTTCTCTGCTGTGGCCTTCGCAGCACACTTCAACTTCACTAACCATTTCTAACTCTTCGACCGTTCAACAGCACGGTCCGAGAGACCCCACAACCCCCCAGCTGCAACGCCTGTCAGCTATCACACAACTGAGGTTTGGCCTCTTCCGCTTTCGCTCGCCACTACTCACGGAATCACTATTGTTTTCTCTTCCTGAGGGTACTGAGATGTTTCACTTCCCCCCGTTCCCTCCAACTGCCCTATACATTCAGGCAGAGGTCGCCGGACATGACTCCGGTATTTCAAGGTTTCCCTATTCGGACATCCTCGGATCAAAGCTTGTTTACCAACTCCCCGAGGCTTATCGCAGGTTACAACGTCCTTCATCGGCTCTTGGTGCCAAGGCATCCACCGATCGCACTTAGTAGCTTGTCAATAATCTACAAAGATGCTCGCGTCCACTGTGAAATTCTCAAAAAACGAGCGAGCCCACCACCAACACCAGCCACCAACAGATGACCAGGCCCGGCAAATGGTCCGCAAGAAGGCGCCACCAACTAGGTAACCGACCCTTCAGGACCCAACAACGTGCAAACAAGCCACCCCACCACTTCCCACTCCCGGAAAACCGGGTTGTACTCACGGGGGATGACTCTCAGTCAATGTTCCACCAACCAGAACCCTCCAGCCGGGAACACATGCCCCGGAACTGAAGTGAATTGAACAAACCAACCACACGGGCCGGCCTGCCAAAAGCTCCTTAGAAAGGAGGTGATCCAGCCGCACCTTCCGGTACGGCTACCTTGTTACGACTTAGTCCTAATTACCGGTCCCACCTTCGACAGCTCCCTCCCAAAAAGGGTTAGGCCACCGGCTTCGGGTGTTACCGACTTTCATGACTTGACGGGCGGTGTGTACAAGCCCCGGGAACGTATTCACCGCAGCGTTGCTGATCTGCGATTACTAGCGACTCCGACTTCATGGGGTCGAGTTGCAGACCCCAATCCGAACTGAGACCGGCTTTTTGAGATTCGCTCACCCTCACAGGCTCGCAGCTCTTTGTACCGGCCATTGTAGCATGCGTGAAGCCCTGGACATAAGGGGCATGATGACTTGACGTCATCCCCACCTTCCTCCGAGTTGACCCCGGCGGTCTCCTATGAGTCCCCGGCATTACCCGCTGGCAACATAGGACGAGGGTTGCGCTCGTTGCGGGACTTAACCCAACATCTCACGACACGAGCTGACGACAGCCATGCACCACCTGTATACCGACCAAAAAGGGGCACCTATCTCTAGATGTTTCCGGCATATGTCAAACCCAGGTAAGGTTCTTCGCGTTGCATCGAATTAATCCGCATGCTCCGCCGCTTGTGCGGGGCCCCGTCAATTCCTTTGAGTTTTAGCCTTGCGGCCGTACTCCCCAGGCGGGGTACTTAATGCGTTAGCTGCGGCACGGAGAACGTGGAATGTCCCCCACACCTAGTACCCACCGTTTACGGCGTGGACTACCAGGGTATCTAAGCCTGTTTGCTCCCCACGCTTTCGCTTCTCAGCGTCAGGAAAGGTCCAGAGAACCGCCTTCGCCACTGGTGTTCCTCCTGATATCTACGCATTCCACCGCTTCACCAGGAATTCCATTCTCCCCTACCTTCCTCAAGTCTGCCCGTATCGAAAGCAGGCTCAGGGTTAAGCCCTGAGTTTTCACTCCCGACGCAACAAACCGCCTACAAGCTCTTTACGCCCAATAAATCCGGACAACGCTCGCACCCTACGTATCACCGCGGCTGCTGGCACGTAGTTAGCCGGTGCTTCTTCTCCCACTACCGTCACTCTCGCTTCGTCATGGATGAAAGCGGTTTACAACCCGAAGGCCGTCATCCCGCACGCGGCGTTGCTGCATCAGACTTCCGTCCATTGTGCAATATTCCCCACTGCTGCCTCCCGTAGGAGTTTGGGCCGTATCTCAGTCCCAATGTGGCCGGTCAACCTCTCAGTCCGGCTACCCGTCGAAGCCTTGGTGAGCCACTACCTCACCAACAAGCTGATAGGCCGCGAGTCCATCCCTGACCGCCGGAACTTTCCAACAACACCCATGCAGGCATCGCAGAATATCCAGTATTAGCACCTGTTTCCAGATGTTATCCCAGAGTCAAGGGCAGGTTACTCACGTGTTACTCACCCGTTCGCCACTCGTGTACCCCCGAAAGGGCCTTACCGTTCGACTTGCATGTGTTAAGCACGCCGCCAGCGTTCGTCCTGAGCCAGGATCAAACTCTCCGTTGAAAACATTTCAGCACCCACCAACCACCAGGCCGGCAGGAAAACACTGTCAACAAAAAGAAGACACTGACAAACAGAAACAACCAAAACTGGCTGAATCAATCAATCAATCTCAAAGAAAAACCGCGACACAACCACAAGGGCCATGCCGACGGGGTAAAAACGCGACAAACAACACAACCCCCAAAGAGGCCACATTGCTTGATGCATCAAAAAATTGGCATTGACTTAAAGCACGCTGTTGAGTTCTCAAGTTTCGGGTACACACCGCGCCAACCCAGACAAAAACCTGTCCAGACCAGCCGCGGGGCAACTCCACCAACCCTACTCCCCAAATCTCCACACTGTCAAAACAGCACTTCGAACCAGATCGTATCGAGTTGTTCGGCCGCCGAAGCGACCTGACCGACTTTACTCTTTCGTATTCACCCCGTCAAATCCATCGGATTTGATTCGGCGGGAATCAGAAGGAGTTGATCAACCGTTTCCGGAAATCCATTCGACCACGTCGCGTTTGCGACCTGTTGAACTCTACTCCCCATTTTCCTCGGCCGTCAAATTGGCCTTTCGGGGCAATTACGCTGTTGATTTGTCAGTCTGTCCGCCGAGGCGGACCACCACCTCCCTGAGGGGACCAGGCTCTGTCGACGGACCAAGTGGGTTCCATGCGAACGCACACTCGCCCGGTCAACGTTGAGTCTGGGATGGTGGCCCCGGGTCCGTCCTGTCTCCAGTCCGGTGCACCAACGGGGCTTAGTGAACTATACGGGGTCGATGGCCCGTTCGCAACTCACTGGTGATGCACGCGCGGCCGGCTCCCCGGAGGGGTGCCGGCCGCGCCAGCCGGGGTGCCTGGTCAGCCTCGGACCACGGCTCCCACCGTCTTGCGTCCCCGCCGCAGGATCGCGTAGCGACCGTGCAGGAGGAGCTCCCCCGTCAGCAGGAGTTCGGGGTCGGTCACCTTCTCGTTGTTCAGGTAGGCGCCTCCCTCGGCGACTGCGCGGCGCGCCGCCCCCTTGGAGTCCACGAGGCCGGCGGCGACGAGCGCGTCGACGATTGTCACGTCGCCGGCGACCTCGGCACCCTTGACCTCACGCACCACACCGTCGAGCGTGTGCGCGGACAGCTCCTGGAGCTCTCCCCTGCCGAACAGGGCCTGGGCGGCCGCGGCGGCGGCCTCCCGCTCCGCCCTGCCGTGCACCAGATCGGTCACGTCGTCGGCCAGGGCGCGTTGGGCTTCCCGCTTGTACGGGGCGTCGATCGTGGCCTGCTCGAGCGCCTCGATCTCCTCCCTGCTACGGAAGGAGAAGACCTTCAGGTAGTCGATGACCTTCGCATCCTCCGCGTTCAGGAAGAACTGGTAGAAGGCGTACACAGACGTCAGGTTCTCGTCGAGCCACACGGTCCCGGACTCCGTCTTGCCGAACTTGGTGCCGTCGGCCTTCGTGAGTAGAGGCGTGGCCATCGCGTGCACCTTGCCCTGGTCGCTCCTGCGGATGAGCTCGACTCCCGCCGTGAGGTTGCCCCACTGGTCGGAGCCGCCCGTCTGCAGCGTCACGCCGTGGCGCCTGTTGAGCTCGCGGTAGTCCATCGACTGCAACAGAACGTACGAGAACTCCGTGTAGGAGATGCCGGACTCGAGGCGTCGGGCCACGACGTCGCGCGCCAGCATGCGGTTGACCGGGAAGTGCTTGCCGACGTCGCGTAGGAAGTCCAGCACGGACATCTGGCTCGTCCAGTCGTAGTTGTTGACCATCGTGGCGGCGTTGTCCCCTTCGAAGGAGACGAACCGTTCGACCTGGGCGCGGATCTTGTCGACCCACCCGTGCACGACGTCAACAGAGTTCATCACCCGCTCCCCCGCCTCCTTGGGGTCGCCGATCAGGCCGGTGGCGCCGCCGACGAGCATGAAGGGCCTGTGGCCTGCCTGCTGGAGGCGGCGGGCGAGGAGGAGCTGGACGAGGTTTCCGGTGTGGACGCTCTGCGCCGTGGGGTCGAAGCCCACATAGAACTTGACGGGGCCCTCATCCAGGTGCGCCGCCAGGGCGTCGCGGTCGGTCGAGTGGGCGATGAGCCCACGCCAGGCAAGGTCGTCAAGAGTTGCGTTCACGAGGCCCAAGCCTAGGACATGACGCAGCCGGGGTCCTGTCCGAACCCCGGCTGTCCGTGACCTCAGGCGGTCGCCGCCCAGGCGCCCAACTCGGAGCGCGCGGCGTCCAGTTCGCCGAGCTGGTCTTGGACGCGGTCCGGGGCGGTGCCGCCGCGGCCGTTGCGCGAGGCGACGGAGCCCTCGACCGTGAGCACATCGAGGACGCCCTCGTCCAGGTGTTCGGAGATCTTCGGCAGATCCTCCCTGGACAGGTCCTGCAGCGTGGTGCCACCGGCCTCGCAGTACCGGACGGTCTCGCCAGCCACCTCGTGCGCGACGGCGAAGGGGACGCCGGAGCGGACCAGGTGGTCCGCCACATCGGTCGCCAGCGAGAAGCCCCTGGGCGCGACCTCCGCCATCCGCTCCGGGTGGAACGTCAGCGTCCCGACCATCCCTGCGACGGCGGGCACCAGCACGTGCAGCTGGTCAAGGCCGTCGAAGATGGGCTCCTTGTCCTCCTGCAGGTCGCGGTTGTACGCGAGCGGCAGCCCCTTGAACGTCGCCAGCAGCCCGGCCAGGTTCCCAATGAGTCGACCGGCTTTGCCACGCGCCAGCTCGGCGACGTCCGGGTTCTTCTTCTGGGGCATGATCGACGACCCCGTCGACCAGGCGTCGTCCAGCGTCGCGAACCCGAACTCCGCCGTGCACCAGAGGATCACGTCCTCGCTCAGCCGCGACAGGTCGACGCCGATCTGCGCGAGGACGTAGGCCGCCTCTGCAGTCAGGTCGCGCGCAGCGGTGCCGTCGATGGAGTTGGGGACCGACGAGTCGAAGCCCAGCTCCCGCGCGACGAGCTCGGGGTCCAGCCCCAGCGACGTGCCGGCCAGCGCTGCGGAGCCGTACGGGCTGACCGCGAGCCTGCGGTCGAGGTCGCGGAGCCGGTCGATGTCGCGCACGAGCGGCCAGGCGTGCGCGAGGAGGTGGTGGCTGAGCAGGATGGGTTGCGCCGACTGCAGGTGCGTGCGCCCGGGCATCACGGCGCCGAGGTACGTCGTCGCCTGCGCCGCCAGCGCCGCGATGACGCCGTCGACGTCCTGCGCGATGAGGCGGATCTCGTGGCGGAGGTAGCTGCGGATGAGCGTCGCGATCTGGTCGTTGCGGGACCGGCCTGCGCGGATGCGGCCACCCAGCTCCGGTCCGACGATCTCCTTGAGCCCGCGCTCCAGTGCCCCGTGCACGTCCTCGTCGGAGTCTGCCGCGACGAACTCGCCCGCCTCGACCCGTCGGGCCAGCTCTGCCAGGCCCGCGTCCATGGCATCGGCCTGCCCCTCGTCCAGCAGGCCCGCCGCCCGCAGGGCCTTCGCGTGCGCGCGCGAGCCGGCGATGTCGTGCAGCGCCAGCCGCCAGTCGAACTGCGTCGACTTCGACAGCGCGAACATCGCGTCGCTCGGCCCGCCGGCGAACCGACCGCCCCAGAGGCGTCCCTGATCTGTGCTCACAACTGCTCCCTCTCCGCCGGCCTTCCGGTCCGGGTCATCTCCGAGATCTGTCCGACCGTCGACTCTGCGGCCTCTTCGTCCGTGGCGATCACCAGGAGGGTGTCGTCGCCTGCGATCGTACCGAGGACGCCGTGGAGGCAGGCCTGGTCGAGGTACGACGCGAAGTACTGCGCCGCCCCGGGCGGCGTCTTGATGAGGATCTGGGTTCCGGCGTGCCGGATGGACTGCAGCAGCTCGGCACACAGCCGGGCCAGCTTCTCGAGGACGGCGTCCTCCCCCTCCTCCAGTGCCGCTGCGTACACGAGGGCGCCGCCCACGGCCCGTTGCCTGACGGCGCCCAACTCGAGGAGGTCCTTGGACAGCGTCGGCTGGCTGACGACGATGCCGTGCTCCCCCAGCGCGTCGATGAGTTCCCCCTGCGACGTGAAGCGCGCCTCCTGCAGGAGTTGCCGCAGCACCGCGAGGCGCCCGGTGCGGGTCGGGTTAGCCATGGGCGTCCAGCAGCCCGGGCAGCACGGCGACGAAGCCCTCGAGGTCCTCGCGCGTCGAGATAAGGGGCGGGGCGACGCGAAGCACCCCGGGGCGCGGCGCGTTGATGATCCAGCCCGCCTCCAGCGCGGCATCCGCCACCCGGGGGGCGATGTCCTCGGTCAGGACGACGCCGAGCAGCAGCCCGCGGCCCCGGACCTCGGCGATCTTCGGGTGGCCCAGTTCCCGGATCGCGTCGGCCAGCCAGGCGCCGACGGCGCGCGCGTTCTCCAGCACGCCTCCCTCGAGCTGGTCGAGGACGGCGTTGCCCGCGGCTGCGGCGACGGGGTTGCCGCCGAAGGTGGTGCCGTGGAGGCCGGGGGTGATCAGCCCTGCGGCGGGTCCGGAGGCGAGGCACGCTCCGATGGGGAAGCCGTTGCCGAGCCCCTTGGCCAGCGTCACGAGATCCGCGACGATGCCGTCGGCCCGGTGGGCGAGATACTCACCGCTGCGCCCCATGCCGGTCTGGACCTCGTCGATCCAGAGCAGCGCGCCCGCCTCGCGGGTGATCCGCCGCGCCTCCGCGAGGAATCCGGCGGGCACGGGCACGACGCCGTTCTCCCCCTGCACCGTCTCCAGGATGACGGCGGCCACGGTCTCATCGACCGCGGCGGCCAGCGCCGGGGCGTCGCCGAACGGCACGAAGGTCACGTCTCCGGGCAGCGGCTCGAACGGCGCGCGGTACTTCTCGGAGGAGGTCAGCGCCAGCGCCCCCATGGTACGTCCGTGGAAGGAGCCCTCCATCGCGATGATCCGGGTGCGTCTGGTCAGCCTCGTGATCTTGAAGGCCGCCTCGTTCGCCTCGGTTCCGGAGTTCGCGAAGAACACGCGCGTCTCGGCGGCCCCGGTCAGCGCGGCGAGGCGCTCGGCGAGGCGGATCTGCGGCTCGCTGGCGAAAAAGTTCGAGACGTGCCCCAGCTGGTGGAGCTGGTCCGTGATCGCCCGCGTCACCGCAGGGTTGGCGTGGCCGAGCGCCAGGACCGCGATGCCCGACAGCAGGTCGGTGTAGCGCCGGCCGTCGGCGTCCCAGACGTGGACTCCCTCGCCGCGGGCGAAGACCCGCTTGGGTGCACCGAAGGCGTTCATCATGACTGCGTCGTAGCGGTGGATCAGCTGATCCTGTGTCATGCTCCCGGCTCCTCGTTCGTGACCATGGTGCCCACGCCCTCGTTCGTGAAGATCTCGAGCAGCAGGCAGTGCTTAACGCGTCCGTCGATGACCGTCGCGGACGTGACGCCGCCCTCAACCGCACGCAGGCAGGCCTCCATCTTGGGGATCATGCCCGCATCGAGCGACGGCAGCATCGCCCGGACCTCGTCGGTGCCGATCTGCGTGATGATCGACTCCTCGTCGGGCCAGTTCGCGTAGACCCCCGCGACGTTGGTCAGCATCACGAGCCGCTTCGCCCCGAGCGCCACGGCGAGGGCCGCCGCCGAGGTATCGCCGTTGATGTTGAGCGCGTTGCCCTGCTTGTCGGGCGCGACCGTCGCGACGACGGGGATGCGCCCTGCGTCGATCAGGTCGATCAGCGAGCTCGGGTCCACCGCGTCGACGTCGCCGACCAGCCCGAGGTCGATCTCCTCGTCGCCGACCTGCAGCCCGCGCCGGGTCGCGCTGAACAGCCCGCCGTCCTCCCCAGACATGCCGACGGCGAAGTTGCCGTGCTGGTTGATCAGGTTGACGAGCTCCCGGCCGACCTGGCCGACGAGCACCATCCGTACGACGTCCATCGCCTCCGGGGTCGTGACGCGCAGCCCGCCTCGGAACTCCGACACGATCCCCAGCCTGTCGAGCATCTCGGTGATCTGCGGCCCGCCGCCATGCACGACCACCGGCTTCACGCCGACGCGCTTGAGGAACACGATGTCCTCGGCGAACGCCCGCTTGAGGTCGTCGTCGATCATCGCGTTGCCGCCGTACTTGATGACGACCGTCTCCCCCGCGTACTGCGCGAGCCAGGGCAGCGCCTCGATGAGCGTGGATGCCTTGGTGAGGAGCTCAGGGTGCCGCTGCACCAGGGTCTTCGGGCTCATGTCGAGTACTCCGCGTTCTCCTTGACGTAGTCATAGGTGAGGTCGTTGGTGAGGATGGTGGCGCTCCGGTCGCCTGCGTGCAGGTCGACGGTGACGCGGACGTGGCGGCCGCTGAGGTCGACCAGGTCGCGCGGTTCGCCGATCTGCCCGGCGCGGCAGACCATGACGCCGTTGAAGGAGACGTCGAGGTCGTCGGCGTCGAAGGCGGCGTCGGTGACACCGATGGCGGACAGCACGCGACCCCAGTTGGGGTCGCCGCCGAAGATCGCGCACTTGAACAGGTTCGACCGCGCGATCTCGCGGCCGACGACCTCTGCGTCGCGTTCGCTCGCAGCCCCGGTCACCTCGATGGCGATCTCGTGCGCGGCGCCCTCGGCATCGGCGATCAGCTGAGCGGCGAGATCCTGGCACAGCGCGGTGAGGGCCGCCGTGAACTCTGCGGCCCCGGGGGCGACGCCCGAGGCACCCGACGACATCAGGATGACCGTGTCATTGGTGGACATGCACCCGTCGGAGTCGGCCCGGTCGAAGCTCAGCCGGGTGGCCTCCCGCAGCGCCCCCTGCAGAGCGTCCGCGGGCAGCTCGGCGTCGGTCGTCAGCACGACGAGCATCGTTGCGAGTCCGGGGGCCAGCATGCCGGCGCCCTTGGCCATCCCGCCGATGCTCCAGCCGGCGCCCTCGACAACGGCCTCCTTCGGGACGGTGTCGGTCGTCATGATGGCCCTGGCGGCGTCGGGGCCGCCGTCGGAAGCCAGGTTAGCGGCCGCGTCGTCGACGCCGGCGAGCAGCAGGTCCATGGGCAGGCGTACGCCGATCAGGCCGGTGGAGCACACCGCGACGTTGTCCGTGATGAGGCCGAGCCGGTCCGCGACGCGCGAGGCCGTGGCCGCCGAGTCGGCGAAGCCCTCCGGCCCCGTGCAGGCGTTGGCGCCGCCGGAGTTGAGGATGACGGCCTGCAGCTGGCCGTCCGCCACTGCCTGCCGCGACCACTTCACGGGTGCGGCGAAGACGCGGTTGCTGGTGAAGACCGCGGCGGCGGACATGGACGGGCCGAGGTTGCGGACCAGCGCGACGTCGGCGCGGCCGCTCGGCTTGAGGCCGGCCGTGACGCCGGCCGCGACGAATCCCTGGGGTGCGGTGATGCTCACGGGGCCACTCCTACCGTGCTGAGGCCGGAGCCCTCGGGCAGGCCGAGGGCAAGGTTCATGGACTGCACCGCGCCGCCGGCGGTGCCCTTCGTCAGGTTGTCGATCGCGCTGATGGCGATGAGCCGTCCGGCCGTCTCGTCGACGACGACCTGGACGATGACGCGGTTCGAGCCGACGATCGATGCGGTCTGCGGCCAGACGCCCTCGGGGAGCAGGTCGACGAAGGGCTCGTCCGCGTAGAAGGCCTCGAAGGTGGCGCGCGCCGTCTCGGTCGTGACGCCGGGCGCGACGGGCGCGGAGCAGGTCGCGAGGATGCCACGCGGCATGGGCGCCAGGGTCGGGGTGAAGGAGACGACGACCTGCTCGTCGGTGACACCCGAGAGATTCTGGGTGATCTCGGGCGTGTGCCGGTGGATGCCGCCGACGCCGTAGGGGCTCATGGAGCCCATCACCTCGGAGCCGAGCAGGTTCGCCTTCAGGGACTTGCCGGCGCCGGAGGTGCCGCTGGCGGCGACGATGACGATCTGCGACGGGTCGACGAGCGAGCCGGCGACCGCGGGCAGCAGTGCGAGCGTGCACGCCGTCGGATAGCAGCCGGGGACGGCCACGCGGCGGCTGCCGGCCAGCGCCTCGCGCGCCCCGGGGAGCTCGGGCAGCCCGTACGGCCAGGTGCCCGCATGGGGCGTTCCGTAGAACTTCTCCCACTGCGTGGCGTCGTTCAGCCTGAAGTCCGCGCCCGCGTCGATGACGACGACATCGTCGCCCAGCTGCTCGGCGATCGCCGCAGAGGTGCCGTGCGGCAGCGCGAGGAACACGACGTCGTGGCCGGCGAGCACCTCGGCGCTCGTCTCCTGCACGACGCGGTCGGCGAGCGGTGCGAGGTGCGGCTGATGCTGGCCGAGGAGATCGCCGACGCTGGAGTTCCCGGTCAGCGCCCCGATGCTCACGTCGGGATGGGCAAGGAGGAGCCGGAGGAGCTCGCCCCCCGCGTAGCCGGTGCAGCCTGCCACTGCGACTGAGTAGGTCATGGGCGTGAGTATTCCACGCAATCGATAGATATTCAACAGGCGGGCCGGTACGATTCCATCAGACTTCTACTCCGAGGAGGCGCCGTGGCCGTCCTGCGATCGATCCTGACGTTCCTGCTGCTCGTGGCGGCCGGGTTGTCCGTGCTGACCGGGTCGGTCGCCCAGTGGGCCGACAACGCCGCGAGGACCTCCGGCCCCCTGCAGGAGATCGTCGGCCCGGTGTCCCGGGACGCGGGGGTGCAGGCCGCCCTCTCGTCGACGCTGACCCGCGTCGCGACCGACAAGATCCCCACCATCAGCGCCGCCGTGCCCGGAATCGCAGCGCACCTCGAGACCCTGATCGGCCAGGCGGTCGAGGCGACGCTGGCCGACGAGGGCATCGACCAGGCGTGGGTGACGTCGATCGACAGGACGCGGGCCGGCATCGTGTCGGAACTCGACGCCTACGCCGACGACCCCAGCCAGACCCCGACCCTGTGGTTCGACCTCACGCCCTTCGTCGACGTGCTGGCCGCCAAGCTCGGGGCGCTGACGAACGACCAGCGCGTGGAGGTCTTCATCACGGAGATGGACTGGACCGACAAGGTGCGCGTACCGCTGGGCCGCCCCGACACCACTCAGCTCGACACGGCGACGCAGGCGCTCGAGGTCAGCGCGCAGTGGCGCTGGTTCTACGCGGCGGGCGCGGTACTCGCGCTGGTCGGGCTGGCGATCGGCACCCGCAGGGCCCGCTGGGTCTGCCTCCTGCTCGCGGCGCTGCTCACGGCGGCCGCGACGACCCTGGCCTCCGTGGCCCTCGAGTTCCTGTCGCTGCCCTCGGGCTCGACGCTGACCCCCGCTCTGGTCGCGGCGCTGGCCGACGGGGCGCTCACGTCCTTGTCGGCGTGGCTGTCGCCGCTGACCGCCGTCTGCCTGGGGGTCGCGGCGTTCGCGCTGGTTGCCCTGATCGTGATGTCCGTCATCGGGCGATGGGCGCCCGCGAGCTGACCCCGTCGACGAAGATGCCGACGCCGCAGGCGAAGTCCTGCTCCGCACGTCGGACATCGAAGCTCGTCAGAACCCCGAGGGCGTGCATCTGCGACTGCGTCTGCTCCGTGACCGCCTGCCCCAGGACGAGGTGCAGCAGCGCCCGGGCTGTCGGCCCCGGCATCGCCACGCCGGCCTCAGCCAGCCTGTCGACGGCCGGCACCGTCGGGTCGATGCCGCCCAGCCCCAGCGCGAGCGAGGAGGCGACCAGCTCCGCGCCGTCGCGACGGGCCAGCAGCGCAGCTCTCAGCGCCGAGGCCCACGCGAAGAGCCACTCCCCGAGGGGCAGCCCCGCCTCGGGGACGTCCACGGCGTTGAGCACCTCGTCCGCGAGGGCCGCGAGCAGGCTCTGCTTGTTGGGGACGTGGTAGTACAGCGCCCCGGCCTGCACGCCGAGCGTGTCCGCGACGCGCCGCATGCTCAGGTCGCCGAGGCCGTAGGTGTCGAGGATCTCGAGCCCCGCCCCGGTGATCGCCGCCCTACTGAGCGCCATCGGTCGACTCCCGCCGCTCGAACCAGCCGGAGGTCGCCACGGGAACGAACCCGAGTCGCGTGTTGATGGCGAGCATGTGGGCGTTCTCCGACGCGTTACCCGTGACGACCCGGCGGGCCGCAGGCCGGGCGTCGCCGAGCTCGATGAGGTTGCGGCACTTCATCCACAGCCCGAGGCCGTGGCCGCGGTGCGGCCCCACCACGAGCGTGTCCCACTGGTCGCCGACCTCGGGGCGCGCCGGGTCGTGGATCAGCCGCGTGAAGCCGACCAGGGCTCCGGTGCGACGGTGCCGGGCGGCGGTGATGATCTGGGTGGCACCGGCGAGGTCGAGTCGGGCGTCGGCGAGGCGCACGCGGGCCGCGTCGAAGGCCTCGGCCTCCAGCTCCGCTTCCCCCGTCGGAACGTCGGTGCTCATGGTCTCCATGAGGCGGGCGACGTCGTCCAGGTGGCCGGGCGGAGTCGCTCCGACCCAGCTCACCAGCTCGTAGTCGTCGCCGGCCGCGTCCGCCGCCTCGCCCAGCATGCCGAGCAGCCGGTTGCGGTCGGGCAGCATGAGCCGGGACATCGTCTCGACCTGGGCGAGGCGGAATCCGTGGGCGAGGAGGAAGCCGGCGCGCGGGGAGGCCGGGTCGATGACGCCGTCCCCGTCGCGCGCGCTGAGGCCCCCCTCGGCCGGGTCCCGACGTGTCTCCCAGGTCCAGGCCTGGACGATCGTGCGCCCGTCGGCCCGCGCCGTCTCCAGCGCGGCCTCCAGCAGCGCGCCGCCGATGCCGCGCCCCCTGCTGTCGCGCTCGACGGCCACCGACACGTACGCGATGCACCGGTTGTCCTGCTGCGGCAGATCCAGCGTCGCGACCCCGACCATGCGTGAGTCGACCGACGCGCCGAACCAGTGGGTGCTGGTGTGCGGGTTGGGATCGCACTCGGCCCACCGCCGCAGCGCTGACTGGCCGAGGTCGGCGTCACCGGCCGTCTCAACGAGGACCTCGTCCCACAGCCGGGCGTCCAGCTCGAAGGGCGCGAAACCGGGGCCAGCGGGGTCCGTCGGGCGAGGCAGGCGCGTGATCTCCACGGGCCCCACCCTACTTCGCGACCCTCGGCATAGGATCGGAGCATGGGCAGCTACCACAAGCCAGTCAGGCGTCCCGGCGACGTGATCGAGGTTCTCAGTGGGTCCGGCGACCCGGCCGACGTGACGGCCCTCGCACATGACACTGCGCACGCGTTACTGAGTCGGGTGCGCGGATCCTCCGATCCTCAGCTGGTCGAGGCCGTGATCGCGTACGCCGACGAGCACGGGATCGACGACGTGGCGGAACTGTGGTCAGGAGCGGAGGCCGACACCCTCCCCGGCGCGCTGTGGCGCCTCTATCTGCTGCGCTTCACGGTCGCCGACAACCCCGCCGGGGCCGGGTACCGCTTCCGCAGCGGCCTGATGCTCGACACTGTCGGCCAGGCGCTGGCCGGCGCCGGCAACATGCCCACCCCCGAGGAGGTCGTCGATCTGGCCACCGAGATCCTGCGCGGCGCCTTCAGCGGCGACTTCGACGTCGCCCTCGACAGGGCCTCGGGCTTCGCCCGTGTGTTGGCGGTCGGCTCGAACGAGCTGGCCGGCTCCGATTCAGCCGACTCCGAGGCTGAGACGCGGCTGGCGACCGGGCTGGCGAAGATGTCTCAGGAGCTGGCCGAGGCCGCCCGCCTGTGGCGCGCGGATCGGCTGGATTGACCCACGCGTTTGGCAGCAACGGTAGAGTGGGCATCGCCGGGCCGCGGTAACCCCGGGCTCCACTATTTGCCGCCTCGAGCGGCCACACGCCGAGAGGCGTTCCGCGGTCCGGCCTTCAGTTCAGTTCGGCCGCGGTACACAGGCGCACCTGCGGCGGGAACAGCCCCATCACCTGCAGAGCGGCCGTCTGGTTCTCCGGCGTCGAGCCCGCGCAGCCGTCTGTGACCACCGTGATGCGCGCTCCCGCGTCGGCCGCCGGGAGAACCGTCGAGATCACGCAGCAGTCGGTCGACACCCCGACGACCACCAGATCCGGGGCCTCACCGACCAGCGGGGCCAGCGCCTCCCACTTGCCGAACGTCGGGGCGTCCACAACCGCCGCGTCGACGGCGGCGAGCTCGTCGACCAGCGCGAGGTAGGGGTCGTCTGAGGCACGGTCGGCGAACGGCCAGGCCGCCATGTAGTCGCGCCACGAACCGACCCTCTTCTCCGGTGCGGGCGGCACCCAGCGGGTCAGCAGGGTGCGACCGGCGAACCGCGGCAGCAGCGTGGAGATCACCTCGAGTGCCCCGGGCCACAGGGGCGAACCCCACTCGCTCGCAGGGTCCGCGAAGATCCGCTGTCCGTCGATCACCACGAGCCAAGCGTTGTCAGTCATGCGTCGAGTGTTGCAGCAGGGCGGCGTCGAAGGCGTCGATCTCGGCGCGCGTCGGGCAGGTGGCCGGCCCCAGCCGCGTCACGGTGATCGCCCCGGCGATGTTCGCGCGTCGGCAGGCCTCGGCCCAGCCTGTGCCCGCTGCGCGCTCCGCGAGGAGCACACCCGTGTGGGCGTCGCCGGCGCCGTTCGTGTCGACGGGGCGCCGCGGGTAGCCGGGCACGCTGGTGACCACGCCGTCGGCCTGCACTGCGCAGCCGGCCGGCCCGTCGCGCACGATGCTGATCGCCCCGTCCGGGAGGAGCCCGGACATCGCTGACGCCGCGGCCGCCATGTCGAGGTCGCCGACCAGAGCCCGCGCCTCCTCGAGGTTCGACGTCCACACGCTGGTCGCCGACAGCATCTCGTCGCGGATCTGCGCCGGGAGGCCGGCGAACGCGGCCCCCGGGTCGAGCACGACCGGAGCCCCAGTCGGCAGCGACGGGAGCCAGGTGAGCAGCGGGTCGCGCGTCGAGTCGACCGCGAGCGTGTACCCCGTGACGCACACCAGGTCACCGGGACGAGGGCGCGCAGACGACAGAGCCTCGACGGTGAGCCTCCGCTCCGCGCCCTGCAGCGTGACGAACGTCCGCTCCCCCGTCGGCTCGACCAGCACGACGCACAGGGCGGTATCGAGCTCCTCCACGGGATCTGCGGACCAGACGACGCCCTCCGCCGCCAGAGCGGCGCGCACGAGGTCGCCGTTCGGACCCGTCCCGATCGCCCCGGCGTGCACGCACGCCGCTCCCGATCGGGCGGCCGCCGCGAGGATGTTGACGGCCCCGCCCGCGGACTGGCTCCACCGCTCGCCCATCACGTTCTGGCCGCGCGCCGGCAGCGCGGGGACAGTGGCGGTGGCATCGACGAGGGCCTGACCGGTGTGGATGACGCGGGGCATGAGGTGCACCCTAGGCGATGCGCGGACTTGCGCCTCTCTGGCACGCTAGAGAGGTGAGTCCTTACGCGACAGAAGACACCTGGTTCCGCATCGGCCGACTGCAGGTCACCTCGACGATCGCGGTGGTGCTGCTCGGCGCCGTCGGCATGCTGGCCTGGGTGTTCAACACCAGCCTGCCGAACTACCTGCTGTACGCGCCGCAGCTGCTGTCCTCCGGCCAGGTCTGGCGGGTCTTCACCTGGCCGCTGGCCGACGGGATCTCGCTGTGGAGCATCCTGAACCTCGTCCTGCTGTGGTACTTCGGCCGCGACCTCGAGTCCCGCCTCGGCAAGGTCAAGATGGCCTGGCTGTACGGGGGGATCTGGCTGGCGCTCACGCTCGCCACGTCCGTGACTGGCTTCCTGCTGACCGGCGCCTACGCGGCTGGCCTGCAGATGGTCGAGTTCGTCATCCTCCTGGTCTGGATCGCGGAGTACCCGACGCGCCGCTTCTTCTTCAACATCCCGGCCTGGGTCTTCGGCGCCGTGATCGTCGGCCTGCAGGTGCTGCAGTACATCGGCTACCGCATGTGGCCCATGCTGGTGAACCTGCTGCTGTCGCTGATCCTGGTGGCGATGGTCGCGCGGGCGCTCGGCCTGCTGGAGTCCTACCCCTGGATCCCCGGGGCGGGTTCCTCGAGGCCCAGGCAGGCGAAGGCGCACCGCCCGTCGCGGGCACAGCAGAGGGCCCACAACCGGCGGCTGAGCGACGACGAGCGGATGGACGAGCTGCTGGACAAGATCAATGCGCAGGGCATCCACGCCCTGACCAAGTCCGAGCGCGCCGAACTGATGAAGCTGCGCGAGCGTCGCCACTGACACCCATCCGACAGCACGAGGCCCCGGCCTGCTTGGCCGGAGTCTCGCGCTGTATGGGCCTGGTCAGGCCCGCTGGACGGCAGCGAACCTCTCGACGGCGACCGCAACCGCGCGCTGGCGGGCCTCTGCGGCGTCCTTGTCGGTCAGCGTCCTGTCCCCGCGGAAACGCAGGGCGAACGCGAGGGACTTGCGGCCCTCGCCGACCTGGTCGCCGGTGTAGACGTCGAACAGCGACACGGACTCCAGCAGCTCGCCGGCACCCTCGGTGAGGGCGGCCGCGACATCGGCCGAAGCCACGGACTCGTCGACGATCAGCGCGACATCCTCCTTGGCCAGCGGGAAGCTGTGCAGCGTGCCGATTTTCCCTCCGTGGCGGGCCGCGGCGAGCAGCGCGTCGAGGTCGAGTTCGACGGCGCAGGTGCGCTCCGGCAGCCGGTAGGCCTTGACGACGGCGGGATGCAGCTCGCCGGCGTACCCGAGGACGACACCGTCGACGCTGAGCTCCGCGCACCGGCCGGGGTGCCACGGGGCCTCCTCGGCGTTGCGGCGTGCCACGGTGACGCCGACCGCCGCGGCTGCCCGCTCGGCGAACGCGACAACGTGCGTCCAGTCCGCGGGAACTGCCGGGCCCTGCCAGCCGGCGGCCCGCCACTGGCCGGTCACGACGGCGGCAAGGTGGTGGGGCTGCGCGGGCAGCGCCGCGTCGAGCGCGGCGAGCTCCTCGTCAGTGGGCCGGTGGGTCACGCCGGGGCGCGGGGCCGCGGGCTCGGAGCCGTCGACGAACACCCGCCCCTGCTCGAACAGGGCCAGGTCGGTCAGCGATCTGGACGTGTTGCGCGCCACGGCGGCGAACAGGCCCGGCAGCAGGGTGCTGCGCAGGTACCCGTGGGTCTCGGAGAGCGGGTTGGCGAGCTTGACCAGGGCGCGGCGACCGTCCTCGGCGCCGAGTCCGAGCTGGTCCAGCTCGGCCGTGGACGCGAAGGGCAGCGTCAGCACCTCGGTGAAGCCGAGGTCTGCGACGGCCCGGAGCGCGGCGCGTCGGTCGCGGATCACCGGGTCGAGCCCTGCGGACTCGGCGGGCACGGGGAGGCGGCGGCCGATGGCGTCGTACCCGACGTGCCGGCCGACCTCCTCGACGACGTCGTACGGATCGACGAGGTCGCCGCGCCAGCTGGGCGCGGTCACGGTCAGGGAGTCGCCCAGCGCGGTGGCTTCGACGCCGGAGGCGCGCAGGATCTTGAGCACGCGCTCCTGCTCGACGGGGGCGCCGAGGATGGCGGGGATGAGCCCCGAGCGCAGCTTGATGTGGTGCGGCTCGGGGGCGCCGCCGACGACCGTCTCGGCGGTGACGCGGCCGCCGCCGTGAGCGACGAGCAGCTTCGCCGCGCGCTTCGCGGCCGCGTAGGGCAGCTGCGGGTCGACGCCGCGCTCGAAGCGCTTGGATGCCTCGGACGGCAGGCCATGGCGGCGGAACGTCCGCGAGACCGAGGAGGACGCGAAGCTGGCGGCCTCGAGGACGATGGTCGTGGTGGAGTCCGACACCTCGGTGGTCTCTCCGCCCATCACGCCGGCCAGCCCGATCGGGCCGGTGTCGTCGGTGATGAGGAGGTCGTCCGCGTCGAGGTCGCGGTCCTGGCCGTCGAGTGTGCGCAGCTTCTCCCCCGCCTCGGCGAGGCGGACCCGGATCGGGCCGGCCAGCTTCGCGGCGTCGTACGCGTGCAGCGGTTGCCCGGACTCGAGCATCACGTAGTTGGTGACGTCGACGGCGAGCGAGATGGAGCGGACGCCGGAGGCCCGCAGCCGGGCCACCATCCAGTCCGGGGAAGGCTGGGACGGGTCGATCTCGTCGATGGTCAGCGCGACGAAGCAGGAGCAGCGGTCGGAGTCCAGCACGATCGGGTGCCCGCCCTCGACGGGCTCGGGCAGCCGCGTGCGGTAGCGGTCCTCGTAGCTGACCTGGTTCGCGATGGCTGCCTCGCGGGCCAGGCCGCGCATGGAGAGGCAGTAGGCCAGGTCGGGGGTCACGTCGATGTCGAGGACCTCGTCAGCCGTCCACAGCAGGTCGATCGCGTCGGCGCCGGGCTCTGCGGAGTCGGCGGGCAGCACGATGATGCCGCTGTGGTCCTCCCCCAGGCCCAGCTCGTCGACGGCGCACATCATGCCGTCGGAGACGTGGCCGTAGGTCTTGCGGGCGGCGATGGCGAAGTCGCCGGGCAGCACGGTGCCCGGCAGCGCGACGACCACGAGGTCGCCGACCTCGAAATTGCTGGCGCCGCACACGATGCCGCGGCTGGCCGGGAACTCATCGGTTGCCTCGTCGTTCAGGTGGCCGACGTCGACGCGGCAGTAGCGGATGACCTTGCCGTTCTTCTGAGGCTCGTCGACGAAGCTGAGCATGCGGCCGACGGTCAGCGGACCGGTGACCGGGGAGCCGACCTGCTCGATGTGTTCGACGGTGAGGCCGACCTTGATGAACTGCTCGGCCAGGCGCGCGGTCGTGACGTCTGAGGGCAGCGCGACGAGGTCACGCAGCCAGGAGATCGGGGCCTTCATCGGGCTCCCCCCAGGATGGAACGGCTGAATCGGATGTCGCCCTCGACGAAGTCGCGCAGGTCGGGGGCGCCGGTGCGGAACATGACGGTGCGGTCGACGCCCATGCCGAAGGCGAAGCCGGAGTACACGTCGGGGTCGATGCCGCAGGCGGCGAGCACGCGGGGGTTGACGATGCCGCAGCCGCCCCACTCGATCCAGCCCTCGGAACGGCAGGTGCGGCAGGGTCGGTCGGGGTTGCCGACGGAGTCTCCGTGGCACACGAAGCAGCGCAGGTCGACCTCGCCGGACGGCTCGGTGAACGGGAAGTAGTGCGGGCGCATGCGCGTGATCACGTCGTCGCCGAACATCGCCTGCGCGAGGTGGTCGAGAGTGCCGCGCAGGTCCGCCATGGAGATGCCCTTGTCGACGACGAGGCCCTCCAGCTGGTGGAACACGGGCAGGTGCGTCGCGTCGTACTCGTCGGCGCGGAACACCTTGCCGGGGCTGATGACGTACAGCGGGACGCCACGCGTCAGCAGCGCGCGGGCCTGCACCGGCGACGTCTGCGTGCGCAGCAGCCGACCGGCCGATGGCGGATCGACCCAGAGGGTGTCCTGCAGGGCGCGGGCCGGGTGGTCGGGGGCGAGGTTGAGGGCGTCGAAGTTGTACCACTCGGCCTCGACCTGGGGGCCGTCTGCGACCTGGTAGCCCATCGCGACGAACACGTCGATCATCTCGTCGATGAGGGTGGTGACGGGGTGTAGCGCCCCATGGGGCGCGACGTCGACGGGCAGCGTCATGTCGATTCGCTCGGCGACCAGCGCCGCGGCCTCCTCGGCCGCGCTCAGCTCCGCCTGGCGGGCAGCGACGGCGCGGGAGACCTCGCCGCGGGCCTTGCCGACGCGCTGGCCGGCCTCCTTGCGGGCCTGCGGAGGCAGCGCGCCGATCTCCCGGTTCGCCAGGGCGAGCGGGGATGCGTCGCCCGCGTGGTCGAGACGCGCCTGCTTCAGCTGGGCGGAGTCTGTCGCGGCCTCGATCGCGTCGAGTGCTGCTGCCACGTAGCCGTCGATCGCCGTCGGGTCGAGTGCGGCGACCTGCTTGGGATCGAAGTTGTCGTTAGGCCCTGACATGGGACCCTCCTTCGCGTCGTTGCGCCGAGGCGGTGGCGTACAGGCACACCGCTGCGGCGCTGGAAAGGTTCAGGCTCTCGGCCTGCCCCCACATCGGGACGGCCACGACCTCGTCGGCCAGGCGCGCGTCCTCTTCGGGCAGGCCCCAGGCCTCGTTGCCCATGATCCAGGCGATCGGGCCGCTCAGCTCGCCCGCGGCCGCCTTGAGGTCAAGGGCGTCGCCCTCGCCGTCGGCGGCGAGCACGGTCATGCCCTGGGCCTTGACTTTGGCGACGGCGTCGGTGAGCGGCACGCCTGTGAGGATCGGCATGTGGAAGAGGCTTCCGACCGTGGAGCGGACGGTCTTGGGGTTGTAGATCTCGACGGAGCCGGTCGTGAGGATCACACCGTCGGCCCCGAATGCGTCGGCGCACCGGATCACCGTGCCGGCGTTGCCCGGGTCCCGCACCTGCGCGCAGATCACGACAAGCCGGGCGTCGGCGATGTCCTCCCAGCCGAACTCCAGCTGCCGACACACGGCGATGATGCCCTGCGGCGTGACGGTGTCGCTGAGCTGCCGCATCTGGGCGACGGTGGCATGCCAGATCGGCACGTCGGTCCCCACGATGAGGTCCGCGTGCTTGTCCACGTCGTCGACGATCAGCTCCTGAACGAGGCCCTTGGCGGCAAGCGCCTCGCGCACTGCCTGACGGCCCTCCGCCAGGAAGGTGCCGGTGAGGTCCCGGCCTCTGCGCTGGGTCAGACGACGAACCGAACGCAGCACCGAGGCGGGCAGGCCTGGCGCGGCGTTCGGTTCGTGAGTCACTGGACCGCCCCTCAGGCGGCCGCGACGCTCTGGTTGTCCTTGGCGACAGCAACCAGGGCGTTGAAGGCAGCGGTGTCGTTGACGGCCAGATCGGCGAGGATCTTGCGATCGACCTCGACGCCCGCGTTCTTCAGACCGGAGATCAGACGGTTGTAGGTCATGCCCTCGGCGCGGGCGGCAGCGTTGATGCGCTGGATCCACAGCCCACGGAAGTCGCCCTTCTTGGCGCGACGGTCGCGGTAGCTGTAGGTGGCCGAGTGGAGCATCTGCTCCTTGGCCTTGCGGTACAGGCGGGAACGCTGGCCGCGGTAGCCGGAGGCCAGCTCGAGAACTTCGCGACGCTTCTTCTTCGCATTCACAGAACGCTTCACGCGTGCCATGGGATCACTCCTTGGGGATTGGTCGGCCTAGCCGACGGTGGGTTCGTTGACGAGAGGGGGGTTAGGCTCAGCGGCCCTTGTGCTTGCCAAGGAGCTTGCGGATCTTCTTGGCGTCGGGAGCCGAGACGGACTCCGCGGCCTGCAGACGGCGGATGCGCGTCGAGGCCTTGTGCTCGTTGAGGTGACCCAGGTTGGCCTGACGGCGCACCAGCTTGCCGGTGCCGGTGGTCTTGAACCGCTTCTTCGCGCCGGAGTGCGACTTCATCTTGGGCATGTCCATGCCTCGCTTTCTTCTTCGTGGCCGATCTCGTCAGAGATCGATGTCTGGGTCCATGTTGTCGGCGGGACCGCGCCTCTTCTTCGTCGAGGTGGTGCCACCGGCCGCCGCGCGGAGCTCGGCCTCAGCGACCTTGTCCTGCTCGGCGTTCTCGCGTCGCTCCGCCATCCGACGGTCCCGGTCCGCTGCCTGGTCGGCGCGGGCCTCGGTCTTCTTCTTGGTCGGGCCGAGGACCATCAGCATGTTGCGGCCGTCCTGCTTGGGCGCGGACTCGACGTAACCGAACTCGGTCACATCCTCAGCCAGGCGACGCAGCAGGTCCATGCCGAGCTCGGGGCGCGACTGCTCGCGGCCTCGGAACATGATGGTGATCTTGACCTTGTCGCCGGCCTTCAGGAACCGGACGACGTGGCCCTTCTTCGTCTCGTAATCGTGCTTGTCGATCTTGAGGCGGAGCTTCATCTCCTTGGTGTCGACGTTCGACTGGTTGCGACGGGCGTCGCGCACCTTCTGCGCGGCCTCGTACTTGAACTTGCCGTAGTCCATGAGCTTGGCGACCGGGGGCCGCGCCATCGGCGCCACTTCGACAAGATCCAGATCGTTCTCCGCGGCGAGACGCAAGGCGTCCTCGACGCGCACGATGCCTACCTGCTCGCCGTTAGGGCCGACGAGCCGGACTTCGGGTACTCGGATGCGATCATTGATCCGCGGTTCAGTGCTGATGGGTCCTCCAAGGTTGAGTCGTGTGTCGCCGGGCAAGCAAAAAGGCCCCCGCACGTGCGGAGGCCACTGACATCGAACCCGGACGCACGTGGGCGTCCCGGTTACCGATGACCCGGCCGCCGGGGCAGCCAAGGTGGGAGGTGACTCCACTTGAGCGGGCAGCATCATGCTGCCGGTAACTCACGGAAGTCTACGCGGCGCAGGAACGAAACGCTAATCGGGTCCCGGTCACCCCTGCGACGACTCTTCCTCCGCCCGGTCGTCGGCGTAGCGGACCCAGCCGAACTCCCCGTCATCGAACTCCACGACCGCCATGCCGGAGGCAAGGAACTCCAGCGCCTCGCCGGAGATGACGAGCGGGTGGGGGCCGGCCACGTCGATGAGCAACGCGCCCGCCCCTGCGGGCCCGACCGTCGCGCAGAGTTCGTCGAGCAGGCAGGGCACCGGACGGGCGCCGACCTGCCAGGCGCGCAGCGAGTCGACGCCGGTGAAGGCGAGCAGGTGGCTGCCCGACTCGTCGGTCAGCGTGACGGCAGCCATCTCGGCATGCCTGTCAGGGTCAGGTTCGGTTCCCCCGTCGTCGCCGCTCGCCACGATGGGGAGCAGCAGCCGGCTGGAACAGAGCGCCACCAGCGCACGGATGTAGCTTGTCGGGTCCTCGACGCGGGCGAGCGCCTCGCGCGTGAGGGGGTCGGCCTCGCCGTGGTCGCCGGCGAAGCGGGAGCTGGGCTGGGCGAGGGTTCGCAGATCCATGTCAGCGAGGGTAGCCGTACCGGAGGGACTGTTGGCCTGTGACAGACTGGACACATGATGTCTCTGGCGTTCCTGATCACCCTCGGGCTGGCCGTCGTCATCCTCGCGGTCGCCGCGGGGATGACCGCCCGGACACGCGCCGCGCGCCCCGCCGTCATCGGCGCCGGCCTTGCCGCGCTGGTGGTCGGCTACTGGCTGACCGGGTGGACGCAGCTGACGATCAACGGCATCGCCTCGCTCGTCGACTGGTTCCACCGCACGGCGCTGACGACGCCTGTCGCCTGGGGTACCGGCCTGCTGGTCGGTGGCCTGATCGTCACCGTCGTCGGAGCTCTGCTCCCGAAGGGCTCCGCCCAGCCGTCGAAGGGCGCCTCGCCCACGGCCGGATCGGGTCCGCGGGCCGCGGCAGGGGGTCCGGGCGCGGCCACGAAGGCGGGGCCGGGTGCTGGCGCGGGGCCCGTACCGACGCGCCAGAAGTCGACGCCCCAGGTTCAGAAGGGCGCCCAGCCGACGGGCCTTGACCCCGAGGACGCCGAGATCGAGGAGCTGCTGCGCAAGCGCGGCATCATGTGACGCCACCCTGACCGACGGACGCCACCCTTACCAACGGACGCCACCCTTACCGACCGACGCCACCCTTCGTGACCGATGCCACCGCCATGGCGGTGGCATGTGCTGAAACGGGTGGCGTCTGTCGGTAAGGGTGGCGCCTGCGTGGAGGAGCGACGGCGCGTCACGCAACATCGGGCTGTGGATGGACGGAGCGGACTTCTCCACAGGTGGGCGCGCGCGACGGCGAAGTGACCCACGCCGGACTGGACTCGTCGCATGACACGAGACGACGTCTTCACACACGCCCAGCTGCTCTCGACGGGACTCACCGACCGCGAAGTCCGTCAGCGACTCCGCGCCGGGCAGCTGACCAGGCCCAGGCGCGGGATCTACCACGCGTCGGGCCCGCAGAACGCCGTCGACGAGCACCGGCTGCTCATCCTGAGCGCGCTCTCGTTCGTGCACGACTCCAACGTGATCAGCCACCAGTCCGCCGGCGTCATCCACGGACTTCCCGTCCCGTCCGACGGGCTGTCCCTGGTGACGATGACCCGGCTGACCGCCGGCCACGGCAAGGGTAGCCCGCTGTTGCGCGTCCGCCAGACGGCCATCGACCCGGACGAGTACGAGGATCGCGCCGGACTTCGGATCACCACCCTGGCCCGCACGGCCGCCGACCTCGCCAGAACAATGCCCTTCGAGTGGGCAGTGGCCGCCCTCGATGCCGCGCTCGCTGCAGGGCTGGAGCGCGCGGAGTTGGTCTCTGCCCTGAACCGGCACCCGCGGCTGGCGGGGCTGGGGATCGCCCGTCGCGCCCTGTCCTTCGCGGATGGGCGGGCCGAGTCACCAGCCGAGTCGATCAGCCGGGTCCAGTTCGCCCGCTTCGGGGTGCCGGCACCCGTGGTGCAGTTCGAGGTGGTCGACGCCGACGGTAGCGTCGTGGCCCGCGCCGACTCCGGCTGGCCGGAACTCGGGCTCGTCGGCGAGGTGGACGGGAAGTGGAAGTACGGCGAGCTGCTGAAGCCTGGGCAGTCGCCGGAGGAGGCCATCATGCGCGAGAAGCGACGGGAGGAGGCCATCCGGCAGGCCGGGTTCTGGATCGTCCGGTGGGACTGGGCGACCGCAGTACAGGGCGCCGCTCTCGCACGGCTCATTCGCAGCGCGATGGTCACGCCCGCCCGAAGGTCCCACCCTTAGCGACAGACGCCACCCGTTTCAGCACATGCCACCGCCATGGCGGTGGCATCGGTCACGAAGGGTGGCGTCCGTTGGTAAGGGTGGCGTCTGTTGGTATGGGTGGCGTCAGGCGACGGGGTCGCGGCCGGCGCCCTGGGCGACGAGCCAACGGCGCAGGTCGACAACCTTGCGGCGACCGGCCTCGCCCTCGAGGAACTGGATCGCCAGCACGGGCTGACGCTTCAGCTCCTCACCGTCGGTCTTGATCAGCAGCGACGTCCAGGCGTCGCCTGGACGCAGCCGCACACCCGCGATCTGGGCGATGCTGAACCGACGGATGAAGGGCCCGTTGCGGACGATGACGCCGCGCTCGTCGGCCCACAGCCGCGAATAGCCGATGCTGAGCATCATCCCGATCATCAGGAACACGAAGAACAGGAGCGTGCCCGCCTGTGGCCAGGTGATCTTGTCGCGGATCTCCTCGCCGATCGCCCACCATCCGAACATCGAGGCGCTCAGCAGGACGATGGACAGCACGACAGCTGTCATCAGGGCCGGCGGGCTCGTGTAGGACAGACGCTCGGGACCCGCCGCGGTCTCGGGCGCCGCGTCGCTCACAGGCGGCACGCCGTGAGCTCGGTGAGGAGGATGCCGCGGGCGCCGGCCTCGTAGAGCTGGTCCATCAGGAGGTGCGCGCCCTTGCGGGGCACGAGCACGCGGACGGCGAACCAGCCCTCCTTGGCCAGCGTGGAGACGGTCGGCCCCTCGACGCCGGGCGCCAGGGCGAGCGTCGCGTCGAAGCTCGACTGCTCGACGTTGTAGTCCATCATCAGGTAGTTCTGGGCGACGAGGACGGACGTGAGGCGGGTGCGGAGCGCGTCGGCGCTGGCCGGCAGCTCGTCGGCTCCGTTGCGCTGGATCAGCACGGCCTCGGAGCTGCAGATCGAGTCGCCGAACAGCTCAAGGCCGGCGCGGCGGAGCGTGGTGCCCGTGTCGACGACGTCCGCGACGACGTCCGCGACGCCGAGTCGGATGGCCGACTCCACGGCCCCGTCGAGCTTCACCAGCTCGGCGGAGATGCCCTGCTCGTCGAGGAAGGCGCGCAGCAGGCCGGGGTACGACGTGGCGATGCGCTTGCCCGCGACGTCAGCGACGGTCATCGTCGAGCCCCCGAACGCGGCGAACCGGAAGCGTGACCCGGCGAAGCCGAGCTGCATGATCTCGGTGGCGTCGGCGGCGGAGTCGATCAGCATGTCGCGGCCGGTGATGCCGAGGTCGAGGTCGCCGCGGCCGATGTAGACGGCGATGTCGCGGGGACGCAGGTAGTAGAACTCGACGTTGTGGTCGGAGTCGATCAGCGTCAGGTCCTTGGCGTCGGTGCGCTGACGGTAGCCCGCCGCCCGCAGCATGGCGGCGGCTGGCTCGGCCAGCGCGCCCTTGTTCGGGACGGCGATGCGGAGAAGTCGGTCGTTGCTCACGTGAAAGCCCTTGTCAGAGGTAGCGGTTGATGTCGTTGATGTCGAGGCCGAGCTTGATCATCATGACCTGGGTCCAGTAGATGAGCTGGCTCATCTCCTCGGCCGCCTCTTCCTTCGACTGGTACTCGGAGGCCATCCAGACCTCGGAGGCCTCCTCGACGATCTTCTTGCCGATGGCATGGACGCCTTCGTCGAGCTTCCTCACGGTGCCGGACCCCTCGGGTCGCGCGCTGGCGGTCTCGGTCAACTGCTCGAAGAGCTGCTCAAAGGACTTCACGGGGGGCAGCCTACCCTCTAGAGCCGGATGCCGAGCAGCGCATCGAGCGCGTCGCGCGTGACGTCCGCCGCGGCCTGGTTCCCGACCCCGCGCTCCGCCGAGGCCTCGACCCAGGCGTCGACGGCGGCCAGCGCCGCCGGGGCGTCGAGGTCCGTGCGGAGCGCCGAGCGGAGGGCGGCGAGCAGCTCGTCGACTGGGGCGACGACCCCGGATTCGACGGCGGCGCGCCAGCGGGTCAGGCGGGCGGTGGCCACCTCGAGCTGGTCCGGGGTCCACTCCCAGTCGCTGCGGTAGTGGTGCGCGAGCAGCACCAGCCGGATGGCCATCGGGTCGGCCCCCTGGTGACGCAGCCGGCTGACGAGCTCCAGGTTCCCCTTGGACTTGCTCATCTTCTCGCCGTGGAGCGCGACCATGCCGGAGTGGACGAAGGCGCCGGCCAGTGGCCGCCCCGTCGCGACGACGCCCTCGGCGGCGCACATCTCGTGGTGCGGGAAGACGAGGTCGGAGCCGCCGCCCTGCACGTCGAAGTCGGGGCCGAGCCAGCGCAGCGCGATGGCGGTGCACTCGATGTGCCAGCCGGGCCGCCCCGCGCCGAGGTCGGAGGCCCAACTCGGCTCGCCAGGGCGGGAGAAGCGCCACACGAGACAGTCGAGCGGGTGCCGCTTGCCGGGGCGGTCGGGGTCGCCGCCGTTGGCCGCGAACCGCTCGGTCATCGCCTTCTCATCCAGGTGGCTGACCGACCCGAAGCCCGGCGCGCCGACTGTGTTGAAGTACCAGTCCGGGTACTCGTCGTCGTCGACCTGGTAGACCAGCCCGGAGTCCTTGAGCACCTCGATGAGGTCGAGCACATAGGAGATGGACTCGACGGCACCGATGTAGTGGTCCGGAGGAATGACGCGCAGGTCGGTCATGTCGGAGCGGAACAGCTCGATCTGCCCCTCCGCGAGCTCCTCCCAGTCCTGGCCGGTCTCGGCGGCCCGCTCCAGCAGCGGGTCATCGACGTCGGTCACGTTCTGGGTATAGGTGACGCTCAGCCCGAGGTCGCGCCACACGCGGCCGACGAGGTCGAACGTGACGTAGGTGTTGGCGTGGCCGAGGTGCGTCGCGTCGTAGGGGGTGATGCCGCACACGTACAGCCGAGCGACGTCGCCGACCGGCGTGACGGGGGCGACCGCGCCGGTTGCAGTGTCGAAGAGGCTGAGCGCCTCGGGCACCTGGTCCGACGGGGGAAGACTGGGAATGGCGACGGGAGCCCACGCAAACATGGCCCCAAATCTAGCGGCTACAGCGGGGGCCACGGGATCGCCGGACGTCCCCGGCCGGGACGGGGCATCTCGCCCGCCGCGAACAGGGCCGCTGCCCGGTCGGCCAGCGCCTCCCATTCCTCGTCGGCCAGGCCGGGCGCGAGCGGGGCGTCGAGCGCCATCAGGCTTTCCAGCAGCCGCAGCTCCGGCTCGGTGAACGGGTCGTCGACCCATCCCCACAGGACGGTTCGCAGCTTCGGGTCGACGTGCAGGCTCACCCCGTGGTCGACGCCGCGGACGGCATCCCCATCGGCGATCAGGTGGCTGGCCTTGCGGTCCGCGTTGTTGAGGAGCGCGTCGAAGATCGCGACGCTCCGCAGCCGGGCGTCGTCGCGGTGGGCCAGCAGCAGGGGGCTGCCGTCCTCGGTCTCGACGGCGAGAATCGGCAGCCATTCCTCGGTGAGGTCCTCGGGCGGCAGCAGGCCGATCAGGTCGGTCGGCTCCCCCTCGATCCAGGCCTGGGCCGATCCCTCGCCCAGCGGCCCGTCACACCACACCGTGGTGGGCACGATGCCCAGCCCGAGTGCCTCGGAGAGGGCGAACGCTGCGACCTCGCGACGGCTCAGCGTCGCCTCGGGGAAGTCCCACAGGGGCGCCTCCCCCGCCACGGGCTTGTAGACCCAGCGGTCCCCCGCCTCGTCGGAGGCGAGGAAGGTGGCGTTCGAGGCGTCGGTGAGTCGCCCCACCAGCCTCAGCGCGCCACGCGGCCCGGTCACGGGAACAACGGGCCCCGGTACCCGTTCGCCCGCGGGCAGATGTGACCGCCCGGGTCGAGGGGCTGACCGCAGGCCGGACAGGCGGGCCTGCCGGACGCGACGAAGACCTGTGCCCTGGCCGCGAACTCGCGCGCCATCGCGGGGGTCATGCGGATCTGGAGGAGGGAGTTGTCGCCGGAGTCCTCGTCGAGCTCGACGGAGATGAGCTCGAGGACGAGGCGCTCGGTCTCCTGGTCCCAGGCCAGCCCGATGGCCGACGCCCGGAAGTTGACCTCGAGGGGCGCGTCCAGGGGGCCCATGTCGAAGGGCTGATGCGCGGGCGGCACGTCGTGCCCCAGTTCGCTCAGCTGGTCGAGGACCTCGGTGACGCGCATGCTGAGCAGCAGAGTCTGCTGCTTCTCCAGCGCCACGGCTGCCAGTTCGTTGCCCTGCGCGACCTGGATGAGGAACAGCCTGCTCCCCGGCTGGCCCACGGTGCCGACCACGCAGCGGTCGGGTCGCTTGAACTCCCAGAACATGGCGCCCACCCTACTTGGCCCGTGCAACGTCGCCGCCGCCGACGACGTGCCCGGGACGTGAGCCGATCAGGTCTGACAGGTCGCCGCCGGCGTTGACGCACAGCACCATGGTGCGGTCGCCGCGCATCTCGATGACGCTCACCCCGGCGGGGTTGACGTGCACACGCTGGAACCGGTCGATCCCGATGCCGAAGGCGTGCGCCAACACCGCCTTGATGGGGTCGCCGTGCGAGAAGACCACGATGGTCTCGTCGTCGGCGTGCCGCGCCGCCAGATCGCCGACGACGCCGGTGACCCGGTCGAACATGTCGCGCATCGACTCGCCGTCGGGGAAGGTGACGCTCCCCGGATCGGCCTGGATCGTGTCCCAGACGGCCTCGGAGCGCAACTCGTCGAGCCGGAGCCCGGTCCACCGTCCGTAGTCGCATTCGGTCAGCCCCTCGACGACCAACGGGTCCGGGAATCCCGCGAGCTGGGCGGTCTCCAGGCAGCGCTCGATCGGCGAGCTGTAGGCCGCCGCGACCGGCGCGGAGGCCAGCGCCTCGCGGAGCCGCGTCGCCTGGTCGCGCCCGGCCTCGTCGAGGCGGATCCCGGCAGCCCTTCCCGCGAGCACCCCGTCCGCGTTCGCGGTGGAGCGTCCGTGGCGGATGAGCACGACCCTGGTCATGCCGCCAGCCTATGCGCTGGCCGGGAGGGGTAGAGTGACGCTGTTTTGTCTTCTCCCGAGGGGAATCGTCCATGGACTGGTTGCAGGCCATCGTGCTCGGCCTCGTGCAGGGTCTCACCGAGTTCCTGCCCGTCAGCTCAAGCGCCCACGTCTCGATCGTCGGCCAGCTGTTCTTCGGCGGCGACGACCCGGGCGCGGCCTTCACGGCCGTGACCCAGCTGGGCACCGAGACCGCAGTGCTGGTCTACTTCCGGCGGGACATCGCCCGCATCATCACGCAGTGGATCGGCAGCCTCCGAGGCACCGTCGACCGGAAGGACCCCGACGCCCGGATGGGCTGGCTGGTGATCATCGGCTCCGTCCCGATCGTGCTGCTCGGTGTGATCTTCGAGAACGCCATCGACGCGACGCTGCGCAACCTGTGGATCACGGTGGCGATGCTGGCCGGCGTGGCGATCATCCTGGCCATCGCCGACCGCTTCGGCGCGAACAACACGCGCACCATGAAGGAGCTCACCTGGCCGCACGGCATCCTGTTCGGCCTGTTCCAGGCGTGCGCCCTGATTCCCGGCGTGTCCCGCTCGGGCGCGACGATCTCCGGTGGCCTCTTCCTCGGCTACTCCCGCGAGGCCGCGGCCCGCTACGCGTTCCTGCTCGCCGTCCCCGCCGTGTTCGGTTCCGGCCTGTACAAGCTGAAGGACATCCCCGGCGACCCGCACGTGTCGTGGGGTCCGACGATCGTCGCGACGCTGATCGCGTTCTTCGTCGGCTACGCCGTCATCGCCTGGCTGCTGCGCTACATCTCGACGCACAACTTCACGATCTTCGTCGTCTACCGCCTCGCGGTCGCCGCGGTCGTCGCGGGCCTCATCTGGTCCGGCGTACTCGTCGCCTGAGACCCGGGTTATAGGGTCGGGGAATGCTGACACGACCGCTGGGATCATCCGGGCTGCAGGTGTCCGCCCTCGGGCTTGGCACCATGGCCTGGGGCCGCGACGTCGAGTGGCCCGTGGCCCGCGACATGCTCACCGAGTTCGTGGCCGCCGGCGGCAACCTCGTCGACACTGCGCCCGCCTACGGGGCCGGTGTCGCGGAGAAGATGATCGGAAAGGCCATCGCCGCCGGCCTGCCGCGCGAGTCGCTCGTCATCGCCTCCAAGGCGGGGTTCGTCGTGCGCGGCGGTCACCGCGTGATCGACACCTCTCGCGGTGCGCTGCTCGACGACCTGACGGCATCCCTGGCGCGACTACGGACCGACCACGTGGACCTGTGGCAGGTGCACGCCTGGGGCGACGCCCCGATCGAGGAGACGCTCTCGGCGCTCGACACCGCCGTCGCCCGGGGGATGGCCCGCTACGTCGGCGTGTCGAACTTCGTCGGCTGGCAGAGCGCCACCGCCGCCGCCTGGCAGGAGGCGGACCGCTCCCGCACGAAGCTCAGCAGCGTGCAGGTCGAGTACTCGCTCCTGGCCCGCCGGGCGGAGGTCGAGGTCATCGGCTCGGCCCGCCACCACGGGATGGGCGTGCTCGCCTGGTCGTCGCTGGGCCGCGGCGTGCTGACCGGCAAGTACCGGGGGAACCGCCTCCCGGGAGGCTCCCGCGGCGCGTCCGAACACTTCGGCTGGTTCGTCGAGCCGTACCTGCAGCCCCGCTCCGCCGCCATCGTCGACGCCGTCGCGCACGCCGCGCAGGGCCTGGGCCTGACACCGTCGCAGGTGGCGATGCTGTGGGTGCGCGACGCGCCGCAGGTCGCCTCAGCCCTCATCGGTCCGCGCACCGTCGACCAGCTCGCGGAGCTGCTCGAGACCGACGGCAAGGAACTCGTCGCGCCGATCGTCTCGGCGCTCGACGACATCTCCGGCGGCCCCAACGCCTACCGCTGACGAGGCCAGCATCCGCTGAGCCACAATTGTCCGTAAAGCAGCGGCGTCAATCGAGCGCACGGAACCGGGGAGAGAACGTATGGCGGATCAGAGCTTCGACGCGGCAGACATTCGGAAGTTCCTTGACCACCTCCGCGCGAGCGCGATGTCGGTTCGGCCCGGTGATTCGTTCGCCATGGGAGGCCTGGACGACCTCTGGCGCCGTCCCGAGCCGCAGCTCCTCCCCGTCCCCGCAACGGTGCGGGGTTTCCGCATCCGTATCGACCTGCAGCGCACGAAGCCGCCGGTGTGGCGACGGGTCGAGGTCCCCGGCGACATCCTCCTCCCCCGGTTGCACGAGCTGATCCAGGCGACGATGGGATGGACCGACAGCCACCTGCACCGCTTCCGCACGAGCAACGACCGAAGCCCTCCCGAGTTCCTCACCCAGTTCGACCTCGACGAGGGTCACGAGGGGATGCTCGAGGACGACGTGCGTCTCGATCAGCTCCTCTCTGCCGAGGGCGATCGGCTCTGGTACGACTACGACTCCGGCGATGACTGGAACCATGTGCTCCGCGTCGAGAAGGTGCTCGACGGCCCTCCTCCGGCTCCGACGTGCGTCGGCGGAAAGCTCGCCTGCCCGCCGGAGGACTGCGGCGGCGTCTGGGGCTACGCCGAACTCGCTGACTGGGTGCGCAGCGACTACGACGACGCGCTCCGCCCCGAGGTGTTCGACAGCACTGAGGAAGGTCGCGCATGGCTGCCCGCCGGCTGGCATCCCGACGCCTTCGACATGGATGAGACGAACGAATCGATCACCGCCGTGACCGCCGAGCCGATCCCGGACGTCGAGGAACTCGCGTCGCTGCTCGAGCTGTCTCGCAACCGCGGCGCACGAGGCCTGCGCACCGCTCTCGCGCATCCCTCCGCTTCCGGTACCACTGATATCGACGCAGACGATGCCGCCGAGCTCACCGAGCCGTTCCGTGTGCTGCTCGACGTTGTCGGGGACGGCGCGGCGCTCACCGGCGCCGGCTATCTGAAACCCGTCGTCGTCGAACAGATCGCACATCGCACGGGCATCACCGGATGGTGGATCGGCAAGGCCAACCGCGAGGACCTCACCTGGCCCGTCTGGGAGCTTCGCGCCACGGCACGGGCACTGGGACTCGTCTCGGTGCGAAAAGGCCGCATCGCTCCGACCCGGGCGATAGCGGCACGCCGGGATGATCCGCAGGCGATCCTGCGCCACATCACCGGCCGACTCCCACTCGGAACAACTCCCGCCGAGCGACATGCCGGATGGATAGCTCTCGCCGTCGTCGCGAATGAGACACCCGCTGAGCTGTGGGAGGAGAGCATCAGCGAACTCCTGTTCGGCCTCGGCTGGCGCGACCGTCAGGGTCCCTACCGCGCGCCCTCATCCGACAGCCCAACGCTCGACGCGCTCCGCCTCCTTGCCGGCGCGACGCGCGCGAACTGGAGACCCACGGGGGTGAACACGGCTGTCGCAGCGATCGCCCGGACCGTCATCCGGGCTAGAGCTGACGTCTAGACGACGTCACGCACCTTCGGGAAGTGGCAGGCCACGATGTGGCCGGGTTCGATCTCGACGGGCAGCGGCACCTCGACGGCGCACCTCTCGCTCGCCATGGGGCACCGCGTGCGGAACACGCAGCCCGACGGCGGATTCTGGGGGCTGGGCAGGTCACCCTGGAGCAGGATCCGCTCCCGGTCGCGGCGCGGCTCCGGCACCGGAACCGCGGACAGCAGCGCCTGTGTGTAGGGGTGCATGGGCCGCTCGTACAGCGCGTCGCGGTCGGCGATCTCCATCGTCTTACCGAGGTACATCACCATGACCCGGTCGGAGATGTGGCGCACCACGGACAGGTCGTGCGCGATGAAGACGTAGGCCAGGTCGCGCTCCTCCTGCAGGTCTTCGAGCAGGTTGATGACCTGCGCCTGGATGGACACGTCGAGCGCGGAGACCGGCTCGTCGCAGACGATGAGCTTGGGCTTCAGGGCGATGGCCCGCGCGACGCCGATGCGCTGGCGCTGGCCGCCGGAGAACTCGTGCGGGTAGCGGTTGTAGTGCTCGGGGTTGAGGCCGACGCGCTCCATCAGTTCCTGCACGGTGCGGCGGACGCCTCCCTCGGGTCTGATGCCCTGGATCAGGAACGGTGCGGCGATGATGGCGCCGATCGGGTGGCGGGGGTTCAGCGAGCCGAACGGGTCCTGGAAGACCATCTGCATCTCGCGGCGCAGGTGGCGCAACTCCTCGCCCTTGACGCCGGTGACGTCCCTGCCCTGGAACTCGATCCGCCCGCCGGTGGGCTCCAGGAGACGCAAGATCGTGCGGCCGGCGGTCGACTTGCCGCAGCCGGACTCCCCCACGACGCCGAGCGTCTCGCCGGAGTCGAGGGTGAAGCTCAGTCCGTCGACGGCCTTGACCGGATCACCCTCCCTGCGGATCAGCTTCTGCTGATAGGTCGGGAAGTGCTTCTTCAGGTCGTGCACTGCAAGCAGGCTCATGGTGTCTCCTACAGCCTCGGGGCGATCTGCTCGGCGAAGAGCTCGGCGCGCAGGGGCACCGGGATGTGGCAGCGCGAGTCGTGCTTCGGGTATGACTCGGCCAGCTCGGGCACGGCCACGTCGCAGGGTCGCGAGCCGAACTCGGTGAATGCACAGCGCGGGTTGAAGGCGCAGCCCGGCGGCACGTTGATCAGCGACGGCGGGTTGCCGACGACCGGCAGCAGCCGCTCCGACTTTGCCCGGTCGAGCCTCGGCATGGAGGTCAGCAGCCCCCAGGTGTAGGGGTGGTCGGGCTGGTGGAAAAGGTCGTCGACCTCGGCGTACTCCACGGCCTTCCCGCCGTACATGACCATGACGTCGTCGGCGATCTCGGCGACGACTCCGAGATCGTGCGTGATCATGATGATGGCCGAGCCGAACTCCCGCTGGAGGTCGCGCATCAGGTCGAGGATCTGGGCCTGGACGGTGACGTCGAGCGCGGTGGTCGGCTCGTCGGCGATCAGCAGCTCGGGGTTGTTGATCAGCGCCATGGCGATCATCGCCCGCTGCCTCATGCCGCCGGAGAACTCGTGCGGGTACTGGTCGAAGCGGCGCGACGGGTTCGGGATGCCGACGCGGCCGAGCATGTCGACGACGGTGGCGCGGGCGGCCTGCCGCGACACCTTCTCGTGGACGCGGATGGCCTCGGTGAGCTGCTTTCCGACCGTGTAGTACGGGTGCATCGCCGAGAGCGGATCCTGGAAGATCATCGCGAGCTTGCGGCCGCGGAGTCGGCGGAGTTCCTCGTCGCCGATGGCCAGCAGGTCGGTGCCGTCGAGCATCACGGAGCCGCTGACCTTGGCGCGGGTGCCGCGGTGCAGACCCATGATCGCGAGCGAGGTGACGGACTTGCCGGACCCGGACTCGCCGACGATGCCCAGCGTCTCGCCCTTGCGCAGCGTGAAGCTGAGACCGTCGACGGCGCGGACGACGCCGTCATCGGTCGGGAAGTGGACGGCCAGATCGTTGGCCTGCAGGAACGGTTCGCTCATCAGGCAACCTTCACTCTCGGGTCGATGAAGCCGTACAGGACGTCGACGATCATGTTGGCGATGACGACGAAGGCGGAGACGATCATCACCATCGCGACGATGGTCGGCAGGTCCATGTTGGTGACGGAGCGGACGGCCAGGAAGCCGAGGCCGTGCATCGAGAACACCGACTCGGTGATGATGGCGCCGCCGAGCAGTCCGCCGAGGTCGAGGCCGGCCGCTGTGACCAGCGGCGTCGTCGTGGCCCTCAGCCCGTGGCGGAACACGACGCGGGATCTCCGCACGCCCTTCGCCTTGGCCGTGCGGATGTAGTCCTCGCTGAGGGTCTCGATCATGTAGGCCCTCGTCAGGCGCACGTAGCTGGCGGCGTAGAAGAAGGCGAGCGTGATCCAGGGCAGGACCAGGTTCTGGGCCCAGGCGATCGGACTCTCGTGGAATGGCACGTAGTCAGGGATGGGGACCCAGCCCCACTTGATGGCCGGGAAGGTCAGCAGGATGAGGCCGACGAAGAAGGTGGGCAGCGAGAAGCCCGTGAGCGCCGCGCCGACGATGGCGCGGTCGGGCCATCGGCCCTTGGTGAGCGCCGCGATGATGCCGCCGCCGACGCCGACGAGGATCCACAGGATGAAGGCGCCCACTGCGATGGAGACGGACACGGGCCAGGCCTCGCCGACCATCTCGTTGATGGTGCGGTGCTGGCTCGGCGAGTAGCCGAGGCAGGGGGCGGCGCAGTGCACGACCTGCTCGGGGTTGGCCTCGCGGAGGGCCTCGTTGTCGGGGAAGTCGCGGCCCACGACGAGGCCGGCGACGAACTTGCCGTACTGGACGGCGACCGGCTGGTCGTAGCCGAGGGCGACGCGGTTGCCCTCGAGGATGGTGGGCGTGCAGTTCTTGCCGCAGGTGTATCTGGCCGGGTCGATCGGCGATGCGTAGAACAGCATGAAGGTGGTTGCCGTGATGAGAAACAGCATCACGACGACGGAGATCATCCGCCTGAGAATGTAGTAGAACACGCCCGCTCCTTGGCAGATGGGGGCGCGCCCGAAGGCGCACCCCCACCCGGTTTGTCTGTCAGATCAGCTCTTGACCGAGACGGTCGCGATGTCGTAGTAGCCGGTGAAGGTGCCGTTGACGTAGGCACCCTGCACGTTGCTGCCACGCACGAAGACGAACTGGTCGACGATCATCGGGATCACTGCGTAGTACTTCGTGACGGCGTCGGTGTCGAGCGCGGCCCAGGCAGCCTCACGCTCCGTGGCGTCGGCGATGGCGTAGGCCTTGTCGATGCCGGCGTTGAACTCGTCGTTGTCGAAGTAGCCGTAGTCCTGGCCGGGGCCACCCTCGCTGATCTGCGAGCGGCTGTCGAGGAGCTGCGGGATGACGGTGGATGCCGACGGGTAGTCCGCGCCCCAGCCGGCCCAGTAGACGTCGTACTTGTCGGCCGAGTCCGGGGACTGCAGCGTGCCGTAGTACTGCTCGGCGGGAATCCCGATCAGGTTCGTCTCGAAGCCGGCGGCGTCCCAGCCCTCCTTGAGGCCCGCGAAGATCTTGTCCATCGTGTCGTTCTTGCGGTACGCCACGTTGATCGACACCGGCAGGGTGTAGCCGGCGTCCTCGAGGAGCTTCTTCGCGGCGGCCGGATCGCCGGACTCACCGGCGAGCAGCGGGGTGTCCGGGAAGGCCGGGAGAGCGGGGTTGATCAGCGAGTTGGTCGGGCTGGCGACCTCCTCACCGCCACTCGCCGTGACGTAGGCCGAGCGGTCGGCGGAGAGCGCGAGGGCCTCGCGGGCCACCTCGTCGCTCATGACCTTCGACTTGAAGTTCGGCACGAGGTAGCGCGTGTAGGGCGAGGCGACGATGTCGGTGCGGTCCGAGGCCGACGTGGTGTTCGCGAGCGCGGTGACGGGGGCCGCGTCGAACGAGATGGCGTTCTTGTCGTCGCCCTGGTCGGCGATCAGGCGCTCGTAGACGACCTCCTGGGTCAGAGACTCGTCCCAGACGATCTGGTCGGGGTAGGCCTTGCGGACCTCATCGGTGGAGGCGTCCCAGTACTCGTTGCGCACGAAGGTGCCGCCGCTGTTCGGCGACCAGGTGCCCTCGAGCTTGTAGGGGCCGTTGGAGAAGATCTGGTAGTTCGACTTGTCGCCCTGGTCCTTGTCCTCTCGGAAGGCGCCGAAGGCCGTCATCGTGATGGTGCTGTTGAAGTCCATGACGGGCTGGTTCAGCTTGAACGTGATGACGTTGCCGTCGCAGCTGACGGCCTTGTCGTAGAGGTCCTGGCCCTCACCGCTGTAGGGGCCGGCGTACTGCGACGAGCCGTCGTCGTTCTTGGGGATGTCCAGGAACTGGATGGCGTAGTTGGGGCCGCCCGTGATGACGTCGACGGCATAGGTGCGGGAGATGCCGTACTTGTAGTCCTCGCAGGTGACGTCCTTGCCGTCCTCCCACTTGATGCCGTCCTTGAGCGTGAACGTCCAGGTCTTGCCGTCGTCACTCACGGTGCCGGTGTCGGTCGCGGCGTCGGCGACCAGCGTGGCCTGCTCCGTGTTGGAGTCGACGGCGGACCAGGTGGTCAGCGTGCGTGCGAAGGCGCGGTTGCCGAACTCGATGGCGGTGCCCACGTAGGTGCGCTGAGGGTCCCAGTGTTCGGTGGCGGTGCCGATGAGCAGGTTCAGGGTGCCGCCCGCTGTGGGTTCCGCCTCGGCTGCCGCCGCACCGGAGGGGCTTTCCGAAGACGTGGTGGACCCGCAGGCCGAGACCAGGCCTACGGCCATCAGTGCCGCGACCGCGGCGATCTTGCTACGCCTCATGGGCGCTCTCCTTCACTAGTGGTTGGGGATGGGAAGTAACAGGTGGGCGGCGTCACTGACGATCCGCCTTGGGGTCGAGCGCGTCGCGCAACCCGTCGCCGAGGAGGTTGAACGCGAGGACGACCAGGAACAGGGTGAGGCCGGGGAAGATGAAGTACGCGGGGTCGGACGTCGCGTAGTGCACCGAGTCGTTGAGGATCGACCCGAAAGACGGCGTCGGCGCCTGGATTCCGACGCCCAGGAACCCGAGCGCGGCCTCGGTCGCGATGTTCTGCGGCATCACGAGCGTCATGTACACGAGGATCGGGGCCCAGAGGTGCGGGAGCAGTTCCTTGAAGTAGATGCGTCCTCGGCCGGCGCCCAATGAGCGGGCCGCCTCGACGAACTCGCGCTCCTTGAGCGAGAGGACCTGGCCGCGGATGATGCGGGCGAAGTAGGGCCACCCGAAGAATCCCATCACCGCGATCATGAACAGCATGGACGCTGGCGTGCGCCCCACGCCGAGGGCCGACTGGAGGAGGTCGATCGTGATGGTGGACAGGGCGATGAGCATCAGGGTCTGCGGGAAGCTCAGCACGAAGTCGATGAGTCGGGAGAAGAACCAGTCGACCTTGCCGCCCGCCGTGCCAGAGACGATGCCGATGATCGTGCCGAGCACCACGGAGATCGCGACGGCGGAGGTCGCGACCACGAGCGAGACGGTGAGCCCGGACAGCACGCGCGAGAGCAGGTCGCGGCCGGTGCCAGGCTCCACCCCCATCGGGTGCTCCCAGGAGACGCCGCCGAAATCCCCGATCGGCAGCGACCCGAGCCCGCCGACGAGGTCGCTGTTGTTCAGGTAGGGGTTGATGATCCCGAAGCGAGTCATCAGGGGTGCGGTGAGCGCAAGCAGGACGAACAGCACCGCCACGCCGAAGGCCACCATGGTGACCTTGTCCCGGACCAGTCTGGTCCGCACGATCTGCCACGGCGTACGGCCTGCGATGGCCACCGCTCCGTCGCGGGCATCCGCAACGGGATCGGACGCCTCGGCGGCGCGCGCTGTGTCGGCTGACATGTGTTCTCCTCACTGCCCTGCTCCTCGAAGCAGGGCGGCGAGCACAAGTTAGCGAACCAGAGGTGACCGGTAGGGAACGTGCGTGTAACAGTCACGTTGCGATGTGTTCAACGAATCGCGAAATCGGGCTGCGGGAGCCGAGCGCCGTAGGTGCCAGCCCGGGCCGGGAGAACCGATGCACGCCCCAGTTCGGCGTCGCGTCAGGAGAGGTCGAACGTCACGTGATGCAGGCCGTCGTCGTCGATCTCCAGGCGGAGCACTCCCCCGACCTCGGCCAGTTCGCCGGTGCCGGAACCGGGCACGATCTCGTAGCGCAGGTCCTGCACCCCGCCCCGCATGGATCCGAACTGGTGGAAGGACACTGTCCCCCGACGCCCCGCGAGCACGCCGTCGAAAACCTCGAGGGCGACGTAGCCGGCCGTGCCGTCGACGGGGGTGCCGGCCGACATCATCAGCCCGCTGCTGACACCCTCGACGTCGCCGGACCATCGCTTGGTGAAGTCGAAGCGCCCGGTACCGGGCAGCAGTCCCTCTGCGGGCGTGATCTCGATCTCGAATGTTGCGACGACAGCCATCGGTCCTCCTCGACCAGGGTCCTGCCCCCAGCGTAGGCCGCCAAGCCCCGCCGCGGGAGCCTCGATTGTGCATCGCGTCCCCAGACCTGCTAGTGTTTCGTGTCGCGCCCCGAAAGGGAACGCACCACTCGTCCGGGTGGCGGAATAGGTAGACGCGCTAGCTTGAGGTGCTAGTGCCCGTTAAGGGCATGGAGGTTCAAGTCCTCTCTCGGACACCAGCGAAACCCCCAGTTGACAAGGCAGATCGCCGAGTCGGCTGGGGTCTTTTCATGCCCAGATCCGCCAGCCGCTTCGCACGAAGGGCACGGCAGGGGCACGTCGACGCCAGCCCTCGCTCCGGCAGGGCGCACATCACGGGACCGTGCACTCCTCCGGTTCTGAATCCACCGGCCTGCCCGAAGGATCTGTTCAATTTCAAGGCTTGTTCAGATATATTGAACGCATGGATCTTTTGAACGCCAGTGGGGACCAGCTGGCACGCGATGTCCAGCGAGGTCTGGTCCGCGCTGGGCTCAGGGATGTCACCGCGCTGTCGGTGGACCCCAAGGCGGGGCGGCGACTCATCCTGCGCCGCGGACCCCATCTGTATCGGATGGAGGTCCGACCGGCAGTCGGGCTCACCGAGGTCCCCTCCGCAGAACCGGGCTGGATCACGCTCGTCGTGGACAACCGGTTCGACGACACCAGAGCCCGACAGCTCACGGACATGGGCGTGAGCTTCCTGGACGACCGAGGCAACGTCCATCTGGCCCTCGATGGAGCGACGGTCGCCCTCACGGCCGGCCGCACCGAGGCGCCAGTTGCTGCCCCCGCCGGCCCCGCAGGCCAACGGGGAGCAGACACACTTGCCCTGAACCGCGCCAGCCACCGGGTGGCCTTCGCACTGCTGTGCAGACCGACGTTGGCCGGGGGCCCGATCCGGGAGCTCGCCGCCGCCGCGAAGGTGTCCGTCGGCACCGTGCACAACACCCTGGCGCAACTTGCCTCCGCCGGATTCCTGCTTGACGGAGACCTGCATGACACGGGCCGCCTGCTCGATACGTGGGCCGAGGCTTACCAACGGCTGACCGTTCGCTCCCTGAGCGACCGCGCCCTCTACGCGCCTGATGGGAACTGGCCAGGGGCCCTGGCCCAGGAGCCGCAGGACATGCTTCTCGGCGGCGCCGCGGCTGCGGCCCTTCTCGACGATCACTTCCGGGCCACGGACGGGCTCGTCTACACCGCCGAGCTCGGGCCGGCGGTGACCCGCCTGCGTCTGACAACCGCGGTGACCGCCTTCCCTGTCGAGGTCCGGCAGCGCTTCTGGGGCGACGGCCTGCCATCACCCCGGGCCGACCTGACGCCGTCGATCCTGATCTACGGTGATCTGCTCCGCGACAACGATGCCCGCTCCGTGGAGATGGCCGCCCGATTGAGGAGCAGCGATGCGCACCTTCGCACCCTTGACCGGTAGCGACCTGCCGGTCCCCGGCGATCTTCTCGACGCGCTGGTCGACGCCCTGGGCGCCCCCGGGAACTGGGTACTCATCGGCGCGACCGCTCGTGATCTCGCTCTGGTTCTCGGCCAGGTCTCGCTCCCCCGACGCGCCACCAACGACGTCGACGTCGCCGTGGCCGCACTGGACGCGGTCGATTTCGACACGACGCTCGAGACCATCGGCGAGTCCACTCGCGCCTGGCAGCGCCGACGCTTGCTGGGGCACCAGGTCGACATCGTGCCGTTCGGACCTCTGGAGAGCGATGGCGAGGTCATCATCCACGAGGCGAGCCTCACGGTCATCGGCTGCGCGGAAGCTGCGGCATTCGCAGACCATGTGCGCCTGCCCTCGGGGAGACTGCTTCCCGTCGCCCCACTGGAGCTCATCTCCGTGCTGAAGCTCATCGCATTCGCAGAGCGCCAGCCGGCCCAGACCAAGGATGCCGACGATCTCCTGACCGTACTTCGAGCCGCGTCGGAGGGCAGCTACGGCGATGAGACCTGGGTCGATGCGGCATCCCTGGCCGCGACCGACTTCGATCACGAGCTCGCCAGCGCTCACCGGCTCGGCCGCCGGGCCATCTCATGCTTTTCCTCAGACCGCGCGGCCACATTGCTGATGGTGGCCAATCGCATCCAACCAGCCTTGCGACTCGCGTGGCGAGGGAAACACGACGCTCTCCTCGAGGCCTGGCTCGCGGGCATGAACACCCACGACCACACCCGCTGACCGCCGGTTGCCCCCGGTGTGAGCGGCGCCACCGAGAGGGCGCTCGGCTCAGGCGTCCCAGACGCCCGTGGCCGCTGTCCGGCGCGCAAAGACCGAGAAGCCCAGCGGGTCGCGGCGCCTGTCGCGTCGCGCGCCCCGGCGGCGAGCTTCTCCTCCGCGGTTGCCCGAGCCACGGCCATCCACTCGGCATCCTCGGGACAGATCTGCTCGGCGATGAGTTGCGCCTCGACGGACTTGCTCGGGCCGACCTTCCAGAACATGCCGACTGGTGGGCCGAAATCGGGGCCAGGTGTCTGGAGGACTCCGGGTTCAGCGGCGACCCCAGCGGAGCCTGCCGGGTCACTCAGCCGCGTCCAGGCATCTCCCGCATCAACCCAGTCGGCGTCCAGTCGATCGGGATTCCAACGAGCGGGGGCGGAGCAAGGATCTCCAATGGCCGAACCGGAAGACCCCTTTCCTCCGATCCCGCATCGACGGAACGGAACTCATCCCACCACGGAATCGAAGGTAGTTCAGATAGCTGGACATCCACACGCATTGAGTGACCAGCTTGTGCACAACGCCGGGGGTCAGCGGGTCCGGGACAGGCTTTCCCCATCGTGAGACCGGGACGAGTCCGGGATTGATCACCTGACTGGCCACAGGGTACGGCTTGGACCGCCGCGAACAGTGGAATCAGCCGAGCCCCGGAGCAGCGCCGGGCAATCTTCACGAAGATCGAGTTGCGCTTCGCGCAGTTCCGCTGACGGTGCTACCCACACCATTCCGGCGGGGAGGGTTTCTCGCGACCGCGTACTGTTGTGCCCTGACAGCGACGAGGGAGTACGCACATGGGACTGTTCAGCAAGCTCTTCGGCGGCGAGGAGGCGGCCGAACCATCGACGACCGCATTCAGCCGCGACGCGGTGCGTGAGCCGGTCGAGCGGCTCATCGCCGCGCTCGACGCCCTGACCGCCGAGATGAAGACCGACGCGTCGAAGCTGCACAACCCGGGCTGGCAGGGCCGCATCAAGGACCTCCGCGGTTCCTCGGGCTCGCTGTCCCTGCTGGTCCGCAACCCCGGCTTCGAGAAGGACGACCTCTTCGAGGTCCTCTCCACCGTCCGCCCCCTCTACCGGGGCGAGCCGACCGAGCATGTCGAGCACCTGCACCATCTGAACCAGGAGGTTGTGGACGCGATCGAGGGCGTGCACGCCGCCTCAAGGGCGTCCGTCTAGGACACACGTCAGGCCGGCAACTGGTCTGACCGAACGACGGGCACCCCTGGTCTGCGCTTCTCCTACGCGCCATAGTGGAGCATGGCGAATTTCGCGGACACCGCTGCTATCAACCTCCGCCTCGGGCTCCTCGGCATCCCCCTGCCTGACGAGGGGCTGGCCGGGCAGGCCGCCGATCTGGTGCGGCCCATCCTTGCCCGACAGCGTGAGCTCAGTCGTCGGCTGCAGAACCGGCTGCCCGCCGTGGATGCCCGGATCCAGACCTTCCTCGACGCTTATCTGGAGGGCACCGGCACCGCGCCGGCTCTGCCGCGCCAGACACTCGTGCTCGACCAGGCCGGACTTGCCCGGCAGATGAGCCTCCCCGTCGACGGGGACACCTTCACCTCGGAGACCCTGTCGAGCTACCGGCTGGTCAACGGCATCCTGCACAACCCCGCCAACGACCGCCGCACCACCAAGGGCGTCTTCCACATTGCCGAGGGTGGCCTGCCCATCCAGGACGACAAGCTCGCCGTCCCCCGCGCCGTGTTCGGCAGGCTGCTGGAGCACGCCTTCAACCCGCCCGCGGACTCCATGGTCCTGCCCTACACGTCCGCGCAGGAACCCCAGCCTCGCTGCTGGGTCTCGCTGCTGCTGCGCCCCGTCGTCGTGCCCAACGTGCCGGGCTACACCGACGAGGTGTCGATGGAGACGCGCTTCTTCGCGCCCGCGACTCTGATGGCCAACCTCGACTTCGTCGAGGGGATCTTCCGCAACGGCGGGGACCCGTACCTGCCCGAGAACGACGCCTCCCTGAACCCCGAGTCGTGGACGGGCCACTCGGGCCTGGTCGTGCTGGCGCCGCACCTCACGAAGCTCACGAAGAAGGAGCTCGGGCTCCCCCACGTCGACGACGCCACCGAGCGCCAGAAGCGCGACGGCATGTGCTGGAGCGACCCCGAGGAGCGCTACAACGGCGGCTCCGCGTTCAAGGCGTGCGCGCGCGACGAGCGCGGCGTGATCGTCACGGTGATCGCCGACAACTACTTCGGCTACTGCAAGAAGGAGGTCAAGGCCCAGATCAGCTACTCGGCCAACCTCCTCGGCCGCGTCGAGGAGGAGCACTCGGGCGGCGCCATCGCCTTCCCCCGCTACAACCTCGGCCAGACGTTCACCGACAAGTACGCCGACCCGAGCTACACCATCGACGAGGTCATCGCCCGCGACGCCGACCGGTTCGAGCAGCAGGCCGAGGGCCACGCCATCGACCTCGAGCACCCCGACGTCGTGCTCGTGCCCGAGCGCTCCACCTTCTCGCTGCGCGACCTCTCGGTCACCTGGGAGCGGGGCGGCGAGCAGTTCAGCATCCCGCTGCGCGCCGCGACCCACTACATCGGCCCCGACGGATACATCGTCGAGCTGACACACCTGGCGGCCGACGGTGAGCAGTGGACCCTGGTGGGCACCTCCCCCGTCGCCACCTCCTGCCACAAGCCCGCCACGGTCTCGGGCGGCGGCAAGTCGGAGATCTCCAAGTCCATCACCGACGCGTTCGTGCAGGGCAACGCGTACATCGCGGACTTCGCCGACGACATGGCCAAGGTCGCCGACATCATCGACCGCGACTACTCCACCAGGTTCATCCAGCCGCCTGACAAGGACAGCCGGCCGCTGCTGTCGGACGCCCGCAGCGTCGGGTCCGTCATCAAGCTGTTGACCCCGTCGGACGAGTACACGCAGGAGTACAACGCGTGGCTCGAGAGCATCGAGCATCACATCAAGGAACTGGTCTTCGTCGTCAAGCGGTTCTACCGCCCCGAGTGGGGCGGCGACTGGGCCAGCCACTTCTCCGTCGGCCGCATCAACGGCCGCGCCGGGCACGCCCTCCGCCTCGACGGCGACAAGATCGTCGTGAACATGCTGCGCGTCGGCTTCGCCCCCGACGGCTCCTGGCGCCTGTTCGGCCTGCGGCACGACTTCCACCCCGCGGCCAAGGTACAGACCGAGGACGACATTACCGCCAGCATCGTGGTGCCGGGAGCCGTGGCCGGGCGCGAGGACGGGCTCTCGCGCAAGTACGTCACCAACTGCGAGCAGTTGCTGTTCCAGCGCCCCGACGACGCCATCCACCGCGGCTACGACAAGCAGGCGGAGGCGGACATCGCCGGCGGCCCATTCCTGAGCAACTTCGAGCCGCTGACCACCAAGGACGCCCGTGCCCTCGTGGAAGACGCCATCGCGTTCTCGCAGTTCACGCGTCCGATGCAGGACCTCATCCGCCAGGTCGCCGACGGCCACGCGAAGGCCCCGTTCTTCGTCAGCTCCGCGAACCCGCGCATCGTGAACGGCGCCAGGTCCAAGAACCCCCGCTACCTGCAGGTGCGCCCCGACCACTCCCGCCCCGACGAGACCGCGCTGGCGGACCTCGCGGCCCACATGTTCCGCAGGCTGCCCGTGTCGGCGGATCTTCGGCTCCCCGTCGACGTGGTGGCGGCGGGCCGCCGCAACAACGCCGCGGAGGAGGGCGTGCCGCCGCTGTGCTGCTACGCGCCGCTGCACTACCTGGAGCTGCCGGAGCTCTTCATGGAGTTCATCTCGTCGATGACCGGCAAGTCGCCGTCGACGACCGGGGCCGGCTCCGAGGGCGCCATGACGAAGGGGCCTTTCAACGCGCTTCCATCGGTCGTCGACCTCAACGCGGCCTTCCTGTCCTTCGCGCTGACCGGCTACGACGGCTGGCTGTCGTCCGCCGGCGTGATCGGTCCCAGCGTCCGCGTCGACCACGACATCTCGCTGCTGATCCCGGAGCTGTTCTCGCGCATGTCCCCCGCAGAGCGCAGCGCGGCCCACCTGATCGAGGAGGGCGCCCTGGAGCGCATCGGCGACTTCCGCGCCGGCGACGAGCTGATCGAGGCGAGCCGGCTCGGGTACCGCATCACGGAGCGGTTCCAGACGAAGTACTTCGGCCGCATCTTCATGCACCCGCACGTGGTGTTCACGGAGAACATGCTGCGCCCGGAGCTGCAGGACGAGGCCGCCTACGCCGAGTCCGTCCGCACGATCGTCACGACGCATCAGCGGGTGGCGCAGTCGTACTTCGACGACGGCACCATCGCCCTGGCCGTCCCGCCGCTGAAGGCGCTGCTGGAGATCATGGCCCACGGCGCCTCATCGGAGGGGTGGACGCTGGCGGACCCGGAGTTCCGGGCGCTGTTCGACCGCGAGACCGTGCTGGCGTCCGCCTGGTACGCCGAGCGGCTGCTGACGCAGGCGAACCAGATGGCCCTGCACGCGGAGCGGGCCGTGGGTGCGATGAAGCGGTTCGTGGAGGAGCCGACCAACGCGGCCGCGGCCGCGCGGCTCGGGATCGTGGAGAAGATCTCCGCGATGCAGTCCGCCCTGGCGGACGCCAGTTCCCCGGAGGCGCCGGAGCGCCTGAAGGGAACGCTGGGGAGGCAGGTCAGCTGGCGGCTCGGCTGAGCGCCTCCGCCACGACGTCGAGCGTGAGCTGGTCGAGGCTCTCCACCACGGTGGCCTCGGCCAGCAGTTCGGCGCTCGGCGGGTGGAAGTGCGGGGGGACGGCGACGACCGCCATGCCTGCGGCCAGCGCCGAGCGGATGCCATTGGGGGCGTCCTCGACGGCGACGGCCTCGCCGGGCGCGACGCCCAGCAGCTCACACGCCCGCAGGTAGCCGTCCGGCGCGGGCTTCCCGCGCTCGACCTCCTCTGTGGAGACGGTGGCCTGCAGCAGGTCTCCGATGCCGAGCGCCTCGACGGCCGCGTCGATCAGGACCCGCGGCGACGAGCTGGCGATCGCCACCGGGTAGCGGTCCGCCATCCGCCGCACCGCCTCGACGGCGCCGGGGAGGACATCGACGCCGGCGCGGTGGTGCGCGGCCATCGCCTCGATGGTCAGCCGGGCCGCCTCATCGGGCGTCACGGGGAGGCCCACAGCGTCGACGAGGTAGGCGCTCCATTCCTGCGTGCTCATGCCCATCATCGCCTGCGTGGCCCCGTCCGGCCAGGCCAGCCCCGCGTCGCGGGCGAGGCCGCGCCGGACGATGTCCCAGCTCTCCTCCGTGTCGATCAGGGTGCCGTCGAGGTCGAAGATGATCGCTGCCATGCGCCTCAGCCTAGCCTCCGGGACGGGAGGGAGAACTCCCCGTCCCCGCTGAGCTGCAGCCATCCGCTCTCGATCAGCTGCTGGGCCCCGTCCAGCACGTCGATGATGCGCTGGCCCGTCCGCGCCGACAGCTGCGCAGCCGTCACCCGCTCCCCGCTGCCGACTGCCTCCCGCAGCTCGCGCAGCGGTCCGGGCAGCCGGTCGATCGGCACGGACTCTCCCCTCGAGGACTCCTCAGGCACGGAGCCCGGAGGGGCGAGCAGCGCCCGGATCTCGTCGGCGCTTGTCACGAGAGTGGCCTCCGCGTCGCGGATCAGCCGGTGCGGGGTGACCGACAGCGACGACGTGACTGGGCCGGGCACGGCCGCGACAGGCCGGCCGAGTGCGGCGGCCCAGGAGGCCGTGTTTTTCGCCCCCGACCGCGCGGCGGCCTCCACCACCACGACGATGCCCGACAGCGCGGCGATGATCCGGTTCCTCGCGAGGAAGGCGTGCCTGCTCGGCCGTTCCCCCGGCGGTAGCTCGCTGATCAGGGTCCCGGAGGCCGCCACCGACTTGGCGAGGCGCGCGTGGGCGCTGGGGTAGGGCTCGTCGAGGCCTCCGGCCAGCACCGCGTGCGTGATCCCGCCAGCGCCGAGCGCGCCGCGGTGAGCGGCGGCGTCGATCCCGAAGGCCAGCCCCGATACGACCGGGTGCCCCGCCGCGGCGAGGTCGGCGGCCAGCCCGACTGCAGTGTGCTCTCCGTAGCTCGTGCAGGCCCTGGCGCCGACCAACGCGACGGCGCGGTCCACGGCGCCCAGGTATTCGCCCCGCAGCCAGAGCCCCGCCGGCGTCCCTCCCATGCCCGCCACCTCTACGTGTTCCAGGTCGGCCAGCGGCGCGGGCCACTCCTCGTCACCCGGCATGATGAACCGGGCCCCACACGCCTGGCCCGCCGCGGCGACGGCCGCCGGATCGACCACCGCCGCCCGGCGCCCGAACGTCGACGACTCGCCCTCCGCGACGAGCGCCTCCCAGAGCTCGGCCGCTCCGAAGTCCTGCCAGGCCCTGGCCAGCGCCGGGGAACTCCAGGCCTTCAGGGCACAGAGCCCCATCCGGGCCATCCGTTCGCGGTTCACGCCGCGCTCCGCGCGCTGCCCAGCCGTAGCTGGAGCGCCGCCCGCACCTCGCGCCCGCCGGGCACGTCGCGGCCTGACATGTCGGTCAGGGTCCAGGCGACCTTCAGGACCTTGTCGACGCCGCGCATGCTCAGCCGGCCGCGCTCGAGGGCGTTATTGAGGGCGCCGAGATCCTGCGGCAGCGGGAGGTGTCTGCGCAGGTACGGCCCGGGGATCTCGCCGTTGGTGCTCCACGGGGTGCCGCGGAGTCGCCGCGCCTGCCGGTCCCTGGCCTCCAGAACCCGCTGCAGCACCGTGGAGCTGGGCTCGGGAGCGGACTCCCCCAGGTCGGCCAACACCCGGTTGACCCCGGTCATGTGGTGCCGCAGATCGATCCGGTCCATGATGGGGCCGCTCAGGCGGTCCTGGTATCTGCGCACCTTGACGGCGTCGCAGCGGCACTCCGCCCCGGCCACGCCGTGCATGCCGCAGGGACAGGGGTTGGCGGCGAGCACGAGCAGGAACCGTGCGGGAAAGCGCGCGGACGCCCGCGCCCTATTGACGGTGATCCAGCCACCCTCGAGCGGCGTGCGCAGCGCGTCCAGCTTCGGGCCGAAGTCGGGCGCCTCGTCCAGGAACAGGACCCCGCGGTGGGCCAGCGAGATCTCGCCGGGGCGCAGTTCGCCCGATCCCCCGCCCACCAGCGCGACCGGCGTCACCGTGTGGTGCGGGTCCGCGAACGGTGGCCGGGTCACGAGCCCGTCCAGCCTCCGCCCCGCCAGCGAGTGCACCGCGGACACCTCGACCGACTCGTCGAGGGTGAGGTCGGGCAGGATGGATGGGAGACGCGACGCCAGCATCGTCTTTCCGACGCCCGGCGCGCCGTGCAGGAACAGGTGGTGCCTGCCCGACGCGGCGACCTCCAGCGCGAAGCGCCCGTCCGCGTGGCCGATGACGTCGGACAGGTCCGCGTGCCCGTCGGCGCGGTCCTCGGCAGGCAGCCAGGACGGATCCGCCGACTCCGTCGGGTTGTCCACCGGCTTCCCGTTGAGGATCAGCGCCACCTCCTGCAGCCGTCCGGCTGCCCACACGGTCAGGCCAGGCACCAGCGAGGCCTCGTCCTGCTGCCCCGTCGGCACGATGGCGTGGTCGAACCCCGCCCTGGCCGCCGCGAGCAGCGCGGGCAGCACCCCGCGCACGCGGCGCACGCGCCCGTCGAGGCTGAGCTCCCCCAGCAGCACCGTCCGCGACAGCAGCCCGGGCCGGACGCCGCCCTCCGCGGCCATGGCCGCCACGGCGATGGCCACGTCGTAATGCGAGCCCATCTTCGGCAGGCTGGCCGGCGACAGGTTGATGGTGACCAGCTGGGGCGGGTACGGCAACCCCTCGGCTGCGACGGCGGCCTTGACCCGATCCTTGGCCTCCGACAGCGCCTTGTCCGGCAGCCCGACCAGCAGCGTCCGGGGTAGCCCGCCGCCCTTGGCCGCCTCCACCTCGACGGGCACGCCGTCGATGCCGGACAGCGCGACCGACCATGCCGATGGCCTCACCGCTCCTCGATCCCGCGGGCGTGGATCAGCTCCGGATCTTTGCCCGGCGGCCACAGGACGCCGATCGCGTCGACCCGCAGCAGGCGCACGTGGGCCCGGGCGCCCTTCGCGTAGATCGCCGCGAGTCGCCGCAGCCGCCTGGCCTTCTCGAAGGTGATGGCGTCGAGGGGATGACCGTAGCCCAGGCCCGAGCGTGACTTCACCTCCACGATCACCAGCGCCCCGGCCTCGTGGTCGAGCGCGACGATGTCCGCCTCGCCCTCCGGGCAGCGCCAGTTACGGGTCAGAATCGTCCACCCGAGCCCCGCCACATACGCTGCGGCGAGGTCCTCCCCCCTACGGCCGAACTCGGCCCGCGCGTTGCACATCGCATCCACCTCCATCTCAGTGATGGCGGATCCGGGCGCGCAAATGCCAGCCGGCTACGCGGCTGTGGACAGATCCAGGGTCAGGAGGCCGGGGAGTCCTGGTCGGGCACCTGCAGGTCCGAGTGGACGATCTCCTCGATGGAGACGTCTCGGAACGTCAGGACCTTGGCGGACTTCACGAAGCGCGCCGGTCGGTACATGTCCCACACCCAGGCGTCCCCCATGGACACCTCGTAGTACACGTCACCGCCCTCGGTCCGGACCTTCAGGTCGACGGCGTTGCACAGGTAGAACCGGCGTTCGGTCTCCACCGCGTAGGTGAAGATGCCGACGACATCCTTGTACTCGCGGTACAGGTCAAGCTCCAGCTTGCTCTCGTACTGCTCCAGGTCTTCGGCGCTCATGATTGGACCACTCTAGCGCTCCGCACGACGTTGTCGAAGCACCACCGGTGGATAGCGGATGGCCCGTGCTCGTCGAGGGCGCGTTGGTGCACAGCCGTGCAGTAGCCCTTGTGCACCGCGAAGCCGTACTCCGGGTACAGGGCGTCGTAGTCGACCATGATGCGGTCCCGGGTGACCTTCGCGATGATCGAGGCGGCGCTGACGCAGGCGGCGACCTTGTCACCCTTCCACATCGACACGGCGGGCACGCCGAGGCCATCGACGGCAAAGCCGTCGGTGATGACGAAGCTCGGAGCCACGTCCAGGCGCAGGACGGCGCGTCGCAGGCCGTGCAGGTCGGCCTGGTGCATGCCCAGTTCGTCGCACTCCCCCGGCTCGACGATGGCGACGGCGACGGCGACGGCCTCCCGACGGATGACGTCGTAGAGCCGGTCGCGCGCCCTGGCGGTGATGGCCTTGGAGTCGTCGAGCCCCTCGATGGGCCGACGCGGGTCAAGGATGGCCGCGGCAGCGACCAGTGGCCCGGCGCAGGCGCCGCGGCCTGCCTCGTCCGCTCCGGCGACGGGGCCGAGGCCGGCGCGGTCCAGCGCCCGCTCGTAGCTGTAGGCGCCACGCCCGAGGCGGATCATCAGCAGCCGGACTCCACGTGGATGAGCTCGGGATCCTCCGGGGCGGGTTCGGTCGCGTCGGGTACCGTCTCGTAGGTCGAGGGCAGCTGGAAGGTCGCCAGGCGGTCGAGCGGCGCGACGATCGCCACCGAAGCGCCGACGACGTTCTCGATCGGCACGAAGGCGCTCTCACCGGGGTTCTGGGACACGTCCGCCAGGCGGCAGCGCGAGTCGTTGGACGCGTTGCGGTGGTCGCCCATCACGAAGATGTGGTCGGACGGCACGACGATGTCGAACGGCACGGTGCTCGGGGCCACCTGCACGCCGTCCTGCGCGTACAGGTACGAGGTCTCGTCGAGGACCTGACCGTTGACCTCGATGCTGCCGTCGTCGGTGGTACGGACGTGGTCGCCCGGCATCCCGATGACGCGCTTGATGAGGTGCTCGGTCCCGGAGTTCGGCAGCACGCCGACGAACTCGAGGGCCTGCTTGATCGCGTTGGGCTCCTCGGTCACGGGAGTCAGCCAGTTGCCGGGGTCCTCGAACACGACGACATCGCCGCGCTGGAAGCCGCCGAACTTCGCGACCAGAACACGGTCGTTGACCTGCAGCGTGTTCTCCATCGACCCGGACGGGATCACGAACATCTGCCCCACGAACGTGCGGATCAGCGTCGCGATCACGATGGCACCGACGACAACGAGCACGCCCTCCAGCAGCCAGCCGAGCAGCCGACGCCCGACGGACGGGGCCTTCGGCTCGGGCGCGTCAGTCTCGCCGGAGGTTGTGCCTGATTCCACGGATCGTCCTTCTTCGGGTGTCGGGTCTGAGCATACCGCCGCGACCCGGAGTCACGACGACACGAGCCGCCGGGTCGGATTCGACCCGGCGGCTCGTGGAAGATGAAGGTTCAGCGTCGGTGACGCTGGACGATCAGCGCTTCTCCTTGATCTTGGCGGCCTTGCCGCGCAGCCCACGCAGGTAGTAGAGCTTGGCGCGACGGACGTCACCGCGACGCTCGACCTCGATCTTCTCGATGATCGGGGAGTTCACCGGGAAGGTGCGCTCGACTCCGACACCGAAGGACACCTTGCGGACCGTGAAGGCCTCCTGCACGCCGGCAGCGTTGCGCGCGATGACGACGCCCGCGAACACCTGCACACGCGACCGAGTGCCCTCGACAACACGCACGTGCACCTTGACGGAGTCGCCGGCGCGGAACTCCGGGACGTCGTCGCGGAGCGCGGCCTTGTTGATCTCCTGGATCAGGGGATTGGTCATGGTTCTCACCTTTTCCGTCAGTGCCATAGGTCACCGCGGCCATTAGTTTCGATGCGACTCGTCCGGGACGGACCCCCCATGGCAGGAGCCCGGGCGCGCCGCTGTCACCCCCTGGCAGGGAGCAACGACTCTCCATTATGGCAGAGGGGCACCAGAGGGGAAAATCCTCAGGGGACACGTCAGGGGCGGCACCGAAGTGCCGCCCCTGCGATGTGGCTCAGTCTCTGATGACTACTGCTTGCCGTCGCCCTTGAACAGCGACTTGATGAGGTCGCGGTTGAGGTGGGCGATGGACTCGAGCGGGATGCCCTTGGGGCAGACCGCGGCGCACTCACCGATGTTGGTGCAGTTGCCGAAGCCCTCCTCGTCGTGCTGCGCGACCATGGCCTTGACGCGACGGTAGCGCTCGGGCTGGCCCTGGGGCAGCATCGCGAGGTGCGTGATCTTCGCCGACGTGAACAGCATGGCGGAGCTGTTCGGGCAGGCGGCGACACACGCACCACAGCCGATGCACGTCGCGTTGTCGAACGCGACGTCCGACTCCCGCTTCGGCGCCGGGGTGGCGTGAGCGTCGGGGGCCGAACCGGTGTTGCTCGAGATGAAGCCGCCGGCCTGGATGATGTGATCCAGGGCAGTGCGGTCCACGACGAGGTCCTTGATCACCGGGAACGCGCCCGCGTGCCACGGCTCGATGTCGATGGTCGCGCCATCGGCGAACGAGCGCATGTGCAGCTGGCAGGTGGTGGTGGCGGAACCGCCGTGCGCGACGCCGTTGATGACGACGCCACACATGCCGCAGATGCCCTCGCGGCAGTCGTGGTCGAAGGCCACCGGCTCCTGGTTCGCGTTCGTGAGCTGCTCGTTGAGAAGGTCAAGCATCTCCAGGAACGACATGTCCTCGGACACGCCATCCAGGTCGTACTCGACCATCTTGCCGGCGGCGTTGGCGCCGGCCTGACGCCAGATACGTAGCTTGAGCTTCACTTGTAACTCCGTTGCTTCAGTTCGATTGCCTTGTAGACGAGCGGCTCGCGGTGCAGCACGGGCTTGGCGTTGTCGCCTGCCCACTCCCACGCGGCGACGTAGCAGAACTCGTCGTCGTGGCGGAGGGCCTCGCCGTCCTCGGTCTGCGACTCGGCGCGGAAGTGACCGCCGCAGGACTCGCGGCGGTGCAGCGCGTCGACGCACATGAGCTCACCGAGCTCGAAGAAGTCGACGAGACGGCCGGCGCGCTCCAGGGCCTGGTTGAAGTCCTCGTTGACGCCCGTGACGCGGACGTTCTTCCAGAACTCCTCCTTCAGCTCGCGGATGAGACCGATGGCCTTCTTGAGGCCCTCCTCGGTCCGGTTCATGCCGCAGTACTCCCACATGATGTGGCCGAGTTCCTTGTGGAAGGAGTCGACCGAGCGGGTGCCCTGCACGGCGAGCAGCGCGTCGATACGGGCCTGGGCGGCATCGCGGGCCTCGACGACGGCCGGGTGGTCGTCGGCAAGCTTGTCGAACGGGGCATCAGCGAGGTAGTCGTTGATGGTGTTCGGCAGAACGAAGTAGCCGTCGGCGAGACCCTGCATCAGCGCGGAGGCGCCGAGGCGGTTCGCACCGTGGTCGGAGAAGTTCGCCTCACCGGTCACGTACAGGCCGGGGATGGTGGACTGCAGGTCGTAGTCGACCCAGAGGCCGCCCATGGTGTAGTGCACCGCCGGGTAGATGCGCATCGGCACCTCGTAGGGGTTCTCACCGGTGATCTGCTGGTACATGTCGAAGAGGTTGCCGTACTTATTCTCGACAGCCTTCTGACCGAGGCGGTTGATGGCGTCGGAGAAATCGAGGTAGACGCCACGGCGCATCATGCGCTCCTCGCCACCCTCGGTGACCTCCTTCACGGCGGGGCCGACACCGCGGCCCTCGTCGCACATGTTCTTCGCCTGACGCGACGCGATGTCGCGGGGAACCAGGTTGCCGAATGCCGGGTAGATGCGCTCCAGGTAGTAGTCGCGATCCTCCTCGGCAATCTCGCGCGGATCCTTGGCGCAGTCCTCGGCCTTCTTGGGCACCCAGATGCGGCCGTCGTTACGCAGCGACTCCGACATCAGGGTCAGCTTCGACTGGGTCTCGCCGTGCACCGGGATGCAGGTCGGGTGGATCTGCGTGTAGCAGGGGTTCCCGAAGTAGGCTCCCTTGCGGTGGGCGCGCCAGTTGGCGGTGACGTTGCAGCCCATCGCGTTGGTGGACAGGAAGAACACGTTGCCGTAGCCACCCGTGGCGAGCACGACGGCGTCAGCGGTGTAGGTCTCGACCTTGCCGTTGATCATGTTGCGGGTCACGATGCCGCGGGCCTTGCCGTCGACGACGATCAGCTCGACCATCTCGTGGCGGGTGTACATCTTGACGGTGCCGGCGGCGACCTGACGCTCGAGCTGCTGGTAGCAGCCGATCAGCAGCTGCTGACCCGTCTGGCCACGCGCGTAGAAGGTGCGCTGCACCTGGACGCCACCGAACGAACGGGTATCCAGCAGGCCGCCGTACTCGCGGGCGAACGGGACGCCCTGCGCGACGCACTGGTCGATGATGTTCGCGGAGACCTCGGCGAGGCGGTAGACGTTCGTCTCGCGGGCGCGGTAGTCGCCGCCCTTGACCGTGTCGTAGAACAGACGGTGCGTCGAGTCGTTGTCGTTGCGGTAGTTCTTCGCAGCGTTGATGCCGCCCTGGGCGGCGATCGAGTGGGCGCGTCGCGGGCTGTCCTGGTAGCAGAAGTTGAGGACGTTGTAGCCGGCCTCACCCAGGGTCGCGGCGGCGGCGCCACCGGCAAGGCCGGTGCCGACGATGATGACGCTCAGCTTGCGGCGGTTGGCCGGGTTGACCAGGCGGGCCTGGAACTGGCGGGTCTGCCACACCTTGTCGATGGCAACCTGCGGCGCCTTGGTGTCACAGATGTCCTCGCCCTCGGTCCAGAACTGGCCGGTCAGCGGTGCGGTGGTGATGGCGTCGGTCATCAGATCACTCCGATCAGAATTGCGATGGGCATGCTCATGAAGCCGACGAACAGGGCGACAGCGACGATGATGCCGAGGACGTTGAGGACCTTGCGCGCGTTCGGGCTGGTGTTGCCACCGAGCGTGTTGAACGCGCTGAAGAACCCGTGCCGCACGTGCATGCAGATCAGCACCATGCAGATCGCGTAGATCAGCACCATCCACCACTGCTCGAACGCGTAGTGGACCATGACGCTCGGCTTGGCCGGGTCGGTCTCGCCGAACTGCGCCGGGATGATCGTGAACTGGAGCAGGTGGAAGATGATGAAGGCCAGCACGATGACGCCGCCCCAGCGCATGGTGCGCACGGAGTAGGTCGAGGCCTGACGCTTGTAGTTGACGTACTTGTCACCACGGTTCGCGATGGTCTGGCGCGACAGCGTCGCCGCGGCCCAGACGTGCGCACCGACCGCGACGAGCATCACTGCGCGGAAGACGATGATGAACTGACCGGCAGGCATGAGCGGGTACATGATGCCGCCCTCATGGTCGATGCCGTTCTCCGCGAGGCCCTTGAGCCAGTGCGCGTAGTGATCGTAAGCCTCGGGGCTGACGAACATCTTCAGGTTGCCGTACATGTGCACGAGGAGGAACACGATCATGATCAAGCCGGACACCGCCATGATGACCTTCTTGACGACCGTGCTTCTCAACGCTCGTTGATGAATAGTGAGAGTTGTTGCCACGCGCCTCACTCTAGCCAACGTGTTACGCGCTGTCCCTAAGAGGGGGACTTTAACTTTCCCGTCGCCTAAATGCTCAATTTAGGCGTGAATGTAGTTTCGTAAATCAGGCACGCCCGTCCGGCGTCAGCAGATCCGGGCGACGCCTGCGCGTGCGCTCCACGGCCTGCTCCCGGCGCCACTTCGCGACGAGGCCATGGTTGCCGCTCAGCAGCACCTGGGGCACCTCGCGCCCCCTCCACACCGGCGGCTTGGTGTAGTTCGGGTACTCGAGCAGGGACTCATTCCCGGCCGAGTGCGACTCCTCCGCCAGCGACTCCGGGTTCCCGATCACGCCGGGTAGGAGGCGCACGACGGCCTCGATGACAGCCAGCGAGGCCACCTCTCCCCCGTTGAGGACGTAGTCGCCCAGGGACACCTCGAAGACCTCGTAGTGCTCGACGCAGTGGTCGATGACGCGCTGGTCGATGCCCTCGTAGCGGCCGCACGCGAACACGAGCCGCTGCTTCGCGGCCAGTTCGTAGGCGAGCTCCTGTGTGAAGGGGCGGCCGGCCGGCGTGGGCACCACGATCGTCATGGGCGCGAGGTCGAGCTCCTCGAGGGCGTCGAGCGCCTCGCCCCACGGCTCGGGCTTCATGACCATGCCGGCTCCACCGCCGTAGGGGGTGTCGTCGGTGGTGTTGTGCCGGTCGTGCGTCCAGCCTCGCAGGTCGTGGACCCCCAGCTCGACTATCCCCGAGGAGATGGCCTTGCCGACGAGGCTCAGGTGCAGCGGGGCGAAGTAGTCGGGGAAGATGCTGACGACGTCGATCCTCATTCGACGTCCTCCAGCAGGCCGGGGACGTCGGCCAGCTGCACGTGTCCCGAGGCGAGGTCGACGACGGGGACCAGCGCGCTGACGAACGGCACGAGCCGCTCCTCGCCTGTGACGTCGACCTGGAGCACCTCCTGAGCCGGCATGTGCAGCACCTCGGTGACCGTGCCCACCTGGGCACCGCGGTGGTCGAGGACCTTCAGCCCGACGAGTTGCCGGTCGAAGTACTCCTCCGGCTCGCTCGGGCGTTCGTCCGACGGCACCAGGGCGTGGAGCAGGAGACCGGTCAGCGCCTCGACGGCGGTGCGGTCGGGGTAGCCCACCAGCGTGACCGCCAGCCGACCGCGGTTCCAGCGCACCTGATCGATCTCGACGCTGCGACCCGTGTCGCCGAGGCGCAGCGAGACGCCCGGCCGGAACCGGCGCGCGGGCTCGTCGGTGCGCAGCTCGACGGCGATCTCACCGCGGATGCCTACGGCGCGCCCGAACCGGCCCACCGTCACCTCAACCTGCTCTGACACGTGCTTGCTCCTGGAAAGTCGGGGGGAATGCGGCGACGCCGACCGGATCAGGCTCGAAAGCCCCTCCGGTCGGCGTCGACGTATGGTGTGCTCAGCGGCGGCGGGGACGGTCCACGTCGACGAAGTCCACGCGGACGCTCTCCTTGCCGGCCAGCGCGCCGATGACCGTGCGCAGCGCCTGGGCGGTGCGGCCCTGGCGGCCGATCACCTTGCCGACATCGTCGGGGTGCACGCGCACCTCGAGCAGCCGGCCGCGACGCAGGTCCTTGTCCTTGACGTTCACGTCGTCGGGGTTCGACACGATCCCCGCGACGAGGTGCTCAAGGGCGTCGGCAAGCATGGTCACTCGCCCTCGGCGGGAGCCTCAGCGGAGGCGTCCTCGGCAACGGCCTCGGTGGCCTTCTTGGCGGCGTCCTCGTCGGCCTTCTTCTTGGCCTTGGAGATGGCCGGGGCGGTGGCGCCGGCGTCCTCGGCCAGGGCCTTGGCGAACTCGGCCTCGCGGTCGCGACGCTCGGGCTGCGGGTCAACGCCCGACGGCGTGGTGTCGCCGGAGAACTTCTGCCAGTCGCCGGTCCGCTTGAGGATGGCGACGACGGCCTCGGTCGGCTGGGCGCCGACGGACAGCCAGTACTGGGCGCGCTCGGAGTCGACGCGGATCACGCTGGGATCGTTCTTCGGGTGGTACAGGCCGATCTCCTCGATGGCCTGACCGTCGCGCTTGGCGCGGGAGTCGATGACGATGATGCGGTAGTGGGGCGAGCGAATCTTGCCGAGACGCTTCAGACGAATCTTGGTAGCCACGAGTGTGGTTTCTCCTGTTTACTCAAAGTGCCTGCCGGGCAGGCGAGCCGGATGGACGCGCTTCGCGTGTGGGGCACACTCCGCGCAAACCTGTGGGGCCTTGAGTCCACGTGAGAGGGCGCGGACAAAAAGCTGCATCCGACATTGTGCCAGATTCCGCCCCGCTCCCCCAAACGCCGTGGTCAGCACCTCAGCCCCAGCCCAGGTCGTGCAACGCATGCTCCTCGATGCCGTGGTAGTGCCCGAGCTCGTGGAGCAGGGTGACCCAGATCTCGTCGTAGAGGTGGTCCTCGTCGGAACACATGCGGGTGAGCGGCCCGCGGAACAGCACGACTCTGTCGGGCAGCTGCCCGAACCCGTACTGGTCACGTTCGGTCAGCGCGGTGCCCTCGTACCAGCCGAGCGTGTCCGAGCCGTCCTCCGGCTCGTCCTCGATGACGAAGATGAGGTTGTCGAGGCCGTCGGTGAGTCGCTCGGGCAGCTGGCCCAGCGCCTCCTCGACGAGGGCCTCGAAGGCGTCGGCGGTGATGTCCATCCGGCAAGGGTACCCAGGCGTCCGCGTGGTCAGGCGACGCGCCTGCCGCGCAGGATCAGCGCGACGGGCCGGCGCAGCGTGGTGAGGTCCTCGCGGGGGTCGGCGTCCAGCACGAGGAGGTCCGCGCTCGCACCGTCGGTGAGGATGTCGGCGCCGAGCCAGGGGCGCGCGTTCCAGCTGGCCGCGCCCAGCGCGTACTCGTTGCCGGCGATCTTCGCGAGCTCGTCGATCTCGTCGCGGACCCTGCCGTGCCGCACGACGGTGCCCGCGTCCGTGCCGGAGAAGACGGTGATGCCCGCGTCGACGGCCTTGCCGATCGTCTCGTGGCGGCGGTCGTAGAGGTGGTGCATGTGCGCGAAATACGTCGGGAACCGCTCCTCGGCGGGAGCGGCGTAGTTGGGGAAGCGGTCCAGGTTGATCATGGTGGGCACCAGCGCGGTGCCGCGCCCGGCCATCTGCGCGATGACCTCGTCCGACATGCCGGTGCCGTGCTCGATGCAGTCGATTCCCGCGGCGACGAGTTCAGCGACGGACTGCTCGGCGAAGCAGTGCGCCGTGACGCGCGCGCCCTCTTCATGCGCGGCGGCGATGGCCTGTTCGGCGACGTCTGCGGGCCACAGGGGTGTCAGGTCGCCGACCGAACGGTCGATCCAGTCGCCGACGAGCTTGACCCAGCCGTCGCCGGCGCGCGCCTGGCTGCGGACCTCGGCGACCAGTTCGGCGGGCTCCACCTCCGCGGCCAGGTTGCGGATGTAGCGCTTCGGCCTTGCGATGTGGCGGCCTGCTCGGATGAGGCGCGGCTGTTCCGCGCGGCCCTGCAGCCACCGGGTGTCGGAGGCGGATCCCGCGTCGCGGATCAGCATGGTGCCGGACATCAGGTCGTCCTGCGCCTGCTGCGCCGCGACCTCGTCGGTCACGGCGCCGTCGGGTCCGAGGCCGACGTGGCAGTGCGCGTCGACGAGGCCCGGCATGACCCAGCAGCCCGTCGCGACGGTCTCGGCGCCGGCGACCGGCTCCGGGGAGATGACGCCGTCGGCGATCCAGAGATCGCGTCGTTCGCCGTCGGGAAGGACAACTCCGTCGATGTGCAGCGCGTTGCTCATGGGTGCCACCCTAGCGCCGCCCAGCGGCGCGCCGTCTCCGGCTAGAACTTGGGCTTGTTCTGCTCGAACATCTTCGCCAGATCCGGTGGCAGCTGGAAGTCGTCCATGCTCTGCGGCGCCTCGGGGGCCGCCGCCTGCGGGCGCTGCTGAGGCAGCTGGCGGCCCTTGACGGGACGGGCCTTCTTGCCCTTGCGGGCCTTGCCGGGGGCCTTCTTCGTGGCGCTCGCGCCACGGGCCCTGCCCATGCCGGGCATGCCCGGCATGGGCATGCCACCGCCGGCCATGGACTCCATCATCTTGCGGGCCTCGACGAAGCGCGTGACGAGCTTGTTGACGTCCGAGACCTGCACGCCGGCGCCCTTGGCGATGCGGGCGCGGCGCGAGCCGTTGAGGATCGATACGTCGTCGCGCTCCTTGGGCGTCATCGAGTAGATGATCGCCTCGACGCGGTCGATCTCCTTCTCGTCGATCTCGTTGATGGCGTCCTTGAACTGCCCGGCGCCCGGCAGCATGCCGAGGATCTTGCTCATCGGGCCCATCTTGCGCAGCTGCTGCATCTGCGAGAGGAAGTCCTGCAGGCCGAACTTGCCCCGGCCCATCAGCTTCTCGGCAGCGGCGCGCGACTGCTCAGCGTCGAAGGTCTTCTCCGCCTGCTCGATCAGGGTGAGGACGTCGCCCATCCCGAGGATGCGCGAGGCCATCCGGTCGGGGTGGAACATATCGAAGTCGGCCAGCGCCTCGCCGTTGCTCGCGAACATGATCGGCTTGCCGAGCACGCGGGCGATCGACAGGGCCGCGCCGCCGCGGGCGTCGCCGTCGAGCTTGGTCAGCACGACGCCGTCGATGCCGACGCCCTCGTCGAAGGCCTTGGCGGTGTTGACGGCGTCCTGGCCGATCATGGCGTCGACGACGAATAGGGTCTCGTCGGGGTTGACGGCGGCCTTGATGTCGGCGGCCTGCTGCATCAGCTCGGCGTCGACGCCCAGCCGACCTGCGGTGTCGACGATCACGACGTCGTGCAGCTTGGTGCGGGCGTGCTCGATGGCTCGGCGGGCCACGTCGACGGGGTCGCCTACGCCGTTGCCGGGCTCGGGCGCGAAGACCTGCACGCCGGCGCGCTGGCCGACGATCTGCAGCTGGTTGACGGCGTTGGGCCGCTGCAGGTCGGCGGCCACCAGCAGCGGGGAGTGCTGCGAGCCGGCCAACCACTTGGCGAGCTTGCCGGCCAGCGTCGTCTTACCCGCGCCCTGCAGGCCGGCGAGCATGATGACCGTCGGGGGCCGCTTCGCGAAGCGGATGGTGCGGGCCTCGCCGCCAAGGATGGAGACGAGCTCCTCGTTGACGATCTTGATGATCTGCTGCGACGGGTTGAGCGCCTTGGAGAGCTCAGCGCCGAGCGAGCGTTCCTTGACCGCCGCGACGAACTCCTTGACCACGCCGAGGTTGACGTCTGCCTCGAGGAGCGCGATGCGGATCTCGCGCATCGTGGCGTCGAGGTCGGCCTCGGTCAGCCGCCCCTTGGAGCGGAGCCCCTTGAACACCGTCGAGAGCCGGTCCTGCAGAGTGTCGAACACGTGGGGAGTCCTTCGTGGATGGGAGGTGCTACGCGGAAAGGATAGTTGAGGGGGCGGCGGAAGGCTCCGCCGACCTCACTCGCCGAGGATGCCTGCGACGAATCCCTCGGCGTCGAAGGGCGCGAGGTCGTCGACGCCCTCGCCGAGCCCGACGAGCTTGACGGGGACGCCGAGCTCGCGCTGCACCTGCACGACGATGCCGCCCTTGGCGGAGCCGTCGAGCTTGGTCAGCACGATGCCGGTGACGTCGACCACCTCGGCGAAGATGCGGGCCTGCGTCATGCCGTTCTGGCCGGTGGTCGCGTCGAGGACGAGCAGCACCTCGGTGACGGGTGCCTTCTTCTCGATGACGCGCTTGACTTTGCCGAGCTCGTCCATCAGGCCCGTCTTGGTGTGCAGGCGGCCGGCGGTGTCGACCAGGACGACATCGGTGCCGTCGGCGGCGCCCTTCGCGACCGCGTCGAAGGCGACGGAGGCGGGGTCGGCCCCGTCGACGTCGCTGCGGACGGTCTCGACGCCGACGCGATCGCCCCAGGTGGCGAGCTGCTCAGCGGCGGCTGCGCGGAAGGTGTCGGCAGCGCCGAGCACGACGGTCTTCCCCTCCGCGACGAGCACGCGGGCAAGCTTGCCGACCGTGGTGGTCTTGCCGGTGCCGTTGACGCCGACGACCATCACGACGGCGGGGTCGCCCTCGACCGCCGGGGTCAGGTTGAGGGAACGGTCGAGCGTGGGGTCGACGAGCTTGATCAGTTCGGCGCGCAGGATCTCGCGGGCGCGCTCCGGGTCGGCGATGCCGTCGATCGCCAGCTGCGAGCGGAGCGCCTCGGTGAGCTCGGTGGCGGGTCCGACGCCCAGGTCGGAGGTGATGAGCGTGGACTCGAAGTCGTCCCACACGTCCGCGTCGAGGCGGTCGACGCTCAGCAGCTCGGACAGGGCCCTGGCCAGCGCGTTGTTGCTGCCGGCCAGCCGACGACGCAGGCGCGCCCAGCGGCTGACGGGCGCCTCCGGGGTCTCGAGGGCGGGAGTCTCAGGCTCGGCATCGACCTCGGGCTCGACGACCACGTCGGGGGAGGTCGGGGTTACCGGCTCCGCGGGCGCGACGGGCGTGGGCGCCGGGACGGCGGGCGTCTCGACGGTGGGAGCCACGACCACAGGCTCGTCCTCCGTGGTCGGCGTCAGCTCACCGCGGGATGAGCCCTCGAGTTCCTGCCTGCGCTGCTCGCGGTAGACGACGATGCCGCCCACGATCAGCGCGACTCCGATGACGGCGAGCATTACCCAGAAGATCCACACGCCGCCATCCTAGTGTCTGTGGAGCTGGGCCCCGATTCTCAGCCCACGCGGGGTCGGGAGTTCTGGTCGCCGATGTCGTCGAGGCGCTCGAGGAACCGCGGCATATCGCCCTGACCCTCGAGGACCTCCTCGGTGCGCTCGGCAAACTGCTGCAGCCGGGGGCGGTTGGTCTGGAGCTTGCCGGAGGCAATGGCCACGACGGCCACGACGGCTCCGGCCAGCAGCACGGCAGCGAAAATCGCGAGGACGTAGGGAAACGGCATGACCGTCGCCTTTCAGGAGGAGCGGAAGCACCTCCAGTGTGCCAGCCGGGTGCCGATCGGCCGTGGTCACTGCGCGCGGCGCTCCGCTTTCGAGACCGTCGTCGCACATTTCGTCACTCGGAGTGCAACCGCTGGCTGACGACGGTGGAGATGCCGTCTCCTCGCATGGTGACGCCGTAGAGGGAGTCCGCGATCTCCATGGTGCGCTTCTGATGCGTGATGATCAGCAGCTGGGAGTTCGCGCGGAGCTCCTCGTAGATGCCGAGCAGGCGGCCGAGGTTGGCGTCGTCGAGGGCCGCCTCCACCTCGTCGAGGATGTAGAACGGGCTGGGCCGGGCGATGAACAGCGCGACGAGGAAAGCCACGGCCACCAGCGAGCGCTCGCCCCCCGACAGCAGGGAGAGCCGCTTGACCTGCTTGCCGGCGGGCCGGGCCTCGACGTCGACGCCGGTGTTGAGCCAGTCCCCCGGCTCGGTGAGCACCAGCTTTCCCTCGCCGCCGGGAAAGAGCCGCGAGAAGACGTCGACGAAGCTGGCTTCGACGTCGCGGTAGGCGGCCTCGAACACCTCCTGCACCCGACGGTCCACCTCCTCGACGATGCCGAGCAGGTCGCTGCGGGTCTGCTTCAGATCGTCGAGCTGTTCCGCGAGGAAGCGGTGGCGGGCCGTCATCGCGTCGAACTCCTCCAGCGCGAGCGGGTTGACCCGGCCGAGGGCCGCGAGGCTGCGTTCTGCGGAACGCAGGCGGGTGCTCTGGGCCGCCCGGTCATAGGGCACGGGGGCCGGGACCTCGTCGTCGTCGGTCAACGCCGAGCCATCGGGCCTCGTCAGGACGGGGACGGGCTCGGTAGGGCCGTACTGGGCGACGAGCTCGTCGGGCTCGAGGCCGAGGTCGCCCAACGCCTTCTCGGAGAGTTGCTCGACGCGCATGCGCAGTTCGATGCGGACCATCTCGTCGCGGTGCGCGCCGCGGACGATCTCCTCGAGTCGGGCGGCGGCTGCCTTCGCGCGGTGCCGCGCGGCCGTGGTGCCCGCCTCGGCCTCGCGGCGGGCGGTGTCCGCGGCGTCCCGCTCGGCGGTGGCCCGGTGTCGGGCGGCGTCGACGTGCTCGGCCAGCTGGGCGGCTGCGGCGTTGACGACGGCGGCGACCTCGGCCTCGCGGCGCAGCTGTTCGGCCCTGGCCTGGGCCTTTGCCCGCGACTGGCGCTCGTGCTGCGCCGCTCGGAGCAGGCCGTCGGCTCGGCCCGCGACGGCCTTGAGCTGTTCCTCCAGCGACCGGACGGCCAGCCGAGCGTCCATCTCGGCCTGCCGGGCGGCCCGGGCCTGGGCGGCCTTCGCGTCTCGGTCTGCGGGGTCGGGTTCGACGGCCTCGTCCTCGGCCCCGGCCGCTGCGAGCCGCGCGGCCAACTCGTCGCGCTGGGCCTCGTCGGCGGCCCGGGTGGCGACGGCGGCCTCGATGGCCTCGGCCAGCCGCTCCGCCTCGCGGATGGCGGCGGCCTGCGCCTGCCTGGCCGCGCCCAGCCGGTCCGTGATGGCCGCCAGCCGCGCGTCGGACTCGTTGAGCGCGGCCAGGGCCGCGTCGTGCTCCGCCCGAGCCTCGGCGACGCTGTCCCGGGCCTGCTCTGCGGCGAATCGCAGCCGCTCGCCCTCGGCGACGGCCTCGGCGAGTTCGTGCCGCGCGTCGGCCAGCTGCGCCTGCACTTCCAGGAGGGAGGGCGCCGAGGAGGCGCCGCCCGTGACGAGCCAGGCGGACACCCACTCGCCCGCTCGGGTGACGGCGCTGAGCATCGGGTCGCCGGCGACGACGTCCGCGGCCTCCGCAAGGGTCTCCACGGCGACGCAGGCGCCGAGCAGCGCGTCGAGGGCGCCGTCGAGCGAGGCCGGGCCGTCGACGAGGGTGCGGGCGGACCTGGCGCCCGCGCCGGGCCGGGTGAGCGGCGCATCGGCGATGACGAGCGGCCCGGGATCGGCGTCGGCGAGGTGCGCGGTGGCGGCGAGCGCCCCGTCGAGCCCCGCGACGACGACGGCCTCCGTCGCCCCGCGCAGGGCGGCGTCGACGGCCGACTCCCAGCCCGGCTCGACCGTCAGCAGGTCGCTGAGCCGGCCGACCACCTCCGGCCGCCCGGAGCCGAGCAGGTCCGCCGAGCCGTCCCTGCGCTCGGCCATCAGGGTCAGCGCGTCGACGCGCGCGCCGAGCGCGGCGCAGGTCCGCGAGTTGTCGGCCGCGCGCTGCGCTACCGACGACGCCTCGGCCTCGGCCGCGTCCACGGCGGCGGCGGAGCTCTCGAAGACGGCGTCCAGGTCCGTCTCGGAGGCGCCGAGCCCGGCGAGCTCCGCCTCCCCCGCGTGATAATGAGCCGCCGCCGCGGCGGCGCGGGCGAGCGCCTCCTCGCGCCGGGCGACGAGCCGGGCGACCTCCTCCTCGGAGGCCCCGATGCGGGAGGTGACGCTGGCGAGCCTGCCGTTCAGGCGTGCGAGCCCCTCGCGCCGGTCGGCGATGGCCCGCAGTGCGGCGCCGTAGGCCTGCTCGGCGACCGCGTGCACGCGTTCGGCCTCGTTGCGGGCCGACGTGGCGGCGGCGAGCGCCTCCTCGGCCTCGGCACCGCGCTCGCGGAGCTCCTCCTCGCGGCGTCGGAACTCCGCCGCCTCGCGTTCGAGGGCCTCCGGGTCGCGGCCACCCACGTCGAGGGTCGGCTGGTTGTCGCGGGCGCGCATGCGCTCGGCGGAGATCGACACCGTCGTCGCGACCCGCTCACGCAGCGCGGCCAGCGCGTACCACTGCTCCTGGGCGGCGTCGAAGTCCTGGGCGGCGGCGCGCAGCCTCCGCTCGGCTGCCTCCTCATCGGCCTGCGCAGCGGTCACCGCGCTCTCGACGGCGGCGCGGGCTTCGGCGGCGGCCGCCTCGTCGGCGAGTTCGGCGGCCAGCTCCCGGCGGGCGGCGGCGAGGTCGTCGGCCAGTAGCCGCGCCTTCGCGTCGCGGAGCTCGGCCTGGATGACGGCAGCGCGACGGGCCGTCTGCGCCTGCCTCCCGAGCGGCCCCAGCTGGCGCTGGAGTTCCGCGACCAGGTCCTGAAGGCGGTCGAGGTTCTGGCGGGTCGCCTCCAGCTTCCGCAGCGCCTTCTCCTTGCGCTTGCGGTGCTTGAGGACGCCCGCGGCCTCCTCGATGAACCCGCGGCGCGACTCCGGGGTCGCCTGCAGGATCGCGTCGAGCTGGCCCTGGCCGACGATCACGTGCATCTCGCGGCCGATGCCGGAGTCGCTGAGCAGCTCCTGCACGTCGAGGAGTCGGGCTGAGGCGCCGTTGATGGCGTACTCGGATCCCCCGCTGCGGAACATCGTGCGGGTGATGGTGACCTCGGTGTACTCGATGGGCAGCGCCCCGTCCGAGTTGTCGATGGTCAGCTCCACCTCGGCGCGGCCGAGCGGCGCCCGTCTGGCGGTCCCTGCGAAGATGACGTCCTCCATCTTGCCGCCGCGCAGGCTCTTGGCACCCTGCTCGCCCATGACCCAGCTCAGCGCGTCGACCACGTTGGACTTGCCCGACCCGTTCGGGCCGACGACGCACGTGATCCCAGGCTCGAAGACGAGAGTCGTCGCGGAGGCGAACGACTTGAACCCGCGCAGTGTGAGCTTCTTCAGATACATGGCGCGTTCAGCCTAGTGGCGTCCGGTTCGAGGGTCAGGCGCGGCGCACGGAGCGGAAGGTCCAGAGCTTGTTCACGACGAAGTTGATGGGCATGGTGATGACGATGGCGATCAGCTGCGACCAGTACTCGCGGGAGTGGATGCCCGCCTCCTCGTGGAACCACGGCTCGGGCAGGTAGACGGGGCTGCTCGGGTTGGTCAGCGCGATCTTGATCACCAGACCGACGGCTGCGGCGGCGCTGCCGACGGCGAGGAAGGGCCAGAACTCCTTCCACCACCCCGCTGCGGCTGCGGACCTGAAGGTCCACCAGCGGTTGAGCTGGAAGTTGTAGAGGTTGGCGACCAGGAACCCGCCGATCCAGACAAGGGCCGTGAAGCGGATGTTGAACGGGGTGCCGGGGATGGCCCAGACGATGTTCTGCGCGTTGGCGGAGCCGCCGTTGAGGCGGTTCATCACGACCGCCACCAGCATGTTGACCAGCACCCCGGTTCCACCGACGACGGCGAACTTCACGAACTGCCGCATCGAGTGGCGGTAGCGCTGGTAAAGCTCGGTCATCTGGTTCCCTTCGGAGCACGCTGGCATCTCGGGCAGAGGTACGAGCTGCGGTTCATGAAGCTGCGGCGCACGATCGGCGTCCCGCAGCGGCGGCATGGCTGCCCCTCCCGGCCGTACGCCTCCAGCGACCGGGAGAAGTACCCGGACTCGCCGTTGACGTTGACGTAGAGGGAGTCGAAGGAGGTGCCGCCCTCGGCGAGCGCGTCGGCCATGACGTCGCGGGCGGTGGACAGCAGCGTCACTGCGCGGCGTGGCCCGAGCTCGCCGGTCGGCAGCTCGAAGTGCGTGGCCGTGCGCCAGAGTGTCTCGTCGGCGTAGATGTTGCCGATGCCGCTGACCAGTCCCTGGTCGAGCAGGGCGCGCTTGACCGTCGTGCGCCGGCTGCGCATCCGCGCGGCCACGGCCGCGGCGTCGAAGCCGGGATCGAAGGGGTCCGCGGCGATGTGCGGGACCGGGGAGGAGGCCAGGCCGGGGCGCCACTCGAGGCCGCCGAACATGCGCTGGTCGACGAAGCGGAGCTCGGAGCCGTCGTCGAGGAGGAAGGTGACGCGGGTGTTGCGTTGCCGCGGGTCCGACGGCGCGTTGACGCGCAACTGGCCGCTCATGCCGAGATGGATGACCAGCGCGTCGTCGGCCAGGGAGAGCCACAGGTACTTGCCGCGGCGGTGGACGGCGTCGACCGTGCGGCCGCCCAGGTCTGCGGCGAAGCCGTCGGCGCCGAAGGGGTGGCTGCGGACGGGCCGCGGATGGAGGACCGTCACGCGCTCGAGGGTGCGCCCCTGCACGTGCGCTGTCAGCCCCCGCCTGACGACCTCCACCTCAGGCAGTTCAGGCAACGCCCAGATCCTTCACGGCGATCCGTGCAGCGATCTGTTCGGCGCGCTTCTTGCTCCCGGCCGTGCCGGTGCCCATCTCGCGGGCGTCGACGACTACCACCGCGGTGAAGGTGCGTTCGTGGTCGGGGCCCTCGCCCACGACGTCGTAGCGGGGCAGGTCCCAGCCGCGGGCGGCGCACATCTCCTGCAGGACCGTCTTGTAGTCGGCGTAGTCGCCGGCCGCCTCGGAGGCGGCGATGAGGTCGTCGAAGGTCGCGTGGATGAACCGTGACGCCGCCGCGGAGCCGGCCGAGATGTGGATGGCGCCGATGACGGCCTCCATCGTGTCGGCCAGGATCGAGGTCTTCGTGTCGCCGTGCGTGGCGATCTCGCCCTTGCCGAGCAGGATGTGGCCGCCCAGGTCGAGCGACCTGGCCACCTCGGCGAGCGCGACAGAGCTCACGACGCTTGCCCTGAGCTTGGCCAGGTGTCCCTCGGGGAGCTCTGGGTAAGTGCGGAAGATGTGCTCGGTGACGACGATCTCCAGCACGGCGTCGCCGAGGAACTCCAGTCGCTCGTTGGACGCGAGTCCGGGGTGCTCGTAGGCGTAGCTCCGGTGCGTGAAGGACAGCTCAAAGAGCTGGGCATCGACCTCGATGCCCAGCTCCTGCAGCCTGTCAAGCAGTCGACTCACCCGCGTGACTCGCGGGACTCGACTCAGGCCTCGAGGACCTGACGACGCGCGCCACGCGGACCGTACTGGCCGCAGCTCGGGCACGCGGTGTGCTGAAGGTGGGGCTCACGGCACGCCGGGTTGGCGCACACGACGGTGGGAACCACGGTCGTCTTCCACTGGGCCCGACGCGAACGGGTGTTGCTGCGCGACATCTTCCGCTTCGGAACGGCCACGATCTTCTCCTTGGTCTACAGACAAAAAGTCAGTTGGGGGTGTCCCCGGTCAGCCCGGTGAGCTTCGACCACCGAGGGTCGATGCGGTCACCATGCGTGTGCGTGGGGTCGAGGTTGCGGTTGAAGCCGCAGTCCGGGCACAGGCCCAGACAATCATCCTCGCACAGGGGGGTGAACGGCAACTCGAGCACCACGGTGTCCCGCAGGACCTCCTCGAGGTCGATCGTCTCGTCGACGACGAGACTCTCCTCCTCGTCCACCTCGTTGCCGGGGTAGAAATAGAGCTCCTGGATGTCGAAGGAATCCGTTCCTTCGATACCCGTCAGGCAGCGGGAGCACTGGCCGCGCAGCTGCGCGGTCGCTGTCCCCGTCACCAGGACACCTTCGGTGACCGACTGGAGCGTGAGTTCAAGCTCGATGTCGGAACCCTCCGGCACTCCGATCACTCCGACGACAAGTTCGGCAGGAGCGGGAACCGTCGCGTCGATCCTCTTCATGGCCCCAGCCCGGCGTCCCAGCTCGTGCACCTCGAAAACGAGGGGCGAGCGGCGATCCGGTTGGGCATGCGTGGGCGACACGGCTGTTCCCCTTCCTTGACCGTCCATGACATCGTCATGACCGACGACCTACCTTACCCCGGGGCCCGACGGGGACCAAATCCGGGGGCTCGGGTCAGGAGCGCGGGAACTTCACCGCCAGGGCCTCGGCAACGTTTCGCGGCACGTAGCGCGACACGTCGCCGCCCAGCCGGATGACCTGCCGGATGATGGTGGAGCTGAGGGTCGCGTGGTCACGCGCCGCGGGCAGCAGCACGGTCTCGATGTCCCCCATCTCGGCGTTCATGTGGGCCATCTGCAGCTCGAAGTCGAAGTCGGCACCGAAGCGCAGCCCCTTCACCACGGCGGGGATGCCCCGATCGCGACAGAAGTCGACGAGCAGGCCGTCCATCGCCTCGACCGTGATGCCGGGCAGGTCCGAAGTGGCGCCGTTCACCAACTCGACACGCTCCTCGAACGTGAACATGTAGTCCTTCGTGGAGTTGTTGCCGATCGCCACGAGGACCTCTCCGAACAGCGCGTGCGCGCGCCTCACGATGTCGAGGTGTCCGACGGTGATGGGATCGAAAGAGCCCGGGACCAGTACCTTCACGTCTCTCCTTGCGTTGGCCGTGTGTGCGACAAACTAGTCGACCGAGCCGAATAACAGGCAGGTCTCCCCGTAGTCGCGGCGCCAGGTCTCGGTGAAGGCCGGCGGCCAGGCGGGCTCGCGGTCGCGCACCGACCGCTCGACGACCACCAGCCCGCGGGGGGCCACGGCGCCGTCGACCAGCTGGGCGAGCAGCGCCTCGACCTGCTCGGTGGGCACCGCGTAGGGAGGGTCGATGAAGATCAGGTCGAAGGAGCGTCCGGGGGCGGCGGCGAACGTCTCGGCCTTCCCTGCCCGGACGTCGGCCTGCAGCCCGGCCGACGCGGCGTTGGCGGAGATGAGCTTCGCGGTGGATCGGTCGGCCTCGACGAGCACCACGGGCGACGCGCCGCGGCTGGCGGCCTCGAGACCGACGGCGCCGGTGCCCGCGAACAGGTCGAGCATCGAGTAGCCGGCGAGCTGCTCCTCGGCGGTGGCGTCGGCGGCGTCGAACCAGCTGGCGAGGGCCGAGAACAGGGCCTCGCGGGTGCGGTCGGTGGTGGGACGGGTGTTGGCCCCCTTGGGCGCGGCCAGGCGGCGGCCCTTCGCCCGGCCGGCGATGATGCGGCTCACGACTTCTCCATCCACTCTCCGGCGGCCATCAGCTCCGCCTTGGTCATCAGGTCCGTGAGCAGCGGGTCGGTGGCCGCCCGCTCGTCGGAGATCACGCGTTCGGCGAGCACCTTGGCCTCGCCGATGACATCGGCGTTCTCCAGTGCCCGCAGCAGCTTCAACGTCCCTGCCCCGCTCTGCGCCTCCCCCAGCACGTTGCCCTCGCGGCGCAGCGTCAGGTCGAGGTCGGCCAGCTCGAAGCCGTCGGTGGTGTTCGCCATGGCCTCCAGCCTGGCGAGCGCGTGCTCGTTGTCGGCGACGGGGGCCAGCAGCAGGCAGAGCCCCGGGTGCTCTCCGCGGCCGACGCGGCCGCGGAGCTGGTGCAGCTGGCTCAGGCCGAACCGGTCGGCATCGAGCACGACCATCATGGAGGCGTTCGGCACGTCGACGCCGACCTCGATCACGGTGGTGGCCACGAGCACGTCGACCTCGCCCCCCACGAAGGCAGCCATGGTCTCGTCCCGCTCCGCGACTGCCTGCTTCCCGTGCACCACGCCGATCCTCAGCCCGCGGAGCGGCCCGGAGGCCAGCTGCGGGGCGAGTTCCTCGACGGCGGCCAGGGCGCGCTGGTCGTCGGCCTTCCCGCCGCCCTCCAGCTGCGTGCCGGTGATGGCCGGGCAGACGATGAATGCCTGCCGCCCTGCGGCGACCTCCTCGCGGATCCGTTCCCAGGCCCGCGACACCCACGCGGGGTGCGTCAGCATGTTGACGAAGACCGTCTGGATCGGCTTGCGCCCGCGCGGCAGCTCGCGCAGCTCGGAGACCTCGAGGTCACCGAAAACTGTCATGGCGATCGACCTGGGGATGGGGGTGGCCGTCATGATCAGCGTGTGCGGGCGCTGCCTGGCCTTGGCCGCCAGTGCGGCCCGCTGCTCCACGCCGAAGCGGTGCTGCTCGTCGACGACCACCAGGCCGAGGTCGTCGAACTCGACGGGGTCGCTGAGCAGCGCATGCGTTCCCACGATGATCCCGGCCTCGCCGCTCGCGATCGAGGCGAGCGTCTCTCGCTTGATGGCGCTCGACCGGGACCCAGTGAGCAGGACCACGCCGGTGGCAGCCTCGGGCGCGCCGAGCTGCCCGCCCTCGGCCAGGTCCCCCATCAGCGCCGAGATGGAGCGGTGGTGCTGCTTGGCGAGCACCTCCGTCGGGGCCAGCAGGACGGCCTGACCTCCGTTGTCCACGACGTCGAGCATGGCGCGCAGCGCCACGACGGTCTTGCCGGAGCCCACCTCTCCCTGCAGCAGCCGGTTCATCGGCACGGGCCGCGCCAGCTCGCCGAAGATGGTCTCCCCGATCTCCTGCTGCCCGGCGGTGAGCACGAAGGGCAGTGCCGCGTCGAAGGCGTCGAGCAGGCCGCCGGCGCGGCGCGGCCGGGGTGTCGCCGGGTCCTTGGCGAGCTCCCGGCGGCGCGCTGCCATGGCGAGCTGGATGCCGAAGGCCTCGTCGAAGCGGAGCCGGTCGACGCCGACGGCGGCCTGCGCCTCCGAGGTGGGCTCGTGCACGGCGGTGAGCGCCTCCTCGAACGGCAGCACGCCGGCCGCGTCCACGACCCACCCTGGCAGCGTGTCGCCCTCGAGCATGGGCAGCACGAGCTCGATGGACTCGGCGATGCTCCAGGTGGGCAGCGCCTTCGTCGCGGGATAGAGGCCGATCATCGTTGCGCGCTGGACGGCCCGCGACATCGCCTCCCGTGACTCACGGCCGAGGCGCTGCTTCTCGGTCTCGCCCCTGCGCTTCCCGCCCCCGGTGCGGACGCCGTCGAGCATGACGAAGTCGGGGTTGGTCAGCTGGAGCTCGCCGTTGAACTCGCCGACCTTCCCGACGAAGATGCCGCGCCGGCCGGGTTCGAGCAGCAGCTTCCAGTGGTTGAGGTGGTGGACATTCTTGGCGAAGAAGGTGAGCGACAGGGTCCGGCCGGATCCGTCACCGATGGACGCCGCAAGTCGGCCGGGGCCCACCGCGGACCGCCGGACCTCCGCGATGACGGCGGCCTCGTCGCCTGGGCGGAGACTGGCGAAGTCGCTCATGCCGGTGCCGGAGACGTAACGACGCGGGACGTGCCGGACCAGGTCGTCGACCGTGACGATGCCGAGCTTGGCGAACGCGGTCGCTGTCCTGCCCCCCAGCACGTCGGTGAGCCTGCGCGACAGCTCGCGGTAGATCGGGGTGCGCCAGTTCGCCATGCCACGACCTTACCGACCCCCGCCGACGGACGGACAGCGAAGGCCCCGGGGCGCGGCCACCTGACAAGGGCACACGACACAGAACTGGCGGCCCGCAGAAGCGGACCGCCAGTTCCTCAGAACCTGGTGCTCAGCGAGAGACCTTGCCGGCCTTCAGGCAGGAGGTGCACACGTTGAGGCGCTGTGGCGCACCGTTCACGACGGCGCGCACGCGCTGAATGTTCGGGTTCCAGCGGCGGTTGGTCTTCTTCTTCGACCAAGGCACGTTGTGACCGAAGCCGGGTCCCTTGGCGCAAACGTCACACTTGGCAGCCACTGGATTCTCCTTGATTTGCTCGTGCCCAGGCCACGGCCTGGAATGGATTCGGCGCCCTCCGGAGAAGGCAACCTGACGATTCTATCGCGCCCGGCCGGTCTGGACCAAACCGGGCGCGACCCTCACTTCCTGCGGCGGCGGGGCTTCCGCTCGCCACCGTCTGCGGGGGCCTGCGAGTCGACGGGCTCGTCGAAGCGCAGGTAGCCGGCCCCGTGGCAGTGCTCGCACGGCTCGGTGAAGGCCTCCGCCAGCCCCGTGCCGATCTTCTTGCGGGTCAGCTGCACGAGGCCGAGGCTCGTGACCTCGGCGACCTGATGGCGTGTCCGGTCGCGGCCGAGGCACTCGACGAGACGACGCAGCAGCAGGTCCCGGTTGCTCGGGAGCACCATGTCGATGAAGTCGATCACGATGATGCCGCCGATGTCGCGGAGCCTCAGCTGGCGGACGATCTCCTCGGCCGCCTCCAGGTTGTTGGAGGTGACGGTCGCCTCGAGGTTGCCCGCCGAGCCGGTGAAGCGGCCGGTGTTGACGTCGATGACGGTCATGGCCTCGGTACGGTCGATGACGAGCGATCCGCCGGACGGGAGGTAGACCTTCCGGTCGAGCGCCTTCGCGATCTGATCGTCGACCTTGTACTGCGCGAACAGGTCGTGGCCGTCGTCGCCGACCTCGAACTTCTCGAGGCGGTCCTTCAGGTGCGGGGCGACGTGGTCCACGTAGGCGGCGATGGCCTCGTAGGAGTCCTCCTGAGAGCCGTTGCCCTGGACGATCAGGTGGCCGAAGTCCTCGGTGAAGAGGTCACGGACGATGCGCAGGGTCAGGTCGGGCTCCGAGTAGAGGGCCTGCGGGGCGCCGCCCTGCTTCGACTTCTTCTCGATGACCTCCCACTGCGCCTTCAGCCGGTTGACGTCGCGCACCAGCTCGTCCTCGCTGACGCCCTCGGCGGCCGTCCGCACGATCACGGACTCCTCGTCGGAGATCAGGTGGCCGAGCACGGTGCGCAGGCGGTGACGCTCGGTGTCGGGCAGCTTGCGGGAGATGCCGGACAGGTGGCCGCCCGGCGAGTAGACGATGTAGCGGCCGGGCAGCGAGATGTGCGCCGTCAGGCGGGCACCCTTCGCGCCGACGGGGTCCTTCGTGACCTGCACGAGGACGCTCTGGCCGGACTTGAGCACCTTCTCGACCTTGCGGTCCTCGCCGGTGACGTTGAAGGAGGCCCAGTCGACCTCTCCCGCGTAGAGCACGGCGTTGCGGCCACGGCCGATGTCGATGAAGGCGGCCTCCATGCTCGGCAGCACGTTCTGCACCTTGCCGAGGTAGATGTTGCCGATCAGCGACGTGGCCGAGGCCTTGTCGACGTAGTGCTCGACCAGGATGTCGTCCTCGATGACCGCCAGCTGGGTGTACTCCTCCTTCTGGCGGATCAGGAGGCGTCGGTCGACGGACTCGCGGCGGGCCAGGAACTCGGCCTCGCTGAGGATCGGGGCCCGGCGGCGTCCCGCGGCGCGGGACTCCTTGCGGCGCTGCCGCTTGGCCTCCATACGGGTCGATCCCTCGATGCCGGTGATCTCGTCGTCGCCGGTGCCGTGGGACTCGCCCTCGCCACGACGGCGGCGGCGGCGACGACGACGGGTGGTTGTGCCGCCCTCGTCCGACGACTCGGACTCGCCGTCGGGCTCGCCCTCGGCGTCGGTATCGGTGCCCTGCTCGTCGGGGGACTCGTCGGACTCGTCCGTGTCGTCGCCCTGCTCGCCCTCGCCGTCGTCGCGGGAGTCGGAGCGGCGGCGGCGGCGGCCGCCCCGGCGGCGACGGCGGCGCGACGGGCGCGCGTCGGACTCCTCCGCGTCGGCATCCTCGTCCTCGTTCTCCTCGGAGTCCTCGGATTCCTCGGCGTCGGCATCGGCGTCCGCGGACTCCTCGTCGGAGTCGGCCTCGGCGGTCTCCTCGTCCTCGTCCTCATCGTCGCCACCGGCGATGGCGCCGGCGAGCGCGGCCAGCTCGGCCGCGCGGGCCTCTGCAGTCATGAAGGGGTCGGCGAGCACGGCCTTGCGGGCCTCGGCGAGCTTTTCGGCCTCGCGCAGCGCGGCGCCGATGGGATCTGACTCGTCCGCCTCGGCGGCGGGCTCGGGCGCTGCAGCGGGTCGTGCGGCCCGGCGACGGCGGGCGCGGGGCGCCTCGCGGGCGGGTTCGGCCTCGGTCACCGGCTCGGGAACGGCCTCGGGCTCCGGGGTGGCGGCGGGCTCAGGTGCGACGACCTCGTCGGCGGGAGCCGCGACAGGCTCCGGAGCCGCGGCGGGCCGGGAGGCGGCACGACGGCGGCGGGCAGGCTTCGTCTCGGCGGGCTCGGCGACGACCGCGGGGGTCTCCTCGACGACGGGCTCGGCCACGGCCTCGGGGGCCGGCGCCTCGACCGCGGCGGGCGCCTCGGGTGCCGGGGCCTTCTCGGCGGGGGCGCTCTGGCGGGTGGCGCGACGGCGCGCGGGCTTCTTCACGGGCTCGGCGGGGGCGTCGTCGGCCGCGGCCTCGGGCGCCGTGTCCGCGGGGGCCTCGGCCTGATCGGCGGGGGTCTCGTCGGCGACCTGCACGCGACGTCGGCGGCCGGCGGGCTCAGCGACCCTGGTGCTGGCGCGGCGGCGCCTCGGGGTGAGGTCCTCCTCGGGGGCCGCGTCGGGCGCCTCGACCGCGGGGGCCTCGGGCTGCACGGTGACCTCGGGCTGGGCGGGGGTCTCGACCTTGACGGGGGCCCCGGCCGGTCGGGCGGCTGCCCTGCGGCGACGGGTGGGGGTGGTCGGTGCTGTGATTTCCGGACCGTTTTCCGTGTCGAGCATGCGGCTCCTTAACGCGCGAACGCGCGGACCTGGCACAGCGAGCTGTGCGCTAAGACTGACGGTCGACCGGAGCGGGTGAAGAGTCGCGGCACGCTTGCCGCGGTGCGGTTCCCGCCGCCCCTGGTGGCACCGGGAGGTGCCCTGACCTACGGGTCATTCTCTCACAAGTCACCAAAAAGGCGCCATCTGTGACCGGCGGGTCCCGCCGATTTCACCCCTCAGCTGAGTGGGTCGCCGATCTCGCCGTCGCGGAGCGGACCCTGCACGAGGCGGGTCAGCAGCGCCTGCTGCGGCACGCGGTCGTCGATCATCCGCAGGGCCGTCATGACGTCGTCGGGCCGCACCAGTGGCGTCTGGTGGATCGACCGGAGCCGGAGCGTCTCGTCGTCAGCGGCCTCCAGCGAGATGATCGCCGACCGCACGTCGAAGCTGCGCAGCCCGTTCTTCGTCATGCGCTCGACGGGGAACTCGTCCCGCGCCAGGAGTCCGGCCACCGCCCCGGCGAGCACGCCCGGCTCCGCGTCGGCGACCTTCAGCACCCAGTCGGAGGCCTGGAGGAGGTCGCCGAGGGAAGCTTTGACTGCGTCGGCCGCGGCCAGCACGACGAACCCCGTGGGGAGCACCTCGTTGAGGGCCGCGACGATCTTGGCCGGGTCGCAGACCTCCCTCAGCCCCAGCTCGACGTACTCGGCCTCCGACGCGGCGGACGTGGGCGCCGCGTTGGCGTAGGAGATGCGGGGATGCGGGTTGAAGCCGGACGAGTAGGCCATCGGGATCTCGGCGCGCCGGAGGGCACGCTCGAGGGCGCGCCCGAAGTCGCGGTGCGACGTGAACCGGCCGGGCCCGCGCTTGGCGTAGCGGAGGCGGAGCTTCTGCGCAGGCGGGGCCTGCTGGACCGGCGGCTGTCGATTTCCCACGGCGTGAAGTGTAACTGGGCGCTGCCCGACGACGGGGATAGGGTGACGTGGTTCCGTCCCCCAACGAGAAGAGACCCACGACGATGACCTGGCTCAGACGGTGGTGGCCCCTCGTGGCGATCCTGGCGTTGGCCTTCAACCTGCGCCCGGTCGCCTCGTCGATCGGCCCGGTGCTGACCGAGATCACCGTCGACCTCGGCCTCAGCGGCGCCACCGCCGGGCTGCTCACGTCCCTGCCGACCATCTGCTTCGCCGTCTTCGGCGCCGCGGCTCCCTGGATCTCGCAGCGGCTCGGCCTGTCGTGGACGATCGCGCTCGCGCTGGGGGCCCTCGTCGTGGGCCAGACGGGGCGCGTGCTGGCACCCTCGGGGACCCTCTTCCTCGGCTGGTCGATGCTGGCGCTGGCGGGCATGGCGCTGGCCAACGTGCTGATGCCGACCCTGGTGCGTCTCCACTACCCGGACCGGATCGCGCTGGCGACGTCGCTCTACTCCCTCACCCTGTCGCTGGGCCTGACCGCCGCGAGCAGCGTGACCGTGCCGCTGGCGAACGCGCTGGGAGGATGGCGCGCCGCCCTGTCGGCGGGCATCGTCGCCGCCGCCCTCGCCCTGCTGTGCTGGCTGCCGCTGCTGCTGCGCGGGCGCTCCGCGACCGGGTCCACGGGAAAGCCGGTGTCGCTGGCACGCGTGGCCCGCACGCCGCTCGGCTGGGCCATGGCGGTGTTCTTCGGCATCCAGTCGGCGCAGGCCTACTCGATCTTCGGCTGGCTGCCGTCGGTCTACCGCGGCGCCGGCCTGAGTGAGGTGGAGGCCGGGCTGATGCTGGGCATCGCGACGGGCGTCGGCGTGATCCCCGCGTTCCTGATCCCGGCCTATGTGGCGCGCGCGCGGAACCCCGGGCGGCTCTTCCTGGTCATCATGTGCTTCCTGGTGATGGGCTACGTGGGGCTGCTGAGCGCGCCGACGACCGTCCCCTGGCTGTGGGCGGTGTTCCTGGCGCTCGGCACCACGTCGTTCCCGCTGATCCTGGCACTGTTCGGCACCCGCGCCACCACGCCGGCCGCGACAGCCGCGCTGAGCGGCTTCGCGCAGGCCGTCGGCTACGCCATCGCGACGGTCGGGCCGCTGTCCTTCGGCATCCTGCACCAGGTCACCGGCGGCTGGGTCGCGCCGATCGGCCTGCAGCTGGCGCTCTGCATCCCCATGGTGATCGCCGGCCTCTACGCCTGCCGGCCGATCGTCATCGAGGACCAGCTACGTTGGGGCGCATGAGCGAACTCACCGTCCACACGTACGGCCGCGACGACGCGCCGACTATGGTCCTGGTGCACGGCCTCTCCGACGACGGCACGGCCTGGCCCGACGCCGTCGAACGCTGGGGCGACGACTGGCGGCTGCTGGCCGTCGACCAGCGGGGACACGGCGCCTCGCCGCGCTTCCGGCCCGACGAGCTGGCCCACACCGCGGAGATCCTGGAGGACGACCTCGTCGCCGTGCTGGAGGAGCAGGACTCCCCCGTCGTGCTGGTCGGGCACTCGCTCGGCGGCCTGATGGCCGCCCGCGCCGCCCTCCGGGTCCCGGAGAAGGTCCGGGCGCTCGTGCTGGAGGATCCCGCCAAGCCTCGCCCGGGCGAGGACACCGAGTTCCTGCCGTTCGTGGAGTCGGTCGTCGCCAACCCGGGCGCGGCGATCGCGCGGCAGGCCGCGGAGTCGACGTGGAGCGGCCAGGAGCTGCTGGCCTGGGCCAAGTCCAAGGAGCGCGTCGACCTCGGCTACCTCGCGGGTGGGCTGACGCTCGGCCGGATGGGCTGGGAGACGGGCCTGTTCGACCGGCTGGCCACGCCCACCCTCGTCCTGGTGCCCGTCGACGGCCCGATGGCCCCGGACCCCGAGCTGATCCCCGGCGATCTCGTCCGGGTCGCCGAGGTGCCGGGCGCGGGCCACTGCGTGCGCCGCGACCGGCCCGAGGCGTTCTACGGCGCCGTCGAGGAGTTCCTCGCCGGGTTGTGAGCCGTCAGGCCGACAGGTCCGGCTTCACCACGGTCAGCGGCAGCAGCGTGCGGCCGGTGGGGCCGATCTGGATCTCGGTGTCCATCTGCGGGCACACACCGCAGTCGTAGCAGGGGGTCCAGCGGCAGTCCTCGACCTCGCGGCCGTCGAGGGCGTCCTGCCAGTCCTCCCACATCCAGTCGCGGTCGAGGCCCGCGTCGAGGTGGTCCCAGGGGAGGACCTCCTCGTAGCCGCGCTCGCGGGTGGTGTACCAGGCGAGGTCGACGCCGAAGGGGGCGAGCTCCTCGGCCGCGGCGGTGGTCCAGCGTTCGAAGCTGAAGTGCTCGCTCCAGCCGTCGAACTTGCCGCCCTCGCGCCACACGCGTTCGATGACGCGGCCGATGCGGCGGTCGCCGCGGGACAGCAGGCCCTCGATGACGCCGGGCTTGCCGTCGTGGTAGCGCATGCCGATGGCCTTGCCGTAGTTGCGGTCCTCGCGGATGGCCTCGCGGAGGATCTGCAGACGGTGGTCGATGGTCTCGGCGCTTGCCTGGCCCGCCCACTGGAAGGGGGTGTGGGCCTTCGGCACGAACCCGCCGATGGAGATGGTACAGCGGACGTCGCGCGTGCCGGCGGCCTTGCGGCCGGTGTCGATCACGCGGGTGGCCATCTTCGCGATGGCCAGCACGTCCTCGTCGGTCTCGGTCGGCAGCCCGCACATGAAATAGAGCTTGACCTGGCGCCAGCCGGACGAGAAGGCTGCGGCGACCGTGTCGATCAGGTCGTCCTCGGTCACCATCTTGTTGATGACCTTGCGCATGCGCTCGGAGCCGCCCTCGGGCGCGAACGTCAGGCCGGAGCGGCGACCGTTGCGGCTCAGCTCGTTGGCCAGATCGATGTTGAATGCGTCGACGCGGGTGGACGGCAGCGAGAGGGACACGTTGGTGCCCTCGTAGCGGTCGGCCAGTTCCTTCGTGACCTCGGCGATCTCGGAGTGGTCGGCCGAGCTGAGCGACAGTAAGCCGATCTCCTCCAGCCCGGTGGCCTTCAGGCCGCTGGCGACCATGGCGCCGATGGTCTCGATGTTGCGCTCGCGCACCGGGCGGGTGATCATGCCGGCCTGGCAGAAGCGGCAGCCGCGCGTGCAGCCGCGGAAGATCTCGACCGAGTAGCGCTCGTGCACGGTCTCGGCCATGGGGACGATGGGCTTCTTCGGGTACGGCCACAGATCGAGGTCCATCAGCGTGTGCTTGCGGACCTGGAATGGCACGCCGGGCCGGTTCGGCGCGACCCGCTGGATGCGGCCGTCGTCGAGGTAGTCCACGTCGTAGAACCGGGGGACGTAGAAGGAGCCGGTCAGGGCGAGGCGCATCAGCAGCCCGTCGCGGCCGTCCTCGCAGCCGTCGTCCTTCCACTCCCGGACGATGTCGGAGATCAGCAGCGAGGCCTCCTCGCCGTCGCCGAGCACGGCCACGTCGATGAAATCGGAGATGGGCTCCGGGTTGAAGGCCGCGTGCCCGCCGGCCACCACGATCGGGTGCCCGTCGCCGCGGTCCTCGGAGTGCAGCGGGATCCCCGACAGGTCGAGGATGCTCAGCAGGTTGGTGTAGCCGAGCTCGGTGGAGAATGACACGCCCAGCACGTCGAAGATCCCGACGGGGCGGTGCGCGTCGAGTGTGAACTGGCTGACGCGCGCCTCGCGCAGCTCCTTCTCCATGTCCGGCCACACCGCGTAGGTGCGCTCGGCGAGGATCCAGTCGCGCTCGTTGAGCACCTCGTAGAGGATCGCGACGCCCTGGTTGGGCTGGCCGACCTCGTAGGCGTCGGGGTACGCGAGGCACCAGCGGACCTGGGTGGCGTCCCAGTCCTTGACGACGCAGTTGTGCTCGCCTCCGACGTACTGGATCGGCTTGCTGACACGCGCGAGCAGAGGCTCCAGCGCGTCGAAGGTGGAGTGCGTGGGGCGGGTGGGGGTGTCAGTCATAGCGCGGACAAGGATAACCCGCGCGTACCGTCAGTTCCTCACTGACGAGGGCCGGCGGCCTCGATCCCGCGCCTGCGGGCCATGAGTTCGACCACGACGACGATCGCCGCGACGAAGACCAGCTGGATCAGCACGGCCGGGCTGCCGGCGCCCTCGCCCCGGTCGAAGAGCGCGTCGATGTCCTGGAACGGGACGAAGGCCATGCCGATCATGTTGTTCGCCACGTGCACCGCCACGGCGGCCTCCAGCCCTCCGGTGCGCCAGGTCAGCCAGGCGAGCAGCATGCCCATGGTGAAGTAGAAGACGTTGAGCCACGGGTCGCTCGCGGCATGCAGCGACATGAACACGCCGGAGCTGACGACCGCCGCGACGACGAAGGCGACGCGGTCGGACGGGATCCAGGAGCCGACGGTCCGGAGCAGGACGCCGCGCAGCAGGTACTCCTCAGCGGCGGCCTGGAACGGGGTGACGAGCATCAGGCCGAGGAACAGCCACCAGGAGTAGGGGAAGACCTGCAGGCCGAGCGAGTCGACGCCGTCGATGAGCACGGAGATCCCCGTGTAGAGGGCGATGCCGACGAGCGCCACGCCGACCGCCGGCCAGAACCAGCGCCAGCGGAAGTGGCCGACGACGCTGCTCAGGTAGCCGGGCCGCTGGCCCGCGATCCGGCCGAGCAGGAAAGCGACGGGGACGAGCAGGGCAAGGCCCAGGCTGTTGGCGAAGACGATGCCGGGCGTGAAGGACCCCCCGGCCATCGACTCGATGAGTTCGATGAGGTCGGTGCCGGTCATGTAGGCCTCGACGAAGACTGCGACCAGCGTCACGACCGTGCTGACCAGGAGGAACATGGCCGCGCCGACCAGCGCCGCGACGATCGGGCGCCAGGCGGGCAGGCCGGGGGCGCGCCAGAACTGCGGGTAACGCGTCGGCGTGACAGGCAGCACGGGGGCAGGAGGCAGGGGCGGAGGGGCGGGCGCGGCCACCACGGGCGGCGGCCACGCGGGCGGCGCCCACTGCGGGGGCGGGCCGTACGAAGGGGGAGTCTGCGGGTCCGTCACGTCAGAGGCCCGGGAACCAGAGCGCGATCTCGGCGTCCGCGGAGCCCTGGGAATCGGAGGCGTGCACCGCGTTGTGACGCGTGGAGGTGGCGAACTGGGCCCGGATGGTGCCGGGTGCCGCCTTCGCCGGGTCGGTGGCGCCGTGCAGCACCCGGACGCGGGCGACCGCGTCGTCGCCGCTGACCACGGCGGCCACCAGCGGGCCTGAGGTCATGAAGTCGCGCAGCGGCGCGTAGTACTCGCGCCCGACGTGCTCGTGGTAATGGCGGTCGGCGAAGTCGTCGTCGATCGTGCGCAGGCTCAGCGCCTCGATGACGAGCCCCTCGCGCTCGTAGCGCGCGAGGATGTCGCCGACGTTGCCCGCCGACACCGCGTCGGGCTTGATGATGATGAAGGTCCGCTGCGTCACTGGGCAGCCTCCTGTCGGGTCTCGAGGCGCCGTCCGAGCACGACGCACGACGCCCAGATGAGGGCGAAGATGATGCCCATGGCGTACATCCACGGGGTCAGGAGGCCAAGTCCGATCGTCACGACCTGGGCGGCCCAGCCGACCAGGTAACCCCACCGCCTCCTCAGGCCGACGACGCCGACGAGGCAGAGGACCGTCGCCACGGCACACCAGGCCGCTCCCGTCCCCATGGAGACGCCGGAGACCTGGATCATGCCGATGTAGCCGAGCCAGATGACGATCACCTGGCAGATGAGCGTGCCCATGGCAGGCATGTGCATCGGGCTCTTCGGGTCCAGCGTCACGAGTCCTCCCCGGTGGCGAGCAGCTCGAGTGCCTCCCCGGCCGCGATGACGGACCCGGCGACGAGCACGCCCGCCTGGCCGTCGGCCGTGTCGGCGAGCATCACGGCGAGGTCGATCGCCTCCGCGATCGTGCCCGCCCGGTGGACCTGCTCGGTGCGCCACACCGTCTCGGCCACGGCGGCCAGGTCGTCGACGCTGCGCGCCCGCGGCGTGGAGGACACCTTCGTGATGACCACCTGGTCCATCCGTTCGGCGAAGATCTCCAGCACCCCGGTGGCGTCCTTGTCGCTCATCATGGCGACGACACCGATGACGGGCGCGAAGTCGAAGCTCTCGGTCAGCGCGTCGATGGTGACGCGCGCGGCCTGCGGGTTGTGGGCCGTGTCGACGACGATGGGCGGCGAGGTGCGGGCCAGCTGCAGGCGGGCGGGAGCCTCGACGGCTCCGAGTCCCTCGACGATGATCTCGGGGTTGAGCGGCTGCGACCCGAGGAAGGCCTCCACCGCCGCGACGGCGAGCGCCGCGTTGCGGGCCATGTGCTCGCCGTAGAGGGGGAGGAACACGTCGGCGACGGGGCCGCCGGTGGTCTCGAGCCGCAGGAGCTGGCCGCCGACCGCGAGCTGCCTCGAGAGGAGCCCGAAGTCGGGGCCCTCCGCCTTGATGGGGGCGCCGACCTCGACGGCGCGGTTGAGCAGCACCCGCGCGGCCTCTGGATCCTGGCCGGCGAGGACGGCGGTGCCGCCCTCCTTGATGACGCCGGCCTTCTCCCCCGCGATCTCCGCGATGGTGTTGCCGAGGATGTGCGTGTGGTCCAACCCGATGGGGGCGACGACGGCGATGGTGGCGTCCGCGACGCTCGTGGCGTCCCAGCGTCCGCCGAGGCCGACCTCCATGACCGCGACGTCGACGGGTGCGTCGGCGAAGGCGGCGTAGGCCATGCCCGTGATGACCTCGAAAAAGGTCATGGCGACCCCGTCGATCTGCTGCTCGTCGACCATGGCGACGTAGGGCTCGATGTCGTGCCAGACCTCGTCGAAGCGCTCGACGGAGATGGGCTCGCCGTCGATGACGATGCGCTCGCGCACGTCGGTCAGGTGCGGGCTCGCGAAGCGGCCGGTGCGCAGCCCCGCGGCGCGCAGCAGCGTCTCGATCATGATGGCCGTGCTGCCCTTGCCGTTGGTGCCCGCGACCTGGATCACGGGGGTGGCCCGCTGCGGGTCGCCGAGGAGTTCCATCAGCGCGGAGATGCGGCCGAGGCCGGGGGCGACCCGGTGCTCGGGCCAGCGGCTGGTCAGCTCTGCAACGAGCTCTGCGTGCGTCGATTGGGTCATGGTGGGGCCAAGACTAGCCGCCCGGCAGAACCGGCCGGCACGGAACTGAACCACGACATCGCATTGTCGTCGACAGCAGATGGAGGTCTCCGACGCGGACGACCACCGCACCAACTAGTTGAACTTTCCATCTTTATGGACGCCACCTAAGATGGCCCCGACCGCCGAACTTTCAGGAGCTACGCCCATGGCCAACAACTCGTCGCTGAGCAAGCGCGCCGCGCTGCGGCAGCAGCAGGAACTCGAGGAGCGCAACAAGCGCAACCGGCGCATCCTCGGCGCGGGCATCGGGCTGGCGGTGGTGACCGTGGTTGTCGTGCTGGCCATCGTCATCGTGCAGGCGCTCACCTCGCGCGTCGAGGTGACCGCCGAGCAGCAGACGCCGCCCAACGCCACGGCCAACCACGGCATCCTGTACAACGGCGTGGAGCCCTCCGACGACGTCCCGCACCTCGTGGTCTGGGAGGACTTCCAGTGCCCCTGGTGCAAGGTCTACGAGGACACCTACGGCTCGACGTTCCACCAGCTTGCCGCCGACGGGAAGATCACGATCGAGGTCCGCACCGCGACGTTCCTGGACGGCACGAGCGGTGACGACTCGCACCGCGCGGCACTGGCCGCCGCCGCCGCCGACGCCGTCGGGAAGTTCGCCGAGTACCACGACGTCGTCTACGCCAACCAGCCCGAGGAGGGCGTCGGGTTCACCGACGAGCAGCTGCGGGTCGACTTCGCGGAGCAGGCCGGCATCACGGGCGACGACCTGACGAAGTTCCAGGAGCTCTTCGACACCCGCGCTTTCGAGACCTGGGTGACCGAGGCCGCCGAGAGGTTCACGACCGACCAGATCGGCTCGACGCCGACCTATCTCGTGGCCGGCACCAAGCTCGAGTTCACCGACGACGCGGGCAACGCCCTGATCCAGCCCACCGAGGAGTCGTTCATGGCTGCCGTCAACGAGGCCTGGGAGGCCGGCGACCGCAACAACGACTTCTGATCCTCCAGCACCGACGAGGGCCCCGCGACCGGCGGGGCCCTCGTCGCCTGTTCATCCGTCCCGGGCGGTTTCAGTGCCGCGCGGCCGCTCACTAAGATTGGCACCATGACCGACACCCCCGCGCCCAGCCGCGCCCTGCCCGCAAAGCCCGTCCTCGAAGGCCTCGAAGCCAAGTGGGGACAGGTATGGGCGGAGGAGGGCACCTACGCCTTCCGGCGCCCCGCCAGCCGCGAGCAGGTGTTCTCCATCGACACGCCGCCGCCGACCGTCTCCGGCTCGCTGCACGTCGGTCACGTCTTCAGCTACACACACACCGACACCGTCGCACGCTACCAGCGTATGACCGGCAAGGAGGTGTTCTACCCGATGGGCTGGGACGACAACGGCCTGCCCACCGAGCGTCGCGTGCAGAACTTCTACGGCGTCCGCTGCGACCCATCGATCCCGTACGACCCCGACTTCCAACCCCCCGCCAAGCCCGACCCGAAGCGCCAGGTGGCCATCAGCCGCCGCAACTTCATCGAGCTGTGTCACGAGCTGACCAAGGTCGACGAGCAGGCGTTCGAGGACCTGTGGCGCCAGCTCGGCCTCTCGGTCGACTGGGACACTCTCTACACGACGATCTCGGCCGAGTCCCAGGCCGTGGCGCAGAAGGCGTTCCTGAGGAACTACTCCCGCGGCGAGGCCTACCTCAGCTACGCCCCGACGCTGTGGGACGTCACGTTCCACACCGCGGTGGCTCAGGCGGAGCTGGAGGCCCGCGAGTACCCCGGCGCCTACCACCGCGTCGCGTTCCGCAAGGCCGACGGCACGCCCGTCCACATCGAGACCACACGCCCCGAGCTGCTGGTCAGCGTCTGCGCGCTCATCGCCCACCCGGACGACGAGCGGTACAAGGACCTGTTCGGCACCACGGTCATCTCCCCGCTCTTCGGCGTGGAGATTCCGGTGCTTGCGCACCCGGCCGCCGAGCCCGACAAGGGCGCCGGCATCGCGATGTGCTGCACCTTCGGCGACCTGACCGACGTCACCTGGTGGCGCGAGCTCAACCTCCCGACCCGCACGGTGATCGGCCGCGACGGCCGCCTGCAGCGCGAGACCCCCGACTGGGTCGTCAACGCCGAGGCCTACGAGGCCATCGCCGGCAAGACGACGTTCTCGGCCCGCGAGGCCACCGTGGCGGCGCTGCGCGAGGCGGGCGACCTGGACGGCGAGCCGAAGCCCACGTCCCGCATGGCGAACTTCTACGAGAAGGGCGACAAGCCGCTCGAGATCGTCGCCACCCGCCAGTGGTACATCACCAACGGCGGCCGCTCCGAGGAACTCAAGAGGACGTTCCTCGCCCGCGGCGAGGAGCTCGCCTGGACGCCCGAGCACATGCGCCACCGCTACGAGAACTGGGTCTCGGGACTCAACGGCGACTGGCTGATCTCGCGTCAGCGCTTCTTCGGCGTGCCGTTCCCGATCTGGTACCGCCTGGATGCCGAGGGCGAGCCGGACTACGACAGCCCGATCGTGCCAGAAGAGTCGTCGCTGCCCGTCGACCCCATGTCGGACGTCCCCGCGGGGTTCACTGCGGAGCAGCGCAACCAGCCGGGCGGCTTCGCGGCCGACCCCGACGTCATGGACACCTGGGCCACCAGCTCCCTGACGCCGCAGATCGCCACCGCCTGGGAGCGCGACGAGGAGCTGTTCAACCTCACGTTCCCGATGGACATCGCCCCACAGGCGCACGACATCATCCGCACCTGGCTGTTCTCCCGTGTCGTCAGGGCGCACTTCGAGAACGGCTCGCTGCCGTGGAAGCGCGCCACGATCTCGGGCTTCGTGGTCGACCCCGACCGCAAGAAGATGAGCAAGTCCAAGGGCAATGTCGTCGTGCCGACGCACATCCTCGACAAGTTCGGCTCCGACGCCGTGCGCTGGCGCGCCGCGATGGCCCGCCCGGGACTGGACTCGCCGTTCGACGAGTCGCAGATGAAGGTCGGCCGCCGCCTCGCGATGAAGGTCCTGAACGCCGGCAGGTTCGTGCTGTCGCTGGCCGAGGCCCCCGGTGGCGTGGCCGCCGTGACGAACCCCGTCGACAAGGCGCTGCTGGCGGCGCTACGGGGAATCGTCGAGCAGGCGACCGCCTCCTTCGAGGACTTTGACTACACCGGCGCCCTCGAGGCGACCGAGTCGTTCTTCTGGTCCTTCTGCGATGACTACCTCGAGCTCGTCAAGGAGCGCGCCTACACGGGCGACGACGCGGAGAAGGCGTCCGCCCAGGCCGCCCTGGCACTGGCCCTCGACGTGCAGCTGCGCCTGTTCGCGCCGTTCCTGCCCTTCGTCACCGAGGAGGTGTGGCGGTGGACCAACGACTCGTCCATCCATCGCTCCGCCTGGCCGAAGGCCGACGAGCTGGCCGTCGACGGTGACCCCTCGCTGCTGGCCGACGTCGCCTCGGCGCTGATCGCGATCCGCGGCGCGAAGTCCACCGCGAAGGTGTCGATGAAGACCGAGGCGTCCCGCGCCGCGTTCTCCGGCCCGGCCGACGTCCTGGCGCGGCTGGAGGCGATCGAGCCCGACCTGCGCGCCGTCGGCCGCCTGGTCGGCGAGGTCACCTGGACCACGTCGGAGCAGCCGCTGACGGTCGACGTCGAGCTCGTCGCCCCCGAGGCCTGATCCCCGCGCGCACCACCACCGGCCACAGGATCCGCTGACGATGTTCAGGCAGATCCTGTGGCCGGTCCTCATTCCGTCGCTGCTGTTCGCCGTCTCGATGGGGGCGCTGACCCCTGTGCTGGTGCTGGCGGCGCTGGGAGTCGGCGCGAGCGAGTCCTTCGCCGCGATCCTCGTCGGCCTGATGGGCGCGGTGTCGCTGTGCCTGGCCGTCCCGGCGGGCATCATGATCGACCGCCTCGGCGACACGCGCGCGATGTACGCCGCGACGATCGCCTCGGTGTTCTTGTTCGGCGCCATCGTCGTCGCCCTGGCCTGGCATTCGGCGGCCTCGCTTGCGCTCTACACCGCCGGCCTGATGCTGCTCGCACCCATCTCTGACGTGTGGAACCTCGCCCGCCAGGCGGTCGTCGCGGAGACGGTCGCGCCGGCGGACCTGGGGCGGGCCATGACGTCGCTCGGCGGGTGCATGCGCGTCGGCACGCTCGTCGGGCCGATCGCGAGCGCCGGGCTGCTCTACCTCTTCCCGATGTGGTCGGTCTTCGTGTTCTCCGCCTGTTGCGGCATCGCGGCGATCGTCGTGCTCTCGCTGCCCGTCGCCCGGACCCTGGAGGAGCGCACACCGCGTCCCCGGCCGGCCGCCGACGGGCACCGGCCGCGGCTCGAGGTCGCGTGGACCCCGGTCGTCCTGGCGGGCGTGTCGATCTCGACGCTAGCGGTGGCCCGCGCGATCCAGCCGGTCTCCGTGCAGCTGTGGGGCGTGCAGATCGGGCTGCACGAGTCGGCGATCTCGCTGCTGATCGCGCTGGGCGCGGCGCTGGAGCTGATCCTGATGTTCCCCGGCGGTTACCTGAAGGACCGGCTGGGCCGCTCCGCGGTGCTGCTCGCCTGCCTCGGCGCGTTCGCCGTCGGGTTCACGGTGATGGTGCTCGCCCCGAGCCTCACGGGCCTGATCGCCGCCATCGTTGTGATGGCCGTGGGCAACGGGCTGGGCGCCGGCGTCAACATGACCATCGGAGCCGACCTGAGCCCCGCCGTCGGCCGGGCGAGGTTCCTCGGTATCTGGGCGCTGTTCACCAACACCGGCAAGCTGGGCGGCCCATCGCTGTTCTCCCTGGCGATCCTGCTGTCGTCCCTGTCCGCCGGCATCCTGACCAGCGCGGCGCTGGCCGCCTTCGGAGCCGTGTGGATCCTGGCCTGGAGCCGGCGGATCGGGCTGCCGAAGGGGCTGCGGCGCGGCTGATCAGAAACGGGGAGCGTCGAACGACGGCGGGGCTACCGCGGGCGAGGCCTCCAGCAGCCGCAGCGCCTCCGCGATGGCCGCGTCGAGCTGCACGTCGCTGTCGGACTCCCACTCCGCGGGGCCGACCTCGACGGGGATGTCGGGGTCGACGCCGTGGTTCTCGAGACCGAAGCCCTGGCCGTCGAAGTAGGTCCAGTAGCGCGGCTGCGTGACCTCGGTGCCGTCGACCAGTGCGAACCGGCCGTCGATGCCGACCACGCCGCCCCAGCTGCGCTCCCCCACGACGGGCCCCAGCCCGAGGTTCTGCGCGGCCGCGGTGACGATGTCGCCGTCGGAGCCCGCGAACGGGTTGGTGATGAACACCACCGGGCCGCGACGCGCCTGGCTCGGGTATGTGATGGGCACGTCGTGGTGGCGCGCCCCCATCCAGCCGACGGCCCGGCGGGCGAGCCGCTCGATGACCAGCTCGGACGTGTGGCCGCCGCCGTTGAAGCGGACATCCACGATCAGTCCCTCGCAGCGCATGGCCGCGTCCACCAGGCGGGTGAACTCGGCCCAGCCGTTGGCAACCATGTCGGGCACGTGGATGTAGCCGAGTCGGCCGGCGGTGTGTTCCGTGACATAGTCGACGCGGCCGGAGACCCAGGCGTGGTAGCGCAGGGAGGCCTCGTGGGCGATGGGCACGACCGCGACGCGGCGCTTCTGCCTGCCGTGGGCCATGGTCAGTTCGACGACCTTGTCCGCGGCGCCGAGCAGCAGTTGCCCGATGTGGGGCACGTCGGCGGTGCTGTGGCCGTCGACGGCGATGATCACGTCGCCGGGCTGAGCGGCGACGCCGGCGGCGCGCAGCGGCGAGCGGGCGCTCGGGTCGGAGGTCTCGCCGGGCAGCACCCGCTCGATCACGACCTCCCCCTTGGCGTTGCGCGAGTACTCGGCCCCGAGGAAGGCGGCCCGCGGGGCGGGGTCCTGGGGAGCGGGCGGGTCGACGTAGGCGTGCGAGGTGTTGAGCTCCCCGACGCACTCCCACAGGACGTCCACCAGGTCGTCGTGCGTGGTGATCTCGTCGAGCAGCGGGCGGTAGCGGCTGACGGCCGCGGCCCAGTCGACGCCGTCGAAGTCCTCGCGCCAGAAGTGGTCGCGCATCAGGCGCGCATTCTCCTCGAACATCTGCCGCCACTCGGCGCGCGGGTCGAGTTCGCGACGGAGCCGGCTGAGGTCGACGTGGATGCGGCCATCCTCGTCGTCTCCTGGAGCCTGTTCCGCGGACTGGACCCAGACCTCTTCGCCGTTGCGGACCACGAGGCGCTCGCCGTCGCCCGTGACGGCGGCGGAGTCGCAGGCGTCCACGAGCGTGGCACCCTTGCGGGTCTTGAACGAGAACCGCTCGATGGTGTCCTTGACCTCTCCCTCGACGCCGGCGCGGACCGCGCCCAGCTCTCCGACGGAGCGGAGGTTCTGCCAGACGAGGGCGTCCTTGGTGGCCTGGAGGTCCGTGTACCGGCCGGACGGCACGGGGAGCGGGATCATCCGGTCCTCGAAGCCGTCCACATCGAAGACCACCGCGGGCTCCTGGTCGTCCGCCTTGTTCTCCTTGCCACCCTTTTCGTCGCCCGACTTCTCGTCTGCTTCCTGGGGCTCGGAGATGGGCCAGCCGTCGGCGGCGGGCCCGAAGGGGGCGGGCTCGGTGGCGCTCAGCGGCGCGACCCAGGGCCGGATGGTGTGTGTGAAGGACAGGTCGAAGCCCAGCTCGTCGTAGGTAGGGTCGATGGTCCGGCTGGACAGGAAGCAGAGGTAGCGGCCGTCGTGGCTGAATGTGGGCGAGAAGTCGTTGAACTGGCCCCTGGTCAGGGTGAACGCCTTGTCGTCCGTCACGTCGTAGCCGACGAGCCTACCCAGCGTGCCCTCGCGGCCGATGGCGGACCGCCAGACGAGGTAGCGGGCGTCCGGGGACCAGGTGAAGCCGGTCGGCTCCCCCTCGGTGGAGCGGCCGATCCGCTTCACGGAGCCGCGGCCGGTGTCGACGAGGTAGACGGTTCCGTCGTGGCTGCCCACGGCGACCTTGGGGCCGACGGGCGCGGGCTCCATGGCCAGCACGCGGCCCAGCCTGCCGCCGGCCAGCCTTCGGACCTTCTCGCTGCCGTCGACGTGGCGGACCTCGAGGCAGTCCTCGCCGTCTGCGTCGCTGACCCAGATGCCCCGGCCACTCTGGCCGAGGAAGCGGGGCTCGCGGATTCGCACGCCGGGTACGTCGGCGAGCGCCCGGGCGGGGCCGCCGCGGTGCGTCAGGAGGTAGGCGGCGCCGCGCCACTCCACGAGCGAGGAGTCGCCGCCGTGGTCAGGGACGATGACCTCGAGCCTGTCGCTGGGGGCGACCGACACCGGGGCTGGGCGGCCGACAGGTACGGTCAGCTCGAGCGGCTGGGGCTCGGCCTTCAGGCTCGCCAGGTGGTAGAGCCGTCCGCGGGCGTGGTACACGATCCCCTGCCCGTCGCCGACGGCGTCGCGGACGTAGCCGGTCGCGGCGGTGTGGCTGGTGTGCTGTCGCAGATCGCGTCCTTGGGCGTTGACGGACCAGACCTGGGCCTGCACGTCGGGGGCGTCGCCGAGGTCGGAGGTGAAGACCAGCCGCTCGCCGATCCAGGTGGGCCCGAACAGGCCGGCAGTGGCGTCGGGCAGGATCCGGCGCCAGTCGCCCTTCCCGTCCGCCGAGACGTAGAGGCGCGCCGCCATGCCGCCGCGGTACCGCTTCCAGCCGGAGGGATCGCGGAAGTTCGCCGACGCGACGGCCACCTTGCCCGACGGGCTGACCGCGGCCGCGGTGCCGATGCCCCAGGGCAGGCGGCGGAGCTTGCCGTCGAGGGACAGCGAGTAGAGCGAGGCATCGACGCGGTGGATGCCCTCGTGGTCGGAGCAGAGCAGGATGTGCTCGGCGTCGAGCCAGCCGGAGACCTTCATGCGGCGGGCGCTCAGCCAGGTGAGGCGGCGGGTGCCGCCGTCGGGGTCGACGACGTAGCAGTCCCAGCCTCCGTTGGTGGTTGCCGTAAACGCGATCCTGGTGCCGTCGCCGGAGAATCGCGGGTTGACCGGCGTGGACTCCCCCATCGTGATCCGCGCCGCCCGTCCGCCGCCCAGGTCTCCCATCCACAGGTCCTCGTCGGCAACGAAGACGACCTTGTCGCGGTGGAGATGGGGGTAGCGGGAGTAAGCCATGCGGACGAGCCTACAACGCGCCTGCGACAGGCTCGCGGGGCCGCTCGCCCCTCAGCGCATCAGGCCGAGAGGTCGCGGCGCCGGGCGAGCTTGGCCCGCGGAACCAGCGTCGGGGGCTGGGTACCCTCAACCGACTCGCGCGTGACGACCACCTGGGCGATGTCCTCCTCGGAGGGCACGTCGAACATGGTGTCGAGCAGCAGCTCCTCGAGGATGGCGCGCAGGCCGCGCGCGCCGGTACCGCGTTCGAGGGCCTTCTCCGCGATGGCGGAGACGGCTTCGTCGGTGAACTTGAGTGCGACGCTGTCGAGGTCGAAGAGCTTCTCGAACTGGCGCGTCAGCGCGTTGCGGGGCTCCACGAGGATCCTCTCGAGGGCGTCGTGGTCGAGCGGCGAGACGCTCGTCATCATCGGCAGTCGGCCGATGAACTCGGGGATGAGCCCGAAGGTGTGGAGGTCCTCCGGGGTCACCTTGGCGAAGGGATCGGCCTCGGGGGTCCGGCTCTGCGAGGACGTGTTGAAGCCGAGCGGCCGCTTGCCGACGCGGGCGTTGATGATGTCCTCGAGCCCGGAGAAGGCGCCGCCGACGATGAACAGTACCTTGGTGGTGTCGATCTGCAGGAAGTCCTGGTGCGGGTGCTTGCGGCCACCCTGCGGGGGCACGGACGCGACGGTGCCCTCGAGGATCTTCAGCAGCGCCTGCTGCACGCCCTCACCCGACACGTCACGCGTGATCGACGGGTTCTCCGACTTGCGCGCCACCTTGTCGATCTCGTCGATGTAGATGATGCCCGTCTCGGCCTTCGCGATGTCGAAGTCGGCTGCCTGGATGAGCTTCAGCAGGATGTTCTCGACGTCCTCGCCGACGTAGCCGGCCTCGGTCAGCGCCGTGGCGTCGGCCATGGCGAAGGGGACGTTCAGCATCCGGGCCAGCGTCTGGGCGAGGTACGTCTTGCCGCAGCCGGTCGGGCCGATCATCAGGATGTTGGACTTGCCGATCTCGACGTCGTCCGCCTCTGCCCGGCGGCCGTGCGGTTCCTGCAGCGCCTGGACGCGCTTGTAATGGTTGTAGACGGCGACCGACAGCGTCTTCTTGGCCCGTTCCTGGCCGATGACGTAGGAGTCGAGGAAGTCGCGGATCTCGCGCGGCTTGGGGAGTTCGGTGGCAAGGACCGATTCGGTCTGCTCCGGGAACTCCTCCTCGATGATCTCGTTGCACAACCCGATGCACTCGTCACAGATGTAGACGCCAGGCCCCGCGATCAGTTTCTTGACCTGCTTCTGGCTCTTGCCACAGAAGTTGCACTTGAACAGGTCGCTCGATTCGCCGATGTGCGGCACTGCGGTCCACCTCCTCCACGGAATCGGGTTGCTTACCGGTCAGCCTACCTGCCCGGGTGCCAGGGCGAGGCGGCGACACAATCTGGTGACGGAAGCCGCGTCGGCCGCCCAGAGGCGACCCGACGCGGCTCCGACTGGTGACTCAGAGATCCTTCAGCGAGGGAAGGATGTCGTCGATGATGCCGTACTCGACTGCCTCGGCAGCGGTCAGGTACTTGTCGCGCTCGATGTCGCGGCTGATCTTCTCCACCTCCTGGCCGGTATCGGAGGCCAGCATCGACTCCATGAGGGAGCGGATGCGCAGGATCTCGTTTGCCTGGATCTCCAGGTCGGAGGACTGGCCGTAGCCACCCTCCGTGGCGGGCTGGTGGATCAGGATGCGCGAGTTCGGCAGCGCGAGGCGCTTGCCCTTCGTGCCGGCAGCCAGCACGACCGCGGCGGCCGAGGCAGCCTGGCCGAGGCAGACCGTCTGGATGTCGGGCTTGATGTAGCGCATCGTGTCGTAGATGGCCGTCAGCGCGGTGAAGGAGCCGCCGGGCGAGTTGATGTAGATGGAGATCGGACGCTCCGGGTCCATCGACTGCAGGCAGAGCAGCTGCGCCATCACGGCGTTGGCGACGTCGTCGCTGATCGGGGTGCCCAGGAAGATGATCCGGTCCTCGAAGAGCTTCGTGTAGGGGTCGACGCGACGCATGCCGTAGCTGGTGCGCTCCTCCCACTGCGGGATGTAGTAGTTCATGTCCGCTCCTGCGGGAGCAACACCCTGGGGGTGGAAGTTCGTCATCATCACTGGTTCGGGGCCTCCGACTTGATCTGGGAAGCGCGCTCGTAAACGTGGTCGATGAACCCGTACTCGAGCGCCTGCTCTGCGGTGAACCACCGGTCGCGGTCCGAGTCCGCCTCGATCTGCTCGAGCGTCTGGCCGGTGTGCTTGGCGATCAGGCCCGCCATCGTCTTCTTGATGTGGAGGGACTGCTCAGCCTGGATGCGGATGTCGGAGGCCGTTCCCCCGAGGCCGCCGGAGGGCTGGTGCATCATGATGCGGCTGTGCGGCAGCGCGAAGCGCTTGCCGGGCGTACCGGCCGACAGCAGGAACTGGCCCATCGAGGCCGCCAGCCCCATCGCGACGGTGGCGACGTCGTTGCTGATCCACTGCATGGTGTCGAAGATCGCCATGCCGGAGTCGACGGAGCCGCCCGGGGAATTGATGTAGAGGTAGATGTCCTTGTGCGGATCCTCGGCGTTGAGCAGCAGCATCTGCGCGCAGATCGCGTTGGCGTTCTCGTCGCGCACCTCGGAGCCGAGGAAGATAATGCGGTTCGCCAGGAGCGCCGAGTACACGTTGTCGGCCATGCCAAGTGCCGCGGCACCCGGCCCCGCCATGCGGATGTCGTCGTCGATTCGGGGCTTATTCACACCCCTAACCTACCGGCATCTGCAAGGGACCCAAGGTTGTGCCTCGAAGTTCGCCGCAGGCGTGAGCCGTCAACCCTCGGAGGGCTTCGGCGCGATGGCCTCCGGCTCGTTGCTGATGAACGCGTTGACCCAGCGCAGCCGCGGATCGGAGTCGATCAGCAGCGCCTTGACGGCCAGCGTCGCCGGCAGCGCGATCAGGGCGCCCAGCGCGCCGAAGACCCATGCCCACAGCAGGAGAGAGATGAAGGAGACGGTCGGCGTGATGCCGACGGCGTCGCCGGTGAACTTCGGCTGGATCAGCGACTGGATGAGGAAGTTCAGGACGCAGTACGCGATGACGACGATCAGGGCCGTGACGGGCCCCTTCTCGAAGAGCGCGAGCAGCGCGGGAGGCACAAGGCCGATCACGAAACCGACGTTCGGGATGTAGTTGGTGATGAAGGCCAGCACGATCCAGACCAGCGGCAGGGAGACGCCGAGGATGAGGAGCACGACACCGTCGAGCAGAGCGACGATCAGGCCGAAGACCGTGGTCACGAGCCAGTATCTGCGGATGCCGGTCACGAAGGCGGTGATCGAGTTGGTGAACCGTGGGTGCAGATGCTGCGTCACGCGGAGCCGCTCGCCGACGGACGGAAGATCCATCACCATGAACACGATCATGACGATGATCACCACGATCATGGCGCTGGCGGCCGACGTGCCGGAGACCAGACCTCCGGCGAAGTCGAGGACGCTCGACGGCGAGATGGACTTCAGAGAGTTGAGCAGCGACGACTCGTCGAAGCCGAACTGCCCGAGCCAGGCGATGGACTGCTCGTACATGGCGACGAACTGGTCGGTGTAGCCCGACAGGGTCTGGACCATCTTCGTCACGGACCAGACGATGGCCGCCAGCCCGAGGATGAGCACGACGAACACCGCGAGTCCCGTGACCAGGGATGCGACGAGCCGGGGGCAGCGCTTGGCCACGAGCCAGGTGTAGATGGGGAAGGCGGCGATCAGCAGGTTCAGCGTCAGGAAGATCGGGGCGATGATGCTGCTCAGGTCCTGCAGCAGGCCGAGCGTCAACGCGATGGCCGCGACGACGATGACCGCCGTCACGAGCGCAGGGATCGACGGACGCACCGCGACCGCTTCGGTGTGGTCGATCGTGTCGACCACGTCCCCGTCGTCCAGGTCGACGTCCTGCGGCGCCTCGACGGCCTCGTCGGTGGGCTTGTCAGACATGCGGGCTCCCTCTCTCGGGTTCGCAGTCTAGCCATGGGGACGCCACGGGCAGGAAAGGCGGATCGCCGCCGCCCCGGTGGGGCGACGGCGATCCGTTCAGCTGGTCAGTGCCGCTGGGTCACTTGTCCTCGGACTCGACGACCTCGACGACGGGGGCCTCCTCGGCCTCCTCCTCGACAGCCTCGGCCTCGGGTGCCTCGGTCTCGATGACGTTGCCGTCGGCGTCCGTGATGGTCGCGGCGGCGACGATGGCGGCCAGCGCCTTGCCCCGACGGATCTCCTGCATCCACTCGGGCATGTGGCCATGCTCCATCATGTGGTTGATCTCGTCCTGCGGGGAGCTGTTGTTCTGCTGCGCCTTGCGGAAGATCAGCTCGGTCAGCTCCTGCTGCGAGACGTCGATCTTGTTCTCGTCGGCGAACACGTCGAGGACGACCTGCGCCTTGAGGGCCTGCTCGGAGCGCTCGTTGATGGTGGCCCAGAAGGCCTCCTCGTCCTCGGCGTCCTCGTCCTCGGCGTTCTCGAGGTACTGCTCGACGGTCATGCCGCCGGCGGCGAGCTGGCGCTCGACCTCGGTGCGGCGGGCCTCCTGCTCGCGGGTGAGGACACCCTCGGGCAGCTCGAAGTCGATCTTCTCGAGGACGGCCTCGAGGACCTTGTCGCGGGCGTCGGCCAGCTGGTCGGCCTTCACCTGCTGCTCGGCACCCTTGCGCAGGTCCTCCATCATCTCCTCGACCGTGTCGTACTCGGAGATGAGCTGGGCGAACTCGTCGTCGACGGCCGGGAGCTCCTGCTCCGAGACGGTCTTGACGGTCACGGTGATGTCGGCCTCCTGGCCGCGGAACTGGCCACCCATGAGGGTGGAGGTGAAGGTGGCGGTCTCGCCGGCCTTCAGCCCGGTGACGGCCTCGTCGAGGCCCTCGAGCATGTTGGTGTCCTGACCGATCTTGAAGGACACGCCCTCGGCGGTAGCCTCGGGAAGCTCGGTGCCGTCCTGCGACGCGACCAGGTCGATGTTGACGACGTCGCCCTCGGCGGCGGCGCGCTCGACCTCGGTGGTCGTCGCGAAGCGCTGGCGCAGGATCTCGATGCGCTCTCCCACGAGCTCCTCGACATCGGCGGCGTTCTCGACGGAGGTGGTGACCTCGGCGAAGTCGGGGAGGGTGACCTCGGGGCGGACGTCCACCTCGGCGGTGAACTCGACCAGGTCGTTGTCCTCCAGCTTGGTGACCTCGACCTCGGGCTGGGCCATCGGGGTGACCTCGGCCTCTTCGATGGCCGCGTTGTACGCCGACGGGATGGCCTCGTTGATGGCCTCCTGGAGCACCGCGCCACGGCCGAACCGCTGATCGATGACGGCTGCGGGGACCTTGCCCTTGCGGAAGCCGGGGATGGTGACCTGGTCGGCGATCCCCTTGTAGGCCTTGTCAAGGTGGGGCTTGAGATCGGTGAACGGGATCTCGACGGTGAGCTTGACCCGCGTCGGGCTCAGCTTCTCAACAGTGCTAGGCACGAATGGACTCCTGGGAGTGTGAGTGATTACCGCCCGCCAGTCTATCGGCTCGCGCCACCTCCACCAATTGGCCCTCATCGTCGCCAGCGGCGGGGCCCGTAGGATGCACGATGTGCCCACCGCGACCGACCTGATCCCCACCGCCCCCGACACGGCCCTGATCTTCGAGGGAGGCGGCATGCGGGGCAGCTTCTCGACGGGCATCCTGACCGCGCTGCTGGAGGCCGAGGTGTTCTGCGGCTGGGTCGGCGGCATCTCCGCGGGGTCGAGCTGCCTGGTCAACTACGCCTCCCGCGACGCGGAACGCGGGCGCCGGTCATTCGTCGACATCGCGGCGGACCCCCGCTTCGGCGACCTGCGGACCTGGGTGCGCGGCAAGGGCATGTTCCACTCCGAGTGGATCTACGAGCAGACCTCCGGGCCGGATGAGCCGCTGCCGCTCGACTATGCGACGTTCACGGCCAACCCCGCCCAGCTGCGCGTCGGCGGCTTCCGCTGCTTCGACGGCGAGATGGTCTACTGGGGCAACGAGGACCTCCAGCCCGTCGGGGCTCTCATGAAGCGGGTCCGGGCCTCGTCGACCATGCCGCTGCTGATGCCCATCACCACGGTCGACGGGGTGGACTTCGTCGACGGGGCGCTCGGGCCGACCGGGGGGATCGCCCTGGACGCGGCCGAGGACGACGGGTTCTCGAAGTTCCTCGTCGTGCTCACCCGGGAGCGCGGCTACCGGAAGGGCGCCGTGCGGACGCCCCGGACCTTCCGGGCGCTGTTCCGCCGCTACCCGGCCGTGGCGCGGGCGCTGCTCGCGCGACCGGGGAACTACAACGCCACGCTGGACCGGCTGCTGGAGCTGGAACGGCAGGGCCGCGCGTACCTCGTGTTCCCCGACGCGATGCCCATCGAGAACTCGGAGCGCAACGTCACCCGCCTCGCCTCGGTCTACGACGCCGCGCTTGCCCAGGGCCGGCGCGAGGCCCCGGCGATCCGGGAGTTCCTGGGACTGCCTGGGCGCACCAGCCACATCGTGTCTCCAGCCTGACCGCAAAGGGACTCGGGAGCCACACGCAGACGCTCTCATCACAAATCGCCTCCGGCGGCGCTCTCACTGCGAAGATGTACTGATGAGTATGGAAGTCGAACTTGGTCCGCTCATCGGGGGCGACTGGATCGTCGCTGGGCTATGCGGCGGGTTGATCCTGCTACTCCTCCTCGTCGGGGCCTTCCTGCTGGGGCGCTTCACCAAACGCTGACCCGTGGTTACGCCGGGCAGCTGCCCGGGTCTGCTCGTCCAGGGCGCAGCGTCACGTCGAGGCCACCCTGCGCACCAGTCCCGACGTGACGACCTGGCACTCCGCCTCCGGGCGTCGTTTCTGCCGCGTGCTCGATCAACTGACATCGCTGCGGTTGGTCGGGGCAACGACCAGGATGACGAGGACGGCCCCGATCAGCACCAGGCCGACCCAGCCCATGAGCGGGAGTCGCTCCCCCACGATCCAGACGGCCATCAGCGCCGCGACGGCCGGCTCGGCGAGCGTCACGGTCGTTGCGGTGCTGGCCTGCACCCGAGTCAGGCCGAAGCCGAACAGGACGTAGCCGAGGAACATGGGCACGAGCGCCATGTAGGCGGCAACGGCCAGGTTCTGGCCGCTCGCGAGCAGCGGGGCGCCGGTGATCGCGAGCACGGGCATCAGCAGCAGGCCGCCGACCCCGAACACCGCACCCATCGAGGCTGAGCGGGTCACGCCGTCGCGCATCAGCGTGCGCGCCACCCACGAGTACGTGGCATAGGTGAGGCCCGCGAGCATCCCGAGGCCGACGCCGAGCGCCGTCTCGAGGGCGGCCTGCCGCGACTCGCCCACCTCGGCGAGGCTCAGCAGCGCGCTGCCGACCACACCCAGCGCGGCCGCCAGCCCCCACCAGCGGGTGAGCCGCGCGCGGTCCACGGCGACCTCGAGTAGACCGGCGAACAGCGGCGCGGACGCCAGCGCGACGGCGCAGCCGACGGCCACGCCGGCCAGGTGCATGGCGGAGTAGAAGGCGAGCGGGTAGACGGCCACCGAGACGCCGCCCATCGCCAGCAGCCGCCAACGACGCCCGAGCGCCCGGCGCTCAGCGCGTAGCTGCGGCACCGCCACGGCGGCCTGCAGCAGCCCGCCGATGCCCAGAGACGCCGCTCCGATGGCCAGCGGGCCGGCCGTCGAGAACGTCGCTGCGGTGCCGGTCGTGCCCCACAGGATCGACGTGACAAGCAGCGCGAGCACACCCAGGGTGGCGCCCGGGTGCGATCGCGTTGTCATGAGCTCAGCCTACGGGCGCCGCGGAAGGCTCCCTTCGACGGCCGTCAAATGTGAACACCGTGCCCGGGTCCGCGCTGTGCTGAGCCACGGCGACGGTGTGGGCGCCCGCCAAGGGCAGCCTCCGGCCGGCGGCGGCGTCCCAGCGGAGCGGCGGATCGATGGTCACGCTGCCGGCCGCGGTGGCGCCGATGTCGAGCGGGATCCGCACGACGCCCGCGAGCTCACGGGCCCCGACGCCGTCCGCCGAGACGTAGACCTGCGCGACGTGACAGGTCGGCCGCCCGCCCAGATTCGTGGCGGTCACCGTGACGGTGAGCGAGTCGCCGTCGGCCCGGGCCGAGGCGGTGGCCTCCGTGCCCGAGTAGCCGAGCCCGAAGCCGAACGGGAAGGCGGCCCCCTCGGCCAGCACTGCGGGCGACCGGTAGCCGATGCCGCCGTCCGCCGTGTAGTAGAGGGTCTTTGGCACTTCGCCGGCCGACCGGCTGCCCGGCAGCTGGCCGCGGGTGAACGGGATCGTCAGGGGCAGGCGCCCGCCGGGCTCCCGGTCGCCCGAGAGGATGTCCGCCAGGGCGGGGCCGAACTGCTCGCCCGGGTACCAGACCTGCACGATCGCGGCCACGTCCTCCGCCCAGGGCATGAGGACGGCGCCGGGGGCGTTGACCACCACGACCGTGCGTGGGTTGGCAGCGGCGACGCGGGCGACGAGCTCGTCCTGGTCCCCCGGCAGCGCGAGACCGTCACGGTCCATGCCCTCGCCCGCGGCGGCGTTGACGACGACGACCGCCACGTCCGAGCCCGACGCGAGCGCGACGGCCTCGTCGATCAGGCCGTCCGGCGGCTGCCAGCCAAGGCGCAAGGTCGGCGTGATGCCCATGGGCGGGATCTCGATGGCGGGGCCGTTGTCGTAGTCGATCTCGACGTCCACCGGCACGCCCGCCGTCAGGCGCACCACGGCCTGCGCGGGGTACAACGGCCCGTGGATGAAGCGCTCCGCCTCGCGGCAGGCGTCGATGACGATCTCGGATCCGATCCGCAGGCGGGCCTGGCCGCCGAACGAGAGGCTGATCCGGTGCGCGCCGTCGACCGGCGGGAGGAGGCGGGCCCGCCAGAGGCGCGGCCAGCGCGTCGCGCCCGGCGGCAGCTGGTGGTCGATGCGGTCGACGAGCTCGTGCTCGACGGTGTCGCCGTCGGCGAACTCGACGAGCACGCCGGGGCCGGAGCCGTCGGGCAGCTGCCACGCGGAGGCGGGGACGACGGGCAGCGCCCCGTCGCCGAGCGATCCCTGCGCGGTGACCACCTCGGCGTCGAGGCGGGCCGCCAGCGCGTCGACAGGGGTGACGAGCCGCTCCGGGGTCAGGGTCACGGAGGCCGCTCCCCCACCGACGTACAGGGCGTCGTCGGCGGCGGGGCCGATGACGGCGACGCGGCGCAGCCCCGCCCCGAGGGGCAGGACGCCGTCGTTGCGGAGCAGGACGCTGCCGGCTACGGCCACCTCGCGGGCCAGCGCCAGGTGGTCCGGCGACGAGGGCGGGCCCGGGGTGGGCAGCGGGTCGTCGACCAGGCCGGAGGAGACCAGCGCGTGGACGAGGTGCCGCACCAGGGCGCGCAGGGTCTCCTCGGGGGCCTCGGCCACGAGGTCGGCCGTCCGCCCGCCGGCGCCGCCGAGGGCCCCGAGGTCGAGGCCGGCAGCCAGTGCCCGTGCGGGGTCGCGGACGGCGAAGATGAAGTCGGGGCAGTAGAACCCCTCCCAGCCCCACAGCCGGCGCGGGATGTCGAGCAGGTCGGCGTCCTCACACACGTAGGCGCCGCCGACGCGGTTGTAGGAGCCCATCATGGACAGCGCGCCGGCGCGGACTGCGGCCTCGAAGGGCCGCAGATACACGTCATGGAGCGTCGCGTCGTCGACCGCGACGTCCATGGAGTCGCCGCGCTCCGCGTCGCGGCCGAAGCCGGTGCGGCGGGCCTCGCCGTTGTAGGCCACGTAGTGCTTGACCTGTGCGATGACGTGCGCGGACTGGAGCCCGACGACGTGCGCCGCGCCGATGAGGCCCGACAGGAACGGGTCCTCGCCGAAGGCCTCGCCTACACGGCCGCCGACGGGGTCGCGCGCAAGGTCCACCGTCGGGCCGAGGACCACGGGGAACCCGGCGCGGCGCGCCTCGACGCCCACGGCCCGGCCGTAGCGCTCCGCCAGCCCCTCGTCGAAGGTCGCGGCGAGCGCGGTGCCGCACGGGAAGGCGGTGGCGCCGTCGACGCCGCGCAGCCCCGTGCCGGAGTCGACGTAGTCCGGCGCGGGCAGCCCGCGCGCCTCCAGCGGCGCGAAGTCGCCGAGCGCGATGGCCTCCAGGTCGGCGCGCGACAGGTCCTTCAGCAGCGTCTCGACGCGTGGGTCAGGCGTGTGCATCGACGACCTCCGCGAGGCCGCGACGCTCGTTCAGACGCACCAGCTCGTCGGCCACGGCACCGGCCACGGTGGGCGAGATGAGCGCGAACGCAGAGCGCAATGACTGGTTGGCCTGCCACCGGGTGCGCAGCCGGAAGTCCTCGGCCACGACGGGATCGATGCCCTCGAAGGCCCCGATCACGGCCGCGTAGGCCTCCGGATCGTCCTGGATCTCGGCGAGCGAGGTGTCGATGTCGACCGCTGCCGGCACCGTCTCGTCAAGCGGCCAGGCGACGCGCCACTCATGGCTGCCAGAGGCGACCTCGAACGGGTCCCGGCCCGGCAGCACGACGTCCGCGGTCGTGTTGGGCGGCACCTGGGCGGTCACCAGCAGGTCGTCGCCCTCGCGCCGCCACGCGACGCTGACGAGGCCGTACGGGCCGTCGAACGTGGACGACGCCGAGTCGAGGCCCGGCACTGGGGTCGGCTGGAGGCGCACCCGACGGAAGCCGGGCTCCGCGGGCGCGAGCCCGCCGACGACGCGGTGCAGCCAATCGGCGATGGAGCCCAGCGCATAGTGGTTGAACGACGTCATCTCGCCGGGGTTGATGGAGCCGTCCGGCAGCATCGAGTCCCAGCGCTCCCAGATGGTGGTCGCGCCCATCTCCACAGAGTAGAGCCACGATGGGCACTCGGTCTGCAGGAGCATGCGGCCGGCCTGCGCGATGTGGCCCGTGCCGCTCAGCGCGTCGGCGATGATCGGTGTGCCGACGAAGCCGGTGCCGATGTGGTAGCCGTCGCGGCGGACGAGGTCGGCAAGGCGGTCCCCCATCTGGGCGCGGAGCTCCCCGTCGACGAGCCCGAACTCGATGGCGAGTGCGTAGGCGGTCTGCGCGTCCGAGAGCAGCCGGCCGGCCGGCGTCACGTACTCCCGCTGCCAGGCCGCGCGCACCTCCTCGGCGACCGCCGCGTAGTGGGCGGCTTCGGCGTCCTTCCCCAGAAGCGCCGCGGCCCTGGCCAGCAGCGTCGTCGAGCGGTAGAGGTACCCGCTGGCCACCAGGTCGGGGTCGGCTTTGGCCTTGGCCGGGTCCTCCGGCGGGGCGTCGGGGTCCACCCAGTCGCCGAACTGGAAGCCGCCCTCCCACAGGCGCCGCTCCCCCGCGATGGCCAGCAGCTGCTCGACCCAGGCCTGCATGGACGGGTACTGCCGCTCCACGACGACGCGGTCCGCGAAGCGCTCGTACAGGACGCTCGGCACCACGGTCGCGGCGTCACCCCACGCCGCGGCCGGGACGGTGCCCGAGCCCAGCACGTCGGGGACGATGAACGGTACGCCGCCCGCGGCTCGCTGCTCGAGCGCGAGGTCCTCCAGCCAGGAGGCCAGGAACGCGTCGCAGTCGAAGAGGAAACTGGCGGTGGGGGCGAACACCTGGATGTCGCCGGTCCACCCGAGGCGCTCGTCGCGCTGCGGGCAGTCGGTGGGCAGGTAGAGGAAGTTGCTGCGCATCCCCCAGACCACGTTCTCGTGCAGTCTGTTGACCCGGGAGTCGGAGCACTCGAACCAGCCGGTGCGGCGCAGGTCGGAGCCGACGACCTCCGCCACGACGTCGGCCGGGTCGAACTCGCCGGGCCAGCCGCTGACCTCCGCGTAGCGGAAGCCGTGGAACGTGAACGTCGGCGCGTAGCTCTCCTCCCCGTCCCCGACCAGCGTGTAGCGGTCGGTCGAGGTGGCGCGGCGCAGCGGCCTGACGCCGAGCTCCCCGTCCTCCAGGACCTCGGCGTGACGCAGCGTCACCACGTCGCCGGCCTCGCCACGGACCGTGATCCGCAGCCGGCCGACGAGGTTCTGGCCGAAGTCGAGGATCGTCCGGCCGCTCGGCGAGGTGATGACCTCCTGCACAGGCACGGTCCCGGTGACCCGCACCGCGGGCGACGTCCTCGGGCCCGGCTTCACACCGGCGTCCCGGACGGCCGCGGGCCCCCAGTCGGTGGCCGTGCGGCGCGCGTCGTAGGTCTCCCCGACGTAGAGGCCTGCGGAAACGAGCGGGCCCGATCCGCTGGCATGCCACGACCCGTCGGTGACGATCCACTCCGTGCTGCCGTCCGCATATTCGAGCCTCAGCTGTCCGGCGACGCTCGGCTGGTCGCCGTAGAACGGCGCCGACTGCCCCTGGAACCCGAACTCCTCGCAGTACCAGCCGCCGGTCAGGGAGATGTCGAGGGAGTTCTCCCCCGTCTGGAGCAGGCTGGTGACGTCGGTCGTCTCGTGGACGAGGCGGAACTGGTACGGGGTCCAGCCCGGCTTGAGGATCTGGTCGTCCACCTCCGTCCCGTTCACGCGCGCCTGGTAGGCGCCGTGGGCGGTGGCGTACCAGATGGCGTTGGTCAGGCCCTCCCGGACGGTGAAGCCCCGACGCAGCACGGCGGGCTGCGCCTGGCGCACCGGGTCAGGCAGCCCGACGAACGACGCCTGCCACTCGTCGGCGCCCAGGAACGTCGCCCAGACGGGGGCGGGTGCGCTCCACGGCGACCAGCCCTCCTCTCCCCGGACCCGAACCTTCAACTCCCCGCGCTGCCGGGGCGCCAGGGGCGCGAAGGGCCAGGCGACGAGGACCTGGTCGGGACCCTCCAGGGTCACGGTCACTGTGCGGTCATCGGTGGCGAACGAGACCTCGGCGGCCAGCTGGCGCCAGCCGTCGGGGGCCGTGGTCGTGACCCACGAGATGCGCGGAGTCGGGTTCGCGGCGACGGCGGGACCGTGCTCGAGGCGGGGGGAGGCGACTTCGATGTGTGGCATGGATGTCCTTCCGGGCTCAGCCCTTGACGGCGCCGGCGGTCATGCCGGAGACGATCTGGCGCTGGAAGATGAGGTACATCACGAGCATCGGGATCGTGATGACGAGGATGTTGGTGAACAGGAGGTTGTAGGACGTGACGAACTGGCTCTGGAAGTTGAACAGCGTCAGCTGCACGGTGGCGTTCGCGTCCCCGGGGAGGAAGTAGAGAGGGTTCTGGAAGTCGTTGAAGACGAAGATCGACTGCACGACCACGATGGTGACGATCGTCGGCTTGAGCAGCGGGAGGATCACCCGGAAGAACAGCCTGAGCGGGCCGGCGCCGTCGACGATGGCCGCCTCGTCGATCTCCCTCGGGATGGTCGCGATGAACGCGCGCATCACCAGGATGGTGAACGACAGCCCGAATGCGACCTCGATCAGGATGAGCCCGAAGAGCGTCTTGAAGATGCCGAGCGACTGCATGACCCAGATGGTGGGCACGACGGCGGGCGGCACGATGAGGCCGGCGAGGATGGCGGCGTTGATGAGGCCGTTCAGCTTGCTCTTCCGGCGGTCGAGGACGTAGGCGACCATGGCGCCGAACACGACCATGAGCGCGACGGAGAACACCGTCAGCGTGAACGAATTGATGAAGGCCACGATGAGCATGTAGTTGCGGGCCTGGAAGACGGCGACGATGTTCTCCCACAGGACGAACTCGGTCGGCCAGCTGAACTGCAGCCGTGCCGCCTCGGGTCCGGTCTTGGCGGACATCGTGAAGATGAACGCGAACGGCACGAGGAAGAACACCGTGGTGAAGAGGATGCCGCCGATGCCGATGCCCCAGCGGGCGGACTTGCGCATGGTGTTCACAGCGAGGTCTCCTTCGAGTTGAGCCAGCGGGACAACGGGTAGACGATCGCCGTGACGACGAGGAACAGGATGACGTTGCCCGCCGTGCTGAGCCCGTAGAAGCCGGCCTGGTACTGCTTGTAGATCACCGAGGCGATGACGTCGGAGCTGAAGCCTGGGCCGCCCTGCGTCGTGGACCAGATGAGGTCGAAGGACCGGAGCCCCCCGATGAGCGACAGCAGGATGACGGTGGAGGTCGCCGGGAAGGACAGCGGCAGGATGATGCTGCGGAACTGCTGCCACGCGCCCGCACCGTCGACGCGGGCGGCCTCGAAATACTCGTTCGGGATGGCGGCGATGCCCGCGATGTAGATCAGCGTCGCCAGGCCGACGCCCTTCCAGACGTCGATGGCGGCGACCGAGAGGAGCGCGAGGTCGGGGTTGGTCAGCCAGCCGGGGCCGTCCGCCCCGGTTATGGCGGTCCAGACCTGGTTGACGACGCCGTTGAACGGGTCGAGCAAGACCTGGAAGGTGAGGCCGACGCCGACCGCGCTGACGAGCACGGGGAAGAAGGTCACGGAGCGCAGGTAGCCCCGCGCGATGATCGGGCCGGACAGGAGGACCGCCAGCAGCATCCCGAGGACGACCTTGGATGCCGAGGTGACCACGCCGTAGACGAGCGTGTTCTTGAGGGAACCGATGAGTCCCGGCTCGGCGAAGAACTGGATGAAGTTGTCGAAGCCGACGAAGGTGGAGTCGAACAGCGTCCAGCGGGTGAACGCGAAGTAGAACGAGAGCAGTGTCGGGACGATGAAGAGGACGACGTAGACCAGGCCGCCGGGAATGTAGAACCACAGCGGGTAGGAGCGCTCGACGTGGCGGGCCACTGCCCTCGGTGCGGCTGTTTTCGGGCGCGCGGTTGCTTCGGAATGCATGGGGGACAACTCTCTGCGGAGGTGGGACGGCGGGCGGGGCCGAGGGGGGCCGCGGTGCGGCGGCCCCCCTCGGTCGCATCACCAGCCTTCGAGACCCAGCTGCTGGGCCTGCTTCTTGACGTCCTCGTCGTAGCGGGCGGCGCCGTCGGCGGCCGTCGTGATGCCGGAGCCGACCTCGACGGTGATCTTCTCCAGGTTCGGGCCCTTGACCGCGGACAGGAACTCGAGCGCTGGGCTCACGTTGCCGTTGTCGTAGTAGGCCTGCATGTCGGTCACCGCGGCCGGGAGTCCGTCGGGCAGGGCGCAGCCCTTGACGGCGTAGGGACCGGTCGGATCCATGGCGGCGGTCAGCGCGTCACAGGCCTCGGGCGTGGCCACCCAGGCGAGGAACTTCTTCGCCGCGTCGAGCTTGTCACCCGTCGTTGTGCTCGGGATGTACAGCGCGGCAGGGCTCCAGGACGTGAGCCCGTTGGTTGCGGCGTCGTCGCCCGGCTGCGCGAAGAAGCCGATGTTCTCCGCAGCATCGTCGGCCAGCTCAAGGTACGACGTGATGGTGAAGGTGAGGCTCGGGTACTGGGCGCCCGTGCCGTCGACGAGCTGCTGCAGGCCCTGGGTCAGCTTCGCGGAGGCGAAGTCCTTGTTCAGGTAGCCGGCGTCGTAGACGTCCTGAAGGCGCTCGAAGCCCTTGATGGCGGGCTCGTCGACGTACTTCGCCTGGTTGGCGGTGTACTTCTCCGCCCAGTCGGGCTGCTCCGACAGCACGTTGTGGAAGTCAGCCAGCACGAACAACTGCGACGTCCACGTGTCACCGTAGGTCTGGATGACGGGGTCGATGCCCGCCTCCTTGATCTTGGCGTTGTTGGCCATGAACTCGTCCCAGGTCTTGGGAACGCTCAGCCCGAGGTCAGCGTAGACCTTCTTGTTGTAGTAGATGCCGCCGGCCATCAGCTGCCCGAAGGGCACACCGTAGACCTGCTCGTCCGCGGTGACGGAGGTGACGAAGGACTCGTCAAGGTTGGCGATGAAATCCTGGTCCGTCAGGGAGACCATGTTCGTCGCCGGATCGAGGGCCTGCATCAGGGAGCCGGAGTTGTACTGGAAGAGATCGGTCATCTCGCCCGTTGCGAGGCGGGTCTTGACGACATTGTCTCCGTCGGTCCCCTCCGGGCGCGTCTCGATCTTGACCTCGATCTCGTCCTGCGAGGCGTTGAACCCGTCGGCGATGGCCTTGCCCTGGGTCGTGGTCTGGGTCGAGCTGTCCATGAGGATCGTGAGGGTGGTCTTGCCCGCCGAGGACGACTCCGTGGGGTTGACCAGGGAGCCCGCGGAGCAGGCGCCGAGTGCAAGCGCTGAGACGGACGCCACTGCGATGACCGCAGCCCGCCGAATGGGGTGATGGGACACTTGGGGATTCCTTTGGGATAATGGCGCCACCGCTGTGTGGTCGCCGTGTTTCTGTGGAAGGGATGCTGGTGATTCAGCGGTGCTTGGGGGCCGTGGTGGAGCCGCGGCCCTCAAGTTTCGGCACGATCACTTCGTGGACCGCGTCGCGGCGGCCCTCGATGCGTTCGAGCAGCAGTCGGGCAACCCGTTCGCCGAACTTGGCGGCGGACTGGTTGACGGTGGTCAGGGAGATCAGGGGATGCGAGCTGATGTCCGCATCGTCGTAGCCGACGACGGACAGGTCCGTCGAGTTGAGGCCACGTTCGGCAGCGGCCTGCAGCACGAACAGTGCGAGTTCGTCATGGCCGGCGAAGATGGCGGTCGGTGGGTTGTCGCTGTCGAGGAGCGCCCAGGTCGCGGCCCGGACCGCCTCGACGTCCTGGCGGGCGTGCACGACGCGCGCCCTGTCCCCCAGCCCGGCGGCCGCCATGGCGTCCAGGAATCCCTGGGCACGCACGGCGTGTGGAGCCTCGGCCAGGTAGCCCTGGTCCTCCCGCGGGATGGTCAGGTGCGCGATGTCGCGGTGCCCCAGCGCCACCAGGTGCTCCACGACGAGCCGCGCGCCGAGCGCGTCGTCGTTGACCACCGTGTCGTAGTTGAGCGAGGCGTCGTGACGGCCGATCATGACGAGCGGCGTGCGCGAGGCGAAGTCTTCCAGCCAGTCGGTCGCCACCAGCGGGGAGAACGCGGCCAGCCCTGCCACGTGTCGGTCGGCGAGCCGCTGGATCGCCTCGTGATGAGCGGCGCCACGCTTGCCCACGGGGGCGAGGATCAGTTCGTAGGGAGTCCCGGACAGCGCGGTGGTCATGTGGGAGGTGACGTCGAAGAAGAAGAGGTTGGTGATGTTCGGCAGCTCGATGCCCAGCGTGTAGCTCGTGCCGCGCATCGCGCGGGCGGCAACGCTGGGGCGGTAGTCGAGCTCGGTGATGGCCGCCTGGACCTTCACGCGCATCGCGTCGCTGACTCCGTAGGCGTTCCGGATCACCTTGGACACCGCCGCGCGGGAAACGCCGGCGGCGCGGGCGACATCGTCGATCGTGACGGTGCTGCGTGTAGAGCTCACGGCTGCCTCCCTCAACGTTGAGTGTGTAGAACCATCTACGAACGAGCGTAGATGGTTCTACGAAGCACTGGCAAGAGCTCGCTTGTAACGATTCAATAACGGAGGAGCCGGGCCGGGCCGCTGTGGCGACAGGGGGCCAGACAGGACGAAAGTGCGCGGGCCAGAGCAGCGCTGCTAGACTGGCCGACGGTTCTGCGGATGTAGCTCAATGGTAGAGCCCTAGTCTTCCAAACTAGCTACGCGGGTTCGATTCCCGTCATCCGCTCGAGTCGTCGGGCCCGGTCATTTCGGCCGGGCCCGACGCACACGGGGCGTAGCGTAGTGGCTAGCGCGCCTGCTTTGGGAGCAGGAGACCGCAGGTTCGAGTCCTGTCGCCCCGACGAACCTCGGCTTTCGCGGAGGGAGTCCGCTACGAGGCCTGCAGCGGCTCCTCCTCCGACGATTCTGGCGCGGGCGAGGCCGCGCGTCGGCGGCGGCGAACGGACCGGACGACGAGGAACACCGCAAGTCCGGCCAGCCAGACAGGTGCGCTGGCGATGACCACCGTGAGCGCCCCGGTCAGCACCGCCGCCGCGCCGCGGATGCCGGAGGTGATCGCATCGGCGAAACCCCACGACTCCCCCGCCGGGGTGACGATGTCGTCGGGCTCCACCAGCTCGACGGAGACGGTCGCCATGGCGGCCTGGCGCTCGAGATAGGTGATCTGGGCGTCGAGAGACTCGATCTCGCCGCGGACCCTGCCGAGCTCCTCCTCGATCGCGAGCATGTCGTCGACGTCCTTGGCAGCGTCGAAGAACTCGCGAAGCCGCGTCTCCTGGGCCTTGAGGTTCGCTAGCCGCGCTGACATGTCGACGTGCTCCTGGGTGACGTCGTCGGTGGACTCGCTCTGGTATCTGATGGTGCCCAGATCCCCGACCTCGGCCACGAAGTCCTCGTAGGAGTCCGTGGGCACCCGCACTGTCACCCAGCCGCGCACCGCTGTGCCGTCGCCGACGATGTTGCCTGTCTCGTCGTAGTGGTAGATCCACTCGTCGCCGGAGGCCACCTGCATGCTGGAGACCGTGCCCTCGTGGCTGCGGGTGATCTCGCGGACCCGGTCGACGGCGTCGGCGGTGCTCGAGACCTCCAGCCGCATCGTCTTGGTCCGGATGACCATTGCCCCGGACTCCTCTTCTCCTCCCCCGGAGTCGCCCGTGTCGTCAGCCGGCATGTTGAGCGCCCCGTCGCGGGCGGGCTCGACCGCTGCTGAGTCGGACCCGGAGCCGGCGCCGGAGCCGGAGCAGGCCACGAGGGCGAGGGAACCGAGGACGGCCAGCACGGCCGCCAACGCCCTCCGTATCGGTAGTGAACGCATCATCGCGCCTCCTCGGGTCGGCACCAGGCAGACTGGATGGGTTCCTGACAGCCTACCCACAATATTCCCCTGGGGTTTCGTATCGCGGCTTGTCAGGCGTCCAGGCGTAGCAGGTCGGCCGCAGCCTTGCGGTGCCCGCCGGCCTCGTAACCGACGACCAGCACGAGCGGGGCGAGCGACGTGATCAGCAGCGTCACGCCGACCCCGACCCCGGACAGCGACACGACGACGGCCAGCGCCATCACCACGACCGCGACGACGAACATCAGCAGGTGCAGGCCGTGGACGCGGCGGACAAGCGCGTCGTAGAGCACCGCCAGCATCCCGAAGGCCAGCAACGTTCCCGCGGCTGCGACCGCGACCGCCTCCAAGGTCCAGCCGTGTTCCTCGACCGCGGCGGAGACGGCCGTGACCGTCCCGACGATCACTTCGCCGAGCGTGATGATCATCAGGAGGGAGTAGCGCTCAGCGATGTGATGCGCGTGCCACGGAGATCCATGCCCAGGTGACCGCACACAGCGCTGGAGAAGCCGATCAGAGGCGTCCAGACGTGGCCGAGCTCACATCCGCTTCACGCGATGCGTCAACTCCATGGGCCAGAACCTAGTGCACGTAGGGTTATCCACAGGATTCGTGCACCAGTTCTTTTTGTCGGTGGGGCCGCCTAGCCTTGGAGCATGGGGAAGCAGGAGATCGCTAGGCAGGCGGCCGAGGGGCTGCGCGCGTCCCTACACGCCCGTCGGCAGGCGGACGCCAACCGGATCGGTTTCCTCTGCACGCTGGCCGAGGCCTATGAGGTCGAGTTCGACGAGGTCGTCGAGGCCCTCGCCTCGCAGCTGACGACGATCGGCGGTGCAGGGACGCCGCTGGTCTCCGAGTTCATAGGGCTGGAGCTCGGGCCCCTCCTCGGCTGCTCCGAACAGGCCGCGAACGGCCAGCTCGCCGACGCCCTTGATCTCAAGCACCGGCACCGCTCCCTGTACGACGCGGTGCAGGCGCTCGAGGTCGACGCGCACCGCGCACTGGCCGTCGCGCACCGCTGCCACGGCCTGTGCGAGGAGTCGGCCGCCGAGGTCTCGAGGCGCTGGCTGCGCCTCCAGCACCGCCTGACCTACTCAGGGTCGCTCAAGCTGGCGGAGCAGCTGATCATCGAGGTGGACGCCGAGGCCGCGGCCCGGGCAGAGGCCAAGGCCAGGGAGGGTCGCGGCGTGTGGCTGTGGCCGGCACAGGACGGCGTCTCCGCTCTGTCGGGCAAGCTGGACTCCCTCGACGGCCTGTACTTCGACGCCCAGCTCGACCGGATGGCGGAGCTGCTCGGGGAAGCCCACCCAGACCTGGATCGGGATCAGCTGCGGGCCAAGGCCGTCGGCGCACTCGCCCACCCGGCCTACGCGCTGAGACTCCTCCAGGGGGCGGCACAGCCCGCCCTGATCGACGAGGCGTCTCCCCACGAGACCCGTCTCCTGCCGACCGACGGCACCAGCGTGCCCGCCGACAACCGACCGCCTGCCGGCGCCGAGCCCACCCCTGAGGCGGACAAGGAGCAGGACGTGCCCGTGTGCCACGGAGAGCTGTGCGGCACCATCACGGTCGACCCGGCCGACCTGCGGCCGCAGGTCGACGTCGTCGTGCATATCCACAGCGATGCCGTCGGCACCCTGACGGGGGCCGCCCGCATCGAGCGCGCCGGGCACATCACCACTGCACTGCTGACCGAACTGCTCGGAGAGGGCATCGGCGGCGACGGTGTCGGGATCGCCGTCCGCCCAGTCATCGACCTTCCCGAGCTGCCGCCCCAAGACGGCTACCGGCCCAGCCCACGCATGCGCGAGGCCGTCCGGCTGGCCTTCCCCACCGAGATGTTCCCGTTCTCCGACCGCGACAGCCGTTCCCTCGACATCGACCACACCGTCACTTTCGAACACGGTGCCCACTGGACGAAGGGTCAGACGCGGATCGGGAACCTGTTCCCGGTGCGTCGCCGCCCGCACCGCGCCAAGACCGCCGGGTCGTGGAAGCTGTATCAGCCGTCGCCGGGTGTGGCGTACTGGATCAGCCCGCTCGGCTACCGCTACCGGGTCACCCACTGGGGGACCGAGTCCGAGAACGGGCCCTGACCGGGCAGGTCGTTCGACTTCGCGGGTCGGCGGCGTGCCTACGCACCCACCGACAGCCAGGCCAGGTCAAGGGGATCCGGTCTGGTGGTCAGCAGGCACATCAGCCGTCCCTCCGCGCCCTGGGCGCAGGCGGCGGCATGCAGGCCGCGCTCCGTCTCCCCCAGCCCCGCCGCATACAGCCGCGCCACGGCGACGTCGCGGCCACGCTCGCGGCGTCCGTCCGTGTGGATCCGCCCGTAGCTCAACCGGGCGAGGGCCTCGAGACCACGCTGGCCGAAGTCCCCGATAGGCCACCCGCCCGTGAGCAGTTCCGCGGGCGCGAGACCGTGCAGGGCGAGCAGGAGTGCGTCGTCCACTCCCCCACGCGACAGCACCTCCGCCGCTCCGCGCTGCGCCTGCTCCGTCAAGGGCAGGCCGACGTGGCTGGCGAGCAGGGAGGCGCACACGGACCAGGCCGTCGGCTCGTCCTCGTAGGCGCCGAGGGCCCAGTCGATCCGATCCAGCACGCCGTCGCTGAACGGGCCCTCGGCGAGCGATCGGGCGGCGACGTACGCCCACACGTCATCCGATCCCTGTTCCTCAACGAGCCGTCGGCGCAGCACAGCGAGGTCCTCGTAGGCGCCGACCTCCACGAGCGTGCGGCCGCTCGGGCCCCACACCTCCATTGCGGTCAGCCCCTCCGGCGGGTAGACCTCGAACTCGCCGTCGACGTCCTCGACGGTGCCGTCGCCGACGAGCTGCACCAGCCCGTCAGGGGCGCTGATCTCGACGGCGCGGCCGGTGGGCACGTGACGCACGAGGGGCAGCCAGCCCGGCTCGGCAGGCACGTCCAGCAGCCCGCCGGGGAACGCCTCGTAGGTCCACGCGGCGCTCATGGCCTGGCGCGGCCTGAGGCTCAGCTCCTCATCCAACGGGTAGGACATGCCGGGCTCGCCGCCGGGCGTCGAGATCCCGCGCCGCTGGGTCAGCAGGCCGGGGCCGTGCTCCGACGGCAGCACGATCTCGGCTGTCGCCCCCGCATGCCAGCTGATCGGCTCGTTCTCGCCTCTCACCCACATGACGGGACCATGGACCGTGATGACGTCCTCGACGATGGACTCGACCGTCAGCTCGATGCGCACGCGACGCCCGGGGCGGATCCGGACGCTGGCCCTCGCCCCAACCTCGTGCTCGACGTCGATGCCGACGCCGTCGGACGACTCGCGGGGCGTCAGCCACCCCTGCCCGAACTCGATCCCCAGGCGCCGCAGCCGGCCCGAGCCGACGAGCTCCACGACGTCGGTGGTGATGCGGGAGTCGAAGACCTCGGGGGCGGCGCCGGATAGTTCGACAGTCATCAGCCCTCGTCCACCACGATCTCCTGGGGGTGCGACTCCGGCACGACCGCCTGGATCACCGACCCGTCCGGGCGACGACCTCCGATGAGCGGGTGACTGCCCTGCAGCGACTGCAGCCTTCCACCCTGGCCGTGCAGTTCAACCGACACAGGCAGGTCGGCCCCTACGACGACGGCCTCACCGCGCACCGACACCTCGACAGGATCACCCTTCTCGAGCGTGAAGGTGATCTGCTCGGCCTCCAGCCGGACGCGGACGCGCGAGCCGCGGATGGCCAGCGGGAACGTCATGGACGGCCAGTCGTCCGGGAGCCGCGGATCGAAGGTGACCTGCCCGTTGTGGTCACGCATGCCGGCGAAGCCGTAGATCAGCGCGTTCCACACGCCACCCGTCGAGGCGATGTGAACTCCGTCGCGGGCGTTGGAGTGCAGGTCGGCGAGGTCCACGTAGAGCCCGGACAGGAAGTACTGCACGGCCATGTCGTGATACCCGACCTCGGCCGCCATCACCGACTGGACGACGCCGGACAGCGTCGAGTCGCCCGTCGTGATCGGGTCGTAGTACTCGAAGTCGGCCTTCTTCTCCTCGCGGGTGAACTGGTCCCCCTGCAGGAACAGGGCCAGCACGACGTCGGCCTGTTTCAGCACCTGGAACCGGTAGATCACCAGCGGGTGGTAGTTGAGCAGTAGCGGACGCTTGTCGTCGGGCGTGTTCTCGAGGTCCCACAGCTCGGAGGTGAGGAACTTCTCGTCCTGGGGGTGGATGCCGAACGTCTCGTCGAACAGCACCACCATGCTCTCGGCGCACTGCTCCCACTCCTCGATCTCGTCCTCGGTGAGCAGCAGTGAGTGGCAGACCCGTTCGTAGGCTGCGGGGTCGGCGATCTGCATCTCCCGCATCAGCATCGCGGCGCTGCGGAGGTTCGCGCGCGCCATCACGTTGGTGAACATGTTGTTGTTGACCACGGCGGTGTACTCGTCGGGGCCGGTGACGCCGTGGATGTGGAACGACCTTGAGCCGTCCTTGTCCGAGCGCCAGAACCCCAGGTCGGCCCACAGCCGCGCCGTCTCCACCATCACCGGGGCACCGTCGCGGTACATGAACCCGACATCACCGGTGAGGTCCCGGTACTTCGCGAAGGCGAAGGCCACGTCGGCGTCGATGTGGTACTGCGCGGTGCCGGCCGCGTAGTAGGCGGACGCCTCCTCTCCGTTGATGGTCCGCCATGGGAACAACGCGCCGCGCTGCGACATCACCTGGGCCCTCTCCCGGGCCTGCGGCAGCAGGCCGACGCGGAACCGCAGCACGTTGCGTGCCACGCGAGGGGACGTGTAGATCAGGAAGGGCACCAGGTAGATCTCGGTGTCCCAGAAGTAGTGGCCCTCGTAGCCGGAGCCGCTCAGCCCCTTGGCGGGGATGCCGAGCTGGTCGCTGCGGGCGGTCGCCTGCGCGAGCTGGAACAGGCACCACCGGACGGCCTGCTGGATGGCGGGCTGGCCCTCGATCTCCACGTCGCTCTCGCGCCAGAACTCGTCGAGCCACTGCTGCTGCTGGATGTAGAAGTGCTCGAAGCCGTGCTCCTGCACGCGGTCGAGCGTGCGGCGGCAGCGGTCGTTGAGCTCGTTGCAGGGCACGCCGCGCGACGTGTGGTAGGCCACGGCCTTGCTGACCGTGATCGGCACCCCCTCGCGGGCGTTGACGCGGAAGACCACCTTGCCGAGGTCGTCCTCGACGGAGCTGACGGTCTCGAACTCGCTGTCGGTGTCGATGTAGTGGTCGGCACCGACCGCGAGCGTCATGCCGGAGCGGGCCACCTGATAACCCATCACCGTCCGCTTGCCGTGCTGCCACTTCATCTGTGGGATCAGCACCCGCTCGGCCAGCTTGCCGGCGGCGCGCCGCGGGTCCCAGCCCTCGACGGAGCTGTCGGGGCGCCGGTAATCGGTGTACCCGTCCTGCCGGTTGACGATCTGCGACGCGATGACGACGGGCGCGTCGCCCTCGAGCAGCGTCACCTCGATCTGCATCAGCGCGAGGTGACGGTCGGTGAAGGAGACCATGCGCGACGTGCGGATCTGGACGCGCTTGCCGGCTGGGGTGCGCCAGACGATGTCGCGGGTGAGCCTGCCCTCGCGGAAGTCGAGGGCGCGCTCGTAGGAGTCGAGGTCGGCGACGTTGATGATGAGAGGCTCGTCGTCGACGTAGACCTTCATCAGCATGGTGTCGGGGACATGCACGATGGTCTGCCCGGTGTGGGCGAAACCGAAGGCCTCCTCGGCGTGCTTGATGGGCCACGTCTCGTGGAAGCCGTTGATGAACGTGCCGTGCGCGTAGCTGGTGCGGCCCTCCTCCGGGTTGCCGCGCATGCCGAGATAGCCGTTGCCGACCGAGAACAGCGTCTCCGTGGTGCCGACGTCGCCCTCGTTCGGCTCGATCTCGACCAGGCGCCACTCGTCGGCCGGGAACCGGAGGCGGTCCATCGGGTCGGACGAGACCTCGCGGATCATCGCACCAGCTCCCCGAGATCCGCGACCACGATGTCGGCACCCGCATCGAGCAGCTCCTGCCTGCCGACGCCGCGGTCGACGCCGACGACGTGGGCGAAGCCGCCGGCGGCGCCGGCGGCGACGCCGGAGACCGCGTCCTCCACGACGATCGCGTCGTCGGGGTCGACCCCGAACAGCTGCGCCGCGCGGAGGTAGGTGTCGGGCGCCGGCTTGCCGGCGATGTTCTCGGCGTGCGCGACGTTCCCGTCGACGATCACGGGGAAGAAGTCCGTCAGATCCGCCGCCTCGAGCACCGCGGGGGCGTTCTTCGACGAGGACACGACCGCCATCGGCACCGCGGCCGCGGCGAGCTGCTCGATCAGCGCCAGCGAGCCGGGGTACGGCGCGATGCCGTCGCGCTCGAGCACCGCGTTGAAGGCGTCATTCTTGCGGTTGCCAAGCCCGCAGATGGTCTCGAGCTCCGGCTCATCCCCCGGGGTTCCGAACGGCAACTCGATCCCGCGCGACGCGAGGAAGTCGCGAACGCCGTCGTATCGGGGCTTGCCGTCGACGTGGCGGAAGTAGTCCTCGTCCGTGTAGTCGGCCTCGACCCCCCTGGAGGCGAGGAAGGCGTTGAACATGTCGCTCCACGCCTGCATGTGCACCTCGGCCGTGGGTGTCAGCACCCCGTCGAGATCGAACAGCACGGCACCGTATTCACGCATTTCCATGAAGTCAGCCTATAGGCGTGGGGCCAGCGGTCCGGCGACGCTGGCACCGTGGACACCAGTAGAGGTGCCTCCCCTCGAGCATTGCGGTGCGGATCTCGGTGCCGCAGACCAGGCACGGCTGCCCGGCCCGGCGGTAGACGTAGACCTCGCCGCCGTGACGGTCGACGCGCGGGTCGCGCCCCATCGCCTCGGGCGTGTGATCCACCGCGACGGTGTCGATCCGGCCGGCGAGTACCGCGCGATGCATCAGGTCCACCAGGTCCGCCCACAGCAGGTCCCAGGAGCGTCGTGACAGCTCCCTCCCCGGGACCATGGGGTCGAGCCGGTGCCGGAACAGCACCTCGGCGCGGAAGATGTTGCCGACGCCCGCCGCGACCTTCTGATCCATCAGCAGAGCCGCCACAGACTTGCCCGACCGGTGCAGGCGCGTGAACCCCCGCGAGGGTTCCGCGTCGTCGCGCAGTGGGTCGGGTCCGCTCGCGGCGACGACGGCGTCGCGCTCGTCGGGGGTGATGCGGCGGCACCACTGAGGACCTCGGAGGTCGGCGGCGGTGTGCAGGTCGGAGACCCTCAGCCGCACCTCGCCCTTCGGCGGCGCGAGCGGGGCGAACGCGAGCTTGCCGATCAGGCCGAGGTGAATGTGGATGATCCGGTCGGCTTCGAAGTCGAGGAACAGGTGTTTCCCGACCGCCTCGCCGCGCTTGAACAGCGCACCGTCGAGGTCTCCGGCGTCGAAGCGCCCCTGCGGCGACGTGACGCGGACCTGCTCCCCACCGAAGGTGTCGCTGAACTGGTTGGCGAGGCGGTGGATGACGTGTCCCTCAGGCATCCCCCCACCCTAGTGAAGGGCGGCGGGTCGGAGGTGCGCGAGCGCCCAGTCGGTCTGGGCCGTGGTGAACCGCCGGTCGACGTCGATGATGGTGCGGAGCCTGGCCGTCGAGACCTTTCCCGTGGCGAGCGTCGCCCGTGCCACGCCGAGTGCCTGGCGCGCCCAGCTGACGCCGATCGAGTCGACGGCGGCCGTCGCGTCGGCGGAGCTGTACCCGTCCGCCCTGAGCCTGCCGATCAGTTCGGCCCTGGAGTACAGCGCGCTCGAGAGGTAGGTGTACTCGGCAACCTCCATGGCCGCGCGCTGCCTGGCGGTCAGCGCCGTGACGGTCGCGGCGGGCGCGGACGTGCGCGACGTGGTTGCATACCCCGTCCTGCGGCCGGTCACCCGCACCGAGATCCGATGCCCCTTGTCCTCGACGGTGAGGGTCCGCTTCGCGCTGATGGAGCCGGCCACAGGCTTCCCGTCGCGGTACCACTGGTAGCTGAACGTGGTCCCCGCGGTCCAAGTGCCCCGCGTCGCACTGACCGTGACGTCGACGGTGGGCGACCCCGCGACCGACGGTGTGCCCACCGTCAGCTTCTTCAGCGCGGGGACGGTGGTCTGCTTCGACGTCAGGCACCTCGTCGTGACGCCCGACCTCTTGTAGCAGACCGTCAGTGACAGCCGCTGGCCCGCGTCCGTGGTCACGACCCGATAGCTGGGGCCGGTGGCGCCGTCGATCTCCCTGGTGTCGCGCCGCCACTGGTAGGTGACTTTGGTCGCCGTCGGCGTGGTGTGCAGGTCACGCTTGGAGGTGAGCGTCTTCCCGATGCCCGCCGTCCCCACGACCTTCGGAGCACCGACGCCCACGAACGACTGGGCGGCCGCCGCGGGTGCCGCCCCGAAGGCAGGCAGAGCAACCAGGCCGATGACGACGCTCACCGCACCTCGGACCCGTCGACTGAGCATGAATCCACCTCCCGGGAGACCATTCACCCTATCCCCCGGGAGGTGGACCAGCCACCTGGCGGCAACGCTCAGAGGCCGACCGCGTTGACCCCGTAGGTGGCCTGCGACGCGGTGAACCCCTCCCAGCGGAGCTGGTCATACAGCTCGTCCCACGTGAAGTAGTCGTACCCGAAGGTGTCGACATAGGACTGGGCCGACCCCGCTGCCTGCTTGTTCCAACTCGGGTTCACGTAGTCGACGGCGACCTTGGACGTCGAGGTGCTGAACCCCTCGTACTCGAGCTGGTCGATGAGCCCCGTGCGGGAGAAGTACAGCACCTCGAGGTAGGACTTCGCCTCGGAGACCGCCTGCCTCTGCGTCGACGAGAGCGACGTGACCTTCGCCGTCTTCGCGGAGCTCTTGGCCCGTGTGGTGTAACCGGACTTCTTCCCCGTCACCTTCACCTGGATGGTCCGACCCTTGTCGGCCGAGGTCGGCTTGTAGGTGGACTTGGTGGCGCCCGGGATGGTCTTGCCGTTGCGGAGCCACTTGTAGGTGAAGGTCGTGCCGGAGGTCCAGCTGCCGGTCGAGGCCCTGAGCGTCGCCCCGACCTTGGCCACGCCGGAGACCTTCGGGGTCGAGACGGACAGCGTCTTGAGTACCTTCGCCTCGATGGCTCCGGTCTTTGCAGAGGTGACGCAGCGCGTGTTGGTGTCGAAGGCGAGGTAGCAGACCTTGACGGAGATCTTCCTGCCCTTGTCCGCGGACTTCAGCGTGTAGGTCTTCGCCGTGGCACCGGAGATCTTCGACCCCGACCGCAGCCACTGGTAGGTCATCTTGGCCGCCGTCGGCTTCGTCGCCGTGTCGGCCTTGGCCGTGAGCTTGCTGGCGACCGCGCGCGTCCCCGAGATCGTGGGCTTGGAGACCCCGGTGAAGTTCCCTGCCGCTGCCGCCGGCGTCGCGGTCAGCACTCCGGCCGACATGGTCGCCAGGGCGACCAACCCGACGAGGCCCGCCCGTACCCGCTTCATATTCATCTGCATCTCCCCTTGTGAATCAGCAATTCATCGAATGGCTGAGATGCTAGCGGAGCCCACCGACAGTCACAGAGAAGCCACAGAATCGGGTTCGGGACTCACACCTTGGACTTGCGCCAGCCGGCCTTCCTGGCCGCCGACTCGGAGCAGAACCAGCGCTCGCCCTTCGTCAGGTCGATCTGCGTGACGTTGTAGAACCGCTGGCCCTTGACGTGGTAGATCTTCTCGCCGGAGCTGGAGATGTTGCCCTTGATGGTGCACGAGGAGGACACGGCGGCGGCCGCGATCTTCGCGGTTCTGCCCGAGGTCACGCACCTGGTGGTGTACTTCGCCTTGGCGTAGCAGACCTTGACGGAGATCTTCTTGCCCTGGTCGGCCGACCTGAGCTTGTAGGTGCTGCTCTTCGCGCCGGAGATCTTCGACCCGTTGCGCAACCACTGGTAGCTGACGCGCTGGGCCTTCGGCGTGGTCGCCTTGTCGCGCTTCGCGGTCAGGGTCTTTCCGACGGTGCGGGTGCCTGACATGGTGGGCTTCGAGACCCCGGTGAAGGTGGACGCGGCCTCGGCCGGCGCGGCGGTCACCGCCCCCGCCGACATCGTCGCCAAGGCGACCAGCGCCACGAATCCGGCGCGGACGCGCTTCCAGCCCATTGTCCATCTCCCCTTGTGGATCGGTGTTCGAGCCAGATGCTAGCCCGGCAGTCTCAAGGTCGACGCACAGACCCCTCGTAAGCCGATATCTGGCCGATGCGACGCCGGTGCCGCTCCTCCCCGGAGAAGGGGGTGCCGAGGAACGCCGCGACGATCGCGTAGCCCTCCTCCAGAGACTGCATGCGCCCGCCGAGGGCGACGACGTTGGCGTCGTTGTGCTGGCGTGCCAGGGTGGCGAGCTCGACGTTGTACGCCAAGGCCGCGCGGATGCCGGGTACCTTGTTGGCGGCGATCTGCTCGCCGTTGCCGGAGCCGCCGAGCACGACGCCCAGGCTGCCCGCGTCGGCGACGACCGCCTCCGCGGCCGGGATGATCAGCTGCGGGTAGTCGTCCAGCGACTCGTAGGTCGAGGCGCCGTGGTCGACGACCTCGTGTCCGTCGGCGGTGAGCCGCTCGACGAGGTACTGCTTCAGCTCGAAGGCCGCATGGTCGGTGGCGATGTGGACGCGCATGACCCCACTATTCCAGCCCCGCGGGGCCCTCGGCCAGCAGCCGGACGAAGCCGGCCTCGTCGAGGATCGGCAGGCCGAGCTGCTCGGCCTTCGCCGCCTTGGACCCCGCGTTGGCCCCGATCACCACGTAGTCGGTGTTCTTGCTCACCGACCCGGCGGCCTTGCCGCCGCGGGAGATGATCGCCTCCTTCGCGCCGTCGCGGGTGAAGCCGTCGAGCGACCCAGTGACGACGACGGTCAGGCCCTCGAGCGTGCGTGGCGTCGACTCGTCGACCTCGTCGGCCATCCGCACACCGGCCTCGGCCCAGGCCGCGACGATCGCGTCGTGCCAGTCGACGTCGAACCAGCCCTTCACCGATTCGGCGATGACCCCGCCGACGCCCTCGGCCGAGGCGAGCTGCTCGAGCGAGGCCTCCCGGATCGCGTCGACCGACCCGAAACGGGCGGCCAGCGAGCGGGCCGCGGTCGGCCCGACGTGCCGGATGGACAGCGCGACCAGCACACGCCAGAGCGGCTGCGCCTTCGCCGCCTCCAGGTTTGTCAGCAGCTTCTCCCCCGCCGCGGCGAGCACTCGGCCGTCGCGCTTCGGCGTGGCCTCGTCTGCCAGCTCGGCGGGCTTGGCGGCACGCGTGTAGAAGTCGGTGGTCAGCAGGTCGGCGGCGGTCAGGGTGAACAGGCCGCCCTCGTCGGCCAGCAGCCTCCCGTCGAGCAGCGCCGCGGCCCCTTCCCAGCCCAGCGCCTCGATGTCGAGGGCGCCGCGGGACGCGAGCCCGAAAAGCCGCTCACGCAGCTGGCTCGGGCAGGACCTGGCGTTCGGGCAGCGGATGTCCTTGTCCCCCTCCTTCTCGGGGCGGAGCTCCGTCCCGCAGGATGGGCAGTGCGTCGGCATCACGAACGCCCGCTCGGTGCCGTCGCGCAGGGCCACGACGGGGGCGACGATCTCGGGGATCACGTCGCCAGCTTTCCGCAGGACGACGGTGTCGCCGATCAGCACGCCCTTGCGCTCCACCTCGAACGCGTTGTGCAGCGTGGCCATCTCGACGGTCGAGCCGCTGACGAACACGGGCTCCATCACGCCGAACGGCGTCACCCGGCCGGTGCGGCCGACGTTGACCTGGATGTCGAGGAGCTTCGTGTTGACCTCCTCCGGCGGGTACTTGTAGGCAATGGCCCAGCGCGGGGCCCGCGAGGTGGCACCGAGGCGGTCCTGCTCGGCGAGGTCGTCGACCTTCACGACGATGCCGTCGATCTCGTGGCTGAGGTCGTGGCGGTGCTCGCCGTGCCAGGCGACGAACTCCTGCACCTCGGCCCCCGTCCCGACGACCCGGCAGGTCTCCGCGGTCGGGAAGCCCCAGCCCTTCAGCGCCTCGTAGGCGCCGGACTGCGTCTCGAACTCCGCCCCCTCCACGGCGCCGATGCCGTGCACGAGCATCCTCAGCGGCCGCGACGCGGTGACCTCGGGGTTCTTCTGCCTCAGCGACCCCGCCGCGGCGTTGCGGGGGTTCGCGAACGGCGCCCGCCCCGCCTCGACCAGGTCCTCGTTCAGCTTCTCGAAGCCGGCGACGGGGAAGAACACCTCGCCGCGCACCTCCAGCACCGACGGCGCCCCCGCGGGCAGGCGGTGCGGGATGCCGGCGATGGTCGCGACGTTGGGCGTCACGTCCTCCCCGACGCGCCCGTCGCCGCGGGTGGCGGCCACCGCGAGGCGCCCGCCCAGGTACAGCAGGTTGATGGCCAGCCCGTCGATCTTCAGCTCGACCAGATACGACGACGCCGGCGTGCGGGCCAGCCAGCCGTCGAGTTCCTCGGCGCTGAACACGTTGTCGAGGCTCAGCATCCGCCTGCGGTGCTCCACGGGCTTGAACTCCGTGATCCGCGCCTGCCCCACACGCTGCGTGACGGAGTCGGGCGTGACCAGCGACGGGTGCGCGGCCTCCAGATCCTCCAACTCCCGCATCGCGGCGTCGTAGTCGGCGTCCGAGAGCGTCGGCTGGTCCGCCCCGTAGTAGGCCTCCTGAGCCTCGGTCAGCCGGGTGTTCAGCTCGGTCCAGGCGCGCCTCAGCTCGGGGGACGTGACGCCGGACTCTGCCTCGGTGTGGTCGGTCATTGTGCCATCGTTCCACACCGCCCTCACGGCTCGAACGAGCGCGATGCACACAAAACGTAGAAGAATGGGCCCAGAGCGCTCCCTCGGCACCCGCCGCGGGAGTCAGTCCATAAGGAGAAGATCTTCGCCATGGCGACGGCCAACATCACCCGGGACGAGGCGCAGCAGCGTTCCGAAGTCATTGCTACCGAGTCCTACCGGGTCACCGTCGACCTGACGGGGCGCAACGTGGCGGAGCCGGACCGGCAGTTCCTCTCCACCACCTCGGTGAACCTGAACTCCACCGGCGGCGACACGCACCTCGACATCATCGCCGACGAGATCCGCAGCGCCTCGCTGGACGGCGACGAGTTCGACGTCTCCGATTACGACGGCTACCGGCTTCCCCTGCCCCATCTCGAGCGCGGCGAGCACACCATCGACGTCGTCGCCGTGTTCCGCTACTCGCACACCGGCGAGGGCCTCCACCGGTTCGTCGACCCCGCCGACCAGCGCGTCTACCTCTACACGCAGTTCGAGACCGCCGACTCGCGTCGCATGTACGCCGTCGCGGAGCAGCCCGACCAGAAGGCGACGTTCCAGCTGACCGTGCTCGCCCCGATCGACTGGGTGGTCTTCAGCAACGCAACCGGCGTGCAGCCCACCGACATCGGCGACGGCTTCGGGAAGTGGAAGCACGCCGTCACGCCGCGGATCTCCAGCTACATCACGGCCCTTGTCGCCGGCGAGTTCCACGTCGTGCGCGGCACGATCCACTCGGTCAAGGGCGAGGTGCCGGCCTCGGTCGCGTGCCGCCGGTCGCTGACGCAGTTCCTGGACGACGACCGCATCCTGACCACCACGCAACGCGGCTTCGAGGTCTTCGAGCACGCCTTCGGCGTCGCGTATCCGTTCAAGACCTACGACCAGATCTTCGTGCCGGAGTTCAACGCCGGGGCCATGGAGAACGCCGGCTGCGTGACCTTCCGCGACGAGTACCTGTTCCGCTCCCGCGTCACCGCCCGCGAGCTGGACGCCCGCGACAACACGATCCTCCATGAGCTGGCGCACATGTGGTTCGGCGACCTCGTGACGATGCGCTGGTGGGACGACCTGTGGCTCAACGAGTCCTTCGCCGAATGGGCCTCACACTTCGCGGGCGACGAGATCGCGAAGAAGTACAACACCGGCGCGAACCCGTGGGCGTCGTTCAGCAACGAGCGCAAGGCCTGGGCCTACCTGCAGGACCAGCTCTCCACGACGCACCCGATTGCCGCGGACATGAGCGACCTGGAGAAGGTGGAGCAGAACTTCGACGGGATCACCTACGCTAAGGGCGCCTCCGTCCTGAAGCTGCTGGTTTCGTTCGTCGGCCTCGAGGACTTCCTCAAGGGCGTCGGCGCGTACTTCCGCAAGCACGAGTGGCACAACACCGAGCTCGAGGACCTGCTCCTGGAGCTCGCGTCGGCCTCCGGCCGCGACCTGTCCTGGTTCTCCAGCCAGTGGCTCGAGACGGCCGGCGTCAACACGCTGAGCGCCCACTTCTCCATCGACGACGAGGACAGGTTCTCCAGCTTCGAGGTCGTGCAGACGGCCCACGCCGACTACCCGACGCTGCGCACGCACTGCCTCGGCATCGGGATCTACGACCTGGGCGCCGACGGAACCCTGACCCGTCGCGAGTACCTCGTGGTTGACGTCAACGCCACGGAGCGGACGCCGATCGACGCCCTGGTGGGCAAGGACAAGGGCGACGTCGTGCTGCTGAACGACGGCGACCTCACGTATGCCCGGGTACACCTGGACAGGCACAGCCGGGCGACGCTGGCCGCGCATTTCGGCGGTCTGACGGACCCGCTCGCCCGCTCCGTCGCCTGGACGTCGTTCTGGGAGGCGACCCGCGACGCGGACCTGTCCTCGCAGGAGTTCGTGACGCTCGTGCTGGCCGGTCTGCCGAGCGAGGAGGACATGGCCGCCGTGTCGACGCTGCTCGCGCAAGCCGCCACCGCGGCCACCGCGTTCACGGCGCCCGAGCTGCGCCCCGCCGTCAACGGGACCCTCGTCAAGGGCCTCGCCGGACTGCTCAAGCACGCCGAACCAGGCTCCGACAAGCAGGTGCTCGTCGCCAAGGCACTGATCGGCGCAGCGCGCGGGGAGAGCGGCACCGCGCTGCTGAAGGGCTGGCTCGTCGGCGAGGAGGTCCCCGAGGGCCTGGTGATCGACACCGCGATGCGCTGGGCCATCACGTCGGCGCTCGCGAAGCTCGGCGCGATCGGCCACGAGGAGATCGCGGCCGAGTTGGAGCTCGACAAGACCTCGGCCGGCGCCGAGGAGGCGGCCGGCGCGGGCGCCGCGCTGAAGGACGACGCGTCCAAGGCACAGGCCTGGGGCCTAGTCACCGGCGACGACGAGCTGCCCAACGAGACCTACCGGGCCATCTGCATGGGCTTCTGGCGCTACGGGCAGGACGAGATCCTCGAACCCTACCCGGCCGCCTACCTGGACCTGCTCGGCCGCATCTCGCGCCGCGAGGGGGCCTGGGCGGACCGCGGCTACGCGGCCATCGGCACGGCCCTGCGGTGGCTGTTCCCGCAGCCGCTGGTCACCGACACGCTGGTGGCGACCATCGCGGAGTGGCTCGACTCCAACTCCCCGTCGGACCAGGTGCGCCGCGCGGTGACGGAGCGCCTCGACGAGGCGCGGCGCGCGCTGCAGGCCCAGGAACGGAGCCGTCAGGCGTAGCGGGCGTGGGCAACGAGGTCATCGAAGGCCGCGTCCAGCGCGACGTCGACGACCTGCTTCTCGGGATGGGCGTCGTACCAGGCAATGGTCTGGGCGGCCCAGTAGGGCATGGTGGTCCGTCGCCGTGCGCCACGACCGGCGGGCCTGCCCTCATCCTCGCCACATCGGTCCAGCCGCCAAGCGTCGGAAGCGCCGCCTCGTCGTAGGTGTGCGAGGGGCGCACGATCGTGACGGGCAGACCGAGCTCGCGGCAACGCTAGCCCGGTCAGGCGTCGTCGCGGGTGGTGGCGACCTCGGTGCTGGTGGACGTGCCGGTCGCCTCCCGGCGCAGCTTGGGGGCGAACGCCAGCAGAGCCAGCACCGCGCCGAAGGCCAGCGGCCCGACGATGGTCAGCAGCACCATGAAGAGGCTGGACGTGGGCTCGGGCGTGGGCCAGCCGGGGAAGACCTCGAGGGGCAGCATGCTCATGCGCGGCACCCTACCTGACCTGGGGCGCCACCGGGCCCCGTGACTGCGGTAGATTGCCCTGCGGACCCAAGAGAGGGACGCGATGGATCGTACGATTCTGACCGCTGATGACATGGCCTGGGCGCTGACCCGCATGACACACGAGATCCTCGAGAGGAACCGCGGGGCGACAGACGTCGTGCTGCTGGGGATTCTCACCCGCGGGGCGCCGCTGGCGACCCGCCTCTCCGCCGTTGCCGAGGCACAGGGCCACACCCTCCCCGTCGGGCAGCTCGACATCACGATGTACCGCGACGACCTGCGCGTCAACCCGACGCGTACCGTCGGCCGCACGATCCTGCCCGGCCCCATCGACGACAAGGTCGTCGTGCTGGTCGACGACGTGCTGTTCTCGGGTCGCACCATCCAGGCGGCCCTGCACGCGCTGGCCGACCTCGGCCGCCCCCGCTCGATCCAGCTCGTGACACTGATCGACCGCGGCCACCGCGAACTGCCCATCCAGGCCGACATCGTCGGCAAGGTGCTGCCCACCTCCCGCGACGAGCGCGTCCGCGTCCGGCTCGCCGAGACCGACGGCGAGGACCTCGTCACCATTGAACGGAGCGCCTCGTGAAGCACCTCCTCAGCATCGCCGACCTCAGCCGATCGGAGATCGACTCGATCCTGACCACCGCCGAGGAGATGCACGACGTGCAGAACCGGCAGGTGAAGAAGCTGCCCGCGCTGCGCGGCCGCACCGTCGTGAATCTGTTCTTCGAGGACTCCACCCGCACCCGCTCGTCGTTCGAGCTCGCCGCCAAGTGGCTGTCCGCCGACGCCGTCAACGTGTCCGCCAGGGGGTCGAGCGTCAGCAAGGGCGAATCCATGCGCGACACCCTCATGACGCTGGATGCGATGGGCGTCGACGCCATCGTGATGCGGCACGCCGGCTCCGGCTCGGTCGCCCAAGCGGCCGGCTGGGTCCGCGCCTCCATGGTCAACGCCGGCGACGGCATGCACGAGCACCCCACCCAGGCGCTGCTCGACGCGCACGCCATGCGCCGCCACCTCGCCCGCCACGACCTCGGCGACCTCGAGGGCAAGCGGGTCGCGATCGTCGGCGACCTGCTGCACTCCCGCGTGGTGCGCTCCAACGTCCTCCTGCTGAACAAGCTCGGCGCCTCCGTCGTGCTGGTCGCTCCCCCGACGCTGATGCCGCCCGGCGCGGAGGCGTGGGACGCCGACTCGACCGCAGTGTTCGACGACGTGCTGGACGACATCGACGTCGCGATGATGCTGCGCGTGCAGCGCGAGCGGATGTCCGGCGGTTTCTTCCCCTCGGAGCGCGAATACGTCGACGCGTACGGGCTCACCCCCCGCCGGCTCACCCGCTTGAGGGACGGCGCGTGCGTCATGCACCCCGGCCCGATGAACCGCGGTCTGGAGATCTCGTCGCTGGCCGCCGACTCCCCCCGCTCGATCGTCCTCGACCAGGTCAGCTCCGGCGTCGCTGTGCGCATGAGCGTGCTGTACCACGTCCTCGCCGGCGACGGCTCCACCAACTGAAAGGCCACGCCATGAGCACCCTCCTGCAAGGCGTCACGCTCCCCGACGGCACCCGCACCGACCTCGCTATCTCCGACGGCGTCTTCGTCGACGACGCGGGCTCCGGGGCGGAGGTCGTCGACTGCGACGGGCTGGTCGCGCTGCCCGGCCTCGTCGACGTCCACACGCACCTGCGCGAGCCCGGCCGCGAGGATACCGAGACCGTCCTGACCGGCTCCCGCGCCGCAGCCCGCGGCGGCTTCACCGCCGTCTGCGCCATGGCGAACACCAACCCCGTCACCGACACTGCGGAGAAGGCCGAGCACATCCTGGATCTCGGCTGGCAGGCCGCGCTGGCCGAGGTCGTGGTCATCGGCGCCATCTCGAAGGGCCTGAACGGCGCCGAGCTGGCCGAGCTCGGCCTGATGAACCGGTCGCGCGCCCGCGTGACGATGTTCTCCGACGACGGCCACTGCCTGATGAACGCCCAGCTGATGCGCCGCGCCCTGGAGTGGGTGAAACCCTTCGACGGCGTCATCGCGCAGCACTCGCAGGACTCCAACCTCGCCGGCCCCGGCGCCTGCTGCCACGAGGGCGAGATCTCCGGGCGGCTCGGGCTGGGCGGCTGGCCGCCCGTCGCGGAGTCGGCCATCATCGCCCGCGACGTCCAGCTGGCGGAGGCCACCGGCTCCCGGCTGCACGTCTGCCACGTCAGCACGGCGGAGGGCGTCGACGTCATCCGCTGGGCCAAGGCCCGCGGCATCCGCGTCACGGCCGAGGTCACCCCGCACCACCTGCTGCTCGGCACCGCCGAGCTGACGAGCTACGACACGACCTTCAAGGTCAACCCGCCGCTGCGCACCGACGAGCACATCGAGGCCGTCCGCGCCGCGCTGGCCGACGGGACCATCGACGCCGTCGCCACCGACCACGCCCCGCACGCCGCGCAGGACAAGGACCACGCCTTCGTCGACGCCCGCCCCGGCATGATCGGCCTGGAGCAGGCACTGTCGGTGGTCATCGAGACGATGGTGCGGCCCGGTCGCCTCGACTGGGCCGGAGTCGCGGACCGCATGAGCCACACCCCGGCCCGCATCGCCAGCCTGCAGACGCAGGGTCGCCCGCTGGCCGTCGGCGAGCCGGCCAACGTCGTGCTGGTCAACCCGGCCCGCACCGCGGTGGTGGACAAGACGCAGTCCGTGTCGCTGAGCCGCAACAACCCGTACGACGGCCGCACCCTCCCCGACCCCGTCGAGGCCACCTTCTGGAAGGGCCGCCGTACGCACTCGCGCTGATCCGCCTCGCTCCGCTCGGCTCCCTTCGACAGGCTCAGGGAACCGGAGACAAGCTCAGGGAACCGGAGACAAGCTCAGGGAACATGAGACAACCTCAGGGAACCAACCGGGTCGTTGAGCACTCCGACAGGCTCAGCACAGGCCCTGTCGAAACGCCCTGAACTCCCCGGGTCGTTGAGCCTGTCGAAACGCCCTGAGCGAAGCGAAGGGACACACCCGGCCCCGAGGCCACTCACCTGCCCAGGGTTCACCGCCTCGCTCCGCTCGGCGCCCTTCGACAAGCTCAGGGAACCGGAGACAACCTCAGGGAACCAACCGGGTCGTTGAGCACTCCGACAGGCTCAGCACAGGCCCTGTCGAAACGCCCTGAACTCCCCGGGTCGTTGAGCCTGTCGAAACGCCCTGAGCGAAGCGAAGGGACACACCCGACCCCGAGGCCACTCACCTGCCCGGGTTCACCGCCTCGCTCCGCTCGGCGCCCTTCGACAAGCTCAGGGAACCGAGGGAGACAAGCTCAGGGAACCGAGGGAGACAAGCTCAGGGAACCGAGGGAGACAAGCTCAGGGAACCGGAGGCAAGCTCAGGGAACCGCCTCAGTCCTCCCGGACCTCGGCGCCGTCGGTGGACCAGTTCGTGTGGAACGTGCCCTCCTTGTCGACGCGGCGGTAGGTGTGGGCACCGAAGTAGTCGCGCAGGCCCTGGGTCAGGGCGGCGTTGAGGCGCGGGGCGCGGGCCTGGTCGTAGTGCGCCAGCGCGGAGCTGAAGCCGGGGACCGGGACGCCGGCGGTGACGGCCGCCGCGACGACGGCGCGCCACGCGTCCTGCGAAGCGGCAAGCTCCTTGGCGACCGACGGGGCCTCGAGCAGCGTCGTCAGCGACCCGGCCGCGTACTCGGAGCGGATGCGCTCCAGCAGCTTGGCCCGGATGATGCAGCCGCCGCGCCAGATCTTGGCGACCTCGCCGACATTGATGTCCCAGCCGTAATCGGCCGCGCCCATCCGGATCTCGTCGAGGCCCTGGGCGTAGGCGACGACCTTGCTCGCCCACAGGGCCTGGCGGATCTGGTCGATGAAGGCGGCGCGGTCGTCGACGGCGATGGCCCCCGACGGGCCCGCCAGCGCGGCCTGTGAGGCGGCGCGCAGGTCGGGCGAGCTGGAGATGGCGCGCGCGAAGACGGCCTCCGCGATGGCGCTGACGGGGGTGCCGAGGTTGAGGGCGGACTGGACGGTCCAGGTTCCGGTGCCCTTCATGCCGGCCGCGTCGACGATGACCTCGACGAGCGGCTTCCCGGTGGCGGCGTCGACCTTGCGGAGCACCTCGGAGGTGATCTCGATCAGGTAGGAGTCGAGGTCGCCGGTGTTCCAGGTGGCGAACACGTCGGCCATCTCGGTGTGGCTCAGCCCGAGCCCCTTCAGGAGTTCGTAGGCCTCGCCGATGAACTGCATGTCGGCGTACTCGATGCCGTTGTGGACCATCTTGACGAAGTGGCCGGCGCCGTCGGTGCCGATGTAAGTGCAGCAGGGCTCCCCGTCGACCTGGGCCGCGATCGACTCGAGGATCGGGCCGAGGGCCGCGTAGGACTCCTTCGAGCCGCCGGGCATGATCGAGGGGCCCTCGAGCGCGCCGACCTCGCCGCCGGAAATGCCGGCGCCGACGAAGTGCAGCCCGGCCCCGCGGAGCTTCTCCTCGCGGCGGCGGGTGTCCTCGAAGAACGCGTTGCCGCCGTCGACGACGATGTCGCCGGGCTCCAGCAGGGGGATGAGCGCGTCGATGGTGGCGTCGGTGGGGCCGCCGGCCTTGACCATGATGATGATGCGACGCGGCCGCTCGAGCGACGCGACGAAGTCGGCCAGCTCGGCGGCGGGGCGGAAGTCGCCCTCGGACCCGTGGGCGGCGATCATCTCGTCGGTGCGTGCGGTCGTGCGGTTGAACACGGCGACGCGGTGACCGTGATGTGCGAGGTTCCGGGCAAGGTTCGAGCCCATCACCGCCATCCCGATCACACCGATGTTCGCGAGCTGGTCAGTCGACATTCGTGCTTCCTCCATGGGACGTCAGGTGTGCATCGCCACCCTATCCCTGTGCGCTGGCAGACTGGGCGCCATGACCGACCCGCTGGCGCGCTTCACCGCCCCGACGCGCGAGTGGTTCGCGGGTGTCTTCCACGAGCCGACGGCCGTGCAGGTCGACGCCTGGGACGCCATCTCCGCGGGCCGGCACGCGCTGGTGGTGGCACCGACGGGGTCAGGCAAGACGCTGGCGGCCTTCCTGTGGGCGCTGGACCGGCTCGCCACCGGTCGCGACGACGGCCGACGCGGCGTGCGCGTGCTCTACGTCTCGCCGCTGAAGGCGCTCGGCGTCGACGTGGAGCGTAACCTCCGCGCGCCGCTGACGGGCATCCGGCTCGCCGCAGCCCGCCTTGGGCTGCCCGAGCCCGACATCACGGTCGGCGTCCGCTCCGGCGACACGACGCCGCGGGAGCGTGCGGCGCTGAGCAGGCGACCCCCGGACGTGCTGATCACGACGCCCGAGTCGCTGTACCTGATGCTGACCAGCTCAGCGCGCGAGACCCTCACGGACGTGGAGACGGTCATCGTCGACGAGATCCACGCCGTGGCCGGCACCAAGCGCGGCACGCACCTCGCGCTCAGCCTTGAGCGCCTCGACGCACTGGTCGGGCGCGACGTGCAGCGCGTGGCCCTGTCCGCGACCGTGCGGCCCATCGAGCGAGTCGCGGCCTTCCTCGGCGGCGACCGCGCCGTCGAGATCGTCGCCCCGGCGACCCGCAAGCTGTGGGACGTCTCGGTCCGGCTGCCCGTCGCCGACCTGGCGAACCCCGGCCCCGCCCCCGGCGCCCCGACCGACCCGCTGCTCGTGGGCCCTGGCACCGACACGGTCACCGTCGGCGCGCCCGCCGGGAACTCAGTGTGGCCGCACGTCGAGGAGGCCGTCTACGAGTCGATCCTGCAGGGCCGCTCCACGCTGGTGTTCACCAACGGCCGACGGACCGCCGAGCGACTGACGGGCAGGCTCAACGAGATCTGGGCCGAGCGCCACGACCCGGACGCCCTGCCGGACTGGCCCGCCCGGCCGCCCGCGCAGGTGATGGCCTCCGCGGACCACGTCCGCGGAGCCCCGCTCGTGATCGCGCGGGCCCACCACGGGTCCGTGAGCAAGGAGCAGCGCGCCGAGATCGAGGGGGCGCTCAAGTCGGGCGAACTCCGCTGCGTGGTGGCGACCAGCTCGCTGGAGCTGGGCATCGACATGGGCGCGGTGGACCGCGTGATCCAGATCGGGGCCGCGCCGTCGGTGGCCAGCGCCCTGCAGCGCGTCGGCCGCGCCGGTCACGTGGTCGGCGCCGTCTCCGTCGGCGACGTCTACCCGCTGTTCCGCGGCGACCTGGCCGCCGCCGTCGTCACGACCGAGCGCATGCTGGACGGGCGGATCGAGGAGCTGAAGGTCCCCCGCGCGCCGCTGGACGTGCTGGCCCAGCAGACCGTGGCCGCCGCCGCGGCGGCCGGCGACGCCGGGCTCGACGTCGCCGAGTGGCTCGCCTCCGTCCGCCGCTCGCTCCCATACGCCTCCCTCGACGCGTCGCTGCTCGACGCGGTCGTCGAACTGCTCACCGGCGCCTATCCGTCGGCCGACTTCGCGAGCCTGCGGGCCCGGCTGACCCTGCTGGACGGCCGCCTGTACCCACGCCCCGGGGCGCTGCGGCTGGCCGCCACCTCCGGGGGCACCATCCCGGACCGGGGCCTGTTCGGCGTCTTCCTGGCCGGCGAGGAACAGGGCCCCCGGCGCGTCGGCGAGCTGGACGAGGAGATGGTGCACGAGTCTCGGGTGGGCGACGTGTTCGCGCTGGGAGCGTCCTCCTGGCGGATCGAGGAGATCACCCGCGACCGCGTGCTGGTGACGCCCGCGCCGGGCAACACGGGCCGTCTCCCGTTCTGGCGGGGCGAGGACGACGGCCGTCCCGCCGAGCTCGGCCGCCACATCGGGGAGTTGCAGCGCGAGGCGGCCCGCGACCCGGGGCGGCTGGACCGCGACTTCGTCGACGCCAACACGTCGGCGAACCTGGCGACCTACCTCGCGGAGCAGCGCGGGGCCACCGGTGCGGTCCCCGACGACCGCACGGTCGTGATCGAGAGGTTCCGCGATGAGCTCGGCGACTGGCGCGTCGTCGTGCACTCACCGCTCGGTAGACGGCTGCTCGGCGCCTGGTCGCTGATCATGGCCGACGCGCTCTCCCGCGAGACCGGCGTCGACGTCACGCCGCTGGCCGCGGACGACGGCGTCGTCCTGAGGCTGCCGGACTCCGACGTCGTCGAGCGTCTCGGCTCCCTCCTGGTCCCAGACCCCGCCGAGGTCGAGCGCATCGTCACCGAGCAGGTCGGCGGCACGGCGCTGTTCGCCGGCCGGTTCCGGGAGTGCGCGGCGCGCGCGCTGCTCCTGCCGCGGCCGAATCCCGGCAGGCGGGCGCCGCTGTGGCAGCAGCGACAGCGCGCCGCGCAGCTGCTCGAGGTCGCGCGACACCACCCCCGGTTCCCGATCGTGCTGGAGACGGTCCGCGAGGTGACGCAGGACGTCTACGACGTGCCGGGGCTGGTCGAGCTCGCACGCCAGCTCCGCGCCGGATCGGTCCGGCTGATCGAGGTGGTCACCGAGGCGCCCAGCCCGTTCGCCGCCAGCATCCTGTTCCGGTATCCCGGGGCCTTCATCTACGACGGCGACGTGCCGCTGGCGGAGAAGCGCGCAGCCCTGCTGTCGATGGATCCGCAGCTCCTGGCCGCGGCTCTCGGCACGCTCGACCTTCGCGAGGTGCTCGATGCGGATGTGGTCGCCGAGGTGGTGGCCGAGCTGCAGCACACGGCACCCGGCCGTCTCGCCCGGAACCCCGAGGAGTTGGCGGACCTCACGCGCCTGCTCGGCCCGATCCGCCTCGCGGACCTGCCCCGCCTTGTGGCCGGCGACCTGGATATTTCGACAGCCATCGAAGCTCTGGGGAGGCGGGTGGCTGTCCTGCCCGTCGCCGGCGCCGACCGGCTCGTCGCGGCCCCCGACCTGGGGCTGCTGCGCGACGCGCTGGGTATCCCCGTCCCGGCCGGGTTCGCGGCGCAGCCCGATCCCGTCGGCCGCGACCCGCTGACCCAGCTGGTTGCCCGCTTCGCCCGCGTCAACGGGCCGTTCACCGCGGCCCTGGTCTCCGCCGAGTTCGGACTGGGCCCGGCCACCGCACAGCTGGTGCTGGACCGCGAGGTCGCCGCCCGCCGGCTGGTCGCGGGCCGCTTCACCCCCGGTGCGTCCGACGCGGAGTACGTCGACCCGGAGGTGCTCCGGCGCATCCGCAGCCGCTCGCTGGCCCGCGCCCGCGCCGAACTGCAGCCCGTCTCGGGCTCCGGCTACGCCCGGTTCCTGCTGGCCTCGCACCAGCTGGCCGACCCGCCGCCGTCGAGCCCCGACGAGGTGCTGCTCGCGCTCCAGCGGCTGGCCGGGGCCGCCCTGCCCGCCTCCGCGTGGGAGACGCACGTGCTGCCCGGACGCGTCGCCGGGTACCGTCCCGAGCACCTCGACGCGCTGCTGGCCGAGGGCGAGGTCGCGATACGCGTGCGCGGCTCGGCCGGCCCGAACGACCCCCTGATCGCACTGGTCCCAGTCGACGACCTCGACCTGCTGCCCCCGCTGGACGAGGTCGACGAGGAGTCCGCCGCCGTCGCATCCGCCGTCGCCGCCGGCGAGGGAACGTGGCAGGCCTTCGCCCCCGGGCTGCCCGGCGAGGCCTGCGCCGCGCGGCTCGACGCGCTGTGGCGCGCCGCCGAGCAGGGCGCGGTCGCGCCGTCGTCGATGGCCCCCGTCCGGGCCCGCGTCGGGGGCGCGACCCGCGGCGCCCACAAGGCCGCCCGACCCTCCCCCCGGCGCCGCGCGCGCATCCCCCGGCTCGGCCGCCCCCTCGGCACCCCGAGCGTCGACACCCCGCCCGCCGGCACCGGCCGCTGGCACCGCGTGGCCGACCAACAGGGAACCGCGGCCGACCGGGCGCTCGCCCTGGCCTCGTCGTGGCTCGAGCGGTTCGGCGTCATCACCCGCGGCGGCGTCACCGCGGACGGCACCCCTGGCGGCTTCGCGGCCGCGTACCGGCTGCTCGCCCAGCTGGAGGCCGCCGGCAAGGTGCTGCGCGGCTACCTCATCGAGGGCCTCGGGGGCGCGCAGTTCTCCACCCCGGACGTCATCGAGGAGCTCCGTCGACACGCGGACGCGCCGGACGTGGACGCCTGGCCGTCGGGTGCGACGCACCCGGTACCCGTCGTGCTCGCCGCGCTCGACCCGGCCAACCCGTACGGCTCCGTGCTCCCCTGGCCCGAGCACCCCGTCGCGCACCCCGCGCGGGCCGCGGGCGCCCTCGTCGTCGTCGCCGACGGGCTCTGCCTGGCGCACCTGACAAGGGGCGGCCGCGTCCTGACGCTGTTCGCGCAGGGGCCGGAGCGTGAGGAGCACGCCCGGCTGGTCGTCGCCGCCCTGCGCGCCGCCGTGGGCGCCGGGCGCATGGCGCGGGTCCGGATCGAGGAGGTCGACGGCACGCGCATCGGGGCCAGCGGCCTCGAGCAGGCGATGCTGGAGGCCGGCGCCAGGATCACGCCCAAGGGCATCGCGATCGAGGCGGACCGTGCCTGAGGGCGACTCCGTCTGGCGTCTCGCCCACCGGCTCCAACCGCTCGAGGGCAGAGAGATCACCTACAGCCAGTTCCGCGTCCCCCAGCTCGCCACCGCGACGCTCACCGGCCACACCATCGACCGGGTCTTCCCGCGCGGCAAGCACCTCCTGTGGGACTGCTCCGGCCTGATGCTCCACACGCATCTGCGGATGGAGGGCACCTGGCGCATCCACCCCGTCGGCCAGCGGTGGTCGCTGCCCGCGCACACCGCACGCGTCGTCGTGCGGGTGACGGGCGACGTGGAACTCGTCGGGCACGACCTCGGCCTTGTCGAGCTGTGGCCATCGGCCCAGCTCGACCGGAGGCTCGGCTGGCTCGGCCCGGACCTGCTCGCCGACGCCTGGCCGCGAGAGCGCGACGAGGCCGTCCGACGCGTGCTCGCCGACCCCGGCCGGAGCATCGGCGAGGCCCTGCTCGACCAGCGCAACCTCGCGGGCATCGGCAACGAATACCGCGCCGAGGTCTGCTTCCTGAGCGGGGTCCACCCCGCTCGCCCGGTCAGCGACGCGCCCGCCGAGGCGATGATCGACCTGTCGGCGAAGCTGATGCGCGGCAACCTCGACTCCCCCGTCAGGACGTTCACCGGCGACCACCGGCGCGGCCACACGACCTTCGTGTTCGGCCGCAACCACCGCCCCTGCCTGCGCTGCGGCACCACGATCGTGTCCGCGACGCTCGGGGGCGGGTCGAGCATCGCGGACAGCGACGCCGGTCAGGAACGCATCATCTGGTGGTGCCCCACCTGCCAGCCGTCCTGAGTGCTCAGGCGGGCTGTGCCGAGGCGACCCGGCGACGCATACCCTCCGCGTACTGGGCCGCCTCCAGGCCCGCGACCAGGTGCCAGACCCCCGGCGACGCCTCGACGACGCCCTGCAGCCCGGCCCGGCGCAGGGCCTCGACGTCCACGGCGGCCGAGTCGCTGACCTCGACCCGCACCCGCGTCTCCGCGATGGGCTCGAGCGAGACGATGTTGGCCTCCCCGCCGAGCGCCGCCACCCACTGCTTGGCCTGGTTCGACTCCACGTCACCGACGACGATGACGCGGGGCTCGGCGGTGACGATCTCGTCGTCGGCCGCGGAACGCTTCGCGGCCGCCTTCTGCTCCGGGGTGCGGTAGTCGAAGATGATCACCAGGATCATGGAAGTGACGAAGGCCGTGACCACCGAGATCGCGTAGAGCCCGATGTTCGAGAAGGCCGGGATGGTCAGCAGCGAGGTGAACACGAAGGCGTTGGTGGTCACCTGCGAGGTCAGGGTCCCGCCGATGCCGATGATCAGGCCGCCGACCAGACAGCCGATCAGCATGCGCGGATAGATGCGCTTGAACCGCAGGTGGATGCCGTAGAGGGACGGCTCGGAGATGCCGCCGAGGAGTCCGGCTGCCAGTGCTCCGGTGGCGGTCTGCCGCATCTGCACATCCTTGCCGCGCCACGAGATGTAGAGCACTCCCGCGGTCGCACCGAAGCAGGCGAAGTTCCACACGCCCATGGGCCCCTGGATGAAGTCGTAGCCGAGGTTCTGGATGTTCAGCAGCATCACCGCGTTCAACGGCCAGTGCAGGCCGAGCGGCACCATGAACGGGTAGGCGAGCGGGATGATGATGGCGAAGATCAGCGGACTGAACGCGTTGATCGCGCCGAGTCCGCCCGCGACCCAGGCGCCTAGGAAGACGCCGATCGGGCCGATGAGGAAGGCGGTGAGCGGGAGCATGATCAGCATCGCCAGGAACGGTACGAAGATCAGTTGCAGGTTCTCGGGGATGATCTTCTTCAGCAGCTTGTACAGCGGGCCGAGGATGCCCGCCATCAGGAGCGGCGGGAACACCTGCGAGTTGTAGGAGAAGATCGTCAGCGGGACCCCGAAGATGTCGATGAGGGTCACGTCCGATCCAGCGATCGTCGCGGTGTACGCGGCGTCGGACGTGCCGAGTGCCGAGAATCCCGGCAACATGACGAGCGCCATGACCGCGAAACCCACCCAGGGGTCCGCGCCCACCTTCTTGCTGGCGTTGTAGGCGACCATCAGCGGCAGGAAGATGAACACCGACTGCCACAGCAGGTTGACGAACTGCCAGCCCACGGGCAGCTCCACGCGCGGGTCGGCCCAGTTCCCGATCACCCCGAGCGTCGACATCAGGGACATGAACGTGATGAACAGTGACGCCCCGAGCAGAGCGCCGAGGATGGGGCGGAAGGAGTCGGAGAGGAACTCGAAGAACGAGTCCACCCAGGCGAACCTCCCGCGGACCCCGCCCGCGCGGGCGGCTGCCTTGAGCTCGGCGTCGGTGGGTTCGCGCCGGGTCTGCATCTCCGGCAGCGCGTTGATGTCGTTGTAGGCATTCTGGACGGCGCCGCCCATGATGATCTGGTACCGCTCCCCCGCCTGGGGAACGGCGCCCATCACGCCCTTGATCGACTCGACCTCGGTCTGATTGATGGCGGAGGCGTCGACGAGTTGGAAGCGCAGCCGCGTCGCGCAGTGCGTGAGGCTCACGATGTTGTCGGGCCCGCCTACGGCCTTCAGGATGTCTTGTGCGGTGCTCATGACTGACCTCAGTCCTCCGTGGCCGGGACAAGTGCCCGGACATCTTCAGGTGTGGCGCAGGTGACCGCGCGCGCGGCGATCTCCCTGCAGTGGGCGATGGAGACGGCCCTGACGGCTGCCTTGACGGCGGGGATGGCGGGGATCGAGCAGCTGAGCTCATCCACCCCGAGCCCCAGGAGGATCGGCACGGCCTGCACGTCGGAGGCCACGCCCCCGCAGATGCCGAGCCACTTGCCATGGCGGTGCAGCGCCTCGGCCGCGTCGCCGATCAACTTGAGGACAGCCGGGTTGCAGGGGTCGACCTGCGAGGCCAGCTTGGGGTGGCCGCGGTCCATGGCGAGCGTGTAGCTGGTCAGGTCGTTGGTGCCGACCGAGAAGAAGTCACAGCCATCCTCGGCGGCGAACTGCTCCGCCATCACCGCCACGGACGGGACCTCCATCATGATGCCGACGCTGACGTGGGCCGAGGTCGGGTGGTCCTCGGCGACCTCGTCGTAGATGGCCTTGGCGGCGCGCCAGTCTGCAATGGTCGCGATCATCGGGAACATGATGTGCAGCTCCGCCCCCGCCTCGGCGGCGGCCAGGATGGCGCGCAACTGCGTGCGCAGCAGCTCCGGCTGCTCCAGGCCCACACGCACCCCGCGGATGCCGAGGAACGGGTTCTCCTCCACCGGTATCGGCACATAGGCCAGCGGCTTGTCTCCGCCGACGTCGAGCGTGCGGATGACCAGCGGGTCGCCGGGCCGCAGCGCCTTCGCGCAGGCGGCGTAGACATCCGCCTGCTCCGCCTCGGTCGGTGCCGTCGTCCGGCCGAGGAACACGAACTCGGAACGCAGCAGCCCGACGCCCTCACCGCCCATCGTGACGGACTGGGCCGCGTCGTCGGCGCCGCCGATGTTGGCGACCACCTGCACGGCGTGGCCGTCGGTCGTGACGGCCGGCTGGTCCTTGGCTGCCAGCTCGCGCTCCCTGCGCTCGGCCATCCGACGCTGGCGGGCCAGGATCTCGTCGATCTCGGTGTCGCTGAGGTTCTGCCGCAGCGTGCCGGCCGTGCCGTCGAGCACCACCCGGCTCCCTTCGGCGATGTCGAGCGCCCCCGGCTCGATGCCGGCGACGGCGGGGATCCCGAAGGAGCGGGCGATGATCGCCACGTGCGACGACGCCCCGCCGCCGGTCGTCGCGAAGCCGACGACCCGGCTGCGGTCCAGCTGCGCGGTGTCCGACGGGGTCAGCTCCTCCGCGACGAGGATCGCGGCCTCGGGCAGCTCCGCCTTCTCGGACCGCTGTCCGGTCAGCTCCTCGAGCACCCGCTGGCCGACGTCACGCACGTCGGCGGCGCGCCCGGCGAGCACCTCGTTGTCGAGGCCTGCGAGCTGGTCGGCGAAGGAGTTGTACGCGGCCCGCCAGGCGAAGGGCGCGCTCTTACCCTTGTCGATGGCGCTCACCGCGATGTCGAGGAGCTCGGGGTCCTGCAGGATCTCGCCGTGGGCGGCGAAGATCGCCGCCTTGTCGGCTGACCCGTCCCGTTCGAGCTTCAGCTCCAGGGCCGACAGGTCGAGGGCCGCGCGATCGATGGCGCTGTTGAGCTTGCGGCGCTCCTTGTGGTGGTCCTCCCCGGTCTCGGAGACCGCGATGTCGTCGTGGCGCACCTGCACGACGGTGCCGACCCCCAGGCCGGGCGACGCGGCCACGCCGAGCAGGAGGTCCGGGTCGCCGGATCGCGGTTCGGGCGCCGCCCTGAGCGGCGCTGGAGCGGGGGCTGCCTCCGCGGGGACGGCCGGCATCGCCACCGTGTCGTCGGTGCCCGAGGCCGGGATGGCCTCGCCCAGCCCCTCCCTGATGGCCGCCACGATGGCATCGACGGCCTCCGCCGCGTCGGACCCGTGCGCCGTGACGGTGACCTTGTCGCCGCGCGCGACGGCCATGCCCATGATCGCCACGATCGACTTCGCGTTGGCCGTGTCGTCGCCGCGCCGGATCCGCACGTCGGACGAGTATTGCTTGGCCAGGTTCACCAACGTCGCGGTGGGCCGGGCATGCAGTCCGGTCGGATTCGGGATGATGAGCGCCTGCGAGGTGACCGCCGCGCCCTGCTTCGGCTGACCGTCGGCCTCGTCCTGTGCCTTCAGCTGCACGAAGGCGGCCACCGAGCTGCCCGCTTCCACCATCCCTGCGCTGGGTGCGATGGAGTCGACGATCTCCATGTTCGTGATCACGACCTGCGTGAGCAGGCTCTTGGCGGCGCGGCCGACGCCGTCTAGGTCGAACTCGATCAGCGGGTCGCCGGGCGCGACCGAGGCCCCCTCGGCGACTCTGGGCGTGAACCCCTCACCGCCGAGCGCGACCGTGTCCAGCCCGATGTGCATCAGGATCTCGAGCCCCTCGGCCGTGCGGAGCGTGATGGCGTGGTGCGAGGGTTGCAGATCGACGACCTCGCCGGCGACCGGCGCCACGAGGAGGCCGTAGAGGGGGTCTATCGAGAAACCGTCACCCACCATCTTCTTCGCGAACACCGGGTCGGGCACCTGATCGAGCGGAACGAGGACCCCTGTCAGGGGCGCCATGAGCTCGACGGTCGCCGTGGTCAGCGGCTGCGACATGATCGTCTTCTCCTTTGCCCCGGGGGCACCAGCGCCCGCCGGGTGGCAAGGATGTTACGACCTCAGGGGAGCATCCCCTCCGTTGCCGGAGGCCCTTTCGTGCCCCAATGTGTGGCGTTCGAGACCCAGCGTCAGTTCCGGCCCGAGCGGCGTCGGACGACCATGGGCGTCAGCGGACACCAGCACCGTGACTCCGCGCGCGAAAACGGTGCCGTCGGCCGGGTCCGTCACCTCCGCCTCGACCGTCAGGGAGGTGGTGCCGACCGCGACCGGTGCGACGCGGACCTCGAACGGCTCCATGCGGTGGGGCAGCTGGACGAGGTAGTCCACGTCCTGGCGGGCCACGAGCCACATCCGCTCGGACCTTGGTGCCCCGGCACGCGCCATGGCCGGCACCCACGCGGTCGTCGCCGTGACACGGGCCTGCTGGAGGAAGTCAAACACCTTCGCGTTGTTGACGTGCCCGTAGGAGTCGAGGTCGGTCCAGCGGACCGCCAGCGGCACGGGGGTGCCCGCCCCGCCCAGCGGCGGGAACGCCAGCGGCCGCAGCGCCTCCGCCTCGATGCGATGCGCGTCGAAGAACGCGCGATGCTCGGGACTGAGTCGCTGGGGCCGCTGCTCGTTGAAGTTGAACGGGGTCAGGACGGTGCGGGCGTTGACGCACGGCTTCCCGTCCTGCAGCACCCGGTAGGCGAGTTCGATGCGCGCCCCTCCGAGCGCGCTCACGCCGAGCTCGACCCGCACGGGCACGTCGGCGTAGGCGATGGGGCTGCGGTACTCGACCCGGTGGCCGACGACGACCACGCCGCTGTCGAGGAGCGGCGACGCGACCCCGCTCCGGAGGAACGCGACGCGCGCCTCCTGGAGGTAGTCGACGACCAGGGCGTTGTTGACATGGCCCTGCGCGTCCAGGTCGGACCAGCGCAGCGGGATCTCAGCGGTGAATGTCACGAGCCGACCCTAGCCCCGTAGCGCCGGGGCCGCAGGTCAGTCCTCCTGCGGGTACATCGCGTCGACGAGGTCCTGGTACTTGCCCGTCACGATGGAGCGGCGGATCTTCATGTTGGCCGTCACACCCTCATTCTCGACCGTCAGCTCGTGGTCGAGGATCGTGAACTTCTTCACGGTCTCCCAGCGCTCGAGCTTCGCGTTGGCCTTCTCCATCTGCTTCTCCACCGAGGCGTGGATCTCGGAGCGCTGCGTCAGGTCGGCGTAGCTCAGCCCCTCCAAGCCACGCTTCTGGGCCCACTTCGCGAGCAGCTGCGGGTCGAGAACGACCAGCGCGGAACAGTACTTCCGTCCGTCGCCCACCGCGATTGCCTGCGAGATGTACGGGATGTTGGCGGTGATGGCCGCCTCGACCTTCTGCGGCGCGACGTACTTGCCTCCGGAGGTCTTGAAGAGGTCCTTCTTGCGCTCGGTGATGACTAGCTTGCCCTCGTCGGTGAGGTGACCGATGTCGCCGGTGGCGTACCAGCCGTCGTGCAGGACCTCGGCGGTCCGCTCCGGGAGGTTGTGGTAGCCGGGTGTGATGATGGGTCCGTTGATCAACACCTCGCCGTCGTCGGCTATCTTGAACTCGATGCCGGGCAGCGGCGGGCCGACGGTGCCGAGCGTGGGATTGGGCAGATCGAAGCACGCGATGGCGGAGGTCTCGGTGGAGCCGTAGCCCTCGACGATCACGATGCCGGCGCCGAAGAACCACGCCTGGATCTGCGGGGACAGCTTCGCGGAGCCGGAGATCATGAACTTGATCCGGCCGCCGAGCTTCTCCTTGAGCTTCGAGTAGACCAGCCTGTCGGCGAGCCGGTGCTGGATCGCGAGCCGGCTGGGCAGTTCCTGGCCCTTGGAGAGGTAGGGGACGGCGTCGCGACCGACGGCGAACGCCCAGCGCGCGATGCGGGCCTTGACGCCCTTGGAGCCGGTCATCACGGCGCCGCGGACCTTCTCGAAGATCCGCGGGGCGCCGCACATGAACGTGGGGCGGACCTCGCCGAGGCCATCGACGATGCGGTCGATGCGGCCGTCGACGGCCGAGGTGAAGCCGTACTCGAGCTGACAGGCGATCAGGGCCTTGCCGAAGACGTGGCTCAGCGGGAGCCAGAGGTACTGCAGGTCGGTGTGTTCGATGACGTCGAGGTGCTTGGTGGCGATGCCCTCGTAGACCCAGGAGATGTGGTTGAGCCGCACGCCCTTGGGCGTGCCGGTGGTACCGGAGGTGTAGATGAGGGTGGACAGCGTGTCGCGGGTGGTGGAGGCGATCGCGTCGTCCACCGCCGTGGGGTGCGCGGCGAGATGGGCCTCCCCGGCGTCGAGCAGCTGCTGATAGGAGATGACGCGGTCATTCAGCTCGACACCGTCGGCGTCGATGAGCACGATGGTGTGCAGCTGGCTGTCCAGCACATCGTGTCCGAGAGCCTTCTCCAGCTGCCCCCTGTCCTCCGCGAAGAGCACGACGGAGCCGGAGTCGGTGAGGATGTAGTCGAACTCCTCGCGCGCCGTGTTGGGGTAGATCGTGGTGGTCGCCCCGGCGGCGCAGGCGATCGCCAGGTCTACGAAGATCCACTCGAGGCGCGTCGACGAGGCGATCGCGACGCGCTCCTCGTACTTCAGCCCGCGCGACAGCAGTCCGGCGGCCAGGCGGTCGACGACGACCTGCGACTGGCGCCACGTATAGGGCTGCCAGGTGTTCGGGCCCTCCGCCGCACGGTCGGGATCGAGGAAGGCCTCGTGGTCAGGGGTTGCCTCCACGCGACGGCGGAACATGTGTCCGACGTTGTCGGCGGCCTTTTCCAGCAGTTCTTCTCGAATCGACACCTTCGACTCTTCTCCTAGGGCGGTGGTTTGCGGGACAGGCTATCGCGTCAGGTCGCCATGCATCGGGACAACCCGCAGGGGATACCCATCCCCAGCTACTTGAAATCTCAACCATGTGCTACACTCCCCGCATGTCCGAACCAACAGCAGGGTGGCTGACGGAGGATCAGCAGCGCGTCTGGCGCAACTACCTCCTCGCCCAGACCCACATCGCCGAATACCTCGAGGACGCGCTCGACCAGTTCGGCCTCAGCCTGGCCGAGTATGAGCTGCTCGTCCGCCTCAGCGAGTCCCCGGACCACACCGTACGGATGGGAGAGCTCGCCGCGTCCGTCGGCCACTCCCGCTCGCGCCTGACCCACACCGTCAAGCGGATGGAGCAGGCTGGCTGGATCTCGCGCAGCACCTGCGAGGTCGACGGGCGGGGCGTGCAGGCGCACCTGACGGACGAGGGCTTCGCCCTCCTCAAGCGGGCGGCCCCGGCGCACGTCGACTCCGTGCGCCGCGTCTTCGTCGACGCGATCGACCCCGACGACTACGCGGCCCTCGGCCGTGCGGTCCAGGCAACCCTGGCGGTGGCCGACCAGCAGGGCCACGGTGGCAGACTAGGGCCGTGACTCTCTCGGCAACGGCACCCCACGAACTGCTGCTCGACCGGCTCGGCGACCTTGCGGAGATCATCGACACCTCCACGCTGACCCGCGCGCTCTACTCGAGTGACGCGTCCCTCTACCGCGTCGCACCGCAGGCCGTGGCACGCCCGCGGACCAGCGACGAGCTGGTCGCGGTCGTCCGCGCGGCCCTCGAGATCGGGATGCCCATCACGGCGCGCGGCGCCGGGACCTCCTGCGCCGGCAACGCCGTCGGCCCCGGCCTGGTGATCGACGTGGCCCGGCACCTGACCACGATCCACTCGATCGACGAGACCAGCCGCACCGCCGTCATCGACCCCGGCGTCGTGCAGGAACAGCTGCAGGTCGCGGCGCGGAGTTTCGGACTCAGGCTGGGACCCGACCCGTCGACCTCGACGCGCTGCACCGTCGGCGGCATGATCGGCAACAACGCGTGCGGCCCCCGCGCCCTGGGCTACGGCCGGATGGCCGACAACGTGGTGAGCCTCGACATCATCACCGGCACCGGGGAACTGGTCACGCTCGGCACCGACGACCTGCCCGAGCTGCGGAACCTCGTGGCCTCCAACCTCGGGCTGATCCGCACGGAGTTCGGCACGTTCAGCCGCCAGGTCTCCGGCTACTCGCTCGAGCACCTGCTGCCCGAGAATCGCTTCAACGTGCCACGGTTCTTCTCCGGCACCGAAGGCACCCTCGGCGTGATCGTCCGCGCGACGGTGCGGCTGGTCGCCGACGCCCCCGAGCGGCTGATGGTCGCGCTCGGCTACCCGACCATGCCGGACGCCGGCGACGACATCTCCCGCCTGCTGCAGTTCTCCCCCACGGCCTGCGAGGGCCTCGACCGCCGCATCGTCGACGTCGTCGTCGCCAAGAACGGCCCCGACAGCGTCGGCGTGCTGCCCGCCGGCGACGGCTGGATGTTCCTCGAGCTGGTCGGCGACGACGCCGCCGAGGTCCGCTCCCGTGCCGACGCGCTGCTCGCTCACGCAGCAGCCACCGAGGGGTGGATCGTCGACGACCCGGTCCGCGCAGCCGAGCTGTGGAAGATCCGCGCCGACGGCGCCGGCCTCGCTGGCGTCTCGCTGGACCGCCCCGCCTACGGGGGCTGGGAGGACGCCGCCGTCCCGCCGCAGCACCTCGGCACCTACCTGCGCGAGTTCGATGCACTCCTGACGCGCCACGGCCTGCAGGGCCTCCCGTACGGCCACTTCGGCGACGGCTGCGTGCACTGCCGCATCGACTTCCCCCTGACCGCCGACGGCGGCGCCGAGGGCTACAAGGCCTTCGTCGAGGAGGCCGCGCAGCTGGTGGCACGCTTCGGCGGCTCCATGTCCGGCGAGCACGGCGACGGCCGCGCCCGCTCGGCGCTGCTGCCGCACATGTACACGCCCGAGGCCATCGAGCTGTTCGGCCAGGTCAAGCGGATCTTCGACCCCGAGGGCCTGCTCAACCCCGGCGTGCTCGTCGACCCGGCCCCTGTTGAAGCGGACCTGCGCATGGTGGCCGTCAGCCGCTCCCCGCTGTCGTCGACGGACGCCGAGTTCGTGGAGGCCGTCCACCAGTGCTCGGGCGTCGGCAAGTGCCTGGCCAACTCCACCGCCGGCGGCGGAGTGATGTGCCCCAGCTTCCAGGCCACCCGCGACGAGAAGGACTCGACCCGCGGCCGGGCGCGCGCGCTGCAGGAGATGGTCAACGGGTCGCTGATCTCGCAGGGCTGGCGCTCGCCCGAGGTCGCCGCCGCGCTCGACCTGTGCCTCAGCTGCAAGGGCTGCGCCCGCGACTGCCCCACCGGCATCGACATGGCCGCCTACAAGGCCCGCGTCACGCACGAGCGACTGAAGGGTCGGCTGCGTCCACGCAACCACTACGCGCTCGGCTGGCTGCCCCGCTGGGGCCGCCTGATCACGGCGATCCCCGGCATCGGCCCCCTGATCAACGCCGTCGGCAAGGCCCCCGTGCTCGGCGCGGCCCTCAAGTTCGGCGCCGGCGTCGACGGGCGGCGCCAGATCCCACGCTTCGCATCGCGGACCGCCCGATCACAGCTCGGCGAGATCCCCGTCGGCTCGAAGGGCAGGGTGCTCATCTGGGTCGACTCCTTCTCGGACTGCTTCGAGTCGACATCTTTCGCCGCCATGGTGAAGGTGCTGGTCGGCCTCGGCTACGAGCCCGAGGTGCTGAACGAGACGGCCTGCTGCGGCCTGACCTGGATCTCGACCGGCCAGCTCGACGGCGCCCGCCGCCAGCTCGCCAACGCCGCGAAGGTGCTGGCCCCGTACGTGGCGCAGGGCGTGCCGATCGTCGGCGTGGAGCCGAGCTGCACCGCCGTGTGGCGCAGCGACGCTCCCGAGCTGCTGCCCGACGACGCCAACGTGGCTGCGCTGAACGGCAAGGTGCTCACGCTCGCGGAGTTCCTGGCGACCGACGAGGACTTCGTCGCCCCCGATCTGAGCGGGCACACTATCGTCGCCCAGCCGCACTGCCACCACGCCTCCGTGATCGGGTGGAACGTCGACCGTCAGCTCCTGGAGGCGACCGGGGCGACGCTCATCGTGGTGGGTGGCTGCTGCGGCCTGGCCGGAAACTTCGGCGTCGAACGAGGCCACCATGAGGTGAGCGTGAAGGTGTTCGAGCACGACCTCGGCCCGGCCATCGAGGCCAACCCCGACGCCATCGTGCTGGCCGACGGGTTCTCCTGCCAGACGCAGCTGACCTCCCTGGCCGGCCGCGCCTCCATGTCACTTTCCGAGCTGCTCGCCACCCACTGACACGTCCCAGGCCTCGCCCCAGCGGGCGATGGCGCGCTCCCCCTCGACGCGGATCGCGACGAGCAGGGTCAGGTAGGCAAGGCCGATGGCGATCAGGAGGACCGTCACCGCGGCCTCCGCCGCCGGTACGCCGAAGATCCGGGAGAAGACGGACTGGATCGGGTCTCCCGGGTCGCCGTCGGGGATCGTGAGGACCAGGAGGATCCAGAGCCCGTAGTAGGCGAACGAGGTCCAGGCGCCGACGGGGCCGAGCCAGTGCCGCCACTGGCGGCGGCGGTACGTGGAGGCCAGCATGGCGGCCATGGCCTGCATCGCGACCGTCGCGGGGATCCCCACCAGCGCGTACAGCGCGAACACGACGTCGCCGGGGGTGGTCAGTGCCCTCAGGCCTCCCGCCACCAGCGGGAGCAGCACGATGCCTGCCCACAGCAGCTGGTAGCCGACCTCGCCGAGGGGATATCGGGGCACGGGAACCGGGGAAGACATGATCTGGCAGCCTAGCGGGGTCCGACGATCACGCCGTCCCGGGCGCGCTCTGGTCATGAAGGCTAGTGTGGCAGGTGTGAGTGACGACACGCGCGGTCGACGACTCGCCGGCCTGCTCACCGGCGCCCTGTGCTTCGGCGCAGCGCTGCTCGTCTTCCTCTGGCGCATCGGCGAACCCTTCGCGTGGACCGACGAGGGCGTCACGTACGAGACGCTGCGGACCCGATCCTGGGACCAACTGCTGCTCCTGTGGGACGGGACCGACGCGCCGCTCCTGCCCTACTACCTGGTCGCGAAGCTGTGGGTTGACCTTCTCCCCGGGGAGGTCACGATCGGTGCGATCCGGTCGCTGTCGGCCGTGCTCGCCGCCGTCGCGGTCCTGTTCGTCCACCTCCTGGTGTCGCGCCACCACGGCCGGGTCGCCGGCGTGGTGGCCGCCGGGATGCTGGTGGCGCTGCCGGGTATGTCCCGGTACGCGCAGGAGGCCCGCCCGGCGGCGCTCCTGCTCGCCGTCACGGCCGTCGCCTGGTGGTCGTTCGACAGGTGGAACTCCCCCGCCGACGAGCGGAGGCCCTCGCCCGTCTACGCCGTCGTGCTGTGCATGTCCCTGCTCGCCATCCCCGCCGCGTCGCTCTTCGGGCTGCTGCAGTGGGGCGCCATGGGCATCGCCGCCCTGTGGTGTGTCGCCCTGCCGTCGAGGCACGGCTGGTTCGTGGCGCGCGTGCGGCTGCTGGCCCCGCTGGCCGCGGCGGCCGCCGTCGCCGTGCTGCCGGTGATCCACATCGCGTCGCACGGCACCGGGCCCGTGCAGGCCCAGAGCCCCACCGCCGAACTGATCGTCGACGCCGCGCAGCGCGTCGCCTCCGGAGCGAGAGAGGCGGACGCGACCACCTGGCTGCTGCTTGCCCTGATCGCCGCCTCGCTCATCTCGCTGTTCACGCCGGCGATGCGCCGGTTCCTCGGCACAGCATGGATCTGGCTGCTCGTGCCTCTGGTCGGCGGCGTCGTGGCCGGTATCGTGCACGCCCAGTTCATCCGGGTGCGCTACTGGATGCCCCTGATCCTCCCGGCGGCTGCCCTCGCCGCGGTGGGCGCGACGCAGCTCGGGCTGCTGGTGGCCAGGGTGCTGCCCCGTGCCCTCCGCTCAGCGGTGCGGACGCTCGTCGCGGCGACGCTCGTCGTCGCGGTCGCATACCTCGGGGCGCCGACGCACGTCGCGATCCGCGATGTCGAGGGGCACGACAACCCCATCGTCGAGCTGCTGGCCTTCGTCGACGACCTCCGGGCGGAGCACCCCGAGGCGGTCGTGCTGATCGACGGCACGGGCGCGAGCTACTACTTCGCGCAGTCAGACCCCGAGCTCTTCGCGTCCAACATCCTGACGACCCCGGCTCCGGACAGCCCGAACGTCTGGCGGGACGTGAGACCCCAGAAGGAGCGCAGGGCCGAACTGGCCGACGCCACCTCCGCCATCTGGATCCACTTCGCACGGTCGAAGCCGCGCGCGACGTATGCACATCTCCGCGACCAGCTGCTGGCTGCGGGGCTCACCCGCACGGACGTCGGCTCCTTCCATGGCCGGTGGCGCGTCACGCTCTGGGAGCGGTGACGCGCCCGTCCGGTCAGCGGGTCAGGCGGCGGTGGGCCGACGACTTCGGGCGCGAGGCCTCCGGGCCGAGGCGCTCGATCTTGTTCTGCTCGTAGTCGGCGAAGTTGCCCTCGAACCAGAACCAGTTCGCCGGGTTCTCCTCGGTGCCCTCCCACGCGAGGATGTGGGTGGCGACGCGGTCGAGGAACCAGCGGTCGTGCGAGATGACGACGGCGCAGCCGGGGAACTCCAGCAGCGCGTCCTCCAGCGACTGGAGCGTCTCGACGTCGAGGTCGTTGGTGGGCTCGTCGAGCAGCAGCACGTTGCCGCCCTGCTTGAGGGTCAGCGCCAGGTTCAGACGGTTGCGCTCACCACCGGACAGGACGCCGGCCAGCTTCTGCTGGTCCGGGCCCTTGAACCCGAAGGACGCGACGTAGGCGCGCGACGGCATCTCGAAGTTCGCGACCTTGATGAAGTCCAGACCGTCGGAGACGACCTCCCAGACGTTCTTCTTGGCGTCGAGGCCGGTGCGGCCCTGGTCGACGTAGCTGAAGGAGACGGTCTCGCCGACCCTGACCTCGCCGGAGTCGGCGGCCTCGAGACCGGTGATGGTCTTGAACAGCGTGGTCTTGCCGACGCCGTTGGGGCCGATGATGCCGACGATGCCGGCGCGCGGCAGGGTGAAGGACAGGTTGTCGATGAGGACGCGGTCGCCGAAGCCCTTCTTGAGGTTCTTGACCTCGAGGACGACGGAGCCGAGGCGCGGGCCCGGCGGGATGTTGATCTCGGCCAGGTCGACGGCCTTGCGGCGCTCCGCCTCGGCGGCGAGCTCCTCGTAGCGGGCGAGGCGGGCCTTGTTCTTGGCCTGGCGGGCCTTGGGGTTGGCGCGGACCCACTCGAGTTCCTTCTCGAGGATCTTGGCGCGCTTGGCGTCCTTCTTGCCCTCGACGCTCAGGCGGGCGCGCTTGGTCTCCAGGTACTTGGAGTAGTTGCCCTCGTAGGGGTAGAGGCGGCCGCGGTCGATCTCGCAGATCCACTCGGCGACGTTGTCCAGGAAGTAGCGGTCGTGCGTGACGGCGAGCACGGCGCCGGGGTAGGTCTTGAGGTGCTTCTCGAGCCAGTCGACGCTCTCGGCGTCGAGGTGGTTGGTGGGCTCGTCGAGCAGCAGCAGGTCGGGGGCCTCGAGCAGCAGCTTGCAGAGCGCGACGCGGCGGCGCTCGCCACCGGAGAGGACCTTGACGTCGGCGTCGCCGGGCGGGCATTGGAGCGCGTCCATCGCCTGCTCGAGCATGGAGTCGATCTCCCACGCGTTGCGGTGCTCGAGCTCGGTCTGCAGGCTGCCCATCTCGTCCATCAGGGCGTCGAAGTCCGCGTCGGGCTCGGCCATGGCCATGCCGATCTCGTCGAAGCGCTTCAGCATCGCCTTGGTCTCGGCGACGGCCTCCTCGACGTTCTCGAGGACCGTCTTGTCCTCGTTCAGCGGCGGCTCCTGCAGCAGGATGCCGACGGTGGCGCCCTTGGCGAGGTTCGCCTCGCCGTTGTTGGGTCGGTCCATGCCGGCCATCAGCTTCAGCATGGTGGACTTGCCGGCGCCGTTCGGGCCGACGACACCGATCTTGGCGCCCGGGAAGAACGACAGTGTGACGTTGTCGAGAATGACCTTGTCGCCGACCGTCTTCCGGACGTTGTGCATGGTGTAGATGAACTCGGCCACCAGGGCTCCCTTCGCGTTGACCGCAGGCAAGTATGCCAGCTTGCCCCGAACGGGGCGCATCGGCTCCTCAGAGGAGCCTGTCGATGGCGGCGCGGGCGGCCGCGTAATCCTGCACCTGGCTCATGGCCGGGCCGACGAGGCTCCGCTGGGCGACGGCCTCGACCGACGACCGCAGCGCCTTCTGCGCCCGGCGTGCCGAGGAACCCGCCGCCGCGTTGATCGCCAGCTGGGACAGGCCGGAGGTGAGGATGCCGCCGAGAATGCCGCCGAGCAGCAGCACGGTCGGGACGGGAACCTGCAGGCCGCCCTCGGGCCCGAGCGGGTAGTTGGCGAACGGCGGGAGCCCGAGGTAGCCGAGCACCGCGTTCAGGGTCAGCCAGCCCAGCCCGACGACCACGGCCGCGATCAGCACCCACTGCAGGGCGCGGATGACCTGCCACCAGGCGGGGTTCCTGGCCACCCGCAGGTCGGTGGTCACCACGGCGCGGTCGAGCTCGTCCGGGAGGCCAGGCTCCGCGGCGCGCAGCGCGTCGACGACCCCCTGGCGCCAGGGTCCGGGCAGCGGGTCCCCGACGGCGCCGACGAGGGTCCGCAGCGCGGCGGACTGGTGGGCGGACGAGGCGGCCGACCGGGTCGGCAGGGAGCTGCGCTCCACGACCGGCGCGGACTCCAGCTCGGGCTGCGTCTTCGCCTCGCCGAGCCGCAGGCGACGCAGCGGGTCGGGCTTCAAGCGGCCGATCCACTTCACCAGCGGCCAGCCGGTGGCGAGCTGCCCGCGATGGCGCACGGAGTCGCGCACCGCGTCGACCACGACGGGGACCCCCGCGGCCGACGACAGTTCGACGGTGACGCGGTCGAGGACCTCGCGCCCCGCTGCGGGAACGTCGATCCGGCCCAGCGCATGGTCGAGCTCGCGGGCGGCCTCGTCGACGTCGGCGGCGAGCCGCTGCGCGGCGGCCTTCTTGGACTGGGCGAGCAGGCCGAGCCTGGCCCGGAGTTCCTCGAGCCCCATGCCGGTCAGGGCGCTGGTCGCGATGAGCGGGACGCCGGTCAGGCCGTCGGAGTCGAGCAGGCGGCGGACGTCGGCCAGGCACTGGGCCCTGGCCTCGGGGTTCAGGAGGTCGGCGTGATTGAGCACCACGGTGATGACCTCGCGGTGCCCGGCCAGCGGCTGGAGGTAGCGCTTGTGGATGGCCGCGTCGGCATACTTCTGCGGGTCGAGGACCCAGACGAACTGGTCGACCAGGCCGACCATCCGGTCGACCTCGTCGCGGTGCACCCGGCTGGTCGAATCGTGGTCGGGCAGGTCCAGCAGCACGACGTCGGCGAAGGCGGGCGTAGGCGGCTCCGCCTCGTGGCGGCGCTCGACGCCCAGCAGGTCCAGCAGCGGCGGGTTGGTCGCGGAGAAGCTGACGGCCAACGTCTTCGAGGTCGTCGGACGGCGGGCGCCCTGCTCGGCGAGCCGGGTGCCGCTGATGGCGTTGAAGAGGCTGGACTTGCCCGACCCGGTGGCCCCGCCGAGCGCGACGACCGTCTGGGGACCGGCCGCCAGGCGGCGGCCGGCGTGCGCGAGGACGTGGCGGGCGTGGGCCTCGGTCTCGGCCGGGACGCGCCCGGAGACGTGCTCGACGGCCTGGTTCAGGTACGCGAGCTGGTCGTTCAGGTTCATCAGGTGAGCTCCGGGGCTGTCAGGTCGTCGAAGGCGGCGCGGGCGGCCTCGCGCAGGTCTGCCGCCGCGGCCTGGAGTTCACCGGTCGCGTCGCTGTCGACCGACAACGTCTCCAGGATCTGGATATAGCGCGCGGCCTCGTCGGCGAGCGCGTCGTCGACGCGGTCGTGCAGCTGGCGGCGGGCGTGCTCGGCGAGGCGCCGCACGGCGTCCTCCCCGAAGACGGCCTCGAGCAGCCGCTGCGCCAGCAGCGACGTGCCGCCCGCGATGCCGATCTCGGCGGTGGTCAGCCCGCCCGTCGACGCGAACACGACAATGATCAGGGCGGCGCCGACGACGTTGGTGCCGATGGCCAGGAACCGGGCCTTCATCCGCTTGCCGCGGCCCTGCTGCTCGACAAGGCTCAGCACGTCGGTCTGCCAGGCGCGGATCGCGGCGGCCGCGGCCTCGGGGAACTGGTCGGAGGCGCGCTGCAGGTGCGGGGCGGCCGACAGGATGTCGCGGCCCCAGCGGGTCAGGGACCACGACGCGGCCGTCTCCTCAGCGGCCCGCTCCCCCGCCTCCAGCAGGACGGCGGTCAGGGAGTCGGCGATCGCGACCTCCATGGCCTCGACCTTCGGCTCCCCCTTGAACCAGCCGGAGATCCGGTCGCGGATCGCGCTGATGCGCTCCTCGATCGAGCGCATGAACTCGCCGGTGCCGACGAGGTCCTGCCAGCGGCTGAGGATCTCGCCGCGCAGGAGCGAGCCGTCTCCCGCCGCCTCCGCGACAGCCGCGGCGGCGCGCTGGTAGGGAGCCACGGTCTCGCGGCGCAGCTCGGCCAGCGCGTCACGCTGGCGCTGCACTCCGGCGGTCAGCTCGGTGAGCTGCGCGTCGAGGGATCGGACGGAGCCCGCGAGGCTCTGGACCGCGACCTGGGCGCGGGCGCCCGACTCGGAGGTCAGCTGGCCCAGCCACTGGCGGATGCCGGAGACGTCGCCGGGGGGCACCATGCCGTCGGACGGCAGCGCCCGCTCGGCGACGGCGAACAGCTTCGCCTGCGGCAGGCCCCGCTCGGAGAGCAGCTGCGACAGATGGCCGCCGATGTCGGTGATCGCGCCGGGTGGGCAGCGGTTCACGATGACGGCGACGACGGTGTTGCGCTCGGCGGCGGTGGCGAGGTACTCCCACGGCACGGCGTCGGCGTAGCGCGCGGCGGAGGTGACGAACAGCCACAGGTCGGCGGCGAAGAGCAGCTGCCGCGCGAGGCTGCGGTTGGCGTCGTCGATCGAGTCGATGTCGGGGGCATCTAGCAGCGCCAGGCCGGGCGGGAGTGCCTCGGTGGCGACGATGTGCAGAGCGCGGGAGTCGTGCAGCTGCGTGTCGGTGCGGACGAGGTCGGGCAGGACGTGTTCGGTGCGGAACCACGCCTCGTCGCTCGGGTGGCACACCAGCACCGGCGACTTCGTGGTCGGGCGCAGCACGCCGGGTCTGGTCACCTGGGCGCGCAGGATCGAGTTGACGAGCGTCGATTTGCCGGCGCCGGTCGAGCCGCCGACGACGGCCAGCAGCGGGGCGTCAAGGCGCGCTGCGCGGGGCAGGAGGTAGTCGCGGACCTGGTGGGCCATCGAGCCCGCGAGCGAACGCAGCGCCTCGGCCCCCTCGATCGGCAGCGGGAACTGCGCGAGCGGCAGCGTCGCGTCGAGGCGGCGGAAGGCAGCGGTCAGCTGCTCGGCGCCGCTCATCGAGGTGCCGGCCAGTTGCCGCCGACGCCGGCCGGGCCGGGTGCGACGGGGGGCGGGTAGGCGTCGGTCAGCTGTCCCTGCGGGAGGTGCCCGCCCGTCGGGGGCGGCACAGCGCGGCGGCGGCGTCGGGGCGGGAGGACCTTGAGTCCGCGGTAGTCGCTCAGCGCCTTCCCCCCGACGGCCAGCTGGTTGATCTCGGTGATCAGCTCGTGCGCGCGGTCGTCGCCCGGGCCGGCGACCGTGCCGCGGGCCATGGAGTTGCGCAGGTAGGCCAGCTCGGTGGCCCTGCGCAGCAGCCTGGTGGTCTGCCACCACACGCGGGGGCCGCGGAAGATGGAGAACCAGATCAGCTTGATGCGGCGCAGCGGGCCGCCGTAGAGCTCGACCTGGCGCGGCGTGAGCCAGCCGGCGCGCTGGTAGTCACCCAGCCGGGCCTTGAGGATCTGGCCGTTGCCCACCACGCTGACGATCAGCGAGATGACGATGACCGCCACCAGCGCCAGTGCCAGGTAGTACGGGAACATCAGCGCCGAGGTCGAGTTCGTCGACGACAGGCCGTTGAAGAGCATGTGGCCAGCGCAGGCGAGCATGAATCCGCCCAGCGGGGCGAGCACGCGGACGATCTTGCTGCGGGCGCCCAGCCCGATGACCAGCCCGGAGGCGGTCAGGATCGTGAACAGCGGGTGACCGAAGGACGTGTAGACCCCGCGCAGCATCACCAGCTGCACCATCGTCGCCTCGGGGTCGGCGATGGTGATGTCGTGCGTGGCCTGCATCCACACACGCGAGTAGTAGATGATGTTCTCGGTGAAGGCGAAGCCGACGGCCGAGAGCCCGGCGAGCGCGACCATCGACAGGCGCGAGACCACCTTGTTGCGCCACAGCACCACGAGCAGGATCAGGATGGTCGCCTTGGCGAACTCTTCGACGAACGGCGCGGAGAACACCGCGGCGCGCGAGCCCGAGTCCGAGTTGGCCTCGGTCGTCGCCATCATCTCGCCGGCCCACGAGTTGACGTAGATCGAGAACCAGGTGGCGGCGCAGGCGCCCCAGCCGAATGTGAGCAGCCATACCAGCGGGTTCGACGTGCGGAACCGGTCGAGCCAGATGAACAGGGCCGAGTAGGCCATGGCCGTCCACATCGCGTAGAACGCGGCCCGGCGGAACGCCTCGTTGCTGATGCCCAGCGTCATCGAGCCGTCCTCGAAGGTCTCGGACGGGCTGAGCAGCCAGTACTGGTCGACGAGGCAGTAGGCGTAGAAGGGGATCAGCACCACAGCGAGCCAGAACAACGGGCTGCGCAGCAGCCGCGAGTACCACCGGCGCTTCACGGGCTCCTCGGGCAGGCCGTTCAGCCACCGGTCCCGGGAGGCATCAGCTGTAGTCATGATGCGGCCAAGACTAGCGGGCCCCCACCACCGTCCCCCGGATAGGCTTCCAGCATGCGAAGCTTCTTCGACGCCATGACTCCCTGGCCCCGCAAGGAGGGCGCGCTGCACGTTTACGCGCTGCCCGACGACGACACCCGCGACACCCTGGCCGCTCTCTCCGAGCGCCTCGACGGCATCGACGGCCTCCCCCGGATGCCGCTGCCCTGGCTGCACCTGACCGTGACCCGCTACGGCCAGTTCGACGGCATCGGGTCGATGCCGCTGCAGGACCTGGCCGAGGCGATCGACCAGGAACTCGTCGGCGTCGGCCCGTTCGACATCGAGCTGGGCGCGCCCACCGTGTCCGGGAACACTGTGACGTGTGAGGCCCCCTCGGTCCCCGAATGGGAGCGGCTGGTGTCCGGGGTCCGGCGCGCCGTCAGCGTGCTGGGCGACGACGAGGAGCTGCCGTCTGCGCCACACGGCCCGCACGTGACGCTGGCCTACGCCAACGGCGACGTCGACGACGCGCTGGTCGCCGAGCGCCTGGCCGACGCGCCCGCCGTCGGGACCCTGCGGATCGACCGGGTGTTCCTGGTCTCCGTCACCGTCCGCCCCGAGCTGGGGTCGTTCGACTGGATGGAGCTGGCCAACTGGTCCCTGAAGAGCTGACCAACGCCACCCGTCGAGCACAAGAATGCGTATATCGGACCCCGTGCGATATACGGACAGCAACCCCGCCCCAGGCATCCTTGTGAACACGAAAGAGCCCCGGTTCATATGAACCGGGGCTCTTCGTTTCGTACACCACCAGGGACTCGAACCCTGAACCCGCTGATTAAGAGTCAGCTGCTCTGCCAGTTGAGCTAGTGGTGCGCGGCGAGATGTAACTCTAGACCGCCTCGTGGCGGGATGTCCAATCGGGCGGTCCGCGGAGCCCGATCCGGACCTTCTCAGGCCGTGCCGACTGCGCGTCGGATCAACTCGGCGATCCTCACCTCGTCCGCCTGCTCCAGGTGATCGATGGCGAAGTAGACGGGCCACATGGGGCCGTCGTCGAGCGCGGCCGAGTCGTTGAATCCGAGAGTCGAGTACCGGGCGCCGAACTTCACGCGGGGCTGGAAGAACAGCACGACCTGACCGGCGTCGTCGGTGTAGGCGGGGAACCCGTACCAGGTCTTGGACCCCAGCTTTGGGGCGTTCTCCTTGACTAGGGCATGGAGCCGCTCGGCGATGGCGCGGTCGTCGTCGGGCATGGCCGCGATGGCGTCCAGGCACACCTGTTCCAGCGCGGCGGCCTTGTCGGCGGCCCTCTGCGCCGCCTTCTCCGCACGCAGTTCCGCGGCGCGCGACTTCATCGCGGCCTTCTCATCGGCGCTGAACTCGGCGCCCGCCTTCTCGGCCATGGGATCCTCCCTGTGATCGGCTGCGCCGATTCTGGCACGGCATCGGTCCGGAGAACTCGGCACGGCGCACCCACCGACACCAGGATGTCGGTACTCGAAGCCGTGCCCTGCCACGACCCTCGTTCCACGAGATCATCGAGACTGGTGAACTACCTGGAGTGAGTTGCGGGTCGTCCCCACCAACTACGCAGGCTGGTGCGGCAGCCGCTCGCCAAGTCAGCTGGCGCGGGCCCGCCAATCGGAGGACCATTGGTCCGCAGCGATATACATGTGGCGATAGATGAGAGACGTTTCCACGAGTCGACGAGCGTCTGGTTACCTGAGAGCCGACAGAGCTGCTCGTGCAAGGCGAGGTCGATGTCCAGCGCCCCGATGAATGTCCGGCCCGGCTCGTCTGTGGGGAGGGCCCGTCGCAGTCTCGAGGCGTAGTCGACACGATTGGGAGAGGACATGAGCTCTCGGAGAGCGAGGCGTTCGAGCCCCGCCCGCACACGGTAGACCTCAGCGATCTCCCAGTCGTCGGGAATGTGGACCTGCAGCGTGCCGCGGACGCCCCCCCGTGACCAGGCGGGTCCAGACCCCCGCCGAGCTCGCTGCCGCTGTGGCATCGACACCGAGTGAGTCACGTGAAGGCCGTATCAATCTTTTGGTTGATCTTTGTTTCAGCCTCTTCCGCGATGTTCAGGATCGCCGCCCCTGGTGGAGTTGATGGCATGTCAGGTTCTCTAGTGCGTTCGCGCATCTCTGATCGGTTGACCTCGCGTGGTGGCGCGTGGATCGCTCTCGGTGTCGCTGTCCTCGTGATGGTGATGCTGTTCGGTATTCTCGGCGGCGCGCAGGCACCGGCGCGCACCGGGCAGGCTCCGGTGGGTTCGGAGTCGATGCAGGTGAGCGAGCTGATGGAGCAGTTCCCGAACGCGGGTCGCCAGTCGGTGCTCGTGGTGGCCTCCCGCGAGGATGGCTCGGAGCTTTCAGACGCGGATGTTGATGCCCTCACGGTTCTGCTTCCGGTGCTGGATGCGCAGGCGGCAGGCGAGTCATCGGGGCCGATGGTGAGCGAGGATGGGCGGGCTGCGGTTCTCGTCACTCCGATCACCGTCGGTGCGGACAATTCCGAGACTGCGGAGGTCATCAAGGAACTGCGGGGCGAGGTCAGCGCGAACGCCCCGGTCGGGCTGGTGCTGCACGTCACGGGTGGCCCGGCGTTCGGCGCGGACGTTGCGGCGGCGTTCGAGGGCGCGGACTTCACGCTGCTGCTGGTGACGATCCTGATCGTGGCGATCCTGTTGATCGTCACCTACCGTTCGCCGGTGCTATGGCTGCTCCCGCTGATCGTGGTCGCCCTGGCCGACGGGCTCGCCGGACGGGTCGCCGCGGCGGCGGGGTCGATCTGGAATCTGGAGTTTGATGCGGGCATCGTGAGCGTGCTCGTGTTCGGTGCGGGCACGAACTACGCCCTGCTGCTGATCTCCCGGTATCGGGAGGAGCTGCAGCGCACCGCGGACGATCGCGCAGCGCTCAGCACGGCGTGGCGCAAGACGGCGCCCGCGATCCTCGCCTCGAACTTCACGGTGGTGCTCGCACTGCTCACCCTGTTGTTCGCAACAATCCCGATGACGCGCGGCCTCGGCGTTCCGGCCGCGCTCGGGCTTCTGATCGCGCTGGCCGCGGTGCTGTTCCTGCTGCCGCCGTTCCTCGCGGTGTGCGGGCGCCGAGTGTTCTGGCCGTTCATCCCGCGCCCGGGACAAGAAGGCAATCAGGGGCGGGCCTGGCGCGCGGTCGCCTCTCAGGTGTCGGAGCGTCCCGTGGTGAGCCTGCTGGCGGGGTTCGCGCTGCTCGCGGTCATGACGACCGGACTGTTTGGCACTTCGGTCGGCTTGGACCAGTTGGAGAAGTTCCGGGTGCAGTCGGAGTCCGCGACGGGTTTGGAGACGTTGTCGGCGCATTTTCCGCCGGGTGAGGCGCAGCCGATCTGGATCATCACTGACAGCGAGGCTGCGGGCGAGGTCGCAGCAGCCGCAAGCGAGGTCGAGGGTGTCGTGCGCGCCCATCCCGCCGGCACCACAGATGACGGCTCGTTGACGAAGGTGATGGTGACCAGCGAGTACTCGCCCGGCACGGAACTGAGCCTGGCCCAGATCAACTCTCTGCGCGAGGCTGTGCACCCGGTCGAGGGAGCGGATGCATTGGTGGGCGGCGCGGTCGCCACTGAACTGGATGCGCGGGCTGGCAACGAGCATGACCTGCTGCTGATCGCGCCGCTGGTGCTCGCGGTGAGCTTCCTCGTGCTGCTGTTCCTGCTGCGCTCGTTGGTCGCGCCCGTGCTGTTGCTCTTGGTGAACCTCGCCAGCGCGGTCGCTGCGATCGGGGCGGGGGCATGGCTGAGCCGGGTGCTGTTCGGCCAACAGGCCCTTGACCTCCAGGTGCCGATCCTTGCGTTCCTGTTCCTGGTCGCCCTCGGCATCGACTACACGATCTTCCTGGTCCATCGGGCACGAACCGAGGCCACGCGGTTGGGGACGCGTGCGGGCATGGTCGAGGCGGTCGCGCACACCGGCAGCGTCATCACGAGCGCAGGCATCGTGCTCGCCGCCGTGTTCGCCGCGCTCGGCGTGCTGCCGCTGGTCACCCTCGGACAGCTCGGCCTCATCGTCGGCATTGGCGTGCTGGTGGACACCCTCGTGGTGCGCACCGCGATCGTGCCCGCGATCTTCAGCCTCATCGGGGATCGCATCTGGTGGCCAGGACAGCTGCATGCCCGCCAGGGAGAATCGACTCATGAGTCTCGTACACCTTCCATTGACGTCCACTGACCCGCCCAGCCCGGCCGTCGCGGGGACGACGGTACGGGCGATGACGATCGGTCAGCACCTCATGGCGGTCGTGCTGACCGCCATCGGGGTCATCCGCGCTATCGGCGACGGGGTCGGGATGCCTGCGGCGATCATCTCGGGCATCGCGATCCTCGCCTGGCACACCGCCGGCACGATCCTGCCGTCGAAGACCCGGTCACGCAGCGTGGCGGTGTGGTGGCTGCTCGGGTTCGCCGCAATCTGGATCGCCGCGGTCGCGGTCTCCGCCGAGTTCGTCTGGCTCGCGTTCCTGCTCTGGCTGCTCGCCGGGCACCTGCTGCCGCTCCGCTGGGGGCTGCTGTTCTCGGGCTTCGTGCTCGCTGTCGTGATCGTCGCCCCGATCCTGCACCACGGCACTACAAGCTATGCCAACATCTTCGGGCCGCTCATCGGCGGCATCTTCGCCTTCGGCATCTCACGCGGCTACCTGCAACTGCTCCGTGACGCCGCGGAGAGGGAACGTCTCGTCGCCTCGCTTACCCGACTCCAGGCCGAGACCGCCGAGCTGCAGGACGAACTCGCGCTCGCCCAACGCCACTCGGGTGCCATCGCCGAACGCGCCCGCATCTCCCGCGACATCCACGACACCATCGCTCAGGCGCTCTCCTCGATCCGGCTCCTCGCCCACGCCGGAGCCGGCCGCACTGACGACCCAGACGCAGCGCGCACCCTCGCACAGGTTGAGACCCTTGCCGGTGACAGCCTCGCCGATGTGCGCCGCATCGTCGCCGCGCTCGCCCCTGTGGAACTCGACGACGACGCCCTCGCCTCCGCACTACAACGGATGCTCGACCGTGTCCGCGACGAGACCGGGCTCCAAGGTGAGCTGCATGTGGACGACTCGATGCCGATCCTGCCGACCGAGGTCGAAGTCGCACTCCTGCGCACCGCACAGTCGGCCCTCGCGAACGTGCGCCTCCACGCCAGAGCATCCCGTGTCATCATGAGCCTCATCGACGCCGACGACACCGTGCGGCTCGATATCATCGACGACGGCACAGGCTTCGACCAGCCCGCCTGGGAACAGGACGCCGATGCCGGATCGAGCTACGGCCTGCGTTTCATGCGAGCCCGCCTCCGCGAACTCGGCGGCGGCCTCGACCTCGAGAGCACGCCTGGTGAGGGCACCGCGCTCTCCATCCATCTCCCGATCCGTCCGGGCCCAGTCTCGGTCACCGTTGCCGACACCACCACAGAGGAGATGCCATGACCACCACCGTTCTCCTGGTCGATGACCACCCGGTCGTGCGCAGCGGGCTCCGTGCCGTACTCGATGCGGCGGAGACTCTGAAGGTCGTCGGGGAAGCCGCCACCGGCGAAGAAGCCATCACCCTGGCAGCGCACCTACAACCCGATGTGGTGCTCTGCGACTTACGCCTCGGCAACGGCATCGACGGCATCCAGACCACGACCGCACTCCGCGCCCTCGACCCCGCCCCTGCGGTGCTCATCCTGACCACCTTCGATCGCGACGCCGAAATCCTCGGGGCAATCGAAGCAGGAGCAGCGGGCTACCTCCTCAAGGAGGTCGATCCTGAGGTCATCATCGACGGCATCCACCGCGCCGCCGCCGGCGACACGGTGCTCGCCCCCGATCTCGCCTCCCGGGTACTCAAGGGCATGCGCAGTCCGCTCCCGAAACTCACCGACCGCGAGATCGACGTGCTCCGTCTCCTCGCAACCGGATCGGCGAACAAGGAGATCGCCCGCACCCTCTTCGTCACCGAGGCCACCGTCAAGAGTCACCTCGTCCACATCTTCACCAAGCTCGGCGTCGACAGCCGCTCCCGCGCGATCCATGTTGCGCAGGAGACCGGCCTGATCTGACCGCGACCAGACATCCGCCCATCGAAAGGAATCCCTGACCCGTGAAGAGACTTCTCAACGCCTCGTTCATCTACATGCTCGCCGGTGTCGCCTCCGGCCTGTTCTACCGCGAGTTCACCAAGCTCAACGACTTCCCCGAGGGCCAGTTCACGCAGCTCGGCCTCGCCCACACGCACCTGCTGACCCTCGGGTTCATCGTGTTGCTGATCGTGCTCGCCCTCGAAAAGGTCTTCACGATCTCCCGCAGCCCCAAGCTATTCGCCTGGTTCTTCTGGCTCTACAACGCCGGATTGATCCTCACCTCCGCGATGCTCATCTGGCACGGCACCCTAACCGTCCTCGGTAAGGAATCGAACGCGATGATCGCGGGGATCGCAGGGCTGGGGCACATCGCGATCACGGCAGGCATGATCGTCTTCTTCGTCGCGCTCCGCCGCGCCGTTACCGGCCGCACGCCGGTGCCCGCCGAAGCCGCGGCGGCCTGACCATGACTGCAGCACCAACCACCCAGGAGAGCGCGCCGACCCGGCGGGAATGGCTCGGCCTCACCGTCCTCTCCATCGGGCTCGGCCTCATCGTGCTCGACGGAACGATCGTCGGTGTCGCGCTGCCCGCCATCATCGGCGACCTGCATCTCGACATCACCGACGCGCAATGGGTGAACAGCCTCTACGCCGTGCTGCTCGCCGCCTTGCTTCTCTCCACTGGAAACCTCGCGGATCGGTGGGGGCGCAAGCGGCTCTTCCTCGCAGGCCTCATCGTGTTCGTCGCCGGCAGTCTGCTCGCCGCCGCCGCGTCCACCGCGGGGGTGCTGATCGGGGCGCGTGCGGTGCAGGCGATCGGGGCGGCGTTCATCATGCCCTCCACCCTCTCCACCGTGAACGCCGTGTTCCGGGGCAAATACCGTGCCGCGGCGTTCGGGGTATGGGGCGCCGTGATCTCCGGCGCTGCCGCCGTCGGCCCACTCGCCGGCGGTGCGCTCACCCAGTGGGCCTCGTGGCACTGGATCTTCCTGGTGAACCTCCCACTTGGCGTCCTCGTGTTCATCGCCGCGCTCTTCACCGTGCCCGAGACGCGCGGTGAGAAGGAGCGTCCCGGTATCGATGTCGACGGCGCGCTGCTCAGCGCCATCGGATTCGGGGCGCTCGTGTTCGCCGTCATCGAAGGCCCCGACCTTGGCTGGTGGACCCCGAAGAGCGACCTCACCGTCTTCGAATGGGTATGGCCGAAAGATGCAGCAATCTCCGCCGTGCCCGTCGCGTTCGCCCTTGCCGCGATCGCGCTGGTCCTGTTCGTGATCTGGGAACGACACCGCGAGAAGGTACAGCGCGCAGCGCTCCTCGACCTCGACCTGTTCAAGTTCTCCACGTTCTCGTGGGGGAACCTCACCGCCGCGATGGTCGCCGTCGGTGAGTTCGCGATCATCTTCGTCCTCCCGCTCTACCTCATCAACGCCCTTGGTCTCGACGTCATGGGCGCCGGCCTCGTGCTCGCCGCGATGGCCGTCGGCGCGTTCCTCTCCGGTGCCGCGGCCCGGCATCTCGCCGCGAGGTTCGGCGCGCCCGGAACCGTACTCATCGGGCTGGGCCTCGAAGTCGCAGGGGTCCTCATCCTCGCACAGCTCCTCGGGCCTGCGACCCCGGGCTGGCTCATCGCGATCCCTCTGGTCGTCTACGGCCTCGGCCTCGGTCTCGCCTCCGCACAGCTCACCGGCACAGTCCTCCAAGACATCCCAGTCGAAGTCTCCGGCCAGGGATCGGCCACCCAGAGCACCGTCCGGCAGATCGGCTCCGCCCTCGGCACCGCATTCGCCGGGGCGACGCTCTCGATCTCCCTCGCGCTCACTCTCCCCACCGCCCTCGGCGACGCGGGACTCACCGGCGCGGAGGCGGACTCGCTTGCCGACGCCGCCCGCCAGTCCGCGGGCACCACGATCATGCAGCTCCGAGAACAGGGAAGCAGTAGCAGTCTCGGCGATCAGACCGCGACGGCTGTCGACGCGCTCACGAGCGGATTCGCCGATGCGACCCGCTGGGCGCTCCTGATCGCGACCGTGTTCCTCGCGCTCGGATTCATCGGTGCCCTGCGCCTGCGCCGTGCATCGGTTGCGACTCCCATCAACCCGTCAGCACAGCAAGAAGCTCATCCTTCATGACCACGACAAACAAACCCCAGACCATCAGCCCGCGCATACTCTTCCGGAGCTTCGCCATCGCCGAGATGTTCACCTGGGCCGGCCTCATCACCGCGCTCGTTCTCCGCGCGTTCGATATCGCCAACCTCGTCCCAATCGCCGGAGGCATCCACGGATTCATCTTCCTCTGCTACTCCGCGACCACGATCTTCGTGTGGGTGAACCAGAAATGGCACGCCTCCGTCGGTCTCACCGGGCTGCTGCTCGCGATCATGCCATTCGCCACGGGGCCATTCGAGATCATCGTCGATCGCAAAGGATTGCTGACCGGCGACTGGCGACTCGCTCCCGGCGGCGAGGCACCGCACGGTTTCATCGAGCATGTCCAGGCCTGGGTGCTGCGGCACGTGCTTCTCTCGGTCGTGCTGCTGGTCCTTCTCGTCACGACGCTCTTCATGACCCTGGTCTGGCTGGGGCCACCCCTACCCCGCAACTAAAAGCAGCCGACGAAGCGCTGATTCAGTGACCCCGTGAAGCGTGCTACTGGCGGGAGTTGTCAGCTGGCCCTGGTACGGCCTGCGCGGCACCGTATCCGGCGAGGAATGCATCGTGTCCGACGAGGCCGGTCTGCACCGTCTCCGCTTCCAGCAGCGGCAGGACGACATGCCCGCCGCCGAACACGAGAGACCCAGCCCGATAGAACACATCCACCAGCCCGACCGCACCATTCCCGGTCACCGTGGCCAGGATCGGCAGGATCGCCAGCAGCAGTGCGAACACGATCAGACTCCCGATCGCCACCGTTCGCGGCACTCTGGCCGAAAACGCATCTGCCCCCTGCGCCGGCGCGATGGAAGGACGCGGCCATGCCCATCCGGCGATCGCGGCGGCGATGATCGCAGCGACCTGTGCCAGACCCCCCGGGATCAGCAGCACCAGGGTCAGCGCGCCGACCGCGATCGTCGCCCGCCGCGCGTCCGGGGTGAGGGTCTTCGCCATCCCAAAGACCCTGAGCCCGCAAGTATCCACTAACTGAGCGCCTAGTGGCGGGAGCGACCGACACAAGGCACAGATCTCAATCCGGGACTTCCCCATTCAGCCCTGACTAGCCCGGCGTGGGGTTCACGCATGGACGACGGCCGGGGATCACTCCTGACTCTCCGAGTCGCTGCTCGGCTGTCCCATATGCCACGGCGCTGAGCGTGGCGTGCACCAGATCGGTGCCGACCTCGCCTGGAGCGAAGTAGCGCTGCAGGGTCAGCCCTTCTCGCACCGCATCCAGGGCCCGGCCGTTGAGGCCGGGGAGCTGGCGCTCGATAGCCGCTTGGGATCGCTGCATCCATCGGCGCATCAGCGCCGCATACCGCTCATCGCGGAACGCCAGCACATACATCTCGGCAAGTAGAATGCGTTCCCGCGGTTGATCGTTGAACTCTGAGACCACCATCTGCGCCAATCGCTCCACCGGATCGCCCACCCCGGCAGAGGTGGCCGAGTCCAGATGGGAGAAGGACTCCTCGGCGAACCTCTCGAACGCCGCCAGCGCCAGCTCGTCCCGGCTCGTGAAGTGATGCGTCATCGACCCCAGCGCCACATCTGCGGCCTCGGCGATCAGCCGGTAGGTCGCACCGGCCACACCACGCTCGACGATCACCTCCAACGCCACCTGCAGCAACCGGTCACGCCGACCCGGCTCCGAACGCCTCTGACGCACCCTCACACCCGCCTTCGAACCGACGTCCTGAGGACTATCAGAACGTTTGGATATAGTGCTTGGACGACGTGAGGGTCGACCTTCCAGTGACGACTTCCTGCACGTGCTTGCGGGGACCCGCGCCGCGTGGCGTCCCGCTTGTCTGGGGCCTGCTCTAGCCTTGAGACAGACGAAAGGGGGCCGAGGTGGCACAGAGACGAAGCACACCCTTGGTGGTCCCCACCGCCGACCCTCATGTCTGCACACCGGGCGTGCGGTTGCGGATGCTGGCACGTGTGCCGTTGTTCGCGGACCTGGACGATCACGATATCGCCCAGGTCGATCAGCGCTGTCAGGCTCATGCCTTTGCGGCTGGAGCGGTCGTGTATCACGCCGGAGCATCGGCGACAAGGATGTATGTCGTGGCCACGGGGGCCGTCAAGGCGGTACGCCCAGCCCTCGATGGCCGCGAGACGATCCTCGACCTGTGCGCTCCGGGCGACTTCCTCGGTGCTGTTCCCGCGTTGGGCGAGGACGTCTACTCAGACACCGCCTGGGCGGTCTCCGCCTCGTGCCTGTTGGGCCTAGAGGCTCATGACTTCGACGCGATCATGGAGAGGTTCCCCGCCGTGGCCAGGGCCACCCTCAGGGGTGTCTCCCGCAGGTTGAGCCAGGCACAGCAGGCGGTCCATCTGTTGGCGGGCGCACCGTTGGAGCAGCGCCTAGCGGCCATCCTGCTGCTGATCGCGGACAAGATGGGCCGCCCCTGGGACGGCGGTACCCTGCTCGATGTGCCGCTGACACGCGAGGATTTGGCCTCGATGACCGGCGCTGCGCCTGAGTCGGTCAGCCGGCTGTTGAGCGGGTGGCGACGAGAGGGCCTGATCGACTCGGGCCGACGATGGATCGCCGTGCGCGACCCCAAGGCCCTCCACTCGTTGCGCGACGCCTGACCATCTCCGGTCGGACACCCGACCCTTCTCATGCACAACTGAGGTCAGAGCGGCTGCACGCGTGGGTGCGTGTGGACGCAGAACCCTCCGCCAACCGAGTGGTCTCAGACGACTCGCCGAGTTCACCCTGGGCGCGATGAGCCCGATCCTGGGAGGAATCTGCGGTTACTTGATCTGCGTCATGGAGGCACTGGCGGACCGTTCGTAGCGTCATGAGTACCAGCCCAACTCCGGGCGGAACCGTCATCGAAAGGCATGATGATTATGACGACGAACGCTTCTTCCACACGCACCGTCCTGCGGGCCGAGGGCTTCTCCTGCCCCTCGTGCGTGGCCAAGATCGAGAAGCAGGTGGGGCGCTTGGACGGCGTGTCGGCGGTGAAGGTGCACTTCGCCTCGGCTCGCATTGAGGTCGACCACGATCCGGCGCTGGCGAGCGTCGAGGACCTGGTGGCCGCGGTGGCCAAGGCCGGCTACGTGGCACGACCGGCCACCTTCTAGCCCAGCCCTGATCCCGAAGTCGGCGCCTACGGATACCCCTGGGCGCCGACTCCCAGGGATCCGAAGTGAACCGCCACCTATGAACGCGAAGGAAACCACCATGAGAACACTGACCGCACTACTGCACCGCCGCTGGGCGATCCCCGGCGTCTCGGGTCTGCTGATCGTCGTCTCCATCCTGGCCGAGCGGCTGTTCGACCAGCAGCTCATCGTGAATGCGCTGATGGTGGCTGCGGCAGCCGTTGCAGGCACCCCCATCGTCATCAAGGCCACCCGCGCCCTGCTCACTCGCGCGATCGGGATCGACCTGCTGGTCAGCGTGGCCGCGATCGGAGCGATCATCATCGGCGAGTACTGGGAGGCTGCGGCCGTCACCTTCCTGTTCGCCGTCGGCCACGCACTAGAAGCGGCCACGCTGAACAAGACACGTTCAGCATTGGCCGAGCTGGTGGCCGTTGCTCCCGATGCGGCGGTCGTGCTGCGGGACGGCCATCAGGTCGAAGTCCCTGCCAATGAGGTCGCGATGGGCGAGATCGTGCTGGTCAAGAACGGCGCCAAGGTCCCCGTCGACGGCGAGGTCGTGGCCGGCACCGGGAGCATCGACGAGGCCTCGATCACCGGCGAGTCGATCCCGGTGGAGAAGTACAAGGCCGATCACGTCTTCGCCGGCACCGTCTCCCGTAGCGGCTTCTTGCAGGTGCTTGCCACCGGTGTCGGGGCCGACACCACCCTGGCCCGGATCATTCACCGGGTCGAGGAGGCCCAGGACGCCAAGGCCCGTACCGCCCAATTCATGGACCGCTTCTCAGCCTGGTACACCCCCGCCATCATGGTCGGCGCACTCGCCGTCGGCCTGACCACCTCCGACGTCGTGCTGGCGCTGACCCTGCTGGTCATCGGCTGCCCCGGCGCCCTGGTGATCTCCATCCCGGTCTCGATCGTCGCCGGGATCGGCCGCGCCGCCCGGGACGGCATCCTCATCAAGGGCGGGGAGTTCCTGGAGACCTCAGCCAAGATCGACACCGTCGCGGTCGATAAGACCGGGACCCTCACCGAAGGCCGACCCCAGCTCACCGACGTCATCGTGCTCAATCCAGCCCTCGACCGCACCGGCGTCCTGCGATGGGCCGCGCTCGCCGAGGCCGGCTCCGAACACCCCCTCGCCCGCCCGATCCTGGACGCCGCGGCCGACGCCGGCGTCGCCCCGGTCGGGCTCGCCGACCAGACCGAGCCCGTGCCCGGCAAGGGCATCGCCGCCACCACCGGCCAGCACCGGGTCCTGATCGGCAACGCCGCGCTGCTGGAGCACTACCACCTGCCTGACACCCTCCAAGCAACCCGCGTCGCCGAAGAACTCGCCGCCGCCGGGCAGACACCGATGATCGTCGCCATCGACGACACCGTCGCAGGCGTCATTGCCGTCGCCGACGCTCTGCGGACCGATGCCGCAGCGATGGTCGACCGCCTGCACCACTCTGGCGTGCGCACCGTCGTCATGCTCACCGGCGACGCCCCGCAGGTCGCCCACGCCGTGGCCACCGCGACCGGCATCGACGAGGTCCACGCCGGTCTGCTGCCCGAGGACAAACTCGACGCCGTCGCCGCGCTGCAACGCCGCGGACACACCGTGGCTATGGTCGGAGACGGCGTCAACGATGCCCCCGCCCTGGCCACCGCCAACATCGGTGTAGCCATGGGCGCCGCCGGATCAGCCGTCGCCGTCGAGACCGCCGACATCGCCCTCATGGGCGACGACCTGCTCAAACTCCCCGAAGCGATATCGCTGGCCAAACGCACCGTCAACAACATGCGCCAGAACATCACCATCGCCATGATCACCGTCACCCTGTTGCTCGTCGGCGTCCTCTTCGGCGGCGTCACAATGGCTATCGGCATGCTCGTCCACGAAGCATCCGTCCTCATCGTCATCATCAACGCCATGCGCCTCCTACGCCGACGGGCCCCCACCACCCAGAGAGCATCGGTCCGGATCAGGGCCGAGCTCACGGGCTAAGCCCGGAAAGGCAGTATCGATCGTGGTGGCTGCTGGAGCCTAGGCGGACCGGACGCTCTCGGTGCTACGCACCGCACACAGCATCGCAGGTCAGTATGAAGCGCGATCAGGACTCCACGACAACGTTCACGCCGGCCGCCGAACACAGGGGACTGCCCCGGGTTTGGTTGACATCAACATCTCAGGTCCGTGAGGGCCTGGTGAGAGGATGCATGTCATGCCCAAGCCCCATCCGAAAGAGTTCCGCGATGATGTGATCGCGGTCGCCCGCAAGGGCGAGGCCCCGATCGGCCAGATCGCCAAGGACTTCGGGATCAGTGAGTCCTGCCTGCGCAACTGGCTGGCCAAGGCCGATCGTGTTGATGCCCCCGCCGCAGACAACCGCTCCGCAGCCGAACTACGGGAAGCCAACAAGCGCATCCGGCTGCTGGAGCAGGAGAACGAAGTCCTGCGCCGCGCCGCCGCCTACCTGTCCCGCGACATCAACCCAAAATGATGTTCCCCTTGGTCACCGACCTGGCCCAGACCAAGGGGACGCTCCGGGTGCCGGTCGCGGTCTCCTGCCGGGTGCTGGGCTTCTCGCGGCAGGCCTACTACCAGTGGCTCGCCTGCCCAGTCTCGCAGCGCGACTGGGACGATGCACACCTGATCAACGCCGCCATCGACCTGCATGCCGAAGACCCTGGTCTGGGTTATCGCCTCATCGCCGATGACCTGCCCGAGATGGGCATCACCGCTGGTGAGAACCGAGTCCACCGGCTCTGCAAGCTGCAGCGGATCCGTTCGTTCCACTCGGTCAAGAACGGGTCATGGAAGAAGCCCGGGCCGGCGGTCCACGATGACCTGGTGCAGCGCCAGTTCCATGCCGAGGGGCCTAACCGGTTGTGGTTGACCGACATCACCGAGCACCGCACCAGCGAGGGCAAGCTGTACCTGTGTGCGGTCAAGGACGTCTGGTCCAACCGCATTGTGGGGTACTCGATCGACACCCGCATGAAGAAGCGGATCGCGATCAACGCCCTGCGCATGGCCGTCCAACGTCGCGGACCAGTTGCTGGTTGCATCGTCCACTCGGACCGAGGCAGCCAATTCCGAGCCCACACCTATGTGGCCGAGTTGAAGGTCCACGACCTCACAGGTTCCATGGGCAGGGTCGCCTCAAGTCCCGACAATGCCGCCATGGAGAGCTTCTTCGCGCTGCTGCAGAAGAACGTCCTCAACCGCCACCCGTGGACCAGCCGGGCCGAGCTGCGGCTGGCCATGATCACCTGGATCGAGAAGTCTTACCACCGCCGACGCCGCCAACGGCGTCTCGGCAAACTCACCCCAGTAGAGTTCGAAGCAGTCCATCACACGACCACACAGGCCGCCTGACCCACCCCTAGAAATCTGTCAAGCAAACTGGGGGCAGTCCCTTCCGTGCCAGTGGATCGTGGTGGGGCTGGGGAGTTGGTTGTCCAGGTTGAGGCGCAGCAGATCGCCCGGGTTGGCTCGAAGGTCGATCCCGGGAAGGGTGTCGTTGTAGGCCCAGGCCTCGGCCAACGTGCCGCCGAGGTCGATGATCGAAGGCGCTGCCCGCAGCGTCTTCTGGACGATGGGTTGATCGGTGAGCGATCCACGTGGCCACCGCGAGCCACCGGGAATCGCAGGGTCGCTCGCCGCGGGTACGCATCCGGTGAGAAGCCAGCTGCCGGCGAGTGCGAATCCACCGCCCAGCAGTGCTCGACGTGAGGTTCCGGTGTCGCGGGGTGGTTGGATGCCGGCACTGGTGGTCGGAGAAGTCCGAGCTTGGGAGATGGCCACCGCTCAGTCCTTCACGAGGTAGGGCACAGGGTCGGCACCCTTGCCGTTCTCGTAGAGGGCTAGGTGGAGGTGGCAGGCGGTGGACAGCCCGGTGGTTCCGACGTAGCCGATCACGTCGCCCTTGGTGACACTCTGGCCTGCGCTGACGGCGTACTTGCTCATGTGGAGGTAGGAGGTCTCGACGTTCTTGCCCTTGATACGACCGTGGTCGATCCGGACGTTGTTGCCGGCGCTGCGGCTGAAGTTGGCCCTGGTCACGGTTCCGGACTGAGTGGCGTAGATGGGGTTCCCGCACGCGCCTCCGATATCCGCGCCGTTGTGCAGGCGCATGGAGCCGAGGATGGGGTGCTTGCGCATCCCGAATCCCGAGGCCACGCCACCCTTGGTGGGCCAGGTGAACCTGCTGAGGTCCTTCAACCGGGTGAGTTCTGCCTCGATGTCGGAGGCGACTTTGCGCTCGCGTTTCTCGTGTTTGGCGAGGAGAGACTGGAACCGCACCTGGTCGACCTGAGCGGCGGTTGCCTGGAGTTGTTTGCTGCGGTTCTCCAGCAGGTCCTCGAAGGTGGGCGCCCGCTCAGCGGCGACGGCTGCCGCCGAGGCGGGGGGCAACGGCGCATCAGCGGCATGAGCCGTGTGTCCCTGGTCCAGCGACCCGCTGGCGCCGATGAGGACGGCAGCTGCCAGAGCGATAATCCTTGCCGTTCCCGGCAATCGCTTCGCGCGAACCTCGCTGGCAGCCACCCCGTCCCCTCTCGACGGCGGTAAGACTAGCCTAAGAGTTTCTCAGATTCCATTCAGGGTTCTAGTCGTGACTGGCATGGTTCAGGATCTGTTCGACCATCGCTCGAACGTGGTCGTCCTGCAGGCGATAGAGGACGTTGCGTCCCTGCCGGTCGCCGGCGGCGAGGTTTAGGTGGCGCAGGATGCGCAGGTGGTTGGAGACCGAGGCTTGCGACATCGCCAGTTCTGTGACGAGCTCACTGACGGTGGCCGGGGAGTCCAACAGGCGAGCGAGGATCAGGACGCGCGCCGGCGTCGCCAGGCCGCCCATCACCTCCGCGATGCGCTCGGCTTCGCTGGCATTCAACCTCATGAACCACCACCCCTCTTCCGGAACGCGGCCTGGATTGATCCAACCAGATTCCGAGCGATCTGTGGCAATGCATCATTACATCATGATATGTATAGATCATGAGTGCTGCGCATGAAGATCACGAAGACGACTCCCACGGACAGGGCAGGTGGGAGCTGTACTTCGCTATCGCCTCCGGCGTGACCTACATCGCGGGGCTGATCGCTGAGTTCGGCTTTGGTGCCCCGGAACCGCTGGTGCTGGGCCTGTATCTTGCGACCTACTTCTGTGGGGGCTTCTTCACCGTGCGGGGGGCGTGGGGCTCGATCCGCCGGGGCCGGTTCGAAGTGGACTTCCTGATGATCGTGGCCGCCGCCGGTGCAGCAGCGGTCGGCAGGCTCTCCGAGGGTGCCGTGCTGTTGTTCCTGTTCAGCCTCGGACACGCCCTGGAGGAGTACGCGATGGCCCGCGCGACTCGCTCGATCAAGGCGCTGGGCGAGCTCGCACCCCGCACGGCCACGCTCCGCGTCGGCCCGGACGAGCTTGTTGAGCGTCCGGTGGAAGAGCTTCAGGTGGGCGATGTCGCGGTCGTGCGACCGAACTCGCGGGTACCTGCGGATGGTTTCGTCAGCGTCGGCAGCACGGCGATCGACCAGTCCGCGGTGACCGGGGAGTCGATCCCGGTGGAGAAGGCTGCAGTGCCCGACGTCGCCAAGGCCCTGGCCAATCCCGACGCGATCTCCAGTGGCTCGCGGGTCTTCGCCGGGACGGTGAACGGCCCCGGCGCGTTCGACATGGTGGTGACCGCAGCGGCCGCCGACACCACATTGGCGCGGGTGGTGAAGCTCGTCACCGAGGCTGACACAGCCCAATCGCCCACCCAGCGGTTCATCAACCGGTTCCAGCGGTTCTATGTGCCCGCGGTCATCCTGGCCGTGGTCGTGGTGTTGGCGGTCGGGATGATCTGGTCTGCCGAGCCGTTCGGTGACAGCTTCTACCGGGCGATGCTGGTCCTGGTCGCGGCCAGCCCCTGCGCCTTGGCGATCGCAACCCCAGCAGCTGTGCTGGCGGGGATCGCTCGTGCTGGCCGCGCCGGCGTCCTGGTCAAGGGCGGTGCCCCGCTGGAGACTCTCGGCAAGGTCGACGCCATGGCCTTCGACAAGACCGGCACCCTCACCTGGGGACACCCCACGGTAACCGACACCATCCCAGCACCAGGCGTCCTCGTCGATGAACTCAATGCGATCGCCCTGGCTACCGAGACGTTGAGCGACCACCCGTTGGCGACTGCCATCGTCCGCGATCTCACCGAACTGGTCGGAGCGAACGCGCGCCGCGTGGCGACCGACCTCGAGGCCGTCACGGGCCGTGGCATCCGCGCGACGGTGGATGGTGAGATCGTCCTGGTGGGCAGCGTCCGGATGATGGCCGAGGCCGATCACGAGCTGCCGGTCGAGGTCAAGGCCTCGGTCGATCAACTCCAGGCCGAGGGCCGCACCACCATGGTGGTCACCCATGGCGCCCGCGTGCTCGGCGTGATCGGTGTGATGGACGCGCCCAAAGCCGAAGCCCGCCAGACGCTCGACGTCCTGCGCGAGTCCGGCATCGGGGAACTGGTCCTTATCTCGGGGGACAACCAGGCGGTCGCCGACGCCGTGGGCCGCTCGGTCGGGATCGACCGGGCCATGGGTGAGTTGTTGCCCGAGGACAAGGTGGTCGCGATCCGCAACCTCACCGAAGGTGGTCGCACCACGGCGATGGTGGGCGACGGTGTGAACGATGCCCCCGCGATGGCCAGCGCGAGCCTGGGCATCGCGATGGGCGCTGCCGGGTCGGCGGTCGCCCTGGAGACCGCCGACATCGCTCTGATGGCCGACGACCTCGGACGGGTACCGTTCATGGTGCGACTCGGTCGAGCAACCTCCCGGCTCATCCGGCAGAACCTCATCGCAGCCCTCGCCATCGTCGCGTTCCTCGTGCCGGCCAGCCTGCTCGGGCTAGCGATGGGTCCGATCGTGTTCATCCACGAAGGCTCGACCATCCTCGTCGTCCTCAACGCCCTGCGACTGCTGCGGTTCGACCACAACCGCGACCACCACGGCATCACCCACGAAGACCGTCCGGCCGGACGTGCAGGATCGGCTGCTCCACGGCAGGAACTCGCCGGCCGCACCCAGACCGAGTTGGACGGGCGAGTGGAGTGACGGCCCTGAACGGCTGGATCGCGCTGGCCTTGTACCTGATCGGTCTCGGTCTGGCGTTCGGCTTTCGAGCGGTGGTTCACCTGCGCCGCAACGGAGATACGGGGTTCCGACTCAAAGCAGGTGCGGCGGGCTCCGCCCAATGGTGGGGGAAGCTGCTGTTCGCGGTCGCGCTACTGCTCGGACTGGCAGGCCCGGTGACGCAGATCGTCGGCATCGGACGCCTGACCATCCCCGGCGGCACGATCGTGGAAGGGATCGGGCTGGTCCTTGCACTGCTCGGGATGAGGACGTTGCTGCGGGCGCAGCGGGAGATGGGCGCTTCCTGGCGGGTTGGCGTCGACCCGGAGGAGCACACCGAGATGGTGACCGATGGGACCTTCGCGATGGTGCGCAACCCGGTGTTCTCCGGGATGGCTGTGTCAAGCGTCGGGTTGTTCCTGCTGGCCCCGACGATCGCCTCGTTGACGGCGACGGTCGTGCTGCTCGCCGCCATCCAGGTGCAAGTCCGGGCGGTCGAGGAGCCCTACCTGCGCGCCGCCCACGGCGACGCCTACCGCGACTACGCCGCTAGGGTCGGCAGGTTCGTCCCAAGAATGGGGCGAACCTTTCGCCAGCCCCCTCGGTAGCCGGAATCGGCCGGGTCGAGGACATGGGACGCGCGTGGCAGCTTTTAGCGCCGAACTGCGAACCCGAGCAGCAGGAGGCCGAGCAGGCTGGTCGCGGCCAGAAGGCCGGCGGTCCATGTGCCGAGAGTGACAGCCGGGGTCAGTCCGGTGCGTAGTGGGATGGTGGTGACGCGGGCGCCGGCGGTGTCGGCGGGAAGGTCGTCGAGGAGGGTGCCGTCGGGGGCGAAGGCTTGGCTGGTGCCGGTCGTGGAGACGTTGACGACGCTTCGGCCGGTTTCGATTGCTCGCATCCGGGCGAAGGCGGCCTGTTGCAGGTTCTCGTCGGTGCCGCGGAAGTCGCCGTTGTTGGATTGGAGCAGGTATAGCTGAGCCCCGTCCTGGGCGCCCTGCCAGATGACGTCATCAAAGATGACGTCGAAGCAGATCGCCAATCCCACCCCGACCCCGTTCAGGCTGACATACGGGGAGTTGGTGCCGGGAGTGTACTCGCGTCCGATCAGGCCGATCAGGTCCGGAGCGATGCGCTGGTAGAACCAGCGGTCGGGCACATACTCGCCGAACGGCACCGGATTCGCCTTGTCGAACAGCTGGACTTCGCCGCCGGTGGCCGGCCAGAGCAGGGAGGTGTTGTAGGTGTTCTCCCCGCGGCGGGTTGCAGCGTTCACCAGCAAGGGCGCCGAAACCCGGTGGGACAGCTCATCGAGCGCGGTAAAGGGCCTCCTGCAAGCGTCTTCGTGGTCAGGTGGTCAAACTCCATCAGGCACGTGATCTCGCGTCAACCCTCAATCGCTGCGAGTAGTGCCGTCGTCGGACAGAGCGCAGCGGCACGCTTCGGCCACTAGCTAGACTCGTCGACAACCCGAGGAGCGAGCATGAGATCACAACGCCGTGGCGCCGCAGGCGCCGCCGCGTTGATGCTCATCGGTGCGAGCAATCTCGCTGCTGGTGTCAGGTCGGTGAACATCGCCGATACAGCCTGCATGCCCCAGGTGCCCCTGATCGCGCCGTTCGGCGTCCACCTCGATCTGTTGGTCGAGTCCGAGCTGTGCCCAGAGCACAGCTACCTGCCAGGGCTGAACTTCGGACGCTTCGCGCAGTCCTTTGTGGTGCTCTCGGCAACCACCTTGATCGCCGGCCTGGTCAGTCTGCTGCTCGGGCTCGGCGTGGGACTCTACGCCCGCCAGGCAGCAAAGACGGCCCGCGACTGGCTCCGGACACGCCTAAGTGATGCCAGGCCGGCCACCCTCCACGTACCTGCCCACGTTGCCGTCACGGCCCTCGTGGTGGCCACCCCCGGACGTCGCCCCTATCACCCGCTTCAACGCCGAGGCCCACCCGCCCTGTCCTGCTGATCGACTCAACTCGCACCCGTGCGCAGACGAGCGCCCTTTCGGTGAACGCCGAGGTCCTGGTGCTCGGCGCGGCGCTGCGGTGTGTCCGAACGACGACAGACAGGTCCAACCACCTTGACCACATCAGACGACCTTTTGGAGCGCATCCACCGTTTCAGACAGACCGACAGGTGGATCTTCTCCACCATGCTCTTCTCGGCCTGCCTCAGCCTGTACGCCTCCTTCGTCCTGTCAACCGACGCCGTCCGGCTAGCGGCCAACCCCAAAGTCGGACTCCCATGCAACCTCAACGAGGTCATCAACTGCAGCGCAGTCGCCAGATCCTGGCAGGCCGGACTGTTCGGATTCCCGAACGCGTTCCTCGGCCTGATGGCCGAGCCCGTAGTCATCACCATCGCGGTCGCCAGCCTCGCCGGCGTCAGGTTTCCGCGAGGCTTCATGCTCGCCGCCCAGATCGTCTATGGCCTGGGCTTCGTGTTCGCCTACTGGCTGTTCTTTGAGTCCACTTTTGTCATCGGGGCGCTGTGCCCCTGGTGCCTGTTGGTGACTGTGTCCACCACCTTGGTGTTCGCATCACTCACCCACGTCAACCTGCGCGACAACAACCTGTTCCTCCCAACGAGCCTGCACAAGACCTTGACCAAAGGGCTTCGCCTGGGAGTCGACAACCTGCTCGTCGTGCTCTGGCTCGGAGCGATCACCACCTTGGTGCTCGCCAAATACGGTCCAGCCCTCTTCGGGTAAGGACCCCAACCAAACGACCTGCCCACACACCGCGTCGCCGCCAGTCAGCACGCGTCCTACCCACATCTTCCGGCAAGGAGCCCTACATGCCCAGCAATCAGAAGCCCAAGAAGCCAATCGTCGACGAACGCCCCGAACCAGGGGAACGTGGCGCCCGAAGAACCATCATCTTGATCTGCGCGGTGCTGGTGATCTCGGTGGTCATCTTCGGCATCATCCAAGCCAGTCGCCAGCCCGCCGCCGTCGTCGAGCCGTCCACACCCGTCCCCACCGAAACCTCCGGCGCGCTCGTGGTACGCGAAGACTCCCGCCGACTCAACGACGCGCCAGATGCCACTGTGACCTTCGTAGAGTTCCTGGACTTCGAGTGCGAGGCCTGCGCCGCGGTCTTCCCGGCGATCGAGCAACTCCGGCAGACCTACGGCGATCGAGTGTCCTTTGTCATCCGGTACTTCCCGCTACCCAGCCACTTCAACAGCGAACGCGCGGCCAGAGCGGTCGAAGCCGCCGCTCAGCAAGGAGAACTTGAAGCGATGTACACCAAGATGTACCAGACCCAGACCGAGTGGGGTGAACAGCAGATACCCAAAGACGACCTGTTCCGCCAGTACGCCCAAGAACTCGGCCTCGACCTTGAGCAATGGGACGCCGCGTACAACTCTGAGGCCACGCTCCAGTTCATCCGCAACGACTTCAACGACGGTGTGGCCCTGGGCGTGACTGGTACGCCAACCTTCTTCCTCAATGGAGAGTTGATCAGTCCTGAGACCCTTGATGACCTCACCACCATGCTCGACCAGGCGCTCGCTGAGTAGACCGCTGCGGGTGCGGTACTGCCTACATGTCTGAGCCACTGCGGGTCGGCAGCGACTACTGGCCGGTTTGGGCATGCACGTACGCCGGCTCTCGCCCCATCGGCCCCGCGGCTCTCGATTGTGTCAGAGTCATCGTGATCCGTAGTGGTAGCGCACTCCTCGTTGGCGAGTTGGGGCAAAGGCTTGTGAAGACGGGGGATGTGGTCCTCCTTGCAGCAAACGTCCTGTGCGGAAGCGAGCCTGAGGGCCACATCACCTTGACCACGATCCATGCGGATACGGACTATGTGATCGATCAGGTCTACTGGCAGCACGCTGGGCTCGTGCGGGATCGGCTTGATGCTCAGGACTTCGCGGCGACCATCTACGCCGAGCCAGCGCAGGTTCTCAGCCTCGGTGAAAGGCAGGCCGAGGCACTCACAACTTGGCTCGACGAGATGGTCGCGCTGAGCGCCGAGCGGCCCGTTGCTCGCTACTTCTTCCGGATGCAGGCCCTGTGGTTTTCCATAGCACACGTCATTGCCCCGTTCATCAAGGCGTCCCCGGTGCGGATATCAGCCGCCCGGCCGAGTCATGTCCGGCCAACCTTGCCGAGGGAACGACGGTTCGCTCCCATCAGGGAGGAGGCCCGCAGAGTTGCTGAGCTGTTGCGGACATCACCCGAGCGGCGATGGACTCTCGCCGCTTTGGCCATGGAAGTACACTTGTCGGCTGCTCAGCTAGGCAGGGTGTTCGTCGACGCCTTTGGCAAGACACCGCTCGCGTTCCTAACGATGGTGCGAGCCGAACGCTTGGCAAGGTACCTGCGCGAGACGGACCTCACTGTCACCGAGGCAATGTGGCGGGTCGGATGGCGCAGCCGAAGTCACGGCACGGAACTGTTCCGTCAGTACGTCGGACTGACGCCGGGTGCCTACCGACGACGCCAAGGGTCGTGTGGGCGCAACTGATGTACCCGATCTCGTCGTGTTCAGTGCCCGATTTCGGGACGTCTGTCTTCCCTAGGCCTCTCATAGCCGGTCGGTGATGTAGTCCGGTAGGGACTCGTCAGGTTCGTGTTGTCGCCTGGCGGTCTTGGTCGCACCCCTGGCCCGCCGTGCTTCTTGATGTTCCTGGCGTACCTCACGGTCACCGACGATCGGGTGATCTCGGCGGAGGGAAGGTCCAGGATGACTGCGACGGAGGAAGTACGAGCCAAGCGGGACGCGAAGCTCGATGAGCTGCACGAGAAGCTGACTGGCGCGGTGGAGACGCTGGTCTCCGGGCGGGACTGGGCCCGCGCGTTGGCGTTCGCGGCCCGGTTCCGATCGCGCTCGTTCAACAACACGCTGCTGATCTGGGTTCAGCACGAGGCTGCGTTCGAGGCTGGCCGGGTGCCCGGGCCGGTGCCGTCGTATGTGGCTGGGTATCGGCAGTGGCAGCAGCTTGGCCAGCAGGTGCAGAAGGGCCAGCCGGGTTACATGATCTTCGCTCCGGTGACCGGCCGGTTCGCCTCGTCGAATCCTGGTGATCCGTCGTCGTGGCGTCGTTTGGGTCCGCGCGAGAAGCACAAGGTCAACGAGGTAGTGCGCACGAAGATGGTGGGCGCTCGGCCCGCCTATGTGTGGGACGTGACGCAGACCGAGGGCGATCCGATCCCTGAGCCACCCGCACCGAAGCTGCTGGACGGCGAAGCCCCGCAGGGACTGTGGGATGGCCTGGCCATGCAGGTCGAAGCGTTGGGGTGAAGCGTGCCGGGTTCGGTGGAGGCTCTCAACTCACGGAGGATGAGAGTCATGGCAGCACCGAAGAAGTACCCGGACGAGTTGCGTGAGCGCGCGACGCGGCTCGCGGTCGAGGCGAGGCAGGACCCCGCACGGAAGGCCGGTGCGCTGCAGCGTATCGGCGAGCAACTCGGGATCAACCCGGAGACGCTGCGGGGCTGGGTGAAGCAGGCCGAGATCGACGCCGGGCAGGCGCCCGGGATGACGACCGCGGAGGCGCAGCGGATCAAGGAGCTTGAGGCCGAGGTGCGGGAGCTGCGGCGAGCGAACGAGATCCTGAAGACCGCGTCGGCGTTTTTCGCCGCGGCGGAGCTCGACCGCAAGCTGAAGTAGCCGAGGTGCCGACCGCGGTGCTCGTCGAGTACATCGACGAGCACCGCGACCGGTTCGGGGTCGAGCCGATCTGCCAGGTCCTGCGTGACGCGGACGTCCAGATCGCCCCGAGCACCTACTACGCCGCCAAGGCGCGTCCGCCGTCCGCGCGGGCGGTCAGGGACGCGGAACTGACCGAGGACATCCGGGTGGTCCACAAGGCGAACCTTGGCGTCTACGGCGCCCGGAAGATCCACGCGGCCCTGAACCGGGAGGGCGTCGAGGTCGCCCGCTGCACGGTCGAGCGGCTGATGCGCGCCGCGGGCATCCAGGGCATCCGGCGCGACAAGACCCGCAAGACCACCTTCGGGGACGGCGCGGAGACCGATCGGCCCGCCGACCTCGTCAAGCGCGCGTTCACCGCGACGACACCGAACCAGCTCTGGGTTGCGGACCTGACCTACATCCGCACCCACGCCGGGTGGACCTATGCCGCGTTCGTCCTGGACGTGTTCTCTCGCCGTGTCGTCGGCTGGCAGGTGTCCACGTCGCTGCGCACCGATCTCGCCCTCGACGCGCTCGAGATGGGCCTCTGGGAGCGCCGCAGAGCAGGTCATGAAGCGCCCCGGGTTTCGTGGAGGCTCGGTTATCTGGAACCGGCTCCGACGGGAACCTGTTCTCCAACGTAGCTGACGGGCTCGTGGGATGCCCAGTGGGCGGCCTCGAACTCGGCGGGCGGGATGTGTCCGATCTCGCCGTGCAGGCGCCGGTGGTTGTACCAGTCGACGTATTCGGCGACCGCGATCTCGACGTCGCGGACCGACGCCCACCCGCCCTTGGGGCGCATGACGGGGTTGCGGATGCACTCGGCCTTGAACAGCGAGTTCAGCGCCTCGGCCATCGCGTTGTCGTAGCTGTCGCCGACCGTTCCGACGGACGCGACCGCGTCGGCTTCGGCGAGCCGCTCGGTGTAGCGAATCGCACGGTATTGAACTCCGGCATCGCTGTGATGGATCAGCCCGGTGATGTCTTGACCTGCTCTGCGGCGCTCCCAGAGGCCCATCTCGAGCGCGTCGAGGGCGAGATCGGTGCGCAGCGACGTGGACACCTGCCAGCCGACGACACGGCGAGAGAACACGTCCAGGACGAACGCGGCATAGGTCCACCCGGCGTGGGTGCGGATGTAGGTCAGGTCCGCAACCCAGAGCTGGTTCGGTGTCGTCGCGGTGAACGCGCGCTTGACGAGGTCGGCGGGCCGATCGGTCTCCGCGCCGTCCCCGAAGGTGGTCTTGCGGGTCTTGTCGCGCCGGATGCCCTGGATGCCCGCGGCGCGCATCAGCCGCTCGACCGTGCAGCGGGCGACCTCGACGCCCTCCCGGTTCAGGGCCGCGTGGATCTTCCGGGCGCCGTAGACGCCAAGGTTCGCCTTGTGGACCACCCGGATGTCCTCGGTCAGTTCCGCGTCCCTGACCGCCCGCGCGGACGGCGGACGCGCCTTGGCGGCGTAGTAGGTGCTCGGGGCGATCTGGACGTCCGCGTCACGCAGGACCTGGCAGATCGGCTCGACCCCGAACCGGTCGCGGTGCTCGTCGATGTACTCGACGAGCACCGCGGTCGGCACCTCGGCTACTTCAGCTTGCGGTCGAGCTCCGCCGCGGCGAAAAACGCCGACGCGGTCTTCAGGATCTCGTTCGCTCGCCGCAGCTCCCGCACCTCGGCCTCAAGCTCCTTGATCCGCTGCGCCTCCGCGGTCGTCATCCCGGGCGCCTGCCCGGCGTCGATCTCGGCCTGCTTCACCCAGCCCCGCAGCGTCTCCGGGTTGATCCCGAGTTGCTCGCCGATACGCTGCAGCGCACCGGCCTTCCGTGCGGGGTCCTGCCTCGCCTCGACCGCGAGCCGCGTCGCGCGCTCACGCAACTCGTCCGGGTACTTCTTCGGTGCTGCCATGACTCTCATCCTCCGTGAGTTGAGAGCCTCCACCGAACCCGGCACGCTTCAACCCCAAGGATGAGGACGCTCGCCAGCACCGGGGTGTTCGGGAGGTGGAGGCCGAGAGCGTGGCGTTGATGGTCGGTGCTGCGCACGGTTTGGATACCAGTGGTTACACGATTCCGTATGTGGCGGGGTGGGCGTCGTCGGTCAAGGACGCTGAACCGGCGGAGGTCGTCAAGGCGACCGGTGAGCGGGTGCGGAGGACGGCGCTGGGCATCCTCGACCAGCTGGACACGTTCCAGGTCGCCGATGGCACGCCGCCTGGTCTTGCGCGTGATGTTCCCACTGCGGAGCCGAAGGCGCTGCATGTGCCGCCGCCGTCGGAGCATCGGCCGGCGGCGAGGGTGCCGGTGGTGGCGGGTCGGGGGTTGTGATGCCTGCGCGTGCCGACTTCACCAGGGCGTTGTTGCGTGCCAGTGGTGCTTCGACGCTGGCGGCGTCGGCCCGGCATCTCGCGCAGGTGGGGGTGCCGGTGTTCCCCTGCCAGCCGCGCGGGAAGCGTCCGCTCACGACGCGGGGGTTCCACGATGCCACCACCGACATCGGTCGCGTCGAGGCGTGGTGGTCGCGGACTCCGGAGGCGAACCTGGGTGTCCCGACTGGCGCGGTGTCGGGGATGGTCGTGGTGGATGTGGACGTGCATGGCCCGGTTGATGGGCGGCAAGCGTTCGCCCGCGCCGAGCGAGCCGGGCTCGTCGATGGCTGGGGTCTGCTGGTGGAGACCCCGACGGGTGGCCTGCACGCCTACTTCGCTGCGACGGCGGGGGTCGAGCAGCGGTCATGGCAGGCCGCTCGCGCTGGGGTGGACTCCCGGGGTGATGGCGGGTACATCATCGTGTCGCCCTCGGTTCGCATCGTCGGCGGTGTCCCGATCCGCTACGAGGTCGTCAATGTCGGCGACCAGCCTGCCGCTGCGCTGGACTCGCGTCGGCTGCGGGACTTCCTCGATCCACGTCCGGGACCGGTCGTGCGGCAGGGTCGTGGGTTGGTGCGGTTGGCGGATATGAACCGGCTGGCGTTCTGGGTCGCTGGGCGTGGTGAGGGTGAGCGGAACCGGGGGCTGTTCTGGGCCGCGTGCCGCTTGGCCGAGAGTGATGTCTCTGCCTCGGATGCGCTCGATGTCCTCAGCGCAGCCGCCAGCCAGGCCGGGCTGGGCGAACGCGAGATCGCCACCACGGTGCGCTCCGCCTACCGGATCGCGCACCCCGCGCCCGAAGCCGGTGGCCCCGGCCTCGGTGGCGGCGCCTGGTTCGAGCGAGCCAACGCCCCGAACCCAGGCATGGGTGGGCGGAGGCTGTGATGAAGACGACCGGTAGGCAGTGGGCGGGGCGCACCGCAGTGGTGGGGACGGTGTTCATCGCGTTGGGTGCGTTCTGGCTGAGCTTTACCGCGCTCGCCGATCTGGCGGCGCGTTCCGGGGTCGACCGGGGACAGGCGTGGGCGTGGCCGTTGATCGTTGATGGGATCATCGTGGTGGCGACGGTCGCGGTGGTGGCGCTGGCTGGGCAACGCTCAGCCTGGTATCCCTGGTCGCTGCTGGTCGGCGGGGCGCTGGTGTCGGTGACGGCGAATGCGATCCACGCTGTGGTCGCTGCGGACGCCGATGTGCCCGGCCTGCTGGCTGCCTCGGTGGCCGCGGTACCGCCGGTGGTGCTGCTGGCGATCACCCATCTCACCGTGATCCTCACCCGCACCTTCCCACAGGAGTTGCCGGGGCAGCCTGAGGTGTTGTCCGAGATCCCGGAGATGCTGTCCGAGGTGTATGCCGGACCGCAGGGTGTTGTCCACTCAAAGTCGTTGTTGTCCGTTGCCTCTGAACCTCTGGCCGATGAGCGGGAGTTGTCCTTAGCCTCGGATGAAACCCCTGGTCGTTCTGATCGCCGGGCTCGTGCTGCGGCGTTGCGGGCCGCGGGCTGGTCGAACAAGCGGATTGCCCGCGAGGTGCAGGTGCATCCGGCAACTGTGGGGAGATGGTTCGCCGCCGCGCACCTTCCCGACACCAATGATGACGCCGCCGGCGAGCGGGAGGAGACGCGTCAGCGCCAGCCCTCCCCTGACGACGCCGACGGCCCCCGCCCAGCACCGGCATTCGTCGAATGGCTCATGGGCCTGCCGACTGGATGGGTCACCGATAGCGGCGGCCTGACGCAGAATCAACAGATCACCGCCCTCGGCAACGGATTGCTACCCCTCCAGGCTGTGTCCGCGCTGTCACTGCTCGCCGCGTGAACGTGGGCTACGAGAGAGCGGCGTCCTCCGGTGCTCCCGGTGTCGTTCCCAGAGCGGCGAGCAGGCGGACCCGGACTCGCTGCTTGCGCTGCTCGAAGAACGAGGTGAAGTCGGCCAAGTCGAGCGGAAGGCCGTCGAGGTCGTCCTCGGCAAGGTACGTAGCTCGCTTGTCCTTCGCTCGGGAAGGCGGTGTCCATCCACTCCGCAGGCAGTCCATCCTGCTTCTCGATGTTGGCGGCCCCACTCAGCAACTGAAGGTTCGGCAGCAGGCATGCGGCGGCCAAGTAGTCGTCGACCTTAATCGAGCGGGACGCCGGCACGGAGGAACGGGACATATTCTCCACGACGGATCTTCGAGCACTTCGCCACGCTCGCTGGTAGGGAGCTGTCAACTGACTCGCCGCTCATGAGGACACCTGGCGCCGACTGTACGTCGTACAATGTATAGTCATCGTATGCTGACTATTTCCGATCGACTCGACGTGATGAACCGGCTCGGCCGAGCTATGGCCGACCCGACCCGCTCCCGCATTCTGCTGACCCTGCTGGCCGGGCCGAGCTACCCGGCGGTGCTGTCCCGCGAGCTGGGGTTGTCGCGCTCGAACGTGTCGAACCATCTGACATGCCTGCGCGGGTGCGGGATCGTGGTGGCCGAGCCCGAGGGCCGACAGACCCGCTACGAGGTGGCAGACCCGCACCTGGCCCGCGCGCTGACGGCGCTGGTGGATGTCACGCTCGCGGTTGACGAGAGCGTGCCGTGCATGGACCCGGACTGCGGGGTCGAGGGTTGCCAGGCGGGGGAGGTGCGGGCGTGAGCGCGGTCACGGGTTCGCAGGTCGAGCATGTCGACCTCGACGACCACGATGATGACGATGACCGGCCGTGGTATCGGAGCCCGAGCGTTCTGATCCCGATCGCCTCCGGCGTCGCGTTCGCCGCCGGCCTGGTGTGCGAGTGGACCGGCGCGGAGACCGCGGGCCTGGTGCTGTTCTGGATCGGCCTGCTGCTGGGCGCGTACACGTTCGTGCCGGGCGCGCTGCGCAAGCTGTTCACCAAGGGCAAGCTCGGCATCGGGCTGCTGATGACGATCAGCGCGACCGGCGCGGTGATCCTCGGCTACGTCGAGGAGGCCGCCGCGCTGGCATTCCTGTACTCCATCGCGGAGGCGCTGGAGGACAAGGCGATGGACCGCGCCCGCGCAGGGTTGCGGGCGCTGTTGAAGCTCGTGCCCGAAACCGCACTCGTCAAGCGCGGCGACGCCACCGCCGAGGTCGAGGCGAAGGAGCTGCGCGTCGGGGATGTCCTGGTGGTCCGGCCGGGCGAACGGATCGCCACCGACGGCACCGTGCGGGCCGGGCGGAGCAGCCTGGACACGTCCGCGATCACGGGTGAATCGATCCCGGTCGAGGTCGAACCGGGCACCGACGTCTCGGCCGGGTCGATCAACACCACCGGCGTGCTCGAGGTCGAGGCCACCGCCGCCGGCACCGACAACTCGCTCACCACCATCGTGGAGCTGGTCGAGCAGGCGCAGGCCGAGAAGGGCGACCGTGCCCGCCTGGCCGACCGGATCGCCCGCCCGCTGGTGCCCGGCGTGATGATCCTCGCCGTGCTGGTCGGCGTGCTTGGGTCGCTGTTGAGCGGCGACCCTGAGCTGTGGATCACCCGCGCTCTGGTGGTGCTGGTCGCAGCCTCGCCGTGCGCGCTGGCGATCGCCGTCCCGGTCACCGTTGTTTCCGCGATCGGCGCGGCGTCGAAGTTCGGTGTGGTCGTGAAGTCCGGGGCCGCGTTCGAGCGGTTCGGCGGCATCCGCCACGTCGCCGTCGACAAGACCGGCACGCTGACCCGCAACGAGCCCACGGTGACCCGCGTCGTCACCACCGGCGCGACCGAGAATGAGGTGCTGGCGTGGGCGGCGAGCCTGGAAGGTCACAGCACGCACCCGCTGGCCGCCGCGATCACGAAGGCCGTCCCCGACGCCCCGACCGCGCACGACGTCACCGAGACCGCCGGGCGCGGCATCACCGGCACGCTCGGTAGTGCCCGTCTCGCCGTCGGTAGCCCCCGCTGGCTGGACGCCGGCACGCTGGCCGACCAGGTGCAGGTGATGGAATCCGAGGGGATGACCGTCGTCATCGTCCACCGCGGCGACCGGCCGGCTGGCGCGATCGGGGTGCGTGACGAACTGCGCCCAGAGGTTCCCGAGGTCATCGCCACGCTGAACCGCCGCGGGATCGGGGTGACGATGCTCACCGGCGACAACGCCCGCACCGCCGCAGCGCTGGCCGGCCAGGCCGGCATCATGGACGTGCGCGCCGAGCTGCGCCCCGAGGACAAGGCCACCGCCGTCGCGGAGTTGTCGAAGTCTCAGCCCACTGCCATGATCGGGGACGGCATCAACGACGCTCCCGCGCTGGCGGCCGCGGATGTGGGGATCGCGATGGGAGCCAAGGGCGCCGATGCTGCGATCGAGTCGGCCGACGTCGCGTTCACCGGCCACGACCTGCGCCTCATCCCACAGGCCCTCGCCCACGCCCGCCGCGGCCGCAACATAATCAACCAGAACGTCGTGTTGTCGATCGCGATCATCGTGGTGCTGCTGCCGCTGGCGATTACCGGAGTCCTCGGGCTCGCCGCGGTCGTGCTTGTACACGAGGTCGCTGAAGTCGTCGTCATCCTCAACGGGCTCCGCGCGGCGCGGCGCACGAAGGCATGACCGATCCCCTTGACGGCTCCGCTCCCTCCCCGGGAAAAGCGGATGCCGTGGAAGCGAGTTCTGCCGGCCCGGCGGCGGCGCGCGTCCGGCTCCGCTGGTTCCTGCTCGCGTGCGCCGTCGCCGCTGGCGCGGTGCTGATCGATCAAGGCAGCAAGGCACTCGCCCTCGCTCAGCTCAGCGAGGATGACCGTATTCCGCTCTTGGGAGACTGGCTCGGCTTGCAGCTCGCGTTCAACCCCGGCACCGTGATGTCCCTCGGAGCCGGCGCAACCTGGCTGCTCACCGTCATCGCCGCGGCGGCCTCTGTCGCTCTACTCGTCGCCGCAACCCGCGCCCGCACCGTCGGTGGGCGGTCGCGATCGGCCTGGTGTGGGGAGGCGCGGTCGGCAACCTGCTGGACCGGCTGTTCGCCCCTCCCGAGTTTGGCCGCGGTCACGTCACCGACTTCCTCGCCTACGGCAACCTGTTCATCGGCAACCTTGCCGACGTCATCCTCGGTTTCGGCGTCGCCCTGGGCGTCCTGCTTTACCTCCGAGGCCCACACCACACCAGGAACGGACAATGATGGTCGCAGAGTATCAACGGCACGCGGCTGCCGGAACCGCTGGGTCGCCAGGCGGCTGTAACGCGGCGGTGGGCGCATGATCCTGTCCTCCGTCCTGCAGGCGATCGGCCTATTCATCGCCACGAACATCGATGACATCATCGTGCTCTCACTGTTCTTCGCCCGAGGCGTGGGCCAGCGCGGGACCACCGCCCGAATCCTGGTCGGACAGTACCTCGGGTTCGCTGGCATCCTGGGCGCTTCCGTGCTGGTGACGCTCGGGGCGGGAGCGTTCCTGCCGCCAGAGGTCATCCCCTACTTCGGACTCATTCCGCTGGGGTTGGGACTTTGGGCTGCGTGGCAAGCCTGGCGCAACCGCGGTGCCGACGATGACGATGAGGCAAAGGTCGAGGGCAAGAAGGTTGGGGTGTGGACGGTGGCCGGGGTGACCTTCGCCAACGGCGGGGACAACATCGGCGTCTACGTCCCGGTCTTCCTCAGCGTGGGCCCAGCGGCCGTGGTGGCGTACTGCATCGTGTTCCTCGCCCTGGTCGCCGCCCTCGTCGGCCTGGGCAAGTTCGTCGCCACCCGCCGACCGATCGCCGAACTCCTGGAACGCTGGGAACACATCCTGTTCCCGATCGTGCTCATCGGCCTGGGCATCTTCATCCTCGTCAGTGGTGGTGCCTTCGGCCTCTGAACTCGTAGCCGACTGCGTAGATGGCAGCGTGCTGTGGTTGCTACCTGGCGGCTGAGTGTCCCGGTGCGCTGCGCGTGTGAGCGGCCCAGACGACGTGCTCGGCGCCGCTGCCTCAACTGAGCCCACGCTGACCGCGTAGGCGTCGATCACGCGGTCGGTGCCGGTGTTGAAGGCGTCGCGGATATCACTTGGATCACCACATCGCTGGGCCCGGCTCTTGTGTCAGGCGCAGCAGGAGGTGGGGAGTTCGTTGCGGAAGAGGTTCGCGGTGAGGCGGATGCCTTCGGCCATGGTGAGGTAGGGGGCCCAGGTGTCGGCGAGTTGGGTGACGGTGAATCCGGCGGTGATGGCGTAGGTTGCGGCGAGCATCATCTCCCCAGCGGTGTCGGCGAGGGCGTGGATACCGAGGACTTTGCCGGTGTCGGCGTCGGCGACGACCTTGATGCCGCCGCGTGTGTCGTGGTTGGCGATGGCCCTGGGCACGTCGGAAAGTCGTAGGAATCGGCAGGCGCACCGGTATCCGGCGGCGATGGCGCTGGCTTCGGTGATCCCGGCGGAGGCCAGTTGGGGTGAGGTGAACAGCACAGACGGCAACCCGGTGTAGTCGACTCGCTCGTCGTGACCCAGGGCGTTGTGCGCGGCGATCTTCCCAGTCCTCGCGGCGACGTACACGTACTGGGGCACGTCAGTGACGTCACCGGCGGCGAACACAGCCGGGTTCGTGGTCCGCTGCTGCTCGTCTACGATGACGAAGCCGCGCTCGTCGGTCGCGATACCCGCAGCAGGAAGGTTGAGCCCTTCGGTGCGCGGGGTGCGACCGGTGGCAACGAGGACACGTTCACCGGTCGCGTCCTTCCCGTTGCGGGTCGTCACCTGGACCAGGCCCTCGTGCTGGGTGATCGTGGCTGCGCGGTCGCCGATGACGCTGATCCCCTCGGCCAGGAAGGCCTTGCGGAGCTCGGATGACAGTTCCGGTTCGGCGTGCGGGGCGAGCCGACCGATGACGGTGACCTCTACTCCGAGCCGGGCGAACAGCTGCGCCTGTTCCAGGCCGACGAAGCCACCGCCGATCACCACGAGCGACGCGGGCAGTTCCGTCAGTTCCATCGCTGTGGTCGACGTGAGGTAATCAACCTGCTCAAGCCCAGGGATTGCCGGCACGTGCGGCTCGGCGCCGGTGGCGACGAGATACGACTTCGCGCGCACCGGTCGTCCATCCACGAGCAGGGTTCCAGCGTCTGTGAACGTTGCAGTGCCCGGGAGGATGTCAAACCCGTAGGCAGCGGCGATGTCGGCGTACTTGGTCTGGCGGAGCATCCCAACCAGATCATCCTTCTGCTCGATGAGCGCGCTGAGATCGACCATCCCAGCAGAGCTGGGGACGCCTGAGAACCGGTTCGTGAGGGCGGAGTGCCGGGTGTGCGCGGCCGCGAGAAGCGTCTTGGACGGCACACAACCCACGTTCACGCAGGTACCGCCGAGGGTTCCCGATTCGATGGCGACCACGCTGGCCCCCTCGAGGCGCGCGTGGATCGCTGCGGACATCGCCGCCCCGCCCGTCCCGATCACCACGAGATCAACCTCCGTGTGCCATGTCACGATGCCTCCTCCAGTTCGAACCGGCCACTCGTGCGGCCACTCCTGAAAGAATGGACCTTAAAGTATGCTTGAAGGTCAAGTCGGTGGCCGAGGTGACGATGCGGATCGGGGAACTCGCGGGGAAGGCGAAGACGAGGGCGTCCACGCTGCGGTACTACGAGGAGCGCGGGCTGCTCCAACCGCCGGAGCGCACCCCGGCTGGGTACCGCAACTACGGCGACGAGGCGGTGCAGCGGCTCGAATTCATCGACCGGGCCCGCGCAGCAGGGCTCACTCTCGCGCAAACCGCCGAGATCCTCGAAGTACGTGACGCGGGCGGGTCGCCGTGCGGTCATGTTCGAGACCTTCTCGACCGGCGACTGGTCGAGATCGACGAGCAGCTCGAGCAGCTCCGCCTGCTCCGTACCAGCGTCGCCGACCTACGCGCGAACGCAGCACAGACGCCGCCGGAGGTCTGCACACCCGAGTCGATCTGCCGGTACCTCTGACCAATCGGCTGAAGGGTCTTGCTGCCCGGAGGGAACCGTTGTCTTGTCCGCGTAAGGTTGTCGCGCTCGCGGTAGTTCGTCAGGAACTCGTAGAACGTGTACGACTGCGCGGTCTCGGGCTTGAAGTTCCAGAGCAGGAAGGAGCCGACAGGGTATCCGTGCCTCAGACAAATTCACGATGGATAGCTGGCATCAGATACTCGCGCTTGCGGATGGCGGTGAGCATCTCCTCGATGCTGCACGGGGTCTAGAAGTACATGCGGCTCTCTCGATACGGGCTGACGGGTGGTCAGACTACGGTCTCGTCGTTGACGGCGACGACGGTGTCGTAGAGGCCGTAGCGACGCAGGCCCTTGTGGGACTCGATGCCGGTGTAGGACAAGGAGGAGTCCTCGTAGCGGCGGAAGGCGAAGACGGCCTGGTTCATATGGGTGGCGTTAAAGACGCCGAGATTCACGAGGAGGTGGAAGTCCTCGACGGTCAGTCCGGTGACGGTGCGGAACAAGCCGGGTTCGAGCTTGGTGATGACGTCGGTAAGAGTGTTCTCACGGAAGTCGGTCAGGTACATGAACGCAGGGACGCGGGTGGCGAACTTGACCAGCTTCTCCTGAATCTGCTTCCGCTTGGACTTGTACTCCTTCTCCTCCGCCGTCAACTCCTTCTTCTCCGCCGGAGTAATGTCGTCGCCCTTCTCCTTCTTCACCTTCTTCACGGCGTCACTCTTGTTCACGACGGTCTCGAAAATGTCGCTGCCGAGTGCACGGAAACCCTCGATGTTCATGACGGCGTTGAGGGCGTCGGGGCTGTTCATGATCTTGCGCAGGGTTTCGTTGTCGACGTTGACGAGGATCGCGGACTCCCACTTGCGGGCCAGGAGGGTCGCGGAGGTGCCCGACATAGCGATGTCGAGGATGCCGCCGGCATCGACCTGGGTCATGTTCGACCCGTCGTAGGCCAGCACGGGCAGGAACTTCACGAGCTCCTCCACGGCCTGCTCGGGGTTCGGCGTCTCCGGCGACAGGCCTGCGCCGTAGTCGGCGATCTGACGTAGCGCCCGGGTGGGCGCGAAGTCGAACACGAAGCACACGGGCTTGAGGACTGCTTCGGCGCTCGGGTTGTCACCGTCGGGGTTCTTAATCGACCACGGTGACTGTACGCGGAACGCTGCCTGGAAGTATGTCTCGGGTGAGTTGAGGTTTCGCAGCATCAGGATCGAGGACCACTGCTTGACGGTGACGCCCGTGGTGAGCTTGCCGCAGGACAGGGTGATCGTCTTCGTGTCGTGGCCGTCGCCGATCGCCGCCCGCACTGGCGGGAGAGCATCCAGCCCGATGCCCGCGCCGGGACCCGCGACGACGAGGACCTTGTAGTCGTGCCAGAACACGTTCTGCTTCTCCGCGAGCAGGTTCGCCATCGCCTGGCACGCCGCAACGTTGGGCAGGAACCAGAACGAGTGCTGCAGGTACGGCAGGAGCCGGACATCGGAGTACGGGAACGGCGGACGAGTGCCCATTCGCATGGCGTCGACCTGCGTGGGCAGGTGAGCGCCACGGATGAGATCGAGCCACTTCTGCACGTCGGTCTTGTGCGTGAACTCGGCGTCCTTGCCGATGCCCTTCGCCTCGAAGAACTCGTTGAGGTCGAACTCGTCGAACTCTCCCTGGTTCGCGACGGCGATGAGCTCGTCGGGCATCTGGTAGGTGAACAGACGCATCTCCGGGAGCGCCCCGTACGGGTTCCACGCGTCCGGATGCGCGACGGCGTACTCGGCCTTGGCACGATGCTCGTCGGTGTAGGTCCAGTTGAAGATTTGCTCCTCGATGAACTCACCGGTTGCCAGCGCCTTGAACGGCGTGCCAGACAGGTACAGGTAGGCGCGGGTGGTGATCGGCAGGAAGTCGTCCTCGTCGTTGCCGAGCTCGTCAAGCTCCTCGTCGAAGGCCACCAGACCGTCGTTGTACTCGGCGGCCAACTCCTTCTGCTTGACCTTCTCGTCCTCACCCTCGAACAACTCCTTGGCGGACTCTCGCCAAGCACCGAAGTGGCACTCGTCGAAGATGACGAGGTCCCAGTTGGTAGTGTGGACCCACTCGTTCTTTGCTTTGATGAGCCCGGTCTTCCGGTCTCGCCCAAGCAGGTCCTGGAACGATCCGAAGTAGACCAGCGGCCTCGCCTTGTCGGCGTCGTCCGGGCTACCCGCAGTCGCTGAGGAGAGGTACTGCCAACCGTCGAAGTCAGCGTGCGACTCCAAGTCGGTCTGCCAGGCATCCTCGACGGCAGGCTTGAAGGTCACCACAAGGATGCGTTTGGCGCTGAGCCGCTTCGCGAGCTGATAGGAGGCAAAGGTCTTCCCGAAGCGCATCTTGGCGTTCCACAGGAACCGCGGCACCGCCTGGGAATCCTCGGACCAGATCGACTCGTAGTAGCCCTCAGCCTTGTTCACGGCGCTGGCCTGCTCCGGGCGCATCGGGAACGTCTCATGATGGGTGCCGCTAAGTTTCACGCCGGTGCGAAGCTCAGTGATCGCCGTGCGCACATCGTCTGGGGTGCACCACATCCACTCTCGCGCTGAGCCGAAGATCGGGTTCTCGAAGCCCTTGTCGCCGCCGCCGGGCTGGAACGGATCGAGGCCGGCGGCCCGGTGCATCCGATCTACCAGGCGATCCGCGACGCCGACATCACCGCGCGGGAGCGGCGCGAGGCAGAGATGCACGCCCGCGCCGAAGCAGCCGTAGCCCGCGCGAAGTCGATCAAGAAGGGCAAGCGCACCCCACCGCGGTCACTGCCGCTCGTCACCGACGACGGGCAACCCGTCCGCTACCCGCTGCGGGCGTTCATCCAGACCTGGGGCGAGCTGACCAACTGGTGGACCCACTACGACGCCGACACCCTCGCCGCCGAGCTGACCGACGAGCAGTTCGAGAACTACCTCACCACCACCGAAGGCACCGTCCGATTCGCCGACGCCCTCCGAGCCGCCCGCGAGGGCGCGGCGGAGCGGCCACGCCTCCGAGCACTCTGACGCACAGACCCGGTGCGGGGTGTGCACCTGCTCGGCATGAGCCCTGCACCTACCGATCCTCGGAACCGTCGCCGACTCGTCGCCCTCATCGCCGCCGGTATCGTCCTGCTGCTTCTCGCTGGCGTCGGCGTCTACGGACTCCTCACCGGCCCCCGCAGCAGCACCAGTACCGATCACGACCCGGAGCCTGGCCCGGTCACGACGGCACCGCCGACGGTGGCACTGAACACACCCCAGCCACTGCGGGTTCCAGTGGTTCCGCGTTCGGCCGATCCCGAGACCTTCGTTCAGAGCGTCGCGTCCACGCTGTTCGCGTGGGACACCGGCTCGGGGCTGTGGCCGCTGGACTACGCCTCGGCGATCCTCGCGGTCGGTGACCCCAGCGGGGACGAGCAAGCCGGGCTGGCCTCCGACGTAGCCGCGTACCTGCCGACCCGTGACGCCTGGATCGAGCTGCGGCAATACGCCACCCGTCAGCACCTCACCATCGAGGCCGCGTACGTCCCCGAGGCCTGGGCCGACGCGGCAGCGCAGGCCCAGCCAGGGCAGCTCGCGGCCGGAACGACGGCCGTCACGATTGAGGGCACCCGCTACCGTGCCGGGGTCTGGAACGGCCAGCCGGTCACCAGCGAGCATCCGGTCGCGTTCACCGTGTTCGTCGTTTGCGCACCGACCTATCCGACCTGTCATCTGCTGCGGCTGTCGCAGCTCGACAACCCGCTGCGCTGAAGGGGTTGTCGTCGTGTTCCGCAAAGTTGCCATCGCAGCGCTGGCGCTGCTGTTCTTCGCCCCCGCCGCAGCACTCCTCGGCGTCGGGGTGCTGATGAACCCCGCTGCCGCCTACTGCGCCACCCCCGCCGGAACGGTGAACCTGGGCCCGATCCCGGACTCGCTCACCGTGACCACTGCGAACGGCGAGACCTTCACCCTGAATCGTCAGCAGCTCACGCACGCGGCCACGATCATCTCCGTCGGTAACGGGATCACCGACGTGGGCAGGCCGGGAATCAAGATCGCGTTGATGGCCGCGCTCACTGAGTCCACGCTGCGGATGCTCACCAACACCGGCGCCTACCCGGAGTCGGCGAACTACCCGAACGACGGCAACGGCGGCGACCACGACTCCCTCGGCCTGTTCCAGATGCGTCCACAATCGGGATGGGGTTCGGTCGCAGAGTTGATGGACCCGAACTATCAGGCGCGGGCGTTCTTCGGAGGGCCGACCGGACCGAACTATCCCTCGCCGCGTGGCCTGCTCGACATCCCCGGCTGGCAACAAATGGACCCTGGCGAAGCCGCTCAAGCCGTCGAGGTGTCCGCCTTCCCCGACCGCTACCGCAACTACGCGCCCGTCGCCGACAGCATCCTCGCCGCCCTCACCAGCGGAAGTAGTGCCGCTGGCGGCGCGGGTGGCCCGGCGATGTCGTCGTCGCGGGTGGTGTTCCCGCTGCCCGAGGGCACCTGGGTGCTGACTTCGCCGTTCGGGATGCGGGTGCACCCGATCACAGGCGAACGGAAGATGCATACCGGCACCGACTTCGCCGCGCCCGATGGCACGCCGATCCTCGCCGCCGCGGACGGCACCGTCACCGTCGCGGAGTTCTCCGGCGGGTACGGCGGCCTCATCGTCATCGAGCACACCATCGACGGCAAGACTGTCGCGACCGCGTACGCGCACATGTGGCAGAGCGGCATCCACGTCCGTCCCGGCGACCGTGTGAGTGCCGGGCAGCACATCGGCGATGTTGGTTCCTCGGGCATGAGCACCGGCGCACATCTGCACTTCGAGGTCCGGCCCATCGGCACGAACGGCGAGGCCATCGACGCCGCCGCCTGGCTCAACCAGCACGGGGCCGCGAACCTGCCGATGGCGACCAGCGGATCACCCGCCGCCTGCAACAACGCCACAGCGGGCACGCCGACCGGTGTCGATGGAGACCCCGACCGGCTCGTCGACGATCCCACCAGCTCGGGCAAGATCACCGCCCGTATGCTGCACCTCTACCAGCAGGCCCTCGCGGCGTTCCCCGACACCGGCTGGGGCTGCTACTCACCGCGCCCGGGCACCAAGTCCGAGCATCCCCTCGGCAGGGCGTGCGACATCACCTTCGGCAACCGCATCGGCCAGCGACTCACGTCGGCACAGCTCGACGCCGGCTGGAAGGTCACCAACTGGATGAAAGACAGCGCCGACGTGCTCGGCGTCGAGTACCTGATCTGGCAAGGCCAAATCTGGTCCGTAGCCCGCGATTCTGAGGGCTGGCGGCCCTACAACGGCGGCGGCATGCACGACCCCGCGTCCATCACCGGAGGCCACTTCGACCACCTCCACGTCACAGTCAAGGTTGGGTGATCGGCGATGGGTGTGTTCCCCGACTTCGACGGGCTCGGCGGCATCGGAGACCTCCGCGCCGTGGTCGGCGCGCTCCTGACCTTCGTCCTCATCGTCGCCGTCCTCATGCTCATCGTCTCCGCGATCGTCTGGGCGATCGCAACTGCCCACGGCAACTACGCGACCGCTAGCAAGGGCCGAATCGGAGTGCTCGTCGCCGTCGGTGCCGCCGTCCTCGCCGGAGGCGGCGTGGCCTGGATGAACTGGCTACTCAGCCTCGGACAGACGCTGTAGCAAGTCCGGACCAGTCAGAACTGATTCAGCCGTGACCGCGCATCCATCAGCTTCTGGATCACCTCGGACTTCCGCTGTCCAAGCGACGCGACTTTCTCTCGGGCTGCGGACTGGCGCGCGAGTTGATTGTTGGCGATGGTCATCCAGTTGGGGTTCCTCGTAGAGGGCGAACGGGCGGAGAGTGCTCGTGAGTAGCTCTCGTTGGCTCGGTAGATCGCTGCCTCGACATTGCGCAGTTGTTCCTCCAGGCGCCACACACGGTCTTGTGCGCGTTGGCGCGCTTCAGCTCGGCGTTGTTCGCCGGCACGCTTCGCGGCCTCGAACACACGATCCTTCGCCGACTTGTACTGCTGCCAGAGCTGGTCGTTGTCCGTCTTCGCGCACGGCCCGGTGGCACGCCATTGCGCATCCAGGGCTCGGGCCTGGTCCTTTGCTGCCCTGAAGTCGCTGGAGTGTGATAGCGACTCCATCTGTGAGACGAGTCGCTGCTTGGCTGCCTTGTTCGATGCCCACTCGCGCTGCCGCTTCTCGAACTCCTGCTTCTTGCGGTCGTTCAGACGAGTGCGGGCCTGGTTGAACCGCGACGACAGCCGGTCGTTGTCGGCCTTCTCGCACGGGCCGATCCGCTTCCACTCGTCACCAAGCTTGCGCATCTGGTCCGACGCCGACCGCAGATCGGATGAGTTCGCCAGCGACTCCGCCTGCGAGACGAGCCGTTCCTTGGCTGCCTTGTTCGATGCCCACTCGCGCTGCCGCTTCTCGAACTCCTGCTTCTTGCGGTCGTTCAGACGAGTGCGGGCCTGGTTGAACCGCGACCACAGCCGGTCGTTGTCGGCCTTCTCGCACGGGCCGATCCGCTTCCACTCGTCACCAAGCTTGCGCATCTGGTCCGACGCCGACCGCAGATCGGATGAGTTCGCCAGCGACTCCGCCTGCGAGACGAGCCGTTCCTTGGCTGCCTTGTTCGATGCCCACTCGCGCTGCCGCTTCTCGAACTCCTGCTTCTTGCGGTCGTTCAGACGAGTGCGGGCCTGGTTGAACCGCGACCACAGCCGGTCGTTGTCGGCCTTCTCGCACGGGCCGATCCGCTTCCACTCGTCACCAAGCTTGCGCATCTGGTCCGACGCCGACCGCAGATCGGATGAGTTCGCCAACGACTCCGCCTGCGAGACCAGTCGCTCCTTAGACGCCCGGTTCTGGTCCTGCTCATGTGCGCGTGCCGCGAAGTGACGGTCCTGAGCCGCCTTGAAGCGCGGCCACAGCGCCGCCTCTGTCGAGCGATCGACAGAGCCCGCTGACTTCCACCTCTCTCGAAGCTCTCGGAACTCGTTGCTTGCCTCTCGCCAAGGGCGGTTGGCGAGCCTCTCAGCGCGCTGGACCAGTCCCCACTTCGTTTTGGCGGGACCATCGGGGAAGTAGTTGATCTGGTCATCACCTACGAACACATCGGTTCGCCCATTAGCTTCCTTGACGACGGTAGGGCGCCCGGCATGGTCAATGTAGTGCTGAACGCGACCCACTGGTGAGCGGCGAACACTGGCTTCGGAGATGTGGGGCTGATGCCCCCTGTCTCGTGCGTACTGAACGACGTTGTCCCCATCGCCGACGTGGTGACTGTGCTTCTTGTCCTCGTCACGGATGCCGCTCATCGCACCTTCCTCCATGCTCGCCGCTCGCCTGCGAGCGCCGCGTCTGCCCCGCTGAGTCGGTAGCCGGGTCACTCTCATTCTTCCAGACAGGCCTTGCGAACCTGGAGGTTTGGCGTCGCGCCCGGGAGGTGTCCCTGGCATCCAACTATGCGATGCGAGCCGGTGAGTCCTGAAGTGCACCTGTGGCGTGTACCCCGTCTGCGATGCCGTGGGCGGGCCGCCCGTCGCCAAGGAGACCTACTGTGTTCGATCTGCTCGCCAACGTCATGTCCGCGCCGCTGCTGGTGCCGATGGACATCAACATCGACCCCAACACCAACGGACTGCCGGGGATCAATCAGCTGCGCACCATCGTCGGCGCGGTGATGACCATCGGCCTCATTCTGTCCGTGCTCGCGTTGATCGTGTCCGCGATCGTGTGGGGCTTCGGCGCGAACTCCTCCAACCCGCACCTCGCTTCGCGGGGGAAGATCGGCGTCCTCGTCTCCTGCGGCGCGGCGGTGATCTGCGGCGCGAGCGTGACGCTCATCAACTTCTTCTGGAACGTCGGCCAGTCCGTCTGACCCGACTGTCGTCGAGAGTGCTGGTGTTCGTGATGGGCGTGTGCGACGTTCCCGTGATCTCCTCGGTCTGCGATGCCGTCGGCGAAGGAGCCGCCTCTCTGGTCGCGGCCCCGTTCGACTGGCTCGCCCAGGCGATGGGTGCCGCCGCCGGGTGGCTGTTCGAGGCGGTCTGGTCGGTTTCGACACCACGACTCTCGTGGATGTCACCAAGCCCGGCTACATCGCCGTCTACAACCTGCTGTTCGGCATCGCGGTCTTCGTAATGCTGATCTTCTTCTGCCTCCAACTCATCACCGGCCTGATCCGCCGCGACCCCACCGCCCTCACCCGAGCCGCGCTCGGGCTGGCGAAGTCCGTCCTCGGATCGTTCGTCGTCATCACGCTCACGGCCCTGCTGCTCGAAGTCGTCGACCAACTGTGCATCGGGATCGTGCAGGCCGCCGGAGAGACCACCGAGTCGATGGGCGACAAGATCGCCCTCCTCGCCACAGGTCTGGTCGGCATCAACATCGCCGCCCCCGGCGTCGGAGCGATCATCACGATCTTCATGGCCGGCCTCGCGATCACCGCCGCCGCGATCGTATGGCTATCCCTCCTCGTCCGGAAAGCACTGCTGCTGGTGGCGGTCGTGTTCGCGCCGCTCGCGTTCAGCGGTGCCTCATGGGATGCCTCGCGGGGGTGGATTGGGAAGTGGGCGATGTTCGTCGTCGCGCTGATCTGCTCCAAGCTCGTGCTCGTCGTGATGTTCCTCGTCGCGATCACCCAGGTCTCCGCACCGATCTACGCCGACCTCGCCTCGGTCAGTGATCCCATCGCGGGGATCGTGCTGATGGCGATGGCCGCGTTCGCGCCCTACCTCACGTACAAGTTGATCGCGTTCGTCGGGTTCGACATGTACCACGCGATCGGCTCCGAGCAGGACGCCAAGAGCGCCCTCAACCGCCCGATCCCAGTCCCGAGCAAGCCGCAAGGCGGCGGCGAGCCGAGGAAGGTACTCGACGGAACCAGCGGCGGCGGGAACGCGGGCGGAGGCCCCGGTGGAGGAAGCAGCGCACCACCCCAGCCGAAGACCCCGGCACCGGCACCCGCCGCGAGCGGCGGAGGCGCAGCCGGTGGTGGAGCAGCAGCAGGCGGGGGCGGCGCAGCAGCGGCCGGTCCCGTCGCGGCGGGTGTGGTGATCGGGGCGAGTGTCGCCAAGGGTGCAGCGACCGCCGGGCCGAAGGCCGGAACGGCGCTGGGAGCCCAGGCCGAGCACGCCGCCGACGCGGCAGCGCAGACACCGCCACCTCCCGCCGCATCGCCTGCGGCACCGCCGTCGAGCCCGGCACCACGACCGCCGAGCACCGACCCGTCACCGCCGCCGAAGCAGCCCCCGCCGCCGGCGCCACGCCCACCGAAGGAGTAGACGATGAGCAGCACGAACCACGACCGTCCCACAGCGGGCGAACTCGTTCCGGTGAAGTTCTCCCGCCTCACCCGCCGCGGCGTTCTCCTCGGCCTGTCGCTGACCCAGCTCATCACGCTCGCCATCGGCGGAGCGACACTGATCGGCGCGTTCTACGCCGGCGGCGGGATGCTACTCGCCTACACCGCCCCCATCTGGGTTCTCGCGGCCGCGCTGACCTGGATACCCATCGCGGGCCGGCCCATCGTGGAGTGGCTGCCCATCGCCTGCTGGTGGCTGTGGCGCACCACCGGCGGGCAAATGCTGTACCGGCGTAGGATCGTCGTCCCGCGCCCCGTCGGCACCCTCGCCCTGCCCGGCGACATGGCCCGCCTGCGCGAGTACACCGACCCCGACACCAACGCCGGGATGATCCACGACGCCCACGCCGCCACGTTGACCGTGGTGTGCGAGGTCACCCATCCCGCGTTCGTGCTCCTCGATCCCGGCGAACAGGAACGCCGCGTCAGCTCCTGGGGACGCGTCCTGGCCACCGTCTGCCGCTCCGGCCGGATCGCCACCCTGCAAGTCCTCGAACGCACCCTCCCCGACTCCGGCACCGGACTCGCAGAATGGTGGGCCACCCACGGCACCCGGGACGGCTCCTGGGCGGCCGACACCTACGCCGAACTCATCGACCGCGCCGGACCCGCCGGCGAACGCCACGCCACCACGCTCTCACTGTCACTCGACATGAAGACCAGCGCACGGCAGATCAGGACCGGCGGAGGCGGGATACGCGGTGCCGCCGCCGTGCTGCGCCAAGAGATGAACACCCTCGTCGCAGCGCTCCGCTCCGCCGACCTCTCCCCATCCGGTTGGCTGACCCCAGGGCAAATCGCGGTGATGCTGCGCTCCGCGTACGACCCGGCCATCGCCGCCACGCTGGAACGCCACGGCAGGCTCGGCCAATCCCTCGCCACCGCAGGACCGGTCGCCGTCACCGAAACCTGGGGGAAGCTCCGCACCGACTCCGCCCACCACGCGGTGCTCTGGGTCAGCGAGTGGCCCAGGTCGCTCGTCTATCCGGGGTTTCTATCGCCGGTGCTGCTGTCCACCGGCATCCAGCGGTCGTTCTCGCTGATCTGCACCCCGATGCGCTCCGATGCCGCTGCTCGCGACATCCGCAGGAAGAAGGTCGAGCACATCTCCGACCAGGCCCAGCGCGCGAAGATCGGCCAGATCGAGGACGCCTCGCAGACCGCCGAGTATCACGACGTGCTCCAGCAAGAAGCCGACCTCACCGCCGGCCACGGCATCCTCCGCTACACCGGCCTCATCGCCGTCTCTGCGCCCACCGGCGAAGAGCTCGATGCCGCCGTCGCCGCGATCGAGCAGGCCGCGATCCAAGCCTCCTGTGAGACGCGGCTGCTCGTCGGCCAGCAAGCCGCCGCCTTCACCGCCGCCGCGCTCCCGCTCTGCCGGCGGGTCTGAGTTCAGCCTTCAGGGCTGACGAGGATCGTGGCTGATGGATCGACATCGGGTGCCCAAGCAAGGGTCGGCAGGTCAGCGCTTTCCAGTCCCGCGAGTTCGAGCGCAGCCTGTCCCGACAGATGCGAAGAGATGATGGACTGCCCGTTTGCGACTGCCGCGTAGAACTGTGCGGCGTAGTTGATCGCATCGGCGTCTTCGATGCTGTCGGCCATCCCGATCGCGAACGGCACGACTCGAGCCACCAGGTCGTCGATCTGGGCTGCGGAGCGACACGAGTTCAGCAGGACGAGGAGCGGAGGATCGTCGGTTGCGCTGATCGCGCGTGCGAAGGCTAGCGCCGTCACGATCACTCCCTCGTGGGGTTCGTCTGCTTCATCCTCAAAGACGATCAGGTCGTCGTTGCTGTGGCCCGAGAAGTGGACCACGTGAGGACGGAACTTCGTGATGCCGTCCAGTAGGTCAGCCGTAGTTGCTGCTGGCCGCACATCGAGTTCGATCTGGTCACGGTGCAAAGCCGACTCGACCGCTGCCCGGATGCGCTTCTGCTCCCTTCCAACGCGGAGGTCACCTTCGGCCGAAGCACCCAGCATGAGCACTCGGAGCTTCTCCGGCTTGGGCGCTGGGAGCTGACGCAGCGCGTGACTGACGGCTACCTCGGCACCGCTGATCCGCGATTCAAGCTGGGCACGTTCAGCCGCCGCCCGCCGGTCGGCACGCTGCTGCTCGCTCTTTCGGCGTCTCTCGGCGGCATCGGCCTCCGACTGTTCGGCACGGGAGAGCTTGGTCTGTAGCGCGGCCTCGTCCTTCGCGTAGCCGGCTGCCCGGGTCTGCCAGCGGCTGGCCTCCTTGCCCGCAGTCTCCGCTTCCTTCTCGCGGCGCTCGGCGTCCCGCAACTTGCTGCTGCGGGTGGAACTGCTCGTCGTCTTTGCGGCAGCCTGCCGCGCCTTGGCGGCATCGGCTCGCTTCGAGGACTCCTTCGACCGGTACTCACCCGCCTTCTTGTCCGCGTCGATCCGCTGTTTGCGCTTGCGGTCAAGCTGTCCTCGGTACTGACTTGCGCTCACTCTGTCGGGCTCCTGCCTCGTTTGCCCTCGTGTCATCTACAACGCTAGGCCGCACCACCGACATTTTCCGTTCGCTGGTGCGCACCTCCCCGTCATACGGCACCAGGAGGTCACCATGCCTACGTTCTTCGATTCGACTGCCGACGCCGCCGAGGCGTCCGAAGCCTTGCGCGGCCTCGCGCACGCGAGCCGGGGCTTCGATCAGCCCGCCGAGATGTACGGGGTGATCGGTGATCTGTCCTCGGGCATGCGCTCGCTGCGGCAGGCGCTCGACCAGATCGCCGATGTTCACGAGCGCAAGGCCGCGCACGCGTTCAACGACGCCGGAAGCCACGAGGCAGGCGTGCGGGAGGCGCTCGCTGCTGCGGAAGAGTTGCGTCAGGCCGCGAACCTCGTCGACCGGGCCCACGACCGGCTCGCGGAAGGCTTCATCGCCGCGGGGCGGATCGCCTGGCACCCCGAGCCCGCCGTCGAGGAGGTCATGCCGTCGCGGTGGGTCAGCGTGGTGTTCCTCCAGGGCGAGGAGGCCGACCGGCCGTTGCACATCCTGGGCGAGCTGGGACACGTGGATGCGGTGGACTTCCTCGCGCAGTGGGACTACGGCGACGAGACCACGCAGGCCGCGCTGGAGAACGGGTATGTCTACGACAAGCCCGGCGAGGGCACCAACGATCGGGTTGCGCTCTCGGGCGACTACGCGCTGGTCGTCAACCCGCATATCGGCTACGTCTCGCTGCTGCGCCGCTACACCGAACCAGAGGCCGAGCCCCAGGATGCCGAGCTGGTCGAACCGGCTCCGGTGCAGCCGGGGCCGGAGCTTCTGGTGTCGTACTCGTCGCCGGGCGCTCCGAAGCGAGCCGACCCGCCGACCCCGAAGCGGGATGGGTCGTGGTTCGAGCCGGCCAAGATCACGGCGGTCAAGCAGTCGCGGGGGCTGGTGCGGTGACCGAGGATCGCGCGCGGCTGCATACCGCTGTCCTGGTGGCACCGTCGAAGGAGCGGCGGAAGCTCCGCAAGCAGCGCCGCAAGGCCGAGGCCCGACTCCACGCCGAGCAGCGAAGGACCGCGCTCGCCGCCGCGAAGGCAAAGGCCGAGGAGGAGCGTGCCGAGCGCCGCGCGACGGTCTACCTGCCGAAGGCAGGCGAGTCCGGCGCTGCGCGGCTGCGCACTCCGGGCCGGTTCCATCTGACGCGGCATCAGGACACGTCGGCGACGCTGGCGGGTGCGTACCCGTTCGTCGCCGAGGGCGGTCTCGGCGCCGATGGCGTGTTCGTCGGCCAAGACCTCTACTCGGGCGGGAGTTTCGTCTACGACCCGTGGGTGCTCTACGCACGCGGCATCATCACCGCACCCAACGTGGTGCTGGCCGGGATCGTCGGCTCCGGCAAGTCATCGCTGGCCAAGTCCCTCTACACGCGCTCGCTACCGTTCGGACGGCGCGTATACGTGCCCGGCGACCCGAAGGGCGAACACACCGCCGTCGCCAACGCCGTCGGTGGACGCGCCATCGTCCTCGGTCACGGACTCAACACTCGCCTGAATCCGCTCGATGAAGGCCACCGGCCCAGCGGTCTCTCGGATGAGCAATGGGCGTCCACTGTCGCAGCCCGACGGCGTGACCTGATCGGCGCACTCGCGGAGACCGTGCTCGCGCGGGGATTGTCGCCGTTGGAGCACACCGCGATCGACATCGCCCTGACCCAGACCGTGCGGGAGAACGATGTGCCGATCCTGCCGATGGTCGTTGACCGCATCCTCGCCCCGAGCGCGGATGCCGACGGCCGGTTGGCCGAGGACGGCAGGCTCGTCGGCCACGCGCTGCGCCGTCTCGTGGCCGGCGACCTGGCCGGACTGTTCGACGGGCCTTCGACGGTCGCGTTCGACCCGTCGCTGCCGATGATCTCGCTCGACCTCTCGCGCGTCACCGAGAACTCGACGCTCATTTCGGTGTTGATGACGTGCTCGTCGGCGTGGATGGAGTCCGCGCTGCTCGACCCGAACGGTGGACAGCGGTGGGTGATCTACGACGAGGCCTGGCGGCTCATGTCCCATCCAGCGCTGCTGCGGCGGATGGATGCGCACTGGCGACTCGCGCGGCACTACGGGATCGCGAACATGCTGATCTTCCACAAGCTCACCGACCTCGACAACGTGGGCGACCAAGGCTCAGCCATGCGCTCCCTGGCGAACTCACTACTCGCGAACGCGGAAACGCGGATCGTGTACCGGCAGGAGTCCGACCAGCTCGGACCGACCGCGACCGCCCTCGGTCTGACCGGCACGGAGCAGCAGCTCTTGCCGAACCTTGGCGTCGGCCAAGGGCTGTGGCGGATCAAGGCCAGGAGCTTCGTCTGCCAGCACCAACTCCACCCCGACGAACTCGCCCTGTTCGACACCAGCAGCCGCGCCGCAGGAGGACACCGATGAACCTCACCGGCCCGCGCCGATCCACCCCGAACGAAGACGATGCCACGGCTCCCGTCGAGCTGCCGCACGTCCTCGTCACCGTCGCTGCAGACGGCACCCTCACCGCCACGGTCGATGGAACACCGTTCGCGTCGCCGGACGCGGGCGACTGGACGCGCGCGACGTTCGGGCCGCTCATGGATGCCATCACCAACGACCGCACCATCGCAGTCCGAGTCGAGGTGCGCGAGAACGACGGCAGCGTCTTCACCGACATCCTCCGCACCCGCAAACCCCGACGCGCAGTCGCACCGTCCGAGACCCCTGCGCCGGAAACTCGTCGAAGTCGCCACGCCCGACGGGTGCCGCGCTTGGCTGAGGTCACCGCGGGCGGGTTCGTGCCTGGCGAGGATGTCGCTGTCGCGACGATCGTCTCCCACACCGACGCTACCGGGACCGGCGAAGCCCGGACGCTCATCGACCTCGACGACCTACCCGACGGCACACACGAGGTGATCCTGTTCGGGCGCATCTCGGGCACGCTCGCGGTGCGGCGGCTGACATGAACCAGCGGCAGGCCGGGGGCATGGGCGACGAACTCACCAATGCCGCCCTCATTGGGCTGATCGGCATGTTCGGGATCGCCCTCGTTCTCCGCGCCGGTGGCAGTGTCGCCGCGTTCCTCACCGGCACACCCCAGCCAGACGCCGGCGCAGCGGCGGGACTCGCCGTGCTGTTCAACCCCGGCGACCCGGCAACCGCGCTCGGTGCCGACGGTCTCAACCCGGTCGCCTACTGGCTCGTCAGCGCGGCACTGCTCGGCGGACTCGCCACCGGGATCGTCTGGGTGTGGATCGTGCTGCGCCGCCACACGCGGAAGACCGAGACCGACCCGCACCGCCTTGCCGGGATCGCGACCAGCCATGAAGTCAAGACCGCAGCATCCGCGAAGGCACTGCTGCACCGCGCGGCCACACTGCGCCCCTCCTTGGAATCACCAGCCCCGCAGGATGTCGGCTACCTCCTCGGTGCCAGTCGCGGGACGGAGGTCTGGGCATCTGTCGAAGACTCGATCCTGCTGATCGGCCCACCCCGCTCAGGCAAGGGCCTACATGTCGTCATCAACGCGATCCTCGACGCACCCGGAGCGGTCGTCACCACCAGCACCAGGCCCGACAACCTCACCGCGACCCTCCGCGCCCGACGCCGCAGGGGCGGACCGGTCGCGGTGTTCGACCCGCAACACCTCGCCGAAGGCATCCCCGCCGGGCTGCGCTGGTCGCCCATTCGCGGCTGTGACGATCCGCTGACCGCGATGATCCGCGCTAACGGCCTCGCAGCCGCCACAGGACTCAGCGCCGGAGGGGTCGAGTCCGGCGGGTTCTGGGAAGGCAAAACCCGCACCGCACTCCAAAGCCTGCTGCATGCCGCCGCGCTCGACGGCCGCCAGCCAGCCGAGCTGTTCAGATGGACCCTCGACCCCAGCGCCGCGTCCGAAGCCGTCGCCATCCTCAACTCACACCCGAACGCGGCGATGGGCTGGGACGACTCCCTGGCCGCGATGATCGACGCCGACCCCAAGACCCGCGACAGCATCTGGCAAGGCGTCTCCCTCGCACTGGCCGCACTGGCCGACCCGCGCGTGCTCGATGCCGTCACGCCAGGCCCGCACGAGCACTTCGACCCCGAGACCTTCCTCACCGAACAAGGCACCCTGTACCTGCTCGCCACCGGAGCAGGAGCAGGAGCCTCGGCATCGCTGGTCGCGGCGTTCGTCGAAGACCTCATCGAAACCGCCCGCCGACTTGCCGCCCGCTCGCCCGGAGCACGGCTCGACCCGCCGCTACTGCTCGCGCTCGACGAGATCGGGAATCTCGCACCGCTGCCGTCACTGCCGACGCTCATGGCCGAAGGCGGTGGCACCGGGATCACGACCATGCCGGTCTTGCAGTCCCTCGCACAGGCTCGCGACAGGTGGAGTGAACACCAGGCCGGCGCGATCTGGGACGCTAGCATCGTCAAGATCATCCTCGGCGGCGCATCCAACAGCCGCGACCTCCAAGACCTCTCCACGCTCATCGGAGAGCGCGACGAGTACACCGACAGCGTGACACTCGGCGACCACGGCACCCGCTCCAACCAGCGCTCGATCCGCCGCGTCCCGATCCTGCCGCCAGACCGCATCCGCACCCTGCCATTCGGCACCGGCATTGCGATGCTGCGCTCCGCGCCGCCCATCGTCACCGACCTCCGCGCCTGGCCGACTCGCCCCGATGCCGCGCAACTCCGCAGCGACCGCGACGAACTCGAAACACTGCTGCGCCACCGCCCCGTCACCTGACGCTGCGTCTGGGTGCCGAAGCGCACCTGCCTGACACAGCGGCCACACACGGCTGGTCGCCCGAGTTCAGGAGGACGCCATCATGGCCATTCGTACCCACCAGTCCATCTCCGGCTTTGTCGCCTCGGACCCGCAGCTCAGCTACACCGACCGCGGCGACGCACGGCTCTACATGAAGGTCGGCATCGAGCATTACCGCAAGGAGCCCGACAACTCCTTCACGCAACTGGAGACGACGTTCCACGACCTCATTGCGTATCGCGGTGCTGCCGAGCAGGGAGCCGAGCGGCTCGCCAAGGGCGACAACATCATCGCCGACGGACGGGTGCGCGACTACTCCTACGAGCGCAACGGCCAGCGGTACGAGGGCGAGGAGTTCATCGCGACGCGCATCGGACACGACCTCGCCCGCACCCGCTACGAGGTGGATCGCAGCGAACGCACTTCCGGCCGAGACGCCGCGGCGTTCACCGGACCTCAGCAGGCCGCGCCGTCCACCGCGGCTGCCATCGGAATGTGAGCGATCCCGCCATGAGCGATCAGTTCCACCCTGAGCACGACGACATGCCACCCGAGGCAGGTCTCGCGTCCCCGCGTTTCGACGTGCCCGAGCCGCCGCATCCGGTCAACTGGAATCTGCTGACCGCCAACGATCTCGAAGCCGAGTTGCTCGAACTGAACCGTTGGGTGGACTGGCTTCGCCACACCTACGGACTTCCGGCCAGCGTCGTTCCGCCCTACTGGCACCGTCACCCCGAGCTCCTCTGGGAACTGTCGGCGCTGCACCTGCACTGGCTGTGCGCATACGACCCCGAGCAGAATGGGTCGGCACCGCTCGGCTGGCACCGCGACTTCGCCGATGCCCGTGCCCGCCTTCGTGATTGGGTGTCGGCCTGCGGTACGCGGCTCGACCGAGACCGCCCGACTCGCCAGACGAGCTGGCCCGGTGAAGACCCCACTCAGCCCATCGAGGACTCACCGATCACGGATCGCGACGAAGACTTCGTTCGGTTCGTGATCGACATGGTGGATGCGCGCCAGGAAGCAGAGGATGCCTTCTTCGCGGGCATCGACCCGGAGACGGGCGAGGTGTGAATCGTGGCGCGCCGCTATGAACGGAAGACCGGGCAGCGTCAACAGAGCGAGCGCGAGCTGACGATCCGCGCCGAGTTCCACGAGCCGCCCGACCTGGACAAGCTCTGCGAGCTGCTGATCCGCCTGGCGCTCCAACAGTCGGGAGCGTGCCGTTCGGAGGGATCGACGCGACCGAAGCGCCCTCGTGCCTCCGCGAGCGCGTCGTCGTAGAATGGAGGCATCCGTCGCGGATGGCGGATGTTGTGGTCCTAGCGCTTCGCCGCCACGGCGAGGCAAAGTAAACGTGGCCGACTCGGCCTAGTCCTACAGCCTTCGGGCTCTTCTCACGATCAACATCCGCTCTCACAAGTCCGCGTCGGCAGGACCAGTGACTGTGGAGAAGAGCCATGACGATCATCGACGCGGACCGAACCGCGATAGACAGCCTCGTAGCGCCCACCCCGTTCCCCGGATCATTCGCCGTCTCCTACCTACGGGTCTCCACGAAGGAGCAGGCGGAGAAGGGCGGCCAGGCGGAGGGCTTCTCGATCCCGGCCCAGCGCGAGGCGAACCAGCGCAAGGCCGACCAGCTCGGAGCAACGATCATCGAGGAGTTCGTCGACGCGGGCGAGTCCGCGCGCAAGGCCGACCGGCCCGAACTGATGCGGATGATCCAGTACGTCGCGAAGCACAAGACGAACTACTGCATCGTCCACAAGGTCGACCGGCTCGCCCGCAACCGAGCCGACGACGTGACCATCCACCTCGCCCTCAAGGACGCCGGCGTCACGCTGGTGTCGGCCACGGAGAACATCGACGAGACCCCGTCCGGGATGCTGCTGCACGGCATCATGTCCTCGATCGCGGAGTTCTACTCCCGCAACCTCGCCACCGAGGTCGTCAAGGGTCTGTCGCAGAAGGCCGCGCAGGGCGGCACCGTGACGAAGGCACCCATCGGCTACCGCAACGTCGGCGTGCGCGACGAGTTCGGGCGGGAAGTACGCACCGTCGAGATCGACGAGGAGCGAGCCCCGTTGGTGCGGTGGGCGTTCCAGGTGTTCGCATCCGGCGACTGGACGACGAGCCAGCTTCACCAGGAGCTCGTAGCGCGCGGGCTCACGACAGCGGCGTCGCCGCGGCGACCGTCCCGACCCATCGGGAAGTCGTCGGTGCATCGGATGCTGACGAACCCGTACTACAAGGGCAGCGTCCGCTACCAGGGCGTGACCTATGCCGGAGCGCACGAGGCCATCGTCCCCAACGAGGTGTGGGACCAGGTGCAGACCGTGCTCGGCACGCACCGCTCGGCAGCAGATGCAACGCAAGTCCACGAGCACTACTTGAAGGGGACGGTGTTCTGCGGCCAGTGCGGCTCGCGGCTACTGGTGTGCAACGCCAAGAGCAGCCAGGGCACGATCTACCCGTACTTCGTGTGCGCGAGCAGGCATGGTGGCAGAGGCGACTGCACCCGGCAGGCGATGCTCATCGAGCAGGTCGAACGGCTCATCGAGCGCTTCTATGCCAAGGTGCAGCTCGATCCCGAGACGACGCAGGCGGTCTCGGCGATGATCCATGCCCGGTTCGACGAGATGATGGCCGAAGGAGCCGCCGAACTTGCCGACCTCGCGTCCCGGAGAACCCAACTCGAAGGCGAGCAGCAGAAGTTGCTGCAAGCCCACTACGCCGGAGCCATCCCGCTCGACCTGCTCAAGAAGGAGCAGGACCGGATCACCGCGTCGTTGGAGACCATCGAGCACCGGATCACCGCTCACCACGGCCACTATGCCGACGCGCGGGCGAACCTCGACGACTCGCTGAAACTGCTGTCCAACGCTGCCGACCTCTACGAGCACGCCGACGACGCGAACCGCCGACTGTGCAACCAAGCACTGTTCAGGGCGATCTACATCGACGAGGACAACGACGTGCGCGTCGGCTACCGGAACCCGTATGACGGACTGAGCCTCTCCGGCCTCCACGCCGACGCCCTGAGCTGGGCCGCCGAGGCGAAGAAAATGGGCCAGGCGCGAACCGCGACCAAGGGTGGCCCCTTGGTCGCAAGTTCACACCTGACCCGTTTGGGGTGAGTAACGGGATTTGAACCCGCGACATCCTGGACCACAACCAGGTGCTCTACCACCTGAGCTATACCCACCATGTTGCCCGACAGCGTCAGGCGACTGGGAAACAATAGCGCACCCTGGTGGGGGCTGGGAAATCGAGGGGGCGGTCAGGCCTCCTTCGCGACCTCCGCATCGCCCGTGTTGCCGGTCAGTGCCCCGCGGTGCTTCGCGGCGATGGCCCGCAGGTCCTCGCCCGTGGGGCCGGGCTCCGGAACGAACAGCGCCTCGCGGTAGTAGCGCAGCTCCTCGATCGACTCCTGGATGTCGGCAAGGGCGCGGTGGTTGCCGGTCTTGGCCGGGGCGAGGTGCGTGACCTTCGGGTACCAGCGGCGGGCGAGCTCTTTGATGGAGGACACGTCGACGTTGCGGTAGTGCACCCACTCCTCCAGTTCCGGCATGTCGCGGGCGAGGAAGGAGCGGTCGGTGCCGATGGTGTTGCCGGCCAGTGGGGCGCGCTTCGGGGCGGGCACGAAGGTCTTGATGTAGGCCATCACCTGGGCGGTGGCCTCCTCCATGGTGACGCCGTCCTTGAGGTCCTCGAGGAGGCCGGACTTGGTGTGCATGGTGCGGACGAAGTCGCCCATCTGCTCGAGGGCCTCGTCGGTGGGCCTGATCAGCACGTCGACGCCGTCGCCGAGCACGTTCAGTTCACCGTCGGTCACGAGCACCGCGACCTCGATCAACGCGTCGTTGACCAGATCCAGCCCGGTCATCTCGCAGTCGATCCACACCAGCTTTTCACTCATGGCTACAAGATACGTCCGCGCGGGGCAGCCGCGCGACTGAGGCTAGACTGAGCCGCGCCAGCCCCAGTGGCGCAATGGATAGCGCAACGGCCTTCTAATCCGTCGGTTACAGGTTCGAGTCCTGTCTGGGGCGCCGGGCAGGTCACACGGCTGCCGAGTGCGTCGACGTCGTGGCACCCATGAAGATCGAGACGCATCCGGCGGCGTTCTCGCAGCGGCTCCAGCAGTCGTCGTCGGCGTCGGCGCACACGCAACGCTGCGCGGCGACCACCTCACACTCGAAGCACGCCTCGCCCTGGTGCAACCACGACCCACATCCCGGACAACGATCCATCCCTGGACTCTACTTTCCGGAACCCGGTGCCGGGCGGTCGGGGCCGGAGACGCGGCATACTTCCGCCCATGAAGCGCTTCCGGAAAGTGGTGTCCCTGCTGGTCGTCGGCGCCTTGATCGGGTTCGGCATCGGCTGGGCGTGGCCCATCCTCAACCGCGAGACGCTGATGGTCGGGCAGGACGCCGTCGTGGTCTCCGCCGACGAGGCGGAGGTGTCGGTGGTCGACGCCGGCGGGAAGGTGCTGGTGATCGAGCCCGCCGACGTGGACGCGCGTGTCGCGCTGATCCTCTACCCCGGTGGCCTGGTGCGCCCGCAGGCCTACGAGTGGCTCGGCCACGCGCTGGCCTCGCGCGGCGTGCGGACGCTCATCCCGGAGATGCCGTTCGACCTCGCGGTGCTCGGCAAGGACCGCGCGACGCAGGTCGCCGACGAGCTGGCGGACGACCTGCCCGTCGTGATCGGTGGGCACTCGCTCGGCGGAGCCATGGCCGCCTCGTACGCGGCGGAGAACCCGGAGGCACTGGCGGGGCTGGTGCTGCTGGCCGCCTACCCGCCCGACGGCGACGACCTCAGCGGCACGACGGTGCCCGTCTTGTCGCTCTACGGGGAGCACGACGAGGTCGCCGACCTCGACACCGTGCTCGGGGCGGCGGACTTGCTGCCGTCGTCGGCCAGCTTCGTCGAGGTGACGGGATCGGTGCACAGCTTCTTCGGCCGCTACGGGCCCCAGTCCGGCGACGGCGTGCCGACGGTGTCGCGCGCCGACGCGGAGAACGCCATCGCCGAGGCCGTCGGCGACTTCCTCGACGGCATCGGCATCTGAGCTAGAGGTATAACCCGGTCCCGCCGTCGACGGCGCCCTCCGAGGCGACGGCGTGGATGTCGCGCTCGCGCAGCAGGACGTAGGTGCGGGACTGGACCTCGACCTCGGAGCGCTCCTCCGGGTCGAAAAGCACGCGGTCGTCGACCTCGACGGACCGGACGTTGGGTCCGACGGCGACGACCTTGGCCCAGGTGAGCTTGCGACCCATCTGTACCGTGGCGGGGATGAGGATGCCGCCTCCGGAGCGTCGCTCCGCGGCCCCGGTGTCGGGGTCGACCAACACCCGGTCATTCAGCATGCGGATGGCCAGGGGCGCGTCGATCACCTCTCGATCGCCGCCCTGCGGGCCGCAACGGAGACGGCGCGGCGCTTCGCGACGGAGTTGAGCGTCGCGAAGAACACGACTGCGCCGACCACGGCGCCCCCCACGACCAGCAGCTTCTCGTAGTTCCACTGCCCCCGCTCGTCGCGCAGCGAGGAGGTGGCCGTGTCGAACTCGGCCTTGGCGAACTGCTTGACCTGGGCCACTGATTCCTTGGCGATGTTCTGCGGCTTGATGGCCTCCGCCACCTCGTTGGTCGCGCCGACGAGGCGGGCCCGATTTGCGGCGAGGTCGGCGCGCAGCTGCTGCACGTTCGGATTGGCCATGTGCGTACTCCTTGAAGGTCTGCCCCCAGCCTATAGTCACGGGCCAGCCGCAGCGCCACCAAACGTGCCGAGACCCTGCCGCGAGTCGATACACTTGCCGCCATGACCGCACGACTGACGGCCGGCACCCCGGCCCCCGAGTTCACGCTGCCCGACCAGGACGGCAACGACGTCTCCCTCTCCGATTTCGCCGGCGAGACGGTCATCCTCTACTTCTACCCGGCCGCGATGACGCCGGGCTGCACGACGCAGGCCGTCGACTTCTCCGAGAACCTCGGCTCCTTCAAGGACGCGGGCTACCGCGTGCTCGGCTGCTCCCCCGACCCCGTCGACAAGCTCGCGAAGTTCGCCGAGCGCTCCAATCTCGGCTTCACGCTGCTGGCCGACCCCGAGACGACCGTGCTGAACGCCTACGGCGCCTGGGGCCCCCGCAAGCTCTACGGCAAGGAGATCGTCGGCGTGCTGCGCTCGACGTTCGTGATCGAGGTAGGCGCCGACGGTAAGGGCGTCGTCAAGGTCGCGCAGTACAACGTGAAGGCCACTGGCCACGTGGCGAAGCTCCGCCGCGAGCTCGGTGTCTGACTCCTTCCTCACCATCGACGCCGCCCCGGGCGGCGGGGTCGACGTCGAGCTGGAGATCAGGCGGTCCCGGTTCCTGACGCGTATGCGGCGCGTCACCTCAGAGGAGGACGCGCGCGCCGTCATCGAGGAGCGGCGGTCCACCTACTTCGACGCCCGCCACCACTGCTCCGCCTTCGTGCTGGGCCCGGACGGGCGCACGGCCCGCAGTTCGGACGACGGCGAGCCCGCCGGCACCGCCGGCGTGCCGATGCTGACGGCCCTGAACCGGGTCGGGCTGACGGATGTCGTCGCGGTCGTCACGCGCTACTTCGGCGGCATCAAGCTCGGCGCGGGCGGCCTGGTGCGGGCATACACGGACGCCGTCGCGCAGGCCGTCGAGGCGGCGGGCACCCGAACGGTCCGCCTGTCCACGCTGCTGCGGATCGACGCAGACTTCGCCTCCGCGGGTCAGGTCGAGGACCAGCTGCGCGGCCTGACGCTGCCCTCCGGGGCTCCCGTCACCGTCGACTCGGTCGACTGGACGGACCGCGCGCACATCAGTGTGGCCGTGCCCGCCGGATCCGTCGACGAGCTGCGCGTCGCGCTGGCCACGTTGTCCGCCGGTGCCCTCGCCGCCGAGGAGACCGGCTCCCGCTGGGTCGGCTGAGTCAGCGTCCCACGGCGAAGCCGCCGTCGAGACCGTATGCCCGGTCGCCGAACAGACGTGGGGCGCCACCCTTGTTGACCGACGCCACCCTTACACGCAGACGCTACCCCTCTTCGCACATGCCACCGCCAGGGCGGTGGCATGTGCTGACAAGGGTGGCGTCGGTCCACAAGGGTGGCGTTTGTCAGTAAGGGTGGCGCCTGGGTCCGGCGCGGCAGCCGGGTGGTCGCGAGCGGCAGGCGGGCGGCTCGCGAGTAGCACCGAATCGCACGCGGAAGTCGGCGTGCAGCGAGGTGGTGATCGTCACGGCTTATCAACGCGATTTCAACGAGTGCCGACGAAGGGACTTGAACCCTCACGCCCGAAGGCACAGGAACCTAAATCCTGCGCGTATACCAATTTCGCCACGTCGGCTCGAAGCGCGCCTAGTCTAGGGCACCGCGCGCAGGGGCGCCGAGCGCGAACCGCTCGACGACCGCATACTCGCGACCCCGCTGCCGCGATTCGATGAGGCACACCTCGTCGGCCCGCCAAGCCCACCGTGGGAACGAGCCGAGCACCTCCAGCCACCGCGTCGCATTGAATCCGTGACTGGCGCGGGCCAGGGTCAGATGGCCGACGAAGCGGGCCCCGTCGACCTCGACGCCCGCCCTGGACCCCGCGCGTCGGCACCCGGCCGACAGCGCGGCGAGCCCGTCGCGCCCCAGCCCGACGGCGAGCGCGAGCACCTTCGCCCGGTCGGGCGAGGGGAACGCGACTCCCCCGCTGAGACCGACGTCAAAGGGAGCTGCGTGGGACGCGGCGACCGCCAGATGCTCGACGAGGCTCTCGACGCGCCACAGGTCGACGTCGCCCATGAACGAGGTGGTCACGTGCCAGCCGACGGGCCGGGTCCAGCGCAGCCGCTCGTCGGAGTCGCGGCGCGGCTCCAGCAGACCGTCGAGATCGCCGACGACCTCGTCGGGCGGCAGCAGGGCCGTGAACATACGTGCTCCCATGCCGTCCACCCTAACCGGAGCCCGATGACACCCCCGGTCAATAGGGTCGGGTCCACGACGAAAGGACGACCATGCTGACAGTCAGCCCCTACATCATCCTCCGAGGCAAGGCGAAGCCGGCCATCACGTTCTACCAGTCGGTCTTCGGCGGCGAACTCGCGATCACGATGCAGTCCGAGTACAACCCCGACCCGGCGGTCGCAGACCTGGTGATGCACGGCCAGCTCACCACCGACACCTTCACTCTGATGGTCTCGGACGACCCGCGCAGCGGCGAGGAGCTCCCCTCCGGCAACATCCAGATCTGCGTCTGGGGCGACGACCTCGAGACGGCGCGGGCCTGGTTCACGGCGCTGAGCGATGGCGCGGACGTCACCACCCCCTTCGCGCCCCAGATGTGGGGTGACCACTACGGCGACCTGACCGACAAGTTCGGCGTCTCGTGGAGCGTGAACGCCGGCACGCCCAGCTGATTTAACATTCAACTGACGGCGGGGTACCGTGGAGGCGAGACCTTCCGAAGGAGCACCATGACCGCCACGGACATCCGCAACGAGACCAGCGTTCCCGTCAGCAGCCCCCTCGCCCACCGATGGAGCCCTCGCTCCCTCGACGGCGCCCACGTCCTGAGCGCCGACGACCTCACCGCGCTGGGCGAGGCGGCACGATGGGCGCCGTCCGCCATGAACCTGCAGCCGACGCGCTTCATCGTCGCCCGCCGCGGCACCGACACGTTCGCCAAGATCGCCGAGAGCCTCGCCGGTTTCAACCAGGTGTGGGCGCCGCGCGCGTCCGCCCTCGTCGTGGCACTGGCGGAGACCGAGCGCGACGGCCGCCCCGTCCGCTGGGCCGAGTACGACCTTGGCCAGGCGGTCGCCCACCTGACCATCGAGGCCGCCGACCGCGGGCTCGTCACCCACCAGATGGGCGGCTTCGACGTGGACCAGCTGCGCTCGGTCTTCCGCATCGACAAGGCCCTGACCCCCGTCACCGTGATCGCCGTCGGCCAGTACGACCCGACCGCCGACATCGACGAGGCCGTCCGCGAGCGGGACCTCGAGCCCCGCACGCGGCGCGAACTGGACGACCTCACCCTCATCCTCGACATCTGACGCCTGTCGTCCTGAAGGCCCGGAGCTCCCAGCTCCGGGCCTTCGTCATGCCCCGACGCTGAAGGATTGTCTCGACTTCATAACGCGTGAGAGCGCTCTCTTGACATGGGTCGCCGATCGACTCTACGTTCATCACAACCCGGGGAATCGCAACGAAGCCTCCGGAACCGCCGGCAGAGAGAGCGCTCTCAACGTCGGCCAACACAAGGGAGTGAACGTGTCCAACCACCGCTCACGGCTCCTGGCAGGTCTCGCCAGCGCCGTCTCAATCACACTGCTGGCGACGGCGTGCTCCGGCACGACCACCGACGGCAGCACGAGTGCCGCCACCGGGTCGGCATCCGCCGAGTCCACCGAGCCCATCGAGCTGACCGTCACGACGTTCGGCACCATGGGGCTCGACGACCTCTACGCGAAGTACGAGGCCGACCACCCGAACATCACCATCAAGGCCAACAACATCGACACCGGCGGCAACGCGCTGACCGACTGGCAGACCAAGCAGGCCGCCGGTTCCGGGCTCCCCGATGTGCAGGCGGTCGAGGAGGGCTGGCTGAGCAAGGTCATGCAGGTCTCCGACTCGTTCACCGACCTGCGCGACTACGGCGCCGACGACATCAAGGGCAACTGGGTCGACTGGAAGATCGCCCAGGCCACCGACAGCAACGGCCGCATCATCGGCTACGGCACCGACATCGGCCCCCAGGGCGTCTGCTACAACTCGAAGCTGCTCGAGGAGGCCGGCATGGCCTCCGACCGCGACGGCTTCGCCGAGCTGCTCGGCGGCGACAACGCATCCTGGGAGACGTTCTTCGAGGTCGGTCGCCAGTACCACGAGAAGACCGGCAAGGCGTGGTACGACCAGTCCGGCTTCGTGTGGAACTCCATGGTCAACCAGCTCGACGAGGGCTACTACAAGGCTGACGGGACGCTCAACGTCAAGGACAATGAGGAGCTCAAGTCCCGCTGGCTGATGCTGGCCGACGCTGCAGCCGACGGCCTGTCCAGCGCCCAGACCCAGTGGGACTGGGGCGGCGGCAAGGCCTTCGTCGACGGCTCGTTCGCGACGTTCGTGTGCCCCGGCTGGATGCTGGGCGTCGTCAAGGGCCAGGTCGAGGCGGGCGGCGGCGACGCCGACTCCGGCTGGGACTTCGCCGATGTCTTCCCGGGTGGCGCGTCCAACTGGGGCGGCTCGTTCCTGACGGTCCCCACGACCTCTGAGCACCCGAAGGAGGCCGCCGAGCTGGCGGCGTGGCTGACCGACGCGCAGCAGCAGGTCTCGGCCTTCCAGGCGGCCGGTGCGTTCCCCAGCAACCTCGAGGCGCAGAAGGACCCCGGCGTGACGGGCTCCTCCGAGCTGACGGAGTTCTTCAACGACGCGCCGATCGGCGAGATCCTGGCCAAGCGCGCCGAGGGCGTCAAGGCCCAGTACAAGGGCCCCGATGACTCGGTCATCCAGGAGCAGGTCTTCGGCCCCAGCGTCCAGGAGATCGACTCGGGCAAGGCTGACGGCCCCACCTCGTGGGACAACGCCCTGAAGCTGCTCGACACCGTCGTCGCCAGCTGACGCACTGACGCACACCACACCATAGAAGGGCGCGACGCATGCACTCGACCACGGCCAGACAGACCCGTCCGGGGCTGACCTTCCGCCAGCGGCTCAGCCGCTGGGACGTGAAGTACTCCCCCTACGCGTACGTCGCGCCCTTCTTCATCCTGTTCGGGCTGATCGGCCTGTTCCCGTTGGTCTACACCTTCGTGGTGTCGCTCAACAACTGGAATCTGCTGACCGGTCCCGGCGACTGGGTCGGGCTCGCGAACTTCACGCGCGAACTCTCCGACCCGCTGTTCTGGAACTCCATCTTCAACACCTTCAGCATCTTCCTGCTGAGCTCGGTGCCCCAGATCATCACTGCCCTGGCGCTCGCGGCGATCCTCGACCAGAACCTCCGCGCAAAGACGTTCTGGCGGCTGTCGATCCTGATCCCCTACGTCGTCACGCCCGTGGCGGTGACGCTGATCTTCTCCAACATCTTCGGCGAGAAGTACGGCCTGGTGAACAACATCCTGCAGTCCTTCGGCCTCGATCCGGTGATGTGGAAGACGGAGACCCTGCCGAGCCACCTGGCTATCGCCACGATGGTCAACTGGCGCTGGACCGGGTACAACGCGCTGATCCTGCTCGCCGCGATGCAGGCCGTGCCGCGCGACATCTACGAGTCCGCGGCGATCGACGGGGCCGGCGCCGTGCGCAGGTTCTTCTCCATCACGGTTCCCAGCATCCGCCCGACGATCATCTTCGTCATCATCACCGCCACCATCGGCGGCCTGCAGATCTTCACCGAGCCGAAGCTCTTCAACGCGACAAGCTCGGTGCCGGGCGGCCCGCAGCGGCAGTACCAGACGACGGTGCTCTACCTGTGGGACCTCGCCTTCAACCGACAGCAGTTCGGGCGGGCGGCCGCCGTCGCCTGGCTGTTGTTCCTCCTCATCGTGGCCATCGGCATCCTCAACTTCATGCTGTCGCGCACCATCGCGAGCGCGGAGTCGCGGGCCGGCCGCACCCGCCGGTCCAGAAAGGCAGTCAAATGAGCGCGACCCGCAAGCCGAACCGGGGCGTCGGTGATCTGTCCCGCCCCCGCTGGTTCGTCTACGCCCTGATCTCGGCCTTCTTCATCGGGGGCACGTACCCGCTGTACTGGTCCTTCGTGATCGGCTCCAGCGACAAGTCGGCCCTGACCAGCACCTGGCCGCCGCTGCTGCCGGGGGGCCAGTTCTGGGCCAACGCGCAGGAGGTCTTCGCCACCGTCGACTTCTGGAAGGCCCTGGCGAACTCGATCATCGTGTCGTCGGTCATCACACTCTCCGTCGTGATCTTCTCGACGCTCGCCGGCTACGCCTTCGCGAAGCTGCGGTTCCGCGGCCGCGACGGGCTCATGATCGCCGTGATCGCGACGATGGCGGTCCCGACCCAGCTCGGCATCATCCCGCTGTTCATGCTCATGAAGCAGTTCGGCTGGACGGGCACGCTGGGAGCTGTGATCGTCCCGACGCTCGTAACGGCGTTCGGCGTCTTCTTCATGCGGCAGTACCTGGTCGACGTCATCCCCGACGAGCTGATCGAGGCCGCCCGCGTCGACGGCGCCTCCATGGTCCGCACGTTCGTCAACGTCGGGCTCCCCGCGGCCCGGCCCGCGATGGCGATCCTCGCCCTGTTCACATTCATGACCGCCTGGACCGACTACCTATGGCCGCTGCTGGTCGTGCCGCAGAACCCGACGCTGCAGGTCGCGCTCAGCCAGCTGCAGTCCGCGCGCTACGTGGACTACTCCGTCGTCCTCAACGGCGCGGTCCTAGCCACGCTCCCCCTCCTCCTCCTGTTCGTCGTGGCGGGCAAGCATCTCGTGTCCGGCATCATGGCGGGTGCCGTCAAGGGGTGAGATGACTATGCTCCTGGCATGGCTGACAAGGCAGAGGCGGTGAGGCGCGGCATCCCGACTCTCGAGGAGGTGGCGGCACGCGCCGGTGTCTCACGCGCGACGGTGTCGCGCGTGGTCAACGGCCACCCCACCGTGCGGCCCGAAGCCGTCGAGAGCGTCAACCGGGCAATCGACGAACTGGGCTACGTCCCGAACCGCGCCGCGCGCTCCCTGGCGAGCAACCGGACGCAGGCCATCGCCCTGGTCGTCCCCGAGACCGCGGCCCGCATCTTCGCCGACCCCTTCTTCGCGTCGGTGGTCCAGGGCGTCGCGACCACGCTCAACGACTCGGACTACACGCTGACGATGCTGATCGGCTCCGAGAGCAACGCGGCGAAGACCCGGCGCTACCTGCTCGGCGGCAACGTCGACGGGGCCATCGTCATCTCGCACCACACGGGTGACCACTCCTACAAGGACCTCGGCCAGGTGCTGCCCGTCGTGTTCGGCGGCCGCCCACTGGGCGACTCCCCCGGCGCGGTGGTGGTCGACGTCGACAACGTCGACGGGGCGTCCAAGGCGGTCACGCACCTGATCGGGCGCGGCTGCCGCCACATCGCCGCCATCTCGGGCCCCCAGGACATGCGCCCAGGCGTCGACCGGAGACTCGGCTGGCAGGAGGCACTCCTGATGGCCGGCCTGACGCCGGGGCCCGAGGTCGTCGGTGACTTCTCCACCGAGTCCGGCCTGGCCGCGGCACGCAGGCTGCTCGAACTCGACCCGACGGTCGATGGGCTGTTCGCGGCCAACGACCAGATGGCCATGGGCGCGCTGCAGGCGCTGCGCGAGGCGGGGCTGCACGTGCCCGACGACGTCGCGGTGGTCGGGTACGACGACTCCTTCTTCAGCAGCACAATCGAGCCGCCCCTGACCACCATGCGGCAGCCGATGATCGCGATGGGCTCTGAGCTGGCGACCACCCTGGTCGCGCTGATCGAGGGCCGCCCCGTCGACCCGGTGACGCTGCTGCGCGCCAAGCTGGTGGTGCGCGCCTCCGCCTGAGCGGCTACTCGTCCTCGTCCGCGGCGACCGCTCGGGCCAGCGGGTCGATGCCCGCCGGATGCAGCGCCGGATCGGACTCGACGAAGGTCCGCACAGGGCCGGGCCCGGTGCGCCTTGTCTCGAAGCGGACCGTGACCCGCCCCAGCCCGGAGCCCCACACCCAGCCCCGACCCAGCTCGTCGTGCACGACGTCGGCCCCCGGATGGTAGCGCACGCTGCCGCGCACACCGCTCAGGCCGACGTCGGAGGCCTCCGACACGACGCTCGGGGTCGGCTCCTCGTCGCCGAACAGCCGCTCCTGGGCCGCGAGCGCGAAGCCGCTGACGCCCAGCCCGAGCAAACGCACCCCGGCCCTGACGTCGACCTCCCCCAGGGAGGCCAGCCCCGCGGCCGTGATCTCGTCGACCTGATCGGTCGCCCCGCCGAGGCTGCGGGCGATCGTCCGGGTGCTGAAGTCGGCGAATCGCACCTTCAACGTCACCGTCCGCGCGAAGAAGCCGGCCTTGTTGAGCCGGGCGACGACCGAGGCCGCGTCGCGCACGAGGATCGCCTCCAGCTGGGCCCGGTCCGTCAGGTCGACGGCGAACGTGTCCTCCGTCGAGATGGACTTCGGGTCCCTGACCGGCTCGACGCGCCGCGCGTCGCGCCCCCAGGCCAGCTCCGAGAGCCCGGCCCCCGCGGAGGCGCCCAGCTCGCGGATGAGCTCCGCCGGGTCCGCATCCCGCAGATCCGCGACTGTGTGGCAGCCGATCGCGACCAGCCGCTGCTCGGTGGCCGGCCCGACCCCGGGGATGGCGCGCACCGGCAGCGGCGCAAGGAAATCGAACTCCTCGGCCGGGTCGAGGATGCGGATCCCGTCGGGTTTACCAGCCTCGCTGGCCAGCTTGGCGAGGAACTTGGCGCTGCCGACCCCCACGGACGCAGTCAGCCCCTCCGTCCGCTCCGTCAGCTCGGCCCGCAGCCACTCGACCCGCTCGACCAGCTCGTCGTCCGGCCACCCGGACGGCTCGAGGTCCATGAAGGCCTCGTCGAGGCTCAGCGGCTCGACCAGCGGCGAGACCTCGCGCAGGAGTCCCATCACGATGCGCGACGACTCGCGGTAGGCATCGAACCGGCCGCCGAGGAACGCGGCGCGCGGCGCGCGGCGCCTTGCCTCCGCGCCCGACATCGCCGAGCGGACGCCGAAGGCGCGGGCCTCGTAGGAGGCGGTGGCGACGACGCCTCGGGGTCCGGTTCCCCCGACGACGACGGCCCTGCCGCGCAACGAGGGCTTGTCGCGCTGCTCGACGACGGCCCTGCCGCGCAACGAGGGCTTGTCGCGCTGCTCGACGGCGGCGAAGAACGCGTCGAGGTCGAGGTGCAGGATCCGGCGAGGCATGGCACAGCCACACTACCCAGCCGCTGCCTCCCTGCCCGCCGGGCCCGGCTGCTGGCCACCCGCGTCGTGGGCGAGCCGCTGCCCCGCGGCGCGGAGCCAGCGCGCGGCGTCGGACATGGCCGCGGCCGCAGACCCGGCGAGGCTGGTCAGGGACAGGACCGTCGCGAAGGCCGAGGCGTCGGCGTCCTTGGCGACAGCGCCCGCGACCAGCGCGGCCGGGACCCCGGCGCTTGCGGCCAGGTCCGCGACGCTGGCCGGTACCTTCCCATGCGCGCTGGAGACGTCGAACTTCCCCTCGCCCGTGACGACCAGGTCCGCACCGTCGAGGGCGTCCGGCAGCCCGACGATGCGCGCGACCTCCGTCGCCCCGGTTCCCAGCTCGGCACCCCAGAACTGCAGCGCGTAGCCGGTGCCGCCCGCGGCACCGGCGCCCGGCCGGTCCGGGTCGGCCCCCAGGAGTGCGGCGAAGCGGGCCAGCATCAGATCCGCCAGCTCGACGCCCCGTTCATCGAGGCCCTTCTGCGGGCCGAAGACGTGGGCCGCGCCGCGCGGCCCGAGCAGCGGGTTGTCGACGTCGCTCAGCACGAGGACGCCGCGCGGCGGCAGCGGGATCAGCCCGTTGAGATCGACCGAGGCCAGGTCCGCCAGGCCGCGGAGTCCGAGCGCGACATCACCCCCGTCGGCGTCCAGGAAGCGGGCCCCCAGCGCGCGCAGCATGCCGGTCCCGGCGTCGGTGGACGCGCTGGACCCGATGCCGAGCAGGATGCGGGTCGCGCCGTCCGCGATCGCCGCGGCGATCGCCTGGCCGAAGCCGAGCGTGTGGGCGTCGAACGGCAGCCGACACTCCCCCAGCAGCTCGATGCCCGACGCCGAGGCCAGCTCGATGAAGGCCGTCCGGCCGGGCAGCATCAGCCACGGCGCGGGGTGGCTCGCACCGTCGGGCCCAACCACGTCGGTCGCGCGCTGCTGCGTGCCCTGGATCGCCGCGCTGAAGGCGGCCCGGGTACCCTCGCCGCCGTCGGCCATGGGCCGCAGCACCGCGTCGTCGTCGGGGCGGACGGAAGTCCACCCAGCCGCCAGCGCCTCGGCGGCCTCCCGTGCGGGGATGCTGCCCTTGAAGCTGTCGGGGGCGAAGACGACGCGCATGTCAGGACGGGGTCGGCAGGTACGAGACGAAGTCGAACCCGGTGCGCGGCTCCCGCGAGACCTCGGTCCAGTCCCGGGCCGTGACCTTCGGGAACAGAGCGGATCCCTCGGGGCTCTGGTGCACGACCGTGATGTCGAGCTCCGTCAGGTAGGGCCAGGCCGCCTCGTAGATCTGGGAGCCGCCGCCGATGTAGCAGACCTTCTCCGGCGTCCGGGCGGCCAGGTCGAGGGCCTCGGTGATCGAATGCGCGACCTCGACTCCGTCGTCGGTCCATTCGGGGTCCCTGGTCACGACGATGATCCGTCGGCCCGGCAGTGTGTGGCCGATCTGCTCGTGCGTGCGGCGACCGAAGATCAGCGTGTTGCCGGTGGTGACGGCTTTGAAGCGGCGGAAGTCCTCGGGGATGTGCCAGAGCATGTCCTCCCCCGAGCCGATGACTCCGTTGTCGGCGACGGCGGCAATGGCGACGATGCGCACTGCGGTTCTCCTTGTCAGACGGCGATGGGTGCCTTGATGACGGGGTACGGGTCGTAACCGCGGACCTCGATGTCCGCCAGCTGGAACTCGTCGATGGCCGTCACCTCGGGGTTGAGGTGCAGCGTGGGCAGCGGACGCGGGATCCGGGTCAGCTGCTCGGCGACCTGGTCGAAGTGGTTCGAGTAGATGTGCGCGTCGCCCAGCGTGTGCACGAAGTCGCCGACCCTCAGCCCGACCACCTGCGCCACCAGATGCGTCAGCAGCGCGTAGGACGCGATGTTGAACGGAACGCCGAGGAACACGTCGGCCGAGCGCTGGTAGAGCTGGCAGCTGAGCGTGCCGGGCCCGTCGGCCTCGGGGGTCACGTAGAACTGGAACATGGTGTGGCACGGCGGAAGGGCCATGTCGTCGACGTCGGCGACGTTCCAGGCGCTCACGATGTGCCGCCTCGACTCCGGATTGCTGCGCAGCGACTCGACGACGCGCGCGATCTGGTCGACGTGTCGCCCGTCCGGGGTGGGCCAGGATCGCCACTGGTAGCCGTAGACGGGCCCGAGGTCGCCGTTCGCGTCGGCCCACTCGTCCCAGATCGAGATGCGGTTCTCGTGCAGCCAGGCGATGTTGGTGTCGCCGCGCAGGAACCAGAGCAGCTCCCCGAACACCGACCGGGTGTGCACTTTCTTGGTGGTCAGCAGCGGGAAGCCCTCGCGCAGGTCGAAGCGCATCTGGTAACCGAACACCGAGCGCGTGCCGGTACCCGTGCGGTCGCCGCGGTCGACGCCGGTCGAGATGATGTGCGCCAGAAGGTCGTGGTACTGCTTCATGCGTCGAGCTCCCCGAGCCAGTCGACGAAGGCCCGCACGGCGATGCCGCGGTGCGAGATGGAGTCCTTCTCCGCAGGTGTGAGCTCGGCGGAGGTGACCTCCATGCCCGCCGGGATGAACAGCGGGTCGTAGCCGAAGCCGTTCTCGCCGGCGGGCGCCTCCGCGACGCGGCCGGGCATCAGCCCGTGCCAGACGCGACGCTCACCGTCGGGTGTGACAAGCGCGAGCGCGCACACGAAACGGCCCGTGCGGCGCTCTGCGGGGACACCGTCGAGCTGCGCGAGCAGCAGCGCGTTGTTGTCCTCGTCGTCGCAGGCCGGCCCGGCCCACCGTGCGGAGCGGACGCCGGGCATGGAGTTGAGCTCATCGACCTCGAGGCCCGAGTCGTCGGCGACTGCGGCCAGCCCCGTCTCGCGGGCGGCGGCGCCGGCCTTCAGGAAGGCGTTGCCCTCGAAGGTGCGCTCGGTCTCTTCGGGCTCAGGATAGGGGGCGAGGTCTCCGAGGCCGAGCACCTCGACGCCCAGCTCCTCGGCCTCGATGATGCGGCGCAGCTCTCCGAGCTTCTTCGGGTTGTTCGTGGCGAGCACGATCCGGTCGGGGCGCCTCACGCGAGGGCCTCACGCTGGATGCGGGCCAGCTCGGCGCAGCCAAGCGTGCCAAGGTCGAGCAGGCGCCCGAGCTCCTCCCGGCTGAACGGCGTGCCTTCGGCGGTGCCCTGCACCTCGACGAAGTCGCCAGAGCCGGTCATGACGATGTTCATGTCGGTCTCGGCGGCCGAGTCCTCCTCGTAGCGCAGGTCCAGGAGCGCAGTGCCCTCGGCGTCGAAGCCGACCGAGATCGCTGCCACGGAGTCCTTGAGTGGCTCACCCGCGAGGGCACCGAGGCCGCGGAGGTGCTCGACGGCGTCGGCCAGCGCGACGTACGCGCCCGTGATGGCCGCGGTGCGGGTGCCGCCGTCGGCCTGCAGCACGTCGCAGTCCAGCACGATGGTGTTCTCGCCGAGCTCCTTGAGGTCGACGACGGCGCGCAGCGCGCGGCCGACCAGCCGGGAGATCTCGTGCGTGCGGCCGCCGATGCGGCCCTTGACGGACTCGCGGTCGGAGCGGGTGTGCGTCGCGCGCGGCAGCATGGCGTACTCGGCGGTCACCCAGCCGAGGCCCGATCCGGTGCGCCAGCGCGGCACGCCGGTGGTCACGGAGGCGGCCACCAGCACGCGGGTGCGGCCGAACTCCACGAGGACGGATCCTTCGGCGTGGTCGAGCCAGTTGCGCGTGATGCGCACCTCGCGCAGCTCGTCGGGGCGTCGTCCATCGATGCGAGTCGCGGTCATGGGGTCAAACGTACCCCACCGCTTCGCGCCGACGGCGTGGTCAGCGGGGGCAGGTGCAGCGCTGATCCGCGGGGACACCCTCGAGAGCCTGCTCGATGTGCTCCCCGCAGCCGGCCCAGGTGGGCTTGCCGCAGCGTTCGCAGGTGACCCTCTTACACATGGGCGTTCTCCTTGTCGATCGTGACCTTCGTGGCGTTCGTCACGAAGCCACCCAACAATCTACGCCCGATTCCCTGGAAGTCGTCGGCGTTTCCGGTGGTCAGGAACGCGCGGAGCGCCTCGCGTGGCTGATGCCTGAGCAGGTTCGCCTGCGTCAGCTGCGAGTAGGTCGACTGCGCGCACGCCTCCGCCGACGACACCAGCGTCACCCCGTTGCCCAGCACGTAGCCGATGACTCCGGCGAGCAGCGGGTAGTGCGTGCAGCCGAGGATGAGCGTGTCGCACTGGGCCTTCTTGATGGGCGCCAGGTACTCCTCCGCGACGGCGAGCAGCTCGTCGCCTCCGGTGATGCCGGCCTCGACGAACTCGACGAAGCGGGGGCAGGCCTGCGTGGTGAGCAGGATGTCGGCGACGGCGAAGGCGTCGTCGTAGGAGGCGGAGTTGATGGTCGACTCGGTGGCGACGACGCCGATGCGGCCGTTGCGGGTCGCGGCGATGGCGCGGCTGGCGGCGGGCAGGATCACCTCGGTGACGGGCACGTCGTAGCGTTCGCGCGCGTCGCGCAGCACGGCCGACGATGCGGAGTTGCATGCGATGACCAGGGCCTTGACGTCGCGTTCCATCAGGTGGTCGAGCCCCTCGAGGGCGAACTCCCGCACCTGCGCGATGGACCGCGGGCCGTAGGGCGCCCGGGCGGTGTCGCCCAGATAGACGAAGTCCTCGTTGGGGAGCTGCTCCACCAGCGACCTCAGGACGGTGAGCCCGCCGAATCCGGAGTCGAAGACCCCGATGGGCCGGTCGATCGCATCATTCACAACGTGCCATCCTACGCGCGGTCGAACTGCTCCGGATCGAGCCCCTGGCCCGCCGACAGGCAGGCCCCGCGCATCTCGAGCAGGTCCTCCAGCAGGTATCCGAGCCACTCGATGAGGTCGTGCAGGCCGGGATTGTCGCGGACGACGGCCGCGACGGGCTCCGCGAGCCGCTCGGTGCCAGCGAGCTCGGCGTACCAGAAGAGCCTGAGCGCACCCAGGGTCCGCGCCCAGTCGTCGACCTCGGAGAGGCTGACCGGCACGAACCCGACCCACTCGTCCAGGGCAGCCGTGACCTTCTCTGCCGCGGCGATCCTGATCCGCGTCTGGTCGTGGATGGAACCGCGCCAGAACTCGTCGGCGTCCTGTTCCTGGTCGGTGGCCGGCGGGTAGAGCCGGGCCAGGCGGGGGTCGGCGAGCATGCGGTTGGTGGGGTCGTCGGCCAGATCGGCGACGATCTGCTCGAACGGGTCGTCGCTGGGCGGCGGCAGCAGCGCGGAGAGGTGCTCGAGGTAGAACCCGAGCATCGCCCGCAGCCCCCCGTCGCGGCCGTCGCGCCCGTCGAAGGCCCAGACCAGCTGGTCGTCACCGAGCGTCATGCCTGCTCCATGGTGGCCCAGAGGTTGTAGCCCTGCATCGCGAGCACGTCGCGCTCCATCTCCTCGCGGTTGCCGGTCGACACGACCGCCTTTCCCTCCTGATGGACCCTCAGCATCAGCTTCTCCGCCTTCGTCCGCGGGTACCTGAAGTACTCCTGGAAGACGTAGGTGACGTAGCTCATCAGGTTGACGGGGTCGTCCCACACGATGGTCACCCACGCTCGGACCTCGTGCGGGGCCTCCTGGGGGCGTTCGACGACCTCGGCGCCGGAGGAAGGTACTGCGGTCATGACCCCTACTCTGCCCGCTCAGGGCAAACACCGTGATCGTTTCCTGTGGACGGACTACTGTCGTCGGCATGACTTCGGCATTGCTGACGGACCACTACGAGCTGACGATGGTGCAGGCCGCGCGCAAGGCGGGCACCGCCGGGCGCCGCAGCCTGTTCGACCTGTTCACCCGACGTCTCCCCGAGGGTCGCCGCTACGGCGTGGTCGCCGGGCTCGGCCGGGTGATCGAGGAGATCGAGAGGTTCACTTTTGGCGACGAGGAGCTGGGCTTCCTGCGCGCACGCGGGGTCATCGACGACGACCTGGCGCACTGGCTCGCCGGCTACCGCTTCAGCGGCGACATCTGGGGCTATCCCGAGGGGGAGGTCTATTTTCCCGGCTCCCCGGTCCTCTCGGTCGAGGGCACCTTCGCCGAGGCATGCGTCCTCGAGACGGTCCTGCTCAGCGTCTACAACCACGACTCCGCCATCGCGGCGGCCGCGTCGCGCATGACGGCGATGGCGGGCAGCCGCTCCTGCGCCGAGATGGGGTCGCGCCGCACGCACGAGGACGCCGCCGTCGCCGCCGCCCGCGCCGCATACCTCGCCGGCTTCGGGTCCACCTCCAACCTCGAGGCCGGTCGCCGCTACGGCATCCCGACCATCGGCACCGCCGCCCACTCCTTCACGCTGCTGTTCGACTCCGAGGAGGCGGCGTTCGCAGCCCAGCTTGAGGCGCTGGGCAACGACACCACCCTGCTGGTCGACACCTACGACGTCGAGACGGCCATCCGCACCGCCGTCCGGCTGACCGGCGGCCGGCTCGGCGCGATCCGGTTGGACTCCGGCGACCTCGCCATCACGGCACGCCAGGCGCGCGACCTGCTCGACGACCTCGGCGCGACGACGACGAGGATCATGGTGACCTCGGATCTCGACGAGTGGCAGATCGCGATGCTACAGGGCGCCCCCGTCGACGGGTACGGCGTAGGCACGTCGCTCGTGACCGGGTCCGGGCACCCGACCTGCGGCTTCGTCTACAAGCTGGTGGCCCGCGCCGCCTCCGACGAGCCGGGCGCCGAGATGGTGCCGGTCGGGAAGAAGTCCAAGGGCAAGAACACGCTGGGAGGCCGTAAGTTCGCGATGCGCCGTCGCGGGGCCGACGGCCGCGCGGAGGCGGAGATCATCGGCCTGGGCGCCGCGCCGGTCAACGATGGCGACGACCGCGACCTGCTCGTGCCCGTCTACCGCGGCGGCGAGCAGGTCTACACCGCGACGCTGGGCGACGCGCGGGTGCGGCACGCCGAGTCGCTGGCGGAGCTGCCGCTCGCGGCCCGCCGCATCTCCCGCGGCGAGCCGGCGATCGAGACGATCATCCTGGACGGGGCCGGGGCCGAGACCACCAACCCGTACCAGGCGGCGCCGTTGGTCACGAACCTCTGAGCCTCAGCGCCGCTCCCACCGCGACGCCGGCTGCTCGGGCAGCCCGTTCATCACGGCGGCGAGCCTCTGGGGCAGCCGGGCGGAGAACACGTCCTCCAGTTCGATGCGGCGCCCCTCGGCGTCGTGCAGCGGCACGCGCCAGTTGGGGTACTCGTCGACCGTGCCGGGCATGTTCTGGGCGCGCCGCTCCCCCACCGCGTCGGTGAGGTTGGCGAGCAGCACCTTCGACGGCGTCAGCAGCAGATAGCGGTGCAGCGCGAGCATCACCTCGGTGCTGTCGTCGACCTTGTCGGGCGCGAGCACGCCGATGTCGACGAGCTTGCCCAGCCAGGCGGCGCGTTCCTGCGCGGCGACGCGCAGCTCGTCGTCCAGCGGCTCCGTCAGCAGCCCCAGGTCGTCGCGGATGCGGACGTGTTCGCCGTCGAGGTAGCCGAGCGTCGGCGGAAGATCGTGTGTCGTGACCGAGGCCATGCAGTACTCGCGCCACCACTGCGCGTCGAGCGGCTCGCCCTGCAGCCCCGCCTCGAACCACAGCACGGAGGTGCCGAGGATGCCGCGGCGTGCGAGGTAGTCGCGGACCCACGGCTCGACGGTACCGAGGTCCTCTCCGACGACCAGGGCCTGGGCGCGCTGGGCCTCCAGCGCGAGGATGCCGACCAGCGCCTCGTGGTTGTTGCGGACGTAGGTCCCCTGCGTCGGGCCGCCGCCGCGCGGCACCCACCAGAGCCGGAACAGTCCGATGATGTGATCCACGCGCAGGCCTCCGACGCGGCGCAGCGCGGCGGACACCATCGCCCGGAAGGGCGCGTAGGCCAGCTCTGCGAGCCGGTCGGGGCGCCACGGCGGCTGGCCCCAGTCCTGGCCCGCCTGGTTGTACTGGTCGGGAGGTGCGCCGACGCTTATGCTGTTCGCAAAGACGTCGGGCATCATCCAGGTCTCGGCGCCCTCGCGGTTGATGCCGACCGCGAGGTCGGTCACGATGCCGACGGGCATGCCGACCTCGGCGGAGACCGCCTGCGCGGCGGAGATCTGCGTCTGGGCGACCCACTGCAGCCACTCGAAGAAGTCGATCTCCTCGGCGTTGTCCTCGGCGAACTCGACCACGGCGGGCGAGCTCGGCCGCTGCAGCTCCTCGGGCCACTCGCGCCACCGCTGGCCGTGCTGCTCGCACAGCGCGCTCCAGGTCGCGAAGTTGCGCAGCCCGACGCCCTCGCGGCGGCGGAAGTCGTCGTAGGCGATGCGGCGGGCGGCGCGCATGCCCTCGGCGTGGATCAGGCGCAGCGCCTCCAGCTTCAGCGGCCAGATGCCGTTGCGCTCGACGATGCCGGACTCGCGGCCGAGCGCGGCCGCGCGCTTGCGCAGCGCCTTGACCTGCTGCCGGGCGCCGCGACCCAGGGTGGCGTACTCGTCGATGGACTCGGGCCGGATGTAGATCGGGTTGATGAAGCGGCGGCTGGCCGGCAGGTACGGCGACGGCTCGAGCGGGGTCACCGTCTCGGCGGCGTGCAGCGGGTTGATCAGCACGTAGCCGGCGAACTGGCGGGTGCCGGACCAGCTGATGAGGTCCGCAAGGTCGGCCAGGTCGCCGATGCCCCACGAGGAGCGCGACGCCACGGAGTACAGCTGCGTGCCGTAGCCCCAGATCCGCTGGTCGCGCATCGCGGGAGGGAAGCCCACGAACCCGGGCGTCACGATGACGGAGGCCCTGTGGACGCCGGTGGCGGTCGTGGCGACGACGTGGTGGTAGCCGGTGGGCAGGTCCGCCCCGAGCCAGAACGTCGCCTCGCCGATCGCCGCGCCGTCGACGACACGGTCGGGAGTGTCGTTGTCGCTCTGCCAGGCCGGGCGGGTCTCGCCGCTTTCCAGCACGACGTGCACCTCGAGGCCGGATCCGGCTGGCACGTGTACGTCGACGTGGATGCCGTGGCCCTCCTCCGCGACGGTGCAGGGCGGCAGGACCCGCCGCCAGGAGTCGTCGACCACGCGCTGCCAGGCGTCGTCTGCCGCCTGCGGCGTGCTCGCGTCGATGTCGAAGGCGGCGAGAACCTCGACGAGCGTGCTCACGGGGATGTCGACGTGGCGTCCCTTCCAGTCCCAGAACTCACGGGCGATCCCGAAGTGGTCGGCCAGGCGCTGCAGGCCGGGGCTCAGGTCAGTCATCTCGCGCTCACCGGACCTTGAGGACCTGCGTCTTCGACGCCATGTCGGAGAGGGTCTGCTTGTTGCGCGATGCGAGCGCGGTGATGCCCGTGATGATCGTCAGGATCCCGATGCCGTAGATGAAGGCGCCGAGGAATCCGCGCAGGATGGCGGTGCCCCAGCTGAGCTTCCCCGCCTGGTCGTCGCCCAGCCGCACCGTGCGCAGCCCGAGGGCCGCCTGCCCCAGCGTCGCCCCGAGCGTGCCGAGCATCACCGTGCGATAGATGCCGTAGATCACGAAACTGAGCAGCGACGAGTAGAGGATCGCCAGCCAGAGCTCGTTGTCCGGCATCGGCAGCGGGCCCGTCGCGGTGCCCTCGGAGTAGAGGACGAGCTCTCGGGCCCACCGGTCGGCGGCCCCCGAGAGCATCGAGTTCAGCCCCACAGCGCTCACGATGAAGCTCACCACGATGATGATCAGAATGTTGTCGAGCACGAAGCCGAGGAGGCGCCAGCCGAAGCCCGCGACGCGCGGCAGGGCCGGAACCGCGTACGGAGAGGGCTGCAGAGTCGCGTAGCCGTAGCCCTGATTCTGCTGCTGGCCGAAACCCTGCGGCCCCCAGCCCTGCTGGCCATAGGCCTGCTGGCCGTGACCGGGCTGAGGCGGGGCGGGCGGCTGCTCCTCGTACCGGTCACGCGTAGCCTGCGACCAGGCGACGCCATCCCAGAAGCGTTCCGCATCCGTCCCGGCAGGGTCCGGATACCATCCCGCGGGGGGCTGCTGAGGCGCGTTAGTCATGCCCACAAGGATGCCAGACAAGGACGCGGCTTTCCTGTCGGGTGATTTTTGGGGACAATTGGCGGCGACATGGAGATGATTGGGCGTTACCGGATCACTGGCCGCATCGGCTCGGGGTCCTTCGCGACCGTTTACCGGGGCCAGGACGACACTCTCGACGTGCCGGTCGCGGTGAAGGTGCTCGCCGACAACTGGGCCACGAACGACGACGTGCGCGCCCGCTTCCTCGCCGAGGCCCGGCTGCTGCGGCGCATCTCCGACGAGCGCATCGTCCGCGTCTACGACATCGGCACCACCGACCGCGGACAGCCGTACTTCGTGATGGATCTGGCCAACGGAGGCAGCCTCGATCAGCTCCGTAAGAGGCTCGTCGCCCCCGGGCTCGCCCTCAGGCTGTGCGCGGAGGCCGCGCGCGCCCTGGAGGTGATGCACCGCCACCAGCTCGTGCACCGCGACATCACCCCCGGCAACATCCTGCTCACCAACACGCCGGGTGGCGTGCGGGTGATGCTGGCCGACCTCGGCGTCGCGAAATCGCTGCTGGACGACTACCGCGACACGATGACGGCGGGCACCCCCGCCTACATGGCGCTGGAGCAGGCGAACTCGACGGGCCTCGACCAACGCTCCGACATCTACTCGTTGGCCTGCGTCACCTACGCCCTGCTCACCGGACACCCACCCTTCCCTGTCAAGACGCTGGCGGAGCTGCTGAACCGGAACCACGCCATCGGACCTGCCCCCGTCGCGGCCCAGATCGGCGCCCCCCAGCAGCTCGACCAGGTGCTGGCCTCCGCGCTGTCCGCCGACCCGAACCGCCGTCCGCAGACCGCGTTGCAGTTCGCCGATGCCCTCGACACCCTGGCCGCAGCCCTCCCCGGCGGGGACGCGTACCGGCCCCGCCCGCTGTCCGCACCGAGCACGCCGACGGTGCCGCTGCCGGCGGCCCCCGCACCCATCGACACCCTGCCTGCGGGCCCCCGACACCCCGGCAGCCTCATGCCACGCTCCGAGACCCCGACGTCGATGCTCGACAACTACCTCGGGAAGGGTCGCTACCGGCCGGCGAAGACCAGGGAGACGCACTCGCTGTGGTTCCACGTGTGGGTCACGGCGTCGGCGATCCTGCTCCTCGCGCTGACGCTCTGGCTCACCGTGTACGTGCTGACGCGCTAGCCGGCGCGCAGTTCGTTGGCGATGTGCCCGATGCGCCGGCTGGCGAGGACCGAGGCGACGCTCAGAACCAGCACGGCCCCGAGCGCCGTGGTGTAGGCCAGCTGCGGCGGGTCGGCCAGCAGCAGCGCCGTATAGATCGCCCCGGCCACCGCCGTGACGACCGAGTTGCCCACCGACTCCGCGACCTGCAGCGACGACTGGTTGCGGCCCTGCTCGAAGCCGCCGGACAGCGTCATGGTCGCCACGGCGGTGCTGGGCATCGTCAGACCCATGCCGATGCCGCCGACGACCCACCCCAGCAGCCCCGCGACCAGCGGGATCTGCACGTTCCACGCGAACACGGTGAGCCAGCCGATGCCGAGCGCCGAGAGCAGCGCTCCGGCCGTCACGAACCCGTCGCGGCTGAGCGGTACCCAGCCCTGGGCCTGCAGCCAGGAGCCGACGAACCAGCCGAGCGAGCCGACGGTGAGCGCGAACCCCACCTCCAACGGGGACAGTCCGCGCAGGTCCTGCAGCACGACGAGAAGGATCGTCTCCGCGGCGAAGAACGAGCCCGCCTGCAGCGCCCTGGTCAGCACGACCGACGGCAGGCCTGCCCCGAACCCGCGCGCCGCGGGGGCCAGGATCCGGGGCAGCCCCCAGGCGAGCAACCCCGCGCCAACCACGGCCGCGGCAACCGACCAGACCCCGAGCCCCTGCCCGGCGAGCAGGATCAGCGACGGCGCCAGCGCGACCGACGCCAGCGGGCCGACGGCCACCGCTGGAACCTCCTCCTCGTCCGGCTCGAAGGACGCCTGCACCGCCCGCACTCCCGGCAGGGTGCAGAGCACAGACACCAGAACGAGCGGGATCATGGCGGCGAACACCAGCCGCCAGCTGTGGTGCGTCAGCCAGGCTGCAAATGGCGGGCCGACGAAGGCGGGCAGCAGCCAGCAGAACGACACCAGAGCCATCGCCCGCGGGCGCTGCTCGGCCGGGAACCCGTGCGCGACCACCACCGACAGCGTGAGGTTCAGCGCGCCGGCGCCGAGGCCCTGCACCAGGCGCGCGAGCAGGATGAGCCACACGTTCGGAGCCGCCATGCCCAGCACCAGCCCGACGAGGAACATGGCGAAGCCGACGTACATCGGCCACGCCGGTCCGCGGGTGTCGGCGACCCTGCCCGCCACGACGGTGGCGACCAGCATCCCCGTGACGATCGTCGTGAACGCCCACGGATAGAGTTGCGCTGCGCCGAAGTGGTTCATGATCGTCGGCAGCGCCGTGGCCAGTCCGATGGTCTGGAAAGCGGCGGCCAGCACGGCAAGCATGATGCCGACGATCAGCGCTGTGCGTTGCTGCATGAGCCAGCCTCCCTTTCCAGCCGCGGCGCCTTCACCGCGCGTACACTTCGGTGTTATGAGTGAACTGGCCCCCGGCTCCCAGACAGTCCTCGACGAGCGCACTGAGCTGTTCGAGGACGGCGATCAGGATCGCTTCTCGCACTACGTCCCGAAGGACAAACTCGTCGCCGCCATGGTCAACGGGACCCCCGTGGTCGCCCTCTGCGGCAAGGTCTGGGTGCCCACGAAGAACCCGGAGAAGTATCCCGTCTGCCCGGAGTGCAAAGAGATCTGGCAGTCCCTGCACCCCGGGAAGTAACCGGGACCCTCGTCAGTAGCGGTAGCTGTCGGGCTTGAACGGCCCCTCGACGCTGACGCCGAGGTAGGCCGCCTGCTTCTGCGTGAGCGTGGACAGCTCGACGCCGAGCGAGGCAAGGTGCAGCCGGGCGACCTCCTCGTCCAGGTGCTTCGGCAGCACGTACACGCCGACCGGGTACTCGTCGGGCCGGACGAACAGCTCGATCTGGGCGAGCGTCTGGTTCGTGAACGAGTTGCTCATCACGAACGACGGGTGGCCCGTGGCGTTGCCGAGGTTCAGCAGGCGCCCCTCGGACAGCACCAAGATCGAGTGTCCGTCGTCGAAGCGCCACTCGTGCACCTGCGGCTTGATCTCGACGCGCGTCACGTCCGTGCGCGCCTCCAGCCCCGCCATGTCGATCTCGTTGTCGAAGTGGCCGATGTTGCCGACGATCGCCTGGTGCTTCATCCGCGCCATCTGCTCGTGCGAGATGACGTCGCAGCAGCCGGTGCAGGTGACGAAGATGTCGCCGACGCCGATCACGGAGTCGAGGGTGGCGACCTGGTAGCCGTCCATGGCGGCCTGCAGCGCGCAGATCGGGTCGACCTCGGTGACGATGACTCGCGCGCCCTGACCACGCAGGGACTCGGCGCAGCCCTTGCCGACGTCTCCGTAGCCGCACACCACGGCGACCTTGCCGCCGATCAGCACGTCGGTGGCGCGGTTGATGCCGTCGATCAGCGAGTGCCGACAGCCGTACTTGTTGTCGAACTTCGACTTGGTGACCGAGTCGTTGACGTTGATCGCGGGGAACAGCAGGGTGCCGTCGCGCTCCATCTCGTAGAGGCGGTGCACGCCGGTGGTGGTCTCCTCGGTCACGCCCTGGATCGAGTCGGCGATGGCGACCCAGTCGATGCTGCCGAACGTGTCGCGCAGCAACGCCTTGATGACCGTCACCTCGTGCGAGTCGCCGTCCGCGTCGGCGGCCGGCTCCCCGGCCTTCTGCGCCGCGACTCCCCAGTGGACGAGCAGGGTCGCGTCGCCACCATCGTCGAGGATCATGTTCGGCGTGCGGCCGTCGGGCCACACCAGGATCTCGCGGGCGCACTCCCAGTACTCCTCGAGGGTCTCGCCCTTCCACGCGAACACGGGAATCCCGGCGGCGGCGATGGCCGCGGCGGCGTGGTCCTGCGTCGAGAAGATGTTGCAGGAGGCCCAACGCACCTCGGCGCCCAGCGCGACGAGGGTCTCGATGAGCACGGCCGTCTGCACGGTCATGTGCAGGGAACCGGCGATCCTGGCCCCCTTCAGGGGCTGTTGTGCGGCGAAGCGCTCCCGCATCGCCATCAGGCCGGGCATCTCGTGCTCGGCGAGCGTGATCTCCTTGCGGCCGAACTCGGCCAGCTCAATGTCAGCTACGCGATAATCCACGGCGCCACTCTATCCGGGCGACGCGGGTCTGCTCAGCCGTCGAGCGATGCCAGGTGCGCCAGCGCCAGGTCGTAGCCGCCGATGCCGCAGCCGATGATGACCCCGCACGCCTTGGCTGACAGCACGGAATGCGAGCGGAACTCCTCGCGCGCGTGGACGTTGGAGATGTGCACCTCGACGTAGCGGCCGACCAGGGCGGCCGCGTCGGCGACAGCGTAGGAGTAGTGCGTCCAGGCTCCGGCGTTCAGGACGGCGTCGGCGCCGGCATCGGCCGCCTCGTGCAGCCAGCCGATGAACTCGCCCTCGTGGTCACTCTGGCGGACCTCGACGTCGAGCCCGAGCCGTGCTCCGGTCTCGACGAGGTGGTCGGCGAGCTGGGCATGCGTGGTGGCGCCGTAGATCTCGGGCTGGCGGGTGCCCAGCCTGCCGAGGTTCGGGCCGTTGAGGACGAGGACGCGGCGCATGTCAGCTGAGCCCGATCTCGAGGTAGGCGGCCCCGTACAGGCCGCGCTGCAGGAGCGTGACGTAGCGCTCGATGGCCGTGGCCTCGAGCTCCTCCGGCCCGGAGCTGATGCGGGTCACGCGCACGCCGACAGACTCCGCCTGGCGGATCAGACCGGCCGCGGTATCGCGCAGCCTGCCCGGCAGCAGTTCGTCGTCGAGCATGACCAGCGCGGGCCGCACGTCGGCGCCGTCGTCGACCGGGTCGGCGAACAGATCACGCTCGGGGATGGCGCGGAGCAGGCCGCTGAGCTCGGAGGCGTCGGCGGCGAGGGCCGGGCGTCCGCTGGCGCGCCGGCAGGCCTCGGCGATGCGCCGGGAAGCGCGGGCCGCCAGCACCGTGCCGCCCCAGACCAGGGGCAGCGAATCGGCGAGTTCGAGTGCGAGCGCCTTTCCGGGGTTCTCCGACAGGTCGCTGGAGGGGCCGCAGATCTCCGCGACCAGGTCGGCGGCCTCCGCCACCTGCTCGGGGTGCACGACCGGTCCGAGCCCGAGCCCGCCGAGCTGCGCGAGCACGGCGACGGCGGCGGCCATCGGGTCGGAATCGAGCGTCGGGATCAGGGAGGCCCCGGAGAAGCCGGCGATCGCGCCGGCCAGCGCCGAATCCTCGGGCGCCGCGACGATGAGGGACGCGCCGCGGCGGGCGGCCTCGCCCGCGCACTGCAGGACCCACTCGGGCGAGTCATGATCGCCGAGGACGACGGCGAGGTCGAGGGGGCCCACCCACGCGGGTAGGCCGGGGCCGGGCCACGCCATGAACGGGACGGGGCAGGCCGGCTCGAGGACAGCGCGGACGAGCCGGGCTTCCGTGCCGAGCACGAGGATGCCGCGCGGCCTGTCGGCGCGGTCGAGGTGGCCGATGGGCCGGGTCTGGGCGGCGCGGCGGATGCGTGCGCCGGCGGTGGCGAGCCAGCGCAGCGTCTCGCTGTCGGTCAACTCGGGGGACTCAAGTCGGGAATCGTCGAACATCGGTTACGTCTCAGAGCGTGGAGCGGGCCTGGTCGATCAGGAGCACGGGGATCTGGTCACGCACGGGGTACGCGAGGCCGCACGCCTGGTTGGTGCAGATCAGCTCTTTCGCGTCGTAGTCGACTGCGAACTTCGCGTGGCAGGACGGGCATGCCGCGATCGCAAGAAATTCGGGCGATAGCTTGAGGGCTTCGTCGGCCATGGAAATGCTCCTTGAGAGAACTGATTGAATGACTCTACCGTGTCCGGCCGGGGCCGGGCTCAGGCCCTGACCAGCGCGAGGACCTCGTCACGCAGCGCGCCCATGGTGGCGTCGTTGCGTGCCTCGACGTTCAGTCTGAGCAGCGGTTCGGTGTTACTGGGGCGCAGGTTGAGCCACCAGCCCTCGGCCCTGTTGCGGACCGTCAGCCCGTCACCCCACTCGACATCGCCGCGGCCGTCGAAGGCCCGCGCGACCCGCTCCTGGCAGGCCTGAGCGTCGTCGACGGTGGAGTTCAGCTCCCCCGAGCGGGAGTAGCCGTCGTAGACCGAGGCCAGCGCCGACAGCGGCTGATCGCTCTCACGAACCAGCTCGAGAACATGCAGCGCGGCGAGCATGCCGGTGTCGGCGGACCAGAAGTCGCGGAAGTAGTAGTGGGCGGAGTGCTCCCCGCCGAAGATCGCGCCGGTGTCCGCCATCAGCGCCTTGACATAGGTGTGGCCGACGCGCGAGGTGACCACGCGGCCGCCCCGCGCCTCGACGGCCTCGGGGACACACCACGACGTGATGGTGTTCGTGACGATGGTCGCGCCCGGCTCCTTCGCGAGTTCCGCCACGGCGATCATGGCCGTGACTACCGACGGGTCGACGACCTCGCCGCGCTCGTCGATGATGAAGCAACGGTCGGCGTCGCCGTCGAAGACCAGTGCGAGGTCGGCGCCGTGGCGGCGCACGGCCGCCTGCGCGTCGACGAGGTTCGCGGGCTCCAGCGGGTTCGCGGGATGGTTCGGGAACGTCCCGTCGAGGTCGAGGTAGAGGCCGATGATGTCCAGGTTCCGGCCGGACAGCACGGACAGCGCGGTGTGGCCGGCCATTCCGTTGCCTGCGTCGATGACGACCTTGATCTCACGGAGGCCGCGCTGGGGAACGAGGTCGCCGAGCTTGTCGGCGTAGGCGTCGAGCGCGTCGATCGTTCGGTAGCCGCCGGTGACCTCGGCGCCGATCTCGACGTTGGCGGCGCGGTCGCGGAGCCGCTCCATGAAGTCGCCTGGCACCGGACGGGCGTCGGCGAGGCAGAACTTGATGCCGTTGTACTGGACGGGGTTGTGGCTGGCGGTGAACTGGACGCCGGGCAGCGACAACCAGCCGGAGGCGAACCACAGCTCGTCGGTGGAGGCGAGGTCGATGTCGATGACGTCGGCTCCCGCGCGGCGGGCGCCGTCGATGAAGGCGAGCGAGAGCTCCCGCCCGAATGCACGCATGTCGCGGCTCAGCACGAACTGCGTCGCGCCGGTGAGGTCGACGTACGCGGCGCCGAGGGCACGGGCACCGTCGAGGTCCCACTGCGGCGCATCGCCTGAGACGATGCCGCGGATGTCGTTTGCCTTGAAGATTTCAGCGTCGAGCACGCGCCCAGCCTATCGCCTGGCTCTTGGGACCGCCCCCTGCACGAGGCGGAGATGGCCGCCGCGGCCGCCGGGCTCCGGCAGGGGGGGCAGCGGCTCCGCCGGGGGCGCGGGTTCGTCCGGCCGCAGGCCGATGGCGCGCACGGCGTCGGCGAGCGCCATCAGGTCGTCCGTGACCGGCTCGGGGGCCGCGGGGGCACCGTCGAGGGGGAGGCGGAGCACCTGCCACCCCTGGGGCACGCTCGTTCGCTCCGCGTGGCGGGGGCACAGGTCGTAGGCGCCCGGCTCCGGCGTCAGGGACAGAGGTCCGAGCACCGCGGTCGAGTCGGCATACACGAAGGTCATCGTGGCCACGGCGGGCGCGGCACACGCGGTTCGGGAGCAGGTACGCACCCAGGCAACCTAACGGACGCCGCACTAGAGTGGCGGCATGCCACGCAGACGAGATCGACATGGACGCGGTCTACGCGGCCCACTCGCCGCTCCGAATCCCTTCTCCGGCCGGCCCGTGCCTCTGCGGCGCCCCTCCCGCGTGGACTTCTTCAACGACTGCGTCACCGCCGCCATGTCCGACATCGCCGCCGTCTCGCCCGACGCCCTGACCGGCATCGTCGTGGGTGTCGAGGAGGTGCCCCACCTCAACACCGCGTGGTCGGGCAACCGGGTGCCCCTGTCCGCGGCGCTGGAGCCGAGCCGCGGCCGACGCGCGCAGATCGTGATCTTCGAGCGGCCGCTCGAGCACCGCGCCACGTCCCGCTCCGACCTGAGGCAGCTGGTCCACCAGACGATCGTCGAGCAGCTAAGCGCCCTGACCGGCCGCAGCATCGAGGAACTCGGCGGCGAGCCGGAGTGGGACGACTAGCCCTTTCGCCTCGGACCCCGACCACCCCAGTCGTGTCCGCCACCATCCTGGCCCTGCTCCGAAAACCCCAGCCGCGCTCCGAAAATCGACCAGTGCCCGATTCTCCCCGGTCTACCTCCGAGAAGCGCCCAATCCCTGGCGCCGAAGACCAGCGTGGTCGCCCGCGGGGCGTCAGCGCAGGTTTGTGTCATAGGAGGCGTCGCGGCCGGGCTCATCGGCGACGCCGACGGTGAGCAGCGGCGCGACGATCAGCCCATTGGACGTGCCGGAGGTGATCGCGCCGACTAGTTCGCCGTCGGCCGTGACGCGCACGCGGTCCGTGTCCTCGGCGACGGGGACCGTCACGGTCATGCCGGCGCGCACGATGATCTTCGCGTCCTCGGCGCCCTCGACGTTCGCCGTGACGGTGTGCACGCCGGGGTTGCTGAGCTGGATCATCCAGCCAGGCCTGGCCGCGGAGGCCAGCGTGGCCGACGCCTCGGTCAACACGAGCGTCACGGGCGGGCCCGGCTGGTCGTCGAGCACGACCGCCGCCCCGACCTCTCCCGGGGACGTGATGCGCAGCGCCGTCGCCTCCGACCCGAGGTCGGAGCCGAGGCCCACGACGACGGTGGACAGTGCCGGGACCGTCACGTCCGCGGTGGACGCCGGCGAGTAGGTGCCTGACTCCCCCAGCGCCTGCACGGTGACGTCGACGCGGTCCACGCCCGGATTGCTGAGCAGGAGCTTCTGGTTCTTCCCGTCGGCCGGGATGCCGGAGATGACCTGCTCCACCGCGACAGTCGTCGCCGTCGCGTAGTGCTGCTCCGAGCTGCCCTCGACCGCCCTGGCGAGCACCGCGACGCGGCCGGGCGTCGAGGTGAAGGCCACCGCCACCGGGTCCGTGCCCGCGTCGGCGGCCAGCACCGACAGCGCGACGCGCCGCGTCACGCCGGGGGCGATGGCGATGCCCCGGGCACCGACGGAGCTGATCTCGCCGTCGGGGCCGTATAGTGTCAGGTCGACGGCGGCCTCCGTCGCGTCGGTGTTCACCAGGACGAGTTCCGTGGCGGAGGGGTCGGCCACGAACAGCATCCCCGAGCTGGCGGGGGTCTCGCACGGCACCCAGGTGCGCGCGCCGGACGTGATGAGCACGCCGGCCGCCGCGTCGCCGTCGCTCCGCACGACCGTCGGGCCGTCGGTGTCCTGCGACACGAACCCGTCGCTGGCCTCGCCCTCGGAGCCGCCGGCCTCGGCCGTGTGCAGGTCGGAGTCCGCGACCGCGAGCAGCCCGCCCGCGGGGACACAGGTCACGCGGCTGGTCTGCGGCAGCTGCACGACGTGCGTCTCCGGCCTCTGCAGCGGGGAGATGAACGACAGGCCGACGACGACGGCGACGAGCGCCACGAGCGCGAGACCGGTGAGCAGGATGCGGCGGATCATGACTGTCCCCTTCGTGCCACGGTGGCGCCGCCGAGCGTGGGCGCCGCCAGGGTGGCGACGACCAGCAGCACGACGACGTGCAGCGCGAGCTGCCACCAGCGCGGAGTCGGTTCGATGCTGAGCGTCCCACCGTCCGCGGGCACGCCGGTGAGCGTCACGACGTCCTCCCGGCTGACGTCGGTGGTGGTCGTGCCCCGCGTCAGGCGCTGTCCGTCGACCGACGCCGTCCAGGACACGTCCGGCGAGTCGGCGACGCGCAGTTCGCGTCCCTCGTCCCCCGGCGGGACCTGGCCGTCCGTGATGGGCTCCGAGTCGATCGTGACGCGGGATACCAGCCCTCCGACCGTCCACACGGCCGAGGAGTCGTCGGCCGCGGCGGAGACGAGCGACTCCAGGTTGTCGAGGGCCGCGCGATGGTCCTGGTCGAAGCCACGCACCCACAGGTGCGAGACGCCGAGCTCGCGGAACCTGTCCGCCAGGTCGCTCGGAGGGTTGGCCCCGGCGATGGCCTCGGCGAGGGCTGCGAACTGGTCGGCGAAGGACCCGGTGGGGTTGCGCTCGGCGCTCCCCCAACGCGGCTGGCGGGCGTCGACGACGCTCCAGGAGACGGCGGACGCGTCGCTCAGGTCGACGAGCAGCGCACGGGAGTCACGGTTGGACGAGATGACGTCGCGGACGTAGCCGGGCAGGACGCTGGTCGTCGACTGCACGGGTCCCGCGAAGCCGACCACGGCCCACACTCCGACCGCCAGCAGCCCCGCCAGCGACATCGACAGCACGCCGCGGGAGCGGATCCTCGTCTCCTCGCGGTCACACCAGATGGCCGGCGCGAGCAGGGCCGCGACGACCAGCAGCGCCCAGGGCGACAGCAGCGGGCGCGCAACGCCCCCGTCGACCTCGACGATGAGGCGCGACAGCAGCGTGCCGACCAGCAGCGGAGCGGCGACGCCGACGACGGCCCTCGTCCAGGCCGGCCTGCTCAGCGTCGAGATGGCGAGCAGAGCCACGACGCCAAGGGCCGCGAAGAAGACGATGTTGGCCCACAGCGGGAGGCCGGACGGCAGGATCCGCCCGACGACGAGCGCATAGGAGGCCGGCGGGAAGTCCGGCCACGCCAGCGGGTCGACGCCGGTCAGGAGCCGACCGGGGTGGCGCACCAGCGTGGGCAGCCAGGGGATGAACACGAGCCAGGCGGGCACGACCATGATCGCGACCGAGACGATGCGCTCGCGATCGCGCACGGCCCACACGACGGCGACGACGGTGAACAGCGGCAACGCCACAGGCCAGACGACCGAGACGACGATCAGCCAGAACGCGGCGCTGGCGGGGGCGCGCAGGCCCTCCGCTCCAGTGTCCTCGTCGATCACGACCGCGTGGACGGCCCGGGCGAGGATGGGGGCAGTGACGGCGAGCACCATGCCCGACACGTCACCGGCGTTGACAAGCCCGAGCAGGATGGTTGCGCCCGCCCAGGCCCCGCCGGCGGCGGCCGCGACGGGCAGCGCCACCCGCAGGTGCCGCAGCAGAGCGAGCGCGGAGATCCCGGAGAGCATCGGGACCAGGATCACGGCCAGGAAGGTGAACCAGCCCGGGCTGCCGAAGCCGCCGAGCGCGGAGAAGGCCGCGAATCCGAGCCAGGGTGCGGTGCCGGTCAGGTAGGCCTGCCAGGCCGCGGCCAGCGACGCGGGCGCCGCCAGCAGCCCGCCGCCGGAGATCGGTCCACCGCCGAGCAGGCTGCGCGCCGCGACGCCCGCCGCGACAAGCAGCACGACGATGAGCACGGCGACCGGCGAGACGTGGAAGCCGCGCCCGACGCTGGCCGTGAGCTCGTCGTCGCTGGTCAGCTCATCGAGGGAGGTGTCGGCCTCCGTGGTGTCGGTGAGGTCCTTGTAGCGCTCGGACACCGCGCTGCCGAACCTGTCGAACGCGTGCTGCACCGGCCAGAAGCGACTGGGGAGCAGCTCCTCGGGCGTCAGGTCCTCCTCCGGCAGTCGGGCTGCGAGGGAGGCGGTCTCGTCGGCCGTGTCTCGGTAGCGTCGGAACGCGCCCAGCTCGGCGCGGGCGAAGCCAGGCGCCTTGGCGAGCAGAAAACCCGCCGAGCGCAGCAGGCTGGCGGCGCCCAGCCCGAAGGTCGAGGCGCCGCGCGAGCCGGCGATGCGCAGCGCGGCCAGGCGGTCGTCGAGGTGCGGATGTCGTGACTCGTGACGCAGCCCGGTGTGTCCGGCGCGCAGGTGGTGTAGCGACCCGGCAGGCCAGGTCAGGACGCGGAAGCCGACGGCATTGGCACGCCAGCAGAAGTCCACGCCGTCCCGGTGCCGCGCAACCTCGGGGGCGATGCCACCGAGCTCGCGCCACGTCTCGCCGCGGACCAGCAGCCCGGCCGTGGAGGCGCCCAGCACGTCGCGGGCGTCGGTCTGCCCCTGGTCGATGTCACCTTCCTCGACGAGCGGGACGCGCTCGCCGCCTCGCGTGATGGCCTGGCCGACCTCGGAGAGGGTCTCGCGGTAGTTGCGGCGCTTGGGCTGCAGCAGCTTCGGCACGACAACGTCGGCCTGCTTCGCCCCCTCGAGAAGGCAGTTCAGTGTGCCGCGGCGGGGTGTGGAGTCGTCATGCAGCAGCCAGACCCACTCCGGCTCGTCGTCGCCGAGGCCCAGCCTGACGGCCTCGCCGAAAGTCACGTCGCGGTCGACGGTGAGCACATCGTCCAGGATCCCCTCGCCCAGCGCCTTCCGCAGGAGGTCCCCGGACGAGTCCTGGGATCCGGTGTCGACGGCGACGAGACGGCCGGGGCGGGGGTTGAGACCCGCGAGCGCGACGAGCTGGCGCGGGAGGAACTCGGCCGCGTCGTGCACCACCATGACGGCCGTCACTGCGGACGGGTCGATGTCGGGGGCGTCGTCGGCGGTGTCATCCTGGTCGATCCAGGACCAGAGGTCGTCCTCGAGATGCCCGTGCAGGGGTTCGTCGCTCACGTGTTCTCCAGCCTGAGTCGTCTCGTGCGCCCGGGGTTCACGGGTGGGTGGACGACCATATCAGCCCTGTCGGAGGTCGGCCCGCGACCGGCGCTCAGCCCGCGGCGCGCTTGAGCTTGCGGCGCTCCCGCTCGGAGAGACCACCCCAGATACCGAAGCGCTCGTCCTGTTGGAGGGCGTACTCCAGGCATTCGGTGCGCACGGTGCAGCTCTCGCACACTCGCTTGGCCTCTCGGGTCGAGCCACCCTTTTCAGGGAAGAACGCCTCGGGATCGGTCTGGGCGCACAGGGCGTCGGCCTGCCACGCAAAGGCGCCGTCGTCGTCGAGCAGAGAAATCAGACCCTCATCCATGCAACCCTCCCTTCTGCCCCGAATTACACCGGAGTGATTCAGGTGCGTCAAGTGTAGCGGCGCGCCCGGTTCAGCGACGCGGTGGTCTGATCAGCGTCGCATCCGGGTCATCCTCGTCGACCCGGGGCCAGGGCGTGGTCGCCCTGTCCCACCGCCCGGCCCCCGGCGCGGGCCGTGGGGCATGGACGGGGGTCGCCGCCGAGGCGGGAGGCACGGGACCTCGTGCGGGGGCCGTCGTAAGGTCACCCCGGGCCTGGACCTGCAGCAGCACCAACGTCAGCAGTGCACCGCCAAGCAGCAGCCCCGCCACGCTGCCGAGCATCGCCGCCGGAGTCGCGACGGCCACGGCCTGGACGACGATCAGCACGACCCGCAGGACCAGGGCCGCCGCGGCGGCGAAGAAGGTGGCGATGCGGGCCCCTCGTCCCACCGGCCCGGCGACGAGCGCAGCGACGGTCACGCCCAGCAACGCCGTCGGGCCGACGACCTGGGTGCCGCCCAGCGCCAGGGCGACGGCCTCCACCGCCCCGGAGGCGAGTGCGCCCCACAGCAGCACCGCGTGTCCCGTCCGCATGAGGTTGTCGTCCACCTCGCTGTTTCCCTCCCCGTCGATGTCTACGCGAATTCTGCCCCCGCCCGGGTTCGCACCTCATCGACCAGCTGCTTGACCCGCTCTGCGTCCTCCAGGCGGGCCGCGAGAGTGGCGGTGGGCGTCGCGACGACCAGCGTGTCCGTCAACCCGATGGTGGCGAGCACGTGGTCGCGGCCGGTGGTGTTGACCAGCACGCACCCGCTCGTGTCCATGGTGACGCTGCGCCCCTCGACGGCATTGCCGTGCTCGTCGTGCGCCAGCGTCTCGGCCAGCGACAGGTATCCGCCGACGTCGCGCCAGGCGATGGCCAGGCCGACGCTCACGACCTGCGCACCGGTCGCCCCGCGCGAGGCGGGTTCCATCAGCGCGTAGTCGACCGAGATCCTCTTCAGCGTCGGGAAGAGCTCGTCGAGCCGCTCGGGCTCGGCTGCGATGGCGCGGACGGTCGCCGCGACCTCAGGCTCGAGCCGGTCGAGCTGGTCGAGCAGCGTGGCCGCACGCCACACGAACATCCCTGCGTTCCACCAGTACTCGCCGCTGGCCAGGTACTCCTCGGCCACGTCGCGGGCGGGCTTCTCCCGGAACTCCGCCACCTCGCAGACACCCGGGAACCCGTCGATGGCCGCCGCGCGGTGCAGGTACCCGTAGCCGGTATGCGCGCTGGTGGGCACGACGCCCAGTGTGACGAGGGACTGCGGGCGGGACTCGGCGACCTCGAAGGCCGTGGTCAGGCTGCGCTGGAACTCCTCAACGGGTTCGATGATCTGATCGGCGGTCACCATCGCGACGACACCCTCGGGGTCCCGGCGGGCGATCTCGGCTGCCGACCAGGCGACCGCGCCGAGCGAGTCCCGGCCCTCCGGCTCACCCAGGATGTTCCCCGGAGCGAGCTCTGGAAGCTGCATCGCGACGTCGGCGGCGTACGCGCGGCCGGTACACACGAGAATGTGCTCGGCATCGACCAGCCCGTCCAGCCGCTCAAAGGCCAGCCTGAGCAGCGAGCGCCCCTGGAAGATCTCCAGCAGCTGCTTCGGCCGCCCCTGCCTGGACAGCGGCCACAACCGGGTTCCCGAGCCGCCGGCCATGATCACCACGTAACGCATGGCCACAACCTAGCGTGCGGCAGCACGCCCCGTCAGGCGGAGACTAGTGTCGGGGTCATGTTCATCCATGCCCTTGCCGACCGGGTGCGCCGGAGCGGCGGCTCGCCGCTGCTGACGTGCTACGACGCCGCCGACGACTCGCGCATCGAGCTGAGCGCCACGACGTTTGCGAACTGGGTGGACAAGACGGCGAATCTCATCGTCGACCTCGGCCACGAGGACGGCGAGCCGATCGACATCGCGCTGGCCACGACGCACCCCGGGCACTGGGTGACGTACGTGTGGATCGCCGCAGCCTGGCAGCGCGGCTGCCCGGTCATGGACGGCACCGGCGACACGAGCCTGCTCGTCGTCGGCCCCCACGACACCGGTCGGGCGCCCACGACCGTGATGTGCTCACTGCACCCGTTGGGCCGCGCGCTGGCCGAGGCGCCGGCAGGTGTCGTCGACTACGTGGAGGTGTTCGGGCAGCCGGACCTGCACGACGAGGCGATCGGGCTCGGCGAGGCCATGTGGTCAGACAGGCCGATCGGCCGCGTGACCCCCAGCGACGAGCGGCTGCTGATCGCTGACCCTGCACCCGGCTGGCAGACGGCGGCGACGGCGCTGGTCGCGCCGGTGCTCGGCGGCGGGTCGACGGTGCTCGCCTCCGGATACGACGCGGGCGCACTCGACCTGATCTCCGTCAGTGAGCGCGCCCGCGTCCTGTAGGCGTCAGTTGCTGGGTTCCTCGGCCTGCTCCTCGGCGGCCTCGGCCGCATCTTCGGCCTGCTCCTCGGCGGGTGTCCCCGCCTCGGCCTGCTGCACCGCCGCGACGGGGTCTGCGATCAGCGCGGCGCCTCCGCCCAGGGTCGCCAGCATCTGCCGGACGTTGCTGAGCTGGGCGGTGATGGAGTCGCGGCGGGCGGTCACGGCGGCGAGCTCGCGCTCGGAGTCGCGCCGGATCCGCTCGGCCTGGGCGCGTGCCTGACCGACGAGGTCGTCGGCCTCGCGCTGCGCGGTGACCTTCATGCTCTCGGCCTGGCTGCCGGCGTCGGAGACGATGCGCAGGGCCTCGTTCTCTGCGGCGCGGAGGTTCTCCTCGGCCGCGCGCAGCTGGTCGTCGCGCTGACCCATCTGGGTGGCGAAGTCGGCGGCGGCGGCGTCCCTGCGCTCGGCCAGGGTGCGCTCGAAGTCGGCGGCGGCCTGCGCGGCGCGTGCCTGCTGGGACTCGTAGACGGCCTCCGCCTCCTCGCGGCGGGTCGCGGCCTCGCGGTCGGCGTGGTCGATCATCTCGTCGGCACGTCGCTGCGCCCCGGACAGCCGTGCCTCGGCGTCGGCGTCGGCCGAGCTGCGGGTGTCAACGGCATAACGGTCGGCCTCCGCGGCGATCTGCTGCGCCTTGGCGGTGGCCTCCTCCACGACGCGGGTCGCCTCGTCCTTGGCTGCGCGGCGCAGCTCAGCGGCCTCCTCCTCGGCGAGCGAGAGCATCTGGCTGATGCGCTCGCCCAGGTCCGCAAACGTCGGGCGCGACACGGTGGCCTTGGCCTTCGCGGCCTCCTCGGCGCGGGAGCGGGCGGCCGAGAGGTCGGCCTCGAGCCCGGCCTGTCCCTGACGGGCCTCCTTCAGCTGCACTGTGAGCTCCCCCAACTCGGCCCGTGCGGCCTCGAGTGCCTGCTGCAGGGTTCCCAGCTCTGCATCCACCTGTGCGGGCTCGTAGCCGCGCAGAACTGTCCTAAATGCGGGTGTCATCAATTGTCCTCATTCTGAGTGGGGGTTTCGTTCACGGCGAGCGCTTCGATCACGCCGGAGAGGTTGTTGAGTTGTGCGGTGATGGTGTCGCGGCGCTTCGCGAGCCCCGCGACCTCCTCCCTGGCCTCGTTCAGCATCGTCCTGGCCTGAGTCCGCAGGGCCTCGGCCTCGACGCGGGCGCCTGCGAGCAGCGCGATCGCCTCCTCGCGGGTGGCCCTCGTCCGTTCGAAGGATGCCTTTTGGGTGCGTTCGAGGTCGGCGCTCAGGCGTTCGCGCACGAGCGCGGCGTTGGCCTCTGCATCCGCGGTGCGCGCCTGCGCGCGCTCGGCGATCGCGGCGGCCTCCCGCTCAGCGTGGGCGACCAGGTCGGCTGCCTGGGCCTCGGCCTGCTGCCGCGTGCGGGCGGCGTGCTGCGTGGCGGCTCGGAGCTCGGCGTCGGCGCGGCCGCGGATGTCGGCGGCCTCGACGTCGGCGCTGCGGACGCGGCGGCGGGCGACGTCGACGCTCCTGGCGAGGGTCGCCGCGAGCTTGCCGCGCAGGTCGCGGGCCCGGGCTGCGGACTCGGCGTGGGCCTCGCGGCGGGTGCGGGCCGTGTCTGCGGCGGCACCGTCGAGCAGCCCAGCCACTGTCGCCCGCGCCCACTCGAGCTGGCCGGCGGCATCCGCGAGCTGCTCCTTGGCCTTCTCGTCCGCCTCGGCGAGCAGGCGGGCAGCCTCCTCGCGCGCCGCGGCGAGGTGTTCGGCCGCGCGACGCTCAGCCGCGTCGGATTCTGCGGCGATGCGGGTGCGGATCTGGGTCACCTGGTCGACGGTCGTGGCCTTCAACGAGGCGACGTACTCGTCCGCCTCCGCGCGCAGCCGCGCCGTCTGCGCCTCGGCCTCGGCGCGTTCGGCGGCCAGCTGTCCGTCGTGGACGGCGCGGGCTGCGGCCAGCTCGTCGGCCTGCCGCGCAACGTCGACCTCAGCCTCGGCGCGCAGGCGGGCAGCCTCCTCGGCGGCCTCCTTGACGACGCGCGCGGCCCTGGCGTCGGCGTCGGCGGCCCGTTGCTCAGCCTCGACGCGCGAGTCGGCGATCAGCTCGTCGGCATTGCGCTCTGCGACGCCGGTGAGCTCACCGGCCTGCCGCGCGGCGTCCTCCAGGATGCGGGCAGCGTCGGCGCGGGCCTCGTCGAGGCGGTGCCGCGAGAACTGCAGCTCCGCTGCCGCTTCGTCGCGTTCCCTCTTCACCTCGGCCGTCCGTGCCCGGACGGCGTCGGCCTCCGCCTCCGCCTCCTGCCGCAGGCGGTCGGCGAGCAGCTGGGCCTGCCGCAGGACATCCACCGCCGAGCCGCTCATGGGTGTCGCCTCGTCGGCCGGTCGGGGATCCATGTGTTCCATCTTGTCACGGTTCTCGCAGCGTCTTCTCGGGGCTTCTCAGGCGCCGGTCGGCCGGCCATGGATGAACCCGGCCCCCCAGGCCAGATGCATGATCGTCAGGACGAGCGGCATCCGTAGGCGCGCCGCAGGGCGGAGCTGCCCCAGGCTCGCCGTGGCGGCTCCGACGAAGGCGACATAGACGGCCGGCGCGATCAGCGCCGCGGTCAGCACCCGGCTGCGCAGCACCAGCCCGAGCAGGCCGAGCACCAGCCCCCCTCCCGTCCCGACGACCGTGAGCGGGGGCGCGAGGTAGCGCAGGGAGGCCGTGTCGGGATGGCGGCGGATGACCTCGCGGCGCCACTGGCCGGTCCGGTAGAACTGCCGCGCCAGTGCCGAGACGCTGTCGCGCGGACGGTAGACGACCTGCAGGTCTGGGGAGAAGTAGACGAGGTGTCCGGCCCGACGCAGCCGGTAGTTGAGTTCCCAGTCCTGCGCCCTGTGCAGAGACTCGTCGAAGCCGCCGATCTCCCTGAGCACGTCGGCGCGGAACACGCCGAGGAAGACGGTGTCGGCCGGCCCGGCCGGGGTCTCGGCCAGGTGGAAGCCGCCGCCGCCGAGCCCGAGCGGCGAGTTGTACCCGGCCGCGATGGCCTCGGACAGCGGCGTGGTCCCCTGTGCGTCCATCAGCCCGCCGACGTTCGCCGCGCCGGTCTCCTCCAGCAGGGCGACGGCCCGGCCGATGTAGCCGGGGCTGAGCTCCCCGTGCCCGTCGACGCGGACGATCACGGGATGGCGGGCCGCGGCGATCGCGACGTTCAGGCCCGCGGGGGTGACGCCGGCCGGGTTGTCGAGGACCACGACGCGGGAATCCTCGTCGGCAAGCCCCTCGGCGATCTCGCGGGTCAGGTCGGTGCTGGGCGCGACGGCGAGCAGGATCTCGAGGTCGCCCTCGTAGTGCTGGTCAAGGACCCGCTGCACGGCGGCCCGCAGGTGCTTCTCCTCGTTGCGAACCGGCATGATGACGCTGACTGCCGTGGACACGACACCTCCGTTGCTTCGCTGGGCCCCGGACAGCCTATCGGGTCACGAGGAGACCGAGCAGACGGCCTCCAGATCCTCGGTGTCTGTGAAGGTGTCCTTGTTCACTTCGGGATCGGCCGACGCGCTCGGGGTCGCCTCGGGGGTCGACTCTGCCGTCTGATCACCCTCCGGCTCCGCCTCCGACGGCCCGGCCGTCGGGGATGGGCTGGCGCCGGCGGCGGCCTTGGCGGCCGCCTTCTCGTCGAGCTCCTCGGCGTGGGCGATCTTGTCCTGCACCGTCGAACGGATGAGGGCGAAGTCCGGGTCGGCCGTCGTGATGAGGGGCGGGGAGAAGTTGACCGAGGCGATCCTGGTTCCCTTGGCCGCCAGCGCCAGCTCCGCGAGCTGATACACCTCTCCGCGTCCCACGTCGGTCTTCAGCAGGTTCTTGCCAGCCTCGGAGAGCTCGGTGAACTTCGTGGCGACGGTCATCGGGTCGAGCTGCTGCACCATGGCCGACATGACGCACTTCTGCCGCGCCATCCGTTCGTAGTCGCTGCTCTCGGCGCGGGACCTCGCGAACCATAGGGCGTGGAAGCCGTCGAGGTGCACGTCCTCGCCGGCCTTGATGTAGCCGTAGATCCTGGAGCCCACGCCGCCGATGGGGATGTCCTTGGAGATGTCGAGCGTGATGCCGCCCATGGCGTCGATCAGCGACTGGAAGCCGGCCATGTCGACCAGGGCGTAGTAGTTGAGGTCGAGGCCGAGCGTCTCGGAGACGGCCTCCTTCACGGCCTGGAGACCCGGGTCGTCGGCGTCAGGGTAGAGGTCCTTGTGTTCGACGCCCAAGGTGTAGACGCCGTTGAGCATGCACTCGCCGTCGTCGCAGACGAAGCCGTCCGGGTACAGCGCGTGCAGCGGGGAGGACTCGGGGAAGGGCACCTTCTGCATGTTGCGCGGGAGCCCGAACAGCACGGTGCGGCCCGTCTCGGCGTCGACCGAGGCGACATTGATCGAGTCGGGGCGCAGCCCGACCCGGTCGTCGGAGGCGTCGGCGCCCAGCAGCAGGACGTTGTAGCGGCCGGCCTTCTGCTCAGCGTCGCCGCCGCCCGCCAGCAGGTCGCCGACGTTGGCGACCCCGGTGAAGGCGTTGGCTGCCACGGAGGTGACGGCCCCGACGGCGAGCGCGAGGACCAGCGTCGTCACGGTCAGCCCGAACCGGGGGCGGCGCAGCAGGTTGATGGGGCGGGCCAGCCGCCACGAGTCCAGCAGCAGCGCGACCCAGCCGAGGAACAGCACCCAGAGTGCGACCTTGAAGAAGACCGCGACGGCGGGCGTCAGGAGGAATCCGACGGTGGCGCCGCGCAGCACGACCAGCCCGAGCGCGAGGAGCACGACGACGGCCAGGGCGGCGAGGTAGACGCGCGTGGCGATGCGGCCGACGCGGCGGGATCCGGCGAATAGCTGGACCGAGCCGGGCAGGACCGCGGACATGAGGACGTATCCGAAGGCACGGCGGGTCTGCAGGCTCTGCGCCGCGGCGGGCTGGGCAGAAGGCACGTGAGGCTCCAATGGGGAAGGCAGCACCGGGTGCCATCACCTTTCCTCATCCGGGCCGAGGTATCCGGCCGCCACGCCGTTCGGCAGCCGTTTCCGCGCAAAGTACGCTGTTGAGTCGAAAGGGGTGCCGATGTCGAATCACAACGACGACATGGACTGGCTGTACCGCAAGGACGACGAGCCTGAGTCCACGCGTGTCCTGCGTCCGCCGCAGGAGTCCAGCAACCATGTCGGCGGTTACCCACAGCCCGGCCGGCAGCCGGAGGCCGGCCCGCAGCAGCGCAGCCGGCGACGAGAGCAGCCGAGCGGCCGGCAGCCGGCGACGGATGTCGAGGCTCCCCCCGTCCGGAAGCGCAAGCGCCATCCGCTGCGGATCATCGGCGTGCTTGCGCTGGCCTGGCTGGTCTTCCTGATCGGCACGCCCGTCTACGCCTTCACCGTCAGCAACCACGTCGACTCGGCCCCCGACGGCGACCGTCTCGCCGCGCAGCCGGGGACCACGATCCTGCTGGTCGGCTCCGACGCGCGCGACGACCTGACTGCAGAGGAACGCAAGGAACTGGGCACCGGCAGCGTCGAGGGTCAGCGCACCGACACGATGATGCTGCTGCACCTGCCGGCCACCGGCCCGGCCGTGCTGCTGTCGCTGCCCCGCGACTCGTACGTCGCGATCCCGGGCCGCTCGAAGAACAAGCTCAACGCCGCCTACGCCTTCGGGGGCGCCCCGCTGCTCGTCCAGACCGTCGAGTCGAACACCGGAATCCGAGTTGACGGCTACCTGGAGGTCGGCATGATGGCGATCGTCGACCTCGTCGACGCCGTGGGCGGCATCGAGGTGTGCCCCGACTTCGACATCGACGACAAGGACGCCCACCTCACGATGTCGAAGGGCTGCCAGGACGTCGACGGCGTGACCGCGCTGGGCTACGTCCGCATGCGCAAGTCGGATCCGCGGGGCGACCTTGGCCGCGTCGAGCGGCAGCGCGAGGTCATCTCCGCGATCATGAAGAAGGTCGCCACGCCGATGACGGTGGTCAATCCCGTGCGCTACTGGCAGCTGAACATGGCCGCCGCCGGCTCCCTTACCCTGGGCGACGACACCGGCGTGGTGCAGGTGGGGCAGGCCGCGTTCGGCTTCCTCCAGGTGATGACGGGGGCGGGCATCTCCATGACCGTGCCCGTCTCCGACACCGACTACCGCACGTCCGCCGGATCGTCGGTGCTGTGGGATGCCGACGAGTCGGCCGAGGTGTTCGCCGCGATCGCCTCGGGCGACACGGCCTCGCTGGAGAAGTACCGCGAATGACCGGCCCCGCCCAGCACACCCCCGATCCCCCCGATCAAGGAGATCCCGTGACCCAGACCACCCAGCCCGTCCCCGCCGCCGCGGAGGCGCCGAAGAAGTCGAAGGCACCGGTCGTCGTGGCCGTGGCCATCGCGGCCGTCGTGGTCGTCGCGGGCGTCGTCGCGGCGTTCACGCTGCTGCGCGGATCGACGCCAACCGCCTCCCAGGGGCTCCCCTCGACCGTGCTCGCGTCGGTGGAGGTGAACCTGAACCCGTCGGCGGGCGACCAGCTCGCACTCAAGGGCATCGCCGACAAGCTGCCCGATCTCGGCCTCGGCGAGATCGGCGACGACTACAAGGCCGCGCTGTGGAGCCTGATCCCCGCGGAGGAGGGCATGCCGGAGTACTCGGAGGTCGAGCCCTGGCTCGGGGACTCCGTCGCGATCGGGGCCCTCCCCGTCGACGGCGACGCGACCGACGTTCAGGCCGTGATGTCTGTCCAGGTGACCGACCAGTCCGCGGCGCAGGCCTTCGCGGACGAGTACCTCGAGGGCACCACGGTGTTCTTCGTCGACGACCTGATGGTCGTCAGCGCTGAGGCCACCGGCCTCGAGCAGGCCGACGTCACCTCGTCCCCGCTGGCCTCTTACGACACGTTCACGTCCGACATGGCGAAGCTGAGCGGCAGCAGCCTGGCGACGGCGTGGGTCTCCCCCGCGGGCGCCGCGCTGGCGCTGCAGGAGGGCGAGGACAGCACTGGCATCACGGCCGACGCCGGGGACCTGACGCGCGACCTGCACGGCGCCGCGGCGCTGCAGGTCGCCGACTCGCTGCTCACCCTGCGCACGGTGTTCGACGCGCCGGGCATGGCCGCCGACGGCGCGGGCGACGTCCGCGACGTCGCGGGCAACCTGTCCGCGGATTCGCTGTTCGCCCTCGCGACCGCCACCAACGATGACTCGATCTCCCGCATCTGGGAGGCTGTCTCCGCCAACGAGACCGCCACGGCGTGGGCGCAGCAGTTCGGCCTGACGAGCCAGGACGACCTCGGGGCGCTGCTCGGGGAGAGCCTCGGCCTCACGCTAGGCATGGACGAGGCAGGCTCCCCCGTGCTGGGCGCGGCGCTCGTCGGCGACGACGCCGCGCGTCAGAAGGAGATCCTCGACCAGCTCGACACCACGCTGCAGCAGAGCGGCGCCACGGGGCTCAGGATCGAGCAGGACGGCGACACCGGCGTGATCGCGCTCGGTCAGGAGGTCTCCGACGTGACCAACCCCGCGTCGAAGCTGAGCAGCCTGGACGGCTGGTCGAAGCTTGTTGACGGCCCCGCCCAGTCGGTGCTGTACGTCAACGTGCCGGCGATCCTCGCGGACCAGAACCTCGCGGCCCTGGTCCAGCAGTCCAGCGACCTGCAGGCCTGGTTGGAGCCGGTCTCGGGCATGGCTGTCACGTCGACGCAGGACAGCAGCACGGTCGAGGCCCTGGTGCGGGTCTCCTTCAGCTGAGCCTGGCGCGGACCGCCTCGCCCTTGGCGTGCGCGGCGTTGCGCAGCTGCTCCTGGAAGTCCAGCATCCTGGCCTGCAGCGCCTCGTCGGAGGCCGCCAGGATGCGCACGGCCAGCAGGCCGGCATTGCGGGCGTTCCCGATCGCCACCGTGGCGACGGGGACGCCCGCCGGCATCTGCACGATCGACAGCAGCGAGTCCATGCCGTCGAGGTACTTCAGGGCCACCGGGACCCCGATGACGGGCAGCGGCGTCAGCGCGGCGAGCATGCCGGGCAGGTGGGCGGCGCCGCCGGCCCCGGCGATGATCACGCGGATGCCGCGGCTGTGGGCCTCGCGGCCGAAGCGGACCATGTCTTCCGGCATCCGGTGCGCCGAGACGACGTCGGCCTCGAAGGCGATGCCGAACTCGGCGCAGGCGTCGGCCGCGGCCTGCATGGTGGGCCAGTCGGAGTCCGATCCCATCACGATCGACACGAGCGGGGCATCAGGCATCTGCGTCTCCCATCAGGTAGCCGGCGGCGTGCCGGGCGCGGCGCCGCACGTCGTCGAGGTCTGTTCCGACACAGGTGACATGCCCGACCTTGCGCCCAGGCATGACCTCCTTGCCGTACAGGTGGACGTGCGCGGCCCGGTCGCGAGCGTACACGTGGACCAGCGCCCCCGTGAGGTCCTCCTCGGCCCCGCCCAGCACGTTGCGCATCACGACGACCTCGTCGGTCAGCTCGGGGGAGCCGAGCGGCAGGTCGAGGGCCGCGCGGAGGTGGTTCTCGAACTGGCTCGTCACGGCGCCGTCGATGCTCCAGTGCCCCGTGTTGTGCGGGCGCATGGCCAACTCGTTGACGACGATCCGGCCGTCGCGGGCCTGCATCAGCTCGACGGCGAGCACCCCGACGACGCCGAGCTCACCGGCCAGCGAGATGGCCAGCTCCTGCAGCCGGGTGGCCTCCTCGGCCGGGAGACCGGGTGCGGGGGTCACGGTCTCGACGCAGATGCCGTCGAGCTGCAGCGTCTCGCTGACGGGGTACGCGACGACCTGTCCGGAGGGCGAGCGGACGACCAGCGCCGACAGCTCGCGTGTGAAGTCGATGAACTCCTCGGCGACGATGCGGACGCTCTCCCCCGCCGACTGGGCCGCGAGCCCGTCGAACGGGATGCCGACCTCGGCCGGCCCGTCGAGCTTCCAGACGCCCTTGCCGTCGTAGCCGCCGCGGGAAGTCTTCGCGATGATCGGCCAGCCCTGCCGCTCGCCGAAGGCCAGCAGCTCGTCGGGGGTGTCGCACACGGCGAAGACGGGGCACGGGGCGCCGAGTCCGGTCAGCCGCTCGCGCATCGCGGCCTTGTCCTGGGCGTAGACGAGCGCCTCCGGCCCTGGCCGGACGGCGACCTGCCCCTCGAGCACCGACAGGTGCCGGGTGGGGACGTGCTCGTGGTCGAAGGTCAGCGCGTCGGCGCCGTCGACGAAGGTCTGGAGGGTCGCCAGGTCGCGGTAGTCGCCGACGGTGGTGTCGGGCACGACCTGCGCGGCGGAGACGTCCGGCCCCTCCGCGAGCAGGCGCACGTCGATCCCCAGCGGGATCGCGGCCTGCTGCATCATGCGGGCGAGCTGCCCGCCCCCTGCGATGGCGAGACTGTAGCGGCGGGTCACGCCGGGCAGCCTATCAACGAGCGTCGGGGTGCTCAGTCGTCCTCGTCGTCGCCGAACAGGAGCTCGGTGATCTGGACATGGACCTTCTCGACCTCCGGCACGTCGGGCAGGAGCAGTGGCTGGCCGGCGGCTGTCTCGAAGATCAGCGTGCCGCAGCTGACCATCCGGTCGACGACCCCGCGCTCGTAGTTCACGTTGTTGATGCGCCGGAGCGGCAGGTCGTGGCCGACGCGGGTCAGGATGCCGTGGCGCGTGATGATGCGGCGGTTCGTGACGGTGTAGGTCGAGCTCCACCAGCCCAGCGCGGGCCGGGCCACCAGCACGACGAACGCGATCAGGGCGGCGGCGACGGCGATCCAGGTGGCCCACGGCTGCCAGGAGGCGGGGAAGAGCGCTATCGCGACGCCGAGGAGGATCGCGATGGCGAAGAGGAACACGACGGGGATGATGAGCTTCTTGACATGCGTGCGCATCGTCGCGATGACGTACTCGTCCTTGCCCAGCTGGTCTGCGGTGATGGCCATGGCTCAGTCTGGCACGGCTGGGCGCTCCACAGCCCGGTTGCGGGGCGTCAGGCCCGCGTGTGGCGGGGAACCAACTCTGCGACCCTGTCGCCCCGCCTCCCCTGAAAATCGGGCACTGCCCGGTTCTCCCCGGTCTGGTCACGAGAATCGCACGATGCCTGATGGCCCCCGTCGGCCACCGACGAAGCAGTGGGCGCTATTCGTCACTGGACCGGGGAGATTCGACCACTGCCCGATTTTTCGGGGGCGACAGGGGGCTGGTCTCTCAGGGGTTCAGGCGGGCGTGGACGACGTCGCCGACGGCGAAGGTCTCGACGCCGCGCGCCGTGGCGACCTCGAGCCGCCCGAACGCGTCGACGCCCATGCCGGTGCCGTGCACGCGACGGTGCTCGTCGACGACGATCGTCAGCTCGGCGCCGATGGAGGCGCAGCGCGCCTGGTACTCCTCGCGCAGCGATCCGCTGAGTGACCAGAGTCGGTAGTAGCGGGAGAAGTGGTTGAGGACCCCGGCGACGATCACGCTCTGGTCGGTGGGCAGGCCCGCGAGCGCAAGCGACGTCGACGCCGGCACGGGCAGCTGATCGATGGTCAGGGACACGTTGATCCCGATGCCGACGACGGCACGGGCCCCGTCCGCGTGCTCGATGCGCTCCGAGAGGATCCCGCACAGCTTGTCGCCGCGCAGCAGCACATCGTTCGGCCACTTCAGCGTCACGTCGGTCGGGTCGGGCGCGAGGTCCTCCACTGCGGACGCGACCGCCATGCCCGCCAACAGCGACAGCCAACCCCACTGGGGGAAGGGCGGCCGTGGCCTCAGGAGCAGCGACATCGAGATGGAGGCACCGGGTGGGCTGACCCAGCTCCGGTCCAGCCGGCCCCGTCCGGCGGTCTGCTCGCCGGAGACCAGCACCAGCCCCTCCCCCACGCCGTCCCTGGCCAGGGCCGCGACGTCGTGATTCGTGGACCCCGTGGTGGTGACTACGCGCACCTCGTCGAAGACCCCCGAAGGATCGAGGAGCGAGGAGATGCGGGCGGCGTCGGGCAGCTGGTCGGTCACCCGCCCATGCTACGCGGCGTTCATTTACGACGAACCCCCGGCAACTTCCTGGATCGCGGCTAGTGTGTGCGCCATGGAGATCGACGTCCACACCACCGCCGGTCGGATCGCGAATCTCGGAGTGCGCATCGATGAGGCCGTGCACGCCGGTTCAGCAGACGCCGTGGAGAAGCAGCACGCCAAGGGCAAGATGACCGCTCGCGAGCGGGTCATGGCCCTGCTCGACGAAGGGAGCTTCGCCGAGTTCGACCAGTTCTCAAGACACCGTTCCAGTTCCTTCGGCATGGACGCCCGCCGACCGTTCGGCGACGGCGTCATCACGGGCACCGGGTCCATCCACGGCCGCCCCGTGTGCGTCTTCTCGCAGGACGTGACCATCTTCGGCGGCGCGCTCGGTCAGGTCTACGGCGAGAAGATCGTCAAGATCCAGGACTTCGCCCTCAAGACGGGCGTCCCTCTGATCGGCATCAACGAGGGCGGCGGCGCCCGCATCCAGGAGGGTGTGGTCTCTCTCGCCCTCTACGGCGAGATCTTCAAGCGCAACACGCTTGCCTCCGGCGTGATCCCGCAGATCTCGCTGATCATGGGCGCCGCGGCCGGCGGGCACGTCTACGGGCCGGCACTGACCGACTTCGTCGTGATGGTCGACAAGACCTCGCAGATGTTCATCACCGGCCCGGAGGTCATCAAGACCGTCACCGGCGAGGACGTGTCGATGGAGGAGCTGGGCGGCGGGCGCACGCACAACACCAAGTCCGGCAACGCCCACTACCTCGCCGCCGACGAGAACGACGCGATCGAGTACGTCCGCGAGCTGCTGACCTATCTTCCTCAGAACAACCTGGAGGACCCGCCCGTCTTCGACGACGAGGAGGTGGACCTCACGATCACCGACCACGACCGCGAGCTCGACAGCCTGATCCCCGACGCGGCGAACCAGCCCTACGACATGCGCGACGTGATTCGCGGGGTGCTCGACGACGACGAGTTCCTCGAGGTGATGCCGCTGTTCGCCGGCTCGATCATCGTGGGCTTCGGCCGCATCGAGGGACGTTCCATCGGCATCGTCGCCAACCAGCCCACCGTCTTCGCGGGTTGTCTCGACATCGACTCCGCGGAGAAGGCCGCCCGCTTCGTGCGCACGTGTGACGCGTTCAACATCCCGGTGCTGACCTTCGTCGACGTGCCAGGCTTCCTCCCCGGCGTCGGCCAGGAGCACAACGGCATTATCCGCCGTGGCGCCAAGCTGATCTACGCCTACGCGGAGGCCACCGTGCCTCTCCTGACGGTCACGACGCGCAAGGCCTACGGCGGCGCATACGTCGTGATGGGCTCGAAGCACCTCGGCGCCGACATCAACCTCGCGTGGCCGACCGCGCAGATCGCCGTGATGGGCGCTCAGGGCGCCGTCAACATCCTCTACCGCAAGCAGCTGGGCGCCTCGTCGGACCCCGAGGCGGAGCGCGCGCGGCTCATCCAGGAATACGACGACGAGCTCACCAACCCGTACGTCGCGGCGGACCGCGGCTACATCGACCAGGTGATCTACCCGCACGAGACCCGGGCCCAGGTCATCCGGGCGCTCCGGCTGCTGCGCACCAAACGCGAGGCGCTGCCGCCCAAGAAGCACGGGAACATCCCGCTGTGACCGGCGCAGGCGACTCGGAGTCGATCTCGTTGACGAAGGCGAGCCTCTCGGACGAGGAGGTGGCGGCCGTCGTCGCGGTGCTGTCAGCCGCGGCACGGTCCGAGAGGCTGCGCTCAGCCGACGACCGGCCGCTGGCCGGCGGCTGGAAGTCGTACTACCGCACCCTGCGCCCGCCGCTGGTGAGCGGCCGCGACGCGTGGCGCACCTACCACCGGCTGTGACGCCGATGCGGGTGGTCCTGGCCTCCAAGTCCCCCGCCCGCCTCGGCGTGCTCCGCGGCGCCGGGATCGAACCAGAGGTGATCGTCTCCGGCTTCGACGAGTCGCAGATACTCGACCCGAACCCGGCGCGGCTGTCCGCGACGCTGGCCCGAGCGAAGGGCGAGATCGTCGCGCCCCTGGTCGACGGCGACGTGGTGCTCATCGCCTGCGACTCCGTGCTGGAGTTCGAGGGCCGCGCCCACGGCAAGCCCGGCACCCCCGAGGCCGCGGCCAGGCTGTGGCGACGGATGCGCGCCGGCGAGGGCCTCCTCCACACCGGCCACCACGTGCTCGTGCGCCGCGGCGGAGACGAGACCGTGCAGACCCGGGTGGGAACCACCCTCGTGCGGTTCGCGGACCTGGACGACGCCGAGATCGACGCATATGTCGCCACGGGCGAGCCGACGCGGGTGGCCGGCGGGTTCACGATCGACGGCATCGGCGGTGCCTTCGTCACCTCCATCGAGGGCGACCCGTACAACATCGTCGGCCTGTCGCTCCCGCTGGTGAGGCAGATGGTCCTCGACGCGGACGTGAAGTGGCCCGACCTCTGGGACCGGACCTAGAGTGGGCGGGTGCCCCGCCTCGTCCTGACCCTGCTGACTGTCCTCGCGCTGGCCGGCTGCTCAGCCTCCGACCCCGGCGCGACGAACACGACGCCGCCCGTCACGACCCCCGCCCCGGCCGCCTCGCCCTCCGCGACGACTCCACCCGCTGGGGTGTCCCTGACGTCTCTGGGGTTCACCCACGCCCCGGCCGGGCTCTCGCTGCCGGTCGGCGCGACGCTGACCGAGCGCACCGACGCGGCGAACAACATCACAGCGGTCCTCTCGGCCCCGTCCGGACTCGACGTGCTGGCGCACCTGCGCGCCACCCTCCCGGCGGCCGGTTTCGCGATCACGGCCGACGAGGGCAACTCGCTGCTGTTCACCGACGGCACGTGGGACGGGGCCTTCACCGTGTCCGGGGCCCTGAGCGCCCTCACGCTGCGCACCGACCGCTGACAGAGGTTGGTTTGGGTCGGGCAGGCTAGGCTCGCTGTCCATGGAAGCAGATGCCGCCATCTCCACATTGACCATCGCGATGTGGGCGGGCATCGGCCTGGTGGCCGGCGCGCTCGCCTCTGTCCTGCTGTCGGTCGTCGGTCGGGTGATCGTGCACCGGCACCCCCGCATGGAGGGGCTGACGGGCAGCATGCGGATGCCTCAGCGCGTGTTCTGCGTGCTGCTCGGCACCGGGCTGGGGGTGCTGATCCCGACCGCGCCCGCGCTGGGCTCCTCCGTACCGGTGTGGCGTCAGTACTTCTCGCAGGGCTTCCTCATCGTCATGATCATGGCGATGGCCCTGCTGCTGACGGGCGTCATCCAGACCGCGGAGGACGCGATCGTCCACAAGCAGTCCAGCGAGGATGAGGAGACGCCCCACTACCGGCGCATCCGCACCCAGATGCAGATCATCTCCCGCGTCGCGATCGCGGTGGTGTGGGTCTGTGCCCTGGCCGGGGCGCTCCTGACGTTCGAAGCGTTCCGCGCCGTCGGGGCGTCACTGATCGCGTCCGCCGGCGTGCTGTCGATCGTCGCCGGCCTCGCGGTCCAGTCGTCGCTGGCCAACGTGTTCGCCGGCATGCAGATCGCGTTCTCCGACGCGCTTCGCGTCGGTGACCTGATCGTGTTCGAGACGCAGCAGGGCTCGGTCGAGGAGATCACCCTGACCTACGTCGTGGTGCGCACCTGGGACGACCGTCGCTGGATCGTGCCGAGCAACTACTTCACCACCAAGGCCTTCGAAAACTGGACGCGTCGCGAGCCGCGGCTGCTCGGCGAGGTGGGGATGGACCTCGACTGGCTGGTCCCGATCGAGGCCATGCGCGTCGAGCTGATGCGCATCGTCCGCTCCAGCGACCTGTGGGACGGCCGCTCCGCCTCGCTGCAGGTGACCGACGCCACCGGCGGGTCCGTGCGGGTCCGCGCGGTCGTGTCGGCCGCCACCTCCGGCGAGCTGTGGGACCTGCGCTGCTACGTGCGCGAGGAGCTGATCAGCTGGCTGCAGCACCACGCTGTCTACGCGCTGCCCCGTACCCGCCTCGAGCCGGAGACCACCACCGCGCCGACCGTCGAGGAGCGCGACGAGTTCGAAGCCAAGGCCGTGCAGGAGTTCCGCTCGGAGGAGCTGAACGACGAGACGCAGGTGATGGCTCCCGTCGAGGACGCGGAGCCGCGCCAGGCCGACGACGGGGCGCTGCCGAAGTGGCTGCAGTCGTGGCTGTCGAACCGGAAGCACGAGGAGCCCGCGGCGCTGCCGTTCCGCGTCGACTTCGAGGCGAAGCCGGGCGAGGCGGAGACCCCGACCGAGACGACGCTCGGGTCCCGCAGCGCGCAGGCGCGGCTCTACTCCGGGTCCCCGGAGGCCGAGGAGCGCAACCGGCAGATGTCCGGCCCCAGCGCCGCCGACATGGCCGAGCGGGAGCAGGCCGCCGAGCGGCGGCAGCGCACCGGCGAGCAGGAGGCGGTCGGGGCCGACGGCAGGCCGGCGTCGAAGGTCGACACGGGCCGACAGCAGGCCATCGAGACCCGCATCATGCCGCGCGTGGACCCGAAGGCGCCCGCCCCCTCGGACGACGAGGACTGACTCAGAGCTCGAACACGACGTCGCGCGGGTCCTCCAGCGCGACGCGCACCATGGCGTCGAGCCTCGTCTGCCGCGGCGTCGGGAGCGCGTCGACGGGGAACCACGCCACGTCGCTCGACTCCTCGTCGCCGACGCGCGCCTCTCCGGAGACCCAGCGGCACCGGAAGCCGTGGTCGAGGTACTGCGTCACGTCGCCGTTGGCGTAGGTGATGACGTCGGTGACGACCGTCCAGAGCAGCCTCTCGACCTCGATGACGACGCCGGCCTCCTCCATCGCCTCGCGCACGACGGTGACGCTCGGGTGTTCGGCCGGGTCGACGATGCCGCTGACCGGGGCCCACTCCCCCGTGTCGGCGCGGCGCACCAGCAGCACGTCGCGCCCACGGAGGATCAGCGCGTTGGCTCCCATGAGCCACAGGGGCGCGTGCCCGATCCGGCTGCGCAGCTCGAGGATGAAGGGTGGGGTCGGCATGCGCCCAGCCTGTCACATGGGCAGCTTTCGAGCACGGCCCACGCCCCCGCGCAAACGCAGTTAGACTCCGCCTAGATCCGTTTTCAGTGAGGAACAGCCGTGGGCAATGACGCCATTTCGAAGGTCCTGATCGCCAACCGAGGAGAGATCGCCGTCCGCGTGATCCGAGCCGCCCGTGACGCGGGGATCGCCTCGGTCGCCGTATACGCCGACTCCGACGCCGACTCGCTGTTCGTGAAGCTCGCCGACGAGGCCTTCGCGCTGAACGGCGCCACCCCGGCCGACACCTACCTGAACGTCGCCAAGTTGCTCGAGGTGGCCCGCCGCTCCGGCGCCGACGCGGTGCACCCTGGCTACGGTTTCCTGGCGGAGAACGCCGACTTCGCGCAGGCCGTCCTCGACGCCGGGCTGATCTGGATCGGCCCCCCGCCCGCCGCGATCGACTCGCTGGGCGACAAGGTCAAGGCCCGGCACATCGCGCAGAAGGTTGGTGCCCCGCTGGTGCCCGGCACCGCCGACCCCGTCGCGGACGCCGACGAGGTGGTCGCCTTCGCGACCGAGCACGGGCTGCCCATCGCCATCAAGGCCGCCTTCGGCGGCGGCGGCCGCGGTCTGAAGGTCGCCCGTACGATCGAGGAGATCCCCGACCTCTTCGAGTCGGCGACGCGCGAGGCCGTCACGGCCTTCGGGCGCGGCGAGTGCTTCGTCGAGCGCTACCTCGACAAGCCGCGCCACGTCGAGACCCAGTGCCTGGCCGACCAGCACGGCAACGTCGTCGTCGTCTCGACGCGCGACTGCTCGCTCCAGCGCCGCCACCAGAAGCTCGTCGAGGAGGCGCCCGCGCCGTTCCTGAGCGACGAGCAACTCGCCCGGCTCTACACGTCCAGCAAGGCCATCCTCCGGGAGGCGGGCTACGTCGGGGCGGGCACCTGCGAGTTCCTGGTCGGCCTCGACGGCACCATCTCGTTCCTCGAGGTCAACACGCGCCTCCAGGTCGAGCACCCGGTCTCGGAGGAGGTCACCGGGCTCGACCTGGTCCGCGAGATGTTCCGCATCGCCTCCGGCGACGAGCTCGGCTACGACGACCCCGAGATCCGCGGACACTCGATCGAGTTCCGCATCAACGCCGAAGACGCTGGCCGCAACTTCATGCCCGCTCCCGGCACGCTGGTCAGATGGCACGCCCCGGCCGGCCCTGGCGTCCGCGTCGACGAGGGCTACCACGCCGGCATGACGGTCCCCGGAGCCTTCGACTCGCTGGTGGCGAAGGTCATCGTCACCGGCGCCGACCGCGCCCAGGCGATCGCCAGGTCGCGCCGCGCGCTGTCGGAGCTGGAGATCGAGGGTATGCCGACGGTGGTCCCCTTCCACCGTGCGGTGCTCGACGACGACGCCTACACCGCCCCGGGCGGCGACTTCCTGGTCCACACCCGGTGGATCGAGACGGAGTTCACCGGCGAGATCGCCCCCTACACCGGCGTGCTCGGCGAGGCCGAGGAAGCCCCCGAGCCGGAGGTGGTAGTCGTCGAGGTCAACGGCCGACGCGTCGAGGTCAAGCTGCCCGGCACGTTCGCGGCCAGGCCCGCGGCCGCGACGAAGGTCGCGAAGAAGCCGACCCGTCGCGACCGCGGCGGCAGCAGGGTCTCGGCCCCCAGCGGGAACGCGCTGACTTCCCCGATGCAGGGCACCATCGTGAAGGTCGCCGTCGAGGAGGGACAGAGCGTCGCCGAAGGCGACACGATCGCGGTGATCGAGGCCATGAAGATGGAGCAGCCGCTCAAGGCGCACCGCGACGGGATCGTCGCCGCGCTCGCAGTGGCCGCCACCGACACGGTGACGGCCGGGCAGGTCCTGTGCGAGATCGTCGATCCGGAGTGAGCCCCGCCCGGGAATGACCGGGGTGGGGGTTGTCCCCAAGGCATATCCTGGAGAGCAGTTCTCCTAATGTGAATGGTGGTCCACCATGAGCGGCTTCCTCGCGATGATCTTCATCTTCATCCTGGTGTCGATCGTGCTCGGGGTGACGCGCAGCAACCGTCCCAGCCTCGGCGACGGCGGTTATCCGCCCCAGCAGCTCGGCCCGCGCCCCGGGCAGCCCTACGGCATGCTCGGTGGGCCGGCGCAGTTCGCCGGGCAGCAGGGCTACGATCCGGCAGCGCAGCAGGCGATGACGCAGGCGTCCCGCGACGCGATCGACGCCGACATCACGACGTACGGCGAGGAGCTGCGCGACCTCGACCTCGACGTCGTCGGCCGCGAGCTCAGCGCCGAGGCCCGGGACGACTACTCAAGTGCGCTCGACGCGTACGACGGGTCCAAGCAGCAGCTGCTCACCGCCAGGTCCAACGCCGACGTGAAGCGCATCGCGCAGATCCTCGAGGAGGGCCGCTACAACATCGCCTGCGTCAAGGCGCGCGCCGAGGGACGGCCGGTCCCGGAGCACCGCCCTCCCTGTTTCTTCGACCCGGCGCACGGCGTCTCGGTCGAGGACGTGACGTGGGCGCCCGCCGGCGGCGCCGCCCGCCAGGTGCCCGCCTGCGCGGCGGACGCGCAGCGCATCCGCACCGGCAACGATCCGTCGATCCGCATGGTCAACGCAGGTCAGGGCATGGTGCCCTACTGGGACTCCCGCGAGTACGCGCCGTGGGCGCAGGGCTACTACGGCCGCTACGGCATGGACCCCGCGCTGCGGTCGGTTACGCAGGGCGCGCTGATGATCGGCGGCTTCTCGCTGCTGATGGGACTGCTCGACGACTAGGACCTGACCCACAGGGCATTCACAGTGTGCCCCGAGCCGGACCACCGGCTCGGGGCACACTGTTGTCTGTGTGAAGGAAGCAACAACACCCCCGCGCCGGACGAGGCGCGGCATCATCGTCGGCCTCGTGGCGACCCTGGTCCTCAGCCTCGGCGGCGCCACCGGCTGGGCGCTGGACCGCTTCGTCGTACGCCACGTCGAGATCGCCGACGTCGCGGCGTACGAGGCCTCGCAGGCCGCCTCCGCTGAGGCGACCGACGAAGCCACCGAGGGCACGACGCGGGCCGCCGAGGTCACCGACGACTCCTACACGAGCGACGACACCTCCATCTCCATCTCCAAGGTGACGCAGGGCTCCGGCGACGACACCGTGACGTACTACGTCGCCGACGTGACGATCGACGATGCGACGCAGCTGCGCTCGGCCTTCGCCGACAACCAGTTCGGCGAGAACATCACGGACCTGGTCAGCACCATCGCGACCGACAACGACGCCGTGCTGGCCATCAACGGCGACTACTACGGCTTCCGGGACTCCGGCATCGTGATCCGCAACGGCGTCGTCTACCGAGACGACCCGGCCCGCACGGGGCTGGCGATCTATACCGACGGCAGCATGCGGGTCTACGACGAGACCTCCACCACCGCCGACGAGCTCGTCGCCGACGGCGTGTGGCAGACGCTCAGCTTCGGCCCGGCTCTCGTCACGGACGGCGAGGTCGTGTCCGGCATCGACGATGTGGAGATCGACACCAACGTCGGCAACCACTCCATCCAGGGTGAGCAGCCCCGCACCGCCATCGGCGTCATCGACGAGAACCACTTCGTGTTCGTGGTGGTCGACGGCCGCGAGACGGGCTACAGCCGCGGCGTCACCATGACGGAACTCGCCGAGATCATGCAGGGCCTCGGCGCGACCGAGGCGTACAACCTCGACGGCGGCGGCTCCAGCGAGCTGTGGTTCAACGGCGAGGTGATCAACCAGCCCTCCAACGGCGGCGAGCGCGCCACGAGCGACATCCTCTACATCGGCTGAACGGGAGTTGCCATGTTCGCAGTACTCATCCCCGCCTACGAGCCGGACCTGCGCCTGGTCGCGCTCGTCACGCAACTCGAGGCCACCCTCCCCGACGTGCCGGTGGTCATCGTCGACGATGGCTCCGGCCCGGACTACTGCGGCGTCTTCGCTGTCGCGGCGGCGAGCGGGGCCGTGATCCTCACGCACGAGCGCAACCGCGGCAAGGGCGCGGCGCTGCGGACAGGCTTCGCGGACATCGTGGCGCGGCTGCCCGGCTACGGCGTCGTCACCGCCGACTGCGACGGGCAGCACACGCACACCGACATCGCCCGCATCTCCGCCCGGCTCGACACGCTCCCCCCGGGCCAGCGCTGCGTCGTGCTGGGCTGCCGGGAGTTCACGGGCCCGGTCCCGGCGCGCAGCAGGCTGGGCAACTCTGTGACGCGCGTGCTGTTCCGCTCCATCACCCGGCAGGACGTCCCCGACACGCAGACGGGGCTGCGCGCCTTCCCGGCCATCACCCTGCCGTGGGCGCTCGGCATCCAGGGCGACCGCTTCGACTACGAGTTCCGGATGCTGCTGCTCGCCCGCCAGTCCGGGATCTCGCTCGTGACGGTGCCGATCGAAACCATCTACACCGACGGCAACGGGTCGAGCCACTTCCGCCCGCTGGTCGACTCGCTGCGCATCTACGCCCCGCTCGTCCGCTTCGCCGGCTCCAGCCTGCTGGCCTTCGGCGTCGACACCGCGATGCTCCTGCTTCTGAACTGGCTGACCGGCTGGCTGCTGATCGCCGTGGTGGGGGCCCGCGCGGTGAGCGCCGGGGTCAACTTCGTCGTCAACCGCCGCCTGGTGTTCCGCCGGGGCCGGGAGGTCCCGCTGCGGTCGGCGTCGCTGCGCTATCTGTCGCTGGCCGCGCTGCTGCTGGCGGCCAACTACGGCGTGCTGACGGCGCTGACCGACGCCGGCACCCCGCTGCTGCTGGCTAAGGTCGTCACGGAGGCCGCGCTGTTCCTGGCCAGCTACAGCATCCAGCGCACGATCGTCTTCGATCCGTTGTCGGGCTCCCACAACTCGCCGGCGCAGATGTTGGTGCGGACTGCCTCCCATCCGGTCTGAACTCGGGCGTACCGTAACCTACGCAGACGTAAGTTACGCACCCGTAAGGGGACACGCATGAGCACACCGGCACAGGCCATCCGCGAGGCCAGGGACCTCCTTCTCAGCCTCCGCGGCCAGGGCGACAGGGCCCGCGCCGAGTTCCGGTGGCCGGAGATATCCGGTCCGTTCAACTGGGCCGTCGACTGGTTCGACGACCTCGGCCGCGGCAACCAGGACACCGCCCTGTGGCTCCGCGACGAGGACGGCTCCGACGAGCGGTACAGCTACGACGAGATGGTGCACCGCTCCGACCGGCTCGCGGCGTGGCTCGAGGCGCAGGGGGTCGCCAAGGGCGACGTCGTGATGGTGATGCTCGGCAACCAGGTGGAGCTGTGGGACGCCATGCTCGCCGTCATGAAGCTCGGCGCCGTCATCCTGCCGACCACCGTCGCGCTCCAGCACGACGACCTCGCGGACCGCGTCCCCCGCGCCGGCGTCGCCGCCGTGGTCACGAGCCCCGACTGCGAGGCCAAGTTCGACGGCCTCGACGACCTGCTGTGCGTCACCACCGGCGAGGGCCACGACCGCTGGCGGCCGATGGCGGACGCGGCCGGGTTCCCCGCGGGGGCGCGCCCCGTCGTGACCGATGCCTCGGACCCGGTGCTGCTGTACTTCACGTCCGGCACGACCGAGCACCCGAAGCTCGTGGTCCACACGCACCTCAGCTACCCCGTCGGGCACCTGTCGACCATGTACTTCATCGGCGTGCGACCCGGCGACGTGCACCTGAACATCTCGTCTCCCGGCTGGGGCAAGCACGCCTGGTCGAGCTTCTTCTCCCCGTGGATCGCCGGCGCGACGGTGTTCAGCTACACCTACCACCGCTTCGACCCCGCCCGTCTGCTGCGCGAGCTCGAGGACTGCGGGGTTACGACGTTCTGCGCTCCGCCGACCGTGTGGCGCATGATGATCAAGGCCGACCTGGGGGCGCGGCCCTCGGCGCTGCGCGAGGCCGTCGGCGCCGGCGAGCCCCTCAACCCCGAGGTCATCTCCGCCGTCCAGCGCGCCTGGGGCCTGACGATCCGCGACGGCTACGGCCAGACCGAGACCACCTGCACGGTCGGCAACGCTCCCGGCGAGGAGGTCCGGCCCGGTGCGATGGGCAAGCCGATGCCGGGAGCCCGGCTCGTGATCATCGACCCCGACACGGGCGAGGAGTCCCGCCACGGCGAGATCTGCATCCCCGTCGACCCGTGGCCGCTGAACCTGACCACCGGCTACCTGGGCGACTTCCGCACGGTGCAGGCCGACGGCCGCTACCACTCCGGCGATCTGGTCTCGCTCGACGACCACGGCTACCTCACCTACGTCGGGCGGACCGACGACGTGTTCAAGGCCTCCGACTACAAGGTCTCCCCGTTCGAGCTGGAGTCGGTGCTCATCGAGCACCCCGCGGTGCTGGAGGCTGCTGTCGTGCCGGCCCCCGACGAGCTGCGGCTCGCGGTGCCCAAGGCCTGCATCGCTCTGGCGGACGGCTTCGCCCCCGACGAGGCGACGGCGCTGTCGATCCTGGCGCACGCCAAGGACCGCCTGGCCCCGTATCTCAGGGTCCGCCGCGTCGAGTTCGTGGAGCTGCCCAAGACCATCAGCGGCAAGGTCCGCCGCGTCGAGCTGCGCGCCCGAGAGGTCGACCCCGCCGTGGTGATCGAGGACTTCCGCTACGAGGCGTTCCCGCAGCTGCGGGGCTGAGTCAGTTCGTCAGGGTGTTCCAGGCCCCGTCACGGGTGTGCAGGCGGCGCGCCGCCTCCGCGACGGTGCCGGACATCGACGGGTAGACCGTGAACGCGTGGCTGAAGTCATCCACCGTGACGCGCTGCGCGACGGCCAGCGAGACGGAGTGGATCAGCTCCGAGGCGCGCGGCGCAACCACGACGCCGCCGACGATGACGCCGGTGGTCGGCAGGCAGAACAGCTTCACGAACCCGTCGGTGAAGCTCATCATCTTGGCGCGCGCGTTCGACGCGATCGGCATCAGCAGCGACGCGACGCGCACCTCACCCGAATCAACCTCCTTCTGCGTGATGCCGACGGTCGCGACCTCGGGGGTCGTGAACACGTTGGAGGAGACGCTGCGCAGGTCCAGCGGCTTCACGGCGTCGCCTAGCGAGTGCCACATGGCGACGCGGCCCTGCATCGCGGCCACCGAGGCGAGCGCGAAGACGCCCGTCACGTCGCCGGCGGCGTAGATGTCGCGGTTGTTGGTGCGCGAGACGCGGTCGACGCGGATGTGGCCCGACGCCGTCAGCTCGACGCCTGCCTCCTCCAGGCCGAGGCCCGCAGAGTTCGGGATGGCCCCGACTGCCATCAGGCAGTGCGAGCCCTCCACCTCTCGGCCGTCCGCCAGCGTGACGACGACCCCGTCGCCCCGGCGGCGGGCCGCGACGGCGCGGGCGCGGCTCATGATGGTCATGCCACGGCGCTCGAAGGCCTGCTGCAGGACGGCGGCGGCGTCCTGGTCCTCGCCGGGCAGCACCTGGTCGCGGGAGCTGACCAGCACCACGTCGCAGCCGAGCGCGTCGTAGGCGGAGGCGAACTCGGCGCCGGTGACGCCCGAGCCGACGACGATCAGCCGCTCGGGGAGTTCCGTGAGGTTGTAGACCTGCTTCCAGTTCAGGATGCGCTCGCCGTCGCACGGCGCGTCGGGCAGTTCGCGCGGGGTGGTGCCGGTGGCGACGAGCACGACGTCGGCGTCGTAGCTGGTCTCCCGGCCCTCGTGGGTCGCGATGACGCGGTTCGGCCCGTCGAGCCGGGCGGTGCCCGCCACGAGGTTGACGCCGTCGTCGGTGAGGCGGCGCTCGATGTCGGCGGACTGCGCGTGGGCAAGGTCGAGGACGCGCTGGTTGACCTCCGCCATGTCCACGTCGACCACGTCGGAGACGTCGTCGGCCTTCACGTGGAGGCCAAGCGCGTCGGCGGTCTCGATGCGGACCATCACCTCGGCGGTGGCGATCAGCGTCTTGGAGGGCACGCAGTCGCTGAGCACCGCGGCGCCGCCCATGCCGTCGCGCTCGATCAGCGTGACCTCCCCGCCCAGCTGATTGCCGACGAGGGCGGCCTCGTAGCCGCCGGGTCCACCACCGATGATCACAACCTTGGTCACGCGCCCATCGTTCCACAGCTTGGCCCTGCGCACCGGCCGTCGACCGCTGCGGACCCGCCACTATGCTGAGAAAATGAACAACACCGACGCTTTCCAGCTGGCCGGCGAGGCCGCTGACTTCCTCCGTTCCCACTTCTCCGTCGACTCGATCGACGTCGCGCTGGTGCTGGGCTCGGGCTGGTCCTCGGGCGCCGATGCCTTGGGCGAGCCGGTGGGCGAGATCGCGCTCGGGGATGTCCCCGGCTTCAGCAAGCCGGTCGTCACCGGCCACGGAGGCGCGCTGAAGCTGGTCCGCACCGCGGGCGACAAGGTCGCGGCGATCTTCACGGGCCGCACGCACTACTACGAGGGCCGCGGCGTCGCGCCCGTCGTGCACGCCGTCCGGACGGCCGCGAAGTGGGGCGCCTCCACCGTCGTGCTGACCAACGGCTGCGGCGGGCTCAACCCCGCGTGGGCGCCGGGCACCGTCGTGCTGCTCAAGGACCACATCAACTTCACCGGCGACACCCCGCTGCTCGGCGCGACGTTCATCGACCTGTCCGAGGCCTACTCGCAGCGGCTGCGTGACCTGGCGCATCGCGTCGACCCGTCGTTACCGGAGGGCGTCTACATGCAGTTCCGCGGGCCGCAGTACGAGACCCCCGCCGAGGTGCGGATGGCCGGGATCCTCGGCGCCGACCTGGTGGGCATGTCCACCACGCTCGAGACCATCGCCGCCCGCGAGGCCGGCCTCGAGGTCCTCGGGCTGTCGCTGGTGACCAACGCCGCGGCGGGCCTCGGCGAGGACCACCTCGACCACACCGAGGTGCTGCAGGCCGGGGCCGACGCGGGCCCCCGACTCGCCGCGCTGCTCGGCGACATCTGCAAGGAGCTGTGACCATGACGGAGCTGCTGACCAGGGCCGCGCTGTGGCTCAAGCACGACCCCGACGCCGACACCCGCGCCGAGCTCGACCATCTGGTCGTCCAGGCGCAGGCCAACGACCCCGATCTGGCCCGCGCCGCCGAGCACGAGCTCGCCTCCGCGTTCGCGGGGCCGCTGCAGTTCGGCACCGCCGGCCTGCGCGGCGCCCTGGGCCCCGGCCCCGCCCGGATGAACCGCGTCGTCGTGACGCAGGCCGCCGCCGGCTTCGCCGCCTGGCTGGGCGAACAGGGGCTCCGCGGCGGGAAGGTGATCGTCGGCCACGACGCGCGCCACAAGTCCCAGGACTTCGCCGAGGACACCGCCGAGATCTTCGCCGCCGCGGGATTCGAGGTCCTGTGGACCGACCACCCCGTCCCCACCCCCGTCGTAGCCTTCGGGATCCAGCACTTCGGCGCCGTCGCCGGCATCGTCGTGACCGCGTCGCACAACCCGCCCCAGGACAACGGCTACAAGGTCTACCTCGGCGACGGGTCCCAGATTGTGCCCCCGACGGACGCCGAGATCGCCGGCCACATCGCGGAGATCGCCGCGGGCGACTGGCCGAACCTGCCGCGCTCCACGGACCGCACCGACGTGACCGCCGAACTGCTCGACGCCTACGTCGCCCGTGCCGCCTCGCTGTTCCCGGCTGACGCACCGCGCGAGCTGACCTGGGTACACACCGCCATGCACGGCGTCGGCTCCGAGACCGTCCGCCGCGTCGCGTCGGCGATCGGGCTGCCCGCCGCGCACGAGGTCACGGAGCAGGCCGAACCCAACCCCGACTTCCCCACCGTCGCGTTCCCGAACCCGGAGGAGAAGGGCGCGATCGACCTGTCGCTGGAGCTGGCCTCCCGGGTGGGTGCCGACGTGGTCATCGCCAACGACCCCGACGCCGACCGGTGCGCCGTCGCGGCCGTGGTCGACGGGTCCTGGCGGATGCTGACCGGCGACGAGCTGGGCGCGATCCTCGGCGACGACGCGATCCGTCGGGGGGTGCCCGGCGTATTCGCGAACTCGGTCGTCTCCTCGACCCTGTTGGGCCGCATGGCGGAGGCCGCGGGTCGGCAGCACACCATCACGCTCACGGGGTTCAAGTGGATCGGCCGCGTGCCGGACCTCGCGTTCGGCTACGAGGAGGCCATCGGCTACTGCGTCGACTCGCGCGCCGTGCCCGACAAGGACGGCATCACGGCCGCAGTCTCGGTGCTGCGCATCGTTGCCGAGCTCAGGGCGCAGGGCCGCACGCTCGCCGACCGGCTCGACGAGATCGCCCGCGTCCACGGGCTGACCGCGACGTCGCAGCTCGCGGTCCGCGTCGCGGATCTCGGCATCATCGCCAACGCCATGGCGAGGCTGCGCGGGAACCCCCCGACGCAGCTGCTCGGGGAACCCGTCACCGTCGTCGATCTGGCGCACGGCAGCGAGACCCTCCCCCCGACCGACGGCATCGAGCTGACGGGGCCCCGGGTGCACGTCGTGGCCCGCCCGTCCGGAACCGAACCGAAGCTCAAGTGCTACCTGGAGGTGCGCCTCGACCCTGCCGAGTCGCAGGACGTCGCCGTAGCGCGGACCGAGGCTGCGGGGCGCCTCGACCGGCTCCGTGCCGAGATGGCCGCCGCGCTGGGGGTCTGAGAACGGTCAATGCAGCCCGGGCCGGCGTCGACGGGTCCGGGCTGCGGCTACCCTGGAACCCATGACGAAGCTGCCTGCCGTCCTGTCCACCCTGGCATTGGCGCTGGTGTCCGCCTGGATGGTGGTGCTGCCCGCCGCCGCGGACGACTCGGCGCCCATCACCCGCTACGACGTCACGGCGAACCTGACGAGCGAGGGGGTGGCGCAGGTCACTATCGACTTCACGATGGACTTCTCGCAGGTCGACGGGCGCGGCCCGTACATCATCCTGCCCACCCGTCAGGACAGCGCCGACCCGAACTGGCAGTACGCCTTCGACTACAGCAACATCCAGGTCAGCTCCTCGACCGGCGCGCGCACCGACGTCAGCCGCGAGGACGACGACAAGACGCTGTCGCTGCGGATCGGCGACGAGGACACCTGGAACTCCACGCCCCAGGACTACACCATCTCCTACGACGTAACGGGGCTGATCGTCTCGGATCAGGAGACGTCCGGGCTCGACGAGCTCAACTGGGACGTGATCGGCCCCGGCTGGGAGTCGGAGATCTCGAACGTCACGGTGCAGGTCACCGGCCCCGCGGCCGTGTCCAAGTCGGCGTGCTTCTACGGCCCCTATGAGGACCAGACGCCGTGCGAGGCGACCAACTCCGGCCAGACGGCCAGCTTCGCCGTCGACCAGACGCTGTCCCCCAAAACGCCGGTGCAGATCGTCGCGGGCTTCCCGGCCGGCACGTTCGGCGGCGTCGAGCAGAGGCTGGTCAAGGCGCCGACGCTCGCCAACGCCTTCGAGCTGAGCCCCGCCACCGGCGGCGTGGCCGGCGCCGGGCTCGTCGCCGCGATCGCCGGGCTGCTCGCGATCCGCAGGCGCCACGCCCGCGACGAGGTCTACCTCGGCCTGACGCCCGGCATCGTGCCGGGCGCAGGCGAGAACGCGGCGGTGGGCATGCAGTCCGGCAAGTTCCCCGTCGCGGTGCAGTTCAACCCGCCGAAGGGCGCCCGCCCGGGCGAGATCGGCACGCTGATGGACACCACCGCGGACGACGTGGACGTCTCCGCGACCATGGTCGACCTCGCGGTGCGGGGGTTCATGAAGATCGAGTCGAACGGCAAGAAGAAGTTCACGCTGTACGCCACGCAGGCCCCGGCCCGGGAGACGCTGGAGCCGTACGAGTCGAAGCTGCTCGCGGACCTGTTCCAGGGGGCGACGTCGCGCACGTCGAAGGAGCTGGAGAAGGAGAAGTTCGCGCAGGTGCTGCCGCACGCGCGCAGCGGCCTCTACGACTCCGTCGTGAAAAAGGGTTGGTTCAAGTCCAACCCGACCATGGCGCAGACGGGACCGCTAGTCCTCGGCGGCATCCTGGCCGCCGGCGGCGTGTTCGCGGCCATCGTTCTGGCGTCGTTCGGCTGGGCCCTGATCGGCATCCCGCTGATCATCTTCGGCATCGGCCTGATGGCGATGTCGCGCAAGTTCCGCCGCCGCAGCGCCATGGGCTCGGCCTACCTCGCCCAGGCGAAGGGCTTCGAGCTGTACCTGCGCACCGCGGAGAAGGAGACCCTGAAGTTCGAGGAGGGCGTGGACATCTTCTCGAAGTACCTGCCCTACGCCATGGTCTACGGCGTCACCGACCGCTGGACCAAGCTGTTCGCCGACCTCGGCGCGCAGGGCCTCTACACGGCCGACACGTCCTGGTATATCGGGGCGGACCTGATGCGCGGCATGTACTTCGCGAGCGCCATGAGCAACCTGACCACGTCGATGTCGAGCGCGATGCACGCGGCCCAACTGGACGGGGTCAGCAAGGCGACCGGCGGCTCCACGGGCGGCTCGGGCTTCTCCGGCGGCGGCGGCTTCGGCGGTGGTGGCGGCGGCTCCTGGTGAGCCCCGGTGTAATCTGCTCTGGTGCCCCGGACCCTGCTGCTCATCGCCGGCCCCTCAGGATCGGGTAAGTCCCGCCTGACGCGGCTCGCCACCGGCACCGGCCGCGCGGCCACCATCAGCCTCGACGACTTCTACCGCGACGTCGACGCGCCCGGCCTGCCCATGAGCCCGCTCGGCATCCCCGACTGGGACGACGTCGGCACGTGGGACCTCGCTCAGGCGGTCGACACCGTCGGCGCGCTGCTGCGCGATGGCCGGGCGGAGCTGCCGACCTACGACATCTCGAAGTCGCGGCGCGTCGGGGAGCACATCGTCGACATCGACGACGCCGAGACGGTGCTGGCCGAGGGGATCTTCGCGATCGACATGCTCGCCGCAGCCCGCGCCGCCGGTATGACCTGCGAGGGCTGGTGGCTCGACCGGCCTCGCAGCGCCAACTTCACGCGCCGCCTGGCCAGGGATCTGCGCGAGCACCGCAAGACTCCCCCGGTGCTGCTGCGCCGGGGTGCGGCGCTCTACCGCGCCGAGCCGGCGCTGCGCCGAGCCGCCATCGAGGCGGGATTCACGCCGATGTCGATGCGCCGGGCGCTGACAAGGCTTGGTTGCGCCGCCCGCTCCTGAACCGGCCTCAGTGCACGAGCAGGGGCAGCGCGACGCCCCACGCTGCGATGAGGAAGGCCCAGTACTGCATAGGCAGGAAGAACATCGTGTGCCAGTTGCGGCCGTGGTGCTGCCCGGAGATGAACTGCAGGTAGCCCTCAGCCTGACCGCGGGCCTGCTCCAAGCTCGTGGGAGGCGGCTGGTTCGCCAGCCGGAAGGTCCCGGCGGCCACCGAGGCCTCCATCTGCTGACGCAGCGCGGGTAGTTCCTGCTCCACGACGCGGCGCGGTTTCACGACGTTGAAGTACCGGCCGGTGAACCAGCAGGCCACCGCCATCCCGAGCGCCACGGGGAGCATGATCCACTTCAGTGACGCTCCCCCGACGCTCCACGGGATGCCGATCCCGAAGATGCCGGTGAGTGCGACGTAGCCCGCTGCCAGGATGCCCCAGCCCCGCCAGATGATCATGTCGGCGAGGATAGGGCATCGTCCGTCCGCGGATCAGTCCCCGATGGGCGCCCAGCTAGGGCCGGTCTGGCCGAGCTTCTCGTCGAGCTTGGCGAACAGCGGCGTCGGCTTGGCCAGCGGCGTCGAGGCGACGACCGGGCGCGACTCCCAGACGGCCTGCTGCGAGGCGTAGTCGCCCTGCAGCGTCGGGTAGGTCCACTCGCCGTCGGTGACCTCGACGATGTCGGGCTGCGCGGCCCAGACCCCCTCGCCGCCGAGCGCCTCGAACACCTTCTGCGCCGAGTGCGGCAGGTACGGCGTCAGCAGCGTGTTGCAGTCGCTGACGACCTGCAGCGTGACGTGCAGGACGGTGTCGCGGCGGGCCGGGTCGTCCTTGAGCTTCCATGGCTCCATGTCGGAGACGTACTTGTTCGCCAGACCGACGATGCGCATGGCCTCGGTGATGCCCGCCTTGAAGCGGCGGGCGGCGATGTGCTCGCCGACGGTCTGGAAGGCGCCACGCGACTCGGCCAGGAGCGCCTCATCCTCGGCGGTGAGCTCCCCAGCGGTGGGGATGGATCCGACGTTCTTGTGCGCCATCGAGATCGACCGGTTGACCAGGTTGCCCCACTCGTTGGCGAGCTCGAAGTTCGTGCGGCGCACGAACTCCTCCCACGTGAAGTCGGTGTCCTGGTTCTCGGGGCCGGCCACCGCGATGTAGTAGCGCAGCGCGTCGGCGCCGAACTCCTCGAGGAACTGGCCGACGAAGATGGAGGCGCCGCGGGAGCTGGAGACCTTCGACCCCTTCATGGTCATGAACTCGGAGCTGACGACCTCGGTCGGCAGCTGCAGGTCGCCCAGCGCCGGGTGGATGGTGCCGCCCTCGGTGCCGCGCCCGTCGGCCCCGAGCAGGATGCCGGGCCAGATGACGGAGTGGAAGACGATGTTGTCCTTGCCCATGAAGTAGTAGGACAGGGCCTCGGGGTTGTTCCACCAGGTGCGCCACGCCTCGGGGTCGCCCTGGCGCTTCGCCCACTCGACCGACGCGCTCAGGTAGCCGATGACGGCGTCGAACCAGACGTAGATGCGCTTCATGGGGGCGTCGCGCCAGCCGTCGAGCGGGACGGGCACGCCCCAGTCGAGGTCGCGGGTGATGGCGCGCTCGTGGATCTCCCCCAGGAGGTTGTGCGAGAACTTCAGCACGTTGGGGCGCCAGTCCTCGCGGGAGTCCAGCCACTCGGCAAGCGCCGGGGCGAGCTTCGGGAGGTCGAGGAACAGGTGCTCGGTCTCGATGAAGTCTGGAGTCTCGCCGTTGATCTTCGACTTCGGGTTGATCAGGTCTGCGGGGTCGAGCTGGTTGCCGCAGCTGTCGCACTGGTCGCCGCGTGCGTTGTCGTAGCCGCAGATCGGGCAGGTGCCCTCGATGAAACGGTCGGGCAGCGTGCGGCCCGTCGACGGGGAGATGGCCCCCATCTGCGTCTTCGCGACGATGTAGCCGTTGTCGTAGAGGGCGGTGAAGACCTCCTGCACCACGGCGTAGTGGTTCGGGGTCGTCGTGCGCGTGTAGAGGTCGTAGCTGAGCCCGAGCCCCTTCAGGTCGGAGACGATCTGCGCGTGGTATTTGTCCGCGGTCTGGCGCGGGGTCAGGCCCTCCGCGTCGGCCTTCACCTGGATGGCGGTGCCGTGCTCGTCGGAGCCGGAGACCATGAGCACGTCGTGACCGGCCATGCGCATGTACCGGGAGAAGACGTCCGAGGGGACTCCGAATCCGGACACGTGACCGATGTGGCGGGGACCGTTGGCATAGGGCCAGGCGACCGCGGCAAGAACATGACTCATGCGCGTCATCCTATCGGTCCCGCGTCGGCCTCCGATCCTCTCCCTCCCCGCGCGGAGGGCGCGTAACGGCTACGCGCTGAGTGCCTCGCCGGGTCAGTCGCGCCTAGATGCCGCACCAGTAGCCCAGCGGCTAATCCACCCGGCGAAGAACAGCTCCTGCTGCATCGGGTGGAGGAATGTTGCCCGGGTCCCGCCAAGGCCGCGAACTGCGCCGACCACGCGGCCATCAACCGCATCGTCGCCGCCGGGCACCACCGCGGCGCGAAGGTCGGCGAGAACCTCTCGCTGCCTGCCGTAGCCGGCTCAGGCCCCACCTCGCACCTCTACCTCTACCGCCGCGCCGCGGACCGGCCCCGCAGGTAAGCGTGATGGTCGAGTTCGAGGGCGAAGCCAACCTTGTGCACTCCACCGCTCTGCCGATCACCGCAGAAGTCCCCGCGCCCGCGAGGGGGAGCTGGTTCCGCACCAAGCCGAGCTGTTGCGCACCAACGCGGTCGACGACACCCGGATGGCTGGCGCCTTGGCGTCCGTGGCCTCGCCGCGGTGGGGAGCGGCTACGCGCTGAGTGCCTCGCCGGGCCCGCCAGCCTCGTCATGCCCGCCAGACTCGCCGGGCCCGTCCGGCCCGCACGCGGCGCCGGGGCGACCGAGCGGCGTGGTCGGGTTTCCGCAGCCGGACCCGTCGCGGGTCACGCGGTACCGGTAGCCCAGCGGGCTGGTCCACTCGGCGACGCCAGGCTCCGGCTGCGCCAGGCCCCAGAGCTCGGCGGTCTTGCCTCGGTGAGGCCGCCGGGAGGCGGGCAGCAGGTTGCCGAGCCGGGTCTGCCCGGTTCCTCCGCAGGCGTCGAAGGAGATGGTGTGGTCGATGTCCAGGTTCCTCGACGAGCGACGGCTGTAGGGAAACATGTCGGTGGGCATGGCCAGCTGGATCGCGGTGCGCATCCGGCGGCTCGGCACGTAGCCGTCCTCGGCCGGGAGTTCGGGCAGGTCGATCACCGGCTGGACCCTGATCCGCATGCCGTCCCCGGTCAGCCCCTCGCGCAGCAGCTCGCCGAGCAGCGCAGTGGTGATATGCCCCGCCCGCTCGATCCGGGCAGCGCCGGTGAGCCCACCCAGCGCGTCGGCGTGGATGTGCACGGCGATCCCGAGCTCCGGGCGCAGCCGGGCAGCGGGCGTGACAATCCGTCCGCATAGGGGGTCGTGGGCACCTTCACCGCACGATCCCCGGGGGGAACCGTCACAGGGCGCACTCCACCCGTCCGGCTCCGGTGGGCATGGAGGTTCCTGAGTGGAGACGGGTCGGAAGTGGGCGGGTCTGCGGATCCAGCCATATTCGGGAGGGTCGGGCTCCCAGCCGGGTTCCGGCTCGCTGCCTGGATCCCACTCGGGCGGCGGCTCCTCGATCGGACCTCGCCCGCGTCCCCGCTCTGCTGCGGCCTTCCGCACACCCTCCGGCGTCTCCTGCGGTGGCACCCATGCCTCAAGGGCGTCGGGGTCCATCCGAGGAGCCTCACCCGGCACGCCGTCGAGGACCCTAAACCACCCGGGATCCCCCTCGGGCCCTGGCGCCGGCACCGGGCCTCCTGGGTCGGGCACGAGCTGGAGGACGGAGACGCCCTCGGGCGGCGCGTCCTCGATGAGCGGCTGCTGCGCCGCCTCCTGCAGGAGCCGCAGCGCGTAGGCGGGATGGGCGAGGATGCCGGTGGCCCTGGCCCTCAGCTGGTCCCGGTTCAGGTGGGGCAGGCTGGGCGCGATGAGCTCGGCGATCCGCGCCACCTGGGCGTCGAGGAAGCGTCCGTCGAGCACGTCGAGCCGGCCGGTGAGGTTGGTGACTCCGTCCTGCGTCCCCCACAACCACACTCCTCGCGACTCCCGCGCGAGGCGCTCCTGCTCGGCCGCCCACTCGGCGTCGACCTCGATCATGATCCGCTCGGCGAGTTCGAGGGCCCCGGCGAGGCTGGAGTAGCGGGACTGCCAGCGCAGCCAACGCCGGGTGACCTCCGCGGCCGCCGCCTCAGACAGGGGGCGGCACTTCCTGGCGAACGCCAGCGCGCGGTAGGCATCCACCTCGAGTCCCAGCACGGCCGCGTACAGCTCCGGATGACGGTACTTAAGGTCCAGTGCGTCCGCCAATGCCGCGAGGGCTGCGGCCTCGGAGCAGCCCATCAGGGGGCCAACCTCCAGGCCGAGGAACTGCGACACCAGGGGCGTCCCCGACCCGCCGATCCGACGCTCCGCGTCGACCAGCGCCTCGACCACGTCGTCCTGGTTCACGTGGTAGGACTCGGCCAGCTGGCATAGCCAGGCGACGCGCCGCGCCCGGACCTCCCGCTCGGCGCGCGCACACCAGCGCAGCCCCTCGGCTGCCTCCAGTGCAATCGCTTCGTCCATATAACAAGGCTACGCACCCACACCGACAAAAAGGATTGACTGCGTGACGTGTGGATAACTCGCTGCGATTTCTTCACCACGATTCCAGAGAATCATCGCCAAGGGGGATTGCTGCTCTCGGCCGATCATCGGGGTTCGCGTGTTCTGCGCGGAAATGGCGCGTGTGGAGGCCCACCCGATACGGCGCCTCGACCAGCGCCACCGAAGTACCTGGATGACCGACTTAACCCTCCTGATCCCGCTGCGGGATTCCGGACTCCCGCCCAAAGATGCGATGCCTATTTCGCGATCCTGATGCCCTGCGTTTCTGATCTTCTCAGATTTCGTTGGGGCCGGATCGACTCACGGCAAGGCGCCGGGCCCCACGCCCGTGGATGCAGCTGACGAAGGGCCTAGACTCCGCGGTCATGGACACTTCCGACTGCCCCTGCGGCTCCGGCCGCGCATACGAGGCGTGCTGCGGACGCTTCCACGCGGGGCGCCCGGCACCGACGGCCGTCGCGCTGATGCGGTCCCGGTACTCCGCGTTCGCGCTCGGGCTACCCGACTACCTACTGGCCACCTGGCATCCCGCGACGCGCCCCGCGGACCTCGACCTGGATCAGGCGACGACGTGGACGGGGCTCGAGATCCTCGGCACCGAGGCGGGCAAGGCGTGGGACCAAGCGGGGACCGTCACGTTCGTCGCCTCCTTCTCGTCACCCGACGGCGACGGGACCATGCGGGAGCGCAGCCGCTTCACGCTCGAGGGCGGCCGCTGGTACTACGTCGACGGCGCCCAGTTCTGAGGCTCAGGACAGCGCGGCGAGCCTGAGCGCCCAGCCGCCGGGGAGCTCGACCCACACCAGAGCAACCAGCCGATCCTCGACGCGGGCGCGCACCAGCGCGCTCTCGGGACCGAGCCCGTCCACCGACAGCAGCTCCCCGTCGACAGCCTTGGGCCATGGCGTCGTCGCCGACTCCCCCGCCGCGCTCTGCACGACGAACTCCGGGTGGAGCCTCGCACCGCCCTCGAACAGCGAACGGGTGGCACGCACGAGCGCCGCCTTCTGCCGCGGGCCGGCGGTGCCGGGGACCGGCTTCGGGGCATCCTCGGCCGGCGCGTCCCCGAAGAGGTCGGGCTGCTCGTCGACCTGACCGACGGTGAACTCCGCGGCCCCACGCCCGGGCAGCGACGCTGGGAAGCCCGGGCCCGTCTCCGCCTCGCGACCCTGCTGGAAGGCGGTGGCCGCCGCCCGGGCCCGCTCGTCGGCCGCCTCGTTCATGGCGTGCCCGGCATGGCCCTTGACCCACTCGAACTCCACCTCGCGACCCTTCAACGCCACGTCGAGCGCCTTCATCAGCTCGACGTTCTGGACCGGCTTGCCGTCGCCCTTCTTCCAGCCGCGCCGCTTCCAACCGGGCAGCCACTTCGTCAGCGAGTTGATGACGTACTGCGAGTCGCACAGGATGCGCAGCGGCTCGTCGACGTGCGCCGTCGACTGGAGCAGGTCGAGCACCGCCATCAGCTCGCCCATGTTGTTGGTGCCGTGGTCCCAGCCCCCGGCGGCCCAGATGTCGTCGGAGACGTACCAGGCCCAGCCCGCGGGGCCGGGGTTGGACAGGGAGGATCCGTCAGCTGCGGCAATGATCACAGCCCCCGACAATACCGGCGCGCGCCCGCGGGGCTAGATTGGCCGGGCTGGGAGGGCACATGGAGACCATCTATCTGGCGGGCGGCTGCCTGTGGGGTGTCCAGGCGTTCGTGCGCACCCTGCCCGGCGTGGTCGACACGGAGGCGGGGCGCGCCAACGGCACGTCCGCCGCACTCGGCGGCGAGTACGACGGGTTCGCCGAGTGCGTGCGCACCGTCTTCGACCCGGCACGTGTCACGGTCGCCGCGCTGGTCGGGCATCTGTTCGAGATCATCGACCCGTACTCCGTGGACCGGCAGGGCGACGACGTCGGGCCGCGCTACCGCACGGGCATCTACAGCACCGATCCCGGCCACCTGGCCGAGGCGCGCGCCGCCATCGACGCCCGTGCGGACCGAGACCGGATCGCGGTGGAGGTCGCCCCGCTGACGAACTACGTCCGCAGCGCCGACGAGCACCAGGACAGGCTGGAGCGCTGCCCCGACGACTACTGCCACATCCCGGCCGAGGTGCTGACGCGGTACGCCTGACCCCAGGGGCTGTCCGAGGGCCGTGCCACACTGACCCAATGCAATCGCACGACGAGATCCGGGTCCGCGGCGCGCGGGTCAACAACCTCCAGGGCATCGACGTGGCCATCCCTAAGCGGAGGCTGACGGTCTTCACGGGCGTCTCCGGCTCCGGCAAGAGCTCCCTGGTGTTCGGCACGATCGCCGCGGAGTCACAGCGCCTGATCAACGAGACGTACCCCGCCTTCGTGCAGTCGTTCATGGCCAGCCCCGCGCGACCCGACGTCGACGCACTCGAGAACCTGTCGGCGGCCATCGTCGTCGACCAGGAGCGGATGGGCACCAACGCCCGCTCGACCGTCGGCACCGCCACGGACGTGAACAACCTCATGCGTCTGCTCTGGTCCCGCCTCGGCACGCCGGAGGTCGGGCCGAGCTACCACTTCTCGTTCAACACCCCGCAGGGCATGTGCCCAGGCTGCGAGGGCACCGGACGGGTCTCGGCGATCGACGAGTCCCTGATCGTCGACACCGACCTCTCCCTGGCGCAGGGCGCCATCACGGCACCGAACTTCGGGGTCGGCACGTGGTACTGGAAGAGCTACGCGCAGCATCCCGACCTCGACCCCGAGCTGCCGCTGAAGGGCTATTCCGCGGACCAGTGGCAGACCCTCATGTACCAGGAGCCCACCAAGATCAGGGTCTCCGGCATCAACATGACCTACGAGGGTCTCATCCCGCGCATCCGGCGCATGTACCTCAACCCCGAGAAGGAGCCCGGCCAGAAGCACATCAAGGAGTTCGCGGAACGGATCGCCACCTTCCGCGCGTGCCCGGAGTGCGGCGGCACCCGCCTGAACGAGCCGGCCAGGACCGCACAGATCGGCGGCGTCACGCTGCCCGAGGCGCTCGGCTGGCAGATCACGGACCTGCGCGCCTGGGCGGAGGAGCTGCACGCCTCCGCTGCCGGAGTCGAGGTCGCGCCCGTCCTGACCTCGCTGGTCGACCTCCTCGGCTCGCTGGTGGAGGTCGGGCTCGGGTACCTGTCGTTGGACCGCGAGTCGGGCACCCTGTCGGGCGGCGAGACGCAGCGCGTCAAGATGGTGCGTCACCTGGGCTCGGCGCTCAGCGACGTGACCTACGTCTTCGACGAGCCGACCGTCGGCCTGCACCCGCACGACATCGACAAGATGGTCGACCTCCTGCAGCGGCTCCGCGACAAGGGCAACACGGTCCTGGTCGTCGAGCACAAGCCGCAGGTCATCGAGCGCGCGGACCACATCGTCGACATCGGCCCCGGCGCGGGCGCGCAGGGCGGCCGAGTGATGTTCACCGGCGACGTCGACGGGCTCCGCGCCTCCGGCACCATCACGGGCGACCACCTCTCCACCCTGCACGTCCGCCGCACCCCGCCGCGCACGCCCACCGGCGCGCTGGAGATCCGCGGCGCCACGACGCACAACCTGCGCGGCGTCGACGTCGACATCCCGCTGGGCGTGCTGACCGTGATCACGGGCGTGGCGGGATCCGGCAAGTCGAGCCTGATCCACGGGTCGATCGCCGACGGCTCGATGTCCGGCGCGGGCACGCTGCGCGTGGTCGACCAGAGCCCCATCCGCGGCTCCATCCGCTCGAACCCGGCCACCTACACCGGCCTCCTCGACCCGATCCGCACCGCGTTCGCCAAGGCCAACAAGGTCAAGCCCGCCCTCTTCAGCGCCAACTCGGCTGGCGCCTGCCCCAACTGCAAGGGCCTCGGCATCGTCTACACCGACCTCGGCCAGCTGGCCGGCGTCTCCCGCACCTGCGAGGTCTGCGAAGGCCGACGCTTCACCGACGAGGTCCTGCGCTACACGCTGCACGGGCTGAACATCTCCGAGGTGCTGCAGCTTCCCGTCGCCGACGCGGCGCAGGTCTTCCACGCGGGCATTCATGGCCGGATCCTGTCGCGGTTGATGTCGGTGGGGCTCGGCTACCTGCGGCTCGGGCAGCCGCTGTCGACGCTGTCCGGCGGCGAGCGGCAGCGCGTCAAGCTCGCGATCCAGCTGGGCGAGGGGCCGGGCAGCTACGTGCTCGACGAGCCGACCACCGGCCTGCACATGGCCGACATCGAGGCCATGCTCGTCATGCTCGACACCCTGGTCGACGAGGGCAACACGGTCATCGTGATCGAGCACTCACTGCCCGTGATGGCGCACGCTGACCACATCATCGACGTCGGCCCCGGCGCCGGGCACGACGGTGGCCTGGTCGTGTTCGAGGGCACTCCGGCCCAACTTGCGGCCGCCGACACGCTCACCGGCCGGCATCTGGCCGCCTACCTGGCCTGACGCGGCCGCCCGGGACGGGATCTCACCGTGCTGCGGCGGAGCCTCTGACTCCTCATGCCCGCTCGGACAGGTAGCCGTAGCGGTGGTGTTCGGTGAAGCCGAGGGACTCGTACAGCGCGACGGCGATGTTGTTGGTCTGCTCGACCTGCAGCGCGAGGTACCGCACCCCCGCGCGGGCCGCGTGCGCGATCAGGGCGTTGGTGACGTCGCGGCCGAGCCCCCGGCCCCGTGCCGCGCGGGCGACCTCGACATCCGTCAGGACGCCCCAGCCGCCGAAGTAGGCGATGCGCCCGATGGCGTGGTCCCCCAGCCGGAGGTAGGTGGCCGGCGCCGCGGTCATCTCTGCGACGCGCGCGTCGTTGTCGCGGTGGTCCCAGAGCTCGAGCCACGCCTCATTCGGCGCGTCGTCGATGGCGGCATCGGGCGTCTCGACGGCCCACCGGTCGTCGATGGCGAGCGTCATGGTCCTCGTGAGCTTGCTGAGCTTCATCCCGGCGGCCCGGCCACGCGCCTGCGCGTCGGAGCCGATGACCACCTGGAGCCGCACCGGCCCGCCCTGCCACTCGCGGACCAGCCGGAGCGCCTCGTCGAACTCGACCCCGGGGTCGCCTGAGGCCAGCACCGAGTTGGCGCGGAAGGAGTCGTCCGGGCCGTCGCGCAGGATCCAGCCGCCGAGCCTTGCCCGCCGCGTCCCGGGCCAGGTCCGGTCCAGGATGCGCTGGAGGCTGTCGGCCGACGACGTGGGCAGGACCGAGCGCTCCGGAACTCGCCGGAGGTTGCGCGCCTCGGCCTGCGGGACCCAGACGGCGGGCCGGTCCTGGGGCAGCACGACCACCCAGTCGGTGTTGGCCGCGACGACGTGCCCGACCACATCGCTCGCGCCGTCGGCCGACTCCCAACGCAGCGACACGCGCTGCGACTCGGAGGTCGGGGCATCCACGATCAGCGGCCTGTTCATGGGGAAATAGTGCACCACCGGCGCCGCATCTCCCCACGCGGCCTCCGGCGGGTCATTCTCCGGACGATCAGGCGCGCGCCGCCGCGTACGCGGGGCTGATGACCTCCCGGATCATGGCCTCGCGCTGGTCGTGGTGCAGGAACGCGGCCCGCATGGCGCGCACGGTGCACGCCTCGACGTCGTCGAGGTCCCAGTGGTGCGTCTCGACCAGCCGGGCGAACTCCCGCGACATCGTCGTGGCGCTCATCAGACGGTTGTCGCAGTTGATCGTCACGTTGAAGCCGAGGTCCTTCAGCAGCTCGACCGGGTGCTCGGCGAGCGTCGCCGCGATGCCGGTCTGCAGGTTCGACGATGGGGAGACCTCGAGCGGGGTCTGCGCGTCGCGGACATAGGCGGCGAGCCTGCCCAGCCGTGCGACACCGTCCTCGACCGTGATGTCCTCCACGATCCGGACGCCGTGGCCGAGCCGGTCCGCGCCGCAGACCTGCACGGCCTCCCAGATCGACGGCAGCCCGTAGGCCTCTCCCGCGTGGATGGTGAAGAACATGTTGCTGCGCTTCAGGAACTGGAAGGCCTCCAGGAAACGGCCGGGCGGGAAGCCGTCCTCGGCGCCGGCGATGTCGAACCCGGCGACCGAGTCGTCGCGGAACTCGACGGCCAGCTCGGCGATGTCAAGCGACGGGGTCGCGTGCCGCATCGACGTCAGGAGCTGCCGCGCGATGATCGGCCTCCCCTCGCCCGCGGCCTCGGCCATACCCTCGGCCAGCCCGTCGCGGACGGCCTCGACGGCCTCGTGCAGCGTCAGCCCGCCCGCGAGGTGCTGCTCGGGCGCCCACCGCGCCTCGGCGTAGACGACGCCGTCGGCGGCCTGGTCGAGCACGAACTCGCGCGCGACCCGGACGAGGTTGTCGTAGCTCTGCATCGCGGCGACGGTGTGCGCGAACGTCTCCAGGTAGCGCACGAGCGAGCCGGAGTCCGCGGCCTGGAAGAACCACTCCCCCAGCTCCTCGGGCGTCCCGGCCGGCAGGTCGTGCCCGGCCTCCGCACACAGCTCCAGCACCGTGGCGGGTCGCAGCCCTCCGTCGAGGTGGTCGTGCAGCGCCACCTTCGGGAGGCTGCGCAGGTCGTCGATGGTCAGCATGGGTGCCTCCTTCACCGGACCGCGTCCAGGTCCGAGGGTCCGAACGCCTGGGGCAGCACGTCGTCGAGTGTGAGGAGTCCCGTCGGGGTCTCCATCCACAGCGTCGGGCCGCCGTGCTCGTTGAGCAGCTGGCGGCAGCGGCCGCACGGCATGATGACGTCGCCGTCCTTGTTCACGCACGTGAACGCGATCAGCCGGCCCCCGCCGCCCGCAACGAGCGAGCTGACCAGCCCGCATTCCGCGCACAGCACCACGCCGTACGCGGCGTTCTCCACGTTGCAGCCCACGACGACGCGGCCGTCGTCGACCAGCGCCGCCGCACCCACCGGGTACCCGGAGTACGGGGCGTAGGCCTTGGCCGCCGCCGCGACGGCGGCGGCCCGCAGCGCGGGCCAGTCGATGTCCGTCTCTGTCATGTCAGTGGCTCTTCACGAAGTGGTCGCCGTCGGCGGCCGGCGGACGGACGCGTCCGACCAGGCCCGCGACGGCGATGATGGTGGCGAGGTACGGGAGCATCTCGATGAAGTCGCTGGGGATGGGCAGCGACATCGGCTTGGTCGTCTGGGCAAGGGCGCGCGCGAAGCCGAAGAACAGCGCGACGAAGGCCCCGTAGATCGGGTTCCAGCGCCCCATGATCACCGCGGCGAGCGCGATGTAGCCGTAGCCGGCCGTCGGGTTGTTGTCCTGGAAGGCGCCCACCGAGCCGATGGTGAAGTAGGCGCCGCCCAGCCCGGCGAAGATGCCGCCGAGCGTGACGGACAGGAACTTCGTCCGCACGACGTTGATGCCGACGGTGTCGGCCGCGTGCGGGTGCTCGCCGACCGAGCGGACCCTCAGACCCCACTTGGTGCGGTACAGGATGAACCAGACCAGCGGCACGGCGACGAAGGCCAGGTAGGTGAGCGGCCGCAGCGTGAAGATGATGGGCCCGAGGAACGGGATCGCCTCCAGGCCGGGGATCGCGAACGGCTGCATCGGCGAGACCGAGCCGTAGGTGGCGGGGTCGGGCGCGATCAGCTGCTGGTAGACGAAGCCGGTGAGGCCGGCCGCGAGCACGTTGACGACGACGCCGATGATCACGTGGTCGACGAAGTACTTCAGCGCGAACACGGCCAGAAGGGCTGACATGGCGGCGCTGGCGAGCGCCGCCGCGATCAGGGCAGCGACGAAGGACTGGGTCATCGAGTAGGTCAGGGACGCGGCGAACGCGGCCATCAGGAACTGGCCCTCGATGGCGATGTTGACCACGCCGGCCCGCTCGGCCAGCACGCCGCCGAGCACGCCGAAGAAGAGCGGCGTGGAGTACTCGAGCGTCAGGTTCAGCTGGCTGGTGAGCGTGAAGGCAAGGTCGGAGCTGGCCGCCGCCCACACGATGAAGCCGACGACGACGCCGAGGCCCGCGACGAGCGCGGCCACCGTGCGCCACCGGCCCGACACCCTGCCGGTCAGGTAGCCGATGCCGGCGCCGAGCGTCAGGAGCGCGCAGACGAGCACCGTCGGAGTGCCGGGGAGCGAGAGGGTGGGCAGCTGCACCTCGGCAAACGCGTCGGACAGCGCGATCTGTCCCGGCTTGTGCACGGTGAAGGCCAGCACGAACAGGACGGCGCCGAGCAGCGTGACCAGCACGCCGGTCGAGATGCGCTGAGAGCGCTTCTCGGGCGACTCGACGACCTTCACGTCGCCGACGGTGGGGATGATCGTCTCGGTGCTCATGCTTCGGCCACCTTCGCAGCGGGGGGATTCGCGGCACTGACCCTGCGTTCCCTGAGGAACGGCAGCAGCCACACCACGAACGCGGGCGCGGCGACGAACAGCACGATCAGCGCCTGGATCAGGTCGGTCAGCTTGTCGGGGGTGCCGGCCATGGTGATCATGGTGCGGCGAGACGCCTTGAGCGCGCCGAAGAGCAGGCCGGCGAGCACGACGCCCACAGGCCGGGAGCGGCCGAGCAGCGCCACCGTGATGGCGTCGAAGCCCAACGTGCCGATGACGGTGCCGGTCATCTGCGTCGGGGTTCCCGTCAGGAGTTCCGGTGCCGTGACCTGGATCGTGCCGGCCAGGCCCGCCATGGCGCCCGCGAGCGCCATCGTGATCATCGTGACGCGCTGGACGGAGGCTCCGGCCACGGCGGCCGCGTCGGGGTTGAGGCCGACGGCCTTGAGGTGCACGCCGAACTTGGTGCGCTCGATGAGCCACCAGGTGAACAGCGCCGCGATGAGCACGAGCCCGAACCCAAGGTGCAGGCGGGTGCCGGCGATGCGCGGCAGCGTTGCGCTCCACTCGAGGATGGGCGAGATCGGGTCGTTGCGGCCGGGCGCCTGGAACGCCTTCTGCAGCATCAGGTAGGCCAGCAGCGACGTCGCGATGTAGTTCATCATGATCGTCAGGATCACCTCGTGCGCGCCGGTGCGCGCCTTGATGACGCCGACGATGCCGCCCCAGACGGCGCCGCCGACCATGCCCATGACGATGACGAGCGGCAGGTGCGCGATGAGCGGCAGGCCCTTGATCGTGAAGCCGAGGTAGGCGGCCAGCAGCGCGCCGACCATCGCCTGGCCCTGCGCGCCGATGTTGAACAGACCCGCCCGGAACGCGATCGCGACCGAGAGGCCACCCGCGATCAGGGGTGCCGCCTCCGCCGTGGTGTTCGTGATGGCGGTGATGCTGCCCATCGAACCGACCCACATTGCGTAGAACGTCAGCGAGATCTTCTCCCACGACGCGCTGAGCGCGACTCCCGGCTGGGCGAAGAAGTAGGTCCACTTCTGGGCCACCTCGGCATCGGCGAACACCATGATGATGGCGCCGAGGACGAAGGCCAGCAGCAGCGAGGCGACGGTGATGATCGTCGTCTGCAGCCACGCGGGGCGCGTGGAGACCTTGTCACTCATGGGTTGACTCCTTGATGGTGGCGAGGGCTTCCTCGTAGCTGATGCCGGCCATCATGAGGCCTAGCACGTCCCGGGGCGTGTCGGAGTCGACGACACCGACGATGCGTCCGCGGTACATCACGGCGATGCGGTCGGCCAGGGACTCGACCTCCTCCAGTTCGGTCGAGACGATCAGCACGGCGGTGCCGTTGTCACGCTCGGACACGATGCGCGAGTGGAGGAACTCGATGGCGCCGACGTCGACGCCGCGGGTCGGCTGGCTGGCGAGCAGCAGCGACAGGGGCCGCGACAACTCGCGGGCGAGCACCACCTTCTGCTGGTTGCCGCCGGACAACGAGTTGACGGGCTGCGTGGCCGACCCGGCGCGGATGTCGAACTCCTCGATCCGCTGTCGGGCGTTCTCGGCGATCAGGCCGAGCTGCAGAGATCCGCGCTTCGAGTACTCATCGAGGTTGTCGAGGACCAGGTTCTCGGCGATGGAGAACTCGCCGACGAAGCCGTCCCTGTGCCGGTCCTCCGGCACGTAGCCGAGGCCGGCCTTGAGTGTCTTCGCGGGGCTCTGCCGGGTGATGTCGTCCCCGTCGAGCGTGATCGTGCCGCTCAGCGGCGTCATGGTGCCGAGCAGCGTCTCCGCCAGCTCCGTCTGGCCGTTGCCCTGCACGCCGGCGATGCAGACGATCTCGCCGCCGCGCACCGTCAGGTCGAGCTGGTCGACGGCCACCTGGCCCGACGGCGAGGCGACGGTGAGGTCCTCGATCACGAGGCGTGGCTCGCCGGGGGTGGCCTTCTCCTTCGCGACCTGCAGCGAGACGCTGCGGCCCACCATCATGGAGGCGAGCTCGGCCTGTGATGCGCTGGGCAGCGCCTCGCCGACGACCTTGCCCCGGCGGATCACCGTGATCTCGTCGGCGACCTCGCGCACCTCCCGGAGCTTGTGGGTGATGAAGACGATGGCTCGGCCCTCGTCGCGCAGCGAGCGCATGACCTCCATCAGCTCGTCGATCTCCTGGGGGGTCAGGACCGCCGTCGGCTCGTCGAAGATCAGGTACGTCGCATCGTTGGCCAGCGCCTTGAGGATCTCGACCCGCTGCTGGATGCCCACGGGGAGGTCCTCGACGAGTGCGTCGGGGTCGACCTCGAGCCTGTACCGCTCGCTCAGCTCGCGGACACGTTTCCTGGCCGAGTTGAGGTCAAGCAGCCCGCCGGAGCCGGGCTCGTGACCGAGCACCATGTTCTCGGCGACCGTGAAGACCGGGATGAGCATGAAGTGCTGGTGCACCATGCCGATGCCCGCGGCCATGGCCTGCTTGGGGTTGGTGAGGCTCAGCTGCCGCTCCCCGAGCCGGATCTCCCCCTCGTCGGGGGCAAGGAGCCCGAACAGGATGTTCATAAGCGTCGACTTGCCCGCGCCGTTCTCGCCGAGGAGGCAGTGGATCTTCCCGGGCGTGATGTCGATGCTGATCGAGTCGTTGGCGGTCAACGACCCGAATCTCTTCGTGATGCCGCTCAGCGACAGCACGGGCGCGACGGGCGCCTTGATGGTGGGGGCGGTCACTGTGGACTCCTCCTCGACGGTGGGGTGAGTGGGGACAGCCTAGCTTCGCTTCCGGTAACACGAAGGGAGGGGCGCGGTCGCGCCCCTCCCTTCATGCGGTGCCGGGTCAGGAAGGCTGGCTCGGCGAGGTGATCGTGATCGCGCCGCTGATGATGTCGGCCTTGATCTGCTCCAGTTCGTCGGCGAGGCCCTCGGGCATCTTCGACTCGAAGTCGTGGAACGACGCGAGGCCGACGCCACCGTTCTCCAGCGTGCCGACGTACGGGTCGGAGCTGAAGGAGCCGTCCATGGCGGCCTTGATGGCCTCGAACACGGCGACGTCCATCTCCTTCTCGACGGAGGTCACGATGCTGGACTTGTAGTCGGGGGCGGAGACATAGCCGTCGGTGTCGACCCAGATGGCGTTGACCTTGCCGCCCGACTCCTGGGCAGCCTGCAGGGCGCCGATGCCGGCGGGGCCCGCCACGGGCAGGATGATGTCGGCCCCCTGGGCGATCAGGGTCGCGGCGGTGTTCTTGCCGCCGGAGACGTCACCGAACGGGTTGTTGCCACCGATGAACTGGCCGTCCTGCTTCTCCTCGTCCCAGCCGATGACCTTGACGGAGCCGCTCTTCTGCTCGTTGTAGTACTTGACGCCCTCGGCAAAGCCGTCCATGAAGATGCTCACGGTCGGGTAGTTCGCGCCACCGAAGGTGCCGACGGTGCCGGTCGAGGTCATCGCCGCGGCGGCGTAGCCGGCCATGAAGGCGGGCTGAGCGGCGTTGAAGATGAGGCCCTTGGCGTTGTCGACACCCTCGAAGGAGGCGTTGTCGACGATCGCGAAGGAGACGTCGGGGTTCTGCTTGGCGGCCGCCTCGGTGGCGGAAGCCAGCGCGTATCCGACGGTGACGATGACGTCGCAGTTGGCGTCGATCATGGCCTGGACGTTGCCGGCGTACTCGGACTCGGCGTTGGACTCGATCTGGTTGGTCTGGACACCCAGCTCGTCCTTGGCTTTCAGCAGGCCGTTGTAGGCGGTCTCGTTGAACGACTTGTCGTCGAAGCCACCCGCGTCGGAGACCATGCACGCGGTGAAATCAGTCGCCGCGGCGGTGCTGCCCGAGGCTGCGGCCGAAGCGGTCTCAGACGAACCGGCGGTGGTGGTCGCGGTGGGCGCCTCGGCGCACGCGGACAGGGCGAGAGCAGATGCGCTGGTCAGCGCCATGATGCTCAGCAGGGACTTCTTCACGAAGAATCTCTCCTCAGACAGTGTGTGGATCTGTGGTCGAGACACTACCGCTTCATTTCCCAACCACACGCATCGAACTGAGCTTCGTTATGCACCCGAAACACAGTGTTTCCACGGCCGCTGTTTCAGCGGTCGGGGACCACCTGCCGCACCAGCGCCTCCGCCGAACGCACCATCGCGACGGTCTGCGTCCGCCAGTCAGGGGCCTGGCTGCGATAGGGGCCCGTCGCCAGCGAGATGACCACCGCGGCGGCGCGCAGCCTCAGCTCGACGGGGTCGACGCGGCGGTCGAACACCGGCACCCAGCGGGCGAGCAGGTCGCGGACCTTCGCCTCCTGGCGGGCGTTCATCCGCTGGATGGTGGAGAGATGGCCGATCAGGCACGCGAGGTCGTCGGCGCGGCGGCCCGGGCCGATCGTGTCGACGTCCAGCATCCCGACGATCCTGCCGCCGGCCACGCGCAGCTGCCCCTCGTGGAAGTCACCGTGCGTCGGCTCGTCGCCCCCGCCGTAACGGGCAAGCTCCTCCTCGATGCGCTCGCTGAGCCGGGCCAGCTGGTCGGCCAGTTCCGGCAGCGTCGCGGCGACCATCTTCGCGTAGTGGCCGACGGCGTCCGACCAGGGTGGCCTCCGCTCGAGGGCCCCGACGGTGGCCGGCATGGAGTCGAGCAGGGCGACGAGCTCCTCCGCGGTGCAGGGATCGCCCGGTTCGAACAGCGCCCGCGCCAGCGCCGCCCCGGGCAGTTCCCGTGTGACTAGGAGGTTGTCCTGGGTCGCCAGAGCGACCTCGGGCGCCGGGATGCCCGCGTCGCGGAGCAGCGCGTGGCGGCGGTGGACGTCGTCGAACACCTTGGAGCGCAGGACCTTGACGTAGAACACCTCGCGCGGGTCGAGGACGTCGACCCGGACCACGGCCCGTCGGCGAGGCCGGTAGCCGATCATGGTGAGGCGCAGCTGGTCGCCGGTCACGGGGCGTGGCAGCACCCCCGACAGCGTCTCGGCCATCAGCTCCGGGAACGCGGCGCGCGGCAGGCCCGCCAGATCGGGGTCGTGCGGGTACAGCCACACGGCGACCTTGCGGGTGCCGTCCTCGAAGATCTCGGCACGTTCGTCGCTCGGGACGAGGTCACCCGACCTGGCGCTGACCCCGAGCAGCTCGTTGCGCTCGCCGTGGGCCCAGCGGATCCTGGCGAGATACGTCGCGGTCGTGGACTGCTCCGGCACGGAGTCCACGTGGTCGAGGGACCAGGTGTGCAGACTGCCGCCCTGATGCTCCACCGCAGCCCTCAACAGCGGCTCGACCCGTGGCCCGGTGAGCAGCTCAAGACCGTCGTCAGCCACCGTCGGCCTCGCCATCGGGGGCCGCCTCACGTCGCAGCGAGAACCAGGCGGCGCGACGGCCGTCGAGCTGCGTCACGGTGAGGGTGAAGACGGCGGGCGTCCCCTCCCTGTCGCCCGCGGGCCGCAGCGCGACGCTCACCTGGGAGTTGAGCTGCGGCAGGGAACCGAGCTGGGCCATGAAGTACCCGGCGACCGTGTCGTAGGGGCCGTCAGGGATCTCGTAGCCCGTGAGCTCGGCGAACTCCTCGATGGTGGTGAGCCCGTCGACCTCGTTGACCTCGCGGTGCAGGGAGGTGGTCGGGTCCTCGTCGTACTCGTCGGTGATGTCGCCGACCAGCTCCTCGACGAGGTCTTCGATCGTGACGATGCCGGCGGTGCCGCCATACTCGTCGCGCACGATCGCGAGGTGTGAGCGGGCCGAACGCATGGCGGTCAGCGCACGCAGGATCTTGACGGTCTCCGGCAGGAACAGCACCTCCCGGGCGAGGCTCGCGACGTCGCCGCTGCGCGCCTGCCCCTCGACGTCCATCAGGTCGCGCACGTGCAGGAAACCGATGATGCGGTCGTTGCTGCCGTCGGTGACGGGGTAGCGCGAGTGCGACGCTCCGCGCACCTCACGGTAGGCCTGCTGGATCGGCATGTCCCCGGCGAGGAAGTCGACCTCGGTGCGGGGCACCATCACCTCGCGCAGCGACCGCTCCCCCGCCGTGAACACCTCCTCGACGATGGTCCGCTCCTCAGCGCCCAGCGTCGACGAGGCGACGACCATCGCGCGCAGCTCCTCGTCCGTCACCTGGTCCTTGGTCCGCGCCGGGTCGCCGCCGAGCAGGCGGACCAGGAAGTTCGTCGACACGTCGAGGAACCAGATCACGGGCCGCGCGAGCCGTGAGATGCCGGAGACGAGCGGGGCCAGCCCGAGCGCGAAGGCCTCGGCCCGCTGCATGGCGAGCCGCTTGGCCGTCAACTCGCCGATCACGATGGAGAAGTAGGAGATCGCGACCGTGACGAGAACGAGGGCCACCGTCCCGGCGACCGCATCGGGCATGCCCATCGCGACGAAGGCCGGACTGATGGCGTCGGCGATCGTCGCGCCGCCGAAGGCCGCGGACAGGAACCCGGAGACGGTCACGCCGATCTGCACCGAGCTGAGGAAGAGGTTCGGGTTGCTGGTCAGCCGCTCGATGGCCTGGCCGCGCTTGCCCTTCGCCGCGAGCGCGCGCACCTGGCTCTCCCGGAGCGTGACCATCGACATCTCGGCAGCCGCGAACACCCCACCGATCAGGATGAAGACGAAGACGAGCGCGATGTCTGCGGCCATGGCTGCTTCACCCGCTCAGCGGAAGATGACGGTGCGGTCGCCGTCGGCCAGCACGCGGTGCTCGGCGAACAGCCGCACCGCCTCGGCCAGCGTCTGCGATTCCTGGGCCTGGCCCTTGCGGACCAGCTTGGGCACCTCCATGGTGTGGTCGACGCGCACGACGTTCTGCTCGATGATCGGACCCTCGTCGAGGTCGCTGGTGACGAAGTGGGCCGTGGCTCCGATCAGCTTGACGCCGCGCGTATGCGCCTGACGGTACGGGTTGGCGCCCTTGAAGCCCGGCAGGAACGAGTGGTGGATGTTGATCGCCCGCCACGCGAGGAACTCGCACAGCTCGGGGCTGAGGATCTGCATGTACCGGGCCAGCACGACGAGCTCGATGCTCTCCTCCTCCACGACACGTCGGATCTCGTCCTCGAACTCCCCCTTCGTCTCCTTCGTGACCACCCGGCTGGTGAACGGCACCTCGTAGAACTCGGCCATCGGAGCCAGCACCTGGTGGTTGGCCATGATGCGCACGATGTCGACGGGCAGGTCCCCGCTCTGCCAGCGGAAGAGCAGGTCGTTGACGGCGTGCCCGGCCTTGGACGCGAGGATCAGGGTGCGCAGCGGCCTGGTCGCATCGTCGACACGGAGACGGGCCCCGAACCCCGTCGTGGTCACGGAGATCGCGTTGCGCAGCTCCTGCTCGCCGGCGCCCGAGACCTGGATGCGCGTGAAGAACAGGCCGGAGTCCGGGGAGGAGAACTGCTGCAACTCGGTGATGTTGCCTCCCGCGGCCACGATTCCTCCGGTGATCGCATGCACGATGCCGGGACGGTCGGGGCAGGTCAGGGTGACAACGTTCAGGTCCATGACGCACATCGTAGTGGGGCCGAAGGAGCCGGGCCTGCGACAGGGTCGGCGGTACCGGGCCTGTCCACCATCACATCAATTCAGGAAACTTGCCTCGGTCAAGGATATTCGTTGTTACCGTGACGCCAGCGCAACGGAGCGCTGACACACATCACGCAGGAGACGCACCACCATGCCCGATTCACTGACCGACCCGAGCAAGGGCACGATCCCACCTGAAGAGTTCCGGCGGGTCCAGGGCTCGCCGGAGTTCACCCAGCTGCGGAAGGTCTTCCGGTCCTTCGCCTTTCCGATGACCGCCGTGTTCCTCGTCTGGTACCTCGCCTACGTTCTGGCCTCCATCCTGGCCAAGGACCTCATGATGACCCACGTGTTCGGCAACGTCACCGTCGGCATCATCTTCGGACTGCTCCAGTTCGTGAGCACCTTCCTCATCACCTGGCTCTACATCCGCCACATGAACAAGGACGTCGATCCCATCGCCACCAAGCTGCGTACCGAACTCGAGGAGAGCGCACGATGAAGCTCCTTGAGACCCTGGGCAATCCCGCCATCAACATCGCGATCTTCGCGGCCTTCGTCGTCGTCACGATGTTCATCGTGATCCGCGTCACCGCGGGCGGCAAGAAGAAGGCGGGCGACTTCTACACCGGCGGCGCGCAGTTCGACGGCAGGCAGAACGGCTTCGCCATCGCGGGCGACTACCTGTCGGCCGCCTCCTTCCTCGGCATCGTCGGCGCCGTGGCCCTGTACGGCTACGACGGCCTCCTCTACTCAGTGGGATTCCTCGTCGCCTGGCTGGTCGCACTCCTGCTGGTCGCGGAACCCATGCGCAACACCGGCAAGTACACGATGGCCGACGTGCTGAGCTTCCGGCTCAAGCAGAAGCCCGTCCGCCTCGCGGCCGCGATCTCCACGCTGGCGGTCACCTTCTTCTACCTGCTGGCCCAGATGGCCGGCGCGGGCGGTCTGGTGTCGCTGCTGCTCGGCATCAGCGACCCGGCCGCGCAGAACATCGTCATCGTGATCGTCGGCCTGCTGATGGTCGCCTATGTCCTCATCGGCGGTATGAAGGGCACGACCTGGGTCCAGATGATCAAGGCCGTGCTGCTGATCTCCGGCGCGCTGGTCATGACTGTGTGGGTGCTCGCGATGGCGGGCTTCAACCTGTCGGGGCTCATCGGCGAGGCGATGAACACCACCGCCGAGCAGGGCTCCGAGATCAACCTGATCGAGCCCATGTCGAAGTACAAGGACCCGGTCGCCCTGGTCTCCCTCGGCATGGCTCTGGTGCTCGGCGCGTCGGGCCTCCCGCACGTGCTGATGCGCTTCTACACCGTGCCGACCGCCAAGGAGGCGCGCCGCTCGGTCACGTGGGCCATCGGCCTGATCGGCGCGTTCTACCTGTTCACGATGGTGCTCGGCTACGGCGCAGCGTGGCTCGTCGGCCCGGAGGCCATCAACGGCATGCCCGGCAAGGCCAACGCGGCGGCGCCTGCGCTGGCGTTCGAGCTCGGCGGGGCGATCCTGATGGCGATCATCTGCGGCATCGCGTTCGCCACCATCCTGGCGGTCGTCGCCGGCCTGACCATCACCGCGTCGGCGTCGTTCGCGCACGACATCTACAACTCGGTGATCAAGGACGGCAAGGCCGATCCGGCCAAGGAGATCAGGGTCGCACGCTGGACGTCGGTCACGATCGGCCTCATCGCGATCGTCGGCGGCATCGCCGCGAACGGGCAGAACATCGCCTTCCTCGTCGCGCTGGCCTTCGCCGTCGCGGCCTCGGCGAACCTGCCGTCGATCCTGTACTCGCTGTACTGGAAGAAGTTCTCCACCGCCGGCGCTGTGTGGTCGATCTTCGGTGGCCTGTTCACCGCCGTCGTGCTGATCGTCTTCTCGCCCGCCGTGTCGGGGGCACCGACGGCGATGTTCCCCGACCTGGACTTCGCGTGGTTCCCGATCGATTCGCCGGCCATCGTCTCGGTGCCTGTCGGCTTCCTCCTCGGCTGGCTCGGCTCGGTCGTGAAGCCGGACGGACCCGAGTACGCCGATGTGTCCGCCGAGATGGAGGTCCGCTCCATGACCGGCGCGGGCGCCGAGGGCGCCCTCGACCACTGATCCGGACCGTCTGAACACGAAGGAGCCGGTCACCCCGCGGGGTGACCGGCTCCTTCAGCGTCGGGCGCGGCTCAGATGAGGCCGAGCTCGGTGACGGCGTTGCGCTCGTCGACCAGCTCCGCGACGGAGGCGTCGATCTTGGCGCGCGAGAACTCGCCGAGCTCGAGGCCCTGCACGATCTCGTACTTCCCATCCTTGACGATGCACGGGAACGAGGAGATCAGGCCCTCGGGAACACCGTAGGAGCCGTCGGACGGCACGGCCATCGAGACCCAGTCACCCTCAGGGGTGCCGAGGATCCAGTCGCGCATGTGCTCGACGGTCGCGTTGGCAGCCGAGGCAGCCGACGAGAGGCCGCGGGCGGCGATGATGGCGGCGCCGCGCTTGGCGACGGTGGGGATGAAGTCGTTCTCGATCCACGCCTCGTCGCCCACGAGCTCGGCCGCGTTCTTCCCGCCGACCTTGGCGTTGAACAGGTCCGGGTACTGCGTGGCGGAGTGGTTGCCCCAGATGGTCATGTGGCTGACCTCGGTGACCGGAACGCCGAGCTTGGCCGCGAGCTGCGACTTTGCGCGGTTGTGGTCGAGGCGCGTCAGCGCGTTGAACTGCGAGGCGGGGATGTCGGGGGCGTTCTTCATGGCGATGAGCGCGTTGGTGTTCGCGGGGTTGCCCGTCACGAGCACCTTGACATCGTCGGCCGCCACGTCGTTGAGTGCCTTGCCCTGTGCGGTGAAGATGGCGCCGTTGGCCGACAGCAGGTCGCCACGCTCCATGCCTGCCTTGCGGGGCATGGCGCCGACGAGCATGGCGGCGTGCACGCCGTCGAAGACCTTGCGGGGATCGTCACCGATCTCGATGTTGACCAGGTTGCCGAATGCGCAGTCGTCGAGCTCCATGACGACACCCTCGAGCGCCTTCAGCGCAGGGGTGATCTCGAGGAGACGCAGCTCGATCGGCCGGTCGCCGAGCAGCGACCCGCTGGCGATGCGGAACAGCAGGCTGTAGCAGATCTGGCCGGCGGCGCCGGTGACGGCGATCTTGAGGGGAGCATCAGTGCTCATACTTTTCCTTCCAAGAACGGTGTTTGTCCGTGGAAGCGACTCTACTCCGACTCCACTCGCCCGGGGGGACGGGCACCGGTCAGAGGATGTTGAACACCCACTTGAGCACCTCGAGCAGCCCCACCAGGACGAGCCAGGACATCAGGGCGATGGTCATCCAGCCGCCGTCGACGAAGGCGCGGGCCTTCGCCTGGGCCGCGGGTGGCAGGAACAGGTTCGCCTCGAGGATGTTCCACCTGGTCATGGACCAGAAGACGAAGGTGGTGGAGATCGTCACGAGGATGCACCACGGGCACAGGGCGCCGATCACGAACGTGCTCTGGACGAGCAGCCAGTAGGCGAAGACGACGCCCAGGAAGTAGACGATGTTCGCGGTGAACATGAACCAGCGCGGGAAGCGCGTGCCGCACAGGGATGCGACGGCGATGGTCATGACGACCGGCTCGGCGATCAGGCCGAGGAACGCGTTGGGGAAGCCGAAGACGTTGGCCTGCCAGGTGGTGCCGACCTTGGCGCAGTCGAAGATCGCGTTGATCGAGCAGCTGAGGATCGCGTCGGGGTTCCTGGCGAGGATGATCGCGTCGTAGGACAACACGAAGGAGGCGATGAGGCTGAGCGTGGCGAACAGCAGCATCTCCCCGAAGACGATGTAGCGGTCGCGCGGCTTCGGCCACGGCCGGGGGTCCGTCCCCCTGCCGGGGGCCAGGTCGACGTCTTCAACGGCTTGCTGCATGGCCACTATCGAAACACGGGGGTCAGCGTCGGACAAACCGGGGTCACCTCGACGGCGGGACCACAAGCGAGACGACCGCGATCAGCACGCCAAGTGCGAACAACACCGCCACGTCGATCCACCGGCGGCGCACGACCAGCAGCCCGGCGGCGCGGCGTGGCAGGACGAGTCGGAGGAACCCGCCGAGCAGCAGCGCGGCCGACATCATCAGCGCCGAACGACGCCAGTAGCCGAACGCGGCGAAACCGGCCGCGAACCCCACAAGAGCCAACGCGGCGCCGAGCGCCCACGGACTCGACGGTAAGGTCGCGGCCGGCTTGTCGCGCTTATCCGGCATGCAGGGCCTCGGAGCGGTCCACCACGTTGCTGAGCAGCATCGCGCGGGTCATCGGGCCGACGCCGCCGGGGTTCGGGGTGACCCAGGCGGCCTTGTCCCACACGTCCGCGGCGAGGTCGCCGGTGGTCCTGCCGTCGACGCGGCTGACGCCGACGTCGACGAGCGCCGCCCCCTTGCGGACCATGTCCGCAGTGATCATCCCCGGCACGCCCGCGGCCGCGACGACGATGTCGGCGCGGCGCGTGTGATCCGCCAGGTCGCGGGTTCCCGTGTGGCAGAGCGTCACGGTGGCGTTCTCGCTGCGGCGCGTCAGGATCAGCCCCAGCGGGCGGCCGACGGTGATGCCGCGGCCCACGACCACCACGTCGGCCCCGTTGAGCTCCACGTCGTGGCGGCGCAGCAGTTCGACGATGCCACGCGGGGTGCAGGGCAGCGTGCCGGGCTCGTTGAGCACGAGCCGACCGAGGTTGATCGGGTGCAGCCCGTCGGCGTCCTTGTCGGGGTCGATCAGGCTTAGTGCCCAGTTCTCGTCGAGATGTCGCGGCAGAGGCAGCTGGACGATGTATCCCGTGCAGCCGGGGTCCTCGTTGAGCCGCTCGATCGCGACGCGCAGCTGGTCCGCCGTCGCATCGGCGGGCAGCTCGACACGGATCGACTCGATGCCGACCTGCTCGCAGTCGCGGTGCTTCATCCGCACGTAGTTCTGGCTGGCCGGGTCGGAGCCGACGAGCACCGTCGCGAGTCCGGGGTAGATGCCGCGGTCACGCAGCGCGGCGACGCGACCTGCCAGCTCGGCCTTGATCGCGGCCGCGGTGGCCTTGCCGTCGAGTGCCTGTGCCGTCACGGGGGCTCCTTGTCAGTGGAAGAAGTGGCGGGTGCCGGTGAAGTACATGGTCACGCCCGCGGCCGCGACCGCGTCGATGACCTCCTGGTCACGCACCGACCCGCCGGGCTGCACGATCGCCTTCACGCCTGCGTCGAGGAGCACCTGGGCACCGTCGGCGAAGGGGAAGAACGCATCGGAGGCCGCGACGGATCCGGCTGCACGGTCGCCGGCGCGGTCGACGGCCAGGTGGCAGGAGTCGACGCGGTTGACCTGGCCCATGCCGACGCCGACGGAGGCGCCGTCGGAGGCGAGCAGGATGGCGTTCGACTTGACGGAGCGCACGGCCCGCCACGCGAACGCGAGGTCGGCCAGCGTCGCCCCGTCGGCGGGCTCGCCCGCGGCGAGCGTCCAGTTGGCCACATCATCGCCGGGGGCGTCGATCTCGTCGACCTGCTGCAGGAGCGCGCCGCCGTCGATCTCGCGCAGCACGAGGCCCGCGTCGGCCGAGGGCCCAGCGATCAGGATGCGGAGGTTCTTCTTGCGCGAGAGCAGCTCGACGGCACCCTCCTCGTAGCCGGGCGCGACGATGACCTCGGTGAAGATCTCGCGGACCTGCTCCGCCATCTCGAGCGTGACGTTGCGGTTGGCGGCGATGACGCCACCGAAGGCGGAGACGGGGTCGCAGGCGTGGGCCTTGCGGTGGGCCTCTGCGATGTCCGTGCCGGTGGCGATGCCGCAGGGGTTGGCGTGCTTGATGATCGCGACCGCAGGGCCCTCGAAGTCATAGGCGGCGCGGTGCGCGGCGTCGGCGTCGACGTAGTTGTTGTAGCTCATCTCCTTGCCGTGCAGCTGCGTGGCATCGGCGAGGCCCGCGGTGCCGTCGCCGTTGCGGTAGACGGCGGCACTCTGGTGCGAGTTCTCGCCGTAGCGCAGGTCGGCGACCTTGAGCCAGGTGCGCCCCACCCAGGACGGGAAGCCGGTGCCCTCGGAGGAGTCGGTCACGACGGAGCCCATCCAGCCCGCGACGGCCACGTCGTAGCTGGCGGTGTGCACGAAGGCCGCCGCGGCGAGCTGCTTGCGCTGGACGAGCGTGAAGCCGCCGCCCTGCAGAGCCTCGCGGAGCGCCGGGTACTGCTCGGCCGACGTGACGACGGCGACCGAAGCGTGGTTCTTGGCCGCGGCGCGGACCATGGTGGGGCCGCCGATGTCGATCTGCTCGACGCACTCGTCCTCGCCGGCGCCGGAGTCGACGGTGGCCTGGAACGGGTACAGGTTCGTGATGACCAGGTCGAAGGGGGCGATGTCGAGCTCGTCGAGCTGGGCCACATGCGAGTCGAGGCGTCGGTCCGCGAGGATGCCGGCGTGCACGAACGGGTGGAGCGTCTTGACGCGCCCGTCGAGGCACTCGGGGAAGCCGGTCAGCTGCTCGACGGGGGTCACCGGCACGCCGGCCTCGGCGAGCCGCGCGGCGGTCGAGCCCGTCGAGACGATCTCTACGCCGGCGGCGGCGAGGTCGCGCCCCAGCTCGACCAGTCCGGTCTTGTCGTAGACGGATACGAGGGCCCGGCGCAGCGGGATGACATCACTCACGGGTGTTCCTTCTTCCAGTCGTCGACAGCCTGCACGAGCAGCCGGCGTTCGACCACTTTGATCCGCTCATGGAGTGTCTCGACATCGTCATCGGGCAGGACGTCCACCGCACCCTGCAGCAGGATCCTACCGGTGTCGATCCCCGCATCGACGACGAAGACAGTGGCGCCGGCCAGCTTGACACCGGCGGCCAGGGCGTCCCGCGGCCCGTGCATGCCGGGGAAGGCAGGTAGCAGCGAGGGGTGGGTGTTGATGACGCGTCCGCCGAAGCGGGCGAGGAAGGACGCGCCGAGCAGCTTCATGAACCCCGCGGAGGCGACCAGGTCCGGCGCGAAGCCGTCGACGATCGAGGTCAGTTCCTCGTCCCAGGCCGCGCGGTCCGCGCCCCTGGCGAGGGGATGGGCAACGGCGGGGATCCCGGCAGCGCGCGCCCGCGTCAGCACCCCGGCGTCGCTCCGGTCGCTGACCACGGCCGCGACGCGTGCGTCGACGCGGGAGTCGCGGACGGCGTCGATCAGGGCCTGGCACAGCGTCCCGGAGCCGGAGGCGAGGACGACGACGGAGCAGGTCACGCGCCGCAGCCTAGGCCATGTCGCCGGCGGCGTCGTCCACCGGATCCGGGGACCGCCCGTCGTCCTCGCGGCGGCGCCCCGGCCACTCGCGTCTCACCAGCCCGACGGCGAGCCCGCCGGTCAGGCCGGAGAGCCCGAGGATGGTCGGGGCGAAGATCAGCAGCTCGGGGAACCGCGCCCCGACCTCCGCTAGCCTGCCGGTGCCGAGGCCGCCGGAGCCCAGCGCGCAGGCGGCGGCGACGAGCAGCCCGGCGAGCACGCCGGACAGGCCGCCGACCAGGGCCGTCTCGTCGAAACGGGCGCGGGGGCGGGCCAGCGCGATGACCACGCCGGCGACGAGCCCGGCCAGCACGCCGACGACGAGCCACCACAGCTGCACGGGCGACATATCGCCAGTGGGCACCGCCCCCAGCACGGGGATCGACGGCAGGATGCCGACGTCGGTGGTGGCGACCGTGACGAGTGTCCCGTCGCCGAAGGTGATGCCCGCTCCGAGCACCCAGGAGGCGCAGGCCAGCACGAGGTTCGGCAGGTAGAGCAGGTGCAGCACGACCTGCAGCACCGCGCCGACCGCGCCACCCCCCAGCGCCACGACGATGTCGGTGACGCGCTCCTGCCCGGACCAGAGCGCCAGCGCCAGTGCCGCTGCAGCTCCCGCGAACACCACGAGCAGCGCGGCGCCCATGGCCCTCGGCACCGCCTGCAGCCAGGACGGCCAGACGGCGGTCGGGTCGTACCCGACTCCCCTGCTGGCCCCCCACAGGCCGGAAACGGCCGCCACGACGATCGTGCCGATCACCAGGCCGGGCGTGACGTTCCCGAGCAGCGCACCGGTGAGGAGGACGACCACGAAGTACACGCCGGCGAAAAGGCCGGCGACCCGCAGCGCAACGGCCTCGCCGTCGACGAGCAGCTCGCCGGTGTCGTCGGGGTCCTGCCCATGCGACGCGGCGAGCCTCGCCGCCAGCGAAGAGACGGGAATCGCGACGAACACGAGCAAGGCAGTGAGGCCGAGCGGCGCAAGCGAGACAGCCTGCCCACCGACGAGCACCGTCCCGCCGTGGGCGAGCAGCAGGACGGAGGTGGCGAGCCGCAGGGCCGCGCCGAGGTCGGCCTCGGGGGAGGTCAGCCAGCCGACAGCGCAGAACGCGGCGACCAGCACCCAGCCCACGGCCAACACGGCCACGGGGCCGGCGCCGGCGACGAGCCACCACGGCAGCGGCAGCCGCTTCGGCGACTGCGCGCTCGGAGCGTCTACGTCGACGGCCACGGTGCGTGGAGCCCTGTTGCGCGCCATAGTCCTGGGGACCCCCGGTAGTCTTGCCCAACGAGGCGACCCGGAGGCGCCTCGCGAGGAGGTGGAAAGATGTCAGCTGGCGAGCCGTTCCGCCCACGCCGCGCCTGGCAGCAGCCGGCGACGGAAGACTCGACCGCCTCGGACGATACCCCAGCCCAGACGGGGCGCCGGGCCCGACGCGGCGAGGAGCCTGCAGCTGGACCGGAGTCCCGGCCGACTGATCCGCCGCAGGCGCGCCGCCCCGCCCGGGCCGCCGTCGCGGGCCTCGGCGACGAGCCGCCGGAGCCCGCCGTCAATCCCTTCGCCCGCCCCGGCACGCAGTCCGCCGAGGCCCCGGCTCCCGATGCGCGCCCCGCCGTGCACGCCGATGATGCCTCCGCGACCCCCATCCCGGCTCCCGTCATGCCCCGCTCCGCGGGGGAGTTCGCCGAGAGCCCGGGCCCGGCGCCGCGTCGTTCGGCCCTGAGCTCCACCACCCCTCTCACGCCTGAGGGCGATGACTCCCCCACGCCGGAGCACTGGCTCAGGGCGCACCGCGCGACGCTCACCAAGTGGGCCGCTGCCGGCCTCATCGTCGCCCTGGTCGTCGCCGTCCTCGCCTTCCTGATCGTGCGGACGGTGCGCCAGTCGGCCGGGGAGCAGCCGTCGGCCTCACCCAGCCCCTCCTCCACGGCCACCAGCGCAGCACCTGCGGATGTGGACGTGCTGCTGACCCCGGCTGATCTCGCCACCGTCGCCTCGTCGGCCTGGACCATCACGGCGACCTCGCAGTCGCTCGGGGACCACTCTGGCCGTGTGGCCTGCTTCCAGACGGCTCCCCAGGAGCCGAACCCGACAACGACGCTGCAGCGCACCCTCGCCACCACGGACGAGACGGCGGCGCTGCACCGGGTCGATGTGTTCGCCGACGCCGACGTCGCGGCGGAGGTGTTCGAGTCGCGGGTCTCGGTGCTGTCGAGCTGCTCCGAGGTGCCGAGCTACATCGTCAACGCACAGTCGGTCAGCGGTCTGGCCGAGGACACGTTCCAGATCACTGTCGAGTTCCAGGACGATCCCTCCCAGTTCCACACGGTGCTCATCACGCGCGCGGGGGCCGCCGTGCAGATGCTCGACGTGACCAAGTTCGGTTCCGCCGTCGACGCCGAGACTCCCGCCGAGGCCATCACGCGCAGCCAGGAGGTGCTCTCCGAGGCGCAGGGCGCCGACGCACCGTCGGACGTCCAGGTGACCGGGACCGTGATCCCTGCCGTCGAGCCCCTCGGCTGGCTGAGCCCCTCGGATCTCCCGCGGATCCGCGCCGGCGCCGGCCGCTGGTCCATGACCGGTCCCGGCGATCTCACCTCGACCGGCACCGGCTGCGAGAACCTGACCCTGGCGACGGAGGCGGGGCCCGCAACGCGCTCGCAGGCCACCTACCTCATGACGCAGGACGACGAGGCGCCCACCACGTTCGGCATCGACGAGATGCAGTTCTACTTCGAGAAGAGCGACACGGCCAAGGACTTCGCTGACAAGCTCGTCCGTGGCCTCACCAGCTGCGCCGACCGCGTGAACACCGCGACGGTCAAGCGACTCGACGATGTCAAGACGACCGTCGGGGACGCCACCGGCACCAGCAGGCTGTTCGACGTGTCGCAGGCCACGTCGGCCACCGAGTCGGTCGAGTACCAGCTCCTCGTCACGCGCGTCGACGACCTGGTCAGCTACACGCTCGTCTCGGTGTCCGAGGACTACCGCATGACGACGGACCAGCTGAACGCGCTGGCGGCCCGGGTCGCGGTCCGCGCGACTCAGGCCGACTCGTAGCGTCGCGTATCAGCCGAGGCTGCCCCGCTGCCTCGCGATCGCGTCACGGGCGAGCTGGGCAGTCAGCGAGGGGGTGCGCCCGACGGCCACCCCGGCGGCCTCGAGGGCCTCCTTCTTCGCGGCAGCCGTGCCGGACGAGCCGGTGATGATGGCTCCCGCGTGTCCCATGGTCTTGCCGGGCGGGGCGGTGAAGCCCGCGACGTAGCCGACCACCGGTTTGGTGATGTTGCTCGCGATGTACTCGGCCGCCCGCTCCTCCGCATCGCCGCCGATCTCCCCGATCATCACGATGATGTCGGTGTCAGGGTCGTCCTCGAACGCCTTCAGCGCGTCGATGTGGCCGGTTCCGACGACCGGGTCTCCGCCGATACCGATCGCCGTGGAGAACCCGTGGTCGCGCAGCTCGTACATCATCTGATAGGTCAGCGTGCCCGACTTCGACACGAGCCCGATGCGGCCCGGCCCGGAGATCTGGGCGGGGATGATGCCGGCGTTCGACTTTCCGGGCGAGATGAGTCCGGGGCAGTTGGGCCCGATGATCCGGGTCGCCGAGCCACGGGCCGCGGAGATGAACTCGACCGAGTCATGCACCGGAATGCCCTCGGTGATCACGACGACCAGGCCGACCTCAGCCTCGACGGCGTCCAGCACCGCCTCCTTGGCGAACGGCGGGGGAACGAACACGACGGACACGTCGGCGTGGGTCGCGGCGACAGCCTCCGGGACGGACCCGAACACCGGCACCGGGTCCTCCTCGAACAGGACGGAGGTGCCGCCCTTGCCGGGCGTGACGCCGCCGACGATCCGGGAGCCGGACATGATCATGCGCTGCGTGTGCTTCCGGCCCTCCCGGCCCGTCATGCCCTGGACGATGACGCGAGAGGACGCGTTGATGAAGATCGACACTTCGCTCAGTTCCCTTCGGAGGCAAGGCGCGCGGCCGTACGGGCCGCCTCGTCCATGGTGTTCTTGACGGTGATCATCGGGTGATTCGCCTCGGCGAGGATGGCCTTGCCCACCTCGACGGAGTTGCCGTCGAGCCGCACGACGATCGGCAGGTGGGCCTCGTCGCCCAGGATCTCCAGAGCGTTGACGATGCCGGTCGCGACGTCACTGCAGGCCGTGATTCCGCCGAACACGTTGACGAAGACGCTCCTGACCTGCGGGTCGCTCATGATGATGCGCAGGCCGTTGGCCATCACGGCGGCTGAGGCACCGCCGCCGATGTCGAGAAAGTTGGCGGGTCGCGGCTTCCCGGGGAGGTCCTCTCCCGCCCCCGCGACGACATCGAGGGTGCTCATGACGAGGCCCGCGCCATTGCCGATGATGCCGACGGTCCCGTCGAGCTTGACGTAGCCCAACCCCAGCTCGCGGGCCTGTCTTTCGAGGTCGACGTCGCCGCTACTCTCCTTGTACTGCTCGCGGTCGGGGTGTCGGAAGGTGGCGTTGTCGTCGAGCGTCACCTTCCCGTCGAGCGCGATGATGCTGCCCGATCCGGTCTTGATGAGCGGGTTGACCTCCACCAGGGTGGCGTCGGCCCCGGAGAACACGTCCCACAGCCTGACCATGACCTCTGCCACGCGGGCGTGGTCCTCGGGCAGGAAGCCCGCCTCGGTCACGATGCGCTTCGCGACCGCGGGCGAGACGCCCTCGACCGGGTCGAGCGGCACCTTGACGAGCGCCTCGGGCCGCTCGACGGCCAGCGTCTCGATCTCGACGCCACCCTCGATGCTGCACATCGCCAGGTATCCACCGGACGCCCGATCCAGGAGGATCGAGAAGTAGAACTCCTCCGCGATGTCGGCGCCGGGGCTGACCATGACAAGCTCGACCCTGTGGCCCTTGATGTCGAGGCCAAGGATCTCGCGGGCCGTGGCGGCCACGGACCCGGCTCCACGGGCGAGCTTCACGCCGCCCGCCTTTCCCCGTCCGCCGACCCGGACCTGGGCCTTGATGACGGCGAGCTCGACGCCGAGCTGTTCGTAGGCGGCAACCGCCTCCTCAGGTGTGGTGGCCGTCCTGCCCGACAACACCGGCACGTTGTAACGCTCGAACATGTCGCGCGCCTGATACTCCAGAAGATCCACGTTGTTCCTTGGAATGTGAGGGTCAATGCGCGCCACGATACCGGCGCTCCCGCCACCAACGGGGCAGAAGCACACCATCCGCCCACACGCTGAGGGCTTAATGAGACCCGGTCTTTGAGAGATTCCTGAGAACTGTTAAGGTTCCCTGCGGAACGGTCACATCGATGGACCGGCCGGCTGGAACACAAGGAGTCAGGTGAACGACAACGCATCGCGCAGCGCACGCCGCGCCGCAGTCGACATCGACGACATCGTCGAGGTCGAGGCGACCGGTTCCCCGGCCCGCCGTGGGGCCACCGCCCTTCGGTTCAGCCGCAGGCTGATCTCCCTGTCTGTCGCCGGCGCGCTCAGCGTCTCGGCCCTGTTCGCCTTCGCCTTCGTCGCCCGCGGTGCCGGGTTCGACGCGGCCGACGACGTCGCCGTCCCCGCCGCGGCCGCCTCCGCCGCCGAGGAGGCCTTCGGGGACCGCTCGGAGGAGGTCAGCCGCAGCGTCGTACGCTCCCACCTGAGCGACGCGATCGCCGATGACGCCGCCAAGGAGCGCGAGTCGGCCCTCGCCGAGTCGAACGAGTCGGCCGCCGAGGCCGAGACCGAGACCACCGCCGCCGAGCGCGAGAGCCTCATGTCGGCCGATCTGGTGCTCGTCGCCAAGCAGTCGAAGAAGCTGAAGGCCGAGGCCGAGGCCGCCCAGAAGCTGCTCGAGACGGCTGCGGCAGCCGCCGTCGGCCTCAGCATCAACGATCTCTCTGCCCAGGACATCGAGAACCTCACCACCGAGGGTGGCTCGATGCCCGTCAAGTCCAACTACCGCATCGGCGCCAGCTTCGGCGCCACCGGCACCTGGGCGCGCTACCACACGGGCCAGGACTTCCCGGCCCCCGTCGGCACGCCCATCTACGCCGCCGCCTCCGGCGTCGTCCTCAGCTCCACCGCCGGCTCCTGGGCCGGCACCAACGTCGTCATCCAGCACTCCAGCGGAGCGACGCTGTACGCCCACATGAGCCGCAAGGTCGTCTCCCCCGGTGACACAGTGAAGGTGGGACAGCTGATCGGATACGTCGGCGTCACCGGCCGCTCCTTCGGCGCCCACCTGCACTTCGAGTACTACCCCGACGGCACCACCCCGGGCGACATCTACTCGGCCAGCAACCCCGTCACCTGGCTGAAGTCGCTCGGCGTCTCGGTCAGGTAGGACCCCTCGCTCCGCTCGGGGCGTTTCGGTAGGCTCAACGACCCGTGATCGGTTCCCTGAGCTCGTCGAAGGGCCCTGAGCCCGTCGAAGGGACACCCCCGCGTCGCCCTTCTCACCCCGCGCCGCGCACAGAAGTGGCCTGGTCCCCAGCACGCGCACATGAGCCGAGTGCCAGGGACCAGCCCACAGTTGTGCGCGTGAGGGAACCTCTCGACAAGCTCGAGGCGTTTCGACAAGCTCAACGACCCGACTGCGGTTCGCTGGGCCCCACCGGTTCCCTGAGCCTGTCGAAGGGCCCCACCGGTTCCCTGAGCCTGTCGAAGGGCCCTGAGCGAAGCGAAGGGTTCTACAGCTTCTCCATCGGCGCGTGGCGGAGGCTGAGGCGCTTGGAGCCGGCAGAACCGAAGTCGACGTCGACCTTCGTCGCGTCCCCGGCGCCGTGTACCGCGATGACGGTGCCCATGCCGAAGGCCGTGTGCAGCACCCGCTCGCCCACCTCAACGGAGGCCACGCGGTTGACGGGCACCTTCTTCCCGGAACCGAAACTCTGCATCGACGCGGTGGTGCTCGAGCGACGGCCCGAGTCGCGGCCGGCCCACGTGGTGGTGGCCTCTCCTGTGCGGCGCCAGTCGACGACCTGAGCTGGCACCTCATCGAGGAACCGGGAGGCGGGGTTGTAGTTCGGCTGGCCGAAGGTGATGCGGACCTGCGCCCGGCTCAGGTAGAGGCGCTTGCGGGCGCGCGTGATGCCGACATAGGCCAGTCGACGCTCCTCCTCCAGTTCCTCCGGGTCGGTCAGCGCACGCATGTGCGGGAAGATGCCCTCCTCCATGCCCGTCAGGAAGACCGTGTCGAACTCCAGCCCCTTCGCCGTGTGGAGCGTCATGAGGGTCACGACGCCCTTGCCCTCCTCGTGCTCGGGGACCTGGTCCGAGTCCGCCACCAGGGCGATGCGTTCCAGGAAGGCTGGCAGCGAGTCGTCGGGTTCCGGCATGCCGGAGGCCAGCCCGGACTCCGCTGCCTCGGCCTCCTCCAGGTCGACGGCGCCGACGGAGGCGACGAACTCCGCGGCGACGCTGACGAGCTCCTCCAGGTTCTCCAGGCGCGTCTCGTCCTGCGGGTCGGTGGAGTTATGGAGCTCGGGGACGTATCCGGATTCGTGCAGGATCGACGTCAGCACCTCGTCGGCGGGCCTGCCCTCCGCGACCATGGCGCGGTGCAGGTTCATGACGTCGACGAAGCCCTGGATCTGCTTCGACGAGCGGGTCGCGAGCCCCGGTGCCTCCGACGAGCGCTGCAGCGCATCGAAGAAGCTGATCCGCTCGGCGCTGGCCAGCGACGCGATGGCAGCCTCGGCGCGGTCGCCGATGCCGCGCTTCGGCACGTTGAGGATGCGCCGCACCGACACGTCGTCGGCCGGGTTCGCCAGCGCCCGCAGGTACGCGATGGCGTCACGGATCTCGCGGCGCTCGTAGAAGCGAACGCCGCCGACGACCTTGTAGGGCATGCCGACGCGGATGAACACCTCCTCGAACGCACGCGACTGGGCGTTGGTGCGGTAGAAGACCGCGGTGTCGCCGTACTGGCTGGCCCCCTCGTCAGACAGCCTGTCGATCTCGGTGGCGACGAACTGGGCCTCGTCGTGCTCGGTGTCGGCGACCCAGCCGGTGATCAGCTCGCCGTCCCCGAGGTCGGACCACAGCGACTTGTCGCGGCGGCCCTGGTTGCGGGAGATGACGGCGTTGGCGGCCTTCAGGATGTTGTGGGTGGAGCGGTAGTTCTGGTCCAGCACGACGGTGGTGGCGCCCGGGAAGTCGGCCTCGAAGTCGAGGATGTTGCGGATGGTGGCGCCGCGGAAGGCGTAGATGGACTGGTCGGAGTCGCCGACGACCATCAGCTCGGCCGGCTCGACGACCGGGGTGCCGTCGACGACGCCGGTGGTCTGCTCGCCGCACAGCTCCTTCACGAGCGAGTACTGCGCGTGGTTGGTGTCCTGGTACTCGTCGACGAGCACCTGACGGAACCGGCGACGGTACTTCTCCCGCACGTCGGGGAAGGCGCGGAACAGGTTGACGGTGGTCATGATCAGGTCGTCGAAGTCCAGGGCGTTCGCGGCCCCCAGACGGGTCTGGTAGTCGGCGTAGGCGGCGGCGTAGGTCACCTTGACGGGGTTGTCCGCCTCCGAGCGGGCCGTCTCGTGATCGACCAGCTCGTTCTTGAAGTTGCTGACCACCGTCATGACCTTGCGGACGGGGAACTTCTTCGGATCGACGGCCAGGTCGCGCAGGACGAGCGACATGAGGCGCTTCGAGTCGGCGTCGTCGTAGATCGAGAAGCTCTTGGAGATGCCGAAGCGGTCGATGTCGGCGCGCAGAATCCGCACGCAGGCGGAGTGGAACGTCGAGACCCACATGAGCTTGGCGCGGTTGCCGACCAGATCGACGACGCGCTGGCGCATCTCGGCGGCGGCCTTGTTGGTGAAAGTGATGGCGAGGATGGATCCGGGGTGCACGTTCCGCTCGGCGACCAGGTAGGCGATGCGCCTCGTCAGGACCCGGGTCTTGCCGGAGCCCGCGCCGGCGACCACCAGCACGGGGCTTCCCTCGTGCACGACCGCCTCCCGCTGGGGCCCGTTGAGGCCCGCGAGGAGCTCCTCGGCGCTCACCTTCTTCGCGCTGCCCTGGCGACGCTCGGTGTTCTCGCGGGGCTTCGGGGCCTCCGTCGGCTGGAAGACGGCGAACAGGTCAGGCATCAGGGAGTCGCTCATAGCGTGGGTCAGATTACCCTCCCGCACCGACGATCGACGCGTCGGTAAGCTGCAGACATGCGTCGCACGTTCGCCCGGCTCACTCGACTGTTCAACCGCGTGACCGTGGCCCTCGTGCTGGGTCAGCTGGCCGCTGTGATCGCCATCACGGTGACGGAGGCCAGTCGGAAGAAGCACCGGAAGCTGCGCAGGTTCCCAGTCACGCCACCCGAGCCCATTGCATTCGAGTCGAATGAGCTGACCATCTACACCTACGGCGAGCATGTCTTCGACGACATGATCGAGGCGATCGACTTCGCCCAGGAACGCGTCTACTTCGAGACCTTCATCTGGAAGGGCGACGACGAGGGCCAGCGCTTCATGGACGCCCTGATCCGTGCCGCCGACCGCGGCGTCGAGGTCCACGTCATCTGGGATGAGTTCGCGAATCTCGTCGTCCCCCCGAAGTTCTACCAGCAGCTTCCGGACCGGATCCGCACGCTGCGCCTTCCGGCGATGCCGATCCCGTGGTCGCCGCGCACCTGGGGCCGCGACCACCGCAAGCTGCTGGTCGTCGACGGGATCATCGGGTTCATCGGCGGCTACAACATCGGCTCGCTGTATGCGACCGACTGGCGCGACACCCACGCCCGCATCGTCGGCCCCGGGGCCGCAGAGATCGAGAACGCGTTCATCGACTTCTGGAACCTGCACACCGGGCGGCGGCGCAGGCGAATCGAGCACAACCCCAAGCGCACCTGGCAGACGCGCATGTGGGTGCACCGCAATGTGCCCCGGCTGCAGGTGTACCCGATCCGCAACATGTACCTGGAGGCCATCGACCGCGCCTCCGAGCGAATCTGGTTCACGCACGCCTACCTGATCCCTGACGAGGACCTGATCCGCGCGCTGCGGGATGCCTGCCGCCGCGGCGTCGACGTGCGGATCATCGTGCCGGCCGTGTCCAACCACGTCGTCGCGGACTGGCTCTCGCGTGGCTTCTACACGACGCTGCTGGAGGCCGGCATCAAGCTGTACCTGTTCCAGGGCGCGATGGTGCACGCGAAGACCGCGACGATCGACGGCAGCTGGTCGACGATCGGAACGGCCAACATCGACCGGCTGAGCCTGTGGGGCAACTACGAGATCAACCTGGAGATCGCCGACCCGTACGTCGCCGAGCGGATGGAGGAGATCTTCCTCACCGACCAGTCGAACACCGTTCAGCTGAACGAGGAACGGTGGGCACGACGCTCGTGGGTCGCGAAGCTCACCGAGCTGTTCCTGTCCCCGCTCAGGCCTCTGTTCTGAGCATCGGATCCGCCCCTGTCGGGGTTGTCCCCGATTCAGCCGAGGGCGTATAGCCGGGCAGGATCAGGGTCGTTCCGTGTAACAGTGACCCCTTGTCAGTGCCATGCTGGGCACATGGGAACCATCATTGCCTACATCGTCATCGGCCTCCTCGGAGGCGCAATCGCCAAGGCGATCCTGCCCGGCAAGCAGGGTGGCGGCTGGGTCGCGACGATCCTGCTCGGCATCGCGGGCGCTCTCGTCGGCGGCTTTATCGGCGGCGCGATCTTCGGCGTCAAATACTCGGACATCTTCTCCCCCACGGGGCTGATCTTCTCCGTGCTCGGCGCGCTCCTGCTGCTGGTGATCTACGGATTTGTCACCAAGAAGAAGGCCTGACGCCTCCCCGTCCTTTCCTTCCCCGCCTACCCGACGGCGCCGGCTCCGGCCGGCGCCGTCGCCTATGTCCGGGCCGGCTAGCCTCGGCGCCATGACGATCGACCTGTGGCTCGCCAGCTACACCCCGCCCCACGGCAGCGGCCGGGGGATCTCCGCGGCCGCCTGGGACGGGGCCGCTTTCACCGTCGGCGGCCTGCTGGCGGGGGCTGCATCGCCGTCGTTCGTCGCCCAGCACCCGAGCCTCGACATGCTGTACGCGGTGGAGGAGCACGAGGGGCGCCTCCTGGTGCTGCGCCGCGAGGGCGACGCGTACGTCGCCGCGCAGACCCTGCCCGCCGGCGCCGCCGCCTGCCACGTGCGGGTGGAGGCGGACGGGTCCGGGGTGACGGTCGCCTGCTGGGGCGACGGGGCCGTGCTGCACTACCTCCTCGACGACAACGGGCTGGTCACGACGACGCTACGCGCCCCCGCCGTCGATGCCGACGCGACGAGGGCCCACGCGTCGGCGGCCCTGCCAACGGGCGGTTTCGTCACCACCGACCTCGGCGCCGACCTGCTGCGTCGCTTCCGCGTCGCCGACGGTACGCTGGCGGAGGTCGACAGACTGCAGCTGCGGGCAGGGGTCGGCCCGCGCCACCTGGTGGTGCACGAGGAGTGGTTGTTCGTGGTGACGGAGTTCAGCAACGAGGTGCTGGTCGTCGGCTGGCCCGGCGCCCTCGAGCTCGTCGGCAGGCACCCGGTGCGCGCCACCGGCGCCGACGGCGACGCCTGCGCGGAGATCGCGCACGTCGGCGGCTGGCTGACTGTGGGCGTGCGCGGATCGGACGTGCTCGCGGTGCTGCGGATCGTCGACGACCCGACGAAGCACGTCATCGAGCTGGAGCCGGCAGGGGAGGTCGCGACCGGCGGCAGCCATCCGCGCCACCACCTGCACGTGCCCGGCGCGGTGCTGGTGTGCAATCAGCTGTCCGACCAGGTGACGGTGCTGCCGTTCGACGAGGCGACTGGTCGGCTGGGCCCCGCGGCCGCCGTCGTGCCCGCCGCGTCGCCGACGCAGCTGGCTCCCCTGCGCCGCTGAGTCAGATCAGGTGGCGGTCGGTGGCCCACTTGGTCAGCTGGTGGCGGTTGCTGAGCTGCAGCTTCCGCAGCACCGAGCTGACGTGGGTCTCGACCGTCTTGATGGAGATGAACAGCTCCTTGGCGACCTCGCGGTACGAGTAGCCGCGCGCGATCAGCTTGAGGACCTCGCGCTCGCGGGCGGAGATCTTGTCCAGCTCCTCGTCGATGCTGGCGACGTCGACGGCTCCGGAGAACGCGTCGAGCACGAAGCCCGCGAGCCGGGGCGAAAAGACCGCGTCGCCGGCCGCGACCCGGGTCATGCCCTCCAACAGCTCGTCGGAGCTGATGGACTTGGTGACGTAGCCGCGGGCGCCCGCGCGGATGACGCCGATGACGTCCTGGGCCGCGTCCGAGACGGACAGCGCGAGGAACTTCACGTCGGGGCACTGCGGCTGGACCTGCTTGATGACCTCCGCGCCGCCGCCCCCGGGCAGGTGGACGTCGAGGAGGACGACGTCCGGCTTCTGCTCGACGATCACCTCAACGGCGCTGTCAACGTCCTCGCCCTCGCCGACGACCAGGCACTTGCCGCCGATCTCGTGACGCACGCCGGCGCGGAACATGGCGTGGTCGTCGACGATCACCACGCGCAACTCCGACAGTGGGACGGGAGTCGGAGCGGGTGTGGCGTCATCGGTCATCGGGAGATCTCCAGTTTCACTTCGGTGCCCTCACCGGGGGTGGAGCGGATCGTCGCGGAGCCGCCGTAGCGGTCCATGCGGGCCTTGATGGATTCTCTCACGCCCATCCTGCCCGAGGGAACGGCGTCGGGGTCGAAGCCCGCGCCCCGGTCCCGGACGAAGATCTCGATGCGGTCGTCCTCGGCCTCGGCGTACACGTCGATCCGCGGTGCACCGGAGTGCTTCGCGGCGTTGGTGACGGCCTCTCCCGTGGCCATGATCAGCGCCTCGACGCGGTCGTCGACGGTCGCGTCGCCGACGCAGACCAGCTCGACGTCGACGGGGAACCGGCCCTCCACGTCGGAGGTCATCTCCCGCAGCGCGGAGCGGAGCGAGGCCGCGCGCGCGGTCTCGCCGTAGAGCCAGGTCCGCAGTTCGCGCTCCTGGCGGCGGGCGAGCTGCGCGACCGTGGCGGGGTCGTCGGCCTGTCGCTGGATCAGCGCGAGGGTCTGCAGGACCGAGTCGTGGAGGTGGGCCGCCATATCGGCCCTCGCCTCGGCACGCAGGCGCTCCGCGTCGGCCTGGCGGACGCGGGCCCGCTGCTGGTACAGCCAGGGCGCGGCGACGACCACGAGTCCGGCGAGCAGCACGCCGGAGGCACCGAGCACGCCCGGGAGCTGGGACAGGCCGATCTGGGTGGCGAGGATCCACGAGATGCCTAGGCCGACGAGCACGAGTCCGCCGACCAGCCGCAGCACGCTCATGGCACCGCCGCCGCGCGTGAGCCGCTGCCACGCTCCCCTGCGGTCCTCCGGCGCGACGCGTTCGTCGACCTGCAGCCAGATGGTGATGACGCCGAGGCCGCCGATCACGGCGGGCCAGAACAGGCCGGTCGGCACGACGCCGCCGGACACGAAGAGCCACAACAGGCCGACCACGACAAGGCCACCGGCGATCACGACGCCGTCGTCGGGTTTGACGGGGGCGGCGGCCGCGGGGCGCATGCCCCTGCGCGTCGCCGCCGCGAGCCCGGCGGGTTCGTCGGACCCCTGGTAACGCGGCACCAGCACCCACAGCGCGCCGTAGGCCAGTGCCCCGGCACCGGAGAACATGGCCGCGATGACGAAGCAGACGCGCACGAGCGTCACGTTGATGCCGAGGTGCGCGGCCAGCCCCTGGGCGACGCCGGCGATGACCTTGCCGCTGCCGGCCCGGCGCAGCGGCACCCGGGCAGGCGCGTCCTGGGCCGCGGGCAGGTTGGTCATGGGTCCAGCCTGTCACGTCGACCCACCTGGGAACCAGCCCCGGCGGGGGTATCCAGGGACGGCTCAGGGGGTTTCCCGATGCGGTCGTTTCGCGCCATCGGCCACACTGGAGGCATGTCCACCGAACTCGACCTCGCCTGGCTCGACCCGAGCTGTCGGGACCTGACGCGCCGCGAGGCCGACGGTCTCGGGTCGGGGCTGAGCCGCGCCATGGCGCAGCGGCTGGGCGTGGACGTCATCATCGTGCGCGTCGCGTTCGTGGTCCTTGCCCTCAGCGCGGGCCTCGGACTCGCCCTCTACGGCTGGGGCACGCTGCTGACCCGCGGCCCGCAAGGCAGCCGGCCCATCGATGCACTGCTCCCCTCCTTCCGGACGTGGAGCCTCGGGTCACAGAAGGCCGCGGTCATCATCACGACGCTCATCTTCACGTTCGTGGTGGCCGCCTCCACGCCGCTGCCCTGGGGTGCGGGGTTCCTGCTGCTCGGCGTGGTGATCGTCGTCCGCCGGTGGGCGCTGCGCGGAGTCCGGTCTCCCGAGCCCACCGGCCAGGAGCTGAGCGTCGACGCGCAGCTCGTGGCATGGCGGTCCCGGCTCGAGGCCGCGGCGGGGACCACAGTCCACACCGTGCCAGAGCTGGACCTCGACACCGCCCCTGTGGTCCCGGCGCCCGCCCCGCCCCGGGCCCGACGCTCGTGGCTGGCGGGTCTAGCAGTGCTGGCCGCCGGGGGCGGAGTCGGCGCGATCGCGCACTTCGTGGCCGGGTTCTCCGATGCGGTCTCCCTCGCGGCCGGCGTGGTCGCGGCCGGCGCCACGGCCGTCGTCCTCGCGCTGGTGATGCGCACGCGTCGAGTTCCGCGGCTGGTGCTCGCGGCGCTTGCCGTCGCCGTCCTCAGCTGCGGCTGGCTCGCCAGCCAGTCTGGCGCTGGTCCGGCACCCGACCCCGGGGTCCTGGAGATCAGCGCCACCGCGACCGACGAGACCATCGACCTGGGCGAGGCGGATCTGACCGGCGTGGACGAGGTCGTCATCCGCGCGGTGGCCGCGGACATCACCGTGGCCGTGCCCGGGCCGGTCGGCGAGCTCTCTTCGGACCTGACGCTCAGCTCTCTTGCCGCGGACCCCGACGTCGAGACGGACACCGGCGTGACGGTGCTCGACCGGCTGGTCATCGACGCCACCGCCTCTGATGTCAAGGTGGTGAGGGGCGAATGAACCGACCCGGAATCGACGCGGGCGCCATCGCGCTCGGCCTTGCCGCCATCGGCTTCGGCGTGGTGCTCGTCCTCGCCGGGCAGCTGAGCTCGGCCGCCATCCAGCCCATCCTGGCCGTCATCCTCGCCGCCGCGGGGGGAATCGGTCTGCTGATCCACCGCGGCACCACCCGGAACCGCAACAAGTAAGGAAATGTCATGAGTCTGTCCCGTAGCAACAACGCCATCGTCGCGGGCGTGGCCGGAGGCATCGCCAAGGCCGCCAACCTCGACCCCACCTGGATCCGCGTCGCCTTCGTCGTGCTGACCGTGTTCAGCGCCGGCACCGCCCTGGTCGTCTACGCCCTGCTGTGGGTCATCCTGCCGAAGGAGGGCCAGAGCGGGACGCTCGCGCAGGACGGGATCGAGAAGGCCAAGCGCTGGGCCGCCGACCGGAAGAACACCGACGGCGGCATCTGAGCCCATTGACGCGGACGGCCCCGTAGCTTCGTCGAGCTGCGGGGCCGTCGGCCGTCCGGGTGGGATCACTCCCACTCGATGGTGCCCGGGGGCTTGCTGGTGATGTCGAGGGCCACGCGGTTGACCTCCGGTACCTCGTTGGTGATGCGGTTGGAGATCTTCTCCAGGACCTCGTAGGGCAGGCGGGCCCAGTCGGCGGTCATGGCGTCGTCGGAGGTGACGGGGCGCAGCACGATCGGGTGGCCGTAGGTGCGGCCGTCGCCCTGGACGCCCACGGAGCGGACGTCGGCGAGCAGCACGACGGGGAACTGCCAGATGTCGCGCTCCAGCTTGGCCGCGGCGAGCTCGTAGCGGGCGATGGCGTCGGCCTGGCGCAGGGTGTCGAGCCGGTCCTCGGTGACCTCACCGATGATGCGGATCGCGAGGCCCGGGCCGGGGAACGGGTGGCGCCAGACCATCTCCTCGGGCAGGCCGAGCTGAAGGCCGACGGCGCGGACCTCGTCCTTGAACATCTGGCGCAGCGGCTCGATGAGCGTGAACTGCAGATCCTCGGGCAGGCCGCCGACGTTGTGGTGGCTCTTGATATTCGCCGCGCCCTCGCCGCCTCCGGACTCGACGACGTCGGGGTACAGCGTGCCCTGGACGAGGAAGTCGATGCCCTTGTCGCCGGCGATCTCGCGGGCCTGGGACTCGAAGGTGCGGATGAACTGAGCTCCGATGATCTTGCGCTTGGTCTCCGGGTCGGACACGCCGGCCAGGGCGCCGAGGAAGCGGTCCTTCTCGTCGGCGACGACCAGGTCGACGCCGGTGACGGCCACGAAGTCGGTCTTGACCTGCTCGGCCTCCCCCTGACGCAGGAGGCCGTGGTCGACGAACACGCAGGTGAGCTGCGGGCCGATGGCGCGCTGCACTAGCGCGGCGGCGACAGCCGAGTCCACGCCTCCGGACAGCGCACACAGCACGCGGCGGTCGCCCACCTGGGCGCGGATGGAGTCGATGGCCTCGGTGACCATGTTCTCGGGGGTCCAGTCGGGCGTCAGCTCCGCGATGTTGAACAGGAAGTGCTCGAGCACCTGCTGGCCCCACTGCGAGTGCAGGACCTCTGGGTGCCACTGCACGCCCGCGAGCTTGCGGCCGAGGTCCTCGAACGCGGCGACGGGGGCACCGGCCGTGCGGGCCAGCACCTTGAAGCCCTTCGGCGCCTTGGAGACCGAGTCGCCGTGGCTCATCCACACGTTGAGAGTGTTGGGCATGCTCGCGAGCAGGCAGCCGGAGTCGTTGATCGACAGCGACGTGCGGCCGTACTCGCGCTGGCCGGTCCTCGCGACGGTGCCGCCGAGCCCCTGGGCCATGATCTGGAATCCGTAGCAGATGCCGAGCACCGGGACGCCGGCCTCGAAGATCGCCGGGTCCATCGAGGGTGCGCCGTCCGCGTAGACGGAGGCGGGGCCGCCCGAGAGGATGATCGCGGAGGGTCTGAGGGCGAGGATCTCGTCGGCTGAGAGCTTCGAGCTCACGATCTCGGAGTAGACCGAGGCCTCCCTGACGCGGCGGGCGATGAGCTGTGCGTACTGGGCACCGAAGTCGACGACGAGAACCTTCTCGTGTGCAGTCATGCGGCCGAGTCTAGAGCTTCGACACACCCGTGGCACGTTCGGGGCCCTGGCCTGGGCCTCTCCGGAAAATCTCCGCTGCGTCGGGAATAAACCGCCCTGTCAGGCGGGTTGGCGCTGACATGAGCATTTACCCGGACGTGACGGCGCTGATCGGCCGCACCCCCCTTGTCAAGCTGAACCGCATCGCCGGCGACAACGCGACCGTCGCCGCCAAGCTGGAGTTCTACAACCCCGCCAACTCGGTGAAGGACCGCCTCGGCGTCGCCATCGTCGATGCCGCTGAGGCCTCCGGAGAGCTGAAGCCGGGCGGCACCATCGTCGAGGGCACCTCCGGCAACACCGGCATCGCGCTCGCGATGGTCGGCGCCGCGCGTGGATACAACGTCGTCCTGACGATGCCCGAGACCATGTCGCTGGAGCGTCGCGCGCTGCTGCGCGCATTCGGCGCCGAACTCGTGCTAACCCCCGGCCCCGCCGGCATGCGTGGCGCGGTCGAGAAGGCCGAGGAGATCGCCAAGGAGCGCGGGGGTGTCCTTGCGCGCCAGTTCGCCAACCAGGCCAACGTGGAGATCCACCGCAGGACCACCGCCGAGGAGATCTGGAACGACACCGACGGCAAGATCGACATCCTCGTCGCGGGCGTCGGAACCGGCGGCACCATCTCCGGCGTAGGCCAGGTCCTCAAGGAGCGCAAGCCCGAGGTCCAGATCGTCGCCGTCGAGCCCGCCGAGTCGCCGATCCTGTCCGGCGGCCAGCCCGGCCCGCACAAGATCCAGGGCATCGGCGCCAACTTCATCCCCGAGATCCTCGACCGCTCCGTGATCGACGAGGTCCTCCCCCGCAACATCGACCAGGCCGTCGAGTTCGCCCGCAAGGCCGCAACCGAGGAGGGCCTGCTGGTGGGCATCTCATCGGGCGCCGCCCTCTCCGCCGCGGCCGAGATCGCCGCCCGCCCGGAGAATGCCGGCAAGACCATCGTGGCCATCGCCGCCTCCTTCGGCGAGCGCTACCTGTCCACCGTGCTCTTCGAGGGCCTGCTCGACAAGTGACCTGAGTCCCGCGAACGGGGTCCGGCTGCCGCCGGGCCCCGTTCACTGCTTCTGGGCACCAGCCTAGCGACGCGACGCCTCCCTTGGCTGCAGGGCTCGTCACCACGCACATGGCGCCGGTTGAGACAGCCATGACTTGTCAATGCCCTCCTCAAGAGCCCGTTCACAGGTGATCTCATCGAGAGGGATCGGCAGGTCGCCGCACGGATCCTCCCCGTCCCCATCCCGGCTCAAGGGCAGGCACTGGGTGGTTCACCTCACGGCAGGTGCTGCGGTTGTCGGCTCCTCTCCGAGCCGCGCGAGCCGCCAGACACCATCCCCGATCGGCACTCCTTCGAAGGCGCTCTCCGCGGGAACTACCGTGACACTTACCACTTCACCAGGCTCCGGTATCACTGCACCAAGCGCCCCAGCCAGACTCCTCTGCGCGTTGTAGTCCCCACTCAGGATGATGATGCCTTCGGGTTTGAGTGCGGAGCGCGACCCTCCGTTACTGCGAACTCTCTTCATGTAGTCCTTCTGCTGGGCAACGGTCGCGATGATGTTGTTACTCAGCCGTAGGTTCTGGGCCACGCGAAACAGCTCGTTGAGCCTCTTCTGTCCGCTCGGTTGACCCATCACGTGATCAACTAACTCCCGCGGGAGTTGCAGGAGCGCGTTGGGCTGCATCGGGTGGTCTCTGAACACCCACTGAACGGCCGCTCGCCCATCCGGGTTGAGGCTGGTCTTGCGGTCGCGGTTCTCACTCACCCGCCGATGCGCCGCGGTGGCCCTGACGACTCCCACACTCCACTGCGTCTTCGCATCATCAGCCTTAGCGACGAGCAGCAACTGCTCGAATGCCTCGACCGGAATCATCCACTGGCCACTGTGCGAGTACTTGCAGTCAATCTCCATACCCAAGATCGAGAAGTCGAGTAGGTCACCGTCCTCAAACTTGAACTCTCGCTGCAGGTTGATCTCAATCAGTGTTCCAAAGTGCGTCTTCTCAGTCTTGAAGAGCTGATCGAGGCGATACCGACCCGTCCGCTGGCCGTCATAGATCTGGTCGAAGGTCTCTCGGAAGACCTTCGCCATCCTCTCTCCGTGCGGATCCTGCACTCGTAGCCACGAGACGACCTCCGGTACGGCTGCGTCCTCCAGTACGGCTGCGTCTGCCTGCGGGTCACTCTGCGTTGGCTGCTCCACCATGGCTAGCAGGCTAGCGTTCGCCGACGGAGCAGGGAGCCCACATAGGGATTGTCAGTCACCGCAGGTAGGTTTGCCCTATGGAGAGAAGCAGAGCACTGACGTCTGTCGAGATCTGCGCCGGCGCCGGTGGTCAGGCACTTGGCCTGGAGCGCGCAGGTTTCGAGCACTCAGCTGTGATCGAACTCGACAAGCACGCCTGCGCGACGCTCCGAGCCAATCGTCCGGAGTGGAACGTCATCGAGGTTGACCTTCTTGAGTGGACGCCGCCCCAGACTCTGATCGACAGCCGTGTTGACCTCTTCGCTGGCGGCGTGCCCTGTCCCCCATTCTCGATGGCCGGTCGACAACTCGGACGAGACGATGAGCGCGACCTGTTTCCCACCGCCCTCCGGCTTGTTGAGACGCTTCAGCCCCGCGCCGTCATGCTCGAGAACGTCCGCGGACTGCTCGACGCCAAGTTCGATGACTACCGTCGCCACATCCTGCAAGAGCTTCAGGAGATGGGCTTCCGCGGCGAGTGGCGGCTGCTCCAGGCCTCCGACTTCGGCGTCCCCCAACTGCGGCCGCGTTCCATCCTGGTAGCGCTCGCCGAAGAGTATGCGCCTTTCTTTGCGTGGCCCGAGCCTTCCGGACAGCCTGCCCCGAGCGTCGGCGAGGCGCTGGGCGACCTCATGTCCGAAGGAGGATGGCTGGGAGCCGCCGAGTGGGCGACCAATGCACAGACCATCGCGCCGACTCTTGTCGGAGGTTCCAAGAAGCACGGAGGCCCGGATCTCGGCCCGACACGTGCCCGACGGGCGTGGGCTGAACTGGGCGTCGAAGGCCGCACCATCGCTGATGCACCGCCTTCCCCATATCACGAGGGGATGCCGAGGCTGACAGTGCGAATGGCTGCACGGGTTCAGGGGTTCCCCGATGATTGGCACTTCGTTGGGCGAAAGACCAACTCGTACAAGCAGGTGGGGAACGCCTTTCCTCCCCCAGTAGCCGAGGCCGTTGGGCGGGCAATCCGCAAGGCGTTGGAATCCGGTCAGGTCGCTGACCGGTCGCTCACCTTCGAACGAGACCCTCACCCCATGCCCGCTGCCGCCTCATGACGCTCGACTAGACGCCGCTCGCTCACCTGCGACCCGCAGACGCCATGGACCTGGCAGTATGTGGCCATGCAAGAGGACGCAGTTCCATTCGATCAGCTCGCGACTGCTGATCTGATCCTCGACCGCGTCTACCTCGGGGGCAGCTTCGGCAACTTCAGTGATGACCCTCTCGGCAGACTGATGCCCGTTGGAAACCAGGGCGGTTTCAGATTCAAGGGCAGCGTCCTCGACAAGACCGTTCGGTTGGCCGTCCTCTACACCTCTGGTGAGGAGATCGACTGGCCCGATCACATTGAACCGACGACCGGCGACTTCACCTACTACGGCGACAACCGACGCCCCGGAAAGTCACTGCACGACACCCCGCGACGAGGCAATCTGCTGCTCCGAGACATCTTTGCCGCCTCACGCGCAGATGCCACAGAGAGGCTCTCGGTACCTCCCATTTTTCTGTTCGAGAAGGTCCTTGGCAGAGCCGTTCGCTTCCGCGGGTTGTTAGCTCCAGGATCTCCGAGACTCACGAGCGACGAGGAGCTCGTGGCAATCTGGCGCACGACGCGCGAGCTGAGGTTCCAGAACTACCGTTCCCACTTCACAGTCCTGAAGACCCCACGAGTCTCTCGGGCGTGGATCAACGAAGTTCTGGCTGGCGACCCTCTAGGCCCCGCCTGCCCCTCGGAATGGCGTGCCTGGGTCAGGAGTCGCATCTATCAGCCCCTTGAGGCGCCACGGAACACCAACGTTCGTTCCAAGCTCGAGCAGCTCCCTGATGCCACTGATCTGTGGATTCTCAAGGCCGTGCACCGGCACTTCTCTCTAGAGCCAGTGCAGTTCGAGAACTTCGCAGCCGAAATGTGGGTCCAGTTCGATCCGCATGTGACATCGATCGAAGTGACTCGACCCAGTCGAGACGGAGGGCGCGACGCGATTGGCGAATATCAACTCGGACCGACAAGCGACCCGGTCAAGCTCCAGTTCGCCCTCGAAGCCAAGTGCTACGACCCCGAGGGCGGCGGGCTCGGCGTCAGGATGGTGAGCCGACTCATCTCGCGTATCAAGCACCGCGAGTTCGGAGTCTTCGTCACGACGGCGTTCATAGCCCAGCAGGCGTACAAAGAGGTACGAGAGGACGAGCACCCGATCGTGTTCGTGACTGGACGCGAGATCGTTGACATCCTGAAGCGCATGGGGATGAACGATCCCCGGACGCTCTGCTCTTACCTCGAACTCAAGTTCCCCCTCGGGGCCCCTGGGTCTCTGGTCAACCCCGGGGAGAGACCAGTTCCGTCCGACTGGGTTGCCGCTGGTGACGCGGAACGACCCGCAGCAGAAGCTACTAAGCTCCTCGTCGATGATGTTAGGTATCCGGAGCGCTCCCTCAAGGCAGCGCAATTGGGCTCTTGAGCGAAGCATGACCTCCCATCATTAGAGAGGCGCCCTGCGCAGCGCAGGGAGTCCGTCTCACTGAGCGGCGGAGGCCGCAGCGAGTGTTGTCAGCCGCAGCGGGCGAGGGTGGCGGCGTCGGCGATGGTTTCGCACCAGTGGTGGATGGTCTCATCGACGGTGCTGGGCTGGGGGCCGAGGTCGGGGGTGCATTCCAACCATGCACCGCCGTGGGTGACCTCGTAGACATAACCGAGGGGGCTGGTCCAGCGGAAGTGGCCGGGTGTGATCTGGTTCAGCACCCAGGCGCCTTTGGTCTTGCCGCGGTGGATGCGGCGGCAGAGCTGGGCGAGGTTGTCCAGTCGGGTCTGGCTGGGTCGGCCGGGCTGGTAGGTGGTGTTGTGGTCGATGTCGAGGCGGCGGGTGCGGGTGGAGAACGGGAAAGCCTCCGTGGGGCGCAGCAACCGCAGGGCTTTGCGCATCCGCCGCGTCGGCCGGTACCCGTCGGCGGCGGGGGTGTTGTTCAGGTCGATGACGGGCTGGACCTTCAGGGCGATCTCCCCGTTGCGGTATCCGTCGCCGAGCAACTCGCCCAGCAGCGTGGTGGTGAGGGTGTCGGCGCGTTCGACCGATGCGACGGGGTCGAGGTTTGCGTCCTTGTCCGTGGTGATGTGCACGATGATCTCCACCCTCGGCAGGGGGGTCGACGGCTCGCTGAGCCTGTCGAAGCGCCCTGAGCGCAGCGAAGGGTCCCGGCTCCAGTCCTGCGTCTCGTCAACGCTGGCCATGCCGGAAAGCACTGCGTGGGGCGGTGGGTCCTCGCCTCGCTGCGCTCGGCGCCCTTCGACGAGCTCAGGGAACCGGTCGGGTCGCTGAGCACTTCGACCGGGCTCAGCACAGGCCTGTCGAGGCGCCTTGAGCGAAGCGAAAGGACTTACCAGGCCCGAGCGATCCGACCGCAGATCATCATCGGGTGGCCCTTCGACGAGCTCAGGGACCCGGTCGGGTCGCCGAGCACTTCGACCGGGCTCAGCACAGGCCTGTCGAGGCGCCTTGAGCGAAGCGAAAGGTCCCACTCCACCCGAGCGGTCCAGTCGCGGATCGTCGGGTGGCTGCCAGTCGGGAGGCTCATCATCAGGGAACGGGGGCTCATCGTCCTCGTCAGGCGGCTCCACTGCCAGCGGCGACTCGAGGACCAAGGGCCCTGCAGCCGTGCCGATGTTCGACTCGCTGCAGGGACCGTCCCAGCCGATGCCGAGGGCGGGCTGATCGGCTTCGAGAAGTGTGAGAAGGAGGTCCGGGTTCATCGCCAGCGACAGGGCCTTCGCCCGCCGGGCGGAGTGGCCCAGGCCGGGATAGCGGGCCTTCAACCGCTCCGAGATCTGGTGCAGTCGCTCGTCGACGATCCTGCCATCCAACACGTCGAGCCGACCACCGATGCTCGTGACGCCGGGTTCCTCGTCACGCAGCCACACCCCACGCCGCGCCCGGGCCTCAGCCTCCCGTTCCTTGGCGGCGGCCGCGTCGGCGCGGATGATCAGTTTCTTCAGTTCCGCCAGCGCGGCGCTGGGCACCAGGCCGTACTGCCTCGGCAGCCAACGGGCGGTGACGGTCTCGGCGTGCATCGGATCCAGGTCCCGACACAGCCAGGCCGCCCTCGCTGCGAGCCAGCACTCGACCTCCCCGTTGAGCACGGCCTCGAACAGCATCGGATGGCGGTACTTCAGATTCAGCGCGGAGGCGATCCTCTCGATCGCAGCCGTCTGCGAACACCTCAGCAGCGCCGCAACCTCCATCGCCAGGAACTCCGACACACCCGGGGTACCCTCCCCACCGGGGCGGACCAGCTTCTCTGGGAGTTTCGTGTCGCGGTCCCGGTAGATCTCGGTCCCATAATCCAACAGGTCCGCCTCATCCAACCTGTACGCGACGGCCAGGTCGCAGATGGCTTCGAGTTCCTCGGCCTCGCCGCGGCGACGCAGAGCGACACCGGCGCGGAGGCGGATGGTCGCCTCCCGGGAATCGTCACGTCGCCGGGTTTCCATGACCCTGACGCTACGACCCGCCACCGACAATTTTCGCACGCCCGTCTGATTTATCCACACGGGCACTTCATCCTGAACGGAGCGACAGCGTCGTCGGCGGTTGCCACGTCCCCGTGTCCAGCACGATTTCCGTGCACAACGATGCGCATATCGGTGCCACTGTTGTCATAGTGCAGCGGCACCGACATGCGCATCTTTGTGCCGGAAAGGGGAACTCGAGTTGGCTCAGGGAACCTGAGCCAAGCTCAGGGAACCGGGGTGGGCTCAGGGAAGATGGGCTCAGGGGACCGGGCGCTTCAGTTCAGGCGGAGGTCGCGGCGGAGGAACAGCGGCAGGCCGACGGCGAGCAGGGCGACCGTCGCGACCAGCAGCCACACCGGCTGCCACCAGAGCACCCCCTCCTGCAGCGGCGGGCCGTAGAGGTAGGCGCGGAACGGCGAGAACCAGCCATGGTTCTCCTTCCCCACCGCCAGCAGCATCGTGTACGCGAAATAGGTGACGACGCCGACGGCGGTCGTTCCCCAGACTGCGACCTTCGACCGGCCCGTTGCCCCTCCGAGGGCGAGCGCCAGCGCGCCGAAGCACCAGCCCAGCAGCATCAGGAGGACGCAAGCCCAGGCCAGGTCACCGAGCCTCACGCCGTCGATCCGCGCCAGCGCGAGGCCGCCCCACATGCCGAGGTAAAACGTGGCGGCCACGATGGCCGACTTGACCATCATCACGGCGGCGACGGTGGCGTAGACCCCCGCACGCCTCATCGGCGCGGCCAGCAGCAGCGCCAGCCGTCGGGCACCCTCCTCGCCCGCGAGTCCGCCGGAAGCTGCGGCGACCGCCACCAGGATCACGCAGATCGGGGCCATCAGGCCGAAGATCTCCATGTGCAGGAAGCCGCCGGGAGACGTCAGGTCGCCGCCCCCGAACAGCGCCCCCATCGACTCGGGGAACGACTGCGCGAACGCCGCCATGGTGTCCTCGAGCACGTTCCACATCGCCGGCATCGAGACTCCGAGCAGCACCAGGATCAACACGACGTACGACAGCAGCACGGCCTGCGACGCCATCGAAATGCCGAAGAACGACGACCCCGCGGCCGTCGGGGCCAGCACCTTGGCGACCATCGGGTTGGCCTGCAGGCGGGACAGCAGCGCCCCGCCAGACTGTTGCAGCCTCAGCTCGCGCCGGGCGAAGGCCAGGGTGCCGAGCACCACCAACAGGACGGCGCCGCCGAGCAGCAGGGCCAGGTGGCCTCCGTCGACACCGTTGACAAGGGGCTTCGACCCGTTGAACCAGGTCCACGGGATCCAGTCGGCGGCGCCCTCGCGCCACATCGGCAGCAGCCCGTTCCCCAGCCAGCCGGCGACCATCACGAAGGCCGCGACTCCCGAGGCGACAGCGCGCCGTCCAGTGGCCGCTCCGATCGCGAAGGCCAGCGCGCCGTGGAAGGCCCCGCAGGCGGTGAGGTGGATCATGACGGCCATCACGTGGGCCTCGCCCTTGTCAACGCCTACCAGGACGGGCGCCAGCTCCGCCAGCGCGTACATCAGGGTTCCGGCCGCCGCGACTACGCCGAACAGCGCGACTGCCTTGGACACGGCGAAGGTCGCGCGCGACACGGGCGCCGAAAGCACCACGGACAGCGTGCGGTCTGCCTCCTCGCCCGCGACGGCGCGTGCCCCGATGGCGATCGCGACGCCGGTGAACGCCAGCCCTCCGATGGCGCCGAGCATCTCGTTGTACGCCATCATCGACGCGTCGGCGTCCGCCGGGATGCCCATGACGGCACGGATGGCCTCCGGCATCGCCTGGTAGATCCCGAGGTCGATGTCCTGGTACATCCACAGCGCCAGGGCGAGCATCGCCGCGACGGACCCGGCGGTGATCAGCATGCCGCGCCACCCCTCGGTCAGCCCCCGACCGAGCACCACCGCGTTCACGACTCGTCCTTGTAGTACGTGAGGAAGATGTCCTCCAGGTCTGCCTCCTGCGTGTGCAGGTCGCGAAGGTGGGCCTTCGCGGTCACTGCGGCGAGCAGCTGCGAGATCTCCCCGTCAAAGTCCAGCGTCGCCCGACCGGGCAGCACGCTCACGTCGCGGGTCCCGGGCACGGCCTCGAGGTCCGCCGCGCTCAACTCCCCGTCGACGTCGAGCTCGATGCGCCGCATGCGCTTGCTGCGCAGCTCGGCGACCTCCTCGACGGCGATCAGGTGCCCGCGGCGGATGATGCCGACGCGGTCTGCCACCCGCTCGACCTCCGAGAGTGTGTGGCTCGACAGGAACACCGACCGTCCCTCGTCGGCGGCCTCACGCATCATGGCCCAGAACTCGTGCTGCACGAGCGGGTCGAGACCTGCGTTGGGCTCGTCGAGGATCAGCAACTGAGGACGATGCATGAACGCCGCGATCAGGCCGACCTTCTGCCGGTTGCCCGTCGACAGATCCCCGACCTTCTTGTCCAGGTCGGCTCCGAGGCGCTCGGCCAGGGAGTCCGTGTAGGCCCGGTCGACGCCGCCGCGGAGCCGCGCGAAGAAACGCAGCGTCTGCCGCCCGGTCATGCCCGGCCATAGGTTGAGGTCTGCGGGCACGTACCCGAGTCGGGCGCGATGCCCCACCTCGCGTGGCTCGGCGCCCAGCACCTGCGCCGTCCCGGAGGTCAGGTTCAGCTCGCCCAGCAGGCACCGGATCGCGGTGGACTTGCCGGCGCCGTTGGGCCCGAGGAACCCGAAGACCTCCCCAGGGCGCACCTCGAGGTCGAGGTCGACCAGCGCGGGGAACTTCCCGTAATGCTTGGTCATGGCCTGCGTGACGATGGGGTTCATGGCTTCTCCCTCAGCTGGGCGATGGCGGTGCGGTAGGTCTCGAGGGCGCCCGGTTCGATCACCGCGCCGAGCGCGTCGACCATGGCGAGCAGGTAGCGTGGATAGCCGGGCTGGGCGACGAGGTCGGCCGACGTGATGTCGACGCCGAAGTGGCGGGCGAGGTGCCGGTGCATCGTGAGCGACCCCAGCGAGAACATCGTGAGGATCGCGGCCCGGCCGCGATCGTCGTCGGTCGCGGTGACCAGCCCGCTCTCCTGCCCGACGCGCAGGTAGCCGACGGCGTCGTCGACGATCTGGTCCACCAGCTGCGCGATCGCCGGGGCGTCGTCGGGGATCCTGCGAGCGAGGTACGCCATGACGGTCTGGTTGCCGGCGTCCCGGAGTGCGGCGACAGCGTCGAAGCCGAGCCCCTGTGCCATCCCCTCCCCCTTGCGGTCGCGGATGATGGCGGCGACGTGGTCGTCACAGCTCTCCAGCAGGCCGGCCATCGAGCCGAAGTGATGTCGGATGAGGCCGGGCGTGACGCCGGCGCGCTCGGCGACGGCCCGGGCACTGAGCGACGCGGTCCCACCCTCGGCCACCAGCGCGATGCCCGCGTCGCGCAACCTCGCGCGGGCCGTCAGATCCTCAGCCATTACACAATCGTATAACCGACTATACGCTCGTGCAATAGGAGCGGTGCATGCTGTCGACTCCGGAGCGACGCCGCCCTATTGTGGACCCCATCCCGACGGCGTGGTCGGGAGGCGGAGGTGAAACCATGTCAGGAACGACGGCCGCGGGAGCGGCATTCGCGGCCGCCGTGGCGATCGCGGTGCTGTTCGGATGCGCCGCAGGCAGCGCCGCTGAGGGCACCTGGGGCGAGGGCAGCGACGGCAGTCCGCAGCTCGTCCTCGAGGGCAACGGCACCCTGACAGGGACCGACGGCTGTAACCGACTCACCGGGACCTGGTCGGAGGACAAGCAGACGGTGACCTTCGGCGAGGTCGCGGCCACCCAGATGTACTGCGAGGACGTCGACACCTGGCTCTCGACCATGTCGACGGCCACCGTCGACGACGCGACGATGACGGTCTTCGACAGCTCCGGCGCCGAGATCGGGACTCTGGCGAAGGCCGGCTGAGCCCTACTGGCCCGGGTGCCCCTTCGCGATCTGCTCGTGGTGGCGGACCACCTCACGCACGATGAACGTGATGAACTTCTCGGCAAACTCCGGATCCAGGTCGGCCTCGGCCGCGAGTGCCCGCAGCCGCGCGATCTGCTGCGCCTCCCTGCCGGTGTCCGCGGCCGGCAGCCCTGCGCCCGCCTTGAGCTCACCGACCCGCTGCGTCACCTTGAACCGCTCGGCGAGCAGGTGGATGAGCGCGGAGTCCATGTTGTCGATGCTGCCGCGCAGCCTCTGCAGCTCGGCCCTGGCCTGTGCCTCGTCCATCGGGGCTCCTGTCAGTGGAGGATCAGGTCGATCCGCTGGAAGCTCTTGATGTCCGTGTAGCCGGTCAGCGCCATGGACTTGCGCAGGGCGCCAGCCAGGTTCATGGTGCCGTCCGGGACGCGCGACGGGCCGAGCACGACCTCCTCGAGCGTGCCGACCTGCTCGAAGAACGAACGCTGGCCGCGCGGCAGGCGCGGGTGGTAGGAATCGGATCCCCAGTGCCAGCCGCGGCCGGGCGCCTCGGTTGCCCTGGCCAGCGGCGAGCCGACCATGACCGCGTCCGCGCCGCAGGCGATTGCCTTGGCGATGGCGCCGGAGCGACCGGTGGCGCCGTCCGCGATGATGTGGGCGTAGCGCCCGCCCGACTCCTCCAGGTAGTCACGTCGGGCCTCGGCGACGTCGGCGACGGCCGAGGCCATGGGGACCTCGATGCCCAGCACGGCGCTGGTGGTGTGCGTGGTGCCGCCACCGAAGCCGACGAGCACGCCAGCAGCACCCGCGCGCATCAGGTGCAGGGCCGCGCGGTAGGTGGCCACTCCGCCGACCAGCACCGGGGTGTCGAAGTTGTAGATGAACTCCTTGAGGTTCAGGGCGTTCTCGCCGCCGACATGCTCGGCGGAGACCGTGGTGCCGCGGATCACGAAGAAGTCCATGCCGGCCTTCTCCAGGATCGGCGCGAACTCCTGGGTGCGTGCGGGAGACAGCGACCCGGCGACGGGCACGTCGGCCTGGCGCAGCTCGGCGAGGCGGTCGCGGATCAACTCCGGCTTGACCGGCTCGGCGTAGATCTCCTGCAGCCGCTTGGTGGCCGTGACCTGGTCACAGTCCTGCGTCAACAGCTCATACGCCGGCTGAGGGTCCTCGTACCGGGTCCAGAGCCCCTCGAGGTTGAGGACGCCCAGGCCACCGAGGCGGCCCATTTCGATGGCGGTCGACGGTGACATGACCGAGTCCATCGGGGCCGCGACGATCGGCACATCGAACGAGACCGCGTCGATCTTCCACGTCAGGTCAACCTCGTCCTCACCGCGGGTGCGGCGCGCAGGCGCGATGGCGACGTCATCGAAGGAGTAGGCGTGGCTGGCCCGCTTGCTGCGTCCGAGCTCGTACATGTGGGTGTCCTGTCTCTGGGTCGCGCGGCTCAGCGCGACCAGTAGTTGGGGGCTTCGGCGGTCAGCTGGATGTCGTGCGGGTGCGACTCGCGCAGCCCGGAGGCGGTGATACGGACGAAGCGGCCGCGCTCCTGAAGCTCGGCGATGGTGCCGGCGCCCGAGTAGAACATGGACTGACGCAGCCCGCCGATCAGCTGGTAGGCGACGGCGCCGAGCGGGCCGCGGTACGCGACCTGTCCCTCGATGCCCTCGGGGATGAGCTTGTCGTCGCTTGTGACGTCGCCCTGCCAGTAGCGGTCCTTGGAATAGGAGGGCTTCCGGCCGCGGGCGGCCATGGCACCGAGCGAACCCATGCCGCGGTAGCTCTTGAACTGCTTGCCGTTGATGAACACCAACTCGCCCGGGCTCTCCTCGCAGCCGGCCAGCAGCGAGCCGAGCATGACGGTCGAGGCGCCCGCGACGATCGCCTTCGCGATGTCGCCGGAGTACTGGAGGCCCCCGTCGCCGATGACTGGGACGCCGGCCGGGCGGCAGGCGCGGGCAGCGTCGTAAATTGCAGTGACCTGGGGGACGCCGACGCCTGCGACGACCCGGGTGGTGCAGATGGAGCCGGGGCCGACGCCCACCTTGACTCCGTCCGCTCCCGCCTCGACGAGCGCCCGGGCGCCCGCGTAGGTGGCGACGTTGCCGCCGACGATGTCGACGTCCCGCACGGAGGGTTCCGCCTTGAGGCGCTTGATCATCTCGACGACGCCGGTGCTGTGGCCGTGGGCCGTGTCGACGATGATGGCGTCGACGCCGGCCTCCACGAGAGCCATGGCGCGCTCCCACGAGTCGCCGAAGAACCCGACGGCGGCGCCGACGCGGAGGCGCCCCTGGTCGTCCTTGGCGGCGGCGGGGTACTTGTCGGCTTTGACGAAGTCCTTCAGGGTGATCAGACCGGTCAGTCGGCCGGTCCCGTCGACGATCGGCAGCTTCTCGATCTTGTGCTCGGCCATCAGCGCAAGCGCGCCGTCCTTCGACACCCCGACAGGGGCCGTGACGAGCGGCATGCGGGTCATGACTTCGCTGACGCGGCGGGTGGGGTCGTCCTCGAAGCGCATGTCACGGTTCGTGATGATGCCCACCAGGATGCCGTCGGGGTCGACCACGGGGGCACCGGAGATCCGGTAGGTCGCGCAGAGGTCGTCGACCTCCTTCAGCGTCGCCTCGGGGGCCACGGTGATGGGCTCCGTGACCATCCCGGCCTCCGAGCGCTTCACCTGGTCGACCATGTGTGCCTGGTCGGCAATCGAAAGGTTGCGGTGCAAGATGCCGATGCCGCCCTCGCGGGCCATGGAGATGGCCATCCGCGACTCGGTGACAGTGTCCATGGCGGCGGACAGCAGGGGGACGTTCAGCCGGATGCGCCTGGTGAACTGGGTGCCGGTATCGACATGGGACGGGATGATGTCCGACTGGTTCGGCTGCAACAGCACGTCGTCAAACGTGAGACCCAGCGCGGCGAACGGGGCGGGAACCCCGGATCCGGTCAGCTCGTCTTGCACAAAAGCGCCTCTCGCTCGGGGGGATCGTTACCCCAAATCCTACCCCCGCCACGGCGTCGACCCTAACCACCGCTCGCCCCGGCGGCCCCTCCCTGGACGGCGCGACGGCCCGGGAACCACGTCCCGGGCCGTCGCGGTACCACTGGTAGCTCAGCTTCGTGCCCGAGGTCCAGGACCCCGCCTTGGCGGTCAGGGTGTGCCCTACCTGCCGGGTGCCGGAGATGGTCGGACTGGCCGTCTTGAAGGTCATCCCGACGACCTTCGCGGTGGGTGCCGTCGTGACGCTCGCGTCGGCGTAGCCATCGGCGGAGGCGGTGACCTTCACGGTCATCTGCTTGCCGCGATGTTGTCCTTCGAGACGGTGTAGCTGGCGGTGTCAATGCCGGGCAGCTGCGCGCCGTCGCGGAACCAGGCGTAGGTCAGCGTGACGTCAGCGGGCTCCCACCCGATGGACGTGAAACCGTCGCCCCCCGGCGATCCACGAGCGAAGGTCAAGTAGTCCCCCCCCCCGCAAAGCCCCGGGCCCGCCTCCGCGGGGTCCGGTCCTTGTCACGCCGAATCCGCGAGTCGCGAATTAAGAAAGCCCTATTTAGGCAACACTTCATTGTCGCATTTGACTCTTCCGATCAGTAAAAGCCCTAGTAAGGAGAGCTTTACTGGCCTTGTGAGCGACCCGGACGGGGCTTAGGCTACCCAGTAATACGTCACGTCCCAGGAGGTCATCATGAGCACCGTTTCCGCCGTCAAGGCCTGCGCCACCACCTCGTGCGCCTACAACGCCGATGGCTGCACCGCCTTCGCCGTCACCATCGCCGGGGGCGAGAAGCCCTCCTGCGTCACCTTCATCACCCTCGACGCCCGCGGCGGCCTCCAGACCGCGGCCGGCCAGGTCGGGGCCTGCCAGCGCCTCGAGTGCGCGCACAACAAGGACCTGATGTGCGCCGCCGAGGGCATCGAGGTCACCGACACGGCGACCTGCGCCACCTACGAAGTCCGCTGATCCAGCGGTCCCTCGACACAACAGCGCGGAGCGCGTGAGCCTTGGCTCACGCGCTCCGCGCTGTCTGTGTTCCGGGTGGGCTCAGGCGGCCAGGATGGCAGCACCCATGAGGTCGAAGAGCCGCGCGTCAAGGTCCGGCAGCGAGGCGACGGGGTGGGAGAAGGCCGCGAAGACCAGCAGCGTCTCCTCGGTGCCGACCAGCATCATCGTCAGTCCGCGGGCGTCGACGTCGACGCAGAAGACGCGGTCGGCCATGTGCTGGCACACGTTGGGCATCGCGGGCTTGCTGACGACCAGGCCGGGCGTCGCGTCGACCATGACGGCCCAACAGAGGTCCTTGAGCATCCCCTGGTCGAGGCCCGCGACCTTCTCGAAGGCGGCGTAGCCATCGACGGCCGAGGGCGCCTCATAGTGGAACTGGTCCCCGTCAATGACGGTGGCGCCGGTCAGGTCGTGCAGCACCGCCCTGCGCACGGCGACGACGCCGTAGCGGACGCCGGGCATGTCGGCCAGCGATGCGACCGATGATGGCAACTCACCGAGGGCCACCTCGGCGGCTGGGACCCACGTCAGCTCCCCGAGCAGGTGCACGGAGGCGGACACGATCGAGACGGCCGGATCCGGGGCCTGCTTCACCACGTCGAGGCGCACGTCGATCGGGACGCCGTCGCCGGCTGCGGCCAGGGCGCCCGCGGGGATCGCGGCGACCACCAGCGAGCCGTCCTCGGCGATGCCGTGCGCTACAAACTCGAGACACTCGCCGACGCGGTAGGCGTCGAGCGAAGCCGCCCCAGCCCCTCCCACGAGCCTGCGCGCAAGCGCCGCCGCGCGCCCTTCGACCTCGGTCTTCGGCGCCTCGAACGACAGTGTCATGCGTCGGTTCCTCCGTGTGACGGTCCCAGTCAATTTCACAACTGCGGTGTTGCGGTATGTGCAACGTAGGCCACCCTAACCTATGTCGCCGCATAGCGCGTCATCGGCCCCCTCAATGAGATCCCCGGACAAGCGGACGGCCCCGCCCTGCCGAAGCAGGACGGGGCCGCGCGGGAGAGTTCAGCGACTCACTTGTCGTCGTCGGACTCGCGCTTGTCCACCACGAGGGTCTCGGTGGTGAGCAGCAGCGAGGCGATCGAGGCGGCGTTGGCCAGCGCGGAACGCGTGACCTTCACCGGGTCGATGACGCCGGCCTCGACGAGGTTCTGGTACTCGCCGATCTTGGCGTTGTAGCCGTGACCGACGGGCAGCTCGGCGACCCTCGTCGTGATGACGTAGCCGGCCTCGCCGCCGTTCTCGGCGATCCAGCGCAGCGGCTCGACCAGCGACTTGGCGACGACCTCGACACCGGCCTTCTCATCACCGGTGAGGCCGAGGGAGTCCTGCAGCACGGAGCCAGCGTGGATGAGCGCGGAGCCGCCACCGGCGACGATGCCCTCCTCGATGGCCGCACGGGTAGCCGAGACGGCGTCCTCGATGCGGTGCTTCTTCTCCTTGAGCTCCACCTCGGTGGCGGCGCCGACCTTGATCACGCACACGCCACCGGCCAGCTTCGCGACGCGCTCCTGGAGCTTCTCGCGATCCCAGTCGGAGTCGGTGCGCTCGATCTCGGCGCGCAGCTGCGCGACGCGACCGGCGACCTCGTCGGACTCACCGGCACCGTCGACGATCGTGGTGTTGTCCTTGGTGACGACGACGCGACGGGCGCGGCCGAGCACCTCGAGACCCACCTGGTCGAGCTTGAGACCGACCTCGGGGGCGACGACCTGACCACCGGTCAGGATCGCGATGTCCTCGAGCATGGCCTTGCGGCGGTCGCCGAAGGCCGGGGCCTTGACGGCGACTGAGGTGAAGGTGCCACGGATCTTGTTCACGACCAGGGTCGACAGCGCCTCGCCGTCGACGTCCTCGGCCACGATGAACAGGGTGCCCTTGGCTGCGATGACCTTCTCCAGCAGCGGCAGGAGGTCGTTCATCGAGGAGACCTTGCCGGAGTGGATGAGGATGTAGGGATCCTCGAGCACGGCCTCCATGCGGTCGGCATCGGTCACGAAGTACGGGGACAGGTAGCCCTTGTCGAACTGCATGCCCTCGGTGAACTCGAGCTCGGTGCCGAAGGTGTTGGACTCGTCGACGGTGATGACGCCGTCCTTGCCGACCTTGTCGAAGGCATCGGCGATCAGGGCGCCGATCTGCTCGTCACGCGAGGAGATCGTGGCGACCGAGGCCATGTCGTCGGTGGTGTCGATGGCGCGGGCGTTGGCGGCCAGCTGATCGACGACGGCCTCGACGGCCTTGTCGATGCCGCGCTTGAGGCCGACGGGGTTGGCCCCGGCGGCGACGGCGCGCAGGCCGGCGTGGACCATGGCCTGGGCGAGCACCGTGGCGGTGGTGGTTCCGTCACCGGCGACGTCGTTGGTCTTGGTGGCGACCTCCTTGGCCAGCTGGGCGCCGAGATCCTCGTACGGATCCTCCAGGTCGACCTCCTTGGCGACGGTCACGCCGTCGTTGGTGATGGTCGGGGCGCCCCACTGCTTGTCGAGGACGACGTAGCGGCCCTTGGGACCGAGCGTCACCTTGACGGTGTTGGCGAGGACGTCGACGCCGCGCTCAAGCGCCCGGCGGGCCTCCTCGTCGAAAGCGAGAATCTTTGCCATGGGTGCGCGTCCTTACTTGGAGACGACGGCGAGGATGTCGCGGGCGTTCAGGAGCAGGTACTCCTGGCCGTCGTACTTGACCTCGGTGCCGCCGTACTTGCTGAAGATGACGACGTCACCCTCGGCGACGTCGAGCGGGATGCGGTTGCCCTTGTCATCGACGCGGCCGGGGCCGGTGGCGACGACCTTGCCCTCCTGCGGCTTCTCCTTGGCCGTGTCGGGGATGACGAGGCCGGAGGCGGTGGTCTGAACGGCCTCGAGGGGCTGGATGAGGATACGGTCCTCGAGCGGCTTGATCGTGGTTGCCACGTCAACACCTTTCTTTTCGTTATCCGGGTTGCCCCGGGTCACTTGCTTGCATTCAGGGGCCGGGCGTCGTCGCGGGTGCCGCCTGGCCGGTTAGCACCCGACGGGGTCGAGTGCCAATGTCTAAGTTATCGCGGAGTTAGCACTCATTCAAGCCGAGTGCCAAGACTCGGCAGCGTGGTGACCTGCCATCCGGTGCTGTGCCCGCCGTCGTAGGGGATGACGCCGTGGAACTGTGCGATGGAGGCGTCGAACACCAGCGGTAGGAAGTGCCGGTCGCCGTCCCACATCGGCAGCCGCATCATCGTCGCGACGTCGTGCCAGGCGAGCGTCCCCTCCTCGTTCGAGTCGGGGATCTCGCCGGTGAAGCCGGTGATGAGGAACACGAACCCGAACACGTCGCGGCCGTTGAAACCGGGCCAGGAGACGGTGCCGCGCAACTCGAGGTCGGTCGCGTCGATGGCCGCCTCCTCCATCAGCTCGCGGCGCATGGCCGCGACGACGTCCTCCCCCGGCTCGACCTTCCCGCCGAGCCCGTTGTACTTCCCCAGCTGTTCGTCGGAGGAGCGCGCGATGCGGTGCACCAGCAGCACGCGCCGCCTGGTTGGATCGGTGACGTAGCCGAGGACGGTGAGTTCGGGAGCAAACGACATGCCTCGACGCTAGTCCACCGGCTCCATCTCATCTTCCGCTTCGACGCCAGAGCATGGCTAGACGTGCCATGCCCGTCGCGGACGGGCCCAGTCTCGAGGTGGGGAAGCCGGTGAGCCCCTGGCACGTCGGGGCCTGGGACTACTCGGACAGCGGCGCGCAGGGGTACCGGCCGCCGGCCGGCTCCGTCGAGGGCTGGTGCTACACCGGCACCCCCTGGGCGCTGATCGGCACCGCGGCGGGCCTCGCGGCGGCGGTCGCCGTCCTGGTGCTGGTCGCCCGCCGACGCCGCAGCGGCCCCTCCGGCGCGCTCGGCGGGCGCTGACGGGGAAAATGCACCGCGCGTTTCGGCACAGCGCATGTCCGGCGCACTAGGCTGACGGGTGCCCGCCGACCGCGGGCGCGGCCCGAGAGGGAAGTCCGGTGCGAATCCGGCGCTGACCCGCAACCGTGAGGCGAGAGCCGAGCCGGGAACCTGCGGAGGCCGGGAACTGAACTGTTGCGTCGAGGAATGCGCGGCTTCCGGGCTCACCGGATGCGTTCCTCGCGTGCCGCGAAGGAGCTCCGAATGACCCGACGACTCGTGGTCGCCCTGCTGGGCGCGATCACCATGACCCTCTCCCTACTCACGGCGCCGCTCGCCGCCCACGCCGACGGCGAGTCCAACGCCGTCGGCGAGTGCCTGTCCTCCGATGAGGTGTGGCTGCTGATCGTCGACGAGGAGGGCACCGTCATCGCCAACCAATGCGTCGGCACCCCCGCCACCGGCATCGCGGCTATCGAGGCCGCCGGCGTCGCCATCGGCTACGACTCCAGCAACTTCGTCTGCACGCTGGGCGGCCAACCGTCCGAGTGCCCGGCCGCCTTCAACGGCCAGTACTGGAACTACTGGCAGGGCTCGGCGGGCGCCGAGTACGCCTACGCGCAGACCGGCCCCGCCGAGAGCGTCCCGGCGGGCGGCACCATCGAGGCCTGGTGCTACAACAAGGCGGATGAGGAGGGCTGCACTCCGCCCACGCTGAAGATCGTCCAGGACGGCACCGAGGTCGCACCCGCGGCCGGGGCCACTGCCCAGGACCTGCCCGTCACCGGAGCCGAGGCCACGCAGGGCGAGGCTGCCGAGGAGGAGACCCCTGAGGACTCGGGCACGATGGGCTGGATCGTCGTCGGCATCGCGGTGGTCGCCGTCGGCGCCGGGCTGATCGCCTGGCAGGTCGGGCGTCGTAAGAAGACCGGCCCGCTCGGCGGTCGCTGAGCCGTATGCCACGCCTGCTGCCCCGGATCGCACCCGCCGAGGCCGCCCCTCCCGTCGCCGACCAGCGGCGCGAGGGGCGCTTCGTGCACCCGTGGGCCTGGTGGGGCTGGGCGCTGAGCGCCAGCGCGGCCGTCAGCCTGACGACCAACCCGCTGGTCATCGCCTGCCTCGCCGCTGCCGTCGTCGTGGTGGTGCTGCGCCGCCGCCCCGACACCCCGTGGGCCAGGTCGTTGAAGATCTACCTGATGATCGGCGCTTTCATCGTCGGCATGCGCCTGTTCTTCCAGATCGTCATCGGTGGCGTGCGCTCCGGACCGGTGCTGTTCACGCTGCCGTCGGTGCAGCTGCCCGCCTGGGCGGCGGGCATCACGCTGGGCGGCCCAGTCACCGTCGACGGCCTCGCGTTCGCCTTCTTCGACGCGCTGCGGCTGGCCGTCATGCTGCTGTGCGTCGGCGCCGCGAACTCGCTCGCGAACCCGCGCACCGCGCTCAAGTCCGTCCCCGCCGCGCTGCGCGACATCTCCACCGCCGTGGTCATCGCGCTCGGCCTGATCCCCCAGCTCATCGCGTCGGTCCACCGCGTCAGGCGCGGCCAGCGGCTCCGCGGCGGCAGGCGGCGCGGGCTGGCCGCCGTGCCCGGCACGCTGATCCCCGTGATCGAGGACAGCGTCGAGGGGTCGCTGCTGCTCGCCAGCTCCATGGAGGCCCGCGGCTACGGCCGCACCCGGCGCGCCGACGAGCCGCGTCGCGGCACCTGGCAGCTGATCGTGGCGCTCCTGCTGATCGTGGGCGGCATCTACGCGCTGCTCGGCGTGCCGACGACCTCGACGACGGCCCTGGGTCTCAGCCCGGCGACGCTGGTAGCGCTCGCCCTGCTGCTGGTAGGCCTCGCGCTGACCGTCTGGGGGATGCGCGTGGCCGGGCGACAGCTCGGCGTGACAGTCTACCGCCCCGCCCCCTGGGGCGGCCCCGAGGTACTGACCCTCGTCTGCGGTGTGGCGACCCTTGCCCTCTTCCTGTGGCTGTCCTCGGCGCAGGGCGCCGCTCTGAGCCCCTCCACCAGCCCGCTGACGTGGCCGACGCTGCCGCCGCTCGCCGCGCTGGCCGCCGTCGTGCTCGTCGTCCCAGGCTTCACGACCCCCGACCCGAAGGTCTCCGCATGATCGAGTTCGAGAACCTCACCATCACGCAGCCCGAGGCGACGCGCCCCGTCCTGGCGGGCGTGACCGGCCGCATCCGCGAGTCCGACCTGTGCGTGCTCGTCGGCCGGACCGGCACCGGCAAGTCGACGCTGCTCGGCACCGTCAACTCGCTCGTGCCGCACGCGAGCGGGGCCACCATGGGCGGCCGGGTGCTGATCGACGGCCGCGACATCACCGGCGTGCGCCCCCGCGAGCTCGCCGACCTCGTGGGCTACGTCGGGCAGAACCCGATGGCCGGGTTCGTGACCGACACCGTCGAGGACGAGGTCGCCTACGGCATGGAGCAGCTGGGCCTCGCGCCATCGGTCATGCGCAAGCGCGTCGAGGAGACCCTCGACCTGATGGGCATCGCGGAGCTGCGGCGCCGAGCCCTTGTCGAGCTGTCCGGCGGCCAGCAGCAGCGCGTCGCCATCGCCTCCGTGCTCGCCGCGCAGCCGCGCGTCCTGCTGCTCGACGAGCCCACCTCGGCTCTCGACCCGACCGCGGCGCAGGACGTGCTGGCGGCCATCACCACGCTCGTCTACGACGTCGGCCTCACCGTCGTGCTCGCCGAACACCGGCTCGAGCGCGTCATGCACCACGCCGACTCGGCGATCTGGCTGCCCGGCGACGGCAGCGCGGTGTTCGGCAGCACGGCCGAGGTCTTCGGCGTCTCCGATGTCACGCCGCCGCTCGCCGAGCTGTCCCGCGTGCTCGGCTGGCCGAGCGTCGCCACCAGCGTCCGCGACGCCCGCCGGAAGGTCGCCGACGACGGGCCGCACGTCCGGCTGCCCGACCTGCCGGAGGGCAATGTCTCCTGGAGCGGCGAGGGGCTGCGCACCGTCGCGCGGGCAAAGCTGGAGGTCCGCTACGGGCAGCTGCGCGCCGTCGGCGTCGACCTCGAGCTGCATGCGCAGACGGTCGTCGCGCTGATGGGGCGAAACGGGTCCGGCAAATCATCGCTCATGTGGGCGCTGCAGGGGGCCGTGGCAAGTACCGGGACCCTCGACATCGACGGCTTCGACCCGCGCGTCGTCGACGACACGCACGCCCGGCACCTGGTGAGCCTCGTCCCGCAGACCCCGTCGGACCTGCTGTACCTGCCGAGCGTCGACGAGGAGCTCGCGCAGGCGGACAAGGAGTCGGGCGTCGAGGCGGGCACCACCCGGGCGATCCTGACCCGGCTCGGCGCGGACCTGCCCGGCGGCCGGAACCCGCGCGACCTGTCGGAGGGGCAGCGGCTTGCGCTGGTGCTGTCCATCCAGCTCGCGGCCCGTCCCGCCGTCATCTGCCTCGACGAGCCGACCCGCGGTCTCGACTACAAGATGAAGGCAGAGCTCTCCCACATCGTCCGACAGCTCGCAGACGAGGGCGCGTGCGTGCTCATCTCGACACATGACGTGGAGTTCGCCGCCCAGGCCACCGACCGGTGCGTCGTGCTGGCCGACGGCGACGTCGTCGCGGACGGCCCGACCCGCACGGTGTGCTGCGCCTCGCCCGGATTCTCGCCGCAGGTCGCCAAGGTCTTCCATCCGCACGACGTCCTCACCGTTGCCGAGGTGGCATGTGCGCTGACGGAACAGGGGGCCAGGGCGTCATGACCCGGCGCATCGACCTTCCGTCCGCCGTGATGCTCGCGCTGGTCGCCGTTGCGTCGCTGCTGGCATTCACCTGGCCGCTGATCGTCACCCCGTCGGCGAGCCTCGACGGCAACTCGCAGTCCTCGTTCGTGTTCGCGATCATTCTCCCGGTGGTGATCGGGATCATGGTCACGCAGCTCACCCGCGGCACCATCGGCGTCAAGGCGCTCGCGATGCTGGGCGTGCTGTCCGCGCTGGGGGCCCTTGCCCGGCCGCTCGGGGCCGGCACCGCCGGCATCGAGTTCGTGTTCGTGCCGCTGCTGCTGGGCGGAAGGGTGTTCGGCGCGACGTTCGGGTTCCTGCTCGGCTGCACCACCATGTTCACCTCGGCCCTGCTGACGGGTGGCGTCGGGCCGTGGCTGCCGTTCCAGATGCTGGCCTTCGCCTTCACGGGCATGTTCGCGGGCCTGCTCCCCCGTGTCAGGGGCTGGGTGGAGATCGCCGTTCTGTGCTTGTACGCCTTCGTCGCGAGTTTCCTGTACGGCATGCTCGTCGACCTGTCGTTCTGGCCCTTCAACCTCGGGCTCGGTACGCAGGTGAGCTACGTGGCGGGTGCGCCGCTGATGGAGAATCTGCACCGGTTCCTCGTCTGGAGCGCCGCCACGTCGCTCGGCTGGAACCTCGGACGTGCCTTCACCACCATCATCACGCTGGTACTGATCGGGCGGCCGCTGCTGCGGATCCTGCGCCGCACGAACCGCGTCGGCCGCTACGAGGAGGGCGCCTCAGCGTAGCCGCTCGGCGACGATCGCCCGCGCACCGTCGAGCGTGCGGGCGAGGATCAGCGTCGCGACGCCCGGGCCCTTGGGCTTCAGCCTGGTCCTGAGCTGCGCAGGGTCGATGTCGAGGCCGCGCTTCTTGATCTCCAGCGTCCCGATGCGGTGGTCGCGCACCCAGGACCTCAGGGCGCGCACGTCGTAGTCGAGGACCTCACGCACGGCGAAGCACGTGGCATACGGCGTGGCGACGGGTCGGTCAGCGCCCAGGTAGGCCGTGTGCGCGTCGAGCAGCCAGAGGTCGGATGCCGGTGCGATCTCGGCGAGCAGCCCGGCCCGGATCACGGCGCCGTCCGGCTCCAGGAGATACCCGCCGACGGACCGCACGTCCAGGGTTCGGGGCTCCTCAGGCTCAGTGAGCTCCGCCCCCGCAGGGAGGACCACTGCGCGGGTGCCGCTGCCGGCGTTCCACAGGCAGGCCTCGACCGTCTCTGCGCTCTCGCTGACCCAGCAGGCCTCGACGTCGCCGGGGATGAGCTCCTTCGGCACGCCCGGCCCCAGCTTGACGGCCACGAACCGGTCGGAGGCGAGCTCCTCCGTCACGAAGTCCCACGACGGGGTGAAGTCGGCGACGTTCCAGGTACGGCCCCGTGCCGTGCGTCGGGCAGGGTCCAGGAACACCGCGGCCCCCGCCGGGATCTCGGCGTCCTCCGCATCGCCGACGCGCACGTCCCCGCCGCCGACCAGCGCGAGGTTGTGGCGGGCGATCTCGGCCGTGGCCTCGTCGGCCTCCACGCCCACGACCCGCAGCCCGGCCTCGGCGAACGCCATCGCGTCCGCCCCGATACCGCAGCCGAGGTCCCACACCTCGGTGACCCCGGCCGCGGCGAACCGGGCGGCCCGCCAGCGGGCGACCGGCGTGCGGGTGGCCTGCTCGAGTCCGGCGCGGGTGAACAGCATGTCGGCGGCGCGCTCCAGCTTCGCCGCCCCCTGGCGCCTGAGCGACACCTGCGACAGGGCCCAGGCCACGTCGTCGGCCGGGAACGAGCGACGGAGCCGCTCCCCCGCCGCAAGCGACGTGGGATCCGGCTCCGTCATGGCCGCCGCGAGGGCGGCGGTTCGGCTCAGTTGAGCTCTCGCGTGTCCAGCTCGACGACCTGGTCGCCCAGCTCCTTCAGCAGCGCGTGGCGCTCAAGGCGGCGCTGCTTCTGCTCGATCGGGTTGGGGACGGGGGCCGCGGCCAGGAGGCGCTTGGTGTACTCCTCCTGCGGCCGCATCAGCACGTCCTCGCGAGTGCCCGCCTCCACGATCTTGCCGTACTGCATCACGACGACGCGGTGCGCCAGCGAGTCGATGACGGCCAGGTCGTGCGAGATGAACAGGCAGGCGAAGCCGAAGTGGCGCTGCAGCTCGGTGAACATCGCCAGCACCGAGGCCTGCACCGAGACGTCGAGGGCCGAGGTCGGCTCGTCGGCGATCAGTAGGTCGGGCTGCAGGGCGAGCGCGCGCGCGATGGAGACGCGCTGGCGCTGGCCGCCGGACAGCTCGTGAGGGTAGCGGTTGTACGCGCTGCGGGGCAGCTGGACGGCCTCGAGGAGCTCGTGGACCTTCTTCTCCCGCTCCTTGGCCGTGCCGATGCCGTGCACCGCGAGCGGCTCGGAGATGACGTCGCCGATCGGGAAGCGCGGGTTCAGCGACGCCGCGGGGTCCTGGAAGATGACGCCGACGCGCTTGCGCAGCGACTTCAGCTGGCCGCCGCGCATGCTGAGCAGGTCCTCGCCGAGCACCTGCACCTCGCCGGACTCCGACGGGATCAGGCCAAGCAGGGCGCGGCCGATGGTCGACTTGCCCGAGCCGGACTCGCCCACCAGGCCGACGATCTCGCCGCGGCGCACGTCGAAGCTCACGTCGTCGACGGCGCGGAACGGCTTCTTGCCGGAGCGCCTGTACTCGACCACAAGATTCTTGACGGTGAGCGCCTCCTCGGCATCGTCGGCGACCTCGTGGGGAGCGGCGCCGAACTGCCCATGTCCGTCGCCCAGGTGCGGCACCGCCGCGAGCAGCTTCTGCGTGTACGGGTGCTGCGGGTTGAGCAGCACCTCCTGCACGGGGCCGCGCTCGACGATGTTGCCCTTGAACATCACGGCGACGTTGTCAGCCATGTCGGCGACGACGCCCATGTTGTGCGTGATGAGCAGGATGCCGGTGTTCAGCTTGTCCTTCAGCGAGCGCAGCAGGTCGAGGATGTCGGCCTGCACGGTCACGTCGAGGGCCGTGGTGGGCTCGTCGGCGATGATGACCTCGGGGTCACACGTCAGCGCCATGGCGATCACGACGCGCTGGCGCATGCCGCCGGACAGCTCGTGCGGGTACTGCTTGACCCGACGCTCCGGGGCCGGGATGCCGACGGCGGCCAGCAGCTCGATGGCACGCTGCCAGGCCTGACGGCCGTAGGCGATGCCGTGCACCTCCATCGACTCGGTCAGCTGCTCGCCGATCCGGATGACGGGGTTCAGCGCGGTCATGGGCTCCTGGAAGACCATGGCGACGCGACGCCCGCGGATGGCGCGCAGCGCGCGGCCGGACAGCTCGCTGATGACGTCGTCGCCGACGACGGTGCGGCCCTCGATGTGCGCGGTCTTCGGCAGCAGGCCGAGCGCGGTGGTCGCGGTCACGGACTTGCCGGACCCGGACTCACCCACCAGCGCCATGACCTCGCCGGGCTCGACCTTCAAAGAGAGGCCCTTGACGGCGTGCACGGTGCCGAACTCGGTCTTGAACTTCACGTCCAGGTTGTCGAACTCCAGGACGGGGTTCTCGCCCGTGAAGACCTTCTGATCAGTGTTTGCTTCAGTCATTTCTGAGCCACCTCAGTCCATCTGCTGACGGGGATCGAACGCGTCGCGCATGCCGTCACCGATGAAGTTGACGCACAGCGAGATCACGAGGATGAACATGCCGGGGATCCAGAAGAGCCACGGGCGGGTGGTCAGCGCGTTCTGGAAGTCCGAGACGAGCAGGCCGAGCGACGTGTCGGGCGCCTTCACGCCGAAGCCCAGGTAGGACAGGGCGGTCTCGGTCAGGATGGCCGCCGAGATCAGCAGCGTCGCGTTGACGACGATGGTGCCGAGCGCGTTCGGGAGGATGTGCCGCACGATGATGCGCGGCGACGGCGTGCCGAGCGCGCGGGCCGCCATCACGAACTCGCGTTCGCGCAGCGACAGAACCTCGCCGCGCACCAGGCGGGCCAGGCCCGTCCAGGACACGAGCGCCAGCACGAGGGCCAGCATCACGATGTTGCCGTCGGACATGCGGCCGAGGACCGCGGCGAGCACGAGCGTCGGGATGATGATGAACAGGTCGGTCGTGCGCATCAGGAACGCCTCGACGAAGCCGCGGTAGTAGCCGGCGATGGCGCCGATCGCGGTGCCGATGAACGTCGCGATGATGCCAACGGTGAAAGCGATTAGCAGCGACTGCTGCGTGCCGCGCATCACCAGCGCGAAGTAGTCCTTGCCGATGGTGTCCTGGCCGAAGGGGTGCTCGCCGAGCGACGGGGGCCAGAACTGGATCGTCGGCTTCGCCTCGTTGACGATCGGGTACGTGTCGGTGAAGGTCTTGCCCCACCAGCCGGGGATGGGTCCCCAGCCGATCGACGAGATGGCGAGCACGATGATGAAGAGCAGGAGCACCAGCGAGATCATCGCGGCCTTGTGCCGCACGAAGCGGCGCAGCACCAGCTGCCCCTGCGAGTACGACTTGGTGTTGCTCGTCTCGACGTCGTCCTCGATGGAGAACTTGGTGTCGGGCTCGACGCTCGGGAGCGTGTTGTTCGGATCACTCATGATGGGGCTCCTATCGCGCGATCCGCGGGTCGAGGAAGGCGTAGGCGATGTCCGCCAGCAGGTTCATCAGGACCGCTGCGGTGCCGGTGACCAGGTAGAACGCCATCACGGGGTTCGGGTCGACCGCGGCGAGGCCGGTCTTGAACAGGTTGCCCATGCCCTGCCAGCCGAACACCGTCTCCGTGATGACCGCGCCGCCGATCAGCGCCGCGAAGTCGAAGGCGACGATGGTGGCCAGCGGGATCAGCGAGTTGCGGAACGCGTGGCGGGTGATGACCTTGCGCTCAGAGACGCCCTTCGAGCGGGCGGTGCGGATGTAGTCCTGGTTCAGCACATCGAGCATCGAGGCGCGGGTGTAGCGCGTGTAGCTCGCGATGGACACCAGCGTCAGCACGATCGTCGGCAGGATGAGGTGCGTCGCGGTGTCGATCAGGCCGAGCCAGTAGGTCGGGTCGTAGTTCGGCGTCGCCGAGCCGATGGTCGGGATGGGCCGCGACTGGTCCTTCAGATACAGCGACCAGTGCGAGAGCATCAGGTCGACGAACGCGAACACGGCGGCGAGCAGCCCGGTGATGAACGAGGCGCTCATGGCCTGCTTGCGGGAGAACCCGCCCCAGGCGTAGCCGCTGATCAGGCCGATGACCAGCGACGCCAGCAGGCAGAGGAACAGCAGCCCGGTCGAGACCCTGTCGGCGTCCATCAGGATGCCGCGCGTCAGCGCGTAGCCGACGATGGTCACGACGGCGGTCGTGGCGACGGCGTTGCGGACCCGCTTGTTCTGGAAGCCCGACGTCATGACGATGACGACGGCGCCGGCGGCGAGGATCAGGACCGCGACGATCGGCAGGCCCAGCGCGGGGCGGCGGAACCAGGTGACCGCGTCGAAGTAGAACATGGCGCCCCCGAACACGACGGCTGCGGCGGCGAAGCTGATCAGGCGGCGCTTCCACGGGCCGCCGATCACGGCGGTGAGGATGAACGCGAGGATCACCGATGTGATGAGGATCGTGGGTAGCTCGAATGTCGCGTCGGCTATCCAGTTGTTGAACTCGATGGCTGCGTAGTACTTCAGCAGCACGGCGGCCCAGAAGACGGGCAGCGAGAAGAAGACGAAGGCGGCGAAGGTCACGGCGTAGTCGAATCCGCTGTACTGGCGGATGGCCGTGACGATGCCGAGTGTGATGCCGATCACGATCGCGAGAACGGTGGCGAGGACGACGAGGCGGAGCGTGGAGCCAGCGGCGGTGAGGACGAGCTGGTTCACGCTGCGGCCCTGAATGTCCTGGCCGAGATCACACCTGCCCACCACACACTTGGCGGCACCGGAGAACCACGAGAAGTAGCGCTCGTACCAGGGAGCGTCGAGGTTCATGTGCGCGGTGCGCTGCGCAATGAGGTTCTCGCGGTTCGGGTCGTTCGACTCGCGCAGGTCGCCGAGGGGGTCTCCGGAGTTGATGGTCAAGACGTACATCAACAGGGAACCAAGCACGAGGATGAGGAACGAGATCCCCAGCCGTTTCGCGATGTATCTGATCACTAGTGGTCCTTATTAGGTATCGGTCGTGGGCACAGGGGGGCCCCACGCTTCGACGCGAAGCCTGATCTTACGCCAGCAGATGGCCCCACGTCGCCCCGGGAAGGTCTAGCGCCCCCGGGGGCCCCGTGATTGAGGTCGCTGTGAACGCGCGAAAGGGGCAGGCGGCCGGTGGGCCGCCTGCCCCTCAGACGTCACGCAACAGGTGAATCAGTCAGCAGATCGGTCGATCAGCTGAGCTGCCACTGCGACGCGTTCCAGGAGATCCCGTCCTGCGTCGAGGTCGGGCGAACGTTCTTGATGCCCGAGTCGTAGCCAGCAATGCCGGGGTGCGCGAAGACGGGGATACCGAAGAGGGTGTCCCACAGCTCCTTCTCGATGACCTTGACCTGCTCCAGCTGGACGGCCGGGTCGAGCGAGGAGGCCAGGGTCTCCCACGCCGCGTCGACGGTCTCGTTGCTGTACTCGCCGTAGTTCTGCGGCATGTTGCTGGCGTAGATGTTCTGGCCGGAGGTGATCTGGCCGGAGCCCGCCCATGCGAACAGTGCCAGCTCGTAGTCGCCGTTCACCAGCTCCTTGCTGAAGAAGTCAGCGGAGTTGGAGTCGATGACGTTGAAGCCGGCGTCCTTGCAGGAGGCCGCGATCGCGGAGACCTCGTCGGTACGACGCTGGTTGCCGGAGGCGTAACCGATGCGCACGTCGATGGGGGTCTCGATGCCGGAGGCCTCGACGAGCTCCTTCGACTTGGCGATGTCGACCTGGTCGTACTCGCCACCGTAGGCGGCGGCGACGACCTCGTCATAGTTGTCCTGGAAGGGGAAGACCTCGCGGGCGTTCATGACGACCGAGTCGGAAGAGATCGGCTTGATCAGGGTGTCGACGATGGTCTGACGCGGGATGCAGTAGGCCAGCGCCTGGCGCAGCTCGATGCCGCCCTGTGCGTCGGAGAACACGTTGGAGTCACGGAAGTTGAAGTCCAGGTGCTCCCACGTCAGGGTGGAGTACTCGGAGACGGTGACCGAGTCGCCGATGGCCTGCAGCTGGCCGAGGGTGTCGACGGTGGCCTGCGGCTCGATGACGTTGACGTCACCGTTCTGCAGGGCCTGCACCATGCCGGCCTGATCGATGAAGCGGAAGATCAGGTTCTCGGTGGCAGCCGGGGCGCCCCAGTACTGGTCGTTGGCCTCGAGGGTCAGGGAGTTGCCGGCGACCCAGCCGCCGTCCTTGACCTTGTAGGGGCCCGAGGAGGGGATCTCCGAGGCGTCGGGCAGCTCGCCCGGGTTGAAGTTCCAGCCCTCGTTCCAGAAGTCCGCAGCCTTCTTCACGGTGTCTGCGTCCTTGTCGAGGATGGCCTGGGCCAGCTCGTCGGGCTCAAGACCGGAGTTCTTCGCCACGACGTGCGCGGGCAGCGCCGAGGTGATGATGATCTTGTAGTCCGGGTTCGGCGCGTCGTAGGTCACGGTGAAGGTCTTGGAACCGACCTCGCCCTGAGGACCGTCGAGGATGTCGGCGGCGGCGGTGTTCGACACGTGGTTGAACACGGCGGCGGCGTCGGGATCCTCACCGGAGGCGTAGCCGGGGGCGATGAACTCGGGGTTCTGCGCGGCCCAGTCCAGCAGGTAGTCGTTGATGGTCACCGGGGTGCCATCGGACCACACGGCGTCATCCGAGATGGTGTACTGGATGGTCAGCGGGTCCTCGGAGGTGACCTCGTAGGAGCCGAACGCGGTGTCGTCGCAGATGCTGCCGTCGGTACCGAAGTACGTGAACCCGGAGAACATCTTGGCCGCGATGACCGAGTTGTACGTCGAGTAGTTGGCGGCGGTCGTCGAGTTGTAGCCGGACCACTCGTTGGGGCCGACGGTGTACTTGACCTCGCCGGCGGCGGTCTCAGTGATGCCGGCGTCCTGGAGGCAGCCGCTGGTGGCGGTGGCCTCACCGGAGCCGGAGGTGGCGGTGGTGGCTGCCGAGCTGGTCTCGGTGGCCTCCTCCGCGTCCCCGCTGGTGCAGGCACCCAGGACGAGGGCGCCGCTCAGCACCAGGCCGAGCGCGGCGGTGGTTCGCCTGAACTTCATGGAATCTCCTTGTCGTAAACGACACTTCTCAAGGCCCATGCGGGCCGAGTGGTCATGAGATTAGCGGCGAGAACCCGGTTTCCTTAACGTCGAAGCGATACGAAGACGGATCGTTACAAGGTTGTTGCCATCCGTGACCGTTCTCAGAGACGCCCCTTCACAGGTTTGACAGGAGCCCTGACATAACCCTAGGGATCAGCGGACGACGACTTGGGAGACGGGCAGGCCGGGGTGCGCGGAGATGGTCAGCGGCGACGGGGCGAGCCCGGCGCGGACGACTTCGGAGCCGACCGCGGCGATCATCGCGCCGTTGTCGGTGCACAGCCCGGGATGAGGACGGCGCAGCTCGATGCCGACCGCGTTCGCGCGCTCCTCGAGCAGGGTGCGCAGCCGCGAGTTGGCCGCCACTCCCCCGCCGAGCAGGATCGTGCCGACGCCGAGATGCGTCGCGGCGTCGACCGTCTTGGCGGTCAGCACGTCGCAGACGGCCTCCTGGAAGCTGGCCGCGACGTCGTTGACGGGCACGTCGAGCCCGTCGAGGCGTCGCTGCTCGACCCAGCGGGCCACCGAGGTCTTCAGGCCGGAGAACGAGAAGTCGAAGCGGTGCTTCTCCATGTCGTGGCGCGCGGTGAGGCCGCGCGGGAAGCGGATCGCCGTCGGGTCGCCCTCCTGGGCTGCCTTGTCGATGACGGGCCCGCCCGGGTAGGGCAGCCCGAGGATGCGCGCGACCTTGTCGTACGCCTCCCCCGCGGCGTCGTCGATCGTGGAGCCGAGCTCGGTGATGTCGGTGGCGATGTCGCGCACGTGCAGCAGCGAGGTGTGGCCGCCGGAGACGAGCAGCGCGAGCGAGGGCATCGGCAGCTCGCCGTGGTCGAGCAGGTCGACGGCAACGTGGCCGACGAGGTGGTTGATGCCGTAGAGGGGCTTGTTCAGGTAGGCCGCGAGCGCCTTCGCGGACGCGAGGCCGACGACGAGGGCGCCCATCAGGCCGGGGCCGGCGGTCACGGCGATGGCGTCGACGTCGGCCAGGTCGACGTCGGCCGTCGCGGCGGCGCGCTCGAGCGCGGGCACGATGGCCTGCAGGTGGGCGCGGCTGGCGACCTCTGGCACGACGCCGCCGAAGCGGACGTGCTCCTCCACGGAGCTGGCCACCTCGTTGGCGAGCAGGGTCCGGCCGCGCACGATGCCGACGCCGGTCTCGTCGCACGACGACTCGATGCCAAGGATCAACGGCTCACTCATCTGCACCCTCCATGTCCCACATGCCGACGGAGTCGGCGTCGACGCCCTCGAGCCCGCGCTCGAGGATCAGCGCGTCGGCGCCGGGCCCGTAGTAGTCCGGGCGCGAGGCGATCTGCCTGAACCCGTAGCCCCGGTAGAGGGCGATGGCCGCCTCGTTGGCGTGGTCGACCTCGAGCAGCATCCTGGCCGCCCCCTTGCCGATCGCCCACTGCATGCCGGCGACCAGCATGACGCGGGCGAGCCCAAGCCTGCGCTGCTGCGGCGCGACCACGATGCGGTTGAGCTCGGCGACGTCGTCGACGACGCGGAAGCTGGCGGCGCCGATCAGGACGCCGTCGCTGCGGCGTCGCGCGGCGAGCACCAGCCGGTCGTCGCCGTCGAGCTCGGCGCGCCAGGACTCCTCGGACCAGGGCGTGTCGAAGGCATCCTCGAGCGCGACGATCTCCGGCACATCGCCCGCCACGGCGGGCTCGACGATCACCGCTTCGCCCTCAGGCGGCCGAAGGCCGACTTGGGCTTGCCGGGCACCGTCGCATCGGCGGCCCGCAGGTAGTAGGGCTCCTCGCCGGCAACCTCGAGACTCCGCCAGGCCGCGGCGAGCGTCGCCGGATCGAGGGCTGCGGGGCCCCGACAGTCGAGCTGGTCGCGGTAGGCCTCGGGCACGGCGCCGGCGACGGGCAGTGCGGGCAACGCGTCGGGAGCGGAGACCTGCGGGGCTCCGAGCGGCGAGCCGTCCTCGGCATATTCGCGCCAGTAGAGCTCCCTGCGGCGGGCGTCGGCGGCGACGACGAAGCGCCCGGAAGCGCCGAGCGTCGTCCACTGGCGCGCGACGACGTCGAGCGAGCAGACGGGATGCAGCGGCCGGCCGCCGACGGCGGCGAGCGTGCGGGCCGTAGCGATGCCTACGCGCAGTCCGGTGAAGGGACCGGGACCCATCCCGACGGCGTAGTCGTCGATGTCGGTGAGCGCGATCCCGGCCTCGGCACATGCTGCCTCGACCGAGGGCAGCAGCTCCTCGACGTGGCTGCGGGTGTCCTCCACGACGACGCGGGCCAGCGGCACTCCGTCGCGGGCGATGCCGACCGCGACATGGTGGCTGGTGTCGATGGCGAGCGTGATGCTCATCGGGTCTCCCTCAGTGTGTCGAGAGCGCCGGCCCAGCGGGGCCCGACGCCGGTGAGATACACGGCGCGCTCGTCGGTGTCGACACCGCGGACGATGTCGATGTCGAGGCGGTCGTCGGCGAGCCACTCGGCCAGGCCGGCCCCCCACTCGATCAACGTGACGGAATCGGCGAGGGAGGCGTCGAGGTCGATGTCGCCCAGTTCGGCGGCGCCGCCGAGGCGGTAGGCGTCGACGTGCACGAGCGCTGGCCCGTCACCCGGGTTCGGGTGGATGCGGGAGATGACGAAGGTCGGCGAGATGACCGGGCCTGTGACGCCGAGCCCGTCGGCCAGCCCCTGCGTCAGCGTCGTCTTGCCGGCGCCGAGCTCGCCGGTGGCGATGACGACGTCCCCCCTGCGCAGCAGCGCACCGATGCGGCGACCCAGCTCGCGCATGTCGTCGGCCGTCGGCACGTCGACCACGACGGGCAGGTCGCGGACCAGCCGGATGACCGGCGGCTCCTCACCGATGACCTCGAATCCCCGTTCCCGCCACCAGCCGACAAGCTCGGGGAACTCCTCGCGGACTACGAGCGTCGCGCGGGAGGCGCCGAGGTCCGCCGACAGCGACAGCGCGGCCTCGACGAGGTCGCCGGCCACGCCGTGCCGCGCGACCCGGGGCAGGACCGACACCCGGCGCAGCGTCACGAGGTCGCCCTCGCGGTCGATCAGGAGCCCGGCGACGATGTGGCCGTCGATCTCGCCCACTACGCCGGTGCCGGCGATCAACGCGGCCTCGATGTCGGTGACGTCGTCGGTCAGGGCATCGGCAGGCGGGTCGACGGGGCGGCGCGCGGAGAAGGCCTCCCGGATGACGTGCAGCAGTGCTGCGGCGTCATCCACGGAGGCCTCGCGCAGGGTCAGGTCAGATGCGTCCATCGGCGCAGATACTAGTCCCGAGTCCGGTTGCGGGTCAGTAGCGACGGTGGTTGCGTCGGCCGTACTGGCCGCCGCGTCCGCCGCGCCCGCCGCCCTGGGGGCGCTTACGCTGCTGCTGCTTCGGCGCGATCAGTGCCTGGTACTCGGCGTCGGGGATCGCGACTCCGGAGGTCGGGCGGGCGCCGGTGGCCTCGCGGAGCTCGGAGCTGCCGGGATCGACGGGCAGGAAGTCGGCGCGGACGCCGGCCTGCGTCAGGATCCGGTTGCCCATCTTCCGTTGGTGCGGCAGCACGATGCTCGCCACGACACCCTCGTGACCGGCGCGGGCCGTGCGCCCGGCGCGGTGCAGGTAGTCCTTCGAGTCGTGCGGCGGGTCGACCTGCAGCACCAGGGTCACGTCGTCGACGTGGATGCCGCGGGCCGCGACGTCCGTGGCCACCAGGACGGGCACGTGGCCGTCCTTGAACGCGGCGAGGATGCGGGCGCGGGCACCCTGCGTCAGGCCGCCGTGCAGCGCGCCGGCCATCACGCCTGCCTCACGCAGCTGCGTGGCGATGCGGTCGGTGCCCATCTGTGTGCGGGCGAAAAGGACCGTCCGTCCCTCGCGGTTGGCGATCTCGGCGGTCACTTGGTTCTTGTGGTGCGGCTTCACGAGCAGCGGACGGTGCACCATGGTGGTGACCGACGCCTTCTCCGAGTCGACCTCGCGGGTGACGGGGTCCTTGAGGTACTTCTTGACCAGGCGGCCGACCGCGTTGTCCAGCGTCGCGGAGAACAGCAGGCGTTGGCCGTCGCCGGCGGCGTCGAGGATGGTCTCGACGTCGGGCAGGAAGCCGAGGTCGGCCATGTGGTCGGCCTCGTCGAGGACGAGGATCTGGACCTGCGACAGGTCGGCGGCGCCCTGCTCGATGAGGTCGATCAGGCGGCCGGGGGTGGCGACGACCACGTCGACGCCGCGCTCGAAGGCGCGGATCTGCGGGCCGTAGCTCATGCCACCGGCGATGAGGGTGAGGTCGATGCCGACCGTGGCGGCCAGGGGCGACAGGTTGTCGGCGATCTGCAGCGCCAGCTCGCGCGTCGGGGTCAGGATGACGGCGCGGGGCGAGCCGACGGCGTCGCCGGCGGCCAGGCGGGTCAGCATCGGCAGGCCGAAGGCCAGCGTCTTGCCGGAGCCGGTGCGGCCGCGGCCGAGCACGTCGTGGCCGGCCAGAGCGTCGCCGATGGTGGCGGCCTGGATCGGGAACGGCTCGGTGATGCCCTGCGCGGCAAGCACGCGGACGATCGGCTCGGCGACGCCGAGCTCGAAGAAGCCGGACGTCACGTCGCCCGTGGCGGCCTCCGCCGTCGTGGCGGTCCAGCTCATCTGGTCGGACTCGGCGTCGAACGACTGCTCGTCGCGGTCGTCACGGGGGCGACGGTCATCGCGGCCACGACGGTCGTCGCGGCCACGGGGCTCGAGCGAGCGGCGGGAGTCGAAGCGAGCCGAGCCGGAGCGGAACTTCGGGCGGTCGCGGTCACGGTCGCGCTCGTAGCGGGGACGGTCCTCGCGATTCTCGAAGCGGTCGTCGCGACGGTAGCCGTCGCGGTCGTCGCGGCGGCGGTCCCCGTAGCCACCACGGTCGTCACGACGGCGGTCGCCGTAGCCACCGCGGTCGTCGCGGCGGTCGCTGTACCGGTCGTCGCGGCGGCGGTCTCCGTAGCCACCACGGTCGTCGCGGCGGTCGCTGTACCGGTCGTCGCGGCGGCGGTCGCCGTAGCCACCGCGGTCGTCGCGGCGGTCATCCCGGCGGCGGTCGCCGTAGGAGCCGCGGTCGTCGCGACGGCTGCCGTCACGATCTTCGCGACGGCGGTCGCCGTAGGATCCACGGTCGTCGCGGCGGCGGTCGGTGTAGGAACCGCGGTCACCGCGATCGTCGCGACGACGGTCGTTGTAGGAGCCGCGGTCGCTGCTCTGGGAGCGCTCGGTGTTCTCGGGGCGCTGCTCGGCGTCGGCGCTCGCGTAGTCCTGGGGCTTGCGGTCGGCGAACTGGAGCGCGCGGCGCTGCTTGCGGTTCAGGGGGGCGTCACCGTCGAACTGGTGTCCACGGTTGCGCTGGGGTGCCTTGCCCTTGGCTGCGCGCTTTTCGGCGGACCAACGGGGCTTGCTGCGGGGCGGGGTCATGACAGAAGAATCCTCAGAGGGGGCTAGGTGCGTCCGCCAGGTTACGAAGGGGCGGATCCTCGGTGCCCGCTCATGTGTCACTCGGGCGATATGCGCCGCGGCCGGGCCCGACCACTCTACGCCATTTCTCCGAGATAACCGAACTGACCCCGTGTCGAGGGTGTATGTTCACCTGCCCTTCGCCCTCCGGGCATGGCCCGAACGGCCCGCCCCGCTAGTATCGAAGCGTGCGAGTCGCGATTGTCGCGGAGAGCTTTCTCCCCACCCTCAACGGAGTCACCAACTCGGTGCTTCGCGTTCTGGAGCACCTGAAGGCCACCGGTCACGAGGCCATGGTCATCGCCCCGTCGGATGGCGACAAGGTCCCGTCCGAGTATCTCGGCTTCCCCATCGAGACCGTCGCTTCCGTCGGCCTCCCCTTCTACGACGACATCCGCGTGGTCACGACGACCACCCACACGGTCACCCGCCTTCTGACGTCGTTCAACCCCGACGTGGTCCACCTGGCGGCTCCTGTCCTGCTCGGTTTCAAGGCCGCCTCGGTCGCCTCCCGGCTGGGGATCCCCGTCGTCGGCATCTTCCAGACGGACTTGCCGAGTTTCGCCACGCGCTACGGCTTCGGGCACTTCGAGCAGTTCCTGTGGCACCACGTGCGGCGGGTGCACTCGCTGGCCGCCCTGAACTTCGCCCCCTCCAGCTACGCGCAGAACCAGCTCGTGACTCACGGCATCCCGCGCGTCGGGGTGTGGGCGCGCGGCGTCGACTCCCGCCGCTTCGACCCGGCCAAGCGTGACGCCTCATTCCGCGCCACGTTCGCCCCGAACGGCGAGCGGCTGATCGGGTACATGGGTCGGCTGGCCACCGAGAAGCGCGTCGAGGACCTCGCCGTCCTCTCGGACATCCCGGGCACCCGCATGGTGGTGATCGGCGACGGCCCGCTGCGGGGACAGCTTGAGGCGCGACTCCCCGGCGCGGTGTTCCTCGGCCAGCTCACGGGCGAGGACCTCCCCCGCGCCATGGCGAGCCTCGACCTGTTCGTCCACCCCGGGGAGCTGGAGACGTTCTGCCAGGCCATCCAGGAGGCCAAGGCTTCCGGGCTGCCCGTCGTCGCCCCGCGGCGGGGCGGCCCGATCGACCTGATCAGCCCATCGCGCACCGGCTGGCTCTACGAACCGGGCGACCTGCGCGCCTTGCGGGGCTTCGTGACGGACCTGATCGGTGACGATGCGAAGCGTCGGGCCTTCGGCGACACGGCAAGGGCCTCGACGCTGGACCGCTCGTGGGAGAGCATCTGCACCGAGCTCGTCGGCCACTACACCAAGGCCATCTCCATGTCCGTGCGCGGCCGCGCCCTCGCCGCCTGACCCGGCCGCGGCCGCCCGCTATCCTCCCCCACTCTGTCGTCCTCAGGCGGCCCTTCCCCCTCACCCGCCGCCTCATCGGCCTCCGAGCCACCCCAGTCCCGTCCCTCCCAGCCCATTTCCCGCACAACAGTGCGCATTTCGGCGACGCTGCAACATGCTGACAGCAGCCTCGAAATAGGCATTCTTGTGCACAAGACTGAGGCCGGAAACAACGGGATCTCACGGCCGACCATCATGGCGACGACGCCGCACCTGCCGTACCAGGGACCCCCGTGCGGACCGGTCGCCCTCCCACTCCAGCCCAGTTCCCGCACAACAATGCCTATGCCGGGTCCGCTGCAACATGAGCGCAGCTACGCCGAAATGCGCATTCTTGTGCACAAGACTCGAGCCAGGCAGCGCTGGCACTCACGGCCGACGACCATGGTGCCGACGCCGGATCTGCCATAGGAGCCTCTCCTGGGTCTGCTCCCACCTCCACCAGACATGGTCATAGCTCAGCCGGAGTGTGTCGTACCCGAGGAGCCTCGCGGACAGGTCCCGCTCCCGATCCAGGAACTGTTGCTCGCGACTCCGATGAAACTCATCGCTGTCGCATTCGACGATCAGACTCTGACCCACCAGAAGGTCGACGCGGCCCACCCCCGACACGACGACCTGGGAGCGCACGCGCACCCCGCGGCGCTTCAGGAAGTACCGAACGCGGGTCTCCGTGCCGGACTCCGCCCGACGGAGTTGGCCGGCGAACCCCCGACGGTCCACCGGAAGCGCAGCGACGATGTCCTCCACCTCGTCCGGGCTGATAAGCCCCTTGTGGAGCGCCGATTCGACCACAATGAGGGTGGTTTCCATGTCGTGGTGCCGGGCAACCTGCCGCAGGCAATCGCGCAGAGGCCAGAGGGGAGTCCGCGGACGAGGCCCGGGGTCGGCATGCAGAACGTATTCCTCCCGTTCCACCGGTTGATTTCCCCTCCCGTAGACCGCATGGATCCGGTCGTCGCGAGGGGTCCAGACGCCGTGCACCGCACACCCGGTCAGGCAGCCGAGCCTGCAACCGTCAACCAGACCCCGCACCACTCTCTGATCGGCGTCGCGTCCCGCGTACCAGCCTCGCTGCACCCTGACGATGGTCCCCGCAGCCAAGGCGTCCTCGATGTCTCTGCGTCGCGCACCGGACCCCCGGATATCGGCGTAGGACTGCACTCCCGTGTAGATCATGCGTCCCAATGTCGCCGCCGCATCGGGCCTCGGCAACCCCTTCCGACGGGTTGTGGATGACTCGATCCGGTTTGTCCACAGCTGGCACAAAGATGCCTATTTCGAACCCGCTGCACTATACGGACACCGCGTCCGGCATAGGCATTGTTGTGCTGGGTGGGCGCTGCGGTGACACGTGGATACGGGGACGGGCTGGCCGGGGCGGCTCCTCGACAGCCGGCACAAGAATGCCTATTTCGCACCCGCTGCAGAATACGGACGCCGTAGCCGATATGCGCATTTTTGTGCGGGACAGCGAAACGCCGGGTCAGGGCGGGACGTGAGGGGACGGGACAGCGAAACGCCGGATCAGGTCGGGACGCGAGGGGACGGGACAGCGAAACGCCGGGACAGGGCCGGACGTGGGGGGACGGCACCGGGACATGCAGGGACCGCGAGGTCAGGGCGGGGCCGGTCAGTCCGCGGCGACCAATCCAGCGATCACCTCGGGAAGCCGACGGGCCAGCTCGTCGGGCGGGTAGGGGCCCGGGTTGCGAGCCGCTGCCATCGCCTGGACGCTGGACCCGGCTACGGCCGCCTGCCACGCGGGCAGCCCCGCCGCCAACAGAGCTCCGCAGATCCCGGCGAGCACGTCGCCCGATCCCGCTTGCGCGCTCCAGTGCGGCCCCGGCACGGCGATCGTCACGCGGCCTCCCGGCTCCGCGACATACTGCGTGGCGCCCTTGAGCAGAACGGTCGCCCCGGTCACCCGGGCCACCTCCCTGGCGCACGAGACCGGGCGCGACTCGACGTGGGAGCGGGAGCAGCCCAGTAGCCGGGCGAGCTCGCCCGCGTGGGGCGTGAGCAGCCAACCGTCGATCCTGCCGGGAAGGCTGTAGAGCGCGTCGGCGTCCACCACGGCGACGGGGGCGTGCAGTCGCGCGCTGGAGACCCGGCCGGACGCGCCCTCGTCCTCGCCCCAGCCGGAGCCGAGGACCGCGGCCTGGGCCCGGCCGTCACCCATCACGACGCTGGGATACCTGGTCAGGATGAGGCCGGAGTGCACGGGCCCGGCGTAGCGGACCATGCCCGTGCCGGCGTGCAGCGCCCCGGAGATGCCGAGCAGCGCCGCTCCCTGGTAGCGCGCCGACCCCGTGTCGAACAGCACGACGCCGCGCGCGTACTTGTCGGAGGAGGCGGTGGGAGTGGGCCACCAGGTGGCCACGTCGGCCTCCTCCGCCTGACGCAGCTGGGTGGCGGCGACCTCCACGCCGATGTCCACGACGTGCACCCTGCCGCACCGTCCGGCGGCTGGCTGGGCCACGTGACATGGCTTGAGAGCGGCGAAGGTGACGGTGCGGGTCGCGCGGAAGCTCGGCTGCCCAGCCCCGGAATCGGCGTCCAGCCCGCTCGGCAGGTCGACCGACAGCACGTCGATGGCCGACGAGTCACACGCTGCGGCGAACGTCGCGAGCGCCTGCGGGAGCCCGGGCCTTGAGCCGAGTCCCGCGACCGCATCGATAACGAGGCCGCAGTCCGGCAGGGCCTCCAGCGCCCCCAGCGCGTCGACGAACTGGCAGCCGGCCGCGCGCGCGGCCGCCTGCCCGGCGTCGTGTGTGCGGCCGAAGGCGGGCCACACGAGGACGCGTCGGTGAGCTGCCAGGATCGCGGCGGCGAAGAGCCCGTCGCCGCCGTTGTTGCCCCGACCCGCGACCACGAGCACCTGGCCGGCGGTGTTCACCTCCGCCGCGACTCGGGCCACCGCGCGGGCCGCCCGGCCCATCAGGTCGACGCCGGGGTTGGCGTCGAAGAAGCGCTGCTCGGCTGCCCTCATGCCCGCGGCGGTGACGACGGCCCTCATGCCTCGCACACCACCATCGTGGTGGCGAACCCGCCATCGTGGCTGATCGACAAGTGGATGCGCCCCACGCCGAGCTCCGCCACGCGCGCCGCGACCGTTCCCGTGTTCACGAACCTCGGCACGCCGTCGTCGTTCTTGACGACCTCGCAGTCGAGCCAGCGCATGCCGCCCGGCGAGCCGAGCGCCTTCGCGAAGGCCTCCTTCGCGGAGAACCGCGCGGCCTGGGACTCGATCGAGAGCGTGCGTTCCAGGGGCGTCAGCAGTCGTTCCGCCAGGCCTGGCCGACGCTGAAGCATGTCGCGGAACCTGTCGATGACGATGAGGTCGGTGCCGATGCCAACGATCATGGCCTCACACTAGCCGCGACCACCGCCTCGGCAAGGGAGCCGACGGCCCGCCGCTGCGCCGCGTCGGGCAGAAGACTGAACCCCAGCCACGGCTCGGTCAGTTCCACCTCCATCACGACCGGCCCGGCCTCGGTCGTGACGAGGTCGACGCGCGCATAGGTCGGCGTCGTCGGCAGGTCGGCGAGCACGGCCCGCGCCAGGTCGAGCTGAGGCGCGGTGGCCTCGACGACCTCCGCGGCCCGACCTGCGGCGACGATTCCGGGGAACCGGAGGAACGCGTGACTGTGGTGACCGTCGATGAACACCACCGCCGTCTCACCTGTCGGCCGTGTTCATCTCGCACGTCCTGTCCGCGATCCAGTTCATGAGCGACCACTCGATCGTGCTGCGCGGCGGACGGATCGTCGACGAGTTCCGGCGCGACGAGCTGTTCGACGACGGCCGGGACAACTACACCCGCGAGCTGATCCGCCCGTTCGAGGACTGAGCCGTCACTCGACCGTGACGGACTTGGCCAGGTTCCGCGGCTGGTCCACGTCGTGTCCCTGCAGCGTCGCCAGTTCGCACGCGAACAGCTGCAGGGGCAGGATCGCGACGAGCGGCTGCAGCAGCGTCGAGACGTGCGGCAGTTCGATGAACACGTCGGCGGCTGCGCGAGCCTCGTCGTCGCAGCCCTCGGCCAGCACGATCGTGCGGGCCCCCCGGGCGCGGACCTCCGAGATGTTGGACACGACCTTGTCGCGCAGCTGGTCGCGTCCCTTCGGCGGCACGACGATGAACATCGGCAGGCCCTCGGAGACCAGCGCGATCGGGCCGTGCTTCAGCTCGCCGGCGGCGAAGCCCTCGGCATGCAGGTAGGCGATCTCCTTGAGCTTCAGAGCCCCCTCCAGCGCCATCGGGTAGCCGACGTGGCGGCCGAGGTACAGGAACGACTTCTCCTGCTTCAGTTCCTCGGCCAGGTCGAGGATCTGCTGCTGAGCGTCGAGCATGTCCTGCATCCGCTCGGGCATCCGTTCCAGCTCCTGCAGCAGCGCGGCGATCTCGTCGCCGTACTTCATGCCGCGGACCTGGGCCAGGTAGAGCCCCAGCAGGTAGCAGGCGATCAGCTGCGTGGTGAAGCCCTTGGTGGACGCGACGCCGATCTCGGGGCCGGCGTGTGTGTAGATGACCGCGTCGGACTCGCGCGGGATGGTGGCGCCGTTGGTGTTGCAGATCGCGATGACGCGGGCGCCCTGCTCGCGGGCGTGGCGGATGGCCATCAGCGTGTCGGCCGTCTCGCCGGACTGGGAGATGGTGACCACGAGCGTCATGGGGTCGATGATCGGGTCGCGGTAGCGGAACTCGGAGGCGAGCTCCACCTCGCACGGAATGCGCGTCCAGTGCTCGATGGCGTACTTGGCCACCAGCCCGGCGTAGAACGCGGTGCCGCAGGCGACGATGACGATCTTGTTGATCCGTCGCAGCGTCTCGGGGCTCATCCGGATCTCGTCGAGCACCAGCTCGCCGCGGTCGTTGAGCCGGCCGAGCAGCGTGTCCGCGACCGCGCGGGGCTGCTCGAAGATCTCCTTGCGCATGAACCAGTCGTAGCCCTGCTTCTGCGCGGCCTCGAGGTCCCAGTCGACGTGGAAGGCGCGGGTCTCGGCCGGGTTGCCGTCGAAGTCGACGACCTCGACGTCGTCGCGCGTGATGCGCACGATCTGGTCCTGGCCGAGCTCGATCGCGTCGCGGGTGTAGGCAATGAAGGCGGCGACGTCGGACGCGAGGAAGTTCTCGCCGTCGCCGACGCCCACGACGAGCGGGGAGTTGCGGCGGGCCGCGACGACCTGGTCGGGCGCGAGGGCGTCGACCGCGACGAGCGTGAAGGCTCCCTCGAGGCGGCCGACCACGGTGCGCATGGCCTCGACGAGGTCGGCGCCCCGGTCCAGCTCACGGCGCAGCAGGTGCGCGGCGACCTCGGTGTCGGTGTCGGAGGTGAACTCCTCGCCGCTCAGCTCGGCACGCAGCGCCAGGTGGTTCTCGATGATGCCGTTGTGCACCACGGCGACGCGACCGGAGACGTGCGGGTGGGCGTTGGCGTCGGTCGGGCCGCCATGGGTCGCCCAGCGGGTGTGGCCGATCGCCACGGTCGACTCCGGCAGCGGGTCGTCGGCCAGGTCCCCATCCAGGTTGGAGATCCGGCCCGCCCGCTTTCGCCACTCGATGTGCCCGTTCACTGGGATCGCGATGCCCGCGGAGTCGTACCCGCGGTACTCCATCCGGCGGAGCCCGCTCATCACGACCTCAAGTGCTTCGCGCTCACCCAGGTATCCAACAATTCCGCACATAGCCTGAAACCGTACAGCACGAGTGAGCGTTTCTTGACATTGACCCGACCAACACTCCCGACTTCGGGTCAGCGGGGCCAGCTCCCCCGCAGCGCGCCCGGACGGTACGCTTCTGGGGTCATTCACACCTGAAGGAGCCTTCGTGGCCGATCCGTTCATCACGCTGCAGCGCCGCGCGTGGGCCGACCTCGCCAACAACACCCAGATCGACCTGGACGAGGAGACCCTGGCGCGGCTGCGCGGTATCGGCGATCCCACGAACGCTCTCGACATCGCCGAGGTCTACCGCCCCCTGACACAGCTCATCCACCTCTACAAGGAGAACAAGGGCCGGCTGTACGCGCAGAGCAACGGCTTCCTCGGCCTGGAGACGAGCCGCACGCCGTTCGTGATCGGTGTCGCGGGCTCGGTCGCCGTCGGCAAGTCGACCGTCTCGCGCCTGCTGCAGGAGCTGCTGCGCCGCGCCCCCGGCTCGCCGAAGGTCGACCTCGTCACCACCGACGGGTTCCTCTACCCGAACGCAGAGCTCCAGCGCCGCGGCCTCCTGGACCGCAAGGGCTTCCCCGAATCCTACGACCGCAGGGCGCTGATGCGCTTCGTGATGGAGGTGAAGTCGGGCGAGCCGAAGGTCGAGGCCCCCGTCTACAGCCACATGACCTACGACATCACCGACGAGCGGATCTCGGTCGAGCGGCCGGACATCCTGATCGTCGAGGGCCTCAACGTGCTGCAGCCCGCGCGCGCCGAGATCGACCCGGGCCTGAGCCTGGCCGTCAGCGACTTCTTCGACTTTAGCGTCTTCGTCGACGCGACCGAGGACCTCATCAAGAGCTGGTTCCTCGACCGCTTCATGCACCTGCGCGCCACGGCCTTCACCGACGAGCGCAGCTACTTCCGGCGCTTCACGCAGTACTCGGACGCCGACGCGCTGGAGTTCGGCCAGCAGGTGTGGGACACGGTCAACGGCCCGAACCTGCGCCACAACATCGCCTCGACGCGCGACCGTGCCACCGCGATCCTCGTCAAGGGCCCCGGCCACCTCATCGACTCGATCCGGATCCGGAAGGTCTGAGCCGGCTCAGGCGTCGCGGCGGAAACGCGGCCGCCAGCTGTCCTTGGATCGGCGCATCGCCTTGCGGAGCGCCGCGTTGAGGGTGACATCCTCGTGCGCGACCGGCAACACCAGTCCCTTCCAACGGGCCAGCAGGATCGTCGATGCCCCGACAACGATCGCCGCGACCGAGCCGATCACCGTCATGCCGAAGTGGTGGAACACCACCGCGACGGCGGAGGCGAGGATCGCGGGCACGGCGTAGAGGGTGTTGCCGCCCAGGATGCCGGGGATGCGGCGGAGCACCACGTCGCGCACGAAGCCGCCGCCGACGGCGGTGATGGTGCCGAGCATCAGGGCGGGCAGCACCCCGAAGCCGTGCTCGAGCGTCTTCATGGTGCCGGTCGCGGCCCAGGCTCCGACTGCGACCGCGTCGATGGGGGGCCAGATGCGGTCCCACCACCGCTTGGGCACGTGGATCAGCGCGACGATGCCGCAACCGCACAGCGCGGTGGTCAGGTAGCGCCAGTCGGTCAGCGCGACGGGCGGGCCGACCTGCAGGAGCGTGTCGCGGATCATGCCGCCGCCCAGCCCGGTCATGATGCCGAGCACCAGGAAGGCGATGATGTCCATCCGCGCGCCGCGGGCGATCACGGCGCCGAGCATCGCGTTGAACAGCACGCCGATGAGGTCGACCCACTGCAGGAACGCCATCACGGCCTCGGAAGTCACGGCGGCAGTCTACGGGCATCCGAAATGTGGAACCCGCCGTCGTCGGCCTAGACTCGAACCCATGAGCAGCGCCACCGCAGACAGCAACGGAAACCGTCGGGACCCCTTCTCGGAGGCCTTCAAGACCTTCATCGTCAGCGACTGGGCGCCCTACTCCTCCGAGCTGCCGGCCCAGCTGCCCGCGGTCCCCTGGGCTGCGGCCCGCCGAGAGCGTCTCGCCGCCGAGTTCCCGGGCGCGACGCTGGTCATCCCGGCCGGCCCGCTGAAGCAGCGCTCGAACGACTGCGACTTCCGCTTCCGCCCGCACTCGGCCTTCGCCTACTACACCGGCCTGGGCGAGGACCGCGAGCCCGACGCCGTGCTCGTCGTCGCCGGCGACGACGCCACCTTGTACTTCCGTCCCCGCGCACCCCGCACCGACCGCGAGTTCTACGCCGACTCGACCTACGGCGAGATGTGGGTCGGCCAGCGCGACTCGGCCGAGGAGATGGCCGCGGCCACCGGCCTGAACGTCGCGCACATCGCCGACCTCGAGGCGCGGCTTGAGGCCTCCGGGACGCTGTACGTCATCCGTGAGGCTGACCAGGCCGTCACCGGGCTCGTCGACGAAGCCCGCGGCGACGAGGACCGCGACGGTGACGCCCGCCTGCAGGAGGTCACCTCCGGCGCCCGCTTCGTGAAGGACGAGTTCGAGGTCGGCGAGCTTCGCCGCGCCTGCGAGGCAACGAAGGTGGGCTTCGAGGCCGTCGTCGCCGACCTGCCCGCCGCCGTCGCCAACGGGCGAGGCGAGCGCTGGGTTGAGGGCATCTTCGGCCTGCACGCCCGCCACCTCGGCAACGCGGTCGGCTACGACACCATCGCCGCCGGCGGCGACCATGCCAACACGCTGCACTGGATCCGCAACGACGGCGTCCTGCGCGACGGCGACCTGATGCTGATGGACGCGGGCGTCGAGGTGAACAGCCTCTACACGGCCGACGTGACCCGCACCATGCCGATCGGCGGCACGTTCAGCGAGCCCCAGCGGCGCGTGTACGAAGCCGTGCTCGCAGCCCAGGAGGCCGGCATCGCGGCCTGCCGGGCCGGGCTCCCGTTCTCCGGCGTGCACGCCGCCGCCATCCGCGTCGTCGCCGAGTTCCTCGCCGAGCTCGGCGTGCTGCCGGTCAGCGTCGAGGAGTCCCTGAGCCCCGAGGGCGGGCAGCACCGCCGCTGGATGGTGCACGGGACGTCGCACCACCTCGGCCTCGACGTGCACGACTGCGCGCACGCCCGCACCGAGGACTACCGCGGCGGGAACCTGAAGGCCGGCATGTGCATCACGGTCGAGCCCGGCATCTACTTCAGGTCCACCGACCTGCTCGTGCCCGAGGAGTACCGCGGCATCGGCGTGCGGATCGAGGACGACGTCCTCATCACCGACGGCGACCCCGTCAACCTCTCCGGCGCCCTGCTGCCCCGCTCCGCCGACGACGTCGAGGCCTGGATGGCTGGCCTCCGCGGCTGATCCCACACCCGGAAACGAACGTGACCCCGGCCGAGGAGGCCGGGGTCACGCGCTTATCAGACCAGGATCAGTCGCTGGACTCGCTGACCACGAGCGAGGCGACGTTGCCCGTGATGAACGAGCGGATGAGGTTCGCCGTCTCGACGGGGCGGGCGACGGGCACCTGGTGGGCGGCTCCGGCGACGACGTGCAGCGACGCGCGGGGCGCCGTCTCGGCGACGAGCTCGACGTTGGCGATCGGCGTCGAGGTGTCACGCTCGCCCGCGAGCAGCAGCAGCGGGGTGGTGATGTAGGGCAGGTCGGCGCGCACGTCGTGCACGGCCAGCGCGCGGCACAGCTGCGCATAGGAGTGGTCGTCGACGCTGGCGAGCGACTCCATGATGATGGAGACGACGGCGGGCTGCTCGGCTCGGAAAGAGGGCGTGAACCAGCGCTTGGTGGTCTCGTCGACCAGCTGCTGCGTTCCGGTGGCCTCGACCTGCTCGGCGCGCTCGACCCAGCGGGCTGGCTCCCCCACCGTCGCGGCGGAGGCGACGACCACGACACCCGAGAACAGATCGTCGTAGTCGCGCGCCAGGTGCAGGCCGATGGCACCGGAGATCGACAGGCCGGCGAAGTAGAGGGGCAGGTCGGCGCCGGCCTCCTCGCGGGCCTTCCGTGCGGCGGCCGCAATGCCGGCCGCAATGGCGTCGAGCGTGGGCTCGTCGGCGTCGTCCCAGACGGGGCCGAGCCCGGAGCCGGGCAGGTCGACGAACACGATCCGGGCGTCGTCGATCAGCTCACCGGCGACCCTGGTCCACTGGTGCGTGCTGTTGCCGCCGAGGCTGGGGCCGAGCAGCAGGATCCGCTGCGCCTTCGTGCCCCGGTTGTAGGTGATCGTGTTCAGTTCCATCAGCGGTGCCTCCATCGAGTTCCAACGGTGACCAACCTACCCGAGCGCCCCGGTGGCGGGTCCAGTGCTACAGCTTGCCGAGAGCCTGCACCACGGAGCCGAGCCCCTGGTGTGCCATGCCCTCGAAGATGCGCCTCTCGACGAGGCGGACGTCGAGGTGCCAGCCGACCCAGTCCTCCTGCACGGCACCGCGGGTGACGAGCAGCTCGGGGTCCTTCGGGCCGCCGGTGCCGAGCATCAGCTGGGCCGGCGTGTACGCCTCTAGCACCAGCGTCGCGCCGGGCGCGCACTGCGCCGTGGCGGCGCTCGCGACCCTGCGCCTCAGCTCGGCGGGCAGGTGCACGAAGATCATCACGACGGCGTCCCACGGCGGCTCCGGGGCCGGCTCGTCTGCCCAGTCGGCAAGGTCGACGCAGCGCGTCTCGATGCTGACGCCCTTCTCGGCGGCCAGTGCCTCGGCCTTCGCCAGGCCGACCCGGGAGAAGTCCAGGCTGACGACGTCGTGCCCCTTCGACGCGAGGAACACGCCGTTGCGGCCCTCCCCGTCGCCGAGGCACAGTACGCGGGAAGCGGGCTTCAGGAAACGGGCCTGCGCGGCGAGGAAGTCGTTGGGCCGGTAGCCGAAGACGTGGTTGGGGTGCGAGTACCGCTCGTCCCAGAACTCCGCGGTCACTCAAACATGGCGGCGCGGGCGCCGGGTCGGGAGGCGAGCAGGTCGCGAGCCTCCTGGGCGACCTTGTGCTCCGCGAGCACCTCGTACGTCGCCGCGACCGTCTGGCGGGCGGAGTTGAAGTCCCGCTTGCCGCCACTCAGCGCGTAGCCGAGCCCGCTGGCGATCACGCCGAACAGAATGCCCATCGCCAGGCCGACCCAGACGATCTGCAACCCCGCGTTCGCCATGAAGAGGTAGAGCATCAGGCCGACGAAGAGTCCGCTCGTGATGCCGGAGACCGCGCCCTGCGCCAGGACCGTGCCCCACGTCCGTCGCCCCGTGACGCGCTCCAGCATCTTCAGGTTCGAGCCGACGATCATCAGGTTCTGGATGGCGAACTTCTGGTCCGCCAGGAAGTCGACCGCGGCCTGTGCCTCCTCGTACGTGGGGTACTCGGCCACTTGCTGGGGGAACTCCAGCCTCATGAGCTTGCCCATCGGGCTGAGCGACTCGGTCACGGGGATTCTCCTCACGGAATGTCTGCGCTGCCACTCGAACTTACCCTGCCGCCGGGCACTACTGTGACCCTTATGGTCGACACGCAGGTCTTCATCTCCAGGGTCATTGGCCTGCCCATCATCGACGCCTCGGGCGATCAGGTGGGCCGGGTCAAGGATGTGGTGTGTTATCTCCGGGCCGACAACCGGCCGCCCAGGGTGAAGGGACTGGTCGCGGAGCTGTTCGGCCGCACCCGCATCTTCGTGCCCATGCTGCGCGTGCACGGCGTCTCCCCGACCCACGTCGCCATCCAGGGACAGGTCGACACCCGGAAGTTCCAGCGCCGCGAGACCGAACTGCTGGTCGCCGCGGACCTGCTCGACCGGCCCATCGAGAGGGAGCGGCCCACCCGCATCCTCGACGTCGCGATGGCGCAGGTCCGCAACCGGGAGTGGGACCTGACGACCGTCGCCCTGCAGGCAACCAGCCGGGCGGGCAGGTTCGGGTTCGGCACCCGGTCCGAGCCGGAACTCGTGTCCTGGTCGAAGGTGCCCTCCCTGGTGATGCGCACGGGCCGCACCGCCGCCCACCTGATCGCCGAGTTCTCCGACATGAAGGCCGCCGACATCGCGCAGGAGCTGCACGATCTGGAGCCGGACAAGCTCGCCGCGGTCGTCGAGGCCCTCGACGACGAGACGCTGGCCGAGGCTCTGGAGGAGTTGCCGGAGGATGAGCAGATCGACCTGATCCGCCAGCTGGACACCGAGCGGGCCGCCGACGTGCTCGCGGAGATGGATCCCGACGACGCGGCCGACCTGATCAGGGACCTGCCTACCGACGTCGCCGAGGACCTGCTGCAGCGCATGGAGCCCGACGAGGCCTCCGACGTGCGCCGCCTCCTGATCTACGAGGAGTTCACGGCCGGCGGCATGATGACGCCGGAGCCGGTGATCCTCGACACCGACGCCACCGTCGCGCAGGCGCTGGCCAACGTCCGCAAGGAGTCCCTGACCCCGGCGCTGGCGTCCATGGTGTTCGTCACCCGCCCGCCGCTGGAGACGCCGTCGGGACGCTACGTCGGTGCCGTCCACACCCAGCGGCTGCTGCGCGAGCCCCCCACCACGCTCGTCGCGACGCTGCTGGACGACAACCTGGAGCCCCTGGGCCCGGACGCGCCGTTGGCCCAGGTCAGCCGGTTCTTCGCCACCTACAACCTGGTCGTGGCGCCCGTCGTCAACGACTCGGACCACCTCCTCGGGGCTGTCACGGTCGACGATGTGCTGGACCACATGCTGCCCGACGATTGGCGCGGCGATCAGATGGACGAGGTAGAGGCGAGCGAGGTGAGCGGTGTCTGAGCGCGAGCACAACCCCCTGTCCCAGCCGGGACGACGCTCCCGGATGCCGAAGGTCGCCCTCGACTCCGAGACCTTCGGCCGCTTCGCCGAGGGCGTCGCGAGCTTCATGGGCACCGCGCAGTTCCTGGTCTGGATGACGGTCTTCGTCGTCCTCTGGGTCGCGTTCAACGTCATCGGCCTGTTCGGGTTCCGGTGGGACCCCTACCCCTTCATCCTCCTGAACCTGTTCTTCTCGACGCAGGCGTCCTACTCCGCGCCGCTGATCCTGCTCGCGCAGAACCGCCAGGAGCGTCGCGACCAGCTGAGCCTGGAGGAGGACCGCCGGATCGCGGCGCAGTCGCGGGCCGACATGGACTTCCTTGCCCGCGAGATCGCATCAATCAGGATGCACCTGGGCGACCTGGCCACCCGGGACTTCGTCCGCGGCGAGCTGCGCAGCGAGCTGCGTGAGCTGGGCGACCGCCTGACGCAGGCCGAGGAGAAGACGACGTGATCGACGAGGGCTCCGGGGACGTGGCGGAGGTCAAGGTCCAGCCCGCCACCTCCGTCAGGTGGTTCGGAGTGGTCCTGCTCGTGGGGCATGTCGCGCTGCTGGCCGTCGGGGCCCTCGCCCTGTGGCGCATCGCGGGCGGCTGGTGGGTCGGCGCGGCTGCCGCCGCCGTCTTCATCGTGGGCTACGCGGCGATGTGGCGGTTCCTGCTGGCGCCGGGGTCGAGGAGCAGGCTCGGCTACCGCGAACGGCTGACGGTGTCGTTGATCGTGGGTCCGATCGTCGTGCTGCTCGGCAGCCTGTCGGGGCTGTGGCTGCTGGGGCTGGTGGCGACGAGCATCGTGCTGCTCGGCGACGCACTCAACGAGAGCTGAGCCCGCGGCTTTTCCACATCGCCGGACCGGTCGGTAGACTGCCCGAAGAACACGGGTACCGCGCGCTGGGAGGTCGGGACGTCGCGCACGACACGGCCCTGCCGTACCCAGGAGACCTGATGTCATCCGGATTCTCGACCATGCGCGCCGCCTTCGGCGCCGACTACTTCATCGTCTCGGCGCTTGCACGGCTCCCGCTGTCCATGCTCGTGCTGGGCGTCCTGACCTTCGTATCGCACTCCACGGGCCAGCTGTCCTCGGCCGGCGCCGCCTCCGCCATCGCCGGCGTGGGGGTCGCGGTCGGCGCCCCGCTCTCGGGCGCGGCCGCGGACCGCTGGGGCCAGCGCGCGACACTGCTGGCCGGCGCCCTCGCCTACTGCGCCTCACTTCTCTGGCTGCTGGCGGCCGGGACGCCCGGCGACGGGCCGCTCGCCTTCGGCCCGGGGCTGGCGGCCGCCGCCTTCTGCGCCGGTCTCGTCGTGCCCCAGTGCGGACCGATGACCAGGGTCCGCTGGATCCGGCGGCTGGCCGGGCGCGACGCGCACGCACTGACCGCCGCACAGGGCTACGAGTCCACGATCGACGAGCTGAGCTTCGTCCTCGGCCCCGCCGCGGTCGGCATCATCGCCGTCGTCGCCGGCCCCGCCGCCCCGCTCTGGGTTGCGCTCGCGCTGACCGTCGTGACCGTCCCCTGGTTCGCCCTGCACCGCAGCTCGGCCTCGGGGACCGCGCATCGGGGCGCGGCCACCGCCGCGACCGCCGACCGCGTGCCGTGGGCGCTGGTCGGGGTGCTGCTGCTCGGCATGCTCAGCATCGGCACCGTGTTCGGGTCCCTGGCCACCACGACGACGGCGTTCGTCACCGAGGCCGGCCAGCCTGACATCGGCGGCCTGGTCTACGCCGCCATCGGCATCACCTCGGGGCTCGGCGCCCTCAGCGTCGCCCGCTGGCCCTCCCGCTGGTCGTCGGCCCGCCGATGGATCGGCTGCGGCATCGTGCTGGTGCCGATGGTCGCGTTGCTGTGGCTCACCGCCACCCCCTGGCAGCTGTCGCTGCTGTTCCTGCTCGTCGGGGCCCCCATCGGCCCTGTGCTGGTCACGGTCTTCACCGCGGCCGGCGGCGCGACGCCGGCCGGCAGGCTCGGGCTGGTGATGACGCTGCTGAGCGCCGGCGTGACGCTCGGCACCTCCATCGGGAACTGGGCGGGCGGCTCCCTGGCGGAGACGGGCGGGCACGCCGCGTCACTGTGGGTGACGTTCGCGGCGGGCTGCGCAGTACTCGTCAGCGGCGTCCTCTACGCCACACGCGAAGCCCTTGACCGACCCCGGAACTTGCAACGGGCCACTGAGGGCGCAAAATTGGAACAGTGAGCGAACACCCACTGCTACCCCATATCCGCGCGGCGCTGCACCAGGTCGAGGACCCGGAGATCCGCCGCCCCATCACCGAGCTCGGCATGGTCGACGACATCGCGGTCACCGACGACGGTGACGTCGCGGTGCGCGTGCTGCTGACCGTGTCCGGCTGCCCGATGCGCGCCGAACTCACCAACCGCGTCACGTCCGCCGTCGAGCCGCTCGAGGGTGTTCGCAGCGTGTCGGTCGAGCTCGGTGTCATGAACGACGAGCAGCGCGACGCGATGCGCACCATGCTGCGCGGCGGCCAGGTCGAGCGGAAGATCCCGTTCGCCGAGCCCGGCAACCTGACGCGCGTCATCGCCGTGGCCTCCGGCAAGGGCGGCGTGGGCAAGTCGTCCGTCACGGTCAACCTGGCGCTGGCGCTCGCGAAGCAGGGCCGCTCGGTCGGCATCCTCGACGCAGACATCTACGGCCACTCCATCCCCGACCTGCTGGGGCTCGGCGACGCGCGTCCGACCGTCGTCGACGACATGATTCTGCCCGTCCCCGCGATCGGTGGTCTCAAGGTCATCTCCGTGGGCATGCTGAAGCCGTCGCGCGACCAGGTCGTCGCCTGGCGCGGACCGATCCTGGACCGAGCGCTGACGCAGCTGCTCGCCGACGTCTACTGGGGCGACCTCGACTACCTGCTGCTCGACCTGCCCCCCGGCACGGGCGACGTGGCGATGAGCCTCGGGCAGAAGATCCCCACCTCCGAGGTGCTGGTCGTCACCACCCCGCAGTCTGCGGCCTCCGAGGTGGCGGAACGCGCTGGCACCATGGCCCACATCCTGGAGCAGCGCGTGCTCGGCGTCGTGGAGAACATGAGCTGGCTCGAGACGCTGTGCCCTCACTGCGGCCAGACGCACCGCATCGAGCTGTTCGGCGCCGGCGGCGGCACGCTGGTCGCCGGGGCCCTGACCGAGCGCCTCGTCTACGACGTGCCGCTGCTCACGCAGGTCCCCTTCGACGAGGCTCTGCTGGCCGGCGGCGACCGCGGCACGCCCATCGTGGAGACGCACCCGGACCACCCGGCCGCCGCGGCGATCATCGAGCTCGCCGCCAGGGTCGCGGACTCGAAGCGCGGCCTGCTGGGCCAGCGCCTGCCGCTGCACACCTGAGGCGGGCGCGGTGTACGTCGTCGTCTGCTTCGTCCCGGCCACCCACGCGGACGACGTGCGCGTTGCGCTGGCTGGGGCCGGGGCGGGGGCGATCGGCGAGTACACGGCGTGCAGCTTCTCGGCTACGGGGGAGGGACGGTTCCGTCCCTCCCCCGCGGCCGAGCCGTTCATCGGGTCGGCCGGAGAGCTGGCGGTCGTCGACGAGGTGCGGGTGGAGTGTGTGTGCGCCGACGGGGCCGTCCGCGCCGCGGTGGCGGCGATGCTCGCCGCCCACCCCTACGAGGAGCCGGCCTGGCATTGCCACCGGGCCGTGACCAGCGTCGACGAGCTGCCCGGGGACTGACGAGCTACGTCGCCTCGGAGTCGAACGGGCTCACGTCGTGTCCGGCCCCGAGCGCCTCCGGCGCCGGCGCCGCGGCGAGCGCCACCGACGGGTCGAGCTTCGCGGCGGACTCGAGGTCCCTGGTCCCCTCCTGCAGTGACTTCGCAGACTGCTCGAGCTCCCGCTTCGCCTCGTCGATGAGCGCGATCTCCTCGCGCATGTGCTTCGTGACGAACGTCCTGGGGTTCAGGTCCTTCAGCTCCAGGTCCGCGTACTCGGGGCCGAGTTCGGTGCTGAGCGTGTTCTTGGCGTTGTTCGCGATGTCGCGGAGATAGACGATGATCCGGGCGGCCTTGCGGGAGTACTCCGGCAGGCGCTCCGGCCCGAACAGGACGATGGCGAGCACCAGGATGAGGATGAGATCCACGCCGTCGATACCGAACACGTCCCCAAGGGTACCTTCCGCGGCCGGGGACTCAGGATCCAGGCAGGATCCGCTGGAGGCCGGCGCCCACCCGCTCGAACAGCGTCTCGGTGTGCGACTCCTCGGCGGGCAGCTGCGCGGAAATCTGCTCCAGAAGGGCAGTCGACCCGTTCGTGGCCACCGTAACCACGTCGTCGTCGTACTGCCATGCGCGCACCGATGGGAGGCTCGTGGAGACTGCGGTGACGGTACCTGCGTCGTCGTCCAGCACGCCGCGGGCGCAGCCGACGACGGCGGTCTGGAAGCCGTCGGAGTAGACGAGCACCATGGTGGCCCCGTCGGCGCGCTCCGCAGACGAGTAGGCGACGAGCGGCAGTCCGGCCAGCATCGCGGGGCAGTCGGGCAGCCCCACGCACCAGCCGTCGCCGCCGCTGGAGCTGGCCGGCAGCAGGGAGTACGACAGGTCGGCCGACGCCGAGGTCAGGTCGGCGGATCCGAAGCTCAGCGATGTGAAGCCCACGGCCAGCGAGACGTCGCCCGTCGCGTCGTAGCGTTCGGTCCACAGCAGGATTCCGGTCTCGGAATCGATCCACCAGCCGGCGACGGGGACCGCGTCCGCGGAGGCGGTCAGGTGCACGGCGTGGCGACCCTGCACGGTCTCGAGCTCGTCGGCGATCCGGAAGCTCCACCCCTCGGGCGCCTCGTACTCGCGGGAGATGTGGTCGGGTAGGAAGCTGGAGCTGAACTCGTCTCCGCGCGCGTCGAGCACGCTGAGCAGCGCCCCCTCCCCAGGCTGCTTGGCGACGCGGACGGCGGCGCTGCGGTAGTAGCCCTGGCCGTCGGAGACCCAGACCCGCTGTGTGCCGCTGTAGGCGACGTCGGCGTCCGTGGCGCGCTGCAGCAGCGCGGCCGCATCGTCGGCGGTCACGGCGTGCGTATCGTCGTCGAAGCCACGCGCCTGGTACGTGATCGAGGCGCCGAGGTCGGCGCCCTTCTCGTAGGCGAGCAGCACCGCGCCGACGGCCTCGTTGATGCTGACTGCCGAGGCGGACAGGGAGAACTGCTCACGTGCGGAGCCGACGGGGTCGGCGATGCGGACGGGCTCCGGCGCGACGAGCGCTGCGATGACCACGATGACGACGGCGAAGGTCAGGAGTGCGGCCCCGGAGGCCGCGATCCGGCGGGTGACGCGCGAGGTGGGCAGCTGCCCCTGGCCGGCGGCCAGGTAGAGGGGGGCGTCGGCGTGATCGCCTGCGATCTGCTCGAGCCGGGCGGCGAGTGAGCTGGGGGCCTCGGAGGCCCGGCAGGCGCCCAGCGTGTTGCGCACGGAGCACAGCGCCAGCATCTCGTCGCGGCAGTCCTCGCAGCCGGCGAGGTGGTAGCTGATCTGCTCCCAGCGGCGCGGGGGCAGGGTCTGGTCGACGTAGGCGTTGAGGTCCTCGCGGACGCGCTCGTGGACGGAGGCCATGGTCACACCCCGGCGTAGCGGGTGCGGTCTCCCGTCGGGGCGCGGTGGGCGAGCGCCTCGCGCAGCGCCGCACGTCCGCGGGCGATGCGGCTACGCACGGTGCCGATTTTCACGTCGAGTACGGAGGCGATCTCCTCGTAGCTGAGGCCCTCGATGTCGCACAGGACGACGGCCACGCGCTGTTCGGGGCTCAGCGCCTCCAGCGCCGCGGCGACGTCGGCGTCGAGTTCGGCGTCGACGTGCAGGTCCTCGGGGCCGGTGGCCGAACCCCACACGTGGTCGGGGGCCACGCTCATCGAGTCCATCCGGATCCGCTGGCGGCGACGAGCCTGGTCGAGGAAGAGATTCGTGGTGATGCGGTGCAGCCAGCCCTCGAGGGTGCCCGGCTGGAACGTGTGGATCGACTTGAAGACCCGCACGAACACGTCCTGCGTCAGGTCCTCGGCGTCGTACGCATTGCCGGTCAGGCGGTACGCGAGGCGGTACACCTGCGCGGAATGGTCGCGGACGAGCTCCTGCCAGGTGGGCGCGGTCCAGGACGCGTCTGCTGCGGCCGCCTTGGCCTGCTTACCGCCCCGGAACACCTTCGGCATCTCCATCTCCCGATCTTCCCACACGAGTCTGTGACGATCCTGTGACACTTCCGCGGATCGGCGGACTGCGCTACGACCGTATAACGCTCCGGCGGCCCGGATCGTTCCCGCCCGTGGCGTCAGGCTCCGTAGCCCAGCGCCTCAAGCAGGTTCACGTAGCGGTGCACGGCGTCCTCGGGTGCCGACCCCATCGGCGCACGGCAGGGGCCCACGTCGAATCCGCGGGCGGCGAGGGTCTCCTTGACCATCATGCAGCCCTGCGTCGCGAACACCCCCTGGAACGCGGGCAGCGCGTGGCGGTTTGCCAGCACCGCATCGTCGATCCGGCCCGCCAGGAAGTGGTCGATGATCTCTCTGGCGGCCGGCGCGGTGAAGTGCGTCGAGGTCCCGACGACGCCCACGCCGCCCACGCTCAGCAGCGGCAGCAGGTATGCGTCATCTCCCGCGTAGTAGGCGAGATTGGTGTTGGCCATCACGACCGAGGACGACACGATCGAGCCCTTCGCGTCCTTGACCGCGCGGATCCTCGGATGCGCATCGAGCCGGATGAGCATGCTCTCAGGGATCTCGATCCCGGCACGGTGCGGGATGTCGTACAGCATGACGGGCAGTTCCGTGGCGTCGGCGACGGCGAGGAAGTGGTCCTCCAGCGCGTCCAGCGGCGGCCGTGAGTAGTACGGGGTGACGACCAGCACGCCGTCAGCGCCGACGTCGGCCGCCTGGCGCGCCAGCTGGATGCTGTGCTGGGTGGAGAAGGTACCGACGCCCGCGACAACCGAGGCGCGGTCGCCGACGGCCGTGACCACAGCGTCAAGGATGTTGCGCTTCTCCGCGTCGCTCGTGGTGGGCGACTCCCCCGTCGTGCCGTTGATGATGAGTCCGTCGTTGCCGAGGTCGTCGACCAGATGCGCTGCGAGCCTCGCCACCTGCGCGTAGTCGGTCTCCGACCCGTCGGCGGTGAACGGCGTGACCATCGCCGTCAGAACGCGCCCGAATACGGGCTGGGTGTCGTCAATCATGAATCCTCCGCGATGGCCAGCAGCGGGTCGCCCACCTCGACGACGTCACCGTCGCTGACCAGAACCTCCATGACGATGCCGGCCACTCCCGCGGGCACGGGCACCTCCGACGTCACGGACTCCAGCTGCACGACCACGTCCGACACGCCCACCTGCTGCCCGGCCTCCACTGCAACGGTCGCGACGGTGGCTGGGATCTCGGCGCGGACGACATGGTTCATGCCGTCATCTTAGGACAATGCCAAGTAGGCTGTGGATCGTGAGCAACGCAGTGGAGCACCCCAACGCCGCCAGCTGGTCCTTCGCGGAGGACCACGTCGCGCCCTCCCCGGAGGTCGCCGAGGCCCGCGACGAAGCGATCGTAGCCGACCTGACCCCCATCACCACCGGGGTCGCCGCCACCCTGAAGGTCCTGGCCAGGGCCATCGATGCGAAGCATGTCGTCGAGGTCGGGACGCTGATGGGCGCATCGGCGCTCAGCTTCCTGGAGGGCATGGGCGAGGGAGGCATCGTGACCTCCATCGACTCCGAGGCCGACAACCAGCTGCCCGCGCGCAGGTTCATCACCCGGGCCGGCTACCCGTCGTCCCGCTTCCGTCTCATCGCCGGCGCGCCACTCGACGTGCTGCCGAAGCTCCGCGACGGCGCCTACGACATCGTCTTCATCAACGCCGACAAGCTCGAGTACGTCGAGTACGTCGCCGGCTCGCTGCGGCTGCTCCGCCACGGCGGCCTGCTCGTGGTCAACGACGCGCTGTGGCACAACAGGGTCGCCAAGACCTCCGATGAGTCGGACGAGGCCATCATCATCCGCGAGGCGCTCGAAGCCGTCACGAACAGCGAGTCCTACACGCAGGCGCTGCTGCCCGTCGGCAACGGCCTCCTGGTGGCCGTCAAGGACTGACACGCCCGTCGGCGCATCACGCCCCCGGCGCCTCGCGGCGCCGGGGGCGTGTGTCGTGGCGTCAGTCGCGCGGGACGGTGATGCCCTTGCCGACGGTGACGATGCCGTTGTCGGAGACCTGGAATCCCCGGGCACGGTCATGTTCGTGGTCCACGCCGATCTGGACGCCGTCGGGCACGACAACGTTCTTGTCCAGGATCGCGCGGCGCACGACGGCGTCGCGGCCGATGCTCACCGAGTCCATCAGCACCGACTCCGAGATCTGCGCCCACTTCTCGACGCGTACGTTCGGGCTCAGCACCGTCCTGTCGACCTCGCCGCCCGAGATGATGCAGCCGGGCGCGACGATCGAGTCCTCGGCGCGGCCGCGGATGACGAACTTGGCGCCGGGCGCCTGCACCTGGTCGGTCCAGATCGGCCAGTCATCGTTGTACAGGTTGAACTCGGGTTCGACGCTGACCAGGTCCATGTGGGCCTCGTGGAACGCGTCGATCGTGCCCACGTCACGCCAGTAGTTGATGTCCTTCTCGGTGGCGCCGGGGACCTTGTTGTCCTTGAAGTCGTAGACCTGCGCCTGCCCCTGCTCCGTGAACCAGGGGATGATGTTGCCGCCCATGTCGTGGCGCGACGTCGGGTCGTCGCCGTCCTCGCGAAGGGCCTCGACGAGCGCCTTGGTGGTGAAGACGTAGTTGCCCATGGAGGCGAACGACTCGTCGGGCGAGTCCGGCAGCGACGGCGGGTCGGCCGGTTTCTCCAGGAAGCTCTTGATCCTGTGGTCCGCCGCGGCATCGATGATGCCGAACGCTGAGGCTTCGTGCCGCGGCACGCGGATGCCTGCGATCGTCGCAGCGAGTCCGGAGTCGATATGGGCATCCAGCATCTGCTCGATGTCCATTCGGTAGATGTTGTCGGCGCCGAACACGACGATGTAGTCGGGGGCTGCGTCCAGGATCAGGTTCAGCGACTGGTAGATCGCGTCGGCGCTGCCCTGGTACCAGCGTGGGCCGAGGCGCTGCTGGGCGGGCACGGGAGCCACATAGTTTCCCAGCATCGTCGAGAATCGCCACGTCTTGGAGATGTGACGGTCGAGCGAGTGGGACTTGTACTGCGTCAGCACCGCGATCTGTCGCAGGTTGGAGTTCGCCAGGTTCGACAAGACGAAGTCGATCAGGCGGTAGGTGCCTCCGAAGGGCACGGCGGGCTTGGCTCGGTCTGCCGTCAGCGGCATCAGCCGCTTACCCTCACCCCCCGCGAGGACGATGGACAGGACTTCGGGACGTTTCACCATTGATGAACCTATGCGCTCGTTTCCATCTCGACCGGTGGAGACAGCTTGCCCGACGCAAAATGTTCCACACGGTATGGAACGATTGTTACATGACGATCAAGCTATCCGTGCTCACAAGAGAATACCCGCCGACCATTTATGGTGGCGCCGGGGTCCATGTGGCCCAGCTCGTGCCGCAACTGCGCAGGCTCGTCGACGTCGACGTGCAGTGCATGGGCGAGCCTCGCGAGGGAGCGACCGCGCACGCCGAGGACTACCCCGAGGGGGCCAACCAGGCGCTGCGCGTGCTCGGGGCGGACCTGTCGATGGCCGCCGCGATCGGCGACGACATCCAGCTCGTGCACTCCCACACCTGGTACGCCAACATGGCCGGCCACCTCGCCTCGCTGCTGCGCGACATCCCGCACGTCGTGACGGCCCACTCCCTCGAACCGCACCGCCCCTGGAAGGCCGAGCAGCTCGGCGGCGGCTACCGGGTGTCGTCCTGGGCCGAGAAGACCGCCTACGAGGCCGCCGACGCCGTGATCGCGGTCAGCGACGGCATGCGCACGGGCGTGCTGGAGAGCTACCCGGCCCTCGACCCGGAGCGTGTGCATGTCGTGCGCAACGGCATCGACACCGAGGAGTTCAAGCCCGACGCCGGCACGGACGTCGTGACCTCGCTCGACATGGAGCCCGGCCGGCCGTCCGTGGTGTTCGTGGGCAGGATCACGCGGCAGAAGGGCCTTGTCCACCTCGTCCGGGCGGCCCAGCAGTTCGATCCCGACACGCAGCTCGTGCTGCTCGCGGGGGCCCCTGACACCCCGGAGATCGCCGCAGAGTTCGAGGGCGCCTTCGCGGAGCTGAAGGCCTCCCGGACCGCCCCGGTGATCTGGGTCCCCGAGATGCTGCCGCGTCAGTCGGTACGCCAGGTGCTGACCAACGCGTCGGTGTTCGCCTGCCCGTCGGTCTACGAACCGCTCGGCATCGTGAACCTGGAGGCGATGGCCTGCGAGACGCCCGTGGTCGCCAGCGCCGTCGGCGGCATCCCCGAGGTCGTCGTGGACGGCGAGACAGGACTGCTCGTCGACTACGACGCCGCCCTGGCCGGGGATCCCGCCTTCGTGGCCGGATTCGAGGCCGACTTCGCGGCGAAGGTCAATGAGCTGACGCGCGACGGCGACAAGGCACACCGCTTCGGCGTGGCCGGGCGTCAGCGCTGCATCGACGACTTCTCCTGGGCGAAGATCGCCCGTGAGACCGTCGCCGTCTACGAGACGGCGCTCGCCCGACGCGCCTGACGAAATAGCCGGAACCGGGGCCACCTCTTTTCCGGAGTTGGCCCCGGCACCGCCCTACTATTTTCCGTTTAATGTAACTCTCGGCACCGGGAAAACGCCCGGTGACCCGGTCCTTAAATCCCGGTAATAGACAAACGCAGACGGAGCCGCCCCGAGGGGCGGCTCCGTCTGCTCGTTCTACCGATGCGGCTGCTCAGCCGACAACATCCTTGAGCGCGTTGAGCAGGTCGGTCGCCTCAGCGGCGTTCATCTCGACGACGAGGCGGCCGCCGCCATCGACGGGGACCCGCATCACGATCCCGCGGCCCTCCTTCGTGACTTCCATCGGACCGTCACCTGTGCGGGGCTTCATCGCTGCCATCTGCCACCCTCATTCCTTTGAGTCGAACTGTGGTCGTGGCCCCTATTATGTCGCACCGGACCAACTCCCCGCGCCACCATCTGGATTCCGGAGCACGGAAGCGACCTACTCAGGCCGTGGTTGGCTCGGGCGCGACAGCCTGCGCGGGGTCGAACTCAACCCGCGGACGACGCAGGAGCTCGTCGATCACCTGCATGTCGTAGCCCCCGCGTCGGACCACGAACACCGCGTCGGTGGCCGGTCCGGCCGTCCCCGCCGCGATCTCGTCGAGATACGCGTCGACCTCTGTGCGGTCGTAACCGGCGGACGCCGTCGGCAGCCGCGCCTCAGCCAGGAACCCCGCCGTCACAGGGCCGTCGGGAACCCGGCCGCGCGGCCGGTCGAGGACCGGCTCGGTCTGCATCTCTCCGAAGTGGCCGAGCGCCACGTAGGCGGCCGCGCCGAGCACCATCAGGCCGCAGACGATGGCGATCCACATCCCCATGTCAGGCGTTCCCGAACTGTCCAGGCTCGCCCATCGCCGCGACGGCCTCCTCGATGTCGTCGGTGAGCGTCACGAGCTCAAGGTCGGCGGCGGCCACGTAGCCACCTTCCAGCACCGTGTCGCGCACCCAGGCGAGCAGAGGGGACCAGTACGCCGACCCGAACAAGACGACCGGGAAATGGCCGACCTTCCCGGTCTGGATCAGCGTCAGCGCCTCGAACAGCTCGTCGAGGGTCCCGAATCCGCCGGGCATGGTGATGAAGCCCTGGCTGTACTTCAGGAACATGGTCTTTCGGGCGAAGAAGTACCGGAAGTTCACCCCGAGGTTCACGTAGTCGTTCATCCCCTGCTCGTGAGGCAGCTCGATGCCGAGCCCGACCGAGCAGCCGTCGGCTCCGTGCGCGCCCTTGTTGGCCGCCTGCATCACACCGGGGCCGCCGCCCGTGATGACGGCGAAGCCACGCTGCGCGAGCAGGCCGCCGATCCGCTCCGCGGCCTCGTACATGGGGGAATCCACGGGCGTGCGGGCCGACCCGAAGACGGACACGGCGGGCTCGAGGTGGCTCAGCGCGTCGAAGCCCTCCACGAACTCCGACTGGATGCGCAGCACACGCCACGGGTCGCGCTGGTTCCAGGCCGAGCCACGGTGGTGCTGGAGCAGGGACTGGTCCGCCGTCGGCTGGGAGTGTTCCCTGCCGCCGAGCAGGACTGCTCCCTGACGGCGCTTCGGTTCGCTCATCTTGGTCCTCCTGGACTTCAGTTGCCCAGCCAGCGGCGCAGGCCGTCGGCGCAGCGGGTCAGGTCGACGACGGCGCAGAACTCGTCGGCGCGGTGGGCGTAGGCGGGGTCCCCCGGCCCGTAGTTCACGGCGGGGACGCCCAGCGAGCTGAAGCGCGCGACGTCGGTCCAGCCGTACTTGGGGTGGGCTGGCTCGCCGATCGCATCGACAAAGGCCCGTGCGGCGGGCAGGTGCAGCCCGGGCCGCGCAGCGGGTGAGACGTCGGTCACGCGCAGCTCGTAGCCCGCGAACCAGGCGCGGACCCGCGAGAGCGCCTCGTCGGGGGACTTGTCCGGCGCGTAGCGGTAGTTGACGGTCAGCGTGGCTGACGGCGGGATCATGTTGGAGGCCACTCCCCCGGTCACCGCCACCGCGTTGAGGCCCTCGCGGTACAGCAGCCCGTCGACGTCGATCTCCTCGGGCTCGTAGCCCGCCAACGTGATCAGCGCGGGTGTCAGGTCGTGGATCGCGTTGTGTCCCATCCAGGCGCGGGCGCTGTGCGCGGCGACGCCGGCAGCGTCCAGTTCGACGCGGATCGTGCCCTGGCAGCCTCCCTCGATGTGTGCCCCCGTCGGCTCCATCAGCACGGCGAAGTCCGCCTCGACGAGGTCCGGCCGGTTGCGCGACAGGCGCCCGAGCCCGTTGAGCGTGGCGGCCACCTCCTCATGGTCGTAGAAGATCCACGTGATGTCGCGGTTGGGGGCGACCAGTTCGGCGGCGAGAGCAAGCATGACCGCTACGCCGCCCTTCATGTCGCAGGCCCCACGACCCCAGACCCGGTCGCCTGCGGGGTCGACGACGTAGCGGCTCGGCAGGTTGTCGAGCAGCGGCACGGTGTCGAGGTGTCCGGCGATCACGACCCGCTCGGCCAGACCGAGGGTCGTCCGGGCGACAACGCAGTCGCCGTCACGATCCACGCTCAGGTGGGCACTGGAGCGCAGCCGCGCCTCGACGAGGTCGGCGAGCCGCGCCTCGTTCCCCGAGACGGACTCGATGTCCATGATCTCCTGCAGCAGCACGGCGAGGGGCTCGGTCATGCACAAACCCTAGCCGCCCCGGCACAACGTCGGATCAGGTCAGCCGGGTCATCTCCACCGAGACGTACATCTCGGACCCGCTGGCGCCGGTGTAGATGCCCTTGAGCGGCGCGACATCGGAGTAGTCACGGCCGAACCCGACCTCGACGTGGGTCCCGCTCGGGACGGCCTCGTTGGTCGGGTCGTACCCGAGCCACTCCCCGTCGAAGTACTGGATCCAGGCGTGCGACTCGCCGATCTGCACCTCGCCGACCGCGGGGTCTGAGCTCTGCACGACGTAGCCGGACACGTAGCGGGCCGGGATGCCGATGTGCCTGAGCGCCCCGAGCGTCAGGTGCGCGATGTCCTGGCAGACGCCGGCCCCCGCCACCCACACCTCGGCGGCGAGCGTGTGGACCTGCGTGACTCCCGGCAGGTATTCGACGCGTTCCCGCAGCCGGTGCGACAGCTTCTGCACGGCCTCGCCCGGGTTGGCGGAGCTCTTCCGGACTGCGTCGGCGATCCGCACGACGTCGCGGTGCGGCTTGACGTAGCTCGTCTCGCTCAGAAACTCCACGAACCGGTCCCTGAGCCGCGGGTCGGCGAGTCCCTCCCAGCCCACGGGCTCTGCGGCTCGGACGACATCGTGGATGTCGACGGTGGAGGTCGCCACCACACGCAGGTCCTTGTGCGGCTCGTGGATCTCGAACGCGACGGTCGACGTGCCCCAGTAGTCGCGGTAGCTGTGCGTCCACGCGACGGGCGAGATGTCCAGCTTGGAGCTCAGCACGAGTTGCCTGCGCGACGTCAGCGGCGTCATGCGGGCCTCGTTGAAGGAGTCGTTCGCGCCGGTGCCGTAGCGGTAGCCGGTCGTGTGCACGATGCGGTACTGGCTCACCAGAGACCTCCCACCCACTCCGCCGCGGCGGAGCCCTCGAAGTAGCGTGCAGAGATCGACTTCGTCGCCTGCGAGCAGACCACCTGCAGCTTCGCCATCTCCGCGGGAAGGTCCACCTGGATCTCATCTGGGGGCAGGTACTCGAGGCTCGCCCTGGCGGCCCCGAGCAGGCGCGCCGCCGGGTCGTCGGGGCGGATCCGCAGGTTGCTGGGGCCGAGCTGCGTGAGCGCCTGCGTCGCGGTGCCGAGAGTGTAGATCAGCGACCTGGGGAAGAGCCTGTCAAGGATGAGGAACTCGGCGGCGTCGCGCTCGGAGGCGAGCGCCCCGTAGCGCTGCACGAACGCGTGGTGCGCCCCGCATCCGCTCAGCACGTGGTCCCAGGCGCGCGGGGAGTTGCCGGCCAGCGACGGCGTCGACAGCAGCCTCGAGGTCATGTCGAGTCTCTCGATGCTGCGGCCAAGGGTGAGGAACAGCCAACCCTCGTCGTGGCTCATGGTGTTATCGGCGAGCCCGGCGATGACCGCGCAGCGTTCGCGGATGACCTTGAACATCGACGCGGGACGCATGCGCTGCAGGCGGCCGCCCCGTACCGCCAGCCACGTGGTGTTGATCGACTCCCACACCTCCGTCGAGACGGTCTCGCGGGCCCTGCGGGCCGACTCCCGGGCGCTGCCGAGCGCGTTGAGGAAGCTGATCGGCGAGCGCTCGTCGTAGCAGAACTGGTGCAGGACGTCCGGCTGCTCGACGGCCCGCTGCCCCATCAGCAGGAGCAGATCACGGGCTGCCCCGTTGGCGTCGAGCGTGGGATCGTCGAGCCCCTGGTGGAGGTGGACCTCCACGATGCGGCACGTGTCCTCGGCACGCTCGACGTAGCGTCCGATCCAGAACAGCGCCTCGGCGATGCGGCTCAGCACGACCTCTCCCCTCCCTGCGCGGCCACCGCCGCCTGCGACTGCTGCTGCTGCTCGTGCTGATGGCGGATCACGCGGTCGACGATCTGCTCCGACAGAGGCACGGACGGCGGTCGCGCCTCGGCTGGGCGACGCACGTTGACGGTGGGCCTCGTCTCGGTGAGCACCCAGGTGTCCTTCGACCCGCCGCCCTGCGAAGAGTTCACGATGAGCTCTCCCTCCGGCAGAGCCACGCGGGTCAGGCCTCCGGGCAGCACGTACATGCCCTCGGCACCCGCGTTGACGACGAAGGGCCGCAGGTCGACGTGGCGGGGCTTCAGCTGCCCGTCGATCATGGTCGGCACCGTGGACAGCTGCACGACGGGCTGGGCGATCCAGCCACGGGCGTCGCGCAGGATCTGCCTGCGCAGCTTCTCGAGGGTCTCGGCGTTCGCGCGGGGACCGATCACGATGCCCTTGCCACCCGACCCGTCGACGGGCTTGACGACGAGCTCGTCCAGCCGGTCGAGCACCTCCTCGCGGGCCTCCTTCTCCTCGAGCCGCCAGGTGTCGACGCTCGCCAGGATCGGATCCTCGCCGAGGTAGAAGCGGATCAGGTCCGGCATGTAGGTGTAGACGAGCTTGTCGTCGGCGACGCCGTTGCCGACAGCGTTGGCGAGGGTGACGTTGCCGGCCCGGGCGGCGTTCAGCAGCCCGGCGCAGCCGAGCAGCGAGTCGGCCCTGAACACCGCCGGGTCGAGGAAGTCGTCGTCGATGCGCCGGTAGATGACGTGCACCGGCCTCAGCCCACGGGTGGTGCGCAGCGACACGTGTCCGCCGTGCGCAACCAGGTCACGGCCCTCGACGAGTTCGACGCCCATCATGCGTGCCAGCAGCGCGTGCTCGAAGTAGGCCGAGTTGTAGACGCCCGGGGTCAGCACGACGACGGTGGGGTCGGCGACGCCCGACGGGGCGGCCGCCCGCAGCGCCTTGAGCAGCTGCGACGGGTAGTCCTCGACGGGCTGGATGCGGTGCTTGCCCGCCACCTCCGGGAGGGCCGAGTTGATCGCGCGTCGGTTGGTCATCACGTAGGACACACCCGACGGGCAGCGCACGTTGTCCTCGAGCACGCGGTAGACGCCGTCGTCTCCCCGGATGAGGTCGATGCCGGCGACGTGCACACGCACGCCGTTGGGCATCGTGATGCCCGCCATGACCCGGTGGAAGTGTGGCGAGGTCGCCACCACGTGCCGCGGGACGACTCCCTCGGCGAAGCAGCGACCCTCGCTGTAGATGTCGGACAGGAAGGCCTCCATGGCCCTGACGCGCTGCCGGCTGCCCTCCTCGATGTGGGCGAACTCTGCGGCCTGCATGACGCGGGGCACGATGTCGAGCGGGAAGGGGCGCTCCTCGCCGCCGATGTCGAACGTGACGCCTTGGTCGATGTAGACGCTGCGCAGGTACTCGGCCCTGGCGCGGACCTCCTCGATGCCGAGGTCGTCGAGCTCGGCGGCCACGGACGCGAGCTCGGCCCGAACGCCGTCCGGGCCGATCATCTCGTCGTAGGCGGCCTGCCCCCGCGGGTACCCGTCAAACAGCACGCTCATGTCAGAGAGGGTATTGGCTCGATGCGGCCCGGGCGGGCGGGTGCCGCCACAAACTCAGGACTGTAACGCGTGTAACGCCCCCGTCATGCGCCGGAGTTCCGGCCCCGCCGTCGACGACCTCTAGACTGGCCGCATGAGCGATGAGACCCGTTTCGCGTGGGCCTGGGGCCTGGCTACCGTCCACAACACCGGCGCCGTGCTGGACGCCTGGTTCCCCGAGCCGAGGCTCGGCTCCGACGTGACCGACGAGCCGGCGTCGACGCTGGCCGAGGCGCAGGGAGCCGATGAGATCCGCCAGGTGGAGACCCGGGTCGTGCGCGTCGAGATCGACCTCGACGAGGCTCCCGCCAGCGTGGAGGACGCCTACCTGAGGCTCCACCTGCTGAGCTCCCGCCTGGTCGCCCCGCACGGCCTCAACCTGAACGGGCTGTTCGGCGTGCTGCCGAACAACGCCTGGACCACCGTCGGCCCTGTCCGCGTCGTCGACGTGACGCGCGTGCGGGCCCTACTGCGCGCCCGCGGCGAGCAGCTGACCGTCTACGGGATCGACAAGTTCCCGCGCATGGTCGACTACGTCGTTCCCAAGGGCGTGCGCATCGCCGACGCGGACCGCGTCCGGCTCGGCGCCCACCTGGCCGAGGGCACCACCGTGATGCACGAGGGCTTCGTGAACTTCAACGCCGGCACGCTCGGCACGTCCATGGTCGAGGGCCGCATCTCGGCGGGTGTCGTCGTGGGCGACGGCACCGACGTCGGCGGCGGCGCCTCCATCATGGGCACGCTGTCCGGCGGCGGTCAGGAGGTCATCCGGCTGGGCGAGCGGGTGTTGCTCGGGGCCAACTCCGGCATCGGCATCTCGCTGGGCGACGACTGCGTCGTCGAGGCCGGGCTGTACGTCACCGCCGGCACCAAGGTGACACTGGCCGACGGCGCCGTCGTGAAGGCGCGCGAGCTCAGCGGCCAGAACGATCTGCTGTTCCTGCGCGATTCGGTGCACGGCTCGGTGCTGGTGAAGAACCGCCGCGGGTCGAAGGTCGAGCTCAACTCCGCGCTGCACGCGAACTGATGTCGCCGAAGCGCTGGGCCGTTCTCCTCCTCACCGTTGCGCTGCTCGCCGGGCTCGGCTTCGGCGGGTACATCGTCTACGAGAAGGTCCGCCAGCGGCTGACTCCGGAACGCTGCACCGTCGTCGTGGACGACCAGACCGTCACGCTGACGCGGGAGCAGGCCACCAACGCGTCGATCATCGTCGCCGCGTCGGTGAGCAACGGCCTGCCGGAGCGCGCGGCGATCGTCGCCCTCGTGACCGCCTACCAGGAGTCCGGGCTGCGGAACCTCGACTACGGCGACCGCGACTCGGTCGGCCTCTTCCAGCAGCGGCCGTCGCAGGGCTGGGGCACGGTTGAGGAGATCATGGATCCCTGGTACTCCTCGGAGAAGTTCTACGAGGCTCTCACGAAGATCGACGGCTGGGAGGACGTCGACATCAACGACATCGCCCAGAAGGTGCAGATCAGCGCCTACCCCGACGCCTACGGCAAGCACACGGCCAACGCGACCGCGGTGGCGAAGTCGCTGCTCGGCGAGCCCGCGTCGATCAGCTGCGTGAACTTCGAGCTGGCAGACCCGGAGCCCGACGAGTTCGCCGCCGTGTTGGAGGCGATCGACGCCGACTTCGTCGTGGACGGTGACACCGTCACGATCTCCGGCGACGAGGACGAGGTCTGGTCCGGGGTCAACATGGCGATGGCCAACGGCTACGCCGCCGGGCTCTCGCGGGTCGAGGTGCTCGGCAAGGTCTGGACTCCGGACAAGGCCGGCTGGCGCGACGCGGAGACGGACTCCGCCGGCGCGGTCCTGACGCTCGGCTGATCTCAGGGGGTCAGGCCTTCGTCGAGGACGGCCCGCGCCAGCTGCGCTTCGCCTGCGACCCGCAGCGAACCGCCGTCCAGCGGAAGCCGACCCCAGCAGAGCAGCGCCAGGTCCCGCAGGGTGCCGGCTACCTCTACGGCGGGGGCACCGCTCGGCGCACCGGACAGCTCCCACACGTCGTCGGCGGCGACAAGCACGAACCGCGCCACCGGCGGCGACACTCGCGACAGGCGCAGCTGGCGGGGATGCATCACCTCGACGACTTCCGCGACGCAGTCGCGCCACAGATAGTCGTCGGCCTCGGTCTGCAGGCCGCCCGCGGTGCGCAGGTCCCACAGGTGGATCAGGGTCTCGAGCTTCTGCCTGCGGTCCCAGAACTCGACGGTGCCCGAGAGCTCCCCCGGGGCTGCCCCGTCGTCGAGGAGGGTCCAGGCAGGCTGCCTGGGGTCGAGGCCGGCGAGAGTCGCTGCGAGAACACCGGCGTGGGTCGCGTATTCCTCACTCGTTGCGAGCATGTCACGGCCGAGCGGATGCTCCCTGGTCCGTGACGCCTGCGCCGCGGCCCAGTGATGCACGCGGGCGAGGTGGTTGACGAGGTTGCGCGCCTTCCACCGCCCGCCCCACGGCATGGGGGCGTCGGGGGACACCTCGTCGATCGAGTCCCGGAACTGCTCCTGGAGCAGAGTGAGGGCGTAGAGGTCTGGCCTGTCGGATCCGGGCATGGCGCCATCCTGCCGGGGCGCCGGGTCGCGGCGCCGGCCGTCTCAGGCCCGTGGGCTCAGGCGAACCTCGCGGCCGCTGCGGCGATCCGCTCGTCGGTCGCCGTCAGCGCGATGCGCACGTGGTCGGCGGCCGCGGGGCCGTAGAAGTCGCCGGGTGCGGCCAGGATCCCGCGCTCGGCGAGCCAGGCGACGGTGTCGCGGCAGTTCTCGCCACGGGTGCCCCACAGGTACAGGGCACCCTCGGAGTGGTCGATCGTGAATCCGGCGCCCTCGAGGGCCGGGCGCAGCAGCGCGCGGCGGGCCAGGTAGCGTTCCCGCTGCTGGTCCACGTGGTCCTGGTCCCCCAGCATGGCGACCATTGCCGCCTGCACGGGCCGGGGCAGCATCATGCCGAGGTGTTTGCGCACGGCGACGAGTTCCAGCACCACGGAGGGGTCGCCCGCGACGAACGCGGCGCGGTAGCCGGCCGCGTTCGAGCGCTTTGAGAGAGAGTGGACCGCCAGCAACCCCGTGAGATCGCCGTCGTTGACGCGCGGGTCGAGCACCGAGACGGGCTCGGCGTCCCAGCCGAACTCTCCATAGCACTCGTCGCTGGCGAGCACCGCGCCCAGTTCGCGGGCGCGGGCAGCGAAGGCGCGCAGCTCGTCGACGCCGAGGATCCTGCCCGTCGGGTTGGCCGGGGAGTTCACCCAGATCAGCCGGGCGTCGGCCGGGATCTCCGCGGGGTCGTCGAGCGCGACGGGCCTGGCCCCGGCCGTCAGCGCGCCGACGGCGTAGGTCGGGTAGGCGCAGGCGGGGAACACGACCGCGTCGTCGGCGCCGAGGCCGAGCAGGGTCGGCAGCCAGGCGACGAGTTCCTTGGAGCCGACGGTCACCATGACGGACTCGTCTGCGAGCGGCACCGATCCCCAGCGCGACTCGAGGTAGCCGGCGATGGCGCGGCGGGTGGCCGGGTCCCCCCACACCGTCGGGTAGCCCGGCGACTGCCCGGCCGCCGCGAGCGCGTCGATGACGAGCTCAGGCGTCGGGTCGACGGGCGTGCCGACGGACAGGTCGACGATGCCGCCCGGATGCGCCGACGCGACGCGCCGGGCCTCGGCGATCGTGTCCCAGGGGAAGTCGGGCAGGCGGGAGCCCAGCCCCGACATCACTCGCCCTGAGGCGGCAGCGCGACGACGGCCGGGTGGTCCTTGTCCATCGCGCCGAGCTTCGCGGCGCCGCCCGGGGAGCCCAGGTCGTCGAAGAACTGCACGTTGATGTCGTAGAACTCGGCCTGCTCCTCGGGGACGTCATCCTCGTAGTAGATGGCCTCGACGGGGCAGACGGGCTCACAGGCGCCGCAGTCGACACACTCCTCCGGGTGGATGTAGAGCATGCGGTTGCCTTCGTAGATGCAGTCCACGGGGCATTCCTCGACGCAGGCGCGGTCCTTCACGTCGACGCAGGGCAGGCCGATGATGTACGTCACTTTATTTGACTCCTTGGAGAGGCGCTGACGCCTGACAGCTTAGCGCCTGTTCGTTGCTAAATTCGCGGTCGCCCTACTCGCAGACGATCTGGTCGCCCGCACTGTAGGTCCATGTGAAGGGCTCGCGGCGAACGACCTTCCCGTCCATGTAGAACAGCCGCGAGTAGTTGACGGTGAATCCCTGGATGGCCGCCTGGGGGCTGCAGTTGGCCGCCGTGACGGTGCGTTTGGTACCCGAGTAGAAGTTCGACTTCTTCAGCTCGGAGGACTCGACCTTGTCCCAGGTCCGCTTGGACCAGATCCTGAACGTGATGGAGCCTCGGCTGCTGCCGCTGGACTTGTTGATGTAGCCCTGGATGATCGAGGGGTACTCCGTGTCGTTCTGGAAGCGCATGTCGAGGCTGCCGTAGTAGACGGTGGCCTCCCGGCCGGCCGGGTAGCGGTCGAAGTACAGGGAGTGCGGCTTGTGCTCGATGTCCTTGTAGCCCGCGAAGAAGGCGGCGTTGAAGAGCGTCGTCGCCGACTGGGAGATGCCGCCGCCGGACTCCTTCACCAGGCGGCCGCCGTTGATGACGTAGCCGTCGACGTAGCCGTTGGCCGGGGTGCGCTCCCCGAGGGTGTCGTTGAGCGAGAAGATGTCGCCGGGCATCAGCACGGTGCCGTTGACGCTGCTGGCGGCCCGGCCGAGGTTGGTGTTGCGGTAGTCGGCGTGCGGGTAGTACGTCGTAAACTCGCCGATGACCTCGAAATCCTTGACGTCCGCCTGGGCCTCCTTGGTCGTATAGTCTGGCTCCTCCTTGGTGGCCGTGACCTCGGCGGTGCGCGCGTCGCCCGTGGCGGTCGCCGTCTTCTCGACCGCCTCCATGAAGGAGTCCTGGTCGAGGGACTGGCCCGTCTTCGCCTTTACGACGACGACCTCGCCGCCGGAGAACTTGAAGCTCGCGTCCTTGGCGGACGTCAGCTTCAGGGAGCGCTGCGCCTCCCTGGTGTCCTTGAACAGCTTGGCCCCGTCGAGGGAACCGACCAGCTTGCCGTCCTTGACCGCGAAGGAGGCGACTGCGGCGAGCGAGCCGGGTGCGATCTCCATGGAGTCGTCGCCGAGCGTCAGGGTGACGGGCCCGCTGACGAGCGGGTGGGCGAAGTTGTCGACGGCCTCGGCCACCATGGCGTCTGTGACCGCCGGTGCGGTGGCGGTGACGGGGGCCTGGACCGTGTTCCGGCCGGCCTCCCATGCCTGACTCGTGGCGTCGACGGCGGCGTCGACATCGAGCACGGTCGCGTCGACCGCCCCGGTCGTGACGACCTTGCCCTCCTTGAACGAGATGCTCGCGTCGGTGCCCTTGACCTCGAACTCGTCGGCCGTGGCTGCGACGGCCGCGCTCAGCTTGTCTTCGTCGACAGTGCGGACCAGGTCGATCTCGTGGCCGCCGGTGAAGGTCGTGACGATCTCGAGGGGGTTCCAGCTGAACCCTCCCCCGGCCTCGCGTACCGTGGCGTCGTAGTCGACGCCGAGCCCGGCGTCAGCGGGGTCCAGGGTGGCGGAGTGGGAGCCGTCGACGAGTGAGACGGGCTTGGCGACACTGTCGCTCAGCTCGGATTCGAGGGTCTGCCTCGCCTGCTCCGGCGACATGCCGCCGATGGCGACGCCCGACACGGATGCCCTGGCCGGAAGCTGGTTGCCCGCGACGAAGTAGGACGCGACGTATGCGCCGCCCACCACGGCGACGAGCCCGATGCCGATCCCGATGCCGACCTTTGCAGACTTCTTCACAAGACTCTCCTCAGCGACCTCGGCGGTCGCACCAGTCCAACATCGTACGGAACGCGACTGTGTGACTCAAAGAGCCGTCTGCGGATCACTTCAGGCGGAAGGCCCACGGGGTGCTGAGCACGCCGGGCGCGACGATTCCCACACGGCCGAGCAGGGTCGTGACCATCGACTCGATGCCGCCGAGGTTCGCCCCGGAGCCCGTGTGCTCGCTGGATCTGGCGGGTCGGAGCAGTTGTGCGAGGCCGTTCTCCCCTAGATGCGTCACGCGAGCCTTCGACTCGTCGATGCCGGCGAGTGCGCAGGCCCGCTCGATGGCGCGCCGCCGACCGCCGATATGGTCCACCAGGCCCCGGGTGCGGGCGTCCTCGCCGGTCCAGACCCGGCCGCGCGCAAGCTTCTCCAGGTCGTCGTAGTCCATGCCCCGGTCCCGTGCCGCGAAGGTCGTGAAGTCCAGGTAGACGCGGTCGAGCCAGCGGTCGAGCCGCTCCCAGTCGGCGTCGCTGAACGGGGTCGCAGGAGAGAAGGTGCCGGCGGCCTCGCTGAACGGCAGGGTCTCGCGGACCAGTCCGAGCCTCTCGTAGAGGCCCTGCGTGACGACCTTGCCGCCAAGGACGCCGATGGAACCGGTCAGGGTGGCGGCCTGTGCGACGATCTCGTTGCTCGCCATCGAGACGTAGTAGCCGCCGGAGGCCGCCATGGTGCCCATGTGCGCGACGACCGGCTTGCCCGCCTGCCTCAGCCTCAGAACCGAGCGACGGATGAAGTCGGAGGCCACGGCAGACCCCCCGGGCGAGTCGACGGCGAACACGACGGCGCGGACCTCGTCGTCGCGCAGGGCGTGGCGCAGCTGCTCGTCGACCACGTCCGCGCCGGCGGACTGGCCACCGGTCAACGAGCGGGTTCCGCGGCCGGTGACGATGGCACCGCGCAGCGTGACGACGGCGACCTTCGGCTGCGAACGGCGCAGCTTCGCGAGCCTGGCTGCGGGCGTCGTGTGCCGGTGCGCGAACACCAGGGCCTCGGGTGCGGCGCCCCATTCCTCGAGCGCGGCGGCGTAGGCCTCGTCGCGGTAGCCGATGCGGTCGATGAGTCCGAGCTCGAGCGCCCGCTCCGGGTCGACCGGCGACGCATCCATCGCCGAGCGGACGATCGTCTCGTCGACCGAGCGGCGGCGGGCGATCGCCGCCACGAGCCCGTCGGTGATGGACTCGCCGATCCGCTGCATCATCTCCCGGTGCGGTCCGGTGACGGTCTCCGCGGAGTAGGTGTTGGCCGCCGTCTTGTACTCGTGGCGCTGGCCGAACTGGGGGGTCAGGCCTGCCTTCTCGAAGAGTCCGCGCAGCAGTGTGATCTCAAGCTGGAGTCCTTCGATGCTTAGCATCCCCGTTGGCTGGACCCAGACGCGGTGCGCTGCGGCGGCGACGGCGTACGCGACGAGGCCGCCGCTGAGTTCGCCGAACGACTCGGCCCAGGCCATGGTCGGCCGATGCCTGCCGAAGGTCTCGATGAGCTCGGCGACCTCCTCGGCGTGCGCCAGGTCGAGGCCCGGCACGGCGTGCACGATGAGGCCGCGCACGTGCTCGTCGGTCGCGGCGTCGGCGAGGTGGTCGCGCAGGCCCTGCAGGGTGGGGCTGTTGATCAGCTGGATCGCTTCGAGCGGATTGTCCGGCCGGGCGGTCAGCACCCCGCGCGCCAGGTCCAGCTCGAGGACCACCTGCCTGTCACGTCCGAGGACATCGAAGACTGCCATGCGTCCCAGCTTACGGAAGGGCGGAAACGCGACGCGGGCCCTCCCAGAGGGGAAGGGCCCGCATCTGGCAGCGGCTGATCAGCCGAGCAGCGAGGTGGCGGTGGCGGCCACGTTGTCGGCGGTGATGCCGAACTCCTCGAAGCACTTCGCACCCGACGCGGAGGCGCCGAAGTGCTCAATGCTCACCGAGGCGCCGGCCGGGCCGACGTACTTGGCCCAGCCCATGGCGATGCCGGCCTCGACGCTGACGCGCGCGGTGACGGCAGCGGGGAGCACGGACTCCTTGTACTCGGTGCTCTGCTCGTCGAACCACTCCTGGCAGGGCATGGACACGACGCGGGTCGGCACGCCGGCGGCCTGCAGCTTCTCCTGCGCGGCCAGCGCGACGGGGACCTCGGAGCCGGTGGCGATGAGGATGACCTTGAGGTCACCCTCTTCCTCGCTCAGGACGTACGCGCCCTTCGCGACGCCCTCCGCGGAGGCGTAGCGCTCACCGCGGGCGACGATCGGGAGGTCCTGACGCGACAGGATGAGGCCGGCGGGGCGGTCGTTGCGGCGCAGGATCTCGCCCCACGCGACCGAGGTCTCGTTGGCGTCGGCGGGACGCACGATGTCGAGGCCGGGGATGGCGCGCAACGCGGCCAGGTGCTCGATCGGCTGGTGCGTCGGGCCGTCCTCGCCGACGCCGACGGAGTCGTGCGACCAGACGAAGATCGACGGGACCTTCATGAGCGCGGCGAGCCGGACGGCGGGGCGCATGTAGTCCGCGAAGACGAGGAACGTGCCGCCGTAGGGGCGGGTCAGGCCGGACACGGCGATGCCGTTGAGGATGCCGCCCATGGCGTGCTCGCGGATGCCGAAGTGCAGCGTGCGGCCGTACTCGTTGCCCGACCATTCCTTGGTGGTGCGGTGTGCGGGCAGGAAGGACGGCTCGCCCTTCATGGTGGTGTTGTTCGAGCCTGCCAGGTCGGCGGAGCCGCCCCAGAGCTCGGGCAGCTGGTCTGCCAGCGCGGAGAGGACCTCGCCGGAGGCGGCGCGGGTGGACTTCTTGCCCTCCTCGAACACCGGCAGGCTCAGCGTCTCGGGCAGCTTCCCGGCCTGGACGCGCTGCAGCAACGCGACCTTCTCGGGGTTGGCCTTGGTCCAGGCCTCGAACTTCTCGTCCCACGCGGTGCGGGCGGCCTTGCCGCGGGCCGCGACGTTGGCGCGGGCAGCGTCGACGGCGTCCTGGTCGACGGCGAAGGGCTTCTGCTCGAAGCCGAGCACCTCCTTGAGGGCGGCGATCTCGTCGGAGCCGATCTTGGAGCCGTGCACAGCGTGGTTGCCCTGCTTGTTCGGCAGCGGCCAGCCGATGACGGTGGTCAGCTTGATGAAGCTGGGCTTGTCGGTGACGGCCTTGGCGGCCTCGATGGCGTTGTAGAGCGCCTCGACGTCCTCGCGGTACTCGGTGCCGCCGTTCGTCCAGTCGACGTGCTGCACGTGCCACCCGTAGGCGGCGTAGCGGGCCTCGACGTCCTCGGTGAACGAGATGTCGGTCTCGCCCTCGATCGTGATGCGGTTGTCGTCGTAGATCAGGACGAGGTTGCCGAGTTCCTGCGTCGCGGCGAGTGACGAGGCCTCGGAGGAGACGCCCTCCTGCAGGCAGCCGTCGCCGGCGATCGTGTAGACGTAGTGGTCGAACAGGGACTCGCCGGCCGGCGCGTCGGGCTCGAACAGGCCGCGCTCACGGCGGGCGGCCATGGCCATGCCGACGGCGTTGCTGATGCCGGCGCCCAGCGGGCCGGTGGTGGTCTCGACGAAGGCGGTGTGCCCGTACTCGGGGTGGCCGGGCGTCTTCGCGCCCCAGGTGCGCAGCGACTCGAGGTCGCCGAGCTCGAGGCCCAGGCCGCCGAGGTACAGCTGGGTGTACTGGGTCAGGGACGCGTGGCCCGCAGACAGCACGAACCGGTCGCGACCGATCCACTTGTCGTCAGTCGGGTCGGTGTTCATGACCTTCTGGTACAGCAGGTACGCCACGGGCGCCAGGGAGATCGGGGTGCCGGGGTGGCCGTTGCCGACCTTCTCCACGGCGTCGGCCGCCAGGATGCGCGCCGTGTCAACGGCTCGGGCGTCCTTGTCCGTCCACTCAAAAGTCACAGTTGGTCCTTACCTAGGGGTGCTTCTCTGCGCAACAAATCCTATCGTGCGGGCTCTCGGTGGACCCAACGGCATCTGCTCAGTCCTGGGGGAACGGCCACGAAACCGTGTCGAGATCGACCGCGTCGATTGTCGGGGTCGGATCCTCCACCTGCCCTGCCTCGGCCGGCTCGGAGGGAAGGCCGGGGTCGACCGGGCGGATGGTCTCGCCGAGCGCCTCGCGGACGAGCTTCTGGATCCCCTCGGCGGAGGATCCATCGAACATGCGGGTCTCCGGCATGGCTCAGGCCTCCTTCGTGACGGGGGGCTCCGCCGACCACGGGAAGACGATCCACTCGTCGGTGGCGCACCACACGTAGTCGGGCTGGATCAACGTGCGGGACTTGGAGTAGAGGACCGCGGAGCGGACCTCCCCGCCGAAGCCGCGCAGCAGCTTGATGACCAGGCCGAGGGTGCGGCCGGAGTCGGCGACATCGTCGACCACGAGGATCTTCTTGCCGACGATGGAGTCGGTGTCGAGCATCGGGGCGAGCAGCACCGGGTCGGGCAGGGTCTGGTTGACGTCCGTGTAGAACTCGACGTTGATCGCGTCGCACAGCTTGACGCCCAGCGCGTAGGTCAGCGCTCCGGCCAGGGGCAGGCCGCCGCGGGCGACGCCGATGATCACCTCCGGTTCGAAGCCCGAGTAGGCGATGTCCTGCGCGAGTTCGCGCGACGCGGACCCGAACCCGTCCCAGGTCAGGATCTCTTTTGTCATCAGTTCATTGGAGTCCGCGTGGTAAGCCATGGACGTATGGTAGTCGGGCGGATTTTCCGGCCGGCGGGAGGTCCACGTCAGGCGAGGGGTCGCCCCCACCGTCGAGGATCAGGGTCATGAACACCACCGTGCGCCACTGACCGAACTTGAGCCCGACCTCCGGGAGTCTGCCGGTCTCCTCGAAGCCGAGCCTGCGGTGGAACTCGATGGAGGCTTCGTTGGTTGCGTCGATGACGCCGACCATGACGTGCACGTTGCGGCCCAGCGCGTGGTCGATCAGCGCATTCATCAGCATCCGGCCGCCGCCGACCGCACGCCGCCCCTCGGCGATGTAGACGCTGTGCTCGACCGTGTGGACGTAGCCGGCGAGGCTCCTGAAGGGTCCATAGGCTGCGTACCCGACGACCTCACCGTCGTCCTCGAGCACCAGCACCGGCTGCTCGGCGACCACATGCGCCTCGAGCCATGCACGGCGGTCCTCGACCGAGACGGGATCCAGTGCGTACGAGGCGGTCGTGCCGACGCCGGCCGTGTTGTAGATCTCCGTGATGGTGTCGATGTCGCGCGCGGACGCGGGCCTGATGGTGAGCATGTCCGCGATCCTAAGTGAGTCACCGGCGGCCCCGGTACGGTTGTCCCATGCCCGCGACCGTCTCAGCCGATGTCCATCGACTCAGCGGCCGGTGGGGCCGTCTCGACATGCACGCACTCGGCGCGACGGTGACGTCGTGGGCACCGGGGGGAGTCGAGCAGATCTTCACCTGTGAGGACGCCGAACCCTCGCCCGGCCGGATGTGGCACGGCGGCATCCCCATCTGCGCCCCATGGTTCGGCAGCGGCATGGGGCTCGACTGGGAGGTGCCGTTCCGCCACGGTCTCGTCTCGCGCGTCGCATGGCAGGTGGTGCACAGCACGTCCGGCGACGACGGCGCCACGATCGTGCTGCGCACGGACGCGAGATCGACGCGCCACCTCGCCGGATCGGACAGATTCCCCGCGGACCTCGGCTACGAGCTGCGGGCGGAGGCGGACGCGCGCGAGCTGGCGCTGAGCCTGACGATCACGAGCCCGACCCAGCCAACCCGGATCGAGGCCATGTTCCACCCGTACCTTGCCGTCGACGTGCCGACCGCCCGCCTCGCCGGGCTCGGCGGCATCGAGTACCGCGACTTCAGCGACGGGACGGAGGGTGTCGAGGTGGCGAGCCTGCGCGTGGACGGGGCGCTGGACCGCGTCTACGCCGCGGCCGCCCCGGCCACGGTCACCGACGCGTCGGGCAGCCTCGAGGTCGTCCCGGAGGGGGCGGCCACTGCCGTGGTGTGGAACCCGGGCATCGTCGACGGCCGCTTCGCCGCGGGCGAGGGGCAGCGCTTCCTGTGCATGGAGTTCGGCAACGCCGCCGCCGGCGCCGTCGACCTGCCGGCCGGCGGATCCCACCGCCTGGGGATCCGCCTGACCCGCGCCTGACCTCAGCGGCCGAGGGCATCCGCCTCGGCGCCGATGGTCGTGTCGTCACCGTGGCCCGTGTGCACGACCGTGGCGTCGGGCAGCCCGAACAGCCGTGCCCTGATCGACTCCTCGATGGTGTCGCGGCTGCTGAAGGAGCGCCCGGTGGCGCCGGGCCCGCCGTTGAAGAGCGTGTCGCCGGTGAAGACGCAGCCGAGTTCCGGCGCGTAGAGGCACACGGCTCCGGGCGCGTGGCCGGGCGTGTGGATCACCTGCAGCGTCACTGACCCGACCGTGAACTCCTGCCCGTCGAACAGGTCGTGGTCCCAGTGCCGGTCCGGGTGCGTCAGGCTCCACACAGGCTCGTCGGCTGGGTGCAGCCAGATGGGGGCGCCGGTGGCATCGGCCAGCTCGGGGGCCACGCGGACGTGGTCATCGTGCGCGTGCGTGCAGACGATGGCCTGGACGCGTCGACCGTCGACGGCCTTCAAGATGGCGTCGACGTCGTGAGGGGCGTCGATGACGATGACCTCGTCCTCGTCGCCGACCAGCCACAGGTTGTTGTCGACGTCGAAGGTCTGGCCGTCGAGGGAGAAGGTGCCGCTGGTGACGGCGTGCGTGATGCTCACAGGACCACCACCGAGCGCAGGACCTCGCCGCGGTGCATCTTCTCGAAGGCCTCCTCGATGTCGCCGATGCCGATCTCCTCGGAGACGAACGCATCCAGGTCGAGCCTGCCCTGCCGGTACAGGTCCACGAGCATCGGGAAGTCCCTCGACGGGAGACAGTCGCCGTACCAGGAGGACTTGAGCGAGCCACCGCGGCCGAACACGTCGAGCAGCGGGATGTCGGGGACCGTCATGTCGGGGCGCGGGACGCCGACCAGGACGACCGTTCCGGCAAGGTCGCGGGCGTAGAACGCCTGCTTCCAGGTCTGGGGAACGCCCACGGCGTCGATCACGACGTCGGCCCCGAACCCTCCGGTGAGTTCCCGGATTGCCTCGACCGGGTCCTGGCCGGCGGAGTTGACGGCATGCGTCGCGCCAAGGGAGGTTGCGCGCGCCAGCTTGGTGTCGTCGATGTCGACGGCGATGATCGTGCCCGCACCGGCGAGCGCGGAGCCGGCGATGGCTGCGCAGCCGACGCCGCCGCAGCCGATGACCGCAACCGACTTCCCGCGGGTGACGCCTCCGGTGTTGATGGCCGCGCCGATGCCGGCCATGATGCCGCAGCCCAGCAGCCCGACCGCCGCCGGGCGCGCGTCCGGGTCGACCTTGGTGCACTGCCCCGCCGCGACGAGAGTCTTCTCGGCGAAGGCGCCGATGCCCAGCGCGGGGGTCAGCTCCGTACCGTCGGCGAGCGTCATCTTCTGCGTCGCGTTGAAGGTGGCGAAGCAGTACTGCGGCTCGCCGCGACGGCACGCGCGGCAGTCGCCGCAGACGGCGCGCCAGTTCAGGATGACGAAGTCGCCGGGCGCGACGGAGGTCACGCCCGCGCCGACGGACTCGACGATGCCGGCGGCCTCGTGGCCGAGCAGGAACGGGAAGTCGTCGTTGATCCCGCCCTCACGGTAATGGAGGTCCGTGTGGCACACGCCACAGGCCTGGATCCGCACGACCGCCTCGCCGGGGCCGGGGTCGGGGATGACGATGGTTTCGAGGGTGACCGGGGCGCCCTTGGCGCGGGCGACTACGCCTTTGACCTGCTGCATGGGCCGCAGCCTAGCTAGCTTCGGCTCAACTGCGGCGCGATCTGCCCGGTGAACAGCGGGGCCAGATCCGCATCGCGCGCGGTCGTCGCCACCCATCGGACCTCCTCGATCTCGGCGGCCGGCATCGGCGTCGCGACCGGATCGGGCCACTGGAACACCCGGGCGAGGACCAGGTGCCCGGACTCGTTGGCGGCCCGGGCCAGGTGCTCGCCGAGGTCTATGAGACGGGCAGCGTCGAGCTCAAGGCCCAGTTCCTCGCGCACCTCGCGGACAGCGCAGTCCTCGGCACTCTCCCCCGGCTCGGGCTTGCCACCGGGGTTCATCCACATCGTGGTGCCGTGCTTGCGGACCAGGAGAACCCTGCCAGCCTTGTCGCGTAGGACGACGGCGGACACAACGATCACGGGTTCCATGACCCAGCAGGCTAGCGGCCCCGGCGCCTGGATCCACCCACGCCACCGCACGGGCCACGTAGAGTGGCCGCAACCGAGGGAAGGGTGATGTCATGACCAGGGCTCTCATCGTGGTGGACGTGCAGGTGGACTTCTGCGAGGGCGGCGCGCTCGGCGTCGACGGCGGTAACGCCGTCGCCGAGCAGGTGGCCGCGTTCCTGGCGCTGCAGCCGGGCTATGCGCAGGTCGTCGCGACCCGCGACCACCACATCGATCCCGGCCCCCACTTCTCGGACACGCCCGACTTCATCGACAGCTGGCCGCCGCACTGCGTCGTCGGCACGCCCGGACAGGAGCTCCACCCCGACCTGCGCGGTGTGGCGTTCGGCGCGATCTTCGACAAGGGCAGCCACGAGGCGGCCTACTCGGGCTTCGAGGGATCCGTCGGCGGCGGCGCCGACGGCGACCGCCTCGCGCCCTGGCTCCGCGACCACGGCATCACCGAGGTCGACGTCGTCGGGATCGCCACGGACTTCTGCGTGAGAGCCACGGCCCTCGACGCCGCCCGCGAGGGCTTCGCGACCCGCGTCCTCGGCGGCCTCACCGCCGCGGTCCACCCCGGCGGCGTCCCCGCCGTCGTCGAGGAACTGGCCGCCGCCGACGTGGAGTGGGTCTCCCCGGAGCGCTGACCGTCCCCCGGACGCCACCCTCACCGACCGACGCCACCCTTACCGACGGACGCCACCCTCACCGACCGACGCCACCCTCACCGACCGACGCCACCCTTACCGACGGACGCCACCCTTACCGACGGACGCCACCCTTCTTCGCACATGCCACCGCCATGGCGGTGGCATGTGTCGAGACGGGTAGCGTCTGCGCATAAGGGTGGCGTCTGCGCTCTTCGCTCGGCCGGTCAGAAGCTGCAGGTCACCGCGTCGGAGAAGGCGCCGTCCCGAGCCGCCTGCCGATCCTGCTCGTCGACGGCATCGGCCGGCGCGACCGCGATCTCGATGGTGGAACTCTGCTCGAGCGACTCCGCGTCGGAGCACGCCGCGAGAACCGTCCATCGCGACGAGCCGAACTGATCCTGGGTGTACGTGGGCTCGAGCCCGAACTCCACCGATACGCCCTGGATGAGGAGAGCCGCGCTGTCCGGCAGCACGCCTTCCACCTCAGAAAAGCTGCCGCCGACGATCGACGCCGGCGCGTGGGCGGGCGCCTGCGTGCAGGCGACGACGCCAGGCATCAGCGCCAACGCCACGACTCCAAGCCCAGCCCGCACGAGTGCGCCACGCGGGGAATCCGCCGGCGTCACCCGACGGTCCCCAGGAACAGGTCCAGCCACGGAAGCGCGCTGCCCGCCACGAGCACCACTCCACACAGCGCTGCGGCGATGCGCCGGAGGGAGGGCCAGTGCCCGGAGGTGAGGGCCGCTGCGCACAGGAAGATGCCCAGCGCCGCGAGGGTGAGCCAGAACCAGCCTGATGCCGTCAGGAACAGGGCGACGGCAGCCAGCACCCCTCCCGCCGCGATTGCGGCGACAACTCGATCCTTCGACACCTGCGTCATGCCTCCACAATGCCCGCTTCGGAAGCGGAGTGCGAGGGCCGTCGACGGCGACCGGTACGAAAGCTCCACCGCGGCGCTGGCGAGCGTCATGAGTGTCGAGGCACCGAGGCACCCTTCGCAAGCTCAGGGCCCTTCGACAAGCTCAGGGAACCGGCGGGCTCAGGGAACCGGCGGGCTCAGGGAACCGGCGGGCTCAGCGAACCGGCGGGCTCAGCGAACCGGCGGGCTCAGCGAACCGGCGGGCTCAGCGAACCGGCGGGCTCAGAGAACCGGCGGGTCCTTGCGCATCGCCTGGATCGAGCGCGCGACGGTGAAGCCGAGCGACGTGTAGAGCCGGTCGGCGCCGGTGGGGCTCTCGGAGTCGACGCTCAGCTCGACGACGGTGAACCTCCCGTCGCGGCGCGCCAGGTCGAGCGTCCGGGACAGCGCGACCCGGGCGAGTCCCCTCCCGCGGGCCTCGCGGACCGTCCCGACCAGCGCGATGTACAGCTCGTGGGGTGAGTACTGCTGCGCCAGCGCGTGCGCGAGCACCGACCCGTCCTCGCCCTTGACCAGCGTCGAGAACTCCGGCCGTGCAGGGCGGCCGCGGAAGAGGTCGCGCCAGCGGTCGACGTCGTGGGGCGCGAAGCCGTAGTGGTCGGCGAACGCAGCGTTGTGGGCCAGTCGCACCGCCTCCTCGTCGTCGAGGGTCGGCGAGACGACCACGATGCCCGAGCTCCCCTGCCCGGCCGTCGCCGAGCCACGGCCCGACTGCTCGGACGAGCTCCTGACGGTCGACCCGGTGGCGACGGCCGGGACCGGCCCAAGCGCCGCTGCTCCGGGGAGGTCCGGCCCGGGCAGCGGGCGTTCCATGTCGGTGAACCATCGCACGACCCGGTATCCCGAGCGCGTCAGGAGCCGCGACGCCGACGAACCCTCCAGCCCGCCGGAGGCACGCAGGTGGAACGGCAGCCCGGGATTGCGGTGGGCGCTCAGTTCGGCCGCCCTGGCCTCCATCCGGCCGAGCAGGTCGCGGCCGATGCCCCTGCCCCGGAACTCCGGATGCACTCCCCCGTCGAGCTGGCAGCGCACGGAGCCGTCCTCCTGCGGACCCGACCCGACTCTCAGCTGGCCGTAGGCGACGAGCGCGGCGTCGTCCCACACCGCCCAGCTGTCGAGGACGGGATCGAAGCCCGTCTCCGTGAGCTCCTCGGCCAGGTCCTCGGCCTCGTAGTACTCGTTCGTGCCGTCGGCCTCCGCGAGGGCGTTGGTCAGCACCGCCCAGGCGGGCACGGAGGACTCATCGAGCCAGGTCCAGGTGAGCACCCGGTCGACTCTGCCAGACTCGAGGGTCAGCCGTGGAGATAGCTCACGAGGTGGTCGGTCTCGGACTGCAGCTGGTCGATCCGGTGCTTGACGATGTCGCCGATCGACACGATGGCGGCGAGTCGCCCGTCGACGATGACGGGCACGTGCCGGGTTCGGAGCTCGGTCATCGACTCGGCGACCTGGACGAGGTCGTCGTTGAGCCCACAGGTGTGCACCGGGGCGTCGAGGAGTTGCCCGATCGGCAGCTCAAGGGCCGCGGCGCCGTGCGCGCCGAGGGCCCGCACCACGTCCCGCTCCCCGACGACGCCGACCACGTGCGCCTCAGCGTCGGTGATGACGACCGCGCCGATGCGGTGCTCGTTGAGCAGTTCAATCAGGTGGGCGACGGTGTCGTCCGCGCCTGCGGTGACCACCGAGGCGCCCTTGGCTTGGATGATGTCGTTGATCCGCATGAGGGGAGGGTAACCCCGCCGCAGGGCACGTGATCGGTCACATCAGCAGCGTGTCGAGCAGGCTCCCCTGCTGGTCGCGCAGCCACTCCTCGCGGCGGTGGATGGCGTCGCCGACGCCGTCGTCCCACATCCGCTGCCAGCCTCCGCCCAGGCGTTCGGCGCGGTCCTTCATCGAGAACCAGGAGCGCTCCGCGATTGACAGCGAGACCCGCGGGACCCACTCCCGCGCGGCGCGGTCGAGGCCGTAGGCGTCGACCAGTTCCCTACCCCGTTCCGCGACGTCGACGTCCGCGAAGACCGGGTCGCGGTCGGCCGGGTGCTGCCAGCCTGCCCACCACAGCAGCAGGTTTGCCACGGTCACGGCGCGCGAGGTGGGCCGGGCGAGGTCGAAGTCGATAAAGGCGTGGGCGACGCCGTCGCGGAAGACCGTGTTCTCGGGCGTGACGTCGCAGTGGCTGACGAAGGTGTCCGGCGGGCCGACCGGCGCGGGCGAGCCGACGGGGCGGGCGCCCGGCGCGGCGGCCTCGGGGACACCGAACGGCTGCATGGCGTCGTCGAGCCGGCGCAGCAGGCGGGCGACGCTGATCCCGCGCTCGCGGTCGGCGACCCAGCCGGGCCACGGCCGGCCGGCCACCTCGCCGTCGACGAAGTCGAGAATCTCGCGACTCTTGGCGTCGAGGCCGAGGAACCGGGGAGCGCCGTCGAAGCCGACGTGCTCGAGGTGCTTCAGGACCGTGTGGATGAACGGGCTGCGCGATGTGACGGGCCGCCGGACGGTGTCACCCACACGGACGACCCCGTCGGTGACGTCACCCCCGAGCAGCGGGATCTCGTCGGGCTCGCCGGTCAGATGCACGGGTCGAAGCTGTCGTCGTTCAGGCTCTGGTCCATGTCGAAGGCGGGCAGCGAGCTGGCGGGCACGTTGACGACCTTGGCGGGCACGCCCGCGACGGTGGTGTGGTCGGGAACGTCGCGCAGCACGACCGACCCGGCCCCGATCTTGGCGCCGGTGCCGACCCTGATGTTGCCGAGTACCTTCGCGCCGGCGCCGATCAGCACGCCGCGGCCGATCTTCGGGTGGCGGTCGCCGCCCTCCTTGCCGGACCCGCCGAGGGTGACCTCGTGCAGCATCGAGAAGTCGTCCTCGACGACGGCCGTCTCGCCGATGACCACCGAGGTGGCGTGGTCGAACATGATGCCCTTGCCGATGCGGGCGGCGGGGTGGATGTCGACGGCGAACACCTCGGAGATGCGCGACTGCAGGTACCAGGCCAGCGGCTTGCGGCCGAGGTTCCAGTAGGCGTGCGCGACGCGGTACGCCTGGATGGACTGGAAGCCCTTGAAGTAGAGCAGCGGGTTGGAGTAGCCGGGGCAGGCCGGATCGCGGCTGACGACGGCCTGCAGGTCGGCGCGGATCGAGCGCTGCACGCACTCGTCCTCCTCGAGGACCTGCTGGAAGATGTCGCGCAGGCCCAGCGCGGGCAGCGTCGAGTTGTCGAGCTTGCTGGCCAGCAGGTAGCTCAGCGACTCCTCGATGTCCGCCTTGCTCAGCACGGTGGCGTGCAGGAAGCCCGCGAGGAGGGGCTCGTTGGCCGCCGCCCGGGCGCACTCCTCCTTGATGGCGTCCCAGATCTGGTCGTCGGGGACGATCTTCGACGGGTCCATGACTCTCCTCTGCGGTGGTGCGGGCCCCAGGCTACCGATGCGGGGCACGCCGGACGCGGGTCTTCTCTACTGGCGATCCGCGGACCCGCGGCCGCCGGCCGCGTCGTGCGCGCGGAGCACCCGCTGAGCGCGGGTCCGCGGCATGTCCGTCCACGACGGGGTCGAGGCGATCCACGCCGGGTCGGTGAGCATGCGGGCCAGGGCCAGCCCCGCGGCCAGCGCGACGATCACGCCCATGGCGACCGACGCGTTCGCCAGCGCGTTCAGCGGGTCGTTGTTGATCATGTAGACCAGCGCCCGGTAGCTGCTCGCGCCGGGGACCATGATCAGCACGGCCGGCACCGACAGGATGATCCGCGGCGCGAGGAGGAGCTGGCTGACCGACGCCGCAAGCAGCCCGATGACGGCGCTCGCCAGCGCTGCGCCGATGAGCTGGTTGAGTCCGTACTCGAGCGCGACGAGCCGTCCGACGTTGGCGAGCATGCCGATGACCGCGGTGACCAGCGCCACGCGCGGCGGGGTCTGGAACGTCCACGCGAAGCCCAGCACGCCCGCGAAACTCGTGACCGCCCACAGCAGCACCAGCAGCCAGGGCGCCAGGTCGGGTCGGCTGATCTCCCCGGGCGTCAGCCGGAAGGCCCACGCCACCAGCCAGGCCCCCATCGACGCGGAGAACAGGATCAGCCCGGCGAAGAGCAGCCGCGCGACGCCCGACGTGAAGTCGAACCGCGTGAGGTCCAGCGCCGCGGTCATGAGAGGGAAGCCGGGCACCAGGAAGAGGATCGCCGAGGTGAAGGCCGCCTCGTGCATGGCCAGCCCCTCCCAGGGCAGCAGGTGCTCGATCGCCAGCGCGATCAGCAGGTACACGGAACAGGCGACGGTGGCGGACACCGCGACGATCGCGAGCAGGTTGATCCGCACCCGGTGGTGCAGGGCCAGCTGCACGCCCTTGCCGATGGCGGCAGCGAGCCCTGCTGCCAGGCACTCCTGCCAGCGGCCGTTGTTCAGGAACGCGAAGGCCGCGCACGCCAACGCGGCTCCCAGCACGACGACCCACCAGCGGTACCGGTTGCCCGTCGCCTCGACCCTGTCGAGCTCACGGTGCAGGTCGGCGGCGCTCCACCCGGGCCTCGCACGCAACGACACGTTCAGGAGCCGGGAGATCCGGTCCGCGTTCACCGACGGCGCGGGGACCTCGACCACCTGCGTCCGGAAGACCCCGCGGGCTCTGGTCGTGACGACGATCTCGTTCAGGCTCACCTGCGCCTCGAGCTGCTCGACGCCCAGCGCCGACGCGACCCTGCCCATGGCCGCCTTGACGCGGAAGGACCCGGTGCCGGAGCTCAGCATCAGCGAGCCCATCCGACACACGGCGTCGGACACCTCCGCCAGATGCTCGTCCCTACCTGCCACGGCCATCAGCCAACCTCCTGGCAGCTAACCCTAGTGAGGGCTAGTTTCAGGTCACGACCGACCGACCGGAAGCAGGATCATGGCCACCACGACGACGACAGCGAACCTGATGGCGGGGGCCCTCGCGCTCATGGGGACGCTCCACTTCGCTCGCCCGGCCCCGTTCGATGGCCTCGTCCCCGACGAGTTGCCCGGGTCGGCCAGGACGTGGACGTACGCGTCGGGCGTCGCCGAGCTGGCCGTCGCGGCCGGGCTGGCCGTGCCCGCGACGCGCAGGGCCGCAGGCTGGGCGGCCGCAGGGCTGTTCGTCGCCGTGTTCCCCGGCAACCTCAACATGGTGCGGCTGTGGTGGGACCGGCCCCTGGGCTACCGGCTCATCGCGATCGCCCGGCTGCCCCTGCAGTGGCCGATGATCCGCTCGGCGCTGCGCGTCGCCCGCGCCGCGGAGGTTCCCTGAGCCTCTCGAAGGGCCCTGAGCCTGTCGAAGGGCGTTACGGGCGGTTCCCTGAGCTTGTCGAAGGGCTCACGAACCGGGTCAGTCGTGCCCGGCGTGCTCCCCACCGCGGAAGGCTGTGGTCTCCAGCTGGAAGGTCGTGTGCTCCACCTCGAAGTGCGTCTCGACACAGTCGCGGACCGCGTCGAGAATCTCCAAGGCGTGACCGTTCTGGAAGCACTTCTCACCCACGACCAGGTGCGCGGTCAGCACCGGCAGCCCTGTCGCGACCGTAGAGGCGTGCAGGTCGTGGACCTCGCGGACGTGCTCGACGTCGAGCAGGTGGCTGCGGACCTCGTCGAGGTCGAGTCTATCGGGGGTGAACTCCATCAGCACCCGGGCGGTGCCCCGCATGATGACGACGGCGCGCGGCACGATGAGTGCGGCGATGAACAGCGCGGCCAGCGCGTCGGCCTGCTGGAAGCCTGTGGTCGAGATGACGATCGCCGCGACAATCACGCCGAGCGAGCCGAGCGCGTCGTTGACCACCTCCAGGAACGCGGCCTTCATGTTGAAGTTCGCGGAGCGGCCCGAGTACAGGATCAGCATCGAGGCGACGTTCGCCATCAGGCCGACGATGCCGAAGATCAGCAGTTCGGTCGCCGGGACCTCGGGGGGCTCGAACAGGCGCCGGACACCCTCGATGGCGGCGAAGAGGCCGACCCCTAGGAGCAGCATCGCCTGCCCGAGCGCAGCGATGATCTCGACGCGGCGGAAGCCCCAGGTGCGTCGGGGGTCTGCGGGGCGCAGCATCAGCGTCGCCGCGGTCAGCGCGACGACGAGGCCGCCGACGTCGGTCGCGGCGTGCACCGTGTCGGTCAGCAGCGCCAGCGAGCCGGTGATGGCGGCGCCGACGACCTGGGCAAGCAGCACCACCGAGGTGAGGCAGACGACGACGAGCAGGCGGCGACGGTGCGACGGCGCCGCCAGATCCGCGGTCCCCGGGCCATGGCTGTGTCCGGCGTGGTCGTGGGCCATGGTCACTGCCTTCCCATCAGCTGCGTGCAGAGCCGCACACGCGACCCGGTCGCCTCGAGCAGGTGCCCCGAAGCCTGCAGCAGGCCCGCCAGGTCGTCGGCATCAGCCAGCGCGTACCAGGACGCCCTCCCCTCCGCACGCACCACGACAAGGCCGCACTCGCGCAGGCAGCGCAGGTGGGCGCTCACCGTCGACTGCGCGAAGCCGAGATGGTCGACGAGGTCACGCACGCGGTGCTCGCCCCCGGCCAGGTGCTGGAGGATCGCGAGCCGGTTGGCATCGGAGAGCGCGTGGAAGAGCCTGGCGAACGTGGCGGTCGAGTCGGGATCAATCACGACCTCCGCAGGTTGCATCGTCATGATGCGATCCTATCGCTGCACGGCGATGCCGACCACCTGGCCGCAGCCATCGTGGCAGGTCGGGGATAGAATCACCCGTGATGACTGAGACGACCGCGCCCCCCGGAACCCTCTCCAGGCTGCATGCCTGGGTGACCCGCGAGACATCGGGCGGCATCCTGCTGCTCGTCGCCGCTGCGGTCGCCCTCATCTGGGCGAACTCCCCGTGGCGGGAGACCTACCACGCGCTCGCCGCCTTCGAGTTCGGCCCGGAGGCGCTGCACCTGCGCCTCAACTCCGCCGAGTGGGCCGCCGACGGCCTGCTCGCCATCTTCTTCTTCGTGGTGGGCGTGGAGCTCAAACACGAGATCGTGGCCGGCAGCCTCAGCAAGCCTAAGGAGGCGGCCGTCCCGGTGCTCGCCGCGGTGGGCGGCATGATCATGCCCGCCGTGATCTTCGTTGCGGTCACCGCGTCGCTCGACCCCTCGGCTCTGCACGGCTGGGCGATCCCGACCGCCACAGACATCGCCTTCGCGCTGGCCGTCCTGGCCATCTTCGGCAAGGGCCTGCCGCGCGCGCTCCGGGTGTTCCTCCTGACGCTCGCCGTCGTCGACGACCTGCTCGCGATCATCGTCATCGCCGTGTTCTACACCGAGGGGCTGCACCTCGGACTGCTGGCGCTGTCGCTGCTGTGCGTTGCCGCGTTCGCGTTCGCGGCGCGCATGAAGCGCACCCACTGGTGGCTGCTCACCCCGCTCGTCATCGTGGCCTGGGCCCTGATGCACGCCTCCGGGGTGCACGCGACCATCGCCGCCGTGCTGTGCGGCCTCACCGTCGCGGCCCGCCCCATCCACGGCGAGGCCGACTCGCGCACACACCGCTTCGAAGCGCTGGTGAAGCCCTGGTCCGCGGGCCTGGCGCTGCCCGTCTTCGCGTTCTTCTCCGCCGGCGTCACGATCATCGACGGCGAGGGTCCCGCCGCCGTGATCGGCCAGCCCGTGGTGCTCGCGATCGTCGGCGGCCTGGTTGTCGGCAAGATCGTCGGCGTCCTCGGCACCACCGCGCTGGTCACCCGGCTGACGCCGCTGCGACTGCCCGACGCCATCGGCCTGCGGGACCTGATCCCCGTCGGCATGCTTTGCGGCATCGGATTCACCGTCGCGCTGCTCATCGCCGAACTGTCCTTCCCCGACTCCGAGCACACGGCCGGCGCGAAGCTGGCCGTGCTGATGGGCTCCTCCATCGCCGCCGTCCTCGGGGCCCTGATGCTGCGCCGCGACGCACGCCTCGCCCGCAACTCCGACATGAACGAGGACGGCATCCCCGACACCAACATTTCGCCGATCTGATCCGGGGCCGTGGGCGCGTCGACGGGGAGCCTGCCCGTCATGGCAAGCTGGTGCACCTGTCGACGTCCCCAGGAGTGAGCCCATGTCCGAGCACGCATTCCAGCTGCTGGCCATTGTCGTGTACTTCGCGGCGATGCTCGGCATCGGCTACTACGCCTTCCGACGCACGTCCACCATCGACGGCTACATGCTGGCCGAGCGGAACCTCCGACCTGGGGTGGCCGCACTGTCGGCGAACGCGTCGGACATGTCCGGCTGGCTGCTCATGGGCCTGCCCGGAGCGATCTACCTGTCGGGACTGGTCGAGGCGTGGATCGCGATCGGGCTCACGCTCGGCGCCTGGGTGAACTGGAAGGTCGTCGCGCCACGGCTGCGGGCCTACACCGAGATCGCCGAGAACGCCATCACCATCCCGAGCTTCTTCGGCAAGCGGCTGCCCGGCGAGACGCGCCCCGTCCGGATCGCGGCCGCCGCGGTGATCCTCGTCTTCTTCACCTTCTACGTCTCCAGCGGCATGGTGGCCGCTGGCAAGTTCTTCGCCAGCACCTTCGGCTGGCACTACCTCGCGGGCATGGCGCTCGTCGCGACCATCACGGTGCTGTACACGTTCATCGGCGGCTTCCTGGGCGCGACGCTGACCGACGTCGCGCAGGGCGTCCTGATGCTGACAGCCCTGATCGTGGTGCCGGTCGTCGCGATCGTGTCGATCGGCGGCTGGGACGCGGCGACGGCACAGATCACGGCGCAGAACGCCGACGCGTTCAACCTGTTCGCCGGCATCGACGACAAGGGCGCCTTCCTGTGGACCGTGGGGATCATCTCCACCGCCGCCTGGGGGCTCGGTTACTTCGGGCAGCCGCACATCATCGTCCGGTTCATGGCGCTGCGCACGGCGCGCGAGGCGAAGACCGCCCGCCGCATCAGCCTCGGCTGGATGATCCTGACCTGCGGTGGCGCGATCCTGACCGCCCTCATCGGCGTCGGCTACTTCGCCGGGGACCCCGCCAAGAAGCTGGAGGATCGCGAGACGGTGTTCCTCCTGCTCAGCCAGATCTTCTTCCACCCCTTCGTCGCCGGTCTGGTGCTCGCCGCGGTGCTGGCGGCCATCATGTCGACGATGTCGAGCCAGCTCGTGGTGTGCTCGTCGGCGCTGGTGGAGGACCTCTACAACCTGGCCGGGAGGCGCAGCAACCCGCGCGTGGAGTTGCTGCTCGGCCGGGTCGGCGTTCTGATCATCGCGGTGGTGGCTGCGCTGCTCGCGCTCGACCAGGACTCCGCGATACTCGAACTGGTGTCCTTCGCGTGGGCCGGGTTCGGCGCTGCCTTCGGCCCCGTCGTGCTGATGTGCCTCTACTGGCGTCGGTACACGGCCGCCGGCGCGCTGGCGGGCATGGTCACCGGCGGCGTGGTTGTACTCATCTGGGGGAACATCCCGGCGCTGCACTCTGCGATGTACGAGATCGTGCCCGGCTTCCTGCTGAACCTGCTCATCGGATACGTCGTCTCCCGCCTGACCTGGAAGGGCGACGAGCCGAAGGTCGACGAGGAGTTCGACGCGATGTCGAGGATCCTCGCCGCGGACTGAACCGGCCTCAGGACGGGCCGTGGGTCCAGCGGCCGTCGACCATGGTCGCGGCGACCGGCATGGCCCGCAGTGCCGCGGCGTCGGCGCCGACGGGATCCCCGTCGAGGATCGCGAGGTCGGCCGGGGAACCAGGCGCGGTCGCGCCGTCGACGCTTGCCGCGACCGCCTCGTCGAGTGTGATCCGCTGTTCCGGGTGCCAGGGCGCGCGCTCGTCACGCGTGCGGAACACAGCTGCGCTGATGGCCTGCCAGGGGTCGAGCGGCGCGACGGGTGCGTCGGACCCGAACGCGAGCGTGGCGCCGGCGTCGAGCAGTGTGCGCAGCGGGAATGCGCGGCCGGTGCGGGCGGGCCAGAGCGCCTCCGCAGCGTCGCGGTCGTCCATCGCGTGCTCAGGCTGGACGCTGGCGACGATGCCGAGGTCCGCGAACCGGGGGGCGTCGGCATGCCGGAGTAGCTGCGCGTGCTCGATGGAGCCACCGGCCCGGCTGATCGCGAAAGCGTCGAGCGCCAGTCGGTTGGCCTCGTCGCCGATGGCGTGCACCGCGACGTGCAGCCCGTGGCCGCGGGCGGTGGCGAGGAGGTCGGTGAGCTGAAGGGGGTTGACGTTGAGGACGCCCCGGTCGGCCGTGCCGGGGTACGGGTCGACGCAGCAGGCCGTGCGGGTCGTCAGGGAACCGTCGGAGATGATCTTCAGCGATCCGACGCGCAGCAGCCCGGCGATCTCCCGCCCCGTGGTGAGGCCCTCGTCCAGGGCGCGGGCGAGGTCCTGTGGGTAGATGCCGAAGTCGACGCGGGCCGCCAGCGGTCTGGTCGCGACGCGTCGGGTCCAGCTCTCGAGGTTCCAGGCCATCTCGAAGTCGACGATCCGGGTGATCCCGCGCGCGGCTGCCCGCCGCAGCGCCTCGTCGACCCAGGCGTCCGAGGTCTCGACAGGAACGGTGTCGAGGGCCCTCAGGACCGCGAACGCCTCATCCTCTGTGAGCGGGGAGTCGACGTCGGCCGGGTCGTAACCGAAACGGTGCAGCGCCGCGGAGTTCAGCCACACGCTGTGCAGGTCGGCTGAGGCCAGCACGACGGGGCGGGCGCCGGTCGCCGCGTCGAGGCCGGCGACTGTCGGGCGATCGGTCCAGAGCGGGGCCCTGAAGCCGAACCCGACGAACAGCTCGTCCGTGTTGCCGGACAGCGCGGCCGCGACCCTGGCCGTCGCGTCCGAGGCAGACGCCGAGGCGCTCAGATCGAGGCGCCGGGACAGCGTCGCCCACTGCGTGACGTGCACGTGGTGGTCGACGAGGCCAGGCATGACGCGACGCCCGTCGAAATCGCGAACCTCCTCGGCTGCCCCGGGCGTGAGGTTCCCGACGTCGACAATCACCCCGTCGCGGACGCGCACGTCGACGGGGCTGTCGGCGCGAAGGGGCCGCAGGCGACGCAGCAGCAGAGAGGTCATCGCACCATTGTGGGACCATGGCGCCCTCCCCGGACGTAGGCTTCCGGCATGCGACGCCACCTCCTCTGCCTGATCCCACTCGCCGCGCTCGCGGTCGCGGGCTGCTCCGGCTCACCCGAGCCCTCCACGCCGTCCCCGACGCCCACCGCGTCCGCGACGTCCTCCTCCCCCGCGGCGACCCCCGAGGAGAGCACCCCGATGCCCGCCTCGCCCTCACCGGACGACCCTGACAAGGTTCTCGACCTGAACGGCGACTGGAAGCAGACCAACGCCGAGTCCCCCGATGCCTGGCAGGCCGCAACGATCGCGGACGGCATGATCACCATCCTGTGGGTCAGCGACGGCGGCGACACCACCACGCTCTACTGGGCCGGCAGCTTCGACGCGCCCACCGAGAAGGGCGGCACCTACTCCTGGACGTCGAAGAACGACCACGGCCAGACCGACGGCGCGGCGCAGGGCTCCAAGGAAGACACCAAGAAGTTCTCCTACGCCGACGGCGTGCTCAGCTACTCCGTCACCGTCGACGACGAGGCGAGCACCGTCGAGCTCGGCCGCATGGGTTGAGCCCTGGCTGCGGGGCGGATGTGGGAGCGGTCGGCCGAACTCGTCGGTTGGCGGTCGGGTTCAGCCCTCGGTGAGGCTGGCGCCTGTATCCGGGCAGGGTGGATGTCCGATGCCCCGACGCTGACACGGGCCCAGTGGCTCACGTCGATCACGTTGATCGTCGGTGGCCTCGCGCCGATCTTCGACTCGACGATCGTCAACGTCGCTCTCACGTCGCTGGCCGCGGACCTCGGCGTGCAGATCGCGACGATCCAGTGGGTGTCGACGGCATACCTGCTGCCGGTCATTTCTCGCGAGGCGCGAGGCTGACCGAGAAGTTCGTGAGTTGCACGCCTCTGATCACGGGGTGGTGCTCGGCGACGACGCGGAAGCCGCGGGCCTCGAAGAACTGCCGGGCGGTGAGGCTCGCGTGGGCGGTGACGGTCACCGTCGGATCCACAAGGCTGATCGCGGCCTGCAGCAACGCCGTCGCCACTCCGCTACCCGCGAAGCGAGGGTCCACGAACATCATGTTGAGGTAGGCGTCGCCGTCGATCTCTGTGAATCCGGCTGGCTCGTCCCCGATGCGGGCGACAAGGCAGTGCGACTTCATCCGGTTGTCGTTCCACGGCCCGAGGTCGTCCACGCGTGACCACACCGCCACCTGCTCGGGCGTGTAGTCCCGTGAGGCGGTCCCGCGGATCGCTGCCTGGAACAGGTCACGCGTGAGTGCCGCATCCCGTGGACGGTAGTCTGTGATCTCGATCGTCACGCGACAATCATCCCCTAGTCGGCCACCCGCCCTCGTCGCCGGCCCTGGTGCGAATAGGTGAGGCCATATGCTCGCCTCCATGGGAGACATCGAGCTGCCAGACCATGATCTTCCGGCGGCGGCCGAACTCGTGGAGCTCTACAGAAGCGTCGGGTGGAACATGTACACCCGGGAGCCGTCGAGGCTGCAGGACGCGCTGCGCCGGTCGCTCCGGGTCGTCTGCGCGCGCGAGGACGGCCGACTCGTGGGGCTGGCCCGCGTCGTCGGCGACGGACTGACGGTCGTGTTCCTGCAGGACATCCTGGTCGCACCCTCGCACCGCCACGCGGGTCTGGGGCGTGCCCTGTTCGAACGCGTCTTCGAGCCCTACGCGGGCGTGCGGCGGAAGGTGCTCCTCACCGATGAACGGTCCCGCCAGAGCGAATTCTACCAGCAGATGGGCTTCCGCGACATCGGCATCCTCGAGCACCCGCTGCGGGCGTTCCTGAAGTCCAGCTGACCGACCCAGTCCCACCCCCACCCTCGTCCCGGCCCGTCCCACCGTGCCGGGCGTCGGGGTGGGACGGGGCCCTGGTGTCAGAAGCTGCCGTCGGGGCCGAGGACGTCGACCGACGTCGGGGGCCGGTCGCGTCAGCGGGATCGGGGCGCCCCAGATGGGGTTCTCCTCCCTGTCGAACGGCAGGATCTGGGCACAGGCCTGACGGTTCGGCTCCCAGAGCGGGTTCCCGGCGAGTTCGGTGTAGGTGCGCGCGTGGTAGACGAGCACGGTCTGGCCGTCGGCGGTCTCGGAAACCACGACAGGCATGCACAGCTCGCCGTCCAGTATAGATCGACACTCCGCATTTTTGGCCGCCTCGACGAGGCAATCGCCGTGCTACAAGCCGCCCCGATGCACGCAACGACGGGCTCCGCGCCTCGTGTCGGGCTCTCTCTGGCTCTCCACAGTGCTGGACGCAAGGACGAAGCCCTCCGGGTCGCGATCGAGGCACAGATAGACACACTGCCGCGCTACCAGCGCTAGATGCACAACTACGCCGCCGCACTCACCGAGTCTGCAACGTCAGACGAATCGGCCAAACGTTGACGCGGAACTCCGCCGCATTCCGGTACGTACAGCCATCTGCCGCATTCCGGTACGTACAGCCATCTGTTGCCACCAGAGCCATTCGCTATGCATCCCTTCCCGCAGGACCTCCACGGCTCAGTAGAGCCCCCTAGAGTGGTGTAGCCCCCACAGTGGCCGTGGCCGTCGATGACGGCAGGGCGGTCACCGTGGGATCCTTCGAGTTCACCTACCAAAGCTCTCTCAAAGGAAATCAACCACGATGACCGCTCCTCACATTGTCGACCCCGCCCGCGTGCTGGGCAACCTGCTGACCGAAGCCTCTCCGGACATGATGCGCCAGCTGCTGCAGAACATGATCAACGCCCTCCTCTCGGCCGATGCCGACGCCGTGTGCGGCGCCGAATGGGGACAGCCCTCAACCGAGCGGGTCGCGCAGCGCAACGGCTACCGCCACCGTCCGCTGGACACCCGCGTCGGCACCATCGACGTGGCCGTCCCGAAGCTGCGCTCCGGCAGCTACTTTCCCGAGTGGCTGCTGGAGCGCCGCAAACGAGCCGAAGCGGCCCTGATCACGGTGATCGCTGACTGCTACCTCGCCGGCGTCAGTACTCGTCGGATGGACGAACTCGTCAAGACCCTGGGCATCGACGGCCTGTCGAAGTCACAGGTCTCACGCATGGCCGCCGACCTCGACGAACACGTAGCGCAGTTCCGGCACCGCCCCCTGGGCGAGGCCGGGCCGTTCACGTTTGTTGCAGCTGACGCGTTGACGATGAAGGTCCGCGAAGGCGGACGCGTGATCAACGCCGTGGTCCTCGTCGCCACCGGCGTCAACGGCGACGGACACCGCGAGGTCCTGGGCCTGCAGGTCGTCACCTCCGAGACCAAACCGGCGTGGAACACGTTCTTCGCCGATCTGGTGGCCCGCGGCCTTGCGGGGGTCCGACTGGTCACCAGCGATGCCCACGCCGGGCTGGTGGAGGCGATCGCGGCGAACCTGCCTGGCGCGTCCTGGCAGCGCTGCCGAACCCACTACGCCGCGAACCTGATGTCCGTGACCCCGAAGAGCATGTGGCCCGCGGTCAAAGCGATGCTCCATTCGGTCTATGACCAACCCGACAAAAAGTCGGTCCAGGCGCAGTTCGACCGTCTGCTCGACTACACCGCCGAGAAGCTACCCGAGGTTGCAGAGCACCTCGAAGCCGCCCGGGCAGACGTGCTCGCGTTCACCGGCTTCCCCAAGGACGTGTGGACCCAGATCTGGTCGAACAACCCCGCCGAACGCCTGAACCGTGAGATCCGCCGCCGCACCGACGCGGTCGGGATCTTCCCCAACCGGGAAGCGATCATCCGCCTCGTCGGCGCTGTCTTGGCCGAGCAGACCGATGAGTGGGCAGAAGGGCGCCGCTACCTGGGCCTCGACGTCCTCGCACGATGCCGACTCAGCACCATCACCAACGCCGTTGAGGAGGTGACCGAACCCCTCGCCCTCACCGCCTAGACGAAGGAACCGCTACACCACTCCACTGGACTTGACCCACGGCTCTCCGCCCTTCATCAAGTCTCAGTATCCCGACTCGCTGTCCACCTCCGCGGCGCGCTTATTGTGGGGCCACGCCCCTCCGAGCCGATAGCGTGGGCGTCCATGTGCGCGATCAATCTCTGGGCGGTGAACGCCGCGGCCTTCACCACCGAGTTCCAGCGATTCACCACGGAACGGCTCGGCGTCGCGCCCGTCGCCGAAGAGATGAGCATCGGCTCGAGCCGTGTGCGCGGCTCTTCGCGCGTCTTCACCCTGACAACACGCATGTGCGACTGCGACTCGCTGATCGGCCGGCGGGCCGATCCTGCGTGCGAGGATGAGATCAGCGCGGAACGCTGGCTCGGCTGGCTTCGCGAACTACCCGATCATGGCCCGCACGTCTCCCGCATCGCCGTGCTCCGCGCGTGGAGCCCCGGAAACGATGTCATCACCCCGCAGCGATCGCGCGGCATCCAGATCGGCGAACTCGACGAGACGATCCTGCGCGCCATCCGCGACGACATGCTGCTGACGCTCGACTACCCACGAACCCGGTAGAAGACGAACGCCCCGGCCGTCATCGACGACCGGGGCGATGCACGCAGAAGCGGCAGGTCACACGTTGAAGCGGAACTCGACGACGTGGCCTGAGGACCTATGAGCGGCTGTCAAACGGGTCATCAGTGGGTCATCAGCGAGTGTTTCCGCAGGTCAATTGGCCAATCGTTCAGATGTTGAACCGGAACTCACCAGCCGGATTGACAGCGTCACGGCGCACCGGCCCGAGGCCGCTACGGGAGTATCCATCCCACGATGATGGACCCCCACACTGCTCACGACTGACTCCTGGAATGCGCTCGTGGAACGCCGGACTCATCGACGATGCCCGAACCCTGCACAGCAGCAGTCGCTCGCCCGGTAATCCGTGATCAGTGACCCGGAGCAGCTGGTGACGATGACCTGCCTCAACTCAGAGTGAAGAAGACCACGTTGCCGCGGAGCTGACCTTGACAGTGCTTCACCTCCGCCTCGATTTCTGTGAGTGCGGTGTAGAACCCCTCCCCAGAATTGCGATTCCTCGCACTGGACTTCTCGCTGCCTACCGTCGTGGGCCCGACCTTTTTCCTCGGCCGTCAGCGTGCACGACTATCGGGGCGGGCCGACCCAGCACGAGAGCCTCCATCGATGGCCGGGGCTCCCACCAAGGGGGCGTGTGTGCACACGTGGACGGCGGCAGCGCTAAGGAGTGCCAAGCGCCTCGGCGATGATGGGCAAGTAGCGGCGCACCTGGTCCTTGTCACTCTCCTTCTCCGCCTCCGACAGGTCGGCATATGGTGTTGCGATCTGGTGCTCCCAACGGTCAACAAGGTGTGTCGGTATGACCAAGGAACCGTCCTCGCGTCGCTCACACTGGTCGTGGACGTAGCGCTGCCAGTGCGCCCACCGCTCGTGCTCGGCGCCCGCGAGGCGATCAAGGAGGTCGGGGTCCCGGAGGGCGGCGAGTACCTGCGAATCAGTAGGCATCAGATGAGGTCCTTGTCCACGAGGTTCCAGTAGTGCTGGCCGAGCACCGTCAGCTCGCAGGCCTTGGACTGCATCGCCGCGTGCCACATGTGGGGTGCGTCAACGGGCCGCACGAGGTTGACCTTCATCAGGTCTTGCAGCACTGCGAAGTCGGCGTTCTTTGCCGGGTCTGGAGGTGGCGTCCCCTCGGGTTCAGCTCCGCTCCGTTCCGGTTCGTAGGAAGGGTCAAGGCGAAGCTGGGTCGACGGGTACTCAAACAGCGACGTCAGCTTCTGGAGGTCGGGGAGCTGGATCGGTGCGTCCGCCTTCCTCAACGAGACGAACCTCTCGACATTCGTCTTAAAGACGGGTCGCTGGTTCCATGGCCCCAGGGACTGGTCGACGTGGGCGTAGACGCTGCCGGGCGTGATGTCGCCGACGAGGTTGGCCGCTGCCCCGTTCAGCGCATCCACCAGCAGGTTGGTGAACACGCCTGATCCGCCGGACTCCATTGCGTACTGGTCGGCAGTGGACGCCGTCAGAATCGTCACTCCGTCCTTGATCTCGGCCATCGAGGGCGAGGTCGAACTGTCGCCTGCTACGCCGCCGTGGCAGCAGTCCAAGATGATGATCTTGTTCTTGGCGGGGGAATTGCTGGCGAACGCCATGATCTCGCTGAGTGCGAGGCCGTCGTGGCCGCTCGCGCAGTCACTGGCGCACAGGAAGCCGCCGGCGCTGTCGATGTAGCCGTGACCTGAGAAGTAGAAGAGCGAGATGTCCGCGTTGTCACGGAACAGTTCCTCCACCGCCCCCCGGAGTTCTGTGCGGGAGATGGCGGTCTCGTTCCCCGCGGCCGCCATCAACTTGGGCTGCATGAAGTTCACCGTGCCGTCCGCGTGGCGTGCGAGGACGCTCTTGACGCTGTGGGCATCGTTGACCGCGCCCGACAGCGAGCCGATCGTGTCGTAGTAGTCGATCCCGACGATGAGGGCTTTGCGCATGGTCACAGGGAGTCGATGAACCCGGCGATGTTCGCGTCAGTCCAGGGGTACGTGGTGACGCCCGGCAGGTTGGTGCGATCGCTGCTGTAGGCCCAGATGCCGCGGATCGGCTTGCCCTCTTCCTTGGCGCACTGGATCTCCCACTTCTGCCCGCTGGACGTGAGCGAGTTCTTGCTGACCAGGACGATCACGCCGTGCGATCGCTTGATGCGCGTGCGTACTTTCTCCTTCCACTCGGACTGGTACGGCTCCTTGACGGACATGTCGATGAATTCGTACGGCGACCGCGGGTGGAGGGACTGGCCCTTGAGGAAGTCGCGCTGGCGCTCGTCCTCGATGGCGAAAGCGATGAAGATGGTCTTGGTCACGGTGCACCTCTTGGCGTTGAACTGGCCGCTTGTCGGCCTTGCGTCAAGGGTATAGAGGGCCACTGACAGTTGGGACACCAACAGAGACGAGAGGACCTCACGACCTGAAGGATGTCGACGGACGGAGTGTCGGTCCTACGCCGCGTCGCCGAGCTGGTCGCCGAAGGAGATGTCGATGTCGACGCTCTCGATAAGCCTCGGGTTGACGCGCTTCTCTCCATCGATCACGGGGTTGACTTCGAGCCGCGCGGCGAGGATATCAGGCGCGGTGGCCAGCGGCTCGACGGTGGCGCGCCGGGTATTCAGGGTCGCTGTCGAGGAACGCCTCGGCGGGCTCCTCAGCGGCCAGCACGGGCACGTTGAATCGGCCTGACCTTCGCTCCGACTTCAGCAAGGACGGGCTTGATGAACAGGAAGCACTCGTAGGAGATACATGTGCGGGCGTCGCGGATGCGGCGTCGGCCGTCGGCTGCGCGACGATCTCCTCGTGCTGGAGGTCGCCCGGCTGCATGCGGGGAACTACGGCGTCTGCGTCGCTCAGGTGTTGGACCCTAGAGCCACCAGACGCTCACTCGCTGCCTGGGAGACCGCCCGCAGCTGCGGGTGCTCTCGCACGATCTGGCGCTGCCGCTCTGCCGGCAATCCAAGCTCGTGCAAGACGTTGAGGATCACGACGGCGGTCGTGGTCTCAACGATGGCGATCAGCTCGTCGATGGAATGGTTAGGCGTCCGGCCCTCGTGTGCGAGGTCATTACGGGCCCGCGTCGTCCGCCTCGCCCAATGGTTGAGGTCCGGCACAAGCTGCGCAATGGCTTCCTTATCGGGTCGAGCGGCGAGGGCGTGAAGCCGGTCCCGGAGCGTCGGATCGTTTCTGATCGCCCCCTTGAACCTGTCTCGGTGCTCCTCGGGCACCTGCCCAAGCATCGCGTCGCGCATCGCCGTGAACACCGCCTTGGGGAACGGCTTCTCATCTATTCGGAGGCCGCGGTGCAGAACCTCGGCAGCGCCCACTGCCGTCAGGAGGTTATTCTCGATGAAGCGCGCCGGCGCATAGCGCAGACCCAGGATCATGTTGGTCGCTGCCTGCAGTCGGCCATGCGCCTCGCACCACCGGGGCACGACGTCCTCGAACGGGAGCGACTCACACGTGAAGAACACGCGGCGAGGGTCAACAGCCTTCGCGTCGTGCTTGCCGAGCGCTACGGGCGAGTAGAGCACGTCGGCGCGCCGGCGCGGCAAAGGCTGACCGTTCGCCAGGACCGACTCGGTCCCGGCAACCTCCAGCTGGAGCCAAACCACGCCAGCGGCGCGGTGCGTTGCCAAGGCAATCAGGTCCTGTATCAGGCTCGCCGCCTTCAGCGCGGCACTCAGGGTGAACGGTTCGGCCCGGCAGACACGGACGGAGGCCGTGTCCCGCATGCGCCCGACGGTTCCGCTCTTGCGCTGGTCAAAGAACGGCAGGGTGTGAGTGTGCACGAGGCGATACTCTGTGCCATCGACTATCACCGACTGCGCCTCGACCGGCTTCACGGAGATGGTCCCGGTCCCGTCGATCTTGCCTTCGGAAGCGCCGAGGAAGCCCTCGAACACGGACGATGCAGCCCAGAGCCCCAAGTCCTCGACCGAAACCTCGGCCACCGAGAACGCCGCCTCCTCTTCACCGCTGACGTGAGCCCCGATGATCGCAATCGTAGCCGTCACGGTCTGTGTGTCGGGGCTCTTCACTCTCGCGAAAATGGTCCGTTTCCCGCTGCTGGGGACGCAGCCTAGGAGTGTGACCTCACGTTGCCCGGCCACGCCGTGGATGACGTCCCACGTCCTGCCGCCCTCGTGGTAGGCCGTTACCCCAGGGGCAGGATTGGAGGTGATGCGGTCCTCGAATGCACCGATCAGAGCGAGCGAGAGGCTGCCCTCACCGTCGTACCGCAGGATGCCTGGGATCTGCTTGCCAGGGTCGTCCGGCAGCCACCACAGGCCAGCCCACTCGCCTGCCTCATCGAGATTCAGAGGATCGTTAGTCATCGCTCTCTCCCGTGGCGACTAGTTCTTCCCACCAGACGTTAGTCCGCTACGGAACTCCACACCCGCAATGCACGCCGTCGATGACATCCCACATCCTGGTGTCCTGGTGGTACGTCGTCACCTCGGGAGCGGGGTCGAGGTGAAGTGGTCATTGGGAACACCGATCGTTCACAGCGAGGGGCTACCTTCGGCGTTGTCCCAGCGGATGCCTGGGACTTGACCGTCGGGGTCGTCCGGCAGCAATCACAGGCCAGCCCGCTCGCCAGCTTCGTCGAGGCTGAGTGGATTGTCGGTCACCACCCTCTTTCAGGTACGGTCCTGCTGCTGCCCGGAAAGCTCAACCGCGACGTCAGAGGGCCAAGTCATGTCAACAACAAAGGACCTTGCGACCGACTGCAAATCGTCGTGCGGCAGTGTCCGAAGGTCTCTTCCGTTGCCGAGTTCCCAGACGGAGTACCCGTCCTTGCCGTCAGGCGTGCCGTCGGTCTTCCAGGTCCCTTCGGTGACAAACTTGACCTCCATCGTCGTCGGGACGTCCTTGTGGGGCTGGATCGCAAGGAGCTTGCGACGGGCATCGCCCTCCACGATGTGGTTGCCTTTGGTGTCGATGCACAGCACGGTGTCGCCGGCCCAGATGAGGAAGTCCGGGAAGAACCAGACCGTCTGCCCAAGGGAGATCAGCGGAATCTTGTAGCCCGTCTGTGAACGGTTGCGCGCCCACGTCAGCCCCGTCTCGTCGAGCGCACGCGCGAACCGCAGCTCGAATGGCCGCAAATCGTCGTACCCCTCGTGAAGTGCGTTCTTGAACATCTCCATCGAGCCGCGGCGTACCAGCGTGCTGCCGATCACGTATGGCTTCGGCTTGAGTTGCTTGATTACGGCGTACCGGAGGTACTCATCGACCGCGTCCGCCGCACTGTCTCGCAGCCCCTCGTAGGCATTGCTGCCGACGCCGACCTTCGCGTCGAACTTCTGGGTGTCCGTGTTCATGACCATCAGGGCCGGGCGGTAGCGGCGCGCGACTTCGCGACGGAAGGCCCATCGAGCGTTGACACGGTTCGACTGCTCGAAGTCGACCCATTCCGATTCCACCGCCTCGCCTGCGCCGATGGTCTGCTGCACGGTGCGGCGGCGTCCCACGCCCCGAGTGTTCACAGAATCGTGCGAGTAGTCGTGCACCTTGGCGAGCACCTTCTCAACCGGCTCTAGGGTCGGAACGTTGTCAATCGCCGTGCGCGGCACAGTCAGATGCTCCTTCGGAGCGATGCTCACGGGCTCCTCCGTCCCGGGCGGGGAGGTGAGGATGCGGACCTCCGGTGCGTCTCCGCCAAGTCCGCGGCGCACCTCTTCGACCACCTGGGCGAATGAGTCGTTCCGGTCCACACGCACGTAGAAGTGCGCAGTATTCAGCCGGTCCGACTGGTAGTGCGTCGCGCCGGGCTGGCGCAGCACGCGCCCGACCACCTGCGTGATCTGCACCGAGGATTCCATCGTCCGGTCGACGTAGGCGAAGTAGACGCTGGGGTCGTCCCACCCCTCCTGCAGCGTCTGGTTGAAGATGATGTGCCGGTAGTCGCCCTCGACGAAGTCCTCGTAGTCGCGCTCTCCCCCGCTGTAGAGCGTGAAGTCGGCCGGCAGGGGGAAGTCCTTATGCGTCTTGAGGTCGGCGTACACCGCGACCTCTTCTGCCGGGACTCCGCACTGCTCCGTGAGATAGCGCCAGATGAGGATCGGCGGTGCCTGCCGCTGGTCGAAGGGCTGCTTCGGATCGTCGGTCTGGCTGGCGTCATGCGCGAGAATATTGGTGTTGCAGACGTAGATCGCCTTCGGTGAGAAGTTCAGCCCCTCGGCCCGTGCGTCGGCCTCCGCCTCCCGCATGTCGGAAAGCATCTCTCCGACGGTCTCCTCCATCGGCGCGTTGAGGCCGTCGAGTGAGATCATCCCCTTGACCAGCCCGGACGCGACCACCGTGGAGGACTTCACAGAGGTGATCAGGTCCTCGTCGCGGTACTCGCCCTGCTGCCTCAGGGGCTGAATGACCTCAGCGTCGAACTGCGCGGGGAACCGGAGGGTCGCGCTCGCGAGCAAGAACACAGCGGGCTGTTGCTCGAGCAGCAGCAACGTCTGCTGATCGCTGAGGTTCTGCGCCTCGTCGTAGACGACCACGAGCGGCCGCTTTCTGCCGTCCGCGGTCTCGCGGACCTTAAGGGCTTCCCAACGCGTGGACTCGATGTCGTCGGTGTCGAGCGCGAAGATCCGGAGGTTGCTGTTCTCGCGGTCGCGCTGGTTGAAGGTGCCGACCGTCGCGAAATAGAGCAGCGCTTCCGTCGAGTTGGCGACGTCGTCCGGCGCGTAGTCGCTTAGCAGACGCACCGTGATGTCGGGGAGGAGGTGGTTGTACTTGCCGCCGTCCGCGAGGTTTGCGTAGCTTTGCTGGACTACGACCTTGCCTTTGGACAGCCACAGGACGACTGGTGGGATCTCAGACAGCGCCGCGATCTCGCTGACCGCCTGCGCCAGGATCGCTGTCTTCCCGGAGCCCGTGATCGATGAGAGCGCCTGGTAGAACGGCACGTCCCGGCGCTTGGCCCCGCGGCCGTACGGAATCGGCTCGGCGCTGTACTCGGCGTAGCGGTCGGCCATCTGCGAGGCCGCGTCCTGCTGGAACTGGAAGAGCTCGATCACCAATGGTCACCCCTCCTCGGTGAAGGATTCGGTGCGGATGTCGAGGCCGAAGTCCGACAGGATCCGGTCGGGGATCTGGTACCAGATCACGTCGTCGGTAACGATGAGATTTCGGCGGCTGTAGACGTGGTAGACGTCGGCGAGCTTGGCAGACTCGGCCTCCTCGGCGATCTCCTCATACGCCTCTTCGGTCAAGTCGGTATTCGATCCCGCCCCGGACCAGACGAGGAAGATGCCTTCGTTGCTGGCGTTCTTCGCGACGAGGTACTTGTACGGCTCATCGTCGTCCCCGAGCGGGATGAGCACCGCGTTGCGCCGGCTGCCGGTGCTGGAGTGCGAGGCGATCACGGTATCGATCATCTCGTCGCGCTCCATCAGTAGGAGCGTCTTGGCGTCGACCTTCTTCTCAAGTGTCTTGAAGGTGAACCCGCCGCCCAGCGGTGCGTGCTTCTTCTTCGCCCATCCTCCGTCGATGACCCGTCGGAGCCGGTCGACGGTCAGAGTCTTCGCGTACGAGTCCCCGCTCTCCGGCCGCCCCTGCTCGATCAGGATGAAGCGACGGCCGGATCCCTGGTCGTGGTTGAGCTTGAGCGCGGCGTGGGCGGTCGTGCCAGAGCCTGCGAAGGGGTCGAGGACGGTGCCGGTCGGCGGACACCAGATCTGGATGAGCTTCGTCATGAGCTTCATCGGCTTTACGGTCTCGAAACCGTGGCCTGCACCAACGATCGCCGTCAGCTCATTGACTCCGGCCTGGCTGTGACCGGATTCCTCGTGGTCCCACGAGACGTCGCCGAGCACGTCGGGCTCGGCGACGTCGTCGTCGGCCCAGTACGTCATGGGCACGCGGCCCTGCTTTACGTCTTCGAGGTACTTCTTCTGCTGCGGACGACCCTGGCCGTCCAGACCGAAGACGAGCCTTGGCCAGTGGCCGGACTCCCGACGCTCCTCGGCCGCCTGCCTGGCGTCATCGAGGTCCGACTTGATCATCACGGCCCGGACTTTGCGGACGTCGCCGGCAGCGACTCCGATGATCGCTGCTCGGGTCGCCGCATCGTCCACCTCGCGGAGCTCGTACTCAACGCCCCATTCGGAGAGCCAGCGCAGCGCGTCCGACTGCGGCGCGCGCCAGCACTTGCCTGCCGGCGGGTAGTGGACCTCGCCGGTGAACGGGGACTGGATACCGTAGACCATGCCCTGGTGGGTGAAGGCCTTGGGCCCGGAGAAGTTCTCGCCCTTCCATACGCGGTCGTCGCCGTCCGGGTTGCGGTAGCGTGCGTCCATGGTCGCTGTGCGCGGCTGCAGCCCTGTCTTCGCGAGCCGCTCGTCCTTGGCGTAGACCAGGACGTACTCGGTCGCAGTCGACACGTGGCGGTTGTCGGAGCGCGGGGAGTAGGACTTCTGCCAGTTGATGATTGCTAGGCGATTTTCCTCACCGAACAGCTCGTCGAGCATCTGGCCGAGGTGAAACAGCTCGCGGCTGTCGATGCAGATTGCGAGGACACCGGAGTGCTTGAGCATCGCCCGCATCATTTGGAGTCGCGGGTACATGAACTTCATCCACTTGGTGTGCTTCGCGGGGTCGTCGCTCCCCACGAACTCGCCCATGTCGGGGTCGTTGGGGTCCTTGTCCCACTTGTCGTTGTAGCGGAAGTCGCCACCCGTGTTGTAAGGCGGATCGGTCAGGATCATGTCGATCTGGCCGCGCTCCCGGTACAGCGACGCCAGCGCCTGGAGGTTGTCGCCCTCGATGATCAGGTTCCGCGATCGCCCATGCTCATCACCGGCGCTCAACGACTTGACCGTGCGCTGGTTCCGAGGACGGACACGACGGCCGAGCTGGCGTGCCAGCACCTTGCCGGGGAAGGAAAGGTTGACGCCCGCACCGGTTTTCTCGCGGATCATCTCGATCAGCTGCTCGATGGGCAGAGATTGGAGTTCTGTCACGTCGTCCACGGCATGCTCCCTGTTGGTTCAAAGCGGTGGGTGAGCACGGCAGAGCACGCGGCATTCCGCCGCCCCGTTGAGGCACCGCGAAAAGTGAAGCAGCGACCACCGACATTGGGGGCCGCGCAGAAGCGGGCGGTCATTTCTTACTAGCGCCAGAAGTTAATCCAGTACGGAACTCCACCACGTCGCCGTCGGCCATGACGTAGTCCTTGCCCTCGAGGCGGACCTTGCCCGCGGACTTGGCGGCGGCCATCGAGCCGGCCGCGACGAGATCCTCGAAGCCGACGACCTCGGCCTTGATGAAGCCCTTCTGGAAGTCCGTGTGGATGACGCCGGCGGCCTCGGGCGCGGTGGCGCCCTTCCTGATGGTCCAGCCACGCGCCTCCTTGGGGCCGGCGGTCAGGTAGCTCTGCAGGCCGAGCGTGTCGTAGCCGACGCGGGCCAGCACGTCCAGACCGGGCTCCTCGACGCCCATCTCGGCCAGGAAGTCGCGGGCCTCGTCCTCATCCATCTCGACGAGCTCGGACTCGAACTTCGCGTCGAGGAAGATCGCCTCGTTGGGCGCGACGAGATCGCGCATCCTGGCCTTCAGGTCCTCGTCGGCCAGCTCGTCCTGGTCGCAGTTGAAGACGTACAGGTAGGGCTTCGCGGTGAGTAGGTGCAGCTCGTAGAGGGGCTCGAGGTCGAGGCCGGCGGCGCGGACGCCCTTGCCGGACTCGAGGACGTCCTTCGCCTCCTTGAAGGCCTCGGCCTTGGGCTGCGACTCCTTCTTGATCCGCGCCTCCTTCTCGATGCGCGGCAGCGCCTTCTCGACGGTGGCGAGGTCGGCGAGGATCAGCTCGGTGGTGATGGTGTCGATGTCGCTCGCGGGGTCGACCTTGCCGTCGACGTGGGTGACGTCCTCGTCGTCGAACACGCGGGTGACCTGGCAGATGGCGTCGGCCTCGCGGATGTTGGCGAGGAAGGCGTTGCCCATGCCCTCGCCCTGCGAGGCGCCCTTCACGATGCCGGCGATGTCGACGAAGCTCACGGTCGCGGGCACGATGCGCTCGGAGTTGAAGACCTTCGCGAGTGCGGGGAGGCGCTCGTCGGGGACGCCGACGACGCCGACGTTCGGCTCGATCGTCGCGAACGGGTAGTTCGCCGCGAGGACGTCGTTGCGGGTCAGCGCGTTGAACAGGGTCGACTTGCCGGCGTTGGGGAGGCCGACGATTCCGATAGTGAGTGCCACGAGGGGACAGCTTACCGTCCGTGGACACGGAACCGGCCATGCCGGGTCGGTGGACCCGGCATGGCCGGTGGCGCGGGGCGAGGGGTCAGTCGTCGGAGACGGTGACGTTGACCTCGATGTTGCCGCGGGTCGCGTTGGAGTAGGGGCACACCTGGTGGGCGGCGTCGGCCAGCGCCTGGGCCTGCTCCCTGGGCAGGTCGGGGATGACGACCTCGAGGTCGACGGCGAGCTGGAAGCCGCCCTGGCCGTTGGAGCCGATGCCGACGCGGGCGCCGACGGAGGTGTCATGAATCGCGACCTTCTGCGCGCGGGCGACGGCCTGCAGCGCGCTGTGGAAGCAGGCGGCGTAGCCGGCGGCGAACAGCATCTCGGGGTTCGGGGCGCCGCCCGTGCCGCCCATCTCCTTGGGGACACGCACGTCGGTGTTGACCAGCCCGTCGGTGGATGCGACGTGGCCGTTGCGCCCGTCGCCGGTGGCGAGGGCCTCGATGGTGTAAATGGCCTGCATGGTGGTCACCTTTCGTTCGACGGAGCCGCGGTCTGCAGTTCCGATGAGTCGTTGGTCGTGGCGGTTGCGAGCCTGTCAGTGAGCTCGTGGAGTCGTCCGACGAGGTCGGCGATCCCGTCGGAGGTCACGCCGGTGCAGCGGATGAGTTCAGTCGGGACGACGAGCATCTCGGTGCGGAGCTCCTCGGCACGCGGGGTGGGTGCGACGACGACAATCCGGTTGTCGTCGGTTCGGCGGGTCCGCGTCACGAACCCGGCGGCCTCCATCCGCTTGAGCAGCGGCGAGAGGGTCCCCGAGTCGAGGCCGAGGTCGTCGCCCAGCTCACGGACCGACAGTTCCCCGCGGTCCCAGAGCTCGACGAGCACCAAGTACTGCGGGTACGTCAGCCCCCAAGGCTCGAGCAGGCGACGGTACGCCTGGGTCGTCGCGCGACTCGCGGAGTAGAGCGCGAAGCAGAGCATCTGGTCAACTGTTGCCACATCAGAAGTATTGCACACAATTCAGTTGTGCACAATCGTTCTCGCCGCGTGGTCTCCCCCACGCGCATCCCACCCCTCCCGCGGACGCCAACGAAGTAGACAGACGCCAACGGTATTCGCGTGTATACCGTTGGCGTCTGTCTACTTCGTTGGCGTCTGGAGGGGATGGCCACGGCAGGCTCCGACCGCCGACCGCCGACCGCCGAGGGTCAGCCCGCCCAGTAGGCCTCCATGGCGCGCGCGGTGAACCACGGGTCCTCGACGCCACACATCTCGCGGGCAGAGTGCATGCTCAGCAGCCCGGCGCCGACGTCGACGGTCCTGATGCCGAGCCTGGTCGCCGTGATGGGGCCGATCGTCGACCCACAGGGGACGTCGTTGTTGGAGACGAAGGGCTGCGTCGGCACCCCGGCCTTCTCACACGCGTTGACCCAGATGGCCGTGCCGATGGCGTCGGTGGCGTAGCGCTGGCTGGCGTTGATCTTCAGCAGCGGTCCACTGTTGGGAAGCGGCTGGTTCACCGGATCATGCTTGCCCGCGTAGTTCGGGTGGACGACGTGTCCGCAGTCGGCGGAGACGCAGGAGGACCGCGCGTACATGGCGCGGGTCTCGTCGAGGCCGAGCCCGTAACCCGCGGCAATGCGTTCGAGCACGTCACCGAGAATCGGCCCGGCCGCGCCGGTCGCCGTCGCGGAGCCGACCTCCTCGTGGTCGAAGGCTGCGAATACCGCCACGTCATCGGTGGCTGTCAGCGACTCCATGGCGGTCAGGGCCGCATGCGTCGACAACAGGTTGTCCAGTCGCGCCGAGGCGAAGAACTCGCGCTCGACGCCGATGACCGACGGCCGCTGGGTGTCGAAGGTGAACAAATCGGTCGCGACGGCGTCCTCCACCGCCACGCCGGCGAGCGCGCACAGCGTCTCGAGCAGCGGCTGCTTGAGGTCGAGGGCGACGATCGGCTGCGTGTGGGCCTGGCGGTCGAGCTTCAGCCCGTCGTTGGCGCTGCGGTCGAGATGGATGGCGAGCTGCGGAATGCGCGCGATCGGGCCGGTCCGCACGAGGTGCGCCTGCCCGTCGCGGGTGACGATGCGCCCAGCGAGGCCGAGGTCCCTGTCGAGCCACGAGTTGATGAGCGGCCCGCCGTAGATCTCGACCCCGATTCCCGTCCACCCCGCCGAGCGCAGCAGCGGCCCTGGCTTGACCTTGAAGGCGGGGGAATCGGTGTGGGTGCCGACAATGCGGAACCCCGTCTCTGCGCTCAGCGTCTCGGGGGCCAGCCAGGCAATGACGGCGCCCTCACGCAGGACGAAGCGTCGGCCGGTCACGTTGGCGAAGGGGCGGGTCGGGTCGACCTCTTCGAAACCTGCGAGCCGCAGCCTCACGGCAATCTGATCGGCTGCGTGGTAGCTGGTGGGCGAGACCGACACGAAGTCGGCAAGGTCGTCGATGTGATCGAGGGCAGTTCCGAGCATGGCCCCAAGGCTAGACCCCCGCCGGCTGGCACCCCTCCTCCGCGGTGTGCCGTTCAGGAATTGTCGGACGGGCCTGCAAAGCTGAGAGACATGGACGCACTGACCATCGTGATCGCGCTGCTCACCCTCATCATCGGCGCCGTGGGCGGATTCCTGTTCGGCCGGCGGGGGCAGTCGGGCACCGCCGCCGAGCCGGATGCTCGGGCGCTGACCGACGCGCGCCAGGACGCGGCCACCGCCCGCGCCGAGGCAAGCCGCGCACGCGAGGAGTCGGCCATTGTCAAAGCCGAGATCGCGCAGCACCTGGCAGACAAGGCTGATCTCAGGACACTGGCGGAGGAGGCCCGGCGGCTCGTGGCGGAGGCGCACGCCGAGACCTCGCGCGTCGCGGCAAAAGTCGCCGCGCTGACGGCGGAGCGGGACGCGGCCCGCGAGAAGGCCGCCGAGCAGGCCGCCGACCGCGAGACGCTCCTGAACCAGTTCAAGGTGCTGTCCGCCGAGTCGCTGGAGCGCCAGGGCAAGCAGGCCGACGCGGCCGCAGAGCAGCGACTGAAGGCCACCGAGCAGCTCGTCGCCCCGCTGACCGACGGGCTCAGGCAGATGCAGGAGAAGCTGCAGACTGTGGAGACCACCCGCGCCCGCATGGCGGCGGAGCTGGGCGAGCAGGTGAAGGTCGTGCGCGAGTCCGGCGAGGCCATCCGCCGGGAGACCACGACGCTGAGCAACGCGCTCCGCACGCCGCAGGTCCGCGGCGCGTGGGGCGAGCAGTCGCTCCGCAGGATCGTCGAGATCTCGGGGCTGTCGGAACGCTGCGACTTCGACACGCAGACCACCTACCAGTCCGAGGAGGGGCCGTTCCGCCCCGATCTCCGCGTCAACCTGCCCAGCGACAAGGTCATCTTCGTCGATTCCAAGGCTCCCCTGCAGGCAGCCCTCGATGCCTACAACACTGCCGACGAGGCCGAACAGCGCGAACATTTCGCGCGCTTCGCCCGCCACGTTCGCACCCACATCGACCAGCTCTCCGCCAAGGGCTACTGGCAGCTGGACCTGGGGTCGCCCGAGTTCGTCGTGCTGTATCTGCCGTCTGACGAGATCTACCGCCTGGCGCTCGAACAGCTGCCCGACCTCCACGAGTACGCCACGCGCAAACACATCGTGCTGTCGAGCCCCGGCCTGCTGATCCCGATGTTGCAGGTGGTCGCCAACGGCTGGAAGCAGGTGGCGCTAGCCACGACGGCTCAGGAGATCTCCGCGCTGGGGCGCGAGCTCTACAAGAGGCTGGCCACGCTCGGCTCCCATTTCGACAAGCTCGGCCGCTCGCTCACCGCGACGGTGAAGAGCTACAACAGCGCAGTGGCTACCCTCGAGACCCGCGTGATGGTCCAGGCCAGGCGATTCCGTGACCTCCAGGTGACCGACGAGGAACTCGGCGAGCTCGATCCCATCACGGAGTCGACGCGTCAGCTGGCCGTCACCGAGATGATCAACTACGCGGAGGAACGGGAACGAGAGCGCGGACTGCTCAATGCCGACGATTCGGACCTGGATGTGCGCGCCCCGCAGCAGCTGCGCGGCATCGAACAGGCCGGGGCCTGATCGTCGAGAGGTGGCGCGGCGCCCAGGCAGCGGCAAGAATGACGTCCCATGAGCCTCCTCATCGATCTCGCCGCGCAGATCCCCGACGCCCTCACGCGGCTGGCGGCTGTCACCCGGCCCACCCCGGTGCACCTTGACCCGCGCCTGACGAAGGCGACGGGGTCGCAGATCTGGCTCAAGCGTGAAGACCTCCAACCCGTGCGGTCGTACAAGCTGCGCGGCGCCTACAACCTCATGGCGCAGCTCAGCCCCGAGGAGAAGGCGGCCGGTGTCGTCTGCGCATCCGCGGGCAACCACGCACAGGGCGTCGCGTACTCCGCTGCCGCCCTCGGGGTCCGGGCCACCATCGTCGTTCCCTTGACGACGCCCCGCCAGAAGCGCGACCGTATCCTCGATCTCGGCGACGGCTTCATCAACCTCGTCTACCACGGAGCCACCTACGACGCCGCCTCCGAGGAGGCCACCCGCCTCGCCGTCGAGGAGGGCATGGCTCCCGTACCGGCGTTCAACGATCCCCGCACGGCCGCCGGCCAGGGCACCATCATCGTGGAGGCCATCGAACAGCTGGGCTTCGTCCCCGACGTGGTGGTCCTCCCCATCGGCGGCGGCGGGCTGGTCGCCGGGGTCAGCGCCTGGCTCAGAACCCATCATCCCGAGGTCCGCATCGTCGGCGTCGAGCCCGAGGGCGCCCCCTGCATGGCGGCCGCCATCTCCGCCGGTCACCCGGTGACGCTCAAGGAGATCGACACCTTTGTCGACGGCGCCGCCGTCCGAAGGGCCGGCGACTTCACGTTCGAGGTCGTGCGCGAGGCGGGCATCGAACTCACCCGGGTCCCTGAGGGCCAGATCTGCACCGAGATGCTCGCGATGTACCAGACCGACGGCATCATCGCGGAGCCGGCCGGTGCCTTGGCCGCTGCCGCGCTGCCCACGGGCGGAGTCGGGCCGCGGGTGGCGATCACGCCGGGTTCGCGGGTGCTTGTGCTGGTCTCGGGCGGCAACAACGACGTGTCGCGCTACGGCGAGATCGTCGAGCGGTCGTTGATCCATGAGGGCCGGAAGCGCTACTTCCTGATCGAGTTCCCTCAGCAGCCGGGCGCGCTGCGGTCCTTCCTCGACTCCGTGCTCGGGCCGGAAGACGACATCACGTTCTTCGAGTACATCAAGCGCAACAACCGCGACACCGGCCCCGCCCTGGTGGGCGTCGAGCTGGGCAATCCCAGCGACTACCGGTTCCTGGTGGAACGCATCGAGGCTTCGGGCATGGAGGCGCACGAGGTGGCCTATGACAGCCCGTACTTCCAGTTCCTCGTGTGATCAGCCACCGACGGGGATGTTGACCGACTGCAGCTCGACCACCTCGTAGGCCTGCTCGCGGCGCAGATCCAGCGGGATCGTCCCCGACTGGCCTCCCCCTGTCCACTCAACCACCCAGTGGGCCGTCGCCGTCACCGTGTAGTCGCCCCGCGACTCGTACATGTAGCCGCAGTCGGGGGAAGCGATGTTCTGCCCACCGTTCGTGCGGGCCTCCGACCAGACGGCGCCCTTCCCGCATCTCACCGTGTCCCCATTGCCCATGTCCCACTCGACGCTGCCGACACGTGCTGACAGCGTCACCGTGACGCCGCCCTCAGAATCCGATGCCGAAATCGGCCCCCACTGCCGCTCGGACTCAGGCTCCACCCACATCCACATCTTCCAGCCAGTGACCCCTGACAACGGCCACTCCCCACCGCGGGGATGAAGAGCCATCTCGGGAGCTTGCAGTTCCAGCCGGGCCAGAATCCGCTGCGCGAGTTCCTCCGGATCGACAGACTGCTCCTCTGTGTCAGGAAGCCACCGCAGAGTGGTCATAGCGAGGTCCGGCGTCCCGTCGAAAGCTGGCCGCGTGCATCGAAAGATCGCGCCATCCTCGTTCCCTCCCCATGCGGGGTCGTCCTTGGGTGGCTGTGTCCCGAGTCTCTGGCACCACGATTGCGCTAGGTCGCTCCACCACCCCAACGCGGTGGTGCACGCAATGCGGAGCCCGTTGAACGAGCAGGACCGCTCGGGAGCATCCGAGATCACCTGGTCGTTCCCCGTGGAGGAACCGCGATCGGATTCCCCCGTGCTGTCTGCGAGAGCGCAATCTGACGTGTACCGGTTCTGCTTCACGCATGGATCATCCGCGCGTGCGTCCGAGTTGTTGTACGCACAGATCATCAGCGCACAGACCATCAGCACAACGCCCCATCTCAACACGAGGCTGCCTCGTTTCGGATCTTCGCGACGCGCCAAGTGCCGTCCTTTCCCTCCCGCATGGTGGCCGTCTCTCGATAGCTATCAGCCACATCGGGTTGATACGGCTCATCGGACTCGACGTATCGGACATCCATCTGCGTCGTATCCGCGCAGTACACAACCTCAGCGACACCTTCTTCGAGAACCTCGATACTGACGTCTCTGAATACGCTGCCTCCAACCATCCGCACTCCGCGTTCACGCATGCTGGAGATGGACTCCAGAATGCCGACGCTCTCCTCGTCTGTCGTCACATACTGGGTCTCGGTGAAGTCCGTGAACCCGTTCGGATCTGCCGCGAACTTCTCGAAGACCCGCCAGTACTCCTGCCAGCCGGCGATGATTGCCGCTTCCTCTGCCGACTCCGTTGGCAGATCGCTCGGGTACGTCGGTATCACTGTGGGCGACGGGCTGGTGGTCGGAGTCGGCGATGCAACAGGGCTCGACGTCGTCACGGCCGTCGGCTCCGGTGACTCCGACGCCCCACCCCCACCGTCGCCAGCGCACCCGACGAGCAGCACAACTGCAATCAGCATCACTGGAGCCCGCATGCGTCTGTCCTCTCCGTCGAGTGCGGTGAATCTAGCGACCGGACGGGTCACCTGACAGACATCACGGCGACCTGTGGACAAACCGTGACGGGGCGCAACCAGACATCGATCTGCAGAGGCAGCGGGCGGCGCAGGCACAGTGAGCAAATCCACCTGCTCAACTCCCGAAAACCGTTCAAACCGCCCACGCGGCGCGACGACAAGTGTGTCGTGCTCATCGCGGCCCAGGGTGACCCGGCGACCGACACGGAGGCGAGCGGCGGGGTCAGTGCGCCGGGGCAGGCAGGGGCCGCGCTGGGGCGACCTGGGGTCAGTGCTTGACGGCGCGGCGGAGATCCTTGCGGAGCTCCGGCGGCAGCGCGAAGGTGAGGGTCTCCTCCGTCAGGCGCTCCTCGACGGCGGCCGGGTAGCCGCGCTCCTGGAGGAAGGTCAGCACGCCCTGGACCAGGTCGTCGGGGACCGACGCGCCGCTCGTGACGCCGACGGTGTCCACGCCCTCGAGCCACGCGGGGTCGATCTCACCGGCGTTGTCGACGCGGTAGGAGGCCTTCGCCCCCGCCTCGAGCGCCACCTCGACCAGCCGGACCGAGTTCGACGAGTTCTGCGAGCCGACGACGATCATCAGATCGCAGCCCGCGCTCGCGATCTGCTTGACGGCCAGCTGGCGGTTCTGCGTGGCGTAGCAGATGTCGTCCGACGGCGGATCCATCAGCAGCGGGAACTTCTCCCGCAGCCGGGTCACGGTCTCCATCGTCTCGTCGACCGACAGGGTCGTCTGGCTCAGCCACGCGACGTTCGTGCCCTCGGGGATCTCGACGTGCTCGACGTCGGCGGGCGACTGCACCAGCGTCGTGCTCTCCGGCGCCTCACCCATGGTGCCCTCGACCTCCTCGTGACCGCCGTGGCCGATGAGCAGGATCTGCGTGTTCTCCTTGGCGAATCGCTTCGCCTCGTGGTGCACCTTCGTCACCAGCGGGCAGGTGGCGTCGATGGTCTTGAGGTGCCGCTCGGCCGCCTCGGCGTGCACGGCGGGAGACACGCCGTGAGCGGAGAAGACGACGGTCGCGCCCTCGGGAACCTCGTCGAGCTCCTCGACGAAGACCGCGCCGCGATGCTCGAGGGTCTCGACGACGTGCTTGTTGTGCACGATCTGCTTACGCACGTAGACCGGCGGGCCGTACAGGTCCAGCGCCTTCTCGACGGTGACGACGGCCCTGTCGACGCCCGCGCAGTACCCGCGGGGGGCCGCGACGACGACGCGCTTGCTGGTCTCACTGGTGCTGGTCATATGGTCCAGTCTAAGTGCTGCGCGCCGGAACCCCGCTTCGCGTCTGGCGCACTGCGGCTCCGGCGAGGCCCTCAACCCGACCGCCCAGCCCGCGCGACCCGGACCCCGCATCCGGCGCCGCCCGCGGCTCGTCGGAGGGCGTCGGTACCCTAGCCGCATGGAATCGCCGCAGCTCCACTCCCTTGGATTCGACGCCGAAGACCTCGAAAGCCTCACGTCGGCCGCCTTCAGCGCCGGCGTGCGGGGTATCGACCAGGTGCCAGGCTTCGCCCTGATCGGCACCTACACCGACCCGAGCGGCGCCCGGCTGGCCTTCGTACAGCGCGACGGGCATCCCATCGACACCGCCGCGACGCTGAAGTCGGATGTCTCCTACCGCGCCCAAGTGCTGCGCTTCAGCGACCACATGGCCCGTGTCACGCTCTACGCGAACGACGCCGAGGGCGAGCAGCTTGCGCAGTACCTCGCCCTGGTCGACGACCCGGTCTGCTACGAGCAGCACGACCCGAGCGCCGACGGCCACGACTCCCTGATCGACGCTCTGCAGGTGGGCATGCTGGCCCTCGACGTTGCCGTCTTCGACGACGAGGAGACCTTCCTCGCCTCCGACGAGGCCCGCATCGGCAACGTGCTGCTCGACACCCACGCCCTCATGTCGCCCAGCCTGATGGCGCTGTTCGCCGGCTCCATCTCGCCGGACGAGGCCACGCCCAACGTGCTGATGTCCGCTGTGGTCGACGCCGTGGAGGTCCGCCGAAACGCGCTCACCGGCATCGACTTCCAGTACGCGACGGTGACCAGCGAGGCCACCTTCGGTGTCGCCCTCCCCCTCGACACTCCCGTCGAGGCGGGCAACATCATCTTCGGCACCTTCCAGGCCGGTGCGTCGAGCGGCCTCTGGGACGCCTGATGGCGCTGGAGAACTCCCGCGAGCGGCCGCAGCCGCTGGGCCGCGTCATCGGCGCGGTCAAGGGCTGGGTCGGGCGCTGCGGAGAGATCTGGGTCGACGCTCAGGTCGTCGAGATCAAACGGCGCAGCGGCGCGACGCAGTACCTGACCTTCCGCGACCGGACCGCGGACATGTCCGCCCGGGTGACCGTGTCCGCCTTCGTGCTCGACGCCGCGGGCCCCCTGCCGGAGGGATCACGTGTAACGGCCCGGGTCCGACCCCGTGTCTGGGAGCGTAGCGCCTCCCTCACCTTCGAATGCCTCGAGCTGCACGTGGCCGGCGAGGGCAGGCTCCTGGCCCAGCTGGAGCAGCGCCGCCGCAAGCTCCAGGCCGAGGGGCTATTCGACGACTATCGAAAGAAGCGTCTCCCGGCCCTCCCCCGCGTCATCGGCCTGGTCACGGGCAAGGACTCCGATGCCGAGCGCGACGTCGTGACCAACGTCGCCCGACGGTGGCCCGCGGCCCAGCTCCGCGTCCGGCACGCCCTCGTCCAGGGCCCCTCCTCCGCGGAGTCGGTCATGACAGCGCTGGCCGCGCTCGACGCCGATCCGGAGGTCGACGTCATCATCATCGCCCGCGGCGGCGGCTCGCTCGAGGACCTGCTCTCGTTCTCGGACGAGGGCCTCGTGCGCGCCGTCGCGGCCGCCCGCACGCCCGTGGTCAGCGCCATCGGGCACGAGGCCGACGTCCCGCTGCTCGACTACGTCGCCGATGTGCGCGCCTCGACGCCCACCGACGCGGCCAAGCGTGTCGTCCCCGACCGCGACGACGAGCTGATGCACCTCGGGCAGGCCAGGCTGCGGCTGGCCCGGGCGCTGGAGCACCGCCTCACCCGCGAGCAGTCCTGGCTCGACCAGCAACGGTCGCGCCCCGTGATGCTGGACCCCACCAGCGCGTTCGCTGCCCACTACGCCCGCCTGGACCACCTGCGGCACCGCCTGGACAGCGCGCTCGAACGCCTGCTCGGCTCCCAGGAGGCCGACCTCCGCGCGGCCGTCTCGACCATCCGGGCCCTCTCCCCGAAACGGACGCTGGAGCGCGGCTACGCCGTGCTGGTCGACGCCTCGGGCGGGTCGGTCTCCAGCACCGCCGACGCCTCCGCGGGCGCGCGCATCGAGGCCTACCTCTCCGACGGAACGCTCACGCTCGACGTCGTCGCCACCACCACGAAGGAGCAGCATGCCTGAGGAAGAACTCACCTACGAACAGGCCCGCGACGAGCTGATGCAGGTCGTCGCGAAGCTGGAGTCCGGGGGCGCCTCCCTGGCGGACTCCATGGCGCTGTGGCAACGTGGGGAGAAGCTGGCGGACATCTGCCAGGGGTTCCTCGACGGCGCCAGGGAACAGGTGGCGAAGCGCCAGGCGGAGGACGCGGACGACTCCGACTAGTCCGCGGTCGACGCGACCTCGACCAGCATCGCCGCGAAGGCCTCTAGCGAGACGAAGTCCGTGTCGGCGCTGACGATCGACGTCACGTCCCCATCGGTCGACACCAGGCTGCGGGTCCGCTCGTCCTTGCTCTCGTAGCGCTCCCAGGTCAGCCCGGCGATCTCGACCTGCTCACCCACCAGGGATCCCTCCCGGGTCGTGGTGCCGATGAACTCCGCACGCGACTCGTCGCGCTGCTGGACGCCGTAGTACACATCGTCTGGCGATAGGTAGCCCACCTGCCACGAGTCGCCGACCGCCGGCTCGGATGTGATCCACGGCTGACCGGAGAGCGCCCACGCGACGCGGGTCGGGATCCAGTCCTCCTCGAGCCCGTCCGCCACCAGCAGCGGATACGGCGACTGCTCCTGCGCGACGGCAAGGGTGGCGGCCACGTCGACCCGCTCAGCCCCCTCGTCCGCGGGCATGGTGAAGATCCACATGATCAGCAGGACCGGGATGACGATGACCGCCATCGAGATGACCATGTCGCGTGTGCGGGCGTTCTTGTTGGGTCCTGCCATGCGGGCATCCTAGAGCGCGCCGCCAAGGTTCGCGGCCTCGCAACGGCGGGCCCTCACTTGCCGAAGCGACGCTCGCGCTGCGTGTAGGAGCGCAGGGCGCGCACAAAGTCGACGCGCCGGAAGTCCGGCCACAGCGCCTCGCAGAAGTAGAACTCGCTGTGCGCCGACTGCCACAGCAGGAACCCGGACAGCCGCTGCTCGCCGGAGGTTCGGATGATCAGATCCGGATCGGGCTGGCCCTTGGTATAGAGGTGCTGCGAGATCTCGTCGATGTCGACCGTGACCGCGACCTCCTCGAGCGTCTTGCCCTCGGCCGCCTTCTCCAGCAGCAGCGAGCGGACGGCGTCGCGCAACTCCATGCGACCTCCGTAGGCCACCGCAACGTTGACCTGCATCCCGTCGACGCCCGCCGTCGAGTCCGACGAGGTCTGCAGCGAGGAGGCCATATCGTCGGGCAGCAGCTCGAGCGCCCCGACGGCGCGTACCCGCCACCGCTTCGTGGCCGCGAGGTCCGCCACAAGCTGCTCGATGACGCCGAGGAGGTCGCCCAGCTCGTCCGCCTGGGAGCGCTGCAGGTTCTCGGTGCTCAACACCCATAAGGTGATGACCTGCAGATCGGCGTCGTCGCACCACTCGACGAACTCCTCGAGCCGCTCCGCGCCGGCCCGGTAGCCCGCGACCAGCGGCTGGCCGGGGGCGTTCATGCGGGCCCACCGACGATTGCCGTCGGCGAGCACGGCGACGTGGCGCGGGAGCGCACTACGGTCGAGGTGCCCGAGCACGCTTCGTTCGTAGGTGGCGTACAGCCATCGCGGCGGCCACCACCGGTTCGCGAGGCTCGCATACCAGGACATGCGTGAAAGACTAGCGCGACAGTTGGATTTCCAGCCCCGACGGGTTAACCTACGGTTGCGTAAGTTACGGAAGCGTAGGTATCGAGCATGAGCGCTGCACCAGCGGTCACTACAGGCGGTCTCACCATGGACATCACCCTCCCTAGCCTGCCGGCCAAGCCGAAGCTGCGTGGCTGGCTGCACCTCGGCATGGCCCCGCTGGTCTTCATCACGGGGCTGGTCTTCACCATCTTCGCGCCCACGCTCGACGCCAGGATCGGCTGCGGCGTCTACACACTGGCCGCCGTCCAGCTGTTCGGCACCAGCGCCGTCTACCACCGCGGCAACTGGTCGGTCCGCGCGCTCGGCATCTTACGACGCGTCGACCACTCGAACATCTTCATCTTCATCGCGGGTACCTACACGCCGCTCGCCCTGACGATGCTGACCGGCCCGTCGCGCTGGAGCCTGCTCATCCTGATCTGGTCCATCGCGCTGCTCGGCGTCGCGTTCCGCATCGTCTGGCTCAGCGCCCCACGCTGGCTCTACACCATGCTGTACGTCGCGATGGGGTGGGCGGCGCTGGGTTGGTTGCATCAGTTCTGGGCAGCGGGCGGCCCGGCCGTCGTCGTTCTGCTGCTGGCGGGCGGGCTCGTATACTCCCTGGGCGCCGTCGCGTACGCCACCAAGAGACCGGCCCTGTCCCCGACCTGGTTCGGGTTCCACGAGGTCTTCCACTCCTGCACCATCGTCGCCGCCGTCCTCCACGCCGTGGCGATCGGGCTGGCAGTCTTCGGCTGAGCCCGGGCCACCTGCGGAGACGTTGCTGCCCTTGTGTACGGTTGGTCATCGCGTCACCCGTGACGCCCTCCCGCCGCCCACACGGAACTGACTGCGCATGATCAACGGCCTTGGATTCGAACTGCACCGCCTCGTCTGGACCATCGAGATGAAGGCGAACGCGCTGCTCCAGCCGTACGGTCTGACGTACACCCAGTTCCGGATCCTCCGGACGATCGCGACGAAGGGGCCCATCGCCGGCAAAGACCTCGCCAGCGCGCTGCTGGTGACGCCGTCGTCGATGTCGAAGTCCGTCAGCCGCCTCACCGCTGCGGGCTACGTCGAGGACACCCAGCCGGCAGGTGTGGGCAACATCCAGCGTCTCGAGCTGACCGACGAGGGCCGTGACATCCTGGAGCCCCTCGCGGAGGCCCTCGACGACACGCTGGAGGACGTGTGCCGCGTCGTCGGCCTCGACCCGGCGACGATCGGCGCCTCGATGGCGAGCATGGTCAAGGAGATCCGCCGCCGCGGCTGAGGGCCAAGGCGACAATCAAGTTACAACCGTGCAATTCCCTCTTCCGATGCGCGCCCGGCGGGGTTAGTCTCCCTGCATGGAGAGACGCTCCATCCCAGCCACCACGACCCCCTGACCCACTTGTTCGGGGGCTGTGCGAGAGCCGCCCCCGCGAAGGGAGCGAAAGTGCTCAACGTGTCCGATCAGGCTTCTTCCCCAGCCGTCATCCCCGCCGACCAGGCCATCCGCACCTACGTCGTCGACACCTCGGTCCTGCTGTCAGATCCGCGCGCGATGCTCCGCTTTGCCGAGCACAACGTGGTGCTGCCAATCGTGGTGATCACGGAGCTGGAGGCCAAGCGGCACCACCCGGAGCTGGGCTTCTTCGCCCGGTCGGCGCTGCGCCTGCTCGACGACCTGCGCGTCGAGCACGGGAGGCTCGACACCCCGCTCCCCATCAACGACCAGGGCGGCAACCTGCGGGTGGAGCTCAACCACAGCGACCAGTCCTCGCTCCCCGTCGGCTTCCGGCTCGGTGACAACGACACCCGCATCCTCGCCGTCGCGCTCAACTATGCGAACGAGGGACACGACGTCGTGCTCGTCTCGAAGGACGTGCCGCTGCGCGTCAAGGCCGCCGCCGTCGGACTCGCCGCCGAGGAGTACCGCAACGAGCTCCCCGCCCACGCGGGCTACACGGGCATGGCCGAGGTGGACGTCGCCGCCGACGATGTGGAAGCCCTCTACTCGGGCGAGACCGTCACGCTCGACCAGCAGATCACCGTCAACTCCGGGGTCGTGCTCCGCGCCCCCGCCTCCAGCGCACTCGGCCGCCGGCACGCCGACGGCACGGTCCACGCCATCCGCCAGGATCGCGAGGTCTTCGGGCTGCGGGGCCGCTCAGCCGAGCAGCGCGTGGCGCTCGACGTCCTGATGGACGACTCAGTCGGCATCGTCTCGCTCGGCGGCCGCGCGGGCACCGGCAAGTCTGCGCTCGCGCTGTGCGCCGGCCTAGAGGCCACGCTCGAGCAGCACAAGTACACCAAGGTGATGGTGTTCCGCCCGCTCTACCCCGTCGGCGGCCAGGACCTCGGCTTCCTGCCCGGCAGCGCGGACGAGAAGATGATGCCGTGGGGCGAGGCGGTCTTCGACACGTTGTCGGCCGTGACCAACAAGTACGTCATCGATGAGTTGGTCGCCCAGGACATGATCGAGGTGCTCCCGCTGACTCACATCCGCGGGCGCTCGCTGCACGACGCGTTCGTGATCGTCGACGAGGCCCAGTCGCTCGAGCGCAACGTGCTGCTGACGGTGCTCTCCCGGATCGGGCAGAACTCGCGCGTCGTCCTGACGCACGACGTCGCCCAGCGCGACAACCTTCGCGTCGGCCGGCATGACGGCATCGTCGCCGTGATCGAGAAGCTGAAGGGCAACCCGCTGTTCGCGCACGTCACGCTCACGAGGTCCGAGCGCTCCCCCATCGCGGCACTTGTCACCGACCTGCTCGAGGAGGTCTGACCCCGTTGCGCGTCAGACGCGTGACCAGAGCGGGGTTTTGAGTTCGTTGTAGTCGTCGACGGGGTCGAAGCAGACCGTGCCGCGGCACACGTAGACGAGGCCGTCGACGCGGCCCTCCAGGTGTGTGCCGAAGCCCGCGGTGCCCTCAGCGGCCGTCAGGACGGCCGACCCCGCGGGCACCAGCCGCCACGACGCGCGCGCCAGCTCGGCGAACGGGTCGGCGGAGACGACGACCGCGACGGCCGGCTTCAGCCCGCGGCGGGCCTCGTCGGTGATGAACAGGTCGGCCAGCGCCGCACCGGCGAAGCGCGGCGTCTCGGCGACGACAGCCCACGTGGTGCGGGCCGCCACGTCGGCGCGGGCCGCGAGGTCCGGGCGCTCCGCCAGCAGCGCGACCGACCGCAGCGCAGCGATGAGTGCGGACGTGCCCGACGGTGTGACGTTGTCCGTGAGCGAGCGCGGGCGGTCGAACAGTCCGGTGTCGACGGCGTCGTAGAACCCGCCGTCGGGGTGAGAGAAGATCTCGACGGCGCGGTCGACGAGGGCCTCGGCGCGGCGCAGCCACTGCGGGTCCCCCGTGGCGGACGCGAGCCCGGCGAAGGCCTCTGCGACGGCCCCGAAGTCCTCGGCTCCACCCAGGGTCGAGTCGGCGACGCCCTCGTGCGACGAGCGGCGCAGGTCGCCGTCGACGAGGTGGACCGCGACGAGGTGCTCGGCGGCGCGCAGCGCAAGCTCGAGCCAGCCGGGCTCGTTGAAGACCAGGGCGCCCTGCACGAGCGAGCTGATCGCCCAGCCGTTCCAGGCGGAGACGACGAGCTGGTCGGCGGCGGGGCGGAAGCGGGTCTCGCGCTCGGCGAGCAGGGTCTCGGTGACCTGCTGCAGCTTGGCGAAGTCGGGACGGCCGCGCAGCTGCAGCGTCGACAGGCCGTCGTCGAACGTGCCGCCGGCGGTCACGTGGAAGGCCGTGGCGGCCCAGTCGCCGAGCTCTTTGCCGAGCGCGTCGTCGAGCAGCTCGGGGTTCCACAGGTAGAAGATGCCCTCGTGCACGGCGCCGCGGATGTCGCACGAGTCGGCGTCGAGGCCTGCGATGAAGGCGCCCTCCTCGCTGACCATCTCGCGCTCCAGCCACTCGACGATGCCGTAGGCGGTGCGCTCGAGAAGCGCCCGCAGGCCGGAGTCGTGGTCGGCCGTGCGACGCCAGCCACGCACGTAGGTGCCGAGCAGGAGGGCGTTGTCGTAGAGCATCTTCTCGAAGTGCGGCACCACCCAGCCGGCGTCGACGGCGTAGCGGTGGAACCCTCCGCCAACCTGGTCGTAGATCCCGCCGCGGGCCATGTGCTCCAGCGTCCGCTGGGCCAGCTCGAGCGTGCGGGGGTCGCCCTTGACGAGCAGCGCGTCGAGCAGCGTCGGCGCGGGGAACTTCGGCGAGGTGCCGAACCCGCCGTGGATGAGGTCGAAGGTCGCCTCGACAGAGTCGACGGCGACGCGCAGGTCGGGGGCCTGCTCGGCGTGGGCGGTCGCGCTGGAGGTGATGGCAGCCACGACGGCGTCGGCCGTCTCTGCCAGAGAGTCGCGCTGGGTCGCCCAGGCGCCAGCCAGCGCCTCCAGCACATCGCGGAACGCCGGCAGGCCGTCGGAGGCGGTCGGCGGGAAGTAGGTGCCGGTGAAGAACGGGCGGCCGTCGGGCGTGAGGAAGGCGGTCATGGGCCAGCCGCCGGCGCCGTTGTTCATCGCCTGCGTTGCCGTCATGAACACCGCGTCCAGGTCGGGGCGCTGCTGACGGTCGACCTTGATGGCCACGTAGTTCTCGTTGATGTACTGCGCGATCGCGTAGTCGTCGAAGGACTCGGCGCTCATCACGTGGCACCAGTGGCACGACGCGTAGCCGACGCTGAGCAGGATCGGACGGTCCAGCTCGACGGCGCTGGCGAGCGCCTCGTCAGACCACTCCCACCAGTCGATGGCCTGGCTCGCGTGCTGGCGAAGGTAGTCGCTGGTGGAGGCGCTGAGGCGATTGGTCATGAGAGACAGCCTAATCCGGCGCCGCGACGCGACCACATCCGGCCCGTTGACTTGCTCGGGCACACTGGATCCATGAGCTACAGCCGTGCGTACGATCTGCCGGACTCCCGCGCGAAGCAGCGCCCGACGATCAGGCAGGCGATCCTGGTCGTCGGAGGGCTGCTGGCCGTCATGTGGGTCCTCGAGGGGATCGACTCTGTCGCGCTCAACGCACTCGACTCCTACGGAATCGAGCCGCGCAAGCTCTCCGACCTGCCCAACATCCTGTGGTCCCCCTTCCTGCACTTCGGCTGGGCGCACCTGATCTCGAACTCGGTGCCGTTCCTGGTGCTCGGAGTCCTGACATATCTGTCAGGACGGGCGAACTTCTGGGCCGTCTCGTTCATCGCGACGGTGGCATCCGGCCTGACGGCGTGGTTCCTGTCCCCCGTGGGGTCCATCACCGCCGGCGCGTCGGGCGTCATCTTCGGCTACCTGACGTACCTGCTTGCCAGAGGCTTCTTCGCACGCAGCATCGTGCAGATCATGATCGCCGTGATCGTGTTCGTCGCCTACGGCAGCGTGCTGCTCGGCGTGATCCCCGGCGCCGAGGGCATCAGCTGGCAGGCGCACCTCGGCGGCGCCGTCGGCGGCGTCGTGGCCGCCTGGTGGTTGCACGGCCGGGAGCGGCGTCGCCGCTAGATCATGAACTCCGGGACCAACGCGTCGGGGCGCAGCCCGGAGAAGAGGTCGTCCTCAGGAATCATGGTGGGCACCTTCGAGACCACGAGCTGGAAGTCCTCCGTCGGCCAGCCCGCCTGCTGGATCGCCAGCGGCACCGCGAACCACGGCCCGTCCGGATCCACCTGCGTCGCGTGCGCCCGCAGCGCGTCGTTGCGGACCTCGAAGTACTCGGCGCAGTGGATGAACGTCGTGACGCGGCCGTCGGCGAACGGGTCCTGGGAGCGGTGCGGGGCCTCGTAGTGCAGGCCTGCGGCGTGCATGGCCTCCTCGAGCATCTCGTCGCGTCGGCGGTGGAATCCCGTGTGGTAGTACAGCTTGGCAGCCTGCCAGGGCGTGCCGTGCTCGGGCCACAGGTCGCCGTCGGCCGCCGCACTGAAGGCCTCGACGGTGATGCGGTTGCACATGACGTGGTCGGGGTGGGGGTAGCCGCCGTGCTCGTCGTAGGTGGTGACCACGTGCGGGCGGAAGTCCCGGATGACCTTCACGAGGCGGCCGGCCGCCACTGTGGGGTCCTGCAGCCCGAAGCAGCCCTCCGGGAGCGGAGGCAGCAGGTCCCCCTCCGGGAAGCCCGAGTCAACGAAACCGAGCCACACCTGCTCGATGCCGAGGATCTCGCGCGCCCTGGCCATCTCCGCGCGGCGGATCTCCGCGACGTTGTCCTCGATCTCCGGGCGGCCGGCCAGCTGCGGGTTCAGCACCGAGCCGCGCTCGCCGCCCGTGCAGGTGGCGACCATCACCTCCACGCCCTCGGCCACGTACTTGGCCGTCGTCGCGGCGCCCTTGCTCGACTCGTCGTCGGGGTGCGCGTGCACGTGAAGCAGCCTGAGCTGGCGGGGCACGGAATCGGACATGGTGGGTATTCTGCCGCGCCCGCGCCCACGATGCCCGGGAATCTCAGGGCCCCGGCGGAAACTCAGGGCACAATGGAGCGGTGACGACAGACGAAGCCCGCATCCAGGCGAGGTACCCGAAGCGATCCCCCACCGACTACGTACTTGGCGGCCTCGCATCCGTGGCCGTGCTGGGCGCGATCGCGATGGTGGTCGTGGCGGGCGTCGAGCAGTCGAACCCCGACGTGGTCGGCATGGTGCGCAGCTTCGACGTGCCCAGCGCGACGCAGGTCACCACGGAGATCGTCGTGCAGCGCAAGGACCCCTCGACCCCGGTCGTGTGCGAGCTGTACGCGCAGGCCAAGTCGTACGAGACCGTCGGCGAGGCCTCGGTCGACATCCCGGCCGGCGTCGACAAGCTGACCACCGTCATCGTCGACGTGAAGACCATGCGCGAGGCCACGGCGATCAGCATCGACCACTGCCGTGTGGCTGGCTGATAGGCTCAGGGAATGTCCGAATCTTCTTCCAATGTGGTGTGGCTCACGCAGGAGGCCTACGACAAGCTCGAGGCTGAACTGACGGAGCTGAAGACCGTGGGGCGCCCCGACGTGAGCTCCCGCATCGCGCAGGCGCGCGAGGAGGGCGACCTCTCCGAGAACGGCGGCTACCACGCCGCCCGCGAGGAGCAGGGCCAGATGGAGGGCCGCATCCGCCAGCTGGAGGACCTGCTGCGCCGCGCCCAGGTCGGCCAGGCCACCGGGTCCAGCGATGAGGTTGCGCCCGGCAAGCTGATCACCGTCGCGTTCGATGGCGACGAGGACGACACCGACACGTTCCTGCTCGGCTCCCGCGAGGTGCTGGCCACCGACTCCAGCGTCGACTACTCCGTCTACTCCCCGCAGTCCCCGCTCGGCTCCGCCGTGCTAGGCGCGAAGATCGGCGACGAGGTCCGCTACACGGCGCCGACGGGCCGCGAGATCATGGTCGTCGTGACCAAGGTCGACACCCTCTGACACACGACCCACTAGACAGCAGAGCGGCCCGCCTCCATCAGGAGGCGGGCCGCCGTGTCGTCCGGGCGGTTCAGGCGAGCAGCTGGGCCGCGACCTCGGGCGAGATCTCGCCGCGGGCAACGCGGGCGAGGATCTGCTGCTCGGGGGTCTCGGCGACGACGTGTTCGTCGCCGTACTCGCTGGGCTCCCTGTCTGCCACGGGAGGCTCGTCGGCCAGCTCGGCGGCCGACCCCGCCGGGGTGAGGCCGAGCTTGACGAGCACCGCGTCGAGGCGTGCGCGCGCCGTCGGGTAGGAGACCTGGAGGAACTTCTCCACCTCGCGCAGGTTGCCCCGCGAAGAGAGGAAGACCTTCAGCAGGTCGAGGTCAGCCTCGCTAAGGGCGCAGAACTCGCAGCTGGCAAACTCGCCGGCGATCTGCGTGCCGCACTTCAGGCAGCCCTTGCTGGTGGTGACCAGGTTGTCGCCGCAGACGGGGCAGTCGGCAGGCGCGTGGTACAGCTTCCGGGTGTCCATTCTCAGTCCTCCACGCTCTTGATGGTCGCCATGCCCATGACGACGGCGACGTCGAGCCGCGCCGAGCCGTTGCCGACGATGAACTCGTCGACCTTCTCGTTGCCGTCGGGCCAGCTGATGCGCCCCAGTCGGGCCTCGCCGCGGATGGCGACGTTGGCTCCCTTCGTCAGGGTGACGTTGAGGGTGCCGGACTCCACCTTCAGTCGCGAGCGGCCGAGCTGGATGGGGCCCTCGACGTGGACGCCACCGGCCTGGCTGAGGAGGTCCTCGATCTCCTGCACGTCGTCGAGGTCGGCGCCGCCGGCGGTGACGCGGATGCGGCCGAGACGGGGCACGCCGCCGGTGCGGAGCGACCCCGTCGTGACCTCGGCGTCGACGATCAGCCGCGGGTTGACGCGGACGACGAGCTCCTTGCCGAGGCCGATGTCGCGCAGGTCGTCGAGGCTGCGCGGGGGACGGATGACGGAGAAGCCGCGCAGGGTGGGGCCGATCTCCTCGGTGGATGTGACCTCCATCACGGTGCCGACGCGGCGTAGCGCGTGCGGGCCGTCGATGCTCAGGGTGGTGACCGACGGGTCGCCCTCGATCCGGACGCGACGCCCTACGGCTGTGACGGAGACGCGGGAGAGGCCGCCCGCCTGGGGGCCTCCCTTGGTGGTGGTGTCCTGTTCGGAGGATCCGGTGGTTGCGGAGCCGGCACCCGCGGCGGCCTGCTTCGCGGCCTCGATGCGTCGGCCCGCCTCGGCGGCGTCGATGCGTCCGGCGGCCAGATCGTCGAGGATCGGGCCAAGATCAGCGTTGCTCATACAGGAAATGATAAACCTGCTTTCCACTCTGGCAAATAGGGGTTTCACCTTATCTATCCCCCGGTTGGGCGACCTGCGAGCCAACTGGGTCTGGCACACTCGTGCCATGCCGCGTCCGCTGTCCGAGCTCGTCGCCCCCGACTGGGCCGAGGCCCTCGCACCCGTCGAGGGCCACATCACCGCCATGGGGAACTTCCTCCGCCAGGAGATCCACGAGGGGCACACCTACCTTCCGGCCGCCGACAACATCCTGCGGGCCTTCACCCTGCCGCTTGCCGACGTGAAGGTCCTGATCCTGGGGCAGGACCCCTACCCGACGCCCGGGCACCCCGTCGGGCTGTCCTTCTCGGTCGCGCCGGACGTGCGACCGCTGCCCGGCAGCCTGAAGAACATCTACCGCGAGCTCGAGACCGATCTGGGAATCCCGCAGGCCGCCCACGGCGACCTGACCTCCTGGTTCAACCAGGGCGTGTTACTGCTGAACAGAGTGCTGACCGTGCGGCCGGGGGCCCCCGCCTCGCACCGCGGGAAGGGCTGGGAGCAGGTCACCGCCCGGGCCGTCGAGGCGCTCGCGCAGCGCGGCGGCCCGCTCGTGGCGATCTTGTGGGGCCGCGACGCCCAGAGCGCCGCGCCGATGCTGGGCGAGGTGCCCGTGATCGCGTCGGCTCACCCGTCGCCGCTGTCCGCACGGTCGGGTTTCTACGGCTCGCGGCCGTTCAGCCGCGCCAACGCGCTGCTGGAGCAGCAGGGCGGCTCCCCGATCGACTGGACCTTGCCCGCGGATGCGACACTGGTTTCATGACCGAGCCCACCGGACCGCAGCCCGCCGACGAGCAGCCGAAGGCCACCCAGGCCCAGGAGACCGACGACGCGTCCGTGCCCGCCAGCATCTTCACCAAGCGGGAAGTGCCGACCAGGACGCGACGCATGCTGTGGGCTGTCGGATTCGCCGTCGGCGCCGGCTACGTCCTCTACGGCCTGTGGGGGATGTTCACCGCAGGCTGAGGCGTTCCCGGGCCTCCGCGGGGTAGCGTTGGACGGCATGAACGACATCGACGTGCTGGGCTGGCTGCAGCGACACCGGAGCACCCCGACGCTGGTGAGTGCCGACGAGGCGCTCACCGGCCGCGCGACCTCCGTCCTCGGCCCTGTCCCCCGCCACGAGATCTTCGGCATCCCGCTCGACGAGGTTCCCCCCGGCAGCGAGGTCGCCTACTTCGCGCTCGGCTGCTACTGGGGCGCGGAGAAGGTCTTCTGGCACATCGACGGCGTCGTCAACACCGCCGTCGGCTTCATGGGCGGCCACACCCCCAACCCCACGTACAAGGAGACCTGCACCGGGAAGACCGGGCACGCGGAGACCGTTCGCGTCGTCTTCGACCCGACGAAGGTCAGCTACGCGGAACTGGTGCAGGCGTTCTTCGAGCACCACGACCCGACGCAGGGCTTCCGGCAGGGCAACGACGTCGGCACGCAGTACCGCTCGGCCATCTATCCCGTCGACGACGAGCAGTTCGCCGTCGCCCGCCGGATCCGCGACGCCTACCAGGGCCCGCTGACCGAGGGCGGCTTCGGCGAGATCTCGACCGAGATCGAGCCCGGCCAGCACTTCTACTACGCCGAGGTGGAGCACCAGCAGTACCTTTCGAAGAATCCTGCGGGGTATCAATGCGACCATCGGACTGGGGTCTCATGTTCGACAGCCTGATACGACCAAAGGTCTCATCTCTGGCCTTTAGTTAGCCACCCACCCAGACAGTGCGGTGCTAGCATCTCGCCATGAATACCGGCGAGACCTCATGAATGCTGTGAAACCTTCACTGAGGAGCCTCGCCGAACAGCTCAATGCTCTGGGCCTCCCCACCACAGAAACCCCAACCGGACTTCTCGTTCAACAGGGAGATGAACTGGTTCCCATCCACCTCTCCAAACGCGACCTCACTGTCCTGCATGGGCAGTTCATCGAAGACGGTCATCCCAATGACGATTTCGCCATTGACGCACTGATTGCCGAGCTCATCGAACTGGTCGAGACGTGCCCCCCCTCGGGCCACATCGCAGTTCAACGGCGTCGAGGTAGATGGGAGTTCCAGCGGCATGGCGATTGGAGAACCCCAGAGCACTGGCCAAGCGAAGGTGCCAGCTGGTCGGCGCAAAGGGAGGAGAACCAGTAGCCCGGACGCATTCGTGAACCCATAAACGGGTCCCGCCAACCCATGTCTGCTTTCATGACTGCTGGGGAACCCGAACGGCTACGACTGCCACATCCGAACCGGGGTCGCCTGCCCGCTCCCCTGACCTGTGGGGCGGGGAATCGTCCCCACAGGGTGACCCCATAGACTGGCGCGATGCGATCCCTGTCGGCCCTAGTTGCGGCGTGTCTGGCGCTCGCGCTGGTCGGCTGCGCCGAGACCGCCGTCGAGCCTGATCCGACGGCATCATCGGCCGCGACGACGAGCGCCTCACCCGCCTCCTCCGCGGCTGCGAGCCCGACTGCCTCACCGTCGCCCACCGTGTCGCTGCCGGCCGACAGCGAGTTCCCCATGACCTTCCTGGTCGCCAGGTCGCTGATCGATGGCGGCGCCGCGCCAGTCATAGCGGAGTTGCATAACGTCGCGCAGGGCCTGCCGGTGTTGAAGGTCGACATCACGAAGGACGAGGCCAGGCTCACGGCCCTGACTCCCGACAACCAGGTGGTCAGCTACGCCTGGCGCGACGGCTCCATCACCAAGGTCGACTCCGACATCCAGTACCTCGGCCAGGCGACCTTCGACCCCGCCGACTACCCGCTCGACAACGTCGCACGCATGTTCGACGTCGCCGACCTGCGCGGCGTACGCGGCACCACCCAGTCGCTGCAGATCGTCGAGTACCGCGCCGGCGAGGTGCTGATGACCGTGACGTCGCGGCCCGAGACGTCGACGGTGTTCTTCCGCCAGGACGGCACGGCCGTCGCCGAGCTGGGGTTCACGAGCGTCGCCGACATCACCGCGGGCCTCGAGGAGGTCGTCGGCGACGCCACGAAGGTCTACCAGGTCGGCTTCACGCAGGCCCGCGGCTACTGGGCGGATATCCCGGACTCCGAGGACGGAGTCATCCTGAACCGCAGTCGCACCGGCGGCCTGCCCGCGTTCGAGACGCGCCGCAGCGAGACCTCAGCGCTCGCCACGTTCAGCCCCTCACTGCTGCAGCCCGCCGCACTGGCCAAGGCCGTCGCTCTGTTCCAGGCCTCCACCGACGAGCCGTGCGACGTCGTGATCGACATGTCGCAGCAGCGCTACGCACCCGTCGCGACCATCACGTGCGGATCGACCGTGCATTACACGGACATGGACGGGCGAGACATGACGGACCTGCTCAGCTGACGTCGCCCTAGTCTGGCGCCATGAACAACCCCGCCCTCGACGCCCTGGAGGCGTCCGGCCTCACCCACACTGTTACGCGCCACGGCCGCGTCGGTTCCCTGGCGGAGGCTGCTGCCGCGCGTGGGGTCGAGCCGGCCGACATCATCAAGACGATGGTGGTGCGCCGCGCGGCCGACGACCACCTCCTCGTTCTCGTCCCCGGTGACCGGAGCATCGCCTGGCCGAAGCTCCGGGCCCTCCTCGGCGTCAGCCGCCTCTCGATGCCGGACGCCGCGGAGGCGCTGCGGGTCACCGGGTTCGAGCGCGGCACCATCACGCCGTTCGGGACCCTGAGGCCGCTGCCCGTCGTCGCGGACGAGCGCGTGGCGGGGCACCGGATCAGCATTGGGGCCGGGGAGCACGGCGTCGCGGCGACCCTCGACGGCGACGAGCTCGTCGCCTTCCTGGGCGCGACGGTCGCCGACGTCACCGACCCGGCCTGAGTCACTCCCCCAGGTCGTTGGTTGAGAAGGTGTCGCAGGTCCCCGGATCGCCGCTCTGGAAGCCCTTCGCCACCCAGTACTGACGCATCTGCGAGCTGCCGTGGGTCCATTTGTCCGCGTTCACGAAGCCGCCGGACTGCTCCTGGATGTGGTCATCGCCGACGGCGCGGGCCGCGTCGACGATGCGGTTGAGGTCGTCCTGGGTGACGGACTCGATCGGCGAGTCCGGATCCTTGATGGTGTTGGCGAAGAAGACGCCTGCGTAGCAGTCGGCCTGCAGCTCGAGCCGCACCGAGGCGGACTTCTCGCCGGTCTGGTTGCTGCTGGCGTTGGCCTTGCTCATCTGGCCGGTCAGGTTGGAGATGTGGTGCCCGTACTCGTGCCCGACGATGTACAGCTCGGCCGCGTCGCTGCGGGTCGTGCCGAGCTGGGTCAGCAGCTGACCCATGTAGTCCTCGTCGATGTAGATCGTGGTGTCACCGGGGCAGTAGAACGGGCCCATCTCCGAGGTACCGGTGCCACATGCGGTCGCGGTGGTGCCGGAGAACAACTGCAGGGCGGAGATGGGCTCGAAGCCCGACGAGAATGCCGACTCCCAGTACGACGTGAGCGCGACCTCGTAGGCACCCCAGCGGCAGTCGCGGTTCTCGTCGATGTTGACCTCGCCCGTGCAGTCGGCACCCGATACGTCGCTCTGACTCGAGTCAGTGGTGGTCGTCGTGCCGCCGATCAGGTCACCGAGATCGCCACCGAGGAACAATGCCAGCAGCAGGACCAGTACTCCGCCGATACCGCCGCCCACCGCGATGCCGCCACCGCGCCGACCACCTCCGCCGTAGCGCACTCGCGACTGGTCGAGGTTGACGTTGTCGCGATATTCCATGTCCCCACCGCCGTGTGCCTCGGGCGGGGCCATCCCGCACCATGTGCCGTCAGCCTACTATCACGCCCGTGCGCTCCCACCCGCCGACGTCGGCCCTGTCTAGGGGTTTCGTCCGCTGAAGCGGTGTCCCCCGGGGCACCGGGAGCCGGTGCGCCCAGGCGCTCGGGGACGAGCGGATAGACTTGACGAATGCGCGTCACCGGTGTCCCCCATCCCCTGGGGGCACCCGTGGTGGGTTTTCCTGTCGAGCACGGCAGGCATCCGCGGGTGACGCTGTTCGACGAGGGTTTCGTCCCTGTCCGCCCCCTGTCCGCGGCGTTGGTCGACAGCGAGATCGTGTTCACGTGGCTCGTCCGCGAGGTCACGGCGGCCGACCAGAGGCCCGCCGAGCGACACACCGTCTACGTCTCGTCGCGGCAGGAGCAGCCCCGCAGGCATCAGCGCCTCGGCGCCTACGCCCTCGTGTTCTCCGAGCGCGGCATTCTCGGCACGGTCAACTCCAGCGCGACCCGGGTACCCGGCACCTGGGCGCTGCCCGGCGGCGGCATCGACTCCGGAGAGTCCCCGTCGGAGGCCGTGCTGCGCGAGATCTATGAAGAGACGGGTCAGGACACGGAGATCGACCGCGTCCTGAGCCTCGAGTCGGAGCACTGGGTGGGCCGCTCCATGGCAGGCGTGCTCGAGGACTTCCACGCCCTGCGCGTCATCTACTCCGCCGTCTGCGACAACCCGACCGACCCCGTCGTGCACGACGTCGGCGGTTCGACGCTGCGCTCGGCCTGGGTGCCGCTGCGCTCCTGGCGGTCGCTGCACTGGACCAACAGTTCGCGGGCGCTCCTGTCGCAGTTCGCCCGGCGGCACCCGCGCAGCTCACACGCGGAGCGATGACCACAACGACGGACCGCCGCCGCCCCGAGGGGCGACGGCGGTCCGATTGTGTGAAGCTCAGTTCCTGAAGTAGCTCATGATGCGCACGATCTCGGTGTACAGCCACACCATGGTGACGGTGATGCCGAATGCCGCACGCCACGACTCGTTGGCCGGGGCGCGCATCGCGATGCCGCGCTCGACGGAGTCGAAGTCGGTCACGAGGTTCAGAACTGCGAGGATCACGGCGACGATCGAGATGCCGATGGCCAGCAGGCCTGGGCTACCTCCCGCGGAGCGCATGCCGGTGTCGATGCCGAAGATCGCGAGGACGAAGTTCACGAGCAACACACCGGCCAGGGACGCCGTCGCGATGAAGACGATCTTGCGGAACCGCTCGGTGACGCGGATGTTGAAGAACTTGTACGCGAACAGCGTGACGCCAGCCGTGACGAACGTCGCCAGGACCGCGGACACGACGATGCCCGGGTACAGGTACTCGAAGAACTTCGAGAACACGCCGATGAAGAGGCCCTCGACCACGGCATAGAACAGGACCCCGCCCACGGGGATCCTGGGCCGGCTGGCGACCAGGAAGACGGTGATGAGGCCGACGATGCCCGACGCGATGAGCGCGGGCGTGATGAAGGCCAGCGGGACGAACATGAACGCCACGACAGCGGCGGCCGCGACGACGCCGAGCGTGATGGCCGTCTTGGCGAGCACGTCGTCGAGCGTCATCACCGCGGCGGTGGGCTGCGGCGCCTGCTGCTGGTAGGGGTCGAAGCCCTGCGGCTGGCCGTAGCCGGGCTGGGGCTGACCGTAGCCGGGCTGCGACTGGTTGTGCTTCGTGAAGGCATCGGGGCTGCCGATGATCGGGTTTGCCATGGTGGTGCTTTCTCTCAAGTCTCCGAGGAGGCCGGACCATTCAACTGTACCCGCTCGTCTTCCCAGGCCAAGTGGATGTTCGCGGCGGGCCACGAGGGGCGCCCGGCCTGTGCCACCATCGAACATGGCAGTAGTTCAGCAGGCGACGCTGAGGTTCCTGGGGGCGGCGGAGACGGTCACCGGCTCCCGACACCTCCTGACCGTCGACGGTCGGCACACCCTGATCGACGCGGGGCTGTTCCAGGGCGAGAAGCAGTGGCGGCTCCGGAACCGGGACCCGTTCGCCGTGCCGCCGCGCGAGATCGACAACATCCTCATCACCCACGCGCACGCCGACCACGTCTCCTACCTCCCGGCGCTGGTCAGGCAGGGGTTCCGCGGCACGATCTGGTGCACCGAGCCGACGCTGCCGCTGGCCGAGATCGTGCTCCGCGACGCCGCAAAGCTGCAGGAGCAGGCCGTGGGCGACGCGACGAAGGGCGGCTGGTCGCGGCATCCCTCCCCCGAGGCGCTGTTCACCACGGCCGACGTCGAGCTGACGCTGCCGATGTTCCGCACCGTCGAGTGGGACACCAACGTCGACGTCGACGGTGTGCTGTGGGCCCGCTGGGTGCGCGCCGGCCACATCCTTGGCGCGGCGAGCTTGCACGTGAGCGTCGGCGACCGGAGCGTGCTGTTCTCCGGCGACCTCGGCCGCCACGACCATCCTCTGCTGAGGGCCCGGGAGACCCCGCCCGGGGCGGACATAGTCGTCTGCGAGTCGACGTACGGGGACCGCGAGCATCCCGAGCCCGCGCTGGCCCACGAGCCGCTGGCCGATGCGATCCGTCGGACCGTCGAGCGGGGCGGCCAGGTCGTCGTGCCCGCCTTCGCGATCGACCGGACCGAGCTCGTGCTGCACGCCCTCGTCCGACTGCGGCGCGAGGGGAGGATCCCCGACGTACCGGTGGCGGTCGACGGCCCTATGTCGCTCAAGGCGCTGGACGTGTACCGGCAGTGGCCGGACGAGCTGGCCGTCGGCGTGACGATGGCCGACTTCACGGACCTCGACCTCACGGAGACCCGCGAGGCGCCCGAGTCGAAGCGGCTCAACCGGCGCCGGGACCCGATGATCATCGTCAGCAGCTCGGGCATGGCCGAGGGCGGGCGGGTGCTGTACCACCTGCGCCGCCTGCTGCCCGACCCGAGGAACACTGTCGTGCTGACGGGTTACCAGGCCGTCGGCACGCGCGGCCGGGCGCTTGAGAACGGCGCAAGGTCCGTGAAGATCAACGGTCACTACGTGAAGGTGGCGGCGGATATCGTCCGCGACGAAGAGTTCTCCGTCCACGCCGACGCGTCGGACATCATCGACTGGCTGGCGGCCCTGGACCGCGAGCCGGAGACGGTCTTCCTGGTGCACGGCGAGCCCGGGGCGTCGGCCACCCTGGCCGGTCGCATCGCCGACGAGCTGGGCTGGTCGTCCGTCGCCCCGCGCTGGGGTGAGGTCGTCAGTCTTCTCCCCTGACCCCACATCGCTCCCTGAGCTTGTCGAAGGGCCTGAGCGCACCCGGTTCCCTGAGCGCACCCGGCCCCCTGAGCACACCCGGCACCCTGAGCACACCCGGCACCCTGAGCACACCCGGTTCCCTGAGCACACCCGGTTCCCTGAGCACACCCGGTTCCCTGAGCTTGTCGAAGGGCGCCGAGCGGAGCGAGGCGGTTTGCCCTGGTGCAGCGAGCGGGGTCGGGTGTGTCCCCTTCGCTTCGCTCAGGGCGCTTCGACAAGCTCAGCGAGCCGATTGACCGTCAGCACACCCGGTTCCCTGAGCTTGTCGAAGGGCGCCGAGCGGAGCGAGGCGGTTTGCCCTGGTGCAGCGAGCGGGGTCGGGTGTTCCCCTTCGCTTCGCTCAGGGCGCTTCGACAAGCTCAGCGAGCCGATTGACCGTCAGCACACCCGGTTCCCTGAGCTTGTCGAAGGGCGCCGAGCGGAGCGAGGCGGTTTGCCCTGGTGCAGCGAGCGGGGTCGGGTGTGTCCCCTTCGCTTCACTCAGGGCGCTTCGACAGGCTCAGCGAGCCGATTGACCGTCAGCACACCCGGCCCCCTGAGCTTGTCGAAGGGCGCCGAGCGGAGCGAGGCGGTTTGCCCCGGTGCAGCGAGCGGAGCGAGGCGGTTTCCCCTGGTGCAGCGAGCGGAGCGAGGCGGTTTGCCCTGGTGCAGCGAGCGGGGTCGGGTGTTCCCCTTCGCTTCGCTCAGGGCGCTTCGACAAGCTCAGCGAGCCGATTGACCGTCAGCACATCCGGTTCCCTGAGCTTGTCGAAGGGGGCCGAGCGGAGCGAGGCGGTTTGCCCTGGTGCAGCGAGCGGGGTCGGGTGTTCCCCTTCGCTTCGCTCAGGGCGCTTCGACAAGCTCAGCGAGCCGATTGACCGTCAGCACACCCGGCCCCCTGAGCTTGTCGAAGGGCGCCGAGGCGAGCGAGGCGGTTTGCCCTGGTGCAGCGAGCGGGGTCGGGTGTGTCTTCTTCGCTTCGCTCAGGGCGCTTCGACAGGCTCAGCGAGCCGATTGACCGTCAGCGCACCCGGTTCCCTGAGCTTGTCGAAGGGCGCCGAGCGGAGCGAGGCGGTTTGCCCTGGTGCAGCGAGCGGGGTCGGGTGTTCCCCTTCGCTTCGCTCAGGGCGCTTCGACAAGCTCAGCGAGCCGATTGACCGTCAGCACACCCGGTTCCCTGAGCTTGTCGAAGGGCGCCGAGCGGAGCGAGGCGGTTTCCCCTGGTGCAGCGAGCGGGGTCGGGTGTGTCCCCTTCGCTTCACTCACGGCGCTTCGACAGGCTCAGCGAGCCCATTGACCGTCAGCGAGCCGATTGACCGTCAGCGCGACGAGGGGATCTGCGGACGCATGAAGAGCACAGACACGACGGCGAGCACGAGCAGCGTGGCGGGCACGTACATCGACTCGCCCATCGCAGCGGCGAACCCGTCGAGGACCTGCGTCGGCATCGCGCCGCCGCCGGCGCCGACCGCCGTGGAGGCACCCTCACCCAGATGGGCCGTCAGCCTGGCGGACGTCACTGCGGCGATGACCGCGGAACCGATCACCGCGCCGACCTGGCGGGTCGTGTTGTAGACGCCGGATCCGGCGCCCGCGAGCTGCGGCGGCAGGCCACGCGTCGCAACCATCGCGAGCGGACCCCAGATGAACGAGGCGGAGATGCCGACCAGCGCGCTTGGGAGCAGGAGCCACCAGGGGCTGCGGGCCGCGTCGAACCAGAACCCGTACCAGGCTGTCGCGATGGCCAAGCCGACGAGACCCGCGGCCGTCCACGGACGCGCGTCCCGGTCCTGCAGGAATCGTCCGGTGAACGGCGACAGGACGCCGGAGCAGACGGCCATCGGCACCAGGATGAGCGCCGACTGGCTCGGGGTCAGGCCCCGGCCGGACTGAAGGTAGAGGAACAACGGGATGTTCATGGCGGTCACGACGAGGCCGACGATGGTGATGGCCGTGTTGGACAGGACGAAGTTGCGGTCGGCAAAGAGCGCCAGTGGGACCAGTGGCTCGCCGTGCTGGACCTTCTGCCACCAGACGAAGGCCCCCATCAGCAGGGCGCCGATGATGATCAGCGACCACACCGGCACACTGAAGCTCCCCACGATCGGCATCTGACCCCACTCGTACGTCTCGCCCTCCTGGATGCCGAACACGATGAGGAACAGGCCCGCGGAACTGAGCACGACGCCCACCCAGTCGAAGCAGTGCGCGTGCAGTTCAAGGCTGGGCACGTTGATGATGACGAGCACGATCGCGATGAGCCCGACCGGGACGTTGACGAAGAAGATCCACTCCCAGCCGACGGCGTCGACGAGGAAGCCGCCGAGCAGCGGACCGACGAGCAGCCCCGCCCCGTTACCTTGGTGGTGACCCCGATGTTGGGGTTACGGTCGCCGGGCTCGGCATGACTGTCTGCCCCTGTCTCACGCATGATCCGGGGGGTGTTGTCACCGGGCCTGGTGGGCGTCAGATGACCGCTGATAGGGACACGGCCTCAACACAGGTCTATTCGTAACGTGGGTGCCGGCAGCTGACGCATCACCACCTCGACGACCGTCGTCTTCGATGGGGAAGGATGGTGGCCGTCATGAACAACGACCCCGGTTTCGACATCTGGTGCGGCCTCGACGTGGGCAAGGAAACTCACCATGCCTGCGCTCTCGACGCCGCCGGTCGGAAGGTATTCAACAAGCCTCTACCGCAGGACCAGAGCAAGCTCGAGGGCGTTTTCTCGATGCTGGCCGAGCGCGGCAGGGTGTTGGTGATTGTCGATCAGCCGAACACGATCGGCGCACTGCCCATCGCTGTGGCAAGGTCGATGGGCATCCAGGTCGCCTACCTGCCAGGACTCGCGATGCGCAGGGCAGCGGACCTCTACCCGGGCAGCGCGAAGACCGACGCGCGCGACGCGTTCATCATCGCGGACGCTGCCCGAACGATGCCCCACACCCTTCGCCGGGTCGACCTCGGCGAAGATGCCCTGGCCGAGCTGAAGGTTCTGGTCGGGTTCGACGAGGACCTTGCGGCGGAAGCAACACGATTGGCGAACCGGATCCGTGGACTCCTCACGCAGATCCATCCCGCACTCGAACGCGTAGTCGGACCCCGCTTGGCCACAAAGCAGGGCCTCGCCGTGATCGAACAGCTCGGCGGCCCACAAGGCATCAGCGCAGTCTCGAGGGCAAAGCTGCTGCGGATCGTCAGCCATGCCAACCCGCGACACGCCCAAGACTTCGTCGACGCGATCTCCCACGCCTTGTCCGAGCAGACCGTTGTTGTCGCCGGCACCACCGCCGCTGAGCAGGTCCTCCCGAAGCTCGCAGCTGCCCTGCGTCAGACGCTGCAGCAGCGCTCCGAGTTGGCCGCGCAAGTCGAGAAGGTCGTTGATGCGCACCCTCTTGCCAAGGTCCTGATCTCGATGCCAGGCGTCGGGGTCAGGACCGCTGCACGGATCCTCCTCGACGTCGGCGACGCCTCGCTGTTCCCGACCGCGGGACACCTGGCTGCCTACGCCGGCCTCTCACCCGTCACCCACCGATCCGGAACCAGCATCCGAGGCGAATACCCAGCCAGATCAGGAAACAAGCACCTCAAACGAGCCCTGTTCCTCTCAGCGTTCGCCGCGCTCCGATCCGACCCCGCCAGCAGGGCCTACTACGACCGGAAGCGAGCCCAAGGCAAGAAACACAACGCCGCACTCATCTGCCTGTCCCGACGCCGAGTCGACGTCCTGTTCGCCATGCTCAGAAACCAAGAGCCCTACCGGACCCCCAACCCGACACCCCAGCCCCTCGCCGCTTGACGAGAACCATAGGGACACCCCCCCACAGCCCCATGGCGGCGCCGCGGCGATCGGGCGCGAAGGTGCGCATGATCACGGCCATCGTCTGGGGGGCCATCAGCGCGGCGCCGAGGCCCTGGACCACGCGGGCGACGATCAGCATCTCGATGCTGCCCGACAGGCCGCACCACAACGACGACAGCGTGAACGTGGCCAACCCGATCAGGAAAACGGGCTTGGGCCCGAACCGGTCGCCGAGCCGTCCCGTGATCAGGAGCGGCACCGCGTATGCCAGGAGGTACGCGCTGGTGACCCAGATGACCTCGTTCAGCCCGGCGTCCAGCCCGGTCATGATGTGAGGAAGGGCGACGTTAACGATGGTCGAGTCGACCAGGATCATGAAGAAGCCGATGATCATCGACCACAGCCCCGGCCAGGGAGACCGCGTTGAGTTCATGGGACACCTCCAAATGCGCCGGACGGACTATACGCCCCGCCCGCGTCCGGCGCCCATCACAGCCGGGCCGTCAAGATTCCCCTGATCGCCGAGCCCGTCGAGGTCCCTCGAAGCAACCCCGGTTCGCCGAGCCTGACGAGGTGCCTCGAAGCAACCCCGGTTCGCCGAGCCTGTCGAGGTGCCTCGAAGCGAAGCGAGAGGAACACCCCTGCCCCGCCCCGGCCGGATGCCCACCGCCGCTGGCAGGATGACGACATGATCGGACGCCACGGCGGAACCCCCGAGAGACCAGCGGTCTTCTTCGCCGACGCGGCCGAGTTCCGCGCATGGCTGGAGGCGAACCACGCCGTCGCCACGGAACTGTGGATGGGGCTGAACAAGAAACACGTGCCCATTCAGGGCCTGACCTGGGACGACGCCGTGCCCGAGGCCCTGTGCTTCGGATGGATCGACTCCGTGTCGCAACGCATCGACGACGACACCCGTCGGCAGCGCTGGACCCCACGGAAGCGCGGCAGCACCTGGAGCAACATCAACGTCACTCACGTCGAGCGGCTCATCGCCGAGGGCAGGATGGCCCCGGCCGGCCTGGCAGCGTTCGAGGCCCGGGACCCGGCCCGGACAGGGATCTACAGCTTCGAGCGCGACGACCACGCCTTCACCCCAGAACACGCGGCCATGCTCGCGGCCGACGGGGATGCCCAGCGCTGGTGGGACGCGGCGACGGAGACCTACCGTCGGATCGCGATGACGTGGGTGGCGACGGCGAAGCAGCAGACCACGCGCGACCGTCGCATGGCGCAGCTGATCGAGGACTCCGCCGCCGGGCGGCTCATCCCCAGCCAGCGCTACGGCGCGGAGCCGGTCTGGGTCGCGCGGAACCGGAGGGCCCTGGGCCTGGAGCCTGACCCCGATCCCCATCCCGAGTGGCCCGTCGCCTCGGACGCCACCCTTCCCGACCGACGCCACCCCTGACGACAGGCGCCACCCCGGACTGCTGCCTCGCTCGGGCTCTTCGCAGACGCCAGCGATATGCACGGACGCCAACGATATTCGCGCGAGTATCGTTGGCGTCCGTGCATACCGTTGGCGCCGCGGAATTTTCGTTGGCGCCGCGGATTTTTCGTTGGCGTCCGGGTATTTCGTTGGCGTCGGCACGGGCGGCACCAGGACCAGCACCAATGCCAGGGGCCGGGCCGCGGCTACGACGCGGCCAGCCCGACCTTCGGCTTGGCCCACGAGCGGCCTCGGGTGTCCTTCAGGATGTCGTACTCGACGTCGACGTGCGGCTCGATGGCGCTGTACTTGTCGTTCGGCGCGCCGATGATGAGCTGGAACCCCAGGCCCCGCCAGGCGCCGATGGCTCGCTTGGTGAAGTGCGCGTCGGCCTTGATCAACGCCTCGTCGAGGAACACCGGCGCATAGCGCGGCCGGGACGAGCCCGCGTCGCCCAACTGATACCGCAGCGCCGCGCCGACGATGAACGCGATCAGCTCCTGCGACTCGCCGCCCGACTTTTCGCCGATGTGGTCGTAGAGCGCCACGTGCTCCTTTGTGACGGCGTTGACCCGCTCGGCGCTGACGCGGACGTGGTTGCGCACGTCGATGAGGTCGGCGAAGTCGGGTGCAGTGCGCCGGATGCGCTGGATCAGCTTCGACATCCTGAGGTAGACCTGCTCGCGGTCGGCGTCGCTGACCGCGCCGTCTATCGCCTCCCGGACGGCCCTCAGGTCGCGGCGGAACTTCCGGCGCGGCTCGGACTGGTTCTCCCGCGTCGTGATCTGCAGGCGGTGGTCGTCGTCGTAGAACGGCAGGTCCCGCATGATCGCGTTGATCGGCTCGATCCGGTCGCGGATCTCTCGCAGCGCCCGACCCAGCGCGGAGTCCAGGCTGGTGAGGTCATTGCCGGACAGTGTCAGCAGGCTGTCGCGCCACTCCCTCTCCAGCTCGTGCAGCCCGCTGGTCTCGAGGTCGTCGAGGATGCGCTCGAAGTCGCCGACCGACGTGTCGGGGTCGGCCAGGAGGTTCGGGTTGGGCCAGCGTTCGAGGAAGTTGGACAGCGTCCGACCGAGCAGCTCGCGCTGCTGCACCAGCGTCTGCTGAGCGGTCTCGTGGTCCCTGCGCAGCCGCTGGGACGCGGAGGCCAGCGCCACATCGAAGCGCTCGAGCTGGACCGACGGCGGCCCGGCCTCGTCATCGACCTCGCCCTCGAACTGCCCGGCGAGATAGGCCGCGTGGTCGTCGGCAACCAACCGCTCGTCGTCCTCGGCGGCGTCGATGACGGCCTGCGCCTCGTCCACCTCCTCCATGACGGCGCCCCAGCGCTGCTCAACGGTCTCGGCGGAGGACTTCGCCCGGCCGATCTCCTCCTTGAGCGCGTCGACGTTCCGCCTGGCGGCCTTCAGCTGATGCTGCAGGTCGGCGATCCGCGGGTTTCCCTCGGTCACCTGCGCGACGATCGAGTGCCACTTCTCCTGCTCGCCCTCGACCGCGGCAACGTCGACCTGTCCCCACGACAGCTCGCACACCTTCCGCAGGGCGTCGGCCCGGGCGTCGACGGCGTCCAGCGCGCCCTCCGCCACGCCACATGCGTCAATGGAGTCGGCGAGCCGGCCACGAGCCTCCGCGATCAGGCGGGCGAGGTCGGCCAGTCGCCGGTCGTTGGAGAAGCCGAGCAGGTTCGCGCGACCCTGTCCGCCGTGCGCACCCCGGTTGCCGCGGGCGAGCTGGCCCGTGATGGTCAGCGCCCTGCCGTGGCGCGACAGCTCGTCCGGGCTGTCGACGCAGACGAAGTTGAACTGCTCCTCGAGCCTGTCCTGCAGCCAGCCCGTGAAGGGGCCGGTCCGGTAGTCGAGCCGGCCGGGCAGCGTCCGCGGGTCCTGACGGTCGGTGGTCGGCAGCCCGGTGTGGACGCCCTCGAAGCTCAGCCGCTCGGACACGCGGACGGCGTTGATGGCCGCCCGGAATCGCGGCAGGTGGGCCGCGTCGATCAGCAGGGTCCGGGCGAACCCGCCGAGCGCAAGGTTGAACGCATCACGCCACGGCTCGAACTCGGTGCGTACCTCGATGAGCTCGCCGACGAACGGGAGATCCTCGACCGCGAGGCCCGCCGCAAGGGCCAGCTGCTCGCGCGCCCAGCTCAGGTGCGTCGGAAAGTTACCCGTCGCGCGCTGCGCGTGATCCCGCTCGGTCTCGAGCGCCCGGACCTCGGCCTCTGCCGATTTCCTGGCGCTCTTCGCCTCCGCGTAGGCATCGCGTGCGGACTCCTTGGGCGCCGGGTCGGCCAGCGCGGCACGGGCACGGTCGGCGAGCTGGGCGAACTGCTTCGACGTGGTTACGTCCTCCCCCAGGACGGCCAGCGACTCGTCGAGCCGGGCGCGCGTGGCCCGGACGTCGCTCAGCCGACGCTCCAGCTCCCGCAGCTCGCGCTCCGCCATCTCCAGCTTGTCGCCGCCGGCCGCCCGCAGGACCTCGGCGAGACCCTCGCGCGCCACCTCCGCGGCGTCGGCGGCCGCCTCCTTCTCCCGGACGACGGCGTCCTTAGCCTGCTTGACTCCGTGCAGCTCCCGCTCGACGCTGCGCAGCAGCCCGAGCCTCTGCTCCGCCCTCCACAAAGTGGCGGTCGAGCCGGGGTCGTCGAAGGATCCGACGGCGTCGATCAGCCGCATACGCTCGGCGGACTGCTCAATGCTCGCGCGCTGCTCGCGGATCGGCTCCAGCGCGCGGACCTGCTGGCGCGCCGTCACCATCCGGGTGTGCGTGGACTCGAGCTCGTCGAAGTGCGCGACGACCGCGTCGGCCGTCGCCAGCGTCTCGGGGTCCTCGAGCACCATGCGCTTGTACAGGTCGTCGACGGTGGTGATCTGCTGACCGGCCTGGATTCGCGCGAGCAGGCTCATCGCCTTCGTCCCGGCCCCGGCAGCGCCGATGCCGAGCACCGAGTGCAGGCGGGCGGAGAACTCGCGGTCCGTGGCGACGGTGTCGAGACCCGCGGCCTTCACGGACGCGTCGCTCAGCCGGTGCGCGGCGGCGGGCTCCAGCGAGCGCAGGTCGAACGGCCCTTCGACGGTGCCCCGGACCCGGACCGTGTCGTCGAGGAGCCTCGCGCCGGCGGGGATGTACCAGGCACGGACGGCGGTGAACCGGGTGCCGTCATGGTCGCCCCACGTCATCGCGATGGCGGTCCAGGTGTCCTCGCCATCGCCGCGCAGCACTCGGACCTTCGTGCCCTCGGCCGTGCGCGACTCGTCGAGCTTCCCGCGCCCGTAGGAGAGGATGTTGCGCTGCTCCTGGCCGCGCGGGCGCCCCGTCACGCCGCCGTTGGAGGCCCCGTTGAACGGTGTGGTGTGGGGCATCATCAGCGCGATGTAGGCGTCCATCAGCGTCGACTTGCCGGAACCCGACCCGCCGCACAGCAGCGTCGCCGTCGGCGAGAAGCGCACGCGGTGCGGGCCGTCGTAGCCGCCCCAGTTGACCAGCTGCAGGTCCTCGGCCACCCACTGCTGCCCGCGCGAGGCTGCGGGGATGAGGCCGAAGAGCGTGTCGAGCATCGTCATTCGTCGTCCTCTTCCCGGTCGGTGTCCTCGGCCTCGACGGCGGCTCCGAGCGAGTCGTCGGCGGCGAGCCCGACGGCGCGGCGGGCGGCCTGCTCGCGGAGCCAGTCGTCCAGCTCACGCATCCGCTCGGAGCTGAGCACGATCTCCACCAGCGCGCTGATCCGGTAGCGGCCCTCCGACTCCTCCTCGACGATGCCGTCCTGGCGGAGCCTGTCGAGGGCCTTGCGGACCGCCTTCTGGCGCCTGGCCGTGTCGCCGTCGGACTCGGCGAAGTACGTCAGCACAGTCTGCTCGACCTCCTCGACGTCGACGCGCACCGACGACTCACCGGCCGTGGACTCGCGCTGGTAGACCGTTCGGAGGTGGACGAGGACGAGGGTCTCGGCGCGCGTGTAGGCGTCGTCGCGCAGGAGGATCGGCACCTCGATCTCGTCCGAGCGGACCTGCTTCTTGTAGGCGACGCCGCGGTCGTGGTCGATGGTGAGCTGCACGAACATGTCGTGCAGCCGCGACTCGATGACCTGCTGGTTGTCGAGCAGCACGCGCCAGTCGTCGCGGTTGCGGTCGGCGAGCAGGAAGCGGCGCTGCAGCAGCCGGACGAGGACGCGCCGCACGTCGGCGTCGAGCACGCCGCGGTCGCCGGCGAACAGCTCCTCGGGATCCTCCTCCATCGCCACCGGGGCGACGAACGGGTCCTCCCGGTCCTCGGGTGCCATCGGGTCAGTCATGATTCTCCTGTTTCGCGGTGCGCGCGGTGACGGCACCGAATGCGAACCGTCGGGTGGTGCCGTCGGGGCGGAGCGCCTCGACGACGGAGACGTCGTCGCGTTCCTCCATGCCGTTGCGGTGGGCGATCTCCAGGAGGCCGAGCAGGTCGACGGGTCGGCGGGTCTCGTCGGCCGCCTCCTCGAACGCGCCGCCGAGGTCGAACCAGTCGCCGAGCCCGGCCACGTAGTCCTCGAGTTCGGTGTATCGCGGCCCGCCCCAGGCCTGCGCGTCGCCGTCGAGGAACTCGACGTCGCGGGCCTCGGCAAGCGGCGCGGGCGCGCCGGGCGGGACGAGGTCGCTGGTCGTCTGCCGCAGGTGGCCGACGTCGGCATGGGGGAAGCTGCGCAGCGGCTCGACCCGGCTGCCTGGGCGCGAGTCCTGCATCCACGTCTGCAACCCGGACATCACGGAGCGCAGCAGCTCGTCGACCTGCCGGTCGCGGACCGGGTCGTGGGTCCGGACCTGGGCCGTGATGACGTGCGATGCCCGGCGCTGCGCGGTCAGCACCTCCTGGACGCCCTGTTCGACGCGGCGGCCGATGGCGTCGAGTTCGGCGCGCTGGGCGTCGTCGAGCAGGCTGGCGAACGACCTGAGCTGCAGGTCGCGCAGCTGGGTCGCGAGGTGGTCGATGCGCTCCGGGTCGCCGATCAGACGCAGGGCCCCGGCGAAGGCGCGGCCCTCGGCCGTGGACTGCATCACGTGCTGGCCGCGCTGCAGGTACTCCCGCAGCACCTCGCCGGTGGGCCGGATGTCGCGGCGGAGGTCGGCGATGACGTCGCGCTGCATGGCCTTGATCGACTCGGCGACCCGCGCGAAGTCGGCGGGCAGCTCGCGGGCCAGGTGGAGGACGTTCTCGGCCTCCTCCAGCAGCGACTCGTCGTCGACGGGCTCGGGGTCCGCCCCCTGCTGCAGCTCCCGGATCTGCGCGTCGAGCTCGTCGCGTTCCCGCAGCAGCCTCTCCAGGCGCCTGTGGGGGTCGACATCTGCGTCCTCGGCGAGCCTGTCGACGGCCTCCAGCAGCGTCCGGACGCGCGACCTCGACACCCGCGTGGGGCTGGCGCCCGCCCGGCCCGCGATCTCGAGCGCGCCGACGGCGTAGGCCGACAGCCGGTAGACCTCGACGTCGTCGTCGATCTGCGGCACGAGCCAGCCGACCCGCACCCAGTAGCGGCAGATCTCCCGCGCGCCGCCCGCGGGCAGCCGAGGGCTGTCCTCCTCGTCGTAGCCCGCCGCGCGCAGCTCGGAGATCATCTCGTCGACCTCCACGTGGGCGTCGGCGACGGGCACCGTCGGACGGTCGGCGGTGAACAGCAGCGACAGGACCGCGACGACGAACGGGGCGTAGCGGCCGTGGAGCAGGTCGAGTGTGGGGTTCCTGAACGCCGTGTTCGCGCGCCGGTACGCGGCCTCTACACGGGTGTTCGTCACCGGGTCAGAGTAGTCGGATCGACCCCGGGTCGACCACGCGGCCCGGCTCCCGCCCAGCCGATGCGCGGTGCCCCCGACGGGATTCGAACCCGCACTCGGGCGGGTTTAAGCCGCCTGCCTCTGCCGGTTGGGCTACGAGGGCGCACCTCACGAGGATAGAGGGCAGGCGTCGGCCGGACTCGCCGGAGGTCGAACTGACACGAACCGCTAGGCTGGGATCAGACGGAAGGGGATCCCCAGTGACGTGGTTTCTGATCATCGGCGGCGCGGGGCTCCTCCTCGTGCTGATCTCCCTGGTCGTCGGCGACGTCGTCGACGGACTCCTCGATCTGGACTTCCTCGACGGTGACCTCTTCTCGCTGACAAGCATCGCCGCCTTCATCGGCGCCTTCGGCTTCGGCGGCGCACTCGGCCTCTCCGTCCTCGATCTGATGCCCGTCGCCATCGCCTGCGGCCTCGTCATCGGGTTCCTGGCCGCCTGGGGCGCCGTGAAGCTCACCCGTGCGCTGAAGTCCGGCGAGGACTCCGCGACCTTCCGCTCCGACTCCCTGATCGGCCAGCCGGCACGCGTCATCACTGCGATTCCCCAGTCCGGCTTCGGAGAGATCACCCTGACCGCGTCGGGCCACGTGCGGAAGTTCTCCGCCCGCGCCGACGGTGAGGTCGCGGCCGGCGACGAGGTGTGGGTCTCCGCGATCGTCTCCCCCACCGCCGTCGAGGTCACGCGCGTGATCCGCACCCCGGAACTGAACACCTAGGAACAACCGAAAGGTCCGCCTATGCCACCCGTCCTCATCGCAGTGCTCGGCCTTGTCCTCCTGCTGATCCTCGTCGGCCTGCTCATCGCGAGCCGGTACAAGGTCGCCAAGCCCAACGAGGCGTTCCTCATCACAGGCCGCAAGGGCCGTGAGGTGCGCAACCCGGAGACCGGCCTGGTCTCCACCGACCTCAGCGGCCAGAAGGTCGTGATGGGCGGCGGCGTGTTCGTCGTGCCGTTCATCCAGCGCCTCCACGTGCTGGACCTGTCCAGCCGCCGCATCATGATCACCATCCGCAACGCGGTCTCCGGCCAGGGCATCAAGCTCAACGTCGATGGCGTCGCGATCGTCAAGGTTGGCGGCAACGAGGATTCCATCCGCGCAGCCGCGCAACGCTTCCTCTCGCAGCAGGACGAGATCGAGACCTTCACGCAGGAGACACTCGCCGGCTCGCTGCGCTCGATCGTCGGCTCGCTGACCGTCGAGCAGATCATCCGCGACCGCGCCGCCTTCGCGCAGCGTGTCACCGACGAGTCCGAGGCCTCGCTGACGGGCCAGGGCCTCGTGCTGGACACGTTCCAGATCCAGGACATCACCGACGACGGCTCGTACCTGAGCGACCTCGGCCGCCCCGAGTCGGCGAAGGTCGGCCGCCTGGCCGCCGTCGCCGAGGCCGAGGCCCGCCGTGAGGCCGAGCAGGCGCAGATCGCGGCCGAGCAGGAGATCGCCATCGCGCAGCGCCAGCTGGTGCTGAAGCAGGCCGAGATCCAGTCCGAGACCGACGCCGCCCGCGCCAAGGCCGCGGCCTCCGGGCCGCTGGCCCAGGCCGACCGCGACCAGGCGATCCTGATGGAGCAGGAGAAGGTCGCCGTCGCGCAGGCCGCGCTGAAGGAGCGTCAGCTCGACACCGAGGTCCGTCGCCCGGCTGACGCCGAGAGGTACCGCATCGAGACGCAGGCCGAGGCCGAGCGCAACGCCTCGATCTTCGAGGCGGACGCGAGCAAGGCCACGGCGATCGCGCAGGCCGAGGCGGAGGCCGAGAAGGCGCGCCTGACGGGTGTCGGCGAGAAGTCGCGTCGTTCGGCGCTGGCCGAGGCCGAGGCCATCGAGGGTGCCCGTCGAGGCGAGGCCGAGAAGGCGCGTCGTATCGCTGAGGCAGACGCCGTCCGCGCCGAGGGTGAGGCCAAGGCCGCCGCGGTGCTCGCCGTCGGTCAGGCCGAGGCCGAGGCGATGGAGAAGCGCGCAGAGGCCTTCGCAAACTACAACGAGGCCGCCGTCCTCCAGATGCTGGTGGAGATCCTGCCGCAGATGGCGGAGAAGGTCGCCGCGCCGATGGGAAACATCGACGCGCTGACCGTGATCTCGAGCGACGGCGCCTCCTCGCTGCCGCGCCAGGTCTCCGACAACCTGCTGCAGACCATGCAGCTGGTCAAGGACACCACCGGCTTCGATCTGGGCTCGGTCCTGGAGAAGTTCGGCGCGACCGACACCAAGGCCCCGGTGAAGACCACCGAGGCCAGCTGAGCCGATCAGCCCGCCCAGGGGCCGCGTCTACGGGCGCGGCCCCTGTCGCGTCTCCTGGGTCCATCGGGCAGTCTGCTAAGGCTCGTCGGGGCGGTCGAGCGGCGCGTCGGTGCGCTGGTCGATCCAGTCGGCCTCGTCGGCGTCGCCTGGGCCTCCGTCGGGCGCGACATCCTCGTCGGTGGGATCGACGGGCGCGTTCTGTTCTGCGAGGTCCACCTCGGGCACCTCAGGATTCATGGACATCGGACCTCCTTGGTCGGTGACTAGACGCTACGCCCACCCTCGGGTCGTTGAGCACTTCGACAGGCTCAGCACGAGCCTGTCGAAACGCCTTGGGCGCAGCGAAGAGGCCAACCCCGGCCCACCACCTCGCTCCGCTCGGCGCCCTTCGACAAGCTCAGGGATCCGGAGAGAGGAGCTCAGGGATCGGAGAGAGGAGCTCAGGGATCCGGGTCGCCGAGCCTGTCGAGGTGCCCTGAGCGCAGCGAAGGGACCAACCCGACCCCCACACCGTCACTCCCGGCACACACCAGACTGCTCGACGAGCAGCTGCTTCAGCTCGGCGACCTAGGGCCGCAACGCCGCGATGTCGTCGCTCGTCCTCTCCGCGGCTGTCCTGGGTCTCCCCCATCGCCTTCTCGACGATCCACGACGCGAGCGTCGCCGTCACGACGCCGATCAGCGCGATGCCGCCGATCATCAGCCCGGCGGCCACGGCCCGTCCCGTCGGCGTCACCGGGCAATAGTCGCCGTATCCGACCGTGGTCACGGTGACCATTGCCCACCACAGCGCGTCACCGAACGTCGTGATCGGCCCACTGGACGACCGCTCGGCGTCGAGTACCGCGAGCGAGGCGATCAGGCCGATGAGGATAGTCGCGCTCATCGCGTACGCCACAACACGGCCCCGCAGCGCGTTGCCTGCACCCCTGCCGACGATGCTGACAACGGTGAGGAACCTCACGAGCCGCAGCGGGCGCAGCATGGTCAGTGCCACGATCGCCAGGTCCAGCGGGTGCCGCAGGAACCAGGCCCACCGACGCTCGGCGAGCGCCAACCCGACGAGGTAGTCGGCAAGGAAGATCACCCACGTGACCGCGATGGCCGCCTCACACGCGACGGTGACTGCGCCCGACACCTCGGTCAGGATCGGCGCCGCATAGGCGACGAGGAACACCAGCGCCGCTCCGGCCAGCGGCCACTCCGTCGCGCTCTCCCACCGCTGAATGCGTTCGCCGTACATGGCCACATTGTGCCTGCTCGGCCGGGAGTCGGCCGCGGCAACCGTCAGCCATCCCAGGGAAGGTGACCTGGAGAGTGGGGTCTCTGTGGCACCGCGTCCTCCGTGCCCTGGTGGTGGGCGGACGCGTTCGCGGCCTCCGCCAGCGCGGTGGCCTGCGCCACGACGACGGCTCGGCGACCGTCGTCGGACACCGCCTGGTCGAGCACCACGGCGGCTAGGTGCCTCAGGGTCCACCAGCCGGCCGTCAGCGTGATGACCGAGAGCAGGAGTTCGGCTGCGGCGTCCGCCCGGAGGCCGGGGATGGCGACCCGCATGGCCGCCGCACGGCTCGAACACAGGTGCCCGCGACGCTCGACCGCCGCCGGCGCGGCGAGCTCGAGGCTCTCCCAGGCGAGCATGCTCGCCGCCGTCGGGTCCGCACGGAACCGGTCTAACAGCCTCCCGGCGTTGTCGCCGACGGCTCCGGGCCCGGATCCGACGACGTCGACGCCCTCCAGGAGCCGGCCGAGTTGATCGGCCAGTGCCGCGTCGTAGAAGCCCCTCTCGTCTCCGAAGTACTGTAGACCCGCTCCTTGTTGACGCCCGAGTCGAGGCCGATGGCCTCCATCCGCGCGCCGGCGAACCCATGCGCGGCGAACTGGCGCGCCCCCGCGGCGAGCAGTCTGCGCCTCCTCGCCTCCGTGTCCCAAACCATGAGCAAATCCCACCGACCTCCCAAACAACCATTTGGAGCTGGGTCGCACGAGCGTACGTTGATCTCCAACCAGCCGTTTGGAGATAGGAGTTGAGCGATGAGGGCACTTGTTCTCGGGGAACGTCTTTGGGCCGCCAACGGTGGCCTGACCATCCCCGTTACTTCTGACGCGAGGGACTGCCGAAGGTTTGGTTGACTTCAAGACCGCATGATTCCTGAGAGGGGTCGTGCTGAAAGGATGGCAACCATGCCGAAGATCACCTACACCGACGAGTTCAAGCGCGACGCGGTCGCGTTGGTCGCCTCAGGTATCCCGCAAAAGCAGGTCGCCAAGGACCTCGGAGTGGCGAAAACCACGCTGCAGGCGTGGCTCCGTGACGCGAGGTTCAAGTCCCATGGGATGACCCCGACCACCGATCCAGAGGCGCGCAAGGACATGTCGCAGGCACTGCGTCGGATCCGCGAGTTGGAGATGGAAAACGAGGTGCTACGGCGCGCGGCGGCGTATCTGTCGCAGGCTCACATCACGCCCCCAAAATGGCTCTTCACGAACGAGGGTGTAGTCGGTTGAGCGCGTCGATGGCCGGGTAGGGGTCGAGGTCTCCCGGATGATGGAAGTTCTTCACGCTTGCCATCCCGAAAGACCTCGACTTGCTCCACCCTACGTTCGCGACACCTGACCTGACCACGTTCTGCCGCCTCGACGAGCTCGGGCTGGTCGCCGTGGGCCAGCTGCTCGAGCCGGGTCGGGCGACGATCGAGTGCCGCGTCGTCGACGATGACCCGTGGTGCCGGAAATGCGGCGCCGCGGGACACGGTGACGCGCCGGCTCGCGCACGAGCCGTTCGGCCACCGGCCGACGACTCTGCTGGTGCGGGTGCGCCGGTATCGGTGCGCGCACTGCCGGCGAACCTGGTGGCAGGACACCAGCAAGGCGGCGAGGCCGAGGGCGAAGATCTCCCGCGGTGGCCTGGAGTGGGCGCTGCGGGGCATCGTCGTCGACCATCTCACCGTGTCCCGCGTCGCCGCCGGTCTCGAGTGTCCTGGAGCGCCGCGAACGCCGCCGTCCTCGCCGAAGGCCGCCGTCGCCTGATCGACGACCCCACCCGGTTCGATGGGGTGACCACGATCGGTGTCGACGAGCATGTCTGGCGTCACACCCGGCTCGGCGACAAGTACGTGACCGTGATCATCGACCTCACCCCAGCCCGCGAGAAGACGGGCCCGGCACGGCTGTTGGACATGGTCGAGGGCCGCTCGAAGGCGGTGTTCAAGCAGTGGCTCGCCGGACGGCCCAAGGAGTGGAGCAAGCGGATCGAGGTGGTCGCGATGGACGGGTTCGCCGGCTTCAAGACCGCCGCCGCCGAAGAGCTCCCCGACGCCGTCCCCGTCATGGATCCTTTCCACGTGGTCCGGCTGGCCGGTGATGCGCTCGATGTCTGCCGTCGCCGCGTCCAGCAGGACACCACCGGTCACCGCGGGCTCAAGGGCGACCCGCTCTACAAGGCCCGCCGCACCCTGCACACCGGCGCGAGCCTGCTCACCGACCGCCAGCGGGCACGCCTGGACGCGGTGTTCGCGAGTGAGGAGCATGTCGAGGTCGAGGCGACCTGGGGCATCTACCAGCGCATCGTCGCGGCCTACCGGGAACCCGACAAGAAGAAGGCCAAGTTGGCTATGGAGGCCGTGATCACCACGATCACCGCCGGGGTTCCGACGGCGCTGGTCGAGATCCGCAAGCTCGGCCGGACCCTGAAGCAGCGCGCCGCAGACATCCTCGCGTTCTTCGACCGCCCCGGCACCAGCAACGGCCCGACGGAGGCGATCAACGGACGCCTCGAGCACCTCCGGGGCTCCGCCCTCGGCTTCCGGAACCTCACGCACTACGTCGCAAGATCGCTGCTCGAGGCCGGAGGGTTCAGGCCCGCGCTACACCCTCGTTCGTGAAGAGCCCCCAAGGCTCTTCACAATCGAGGGTGTAGGTAGCGCTGTTCGGGGTTGCGGCGTGGCGGCTGGCTGAAGGGGTCGAGGCCCTCCGAAGATGGAAGTTCTCACGCTCCCCATCTGGAAGACCTCGACGTGTCCGACGCTACCTTCACGTGCCCTGATCTGACTAGTTTCTGCCGTCTCGACGGCCTCGGGTTGGAAGTCACCGGCCAGCGCATCGAACCCGACCGTGCGATCCTGGCCTGCCGCCCGGTCGACGCCGACGACTGGTGCCGAGACTGCGGCGGCCAGGGCCTCATCCGGGGCTCGGTGGTGCGACTCTTGTCGCATGTCCCGCTGGGGTGGCGCCCTACCGTGCTGCACGTGCGGCTCCGGCGCTATCGGTGCATCGAGTGCGGGCGGGTGTGGCGTCAAGACACCAGTGCCGCAGCCGAGCCGCGTTCGAAGCTGTCGCGTGCGGCGCTGCGTTGGGGACTGGAAGGACTTGTGGTCCAACACCTGAGCATGTCCAGGATCGCCGCCGGTCTCGACGTCGCGTGGAACACCGCCAACGACGCCGTGCTGGCAGAAGGACAGCGCGTCCTCATCAGCGACCTGGCCCGGTTCGACGGGGTCAAGGTGATCGGGGTCGACGAGCACTGCTGGCGCCATACCCGCCATGGTGAGAAATACGTCACCGTGATCATCGACCTCACCCCCACCAGGGACGGCACCGGTCCGGCGCGCTTGTTGGACATGGTCGAGGGACGCTCGAAACAGGTGTTCAAGACGTGGCTCGCCGCCCGCCCCCGAGCCTGGCGCAAGGGGATCGAGGTCGTCGCGATGGACGGATTCACCGGCTACAAGACCGCGGCGGTCGAGGAACTCGGCAACGCCACCACGGTGATGGACCCGTTCCACGTCGTCCGGCTCGCCGGCGAAGCGCTCACCCGCTGCCGCCAGCGCGTCCAGCAAGACACCTGCGGGCATCGGGGCCGCGCCGGTGACCCGCTCTACCGCGCCCGCCGCACCCTGCTCACCGGCGTCGATCTACTCACCGACAAGCAAGTCGCCCGACTGGAGGCACTGTTCGCCGACGAACAGCACACCGAGGTCTACGCGACATGGAGTATCTACCAACGGCTCGTCGTGGCTTACCGACATCCCGACAAGCAACTTGGACGGTTCCTCCTTCAAGGCGTGATCGACTCGGTCAGCACCGGCGTCCCGAGAGACCTCGTCGAGCTCGTCAGCCTGGGCCGGACCCTCCACCGACGGGCGGCCGACGTGCTCGCGTTCTTCGACCGCCCCGGCACCAGCAACGGCCCGACGGAGGCGATCAACGGACGCCTCGAACACCTCCGCGGGATCGCCTTGGGATTTAAGAACCTGACCCACTACATAGCCAGAAGCCTCCTCGAAACCGGAGGATTCAAACCCCACCTACACCCTGCATTGTGAAGAGCCCGATAACGCCGCGATGGAGTCGTTCTTCGCGCTACTGCAGAAGAACGTCCTCGACCGTCGATTCTGGGGCACACGAGAGGAACTGCGCCTGGCCATCGTGTCCTAGATCGAGGGCAAGTACCACCGCAAACGCCGTCAACGCCGACTCGGGAAACTCACCCCCATCGAGTTCGAACTCATCAAGAACCCAGCCGCTACACTGGCGGCATACACTCGGAGGTCAACCAAACCTTCAGCGGACCCCGATGCTCCCTCAGCACCTCGGAGGTCGGCGCGAAGGCCGCCTCAGCGGCGGCGAGCCCGATGCCGCCGAGCGCGCCAACACCGCACTCAGGCGCCTGACGACGATCCATGGTCTCAGGCTGCCGAATCGGCATCCGCCGGATGCGGAGCGGCCAAGAGCACCAATGAACAGTCATCTGAAGTTCTGGGCACGATAACGTCTCGGAGCGTCGCTTCCAGTTGTTCCTGCATCACCTCACTCGGAAGGTTCCGGCAGGCTTCGAGAAGCTTCGAACATGCTGGCGCCAGAGTCCGGGTGCGCTTCTGGAAGAGGGATACCTCGGGTCCGTCAGACATGAGTATGAAGCCGGAGATCGTCCGCGTCGACGTCGCGAGGTGACCCCGATAGATGCGCAGCATGCCAGCTGCACTGCGCGACGTGATGAACGTGGTTTCGTTCGCGAACTCGCCATTGTCTGGTCCTCCTAGGGGACGTACAACCCTACGGCCACTGCGCAGCGCCACCTCGGAGGCCACCACACCGTCACCCAAATGGAGCGCGACGAACCGATCACCCTTCACCGCAACGAGAAGGAGTGTCGAGGCTAGGTCGCGGAGATCGCATCGCACAAGACGATCGCTGTCAAGAGATGGGTAGCCCAGACGAGCCCGGTCACTGTCTGTGAGGTCGATTCCCACCCTCGCGGTCTCCGCCAGCTTCGACTGCAGCTGCCCAACCACCTCGGCTCGAATCGTCCCGAGATTGTTGGTCGCCCTGAAGATCCGTTCAAAATCGTGGGCGATCAGGTGAGAGGCTTCCTGCACGAGGACCGCCGCACCGTAGTGAGACAGTCGTGCCGACCCTGCCCCATCCGCGAGGGCGCCGATATCTATGCCAGTCGAATACCTCTTAAAGAGCACCTCGTCCTGACACGGGACGCCCCCAACCAAGTGGGACCGTCCCTGGTACCGCGCCCAGGCGGCTCGCCAGGGTCGCTTCCCTGAGCCACCGCTCTGGTCGACTGGCGAAGAAACGGACCGGGCTGCGAATCCACCCTCGTCGAGCTCTAGAGCCTGAAATCTGCCCACGACTGGATTCCCGCCACGTCGAGCTCAACACCATCGCCCGGAGTCGACTGAGAGACCCGCGACACCGATGCGCTCAGCCAGGAGAAGAACGACTGGAAGTCGAGGCCTTGAAGCTTGAATGCAGGACGTCCTCCGGGGGCAAATCGGTTCAGCGTCGCCATGTCGGCGCCAGCCCCAATGCCGATTGGGAAGACGACGAGCTTCCTGCCGCCAGCAAGCTGCTGGACCCTGCTGATCTGTGCGTTCAACACGGCGCTGGAACCATTCGGCTCGCCGTCCGTCATGAGGACGAGCCACGGCTGGTAGTAGTCGATGCCGTTGTCCTTGTACGCCTGCTTGCGCTGCTCCAGGAGATCGAGCGACAACTGGACCGCCTCTCCGAGGGGCGTGAGGCCGGTGGCCTGCAGAACCGGCGCGTGCGGCTGGGTCATAACCGTCTGGAAGTCAGTCTCCTTCTGCACCGGTCCGAACGTGACGATGCTGATTTCCGCTGAGAACCTGGCAATCTCATCACTGTGGATTGCCGCGTAGAACGACTTGACCCCCGAGTTGAGCTCCCTGATCGGAGCGCCCGACATCGAGCCAGAGCAATCGAGGCAAAGAATGATCGGCACGCGAGCGGTTGGATTGTCTACGAGGTCGTCAAGTTCGATCAGGCTGGCAGCAGCCATGTGGGATCCTTCCTTCGTACTGGTTTGGGCTAGCCACCGATGACGATGGCGATGAAGATCAAGATGGTTGCGATTGTGGCGGCAACGAAGAAGCCGACGACTGCTTCCCTCGAAGTGCTGTTCGGGGCTGGCGCCGCCACTGTGCTGCGCGTGGACGCCTGATGCGCGGGTGCGAGGCGCTTCTGCTCCTCGTAGCAGCGCCGGCAGAGGCCGTTGCGCTCGTCGTGCATCCACTTGGCCGCGACGTAGCTGCACTTTCGGCACCCGACTTTCTTCCAGCAGTCCTGGCAGTATTCCCCTGGGCGTCCGACTGACAGGGTGAACGATCGGCGGCAAGTTGGATTCTTGCACCGGATCGTCTGCTGAGCTGTGCGATGTCCGACTGGAACCGCCGACGTGTGTCCGGCGGAGTGGACGACTGGGGGCCCCGAAGGCCGCTTGACGTGCTGGTCGCAGAAGATATAAAGGTTCTGCTGGGTCGGGATGAATCTGTGATCGCACCCGTCGATCTTGCACTTCTTCATCTTGCGGCGCGTGGGGAAGATGTCCATGGCCATAGGATCATTGCGAAGCATGATCTTAGCGCTACGTAGATACCCCGCGAACAAGTCAGACCACTGGGCGGCTGAGAACCGCTTCGCAGGCGCAAAGTGCGCCTCGCCACGCTTGAACGTCTCGTAAAATGCGCGCCGTACCTTGTACGTGGTGTGGCTCCAGATGAAGCCCCACCGCCCTGGGGGAAGCGCGTCATCTCCGCCTTCGTAGGCGAACGCTCCGGTCTTGATGTTCTCGGCAGGGGAGCTTCCACCGACAGCCGAATATGGAGCCTTGCCGGGAAGCATGATCATGAAGAGCAGCGTGGCGATGGCGAAGTTCTCCATCGCCTGCGTCCGGAGGAAGGTCTTGAAGTCCTTGCCGCTCACCTCTGGGGGCGTGAAGTGCGCCGTTCCGACTGGGCACGGATAGCCCTCGATCTGATAGCTGTCACAGTCGACGAAGAAGACCTCAGTGGGAGACACGACGAGGATGTTGCTGGCATTGATGTCTCCCAGGATAACCCCTCGGTCATTCAGAAACCGGATCTTGTCGAGGATCGTGAGGCACAACTGGATCGTGTGCTCTCTGGTCCAGCTGGGAAACTTCGTCAGCAACAACTGGGGCACAAACACTGAGCGGCTGAGCTCCACGCCTTTGGCCTCCGGCATGAGGTAGCCGACGAACTCATTCTCCGAGTTGTAAATCATGGCCTCAGGGAAGCAGATTCCCTTGTAGCGGATCGGGCGAGCGATCATGGCACGCAGCTTCTCGAGACGATCGCCGGTCAGCTTGTCACGCTTGTAGATCTTCGCGACGTAGCCGGCTACGTCCGTCTGAAAGACGGAGCCCTCGCCGCCCTCGGCGAGCTTCACGGTCAACTGGATCTGGAGGCGCTTCGCGCCGTCATCGGCCGACACACGAACCCCAAGGCGCTCGCCCTTCGCCGCCTGCTCGCCTGGCAGTTCACCGGTAAGAGGTAAGGGCCTTCCAACAGGCGCGAGTTGTGTCACCCGCGCGAACCGTTGCGTCTCCGGTATTGTGGTGCTCACGACCGGCCGCCTTGCGCTCGTTCCCACCACGCCTTCGCCGGTGGTTCATTTGTGACCGCGGCAGGCCGTGCTGCCGCAACTGGCCTCGGAGCGATCCCCGCTGCCTCCGCAGACCGCCCTGCGCTGTTCACCGACTTGAGGCGACCGCTCCCCGTCACCCGGCAAACTTCCATCGTCTTGCCTCGAGGAAGAATGGACTCGAAGCTCACGACTTTCTGGAGGTCGTTTGCGAGTGCTCGATCCTGAGTGACGAACATGAGGTTCGATTGGGTCCTGAACTTCAGTGCGACTGAGAGCAGGACCGCGTCGGCGAACGGATCATTGCTGTCGCCGACGACTTCGAAAGTCCCGCGCTTGATCAAGGGTGCGAGCTTTTCGAGGATGTACTTCGAGCGATCCGCCAGCCCGCGCTTGAATTTGGAATTCGAGTGTTTGACCAGTTCTTCGTAGTTCCTAGCGGTGAGCACTAGTCGGCCGTTCGTTGCGAGCCTCGCCAGTTCACCATCCCAGAACGCCTCCTCCTTGCGGGGGTCGTGCGTGATGGGTTGCCCATGTCGCTCGTCGCCCTTCCAGCACGAGTCGAGCAGGCTTGAAGTGTCGATGAACACGAGGGTCTTCCGAGTGCTCATCGCGCCTCGACACAGGCTCGGATGAATTGGATGAGCGCATCGATATAGTCCGATCGGGTCACACCCAGCTTCTCGGGCGCACGATGCTTGAGCGCCAGCAGTTGCGTGACGATCTCGAAGTAATCGAGCGTCTCCCGGGCCTGCGCGTAATCGATGAGAAACTTGATGCCCTCGAACTCCGTCTCTGAGATATCAAACATGTAAGCCGAGTGGTCGTACCCAGGATCCACCTTCATCGCGAGCGGTGCCAGAATCTCGATCTCAGCGAGAATGCGTTGGTTTAACCTGCCGAAATCGGCGCCCAGCTCCTCAGCGTTCATCGGACCGAGGTCTTCAATGCTCACGACAGACTCCTCCGAAACGTTCGAACTGGTCTCCAGTTTAGCCCTCTCATCGCTGGAGGCGTCAACGATTTTCGCCACCGCAGCCTCGGGCGTCGTCTCGGGGGCAGCTTGCGCATCGGCGAACACCCCGTCGCCCGGCTGACCTGGGACGGCCACGGGGTGCTCCCCTGGAGCGCCAGAAGCCTCGGCCGAAGCGCCCGGCCTCGCTCCTTCGTCAGCCGGGTCTGCCCACCCTGCGATCTTGCTCATTGAAACTCTCCCTCCATCGCAGCTGTCTTGCGAAGGTCGATCGACGAACCGCAGAATCTTGCTCCCGAGCGCCGCGGACCCACATGGCGTGGGACTCTCAGCGTCTGTGTACCCCAACGTCTTTCGGACCGACTGCGCTCGACCCGGAGCTTTGTTCGGTTGCCTTGCGCTCACCTTCGAGAGATCTGGCTCGTCGAAGTCAATCTGTTCGTAACCGCGAATCTTGCTGCGATCCCTGAGATGTCGCACCGGCGCCGTCACCGGAAGCGCGCCTGAATTGCGGCCAGCGAATCTAAGAATCTTGCTGCGCTGCGCCCGTGTCTTCGGGCCCGCCGCCTGCTTCCTCAGATCAACCTGCTTCCGAGCGCCGGCGTTGCCGCTGTTCGTCGATCGGCTCAGACTGTATCCATAGATCCCCTGATTGCGGCCAGTAACGACACCTGCCGCGAAACTCTTCGTCGACCCCCTCCCGGTCTGGAACGTGCCGCTCGCCTTGCCCACGACCTTGTTCCCAATACTCTGGGCATGCGCCTTGGAGTAGCCCTTCGCCTGGTATTGCCCGGCGATCTTGCCAGCTACGAAAGACTTCGTGTTTTCCAAGGGACGCTGTCCTGAAGTCCACCCGGCACCCGAGGCAGCCTGCTTCCGAACAACTGCGTTGCCGATGTATGTCGATCGGCTCAGACCATACCTATAGAGGCCCTGATTGCGGCCAGTAACGACACCTGCCGCGAAACTCTTCGTCGACCCCCTCCCGGTCTGGAACGTGCCGCTCGCCTTGCCCACGACCTTGTTCCCAATACTCTGGGCATGCGCCTTGGAGTAGCCCTTCGCCTGGTATTGCCCGGCGATCTTGCCAGCTACGAAAGACTTCGTGTTTGCTGAGAACCGCTGTCCGGAAGTCCGCCCCCCACTTGAGGCGGCACTTCGCCCCTGAGAGGAGCGCCCGCCGCTCGCGACACGCCCTGACGACGCTCCGCGAGAAGAACTTCCGGATGAACGACCAGCTCCTGAACTGCGCGAGCCGCCGCTCCCAAAGCTGCGCCCGCCGCCCGTTGAGCCGCCGCGATAGCCGCCGCCTGAGCCACCCCGGTACCCACCTCCCGACCTACCCATCCGACTCTCCTACTCTCACCGACGCCTGTCGGGCACGCCCAGTACTCCCCCGCACGGACGTCGTGCGGTATATCCACAGACGTCCGCCGCAGTCATGCCGCGACGCCGAGGGAAGCAATTTGAACCTAACAGAGACCTCTGATAGGAGGTTCGCTGGGGCAGGCTTTGCCGAGGCGGAAGAGGCCGCTGATAGAAGGGGCGCTGGCCGCGAAGGTCAAGAATCAACTCTGACGGTCATCGGACGCCACGTGCGGCGATCTCCCGTCGCTGTGCACCGACGGCCTCCGGGACGTGGCTCGTCTTTCCCATCGGGCTTTCCGGACCTCGGATTCCACAGGACGAACCGCTATGGCGGGCGGCCACATCGAAGGCCAGATCGTGTCCCGCTCACGCCATAGTTCGTCGGGAGGTGACACCGACAAGGCGCGGATCCGCGCCCGATTCCGCGGTCCGGGCTCTGAACCTTTGGGTCGAGGGATGGCTGGAGTGCCTCAGAAGTCCCAGTCCTCATCCTCCGTCGCCACGGCCTTGCCGATGACGTACGACGAACCCGACCCCGAGAAGAAGTCGTGGTTCTCATCGGCCGACGGAGACAGCGCGGACAGGATCGCCGGGCTGACATCCGTCACCGTCGCCGGGAACATCGCCTCATAACCCAGGTTCATCAGAGCCTTGTTCGCGTTGTAGTGCAGGAACTTCTTCACGTCCTCCGTCAGCCCCACGCCGTCGTACAGATCCTGCGTGTAGGCCACCTCGTTGTCGTACAGGTCGTACAGCAGCGAGAACGTGTAGTCCTTCAGCTCCTCGCGCTCCTCCTGGCCGAGGGTCTCGAGACCGCGTTGGTACTTGTAGCCGATGTAGTACCCGTGCACGGCCTCGTCGCGGATGATCAGCCGGATCAGGTCGGCGGTGTTCGTCAGCTTTGCCCGGCTCGACCAGTGCATCGGCAGGTAGAAGCCCGAGTAGAAGAGGAACGACTCCAGCAGCGTCGAGGCGACCTTGCGCTTCAGCGGCTCGTCGCCGCGGTAGTACTCCATCACGATGGAGGCCTTGCGCTGCAGGTTCTCGTTCTCGATGCTCCACCGGAACGCGTCGTCGATCTCCGCCGTCGAGCACAGCGTCGAGAAGATCGACGAGTAGCTCTTCGCGTGCACCGACTCCATGAACGCGATGTTCGTGTAGACGGCCTCCTCGTGAGGCGTCAGCGCGTCGGGGATCAGCGACACTGCGCCGACGGTGCCCTGGATGGTGTCGAGCAGCGTCAGCCCCGTGAACACCCGCATCGTGAGCGTCTGCTCCTCGGGCGTCAGCGTGTTCCACGACTGGATGTCGTTGCTGAGCGGCACCTTCTCCGGCAACCAGAAGTTCCCCGTAAGGCGGTTCCACACCTCGAGGTCCTTGTCATCGTCGATGCGGTTCCAGTTGATGGCCTGTACCCGGTCGAGCAGCTTCACGCCCATGATCCTCGTCCTTCCTTCCGCGTCACAGCGTGCAGCTGACGCAGCCCTCGACCTCGGTGCCCTCGAGGGCCACCTGGCGGAGCCTGATGTAGTAGATGGTCTTGATGCCCTTCCGCCAGGCGTAGATCTGGGCCCGGTTGATGTCGCGCGTGGTGGCGGTGTCCTTGAAGAACAGCGTCAGAGACAGGCCCTGGTCGACGTGCTGCGTCGCGGCCGCGTAGGTATCGATGACCTTCTCGTAGCCGATCTCGTAGGCGTCCTGGTAGTACTCCAGGTTGTCGTTGGTCATGAACGGCGCGGGGTAGTAGACGCGGCCGAGCTTGCCCTCCTTGCGGATCTCGATCTTGCTGGCGATCGGGTGGATCGAGCTCGTCGAGTTGTTGATGTAGGAGATCGAGCCGGTCGGCGGGACGGCCTGCAGGTTCTGGTTGTAGAGGCCGTGCGCCATGACGGAGGCCTTGAGCTCGCGCCAGTCGTCCTGCGTCGGGATGTGGTGCGCGGCGAACAGTTCGCGGACGCGCTGCGTGGCGGGCGCCCACTCCTTCTCGGTGTACTTGTCGAAGAACTCCCCCGACGCGTAGGCCGAGTTCTCGAACCCGTCGAAGGTCACCCCCCGCTCGATCGCGAGCCGGTTCGACGCCCGCAGCGCGTGGAACAGCACGGTGAGGAAGTAGATGTTCGTGAAGTCGACGCCCTCCTCGGATCCGTAGAACACGCGCTCGCGGGCAAGATAGCCGTGCAGGTTCATCTGCCCGAGTCCGATGGCGTGCGAGCGGTCGTTGCCCACCTCGACGGAGCGGACCGAGCCGATGTGGCTCTGGTCGCTGACGGCGGTGAGCGCGCGGATGGCCGTCTCGACGGTGGCGCCGAGGTCGGGCGAGTCCATCGCCAGAGCGATGTTCAGCGACCCGAGGTTGCAGGAGATGTCCTTGCCGATCTCCGCGTAGGAGAGGTCCTCGTTCAGCGTGGTCGGGGTGTTGACCTGCAGGATCTCGGAGCAGAGGTTCGACATGTTGATCCGGCCGGCGATCGGGTTCGCGCGATTCACGGTGTCCTCGAACACGATGTACGGGTAGCCGGACTCGAACTGAATCTCGGCGAGCGTCTGGAAGAACTTCCGCGCGTTCAGCTTGGTCTTCTTGATGCGCGGGTCGTCGACCATCTCGTGGTACTTCTCCGTGATGGAGATATCGCCGAACGGCACCCCGTAGACACGCTCGACGTCGTAGGCAGAGAACAGGTACATGTCCTCGTCGCGCTTGGCGAGCTCGAAGGTGATGTCGGGGATCACGACGCCGAGCGAGAGGGTCTTGATGCGGATCTTCTCGTCCGCATTTTCGCGCTTGGTGTCGAGGAACCGCATGATGTCCGGGTGGTGCGCGTTGAGGTACACCGCGCCGGCACCTTGGCGCGCGCCCAGCTGGTTCGCGTAGCTGAAGGAGTCCTCCAGCAGCTTCATCACGGGGATGATGCCGCTGGACTGGTTCTCGATCTGCTTGATCGGCGCGCCCGACTCGCGGATGTTGCTGAGCAGCAGGGCGACGCCGCCGCCGCGCTTGCTGAGCTGCAGCGCGGAGTTGATGCCGCGCGCGATGGACTCCATGTTGTCCTCGATGCGCAGCAGGAAGCAGCTCACGAGCTCGCCGCGCTGCGCCTTGCCGGCGTTGAGGAACGTCGGGGTGGCCGGCTGGAAGCGGCCGGAGATGATCTCGTCGACGAGCGACGTCGCGAGTGCCTCGTCGCCATCGGCGAGCGCGAGGGCCGTCATGACGACGCGGTCCTCGAAGCGCTCGAGGTAGCGCTTCCCGTCGAACGTCTTCATGGTGTAGCTGGTGTAGTACTTGAAGGCGCCCAGGAACGTAGCGAAGCGGAACTTCTTGTCGTAGGCGCGCTCGGTGAGCGCCTTGACGAACTCGTAGCTGTAGCGCTCCAGCACCTCGGGCTCGTAGTACTTCTTCTCCACCAGGTAGTCGAGGCGCTCCTTGAGGGAGTGGAAGAACACCGTGTTCTGGTTCACGTGCTGTAGGAAGTACTCCCGCGCGGCCCTTCGATCGGCGTCGAACTGGATGTTCCCGTCGGCGTCGTAAAGGTTCAACATCGCGTTGAGCGCGTGGTAGTCCATTCCCTCGAACGCGGGGTTCGTCGTGAAGTCGACCTCGCTCAAGACTGCGGTGTCCACCATTGCTCCAATCCGGCGCCGACCCGCGCCACGTCCTCTGGTGTGCCGAAGAGTTCGAGCCGGTACAGGTGGGGCACGTGGCACTTGCGGCTGATGATGTCGCCGGCGAGGCAGTAGGCCTCGCCGAAGTTGGTGTTGCCCGCCGAGATGACTCCTCGGATCAGGCTGCGGTTGTGCTGGTTGTTCAGGAAGGAGACGACCTGCTTGGGCACGGCCCCCTTCTCCTCGCCCCTGCCCTGCCCGCCCCCGTAGGTGGGCGTGACAAGGACGTAGGGCTCGTCAATCACGGGTTCCGGTTCACCGGGCCGGATCGGGATCCGCACCGCCCGCCGGCCGAGCTTCTCCACGAACCGGGCGGTGTTGCCGGAGACGCTGGAGAAGAAGACCAGCAGGGGCCCGGTCACGCGATGCGGCGCGCGGCGAGATCCGCGATCTTGTCGGGGCGGAAGCCGGACCAGTGCTCGTCGTCGGCGACGACGACGGGGGCCTGGAGGTAGCCGAGCGACTTCACCATCTCCAGCGCCTTCTCATCCTCGGACAGGTCGAGGATCTCGTACTCGAGTCCCTTGGAGTCGAGGGCGCGGTAGGTCGCCTTGCACTGCACGCACGACGGCTTGGTGTAGACGGTGATGGCCATGTCGACTCCTACATATGGGGGACTTCCGGGAGTCAGAACACTACATCTAGTGCCGGGCCGCGTAAAGTACTACCAAATGTAGTATTTCCGGCGTGTCTCTCCCCACGCGCGGAACACCGGGGATTCAGCTCTCGGCGAGCAGCTGATGGGCGATGCCGTCGAGGATGTCGGTCTCGCTCACGATCACCTCGCCCGACGGCACCCGCTGGGCGATCTCGTCGAGGATGGTGGAGCCGGCGCCGATGACGGAGGCCCGCAGGGGCGGCATCAGGGAGTCGTCGGCGATGTCGGCGGCCCGCATCCCGAGCCAGCGGTGGTTGGCCTCCCGGATCGTCTCTCGGCTGAGGGTGGTGCGGTGCACCGCCTCGCGCGAGTACTCGGTCAGGCCGAGGTGGTCCGCCGCGACGCTCGTGACGGTCCCGGCAACGCCGATGGCCGACGCGATGGCGGAGAAGTCGACGCCCGCGCCGTCGAGCTGGTCGGCGATGAAGGACCGGGCCGCGGCCACCTCGTCGGCGGTCGGCGGGTCGGTCGGCAGGAAGCGCTCGTTGATGCGCACCGCGCCGATGTTGAGGCTGATGGAGGATTCGACCTGGTCGTCCTCGCCGACGACGACGAGCTCTGTCGAGCCGCCGCCGATGTCGAAGATCAGGGTGGGGCGCGGCGAGGTCACGCCGCTGAGGACGCCGGCCGCCGACAGGCGGGCCTCCTCGTCGCCGGTGATGACGTCGAGGTCGGTGCCGAGCCGCTCGCGCACCCCGTCGGCCAGGACCTCCCGGTTCGTGACGTCACGCGTCGCGGAGGTGGCGACGAACCGGGTTCGATCGACGCCGAGGTCGGCGATGATGCCGGCGAACTCGTCGAGGATCACGAAGGTGCGCTGCAGAGCGTCGGGGTGGAACTCCTGGGTGGCGTCGACGCCCTGCCCGAGGCGGGCCAGTCGGACCAGGCGGATGAGCTCCTCGACCTCGCCGGAGTCGGCGCGGCGCAGCACGAGCAGGCGGATGGAGTTGGTGCCGCAGTCGACGGCGGCGACGGTGTAGCTCACGCCTGCTCCTCGACCTGCTCGGCGGGGGTCGGGCAGTAGTCGCCCATCAGGACCAGCGCCTCGTCGCCGAACGGGTTCACGCCGGGCCCGGCGGCCAGTGCGTGGCCGACGAGCACGTGCAGGCACTTCACGCGCGTGGGCATCCCACCGGCGCTGATGCCGTCGATCTCGTCGACGTGGCCGAGTGCCCCGCGGTCGGCCAGGTAGGCCTCGTGCGCGGCGCGGTAGCGGCGGGCCAGCTCCTCGTCGAGCTCCAGCCGATCGGTCATCTCCGACATCAGGCCGGAGGCCTCGAGCGTGGAGCAGGCCGCGACGGCGCCGCGGCAGGTGAGGTAGTAGACCGTCGGGAAGGGCGTCCCGTTGGGCAGGCGGGGCAGGGTCTTGACGACGCCGGGGTGCCCCGCGGGGCAGCGGTAGGCGATCTCGACGATGCCCCGCGGCGCGCGGCCCAGCTGCTCCTCGACTGCTGCCAGGTCTGCTGCGGTGGGCTCACTCATTCTCATCCTCGGGGCTGGGGGCTGGGCTGGGTTCGATGGTGCGGTCGGGGTCGGGCGCCTCGGCCGTCGACTCCTCGGCGAGCTGGTCGGCGACCTGAACCGATCCCCACATCCGCTCCCACCAGGTGCCGGTGTTCTCGTCCTCGCCGGCGTCGATCGTTGCCCCGTCGAGGGGCTTCCCGTCGGCTCCGAGCACGTGGTAGCCGACCTCGCCCGGCATGACCCAGCCGAGCCTCTCGCGCGCGATGGCCCGTACGTACTCGGGATCGTTCCAGCGTTCGAGCTGGTCGTTGAGGTCGGCGATGTTGGACTGCTCCTGCGCGATCTGGACCTTCAGGTCGGCGATCTCGGCGCGCTGGACGAAGTAGACGCGCAGCGAGTGCGCCAGCACCAGGCCGATGGCCGCGATCACCGCGAGCAGCACCAGCAGGCGCCAGGTGGCCGTGATGGCGCGCTGGGCGCGCGGGGCCGGGGTGGGCTTGTCGGACATGGCGCGTCCGACGTCCTGGGGCTCGAGTGGCTTCACCGCAGGGCGGGAACTACGCTCCCCCGGACGCGCAGTGGTCCGGGCTCGCGGTGTGCCGCGGCCCGGACCACTGTTGGCCGGTGTTTGTCGAGGGGTCTGAGGCACCCGACAAGTATCCCTCAGACCTCCACGTTGTCAGCCCTTGAAACGCGGGAAGGCCGAACGACCGGCGTAGACCGCCGCCTCGTCGAGGTCGGCCTCGATGCGGAGGAGCTGGTTGTACTTGGCGACGCGGTCGGTGCGCGCCGGGGCGCCCGACTTGATCTGGCCGCAGCCCAGGGCGACGGCGAGGTCGGCGATCGTGACGTCCTCGGTCTCACCGGAACGGTGGGACATCATGGTGCGGAAGCCGTTGCGGTGCGCGAGGTCGACCGCGTCGATGGTCTCGGTCAGCGAACCGATCTGGTTCACCTTCACCAGCAGCGCGTTCGCGGTGTCGGTGTCGATGCCCTTCTGCAGACGGGTGACGTTGGTGACGAACAGGTCGTCGCCGACGAGCTGGACGCGGTCGCCCATGCGCTCGGTCATGGCCTTCCAGCCGTCCCAGTCCTCCTCGTTCAGCGGGTCCTCGATGGAGACCAGCGGGTAGAACTTCAGCAGGTCGTCGTAGTAGTCGACCATCTGGGCGGAGGTCTTCTTCTCGCCCTCGAAGTTGTAGGAGCCGTCCTCGAAGAACTCGGAGGCGGCCACGTCCATGGCCAGGGCGATGTCGGTGCCGGGCTCGTAGCCTGCGTCGCGGATGGCGACCAGGATGAGGTCGAGGGCCTCACGGTTGGAGTCGAGGTTCGGGGCGAAGCCGCCCTCGTCGCCGAGGCCGGTCGACAGGCCGCGGGCCTTGAGGACCTTCTTCAGCTCGTGGTAGACCGCGGCACCCATCTCGAGGGCCTGAGCGAAGGACTCGGCGCCGATCGGGGCGATCATGAACTCCTGGATGTCGACGTTGGAGTCGGCGTGCGACCCACCGTTGAGGATGTTCATCATCGGGACGGGCAGGATGTGGGCGTTGGGGCCACCGACGTACTTGTACAGCGGCAGGCCGGCCTCCTCGGCCGCGGCGTGCGCGACGGCGAGCGAGACGCCAAGGATCGCGTTGGCGCCGAGCTTGGCCTTGTTGTCGGTGCCGTCGAGCTCCAGCATGGCCTGGTCGACGATGCGCTGCTCGTCGGCCTCGAGGCCCAGGATCTCCTCACCGATGATCTCGGTGGCGTTCTTGACAGCGGTCAGGACACCCTTGCCACCGTAACGGCCCTTGTCGCCGTCACGAAGCTCCACGGCCTCGAAGGCGCCAGTGGAGGCGCCGGAGGGGACAGCGGCCCGGCCGCTGGCGCCCGAGTCGAGCTCGACCTCGACCTCGATGGTCGGGTTGCCGCGCGAATCGAGGATCTCGCGGGCCTGGATGAATTCGATGGATGCCATGTAGCTCCCTTTCAAGAGTGTTCTCTATCCGCGCCAAGCCTACCCATTGCCCCGCCAGATTCCACGGGCGGGCTACGCAGTAATCAGGCGGGCGGGTTCTCCGCTGCACGGATGCGCGCCTCGAGGGCCCGCAGCGCGTCGCGCGTGGCCTGATCGGCGTCGATTCCGGCGGCCTGGGCGCGTGCGACGAGCGCGACGATCCCCTCCCCCACGGCGGCGGCGTCGACGGGCTCGGCCGGCAGGTCGATCCGGACGTTGTGCGAGCGGGACCGGGAGACGACCTTGCCGGTCCGGGCCAGGGTGTTGAGGGACTCCGCGATGCCGTCGAGCGCGGAGCTGCGGCCCTTCTCGGCACGTTTGGCGGCCTCCCAGGAGCGGCGCATGTCGGCGGGGACGTCCTCGCCGGCGAAGACGTGCGGGTGCCTGCGGATGAGCTTGTCGGCGATGCCGCCGGCCACGTCGTCGAGGGTGAACCGGCCCTCGTCCTCGGCGATGCGGGCGTGGAAGTAGACCTGCATCAGCAGGTCGCCGAGTTCCTCGGTCAGGTCGGTGTCGTCGCCGGTCTCGATGGCGTCGACGACCTCGGCGGTCTCCTCGACCAGGTGGGTGACGAGCGTGCGGTGGGTCTGCTTCGCGTCCCAGGGGCATTGGGCGCGCAGCCGCGCCATGACGTCGTAGAGGCGGGTCAGCTCACTGCTCATCGGTGGCCGAGACCAGCACCGAGAGCGAGCCGGAGTCGGTGAGGATCGTCTCGCCGGTGGGGTCCCAGGTTCCGTACATCGGGTTGAGCTCGATGTGGGTGTTCGCCACCGCCTCGGTGACGACCGCGGTGTCGGTGACGGCCGACAGCAGCTGCGACTTGGCGAGCGCCCGGGTGAGGACCACGCAGTCCTGATCGGCGACGGCCACGCCGAGGCCGGAGGTGGCGATCTCGTCGAGGTCGGCGTCGGTGGGGACGGTGCCTGTCAGCTGCGCGACCTGGTCGAAGACGGCGCCGATGGCGAGGTACTGCACGACGTAGCGCGCGGGCACCGCGTCGCTGCCGAGTTCCGCAGCGCAGCCGGTGGCGATCGCGTCGACCTGCGACTCGGAGTAGGTGGTGTCTCCTGCGACCAGCGCGGTGCTCGGCATCGGGCTGCAGGCCGCCAGCATGGCGACAGCTGCGAGGGCCGGGACGACGCGGATCAGCTTCATGGGAGTCCTTCCTTCGGGGTGCGCCCGCCTGCGACGGTAGCGCCTGCCAGCGTAGCGCATACGCCTATGACCGGGGCCGGGCGGGAGGGGTGCGCCGGATCACGCGAACAGCTGCGTGATGAGCGTGGTCGCCCACCCGAGGTAGTCGCCGTCGGCGGGCTTCGGGACGAGGATCTGGTCGACGGCGGACTTCACGGTCGAGCCCGGGTACAGGCGCTTCAGGCGCAGCTGCCGCGACTCCGGCAGGCTGAGCGGCGCCAGGCGCACGACCTTGCCCTGCGGGACGATCTCCTGGATGCCGTGCTCGCGGGCCAGGTTCCGCAGCCGGGCGACGCCCAGGAGCGACACCACGGCCTGGGGCGGCTCGCCGTACCGGTCGACCAGCTCGGCCAGCACGCCCTCGATGTCTGCCTCGGTGCGGATCTCGGCGATCTGCTTGTACATCTCGAGGCGCAGCCGCTCCGAGGTGATGTAGTCCTCCGGCAGGTGCGCGTCGACGGGGATCTCGACCCGCATCGTCGGCTCGGGTTCGCCCGCGTCGCCGCGGTAGTTGGCGACGGCCTCGCCGACCATGCGCAGGTACATGTCGAAGCCGACGCCCTCGATGTGGCCGGACTGGTCCTCGCCCAGGAGGTTGCCTGCGCCGCGGAGCTCCAGGTCGCGCATGGCGATGGCCATGCCGGCGCCCAGGTCGGTGTTGGCGGCCATGGTCGCGAGGCGCTCGTGGGAGGCCTCCGACAGCGGCTTGTCGGCCGGGTACAGGAAGTAGGCGTAGCCGCGCTCGCGGGACCTGCCGACGCGGCCGCGGAGCTGGTGCAGCTGCGACAGGCCCATCATATCGGCGCGGTCGATGATCAGCGTGTTGGCGCTCTGGATGTTCAGACCCGCCTCGACGATGGTGGTGCAGACCAGCACGTCAGTGTTGCGCTCCCAGAAGTCCTGCATGACCTGCTCGAGGCGCGCCTCGCTCATCTGCCCGTGCGCCGTCGCGATACGAGCCTCGGGGACGAGCTCTCGCAGCCGGGCCGCGGTCTTCTCGATCGTGCCGACGCGGTTGTGCACGAAGAACGCCTGGCCCTCGCGGGCGAGCTCGCGGCGCAGGGCGGCCTTGACCTGTGCGTCGTCGTAGGGCCCGGCGAACGTCAGGACGGGGTGGCGCTCCTCGGGCGGGGTCGCGATGACGCTCATCTCCCGGATGCCCGTGATGGCGATCTCGAGCGTGCGCGGGATCGGCGTGGCGGACATCGACAGGACATCGACGTTGACCCGCATGGCCTTCAGGCGTTCCTTGTGCTCGACGCCGAAGCGCTGCTCCTCGTCGATGATGACCAGGCCGAGGTCCTTGAACTGCATCTCCTTGCTGAGCAGGCGATGGGTGCCGATGACGACGTCGACCTTGCCGTTGGCGATGCCGTCGACGACCTTGCGGGCCTCGGCGTCGCTCTGGAAGCGCGACAACTGCGCGACGCGCACGGGGAACCCGGCGAAGCGGGACGCGAACGTGGCGTAGTGCTGCGTGACGAGCAGCGTCGTCGGCACGAGCACGGCGACCTGCTTGCCGTCCTGCACGGCCTTGAACGCGGCGCGCACGGCGATCTCGGTCTTGCCGTAGCCGACGTCGCCGCAGATGAGGCGGTCCATTGGGACGAGCTTCTCCATGTCGGCCTTCACCTCGGTGATGGCGGAGAGCTGGTCCGGGGTCTCGACGTAGCTGAACGCGTCCTCGAGTTCCCGCTGCCACGCGGTGTCGGGGCCGAACGCGTGGCCCTTGGTGGCCTGGCGGGCGGCGTAGAGCTTGATGAGCTCACCGGAGATCTCCCGGACGGCCTTGCGGGCCTTCGCCTTGCGCTTGGTCCAGTCGGCGCCGCCCATCTTGTCGAGCGTCGGGGACTCCGAGCCCACGTAGCGGCTGAGCTGGTCGAGCTGGTCCATCGGGACGAACAGCCGGTCGCCGGGTTGGCCGCGTTTGCTGGGCGCGTACTCGATGACGAGGTAGTCGCGGGTGGCGCCCTGGATCGTGCGGCTGACGAGCTCGACGAACCGGCCGACGCCGTGGGACTCGTGCACGACGGGGTCGCCCGCCTTCAGCTCGAGCGGCTGGATGGTGGCCTTGCGGCGGCTGGGCAGCTTGCGTTCGACCTTGTCGACGGCCGCCTGGCCGGTCAGCTCGGCAGAGGTGAGGACCTCGATGCGGGCCTCGTCGGCGCGCCAGCCCTGCCGCAGCGTCGCCAGGACGACCGTGACGGAGCCGGGGGCCGGCGGCCCCTCGAGGTCGCCGATCGCGGCACGGACGCCCGCCTCGTCGAGCAGTTCGATGAGACGCTGCGCGAGGCCGCGGCCCTCGACGGCGACGATGACCCGCCAGCCGTCCTTGACCCTGCGGGCCACGTGCTGCGTCGCGACGGCGACGTCGCCGTGGAAGGGCTCGGAGGGGTGGACGGCCAGGGTGCGGGAGTAGACGGAGTCGGCGTCAAGCCCTGAGCCTGTCGAGGGGTAGGCGCCCTGGTCGTCGGCGGCGAAGGGCGACATGGACCACCAGCGCAGCCCGATTTCCAGCGCATGCATGCGCACGTCCGCCAGGGTCCAGTAGGCGGAGGCGCCCAGATCGATGGGTGAGGTGCCGCCGCCGGCGGCCGCGGCCCAGCTGGCCTCGAGGAACTCCTGGCTGGTGGCGACGAGTTCGGCGGCACGGGCGCGGATCAGCTCCGGCTGCGAGGCCAGCACGATCGACCCCTTGGGCAGCACGTCGACGAGCAGCTCGAGGCCGTCGACCAGCGCGGGGATCAGGGCCTCCATACCCTCCTGCGCGTGCCCCTCGGCGACGCGGTCGAGCAGGTCGCTGAGCTCGGGGTGCTGTGCGGAGAGCCGGCGGGCGCGGTCGCGGACGGCTTCGGTGAGCAGCAGCTCGCGGCACGGCGGGGCGACGATGCTCTTCGCGGACTCCCCCGTCGAGCGCTGGTCGGCGACGGTGAAGTAGCGGATCTCGTCGACCTCGTCGCCGAAGAACTCGATGCGCACCGGGTGTTCGGCGGTCGGCGGGAAGATGTCGACGATGCCGCCGCGGACGGCGAACTCGCCGCGCCGCTCGACGAGGTCGACGCGGTTGTAGGCGGCGCCGACGAGGTCGTTCAGCAGGCGGGAGAGCTCGTAGCTGTCCCCCACCCCGATCTGGACGGGGGTCATGTCGGCGAGGCCGCGGACCTGGGGCTGCAGCACCGAGCGGACGGGCGCGATCACGACCCGGGGGATGTCACCGTCGAATCCGGCGAGCCTGCGGAGCACCGCGAGTCGTCGGCCGACGGTGTCGGCGCGCGGGGAGAGGCGCTCGTGGGGCAGGGTCTCCCAGGCGGGGTAGTACTCGACCTGGTCGGGGCCGAGCAGGGCGCCGACCTCGGCGGTGAGCTGTTCTGCCTCGCGGTAGGTGGAGGTGACGATCAGGACGGTGCCGCCGGAACCCTCGGCGATGGCGGAGCTGAGCAGGGGGAAGAAGGAGGTGACGGCGGTCACGTCGAGCGCGGTGACGCCGCTGCGCCTGGAGTCGGCGATCGTCGCCGCGAAGCCGCGGTCGGCCTCGAGTTCTCCGAGCAGTCCCGGGTACTTCACTGCCGTGTCCTTCCCTGATCTGCGGTGGTGTCGTTCAGCGGTTGAACGTGTTCTGCGTCGCGTCGAGGCCGTGGCGGATGATCGACAGCGCCGCGTCGGCCCCGATGGCCGCGTCGACGCGCATGGCGTCGAGGTCGGCCGGCTTCAGCTTGTTCAGCACGTAGTCGGCGGCCGACTGCCTGCCCGGCGGGCGGCCGATGCCGATCCGGACGCGGTAGAAGTCGCCGCTGCCCAGGTGCGCGCGGATGGACTTCAGGCCGTTGTGGCCGTTGTCGCCTCCGCCCTTCTTGACCCGGAGTCTGCCGGGGTCGAGGTCCAGCTCGTCGTGCAGCACGATCACGTGGTCGACGGGGATCTTGTGGAACGCGGCGATCGCCTTGACCGCCACGCCCGAGTCGTTCATGAACGTCGTGGGCTTCACACAGATGAGCTTGGTCGTCGTCCCAGGGACGACGACGGATGCGACCTCGGCGCGCTGCCTCGAGTTCAGGGAAAAGGAGGAACCGTAGCGGTCCGCGAGGTCCGCTACGGCCCAGAACCCGACGTTGTGCCGGGTGAACTCGTAGGTCGGGCCCGGGTTACCGAGCCCGACCAGGAGATAGGGGGAAGTGCTCACTCGGCGGCTTCGGCGGCCTCGTCGGCCTCACCCTCGGCGGCCTCGTCGGCGGGCTCCTCGGTGGGAACGGGCACGATGGAGAGGACAAGGGTCTCGCCGTCGACCGTGGTCTCGACGCCCTCGGGGAGCTTGATGTCGGCGACGGTCAGGTGCTGGCCGATCTCGAGGCCCTCGACCGAGACGGTGAGCTCGGTGGGGATGTCGGTGGCCGGCGCGAGGACCGACAGAGCGGTGAGGTCGTGGTTGACCAGCGCGCCCCGGGCGGCCTCACCCTCGAGCACCAGCGCGACCTCGACCTCGACCTTCTCGCCGGCCTTCACCAGCAGGAGGTCGACGTGCTCGATGGCGGGGAGGATCGGGTCGCGGTGGACCTGCTTGGGCAGCGCGAGGACGGGCTTCTTGGCGTCGTCGACGGTGATCTCGAGCAGGACATTGGCGGTGCGCAGGGCCAGGAAGGTCTCGCGCGCCGGGAGGGCGAGGTGGACCGGATCGGTGCCGTGGCCGTAGAGGACGGCGGGGGTCGAGCCGGCGCGACGCAGGCGACGGGCGGCGCCCTTGCCGAACTCGGTGCGGGTGGTGGCGGAAAGCTTGTTGTCAGCCATGGATACTCCTCGGGCTTCGTGAACTGTGACGCAGGTCGGCGCCTCGCGAGGAACGGCTAGTCGATAACGGACTCTGAGGTCCCTCGCCAGGCAACTGTCCAAGCTTAGCCCAGCGGCCCCGTCGGACCCAATCGCGGGCGGTCACCGTCGGGTCGACGGGTCGGGCCCCGGGGCCGCGATGAGCACATTCTCCTTCTCGTCGCGCGATTCCGAGAATGTGAACGCTCGCTCGTCGACGACAAGTGTGTCGTGCTCATCGCGGCCCGGGTGGGGAGGGACGTCACTCGACGGCGAGGGCCTCGGTCGGGGTCGCGTTGGCCGCGCGGCGGCCAGGCAGGATCGACGCGAGCACGGCCGCGATGAGGCAGACCAGGATCAGGCCGAGCGTGTACCACGGGTCGAGGGACAGACGCAGGTCCATGACCCCCTCCGGCATCATGGAGAAGGCCGTCGAGACGCCCAGCCAGCCGAAGAAGACGCCGGCGACCAGCCCGATGACCGTACCGATGCCCACCAGCGCGATCGCCTCGACCACGAGCATGCCGCGCAGACCGGCACGTTGCATGCCGAGCGCCCGGAGCAGAGCCGACTCGCGCTGCCGTTCGATCACCGACAGCCCCAGCGTGTTGCCGACCCCGACGAGCGCGATGAGGACCGCGACGCCGAGCAGCGCCGTCAGGACGATCAGCATGACGTCGAGGACCTGGCTGACCAGCGAGGCCATGATGGCGCCGCCGCCGTCCACCGTCCCCTCGGGGAACTGGTCGGTGATCTTCAGCACGTTGTTCAGCGCCGACGACGAGGTGCGGTCCTGGAGCTGGACCCAGACCTGGTGCACTGCGGCGGTGCCGGCGAGCTTGTCGAGGGTCGCCGGGGACACCGCGATGGCGTCGTAGTTGATCGACGAGCTGCGCACCACCTTCAGCGTCACGTCGCCGTCGGCCCCGGGCAGCGTGACCGTCGTCGCACCGTCGGGCACGACCAGGGACCAGTCACCGGCCACCGCCGTCCCCTCACTGGGCATCGACCCCTGCGGCGGGGTGACGCCGAGTTCGTCGTAGGCGCCCTGCGGCGCGTAGGCCCAGGTCGGCGACTGGTCGTCGACGGCGTCCTGCGCCTTGACCGGCTTGGCCGGGACCGTCCCGACGGCCGCGACACCGCCCGTCTCCCGCAGATCGTCGACGACACCCTCAGGCGCCCCGTCCGCGAAGGACACCGCCACGTCGACGGGGTACTCGCGGGCAATGGCCTCCATGCCGGTGGTCCGCATGGTCGCCAGCGCGACCTGCAGCGTGACGATCAGGCCGACGGCCAGCATCAGCGCGGTGGCGGTCGACGCCGCCCGACGAGGGTTGCGGGCCGCATTCGCGAAGGCCAGCCGCGTCGTGGGCCCGGCCCAGCCGAAGGCGCGCCCGACCAGGCGCAGCAGCGGCGCGATGTAGAGCGGGGCGCCGCCGAGGACCGCCGCCGTGATCGCGAAGCCCGCGAGCACCGCCCACACCATCGCCCATTCGCCGCCCGCGCGGCTCTGCACCACGAGGAAGACACCCAGCGCCGCGAACAGCAGACAGACGACCAGCCGGGCGACGCTCGCGCGACGCGCCTGTTGGGCGCTGGGGACGACCTGCAGCGCCTCAAGCGGCTTCACGCGGGCCGCCCGGAGCGCCGGCACAACGGCGGAGACCATCGTGGCGAGCACTCCGATGCCGAAGGCGATGCCCAGCTCTGCAGGCACCACCGTCAGCCCGAAGTAGTTCGAGCCCGTGACCTGGCCGCCGATCCAGGCCACCAGGAAGCCGACGGCGAGCCCCGCGGCTGACCCGATGGCGCCGAGCAGGAACGACTCGACGAGCAGCCTGCCGGTCACCTGGCCGGGCGTGGCGCCGATGGCGCGCAGCAGCGCGAGCTGCCGGCGTCGCTGGGCCACCAGGATGGTGAAGGTGTTCGCGATGGTGATCATGCCGACCAGCAGCGCGATGGCGGCGAAGCCCTGCAGCAGGTACTTGAACACGTCGAGCCCGGCCGTCGCCTGGGTCAGGGTCTCGGTCCTGGCATCGGCCCCCGTCTGGACCTCCGCCCCGGAGACGCCCTTCAACTGGGTCTTCAGCGCGTCGGCGACCTGCTCCACATCTGCGCCGGAGTCGACCCGCACGGACAGCTGGTAGGCGCCGTCCACGCCGCCATCGGCGTATGGCGCGACGTAGCCGATGACCGTGAACAGCGACATCGGGTCGTCGGTCAGGCCCACCAGCCGCATCGGCTGGTCCATGCCCTCAAGGTCGACGGTGTCGCCGATCGCGGCGCCGAGTTCTCGGGCCGCGGCCTCGGACAGCGCCAGCTCGTCGTCGGACGCGGGGTACGCGCCGTCGACCAGCCGCGACCAGCGCACGTGCTCGGCCGGCACCGGATAGAGCTCGGTGGTGACGCTGCGGTCCCCCTTCGACAGGAAGCTGACGGCGCCAGTGGGAACGGGGTCGACGGACGCCACGCCGTCGACGGCACCGGCCAACTCCGCGGCCTGTGCACCACCGCCCTCGGGGAGCGCGATGACGGCGTCAGAGGTGCTGATCGGCAGCGCCGCCTGCTTGCCCATCGCGTTCTGCTGGGAGTTGATGAACACGGAGATGGCCGCGATGAAGCCGACGCTGATCGCGATGGCCAGCAGCGTCGCGACGAACCGCGACGGGTGGAGCCTGAGCTCACTGACTGCCTCGCGCCACATCAGGCCGCCGCCTGCCCGAGGTAGGACAGCACCTGCTCGGCAGTGGGGTGCGGCAGGTCCGCGACGATCCGCCCGTCGAGCAGCATGAGGCCGCGGTCGGCGTACGCGGCGGCCAGCGGGTCGTGCGTGACCATGATGATCGTTTGTCCCTGCTCCCGGGAGCACTGCCTGAGGTACTCGAGCAGCGCGGTTCCTGTGCGGCGGTCGAGCGCTCCGGTCGGCTCGTCGGCGAAGATCACCTCGGGGCGGGTCACGAGGGCGCGGGCGACGGCGACGCGCTGCTGCTGGCCTCCGGAGAGCTGGCTCGGGCGGTGCGTCAGGCGGTCGCCGAGGCCAAGGGAGTCGATCACCTGGCCGAACAGGGCCCTGTCCACCTTCCGCCCGGCCAGGTCGAGCGGCAGCACGATGTTCTGCTCGGCCGTCAGCGTGGGCAGGAGATTGAACGACTGGAACACGAAGCCGATCTTGTCGCGTCGGACCTTCGTCACGGCCTTCTCCGGCAGCCGTGCGATGTTGTCGGCCCCGACATACACGTCCCCGGCGGTGGGACGGTCGAGCCCTGCCATGCAGTGCATCAGGGTCGACTTTCCGGAGCCGGACGGCCCCATGACAGCCGTGAAGCTGCCTGGCGCGATCGCGACCGAGACGTCGTTGACCGCGACGACGGGCTGTTCGCCGGAACCGAAGACCTTGGTGAGGTGCGAGACGCCGCAGGCCGGCGCTCCCATCGGGGTCTGCTGGGACATGGTGGGTCCTTCCACTGAGAATCGTCGTCGACTCTAGGGAGATGTCCGCCTCGGCGGATCGGCTCGTCGTCGCCGGTGCCGCTTCCGCGCTCAGACCGCAGGCCGACCTGACCCCGATACCTCTTGTAAGGTGCCGGGCATGCCCCGCCGGACAGCCGCACTGCTTGGACCCGCGTTCATCGCGGCGCTCGCCTACGTCGACCCCGGCAACGTGGCGGCGAACCTCAGCGCGGGCGCGGAGTTCGGCTACCTCCTCGTCTGGGCGCTCGTCCTCGCCTGCATCATGGCGATGCTCGTGCAGTATCTGTCGGCGAAACTCGGGGTGGTCACCGGCGGCTCCCTGAGCTCGATCGTGCACGAGGACCTCGGCAGGCGACGCGGTGCGAAGGCGTGGCGGGCCCTGTACGCGGCTCAGGCGATCGGCGTCGCCATCGCGACGGACCTCGCCGAGATCGTCGGCGGCGCCATCGCCCTGAACCTGCTGTTCGGGCTGCCCCTGTGGGTGGGCGCACTCGTGGTCGGTCTCGTCGCGCTGCTGTCGCTGCAGTGGATGCGGACCCGCGGCCAACGTGCCTTCGAGACGCTCATGATGGCCGTGCTGGCCATCATCGCCGTCGGTTTCCTGCTGAGCCTTGCGTGGGTGCCCCCGGACCCGAGGGAGATCGTCGGGGGCCTGCTCCCCCGCTTCGACGGCGCGGCCTCCATCCAGATCGCCGCCGCGATGCTCGGGGCCACCGTCATGCCGCACGCGATCTACCTGCACTCGCAGCTGGCCCGGGACAAGCACTCGAAGTCCGACGAGAAGGTCGAGCGCCTGCTGAAGGCACAGCGCCTGGATGTGCTGCTTGCGCTCACGATCGCCGGCGTCGTCAACGTGTCCATGCTGCTGTTCGCCGCCGCCGGCCTGCAGGGCGCGGGCGTGGACTCCATCGAGGCGGGCTACCACGAGATCCACTCGCTGGTGGGCTCGGTGCCCGCCACGATCTTCGCCATCGGGCTGCTCGTCTCCGGGGTCGGCTCGGCGATCGTCGGCACCGACGCCGGCGCGGGCATGATCCGCGACCTGGTGTCCCCGAGGATCACGCCGATGACCAGGCGGCTCTTCACGATGATCCCGGCCGTGGCGATCCTGGTGGCCGGCATGTCGCCGACGCAGGCTCTCGTCGATTCACAGCTCGTGCTGAGCTTCGGCATCAGCTTCGCGTTGGTCCCGCTCGTGATGGTCACCGGCTCGCGACGCGCGATGGGTGAGCACCGCAACCCCGGCTGGCTGTCGGCCCTCGCCTGGCTGGTGGTGGCCACCGTGGTGGCGCTGAACGTCGCGGTGCTGGTGACCGCCTTCTGACGGTCGCCCCGACGCTCAGCGTCGGGTCACGTCAGGCGTTTCCGCCGAACAGCGAGGTGACGGAGCCGTCGACGAAGACGGCGTCGATGGCCTTGGCGATCAGCGGCGCGATCGACAGCACCTTCAGGTTCTGGATCGGCTCGGGCGTGCGGATCGGCAGCGTGTTGGTGACGATGATCTCCTCCATGCCCGACGCGTTGAGGCGCTGGGCGGCAGGGCCGGAGAACACCGCGTGCGTCGCGGCGGCGATGACGCGCTTGGCGCCTCGCTCACGCAGCGCGTGCGCCGCCTGCGCGATGGTGCCGGCGGTGTCGATCATGTCGTCGACGAGGATGCACGTCTTGCCGACGACGTCACCGACGACCTCGTGCACCGCCACGGTGTTGGCCTTGTTCGGATCGTGGCGCTTGTGGATGATGGCCAGCGGGCAGCTCAGCCGGTCGGTCCACATGTCCGCGAGCCGCACGCGTCCGGCGTCGGGCGAGACGATGCAGACGTCGTCGCCGGCGTACTTCTCGCCGACGTAGTCCGCGAGGACCGGCAGTCCCCAGAGGTGGTCGACGGGCCCGTCGAAGAAGCCCTGGATCTGCGCGGCGTGCAGGTCGACGGACATGATGCGGTCCGCGCCGGCGGCCTTGTAGAGGTCCGCGACCAGGCGGGCGGAGATGGGCTCACGCCCGAGGTGCTTCTTGTCCTGGCGCGCATAGGGGTAGAACGGAGCGACGACCGTGATGCGCTTGGCGGAGGCGCGCTTGAGGGCGTCCACCATGATGAGCTGCTCCATGACCCACTCGTTCACCGGAGCGGTGTGCGACTGGATGACGAAGGCGTCACACCCGCGCACCGACTCCTCGAAGCGGACGTAGATCTCGGAGTTCGCATAGGTCAGCGCGCGCGTCGGCACCAGGGTGGTGTCCATCAGCTGCGCCACCTCCTGCGCCAGATCCGGGTATGCGCGCCCGCTGAAAAGCATCAGGTGCTTGTCGTTCTTGGCGATGTGGGACATGGGTCGTCAGGCCTTCTTCTCTCGCGACTCGGTGACTGCAGGATGAACGGTGCCGTCGCTCTGCGCGGCGGCATCGGCCCACTTGGAGCCCGGACGGCGCTCGGCCATCCAGTCCTCGACGTTGCGCTGTCGTCCCCTGGCGATGCCGAGGGCGCCGGGCGGCACGTCTTCAGTGACGGCCGATCCGGCTGCGATGAGCGCCCCCGCGCCGATGTCGACGGGGCTGACGATGACGGAGTTCGATCCGACGAACGCGTCCCTGCCGACATGCGAGGTCGACTTGTGCGTGCCGTCGTAGTTGGCGAAGATCGTGCCGGCGCCGATGTTGACGCCCTCGTCGATGATCGCGTCGCCGCAGTAGGTCAGGTGCGGCACCTTGGCGCCGTCGCCGATGGTGGCGTTCTTCGTCTCGACGAAGGCCCCGATCTTTCCGCCCTGGCCGAGGATGGTTCCGGGCCGGAGATACGAGAAGGGCCCGACCTGGGCGCCCGCTCCGATCACGGCGAAGGACCCATGCGTCCGGACGACCTCGGCGCCGGGGCCGACCTCCACGTCCATCAGGGTCGTGTCGGGCCCGACGTGGGCGCCCTCGCCGACGGTGGTCGCTCCCTGCAGGATGACGCCGGGGTAGAGGATGACGTCGGGAGCCAGGTCCACGTCGACGTCGATCCAGGTGGTCGAAGGGTCGATCATCGTGACGCCGTCGAGCATCCACCGGTCGCGGATGCGGCGGTTCATCTCGCCGTTCATGCGTGCGAGCTGCACCCGGTCGTTGACACCCTCTGTCTGCCAGACGTCGTCGATCAGGAGGGCCCCGACGCGCTGCATGCGCTCGTGGGCGAAGTGCAGGACGTCGGTGAGGTACAGCTCGGCCTGGGCATTGTCCGTCTTCAGCGAGGCGAGCCCCGCACGGAGGGTGTCGGCCGTGAACACGTAGATACCGGAGTTGATCTCGTCGATCCTCCGCTGCTCCGCGGTCGCGTCCTTGTGTTCGACGATGCCGACGACGGCATCGCCGTCACGCAGCACCCGGCCGTAGCCGGTGGGGTCCGGCACCCTGGCCGTCAGCACGGTCGCCGCATTGTCGTGGGCGCGGTGCACAGCGACCAGCTGACGCAGCGTCTCCCCCGTCAGCATCGGGACGTCGCCGTAGGTCACGACGATGTCGCCGGTCAGTTCTGGGAGCACGGAGAGCCCGCACTGCACGGCATGGCCGGTGCCGAGCTGCTCCTCCTGCACCGCCGTGGTGACAGCGGCCTGGTGCATGGCGAGGTGTTCCTCGACCTGCTCGCGGAGATGACCGACGACCACCACGAGGTGCTCGGGGTCGAGCGAGGCCGCCGCCGAGACGGCGTAGCTCAGCATCGGCCTGCCGGCGATCTCGTGGAGGAGTTTGGAAGTGGACGATTTCATGCGGGTCCCGCCACCAGCGGCGAGAACCACAACGGCCGCGACTGGCGCGAGCTCGCTGTCGGTGGACAAGGCTTCTCCTTCGTGGCTTCCAGGTCAGTTGGCATCATACGGCGTCGCGGGGGTTGCCATCTCCAACATGGGCCACTTCGCGCGCCCCCCCTTGTCAACAACGGAACAGAACCGAGACGGGGACGTGACGCACATGAAATCCTGCCGTCACATTGACGCCCTAGCTTTCTGACCCATCCTCATCCGCGACAGCGCGATGAACCCGGCACATCTGAAGCTTGGGAGGTCCTCTATGGGACTGCCTACACGGTCGACGACCGGTCCAGCCGCACGCCCCCGACGCATCCTTGCGACGCTCGCCGCCCTCACGGGCATCCTGTGCCTGCTGCCGTTGTCGGCACACGCCGAGGTCACGGCTGTGACCGAGTGCGAACGCTCCTCCGAGCACGGCTGCGTCCAGGTCAACATCTTCGATGGTGACCGCGAGCCGGTCGCTGACGTAAAGGTGACGCTCGAGGGACCCGACGGATCCGTCGACGCGGTCTCCACCGCCGAGGGGCCCACCACGTTCCAGGTCGACACCGCCGACACCTACACGGTCACGCTCGACGGGGCCTCCATCCCGGCGGACTTCCCGTCGGCCGGCACCGATCTCGTCAAGGACCTCACCGTCCAGTTCGGCTCGACGGCGCGTGGCACCTTCGACCTGACAGAGGCCGCTGCGGCCCCGGTCCCCGACGGTGAGGCGTCGGCCTCGGCATCCTCCGCGCCGGCAGCCCCGGCGCAGGAGGATGGCTCCTCCGGCGTCTCGATGGATCGGGTCTGGCAGCAGCTGGCCTCCGGCCTCCGGTTCGGCCTGATGCTGGCGCTGGCGTCGGTCGGGGCGAGCCTCATCTACGGCACGACCAGGGTCTCCAACTTCGCGCACGGTGAGCAGGTCACCCTCGGGGCGGTGCTGAGCTACCTCCTGATCCAGGTCGGCCTCCCGCTGTGGGGAGCCGCCATCCTGGCGATCGGCATCTGCGCCGCGACGGGCTGGCTGCAGGATGCGGCGCTGTGGAAGCCGCTGAGGCGCCGCGGGACCCCGGTCACGCAGATCATGATCGTGACGATCGGTCTGTCGATCGCGCTGCAGTTCCTCATCCAGTTCATGGTCGGGACCGGCACCTTCCAGGTCGTCACGGGCAACCCGAGGACCGTCACCTTCGGGCCGATCACCATGACTCACGAGTCGCTGCTGGCGATGGGCATCTCGCTCGTCGTGCTGCTGGCGATCGGCTTCTTCCTGACGCGCACCCGGCTCGGCCGTGCGACCCGCGCCGTGTCCGACAACCCGGCCCTCGCGTCGGCCACCGGCATCAACACCAACTCGGTCATCCGGCTGGTCTGGACATTGGCCTGCGGGCTCGCCGGCCTCGCCGGGCTGATGTTCGCGCTGATGTTCGGCGCAGCCAACTGGAACATGGGCCTGCAGATGCTGCTGCTGATGTTCGCGGCCATCACGCTCGGCGGCCTCGGCACCGCCAACGGCGCGCTGGTCGGCTCGTTGATCATCGGGTTCGCCGTCGAGCTGTCCAGCCTCGTCATCCCCAGCGATCTGCGCTACGCGACGGCGCTGCTGATCCTCATCATCGTCCTCCTCGTGCGACCCCAGGGCATCCTGGGACGCGCGGACCGCATCGGCTGAAAGGCTAGACATGGACTGGCTCCGCGTCCTCGCGCAGACCGCAGGCGAACTCATCGCCCCCACCACCGCCGCCTACGCGCTGGCGGCCATCGGACTCAACGTCCACTTCGGCTTCACCGGCCTCCTCAACATGGGCCAGGCGGGCTTCATGCTGCTGGGCGCCTACGGGTTCGCTATCGCCACCATCAACGGTGCCGCACTCTGGCAGGCGGTGCTCGTGGCGATGGCTGCCGGCGCGGCGTTCGCCCTGATCCTGGGGATCCCGACCCTGAAGCTGCGCGGCGACTACCTGGCCATCGTGACGATCTCCGCCGCCGAGATCATCCGCATGGTCGGACGTTCCACCGTGCTGGACGCCTACACGGGCGGGTCGTCGGGCCTGACGGGCAACTCCTTCAAGGGCACCTTCCAGGCGCTCTCACCGCTGCCGGACGGCACCACCACCATCGGCCCGTGGACCTACGCCAACAACGGCTCCGACTCGTGGTGGCTGCGCATCGTCGCCTGGCTGCTCGTGCTGGCGGCGCTGCTGCTGGTCTGGCTGCTGACCCGCAGCCCCTGGGGGCGCGTGCTCAGGGGCATCCGCGAGGATGAGGACGCCGTCCGCGCCCTCGGCAAGAACGTCTTCGCCTACAAGATGCAGTCGCTGGTGCTGGGCGGCGTGATGGGAGCACTGGCCGGTGTCCTGTTCGTGCTGCCCCGTGCCGTGCAGCCCGACGGTCTCGGCCGCACGACCACCTTCTGGGTGTGGACCGTCCTGCTGCTCGGCGGCGCCGCTACGGTCTTCGGCCCGGTGATCGGCTCGATGCTGTTCTTCGCCGCCTACATGCTGGTCCGCTCGGGCATGCGCGCCGCGGTGCCCGACACCATCCTTTCCTCGACGCAGATCGAACAGATCGGCGGCCTCTTGGTCGGCGTCGTGCTGATGTGCCTCGTGATCTTCAGACCCCAGGGAATCTTCGGAAACAAGAAGGAGCTGGCCTTCGATGCCCACTGACCTGCCCTCCCGCGCCGATCTCGACCTGAGCATCGACCTGCCCGACGATGCGGTGGCGCACGCCCTCCAGTTCGTCGAGCCCGTGGTCGGCGCCGCAAAGCCCCTACCGATCCTGACCGCCCGCAACGTCACCCGTTCCTTCGGGGGCATCAAGGCTGTCGACGTCGAGCACGTCGAGTTCCAGAAGGGTGCCATCACCGCGCTCATCGGACCCAACGGCGCCGGCAAGACGACGTTCTTCAACCTGCTGACCGGCTTCGACAAGGCCGACTCCGGCGAGTGGACGTTCGACCGGAGCGTCTCGCTGACCAACAAGTCGGCCGCCTACGTGGCCCGCAAGGGGGTCGTTCGGACCTTCCAGCTCACCAAGGCGCTGTCCCGCCTGACGGTGCTGGACAACATGCTGCTCGCCGCCACCGGCCAGACCGGGGAGCGGTTCCTACCCTCGCTCATCAAGCCGCTGTGGCGCGGCCAGGAGAAGGCGAACACGGAGCGGGCGCTGGAGATCCTATCCCGCTTCAAGCTCGACGCCAAGGCAGCCGACTTCGCCGGCAGCCTGTCGGGCGGACAGCGGAAGCTGCTCGAGATGGCCCGCGCCCTCATGACCGACCCGCAGGTCATCATGCTCGACGAGCCGATGGCCGGCGTGAACCCCGCGCTCGTTCAGTCGCTGCTCGGCCACATCCAGGCCCTGCGCGACGAGGGCATGACGGTGGTCTTCGTCGAGCACGACATGCATGCCGTGCGTCACATCTCCGAATGGGTGGTCGTGATGGCCGAGGGCCGTGTCGTGGCCGAGGGGCCACCCGAGAACATCATGGAGAACCAGGCGGTCGTCGACGCGTACCTCGGCGCGCGTCACGACGTCGACCTGGGCGACGACTCGCTGATCGACCCCGATCAGCTCGCGAAGTTGATGGAAGTGCGCCAGCGCGACCTGGCAGAGCAGAAGCGGTAGGAGCACCATGACCACCTCCACGGAGTCCACCACGGCGGGGGCGACGAGCGCGTCTGCCCCGATCCTCGTGGCCGACAACCTCGTCGCCGGCTACCTGCCGGGCGTGAACATCCTCAACGGCTGCACCCTGACGGTCGGCGACGGCGAGTTGGTCGGCATCATCGGCCCCAACGGTGCCGGAAAGTCCACGCTGCTGAAGGCGCTCTTCGGGCTCGTGAACGTCCGCTCCGGGACGGTGACTCTCGAGGGCGACGACATCACCAACAAGCGGGCAAACACCCTGGTGGCCCGCGGCGTCGGCTTCGTGCCGCAGACCAACAACGTGTTCCCCTCGCTCACGATCGAGGAGAACATGCGGATGGGCGTGTACCTCAAGCCGAAGCTGTTCGACGAGCGCTGGGAGTACGTCACCGACATCTTCCCCAAGCTGGGCGCCCGCCGGTCGCAGCGAGCCGGGCAGCTGTCCGGCGGTGAGCGGCAGATGGTCGCCATGGGCAGGGCGCTCATGATGCGCCCGTCTGTGCTCCTGCTGGACGAGCCCTCCGCCGGACTGTCCCCCGCGCTGCAGGACGAGGCATTCATCCGGACACGGATGATCAACAAGACCGGCGTGTCGGTGATCATGGTCGAGCAGAACGCCCGCCGCTGCCTGCAGATCTGCGACCGCGGATATGTGCTCGACCAGGGTCGAGATGCCTACGTCGGACCCGGCCGGGAACTCTTGAACGACCCGAAAGTCATCAGCCTCTATCTCGGGACCCTCGCTGCGGACGTGGACTCCGCGGCCGAGGAGAGAAAGTCGAAAGAGACGGACCACATCGCCTGACCATTTCACCATCTCTTTACAG